>CAVQRQ010000017.1:0-175000 GCA_963715265.1 uncultured Acidobacteriota bacterium
GCCAAGCCCTCTATCGCCGTCTTACCCTTTGCTAACTTAAGCAATGATGCCGATCAGGAATATTTCAGCGACGGTATGACCCAAGATATCATTACCGATCTGTCCAAGTTCCGAGAGCTGGCCGTAACGGCCAGCACGACCGTTTTTAAGTACAAAGGAAAAATACCGGATATCAAGGAGTTGGGGGATGAATTGAACGTGAAGTACATTCTCGAAGGCAGCGTTCAAAAAGCGGGGGACCAGGTGCGCATCAATGCGCAGCTCATCGATACCGCCAGCGGGAACCATATTTGGGCCCAGCGATTTAACCGTCAAATCGAGGATATCTTCGAACTGCAGGATGAAATCATAGAGACGGTCGTCAGGAAGTTGGCCGTAAAGACACGGCGGCGACACCGCTGGGGCGGCTCGGGCAGTTCGACGATGTCGCCGACGCGTGCCTGTTCCTCGTCTCAGCCGGTGCCCGCTCGATCACGGGTGCCGAGCTCGTGGTGGACGGCGGCGGTGCTGACGAGCCGGGCGTTCCTGAGCCGGGGATCCGGCAGACGGTGGTTGCGAGGGTTGCGAGTCTTCGATGCGTGACGATTCCATGACGGCCCGGGAGGTGATCGAGCGGCTCGACCTGGTGCCCCTGCCTGGTGAGGGCGGCTATTTCCGCCAGACGTGGGTGTCGGCAGACAGGCTCGAGGCCGGGACGCTCGGACCACGGTACCCGCGCGGCAAGGCGGCCGGCACCGCCATCTATTACCTGGTGACGGATGCCGCCGACGGCTTCTCGGCCCTGCATCGGCTGCCCACCGACGAGATCTTCCATTTCTACCTCGGTGATCCGGTGGAGCAGCTCCTGCTCGCGCCAGACGGCACGAGCGACGTCGTGGTCCTCGGCCCTGACCTTCGTGGCGGGCAGCGCGTCCAGCACGTCGTGCCGGCGGGGACGTGGCCGGGGACGCGGGTTCGGCCTGCTCCTGGGGCGGGACGGCGCCCGGCTACCGTGCGGTGGGCGTTGCTCGGCACGACCATGGCGCCTGGCTTCGATCCGGACGACTCCGGATCGGTCGCCGCGCCGAGACTCGAGCGGGCGTATCCAGGGCGCCGCGGGTCGATCCGGAGCCTGACGGTCGCGGACTGACCGCCACTCGAGACATGGCCCCGCCACGCCCGAGTGCGCGAAGTGGAGCGGCGATCCCGGGGCCCGTGCCTCAGGTCACCGGGCCAGCGCCGATGCCGCGCGCTCGATCTCGCGGCATACCGCTCCAGCGTCTGCGCCACGGCGGGATCTGCGTGCGCGCCTCGTCCCACGCGCGCTGCTCGATCGCCTCGCGCACCGCGGGCAGCGTCTTGACGCCGTAGCCGGTGTAGAACCCCGGGGCGTACACCTGGTGCCGGAACCACGGCCGTCGCGGCAGGCCGTCGGTGCGGGTGAGTGCGCGCTCCGCCTTGAAGACGATGGCGTTGGCCGCGGCGAGGGCGTCGGCTGGCGCGTCTCCGGCCTTCGCGGCCGTGTCGAACCGCCGCGCCGCGACGCGCAACCGTTCGACCGCCTGGCGAAGGGGATCCAGATCGAGATCCGGCACGGCGTCCTTCTTCGTCGGCGCCACGTAGGTCTGCGTGGGGTTGGCCGCCAGCGTGAACACGCCGTCGTCCACGCGGCGGTTGTGCTCGGTGGTGTCGGCCTTCGTCGTCTTCAGCAGGTCGCCCACCTCGTCCACGTAGCGGCCGATGCGGTCGGCCGACCGCGTGAAGTCGAACGGCAGCAGGTCGGCCTCCGACAGGCGCAGCACCGCGCGTCCGCCCACCTTGGCCAGCGCCGCCGCATACGAGAGGTCCGGGTCCTGGAAGCGCAGGTAGTGGTCCACCGAGTCGTACACGGAGTGGTACTGCCCGTACTCGCCCTCGCCGCCGAAGCCGAGGTTCAGCGACGCGATGCCGAGGTGCTGCAGGAACGGCGTGTAGTCCGATCCCGATCCGAGCGCGTCGATCTCGAAGCGCTGCTCCTCGCGCGCGATCCGGCGCTCTTCCGATGAACCCCGCAGGATCGTCCGCGCGAGCAGGCGATCGGCAATCGATCCCTTCATCTTCGGATCGGGCACGTCGCGCGCGATTTCGTTGACGAACCGCTCGAGGCTGTGCGAGCCGCCGGCATCGAAGAAGCCGCGCGCGTTGCTGTCGGAGTTCACGTAGGCGACGACGTTCGCGCTGAGCGTGTCGGCCAGATCCTCCACCCACTCGGTCGAGCCGAGCAGGCCCGGCTCCTCGGCGTCCCACGCGGCGAAGACGAGCGTGCGACGCGGCTTCCAGCCCTGACGCGCCAGCGCGCCGACCACGCGGGCCTCCTCCAGTACCGCCACCATGCCGCTCACCGGGTCGCTCGCTCCGGCCACCCAGCCGTCGTGGTGGTTACCGCGCACCACCCACTGATCCGGGAACTCAGTGCCTGGCAGCGTCGCGATGACGTTGTAGGCCGGCGCGAGTTTCCAGTCGAAGGCGAGCTTCAGGTGGACCCGCGCCGGGCCGGGCCCGAGGTGGTACGGCAGCGGGAGGCCGCCGCGCCACGCCGCAGGCGCCATGGGTCCGCCGAGCGCCTCGAGCAGCGGCCGGGCGTCGGCGTACGAGATCGGCAGCACCGGGATCTTCGTGAGGGTCTGCGCCCTGGTGAACTCCGGTCGCGGGGCCGTGGGCGTGGCGGCGACGCCCGGCGTGAGCGGATCGCCAGGATAGACGGGCATGTCCGCCACCGAGCCGCGCTGCGCCGAGTGCTCGCTCCGCCAGCCGCCCTTCGGGTACACGTCACCCTGCCCGTAGCCATCGTCGCGGGGATCGGAGTAGATGAGGCACCCGATGGCGCCGTGCTCGGCGGCGACCTTCGGCTTGATGCCGCGCCACGACCCGCCGTAGCGGGCGAGTACGATCTTGCCCTTCACGTCGATGCCGCGGCGTTCGAGTTCCTCGTAGTCGGCCGGCACGCCGTAGTTCACGTACACCAGGTCACCGGTCACGTCGCCGTCGACCGAGTACATGTTGAACGTCGGCAGCGCCTCGGTCTGCAGCTTGGACAGCGCGTCTTCCGCCAATGCCGGTTCGGACAGGCGCGCGGTGAACTTCGTGGGCGCGACCAGCTCGACCAGGCGCGTCTTCGGCGTCGGGAAGAGCACGTCGTACTGCGTGATCTCGACCCGGTAACCCCACTCGCGCAGCTGCCCTGCCATGAACTCGACGTTCGCCTTGCCATGCGGCGACCCCGCATGGTGCGGTCGTGCGGCCAGCTGCTTCAGCCAGGCCGTGAGGTTGGCCGTGGACAGCTCGGCGTCGAAGCGCCGCTCCAGATCGAGCTGTGGCTGCAGTCGGGACGGCCCAAAGCCGTAGATCGGTGTCGCCGGCCGGTCCTGGGCATGACCAGCCAGCGACATCACGAAGAGCAGGGCGGCAAGCAAGGGAAGCGCGCGTCGCATGTGCGCCATTCAAGCACGACCGGGGCGCTTCGTCGGAGCCGCCGCCCGGCACGCTCGGTTCGTGCCGTCGGCGCGGGTCGACATCCAGAGAGGTCGAAGGATGCCGCCAGGCAGGCAGCTACCCGTGAATGGTGGCTTCGGCCAGGAGCTTCCTGAGGCGGTTGTCGGGGCCGCGGCTGGCGACCAGACGCGTGCCGTCGCGCAGGATCACGGCGTACTCCCCGTGGAAGAGCGGCTGCAGTTCGCGGATGCGGTCCGCGTTCACGATCGTGGATCGGTGGATGCGGATGAACTGCGACTCGTCCAGCACCGACTCCATGCCCTTCATCGTCTCGCGCAGCAGGTGCGATTGCGCGCCCATGTGCAGGCGTACGTAGTTGCCCTCGGCCTCGATCCAGTCGATGTCGTCCACCTTGACGAAGAACACGCGACCCGACGACTTGACGACGATCCGCTGCTTCTCGCGCTGCTCGGCGGTGAGGGAGGCGACGAGCGATCGCAGCCGATCCCTGTCCACGGTGCCCTCGCCCTCGCCGCGGCGGGCGATGGCGTGCCTGGCGTGCTGCAGTGCCTGGGCGAAGCGCTCCGCGTTGAACGGCTTGAGCACGTAGTCCAGCGCGTGCACCTCGAAGGCCTGCAACGCGTACTGGTCGTACGCCGTGACGAAGATCACGTACGGCAGGATCTCGCCCTCGAGTTCCCGGAGCACCCCGAAGCCGTCCACACCCGGCATCTGGACGTCGAGGAACACGAGATCCGGCCGCTCCTGCCGGATCGCGTCGATCGCCTGCTGGCCGTCGCCGACCTCGCCGATGACGGCGACGTCGTCGTGCATTCCGAGCATCATCCGGACTCGCTCGCGCGCGAGAGGCTCGTCGTCGGCGATGAGGGTGCGCAGGGTCATGCGGGGACTCCTTCGACAGACGCCGGCAGGTCCGCGACGTCGCCAATCGGCAGGCGCAGCCGCACCACGGCTCCGCCATCAGGGTGGTTGGACAGGGTGAGCACGGCTCCGGGGCCGTACAGTTCACGCAGGCGCTCGCGTGTGTTGCGCAGCCCGATGCCACGCATCGGGAGGCCCTCTGGACCGAGACGGAATCCGGGGCCGTCGTCGCGCACGGCGAGGTCGAGCCAGTGCCCGATGCGCCGCGCCGTCACCTCGATGCGTCCGCATTCCGGTCGGGTGGCCAGACCGTGCTTGATGGCGTTCTCGGCGATCGGCTGGAGCACCTGATTAGGTACGAAGACGTTGAGCAGGTGTTCCGGGACGTCCACGTCCACGCGGAGGCGATCCTGGAAGCGCGTGCGCTGGATATCCAGGTAGCGGCTCAGGAACTCCACTTCCTGTCTCAGGCGCACCTCCTGGACCCCGATCGAGTCGAGCGACAGGCGCAGCAGGTCGCTGAGCTGCGTGATCATCTCGTCGGCCGCGCGCGGGTCGCGGTGCACGAGCGTGGAGATGGCGTTGAGGGTGTTGAAGAGGAAGTGCGGGTGCAACTGCCCCTTGAGCACCTCGAGCTGCGCACGGGCCAGCCGCGCCTCGAGCTGCGACGCCCGGAGCGCCCGGTCGCGGAAGCGCCTGTAGTTGTGCCACGCCTGGTGGACCGCCACCAGCACCCAGTACGACTGGAACGACAGGTAGAACTGCGAGACGAGCAGCCACGAGAAGGGCAGCGGCTTGGGGTCCACGAGCGGGATGTGGCTCGCGCCCCAGCGACACGCGGCGTAGGCCACGCAGACGCAGAGCGACGACAGCACGTGCACGCCGAACGAGCGCCGCCAGTTGCCAGGCTCCAGCGGGAAGCTCCGGGCCATCTGGAAGATGGCGGGCGCGAGGAGCAGGAAGGGCAGCCACGTGGCAAACCCGGAGAAGACGATCTCGCCGAGCGGGAGCTCGACCCCCCGCATCCGGTACTGCAGCGCGAGCTGCGGCATCGTGACGAGACTGAGCACCACCAGCACGGCCGCCAGCAGCAGCCACCCGCGGCGTTCGATGGTGTCCGTGTACGAGGCGTTCGGCATGCGCAAGGTGTCCACCACGGCGGATTGGAGCCCTCCCACGCGTCGTGGCCCTGCCTCGTCGACAAGCGAGGGCGCCGGGCGGGGCGCGACGGGCGGACGGGCGAGGCGGCTCAGCCGAAGCACACCTCGTCCTATCCCGCCGCGCCTCCAGGCCACAACGTTTCCGGGACGGACGCGATGGTGGGTGGGACGAAGTGGAGGGCCTTGTCGTTCACTGTCAGCTGATAATCACCGCGCATGCGCGACGAGCCGTCCCCGAAACCCGTCGTCGACAAGCTCGGCGTCAAGCCCGGTCAGCGCTGGGTGCTCCTCGGCGCTGGTCTCCAATCGCAGGGCGAGGACCTGCGGGCGGCTGGGGCGTCCACTGTCGTTCGAACCCCCCGGTCAGCCGACGCGGTCATCCTGCGGGTCGAGGCCAAGCCCGACCTCGACAGGCTCAGCCGGCTCCGGGGCGTCATCGCTCCCGCTGGCGCCGTCTGGGTGTTCTGGCGGAAGGGTCGGCCGGAATTGAGGGAAGACGACGTGCGTGCGGCCGCCCTGGCTCAAGGCCTGGTGGACGTGAAGGTGATACGGGTGTCCGACGAGCTGAGCGGCCTCAAGCTCGTGATTCCGCTGGCATTACGGTCGTCCGTCCGACGGTAGGGCCGGCTGTCCCAGCCGGCCGTTCTAGTGCGCCGGACCGTGGCCCGTCGAACTCGTCCAGCGCATCAGGTCCGGCGACGCCTGCGTGGCGGCAGCCACAGCCTCGGCCAGCTCCGCGAACCTGTCGTCCTCGATCCGCAGGTTGACGTCGCCGATCTGGATGTGCAGGCACCCGTGCTCGCAGCGATAGACCGAGCAGTCCCCCGCCTCGCCGAGCACCTCGTACTGATCGTCCGTGAGTCCGTGATCTGCCATGGTGGCCGGCCTCTGCCGGAAGGGGCAGCGTAGCGTCCCGGCTCCGGTGGGTCAAGCCTGACCGTCTGGGCCATAATGCATCGTCCATGACAGACGACATGGCCGTCACCGACGTCGGTGGCGCCCCGCCGGCTCCGGAGATCCTCGGGGGCCGCTACCGACTCGAGCGTCAGCTCGGCCGCGGCGGCATGGGCACCGTGCACCTCGCCCACGACCAACTGCTCGACCGCCGGGTGGCCGTCAAGCGACTCCGGGACCTCTCGCTGGCCAGCACGGAGGCCAGGTCGCGCGTGCTCCATGAAGCGCGGGCCCTTGCTGCCCTCAACCACCCCGGCGTCGCTGCAATCCACGACGTGCTGGATGTCGAGCCGCCGGCTCTCGTGCTCGAGTACGTCGAGGGCACGACATGGGACGACTGGATCGACGAGGGGCATGCCCCGGATGAGGTGCTCGGCGCTGTGGCTCGCGTTGTCGAGGCCGTGTCGTACGCGCACGAGCGGGGCGTCGTCCACTGCGACCTCAAGCCGGCCAACATCGCCGTGGCACCGGGCGGACTGCCCAAGGTGCTCGACTTCGGGATCGCGCAGCTCGGGCAGGCAGGGCCGGACTCCTCGTCTGGCAGCGACGACACGCGGCAACTCGCGTTCACGCCCAAGTGGGCCGCTCCCGAGGTCACGCGGGGGCGTACGCCGACGGCCGCCGCCGATGTCTTCGCCCTCGGCGTGATGCTCGAGGAGTTGCCGCTCGACTGCGCGCGTGCAGGCCGCGCGCTGCCGCCAGAACTCGCGCGGCACCTGCAGCTCCTTGGTCGTCGCGCGCAGGCGGAACGTCCCGAGGCGCGCCACGCCGATGCGTCCGCGCTGCTTCGCGAGCTGCCGCGGCTGACGCCGGCCGGCGAGGTGGCTCCCGCGAGGCGATCGGCGCGCCTGCGCGTCCCGGCGCTGACGGCGATGCTCGTGGGCGCCGTGTGCGTGACTGGCGGATTCGCGCTGGTGCACGATCGAGAGGCACCGTCGGGCACCGGTCTTCCCGTGATTGCCGTCGTGCCTCGCGTGGACGCCGCGTCTGCGTCGTCGCCGTCTGCCGCCGCGGCGGACCTCCTCAGGCAGTCACTCGGCACGCTCACCCGTGCGAGGCTCGTCTCCTCGGACGTGCCGCCGTACACCGACGACGTCGCGACGCTCGTTGCGGCGCTGAAGGACGACGGCCTGTCGCACGTGCTCATTCCCACTGTCGCGACGATGCGGTCGACGACGCGGCTCAGCGTCGCCGTGCATCGCGCCAGCGACGGGCGCGTCGTGCACACGGCCACGCGTCTGGGCGCGCCCGACGCCATTGGGCGCCTCGCTTCAGCGGTGGCCGGCGACCTGAAGGTCTGGCTGGGCGAGGCGTCGGCTCCCGTCTCGACGCCGCCAGGTTTCGAGCCGTCGATCCTGTCGCTCGGGCAGTTCTCGCAGGCTCGCCAGTATGCGGAGCGCGCCGATGTGCCCGGCAACCTCAATCGCGCCATCGACCTGTTGCGGCAGACGGTGTCGCGCGAGCCGGCGTATGCAGCCGCACATGCCGAACTCGGTCGTGCGCTCTGGGCCCGGTATCGGGCCACGCGTGACGCCGCCGACCTGGATGCCGCGCAACTGTCCCTGCTCGAAGCCCTGACGCGGCAGTCGGAGTTGCATGAAACGCGGATCACGCTGGCGCTGCTGATGGCCGAGCGCGGGCGGCGGCGCGAGGCCGCTCGTGCCCTGCACGACGTGCTCGCCGTGTCTCCGGACGACGACGTGGCCCTGCGGCTGCTGGGCGAGTTCGAGGCGCAGCAGGGCAGCGTGGCCGAAGGCGTGGCCCTCATCGAGCGCGCGATCGCCCTTCGGCCCGGTAACTGGGCGCATCATCGGGCCCTGGGGGCGACCCTGTTCGGCGCAGGGCGTTACACCGACGCCGCGAAGCCGTTCGAGGTGCTCACACAACTGCAGCCAGACAACCCGTGGGGCTTCCAGATGCTGGGGGCCGCCAGGCAGATGGCCGGTGATCTCGACGGTGCGGTGACGCCCTATCAGCAGTCCGTCGCGATCAGGCCGACGGCGGCGGCCGTGGCCAACCTTGCCACGCTCCAGTACGCCCGGGGTGACTTCGTCGCGGCGGAGCGGCTATACCGGCAGGCGATCGCGCTGCGGCCGCGCGATGCCGTCATGCACCGCAACCTCGGAGACGTCCTCCTGCGGCAGGGCCGGCGTGACGAAGCCGCACGGGCCTTCACGGCGTCGCTCGAGCAGGCTCGCGCACAGCTTGCCGTCAACCCGGTCGACCCGAGAGCGCTGGGGACCGAGGCGTACGCCGAGGCGCGTCTCGGCCAGTGTGACGCGGCGGCCGATGCGGGTCGGCGCGCGGAGGCCACTGGCACGCCCAACCCGTCGGTCCTGGCCAATCTCGCCAACGCGTCCGCCCTGTGCGGTCGCACCAGCGAGACCCTCCGGCTCGTGCTCGCCCTGAAGGCGCGCGGCGCGAGCCTCACCAATCTGCTCGAGCGCGACGTGCTCGAGCGTCTCCGAACCCTCCCGGAATTCGCCAACCTCATCTAGACCCCAGACTGGAGATCCGCGTGCATCGACAACTCGCACTGGCCGTCATGGCCGTCACCTTCGGCCTCGGCGCAGCCGCCACCCTGTACGACGGCCCGCTCGTGGCGCGCCTGCTGGCCCAGCCGCGCAATCAGCCACAGGGACTGCTCCGCGCGCTGAACCGCACGCCGAATCCGAATGCCGCGGACTGCAACCCGCGCGGCGATGCCGACGTCAAGGCCTGCCTCGTGCCGGCGTCAGACGTCATGCACGACCCGACCAAGCGGGTGGCGCCCGGCGTCGACTGCTTCTGGCGCCGCGACGACACCAAACGCTTCGAGGACGTCGCGGGCAACGGGCCCGGCGGCGTGGGCACGTCCGTCCAGTACCGCTTCATCGTCGTCAACAGGTGCGCGGTGCCTGTCGAAGCGCAGCTCACGCTGGCGGCGCCAGGGGCCAACCCGCTCGAGTTCACCAACTGCACGGGCACCGTCTTCACGCAGACGCTGGCGGCAGGTGCCGCGCCGCTGGTGCAGTCGTGCCAGTCCCTTCCCTATCGAGCCGGAACGTCCACGTTCAGCCGGACGTTCACCATCGGTGGCCGCACGCCGGGCACCGGCACCTTCGTGCTGTTCGATCCAGAGGTCGTGATCGAGGAAGCGCGCGCGCCCTGAGGGACGGGTGGTCGCTGCTCGGGCGTGCCAGCAGGTCCACGTCGCGGCAGGGACGATCGCACGCCCCTGAGATCAGGTACGCCTGCCCGACGTCAGAGCCACACGGCATGCCGGACCCGCTGTCCGTCGACGAGGTGTCCGCGCCAGGAATAGGTCGTCGCTGGTGCGTTCAGCGCCGGGTCCTTGCGGGGCGGCGCTTCGTCGGGCGCATACGTGGCGCGGGCGGCTGTGACCGGCATGCCCGAGAGCAGGACGAGGATGGCGATGAGTGCGGCCTGGATGCGTGACATGGGGTCCTCCCTCGTCTGTTCACGCGGAAGTGCCTGTCCACGGGGCTCACGCCACTTGACACGGCTGGCATGACTCGTCCATAAGGGGGATCCCTCCCAATCGATAGCCATGACCAACGTCGGTGACCTCCCCGGAGGCGGTCCCGGGTCGTCCGACGTCACTGCGCTCCTGCGCCGGTGGAGCGACGGCGACGCCGCGGCCCTCGACGCCCTGCTGCCCGCGATTGAAGGCGAGCTTGGTCGCCTGGCGCGGTCGTACATGCGTCGCGAGCGTGAGGGGCACACACTGGAGCCCTCGGCCCTCGTGAACGAGGCGTACCTGCGCCTGATCGATCAACGCGACGTGAGGTGGGCGGGTCGGGGCCATTTCTTCGCCATCGCGGCCCAGGCCATGCGTCGGGTGCTCGTCGACCACGCGCGCGGCCACCTGGCGGCCAAGCGCGGCGGCGGGGCCGAGCGTGTCACGTTGAGCGGCGTCCCCGCTGTCGGGGCCGTCGCCGACGTGGAGGTCATGGAGTTGCATCGCGCGCTCGAGCGCCTCGCGGCGCTGGACCCACGGCAGGCGAAGGTGGTGGAGCTGCGGACGTTCGGCGGGCTGTCGGTCGAGGAGACGGGCGCGGTCCTCGAGAATCTCACCGGCAACGGTGAAGCGCGAGTGGGCCACGGCCCGCCTGTGGCTGGCGCGAGCCATGAAGGCCCGCGCCGGGCGTGGGGCGGAGGCGCGATCGGATGGCGCGACCTGAGTGAGCCGGCAGGCCGCCGAACCCGCCGGCTCGCCGCGACTCAGCGGGCCATCACGTCGAGGGTGTACGCGCAGGGCGCCGCGTCGCAGCGGCGCATGGAGACCACGGCACGGTAGCGGCCCGATGCCGCGGGGATGACCGCGACTTCTGGTGTGCCGGCGGAGACGTGGCGGTCGATCTCGCGACCACCGGGGGAGCGGAGTTCGAGGTCCACGTCACAGCCCTCGCCGCAGGTCGCAACGATGTAGTACTCGCGGCCCTGCTCGAACGGGATGGCGTGCACGGCGGTGGCGAGCTGGTCGAGCGTCGATGCGTACGCGCCGACCTGCTCGATCCCGCGGCCAGGCGACACGGTCGCGGGGAGGTGACCGCTCGTCATGGTGTCAGTGGCCATCACGAGCAGGGTGAGGGCGCAGGCGGCAGCGTGCTTGGGCGTGAAGTCGGTCATGGAGTCCTCCGGGTGGCCTTCCAACTCGGCCTTCATCCGGATACGCGCAGGCGCACGACGATACGGCTCAGGAGGCAGCGTCACATGACGACGGACATGACGCCGGAGCGTTGGGCTGCCATCAAGCAGGTGCTGGATCGACTGCTCACGCTCGCACCAGCCGAGCGCGATCGGTTGCTCGCGTCGCTGGACGGGGACATGCGTGAGGAGGTCGCGACCTACCTCGACGTGGACGTCGACCACATTGCCAACGTCCTCCCCACCGACGTGAGCGGGCGCGGTGCCGGCGAGTTGCTCGCCGGCCGCTACCGGGTGCGGCGGACCATCGGACACGGCGGCATGGGCGCCGTCGACGAGGCCTACGACGAGCGCCTCGACAGGGTCGTCGCCATCAAGCGGCTGCGCAACCCCTGGCTGGCCGACGACGTGGCGCTCAAGCGCCTGGTCGCCGAAGGCCGGGCGCTTGCCGCGCTCGAGCACCCGAACGTCGAGCGCGTGCTCGACGCCATCGATCTTCCTCCGGCGCTGGTGCTCGAGTATCTCCAGGGCCAGACGCTCGACGCCTGGCTGCGCGGACGGCGCGAGCCGGCGCTCGTCCTGGCGGTGCTGCGACAGGTCGTCGAGGCCACGGCGTTCGCGCACGCCCACGGCGTCGTCCATTGCGATCTCAAGCCGCGCAACGTCATCGTCTCGCCGCCCGGCCAGGCCAAGGTGATCGACTTCGGCATCGCGCTGCTCGAGTCGCGCGTGCGCGAGACCGTGACGAGCACCGCGACCCGTGAGGCGGCGTTCACGCCCCGGTACGCCGCGCCCGAGGTGCGGCGCGGCGCCACGCCCACGACGGCCGCAGACGTCTACAGCCTGGGCGTCCTGATCGACGAGGTCGTCGAGGGTGGCGACCAGGCCGGCGCGCCGCTGCCGCCCGCAACGGTGCGCGCCCTTCGTGCCGCCGCGACGGCGGCGCGGGCGGAGGAGGCAGCCGACAGGCCTCGCGATGCCGCGGCCCTGCTGGCGCTGCTGCCAGTCGCCGCCTCACCGGTGGTGAGCAGGAAGCGCTGGCGCGTGCTTGCGACGACGCTCCTCATCGTCGCTTCGTCGTGCATCGGCGGTGGGATCGCATTGTTCGGCGACGCTCCGCCGACGTCCACGCGCACGATCGCCGTGGTGTCGCGCATCGACGATGCGGCGTCGAAGACCGTCTCGGCCGGAGCTGCCGATCTCCTGAAGCAGGCGCTGGGTCCGCTGCGCCGGGCCCGCCTCGTTGCGGGAGACGTCCCCGCGTTCCACGGTGGCATTCGGGAGCTCGTGGCCCGCCTGCGCGATCAGGGGTTGTCACACGTCGTCATCCCCACGGTCGCGCCGTTCGGGTCAGGCGTCAGGATGAGTGTCGTCGTCCACCGTGCCCGCGATGGCTCGACGGTCAAGACCATCACCCGGCACGGGCGTGCCGACGCGATGGCCACCCTCGCACGCGAGGTCGCGGCAGAGCTCCGCGCGTGGCTCGGCGAAACCGAGGCCGTCCTGCCTGAGGTCGCCACGCTGGTCCAGCCGACGCCGGAGGCGTTCGAGCTGTACTCGGAGGCCAGGCAGTACGCTGCCCGCCCGGACAGGCCCGGGAACCTCGACCACGCGGTCTCACTGCTCCGGCAGGCGGTGCGGCTGCAGCCTGAGTTCGCGCTCGCCCACGCGGAACTGGGGCGCGTGCTCCTGCTGCAGTACGTGCAGCGCCCGGCCCCGGAGCTCGTCATCAACGCGCAGGACGCGCTCGTCGAGGCACAGCGGCACGGCGGCGACGCCGAGGACGTCCTGCTGGGCCTCGCGATGGCCAAACAGATGACGGGCCGCCGGGCCGAAGCCATCCCGTACCTGCATCGCGTGCTCGACGCCAACCCGGCCAACGACCGCGCGCTGCGCACCCTCGGGGCCATCGAGACAGCCGGCGGTCGGGCAGCGGAAGGCATCGACCTGCTCGAGCGCGCCGTGGCCGTCCGTCCCAGCTTCTCGAACTACAGGGTGCTGGGATCGTCGTTGTTCGACGAAGGGCGTTATGCCGAGGCCCTCGTCGCCTTCACGCACCTGGCTGACCTGCAGCCCGACAACCCGTGGAGCTACCAGATGATCGGCGCCACGTACCAGAGGCTCGGCCAGGCAGACCAGACGCGCGCGGCGTACGAGCGGTCGGTCGAGATCAGGCGCACGGCCTCATCGCTCACCAACCTCGGCACGTTCTACTACGAGCAAGGCAACCTCGCGGAGGCCGAACGCCTGTACGCCGAGGCGGTCGCGCTCGAGCCGCACGATCCCGTGTACTACCGCAACCTGGGCGACGCGCAGCGGCAGCGCGGTCGTCGCGAGGCCGCCCGGGAGACCTATCGGCAGGCCGTGGCTGCCGCGTCGGCGCTCCTGCGGGTCGACGCGGGCGACATCCGCGCACTGGGCAACGCGGCGTATGCGTCGGCTCGCGCCGGGGAGTGTGCGGTCGCCCTCGCGCACGCCGGGCGCCTGGCCACGCTGGCCCCGACGACGGTCGCGGCGCTGGCCAATCGCGCGAATGCGTACGCCCTGTGCGAGCGGTATGTCGAGACCGCCGACCTGCTGGCTCAGCTGAACACACGCGGGCTTGCGCCGACGGCGGTGCTCGAGAAGGACCTGCAGCCCCTGCTGGATTCGCGGATCGAGTTCAAGGGCATCAGGCAGTAGCACACCCGACGCACGCTACAGACCAAGGAGCAGCCACATGAGGATGGATTCGTTGATTCGCCCGCTGATCTCTGCGATGGCCGTCGCGGCCGGCCTCGCCACGCCGTCACCGGCGCGCGCAGCAGACTGCACGCCGAGAGACACCGTCGCGGTGACGCTGACGACGACGGGCGACCCGTCGAAGAAGATTGCCGACGACTGCTACATGCCCGTGGTCGCCACAGATGACAAGACACTGTGCGGGCACGACATTGCGGCGGAGCACACGTTCACGTTCGTCCTGACGAACCAGTGCGCCGTGGACGTGAAGCTGAAGCTCACGGTCAAGAGGGGTTCGGTCGACTTCAAGGGACCCGAGTGCGATTTCGACAAGGGCAACGTGCTCTTCGAGGATTACATCGTCGGCAACGGCGCTCCGGTCACAAAGACCTGTGCCTCGCGCACGCACGGCAACAAGGGGCAGAAGAAGGGTCGCTACGACGTGACCGCCACAGCTGTGCGCATCGGCGGGACCGAGTCGAAGGTCGACGTGAGCTTCGACCCCGAGATCATCATCGAGGACAACGGGAAGGGCCGCCTGCTGCGGTGGGGAGCCCTGGTGCTGCTGGCCGCGGGCATCGCCTACGCGCTGTACCGGGTGCTGCGTCGATCCTGACGCCTGGACGTTCGATGCTGAGCCTCGCCGCCTCCGTTTCGCGCGTGACGGATGGCGGCGCGGCTCAGGAGACCGGGAGAGGAGGCCTCACGTTCACGCGCGCCGACAGCCGGAGTTCGGGTCCGTGCTGCGGGACGTGGCCCCGTGTGCGTCCGTCGTGCACACGTCGACAGTGGCGAGCGCGCCTGCGCGTGATCGAGTGACGGAGGAAGGTGATGACCACACGATGCGTCGATGTTCTTCGCGTCGGCCTGTGCGTGGCGTTCTTGGTGTCGCTGGTCGCGTGCGACGGGCTCCGGAGATAGGCATCAGGGCCGACGTGCGAGTGCACAGCGACGAAGGGGCAGTTCGCGCGGTCTGGGCGTGCGACTTCCACAAAGCAGGTCGCTCCGGAGCTGCATCGGGCTCACTCGTCACCAGTGATCCCTCTGGAGTACAGTCCACCGGCATCGCCCAAATCGCCCACAGGCCACTTTTCGTTGCAGTGTCGTGCAATCAGTGCTTGAAGAGTGTGGAGGTCACGGTCCTGATGAAGAAGCCCTCGGACGTCAACACGCGACTGGAGTTCCTGACGAAGCGCTGCGAGCCAATCCGACCTTCGAAGCCAGCTGCCTGGGGGGAGGTGGGTCGGAGCACGATTGAGCCCGGGGACTCGTTCGACGTGGCGTGTTGACACTGCCCTACAAGGGAGGGGGCACCGACCGGCGGCGTGAGTTCGCGCTGAGGGCGGTCACGTACGGTGGCGTTGCCGTGAGCCGACCGTGGACTACGACCCCGAGGTGATCCTGGAGAGGGCCGGGAATCCCTCGCACAGAATTGCGCGTCCGCTGGGCGACCTCGCTGCCTGAACGGCCGGAACCGACCGGGCGACCGAGGCGTGAGGACTCGTGCGCGACGGCTGGACAGTCGGGCCCGTTCCGTCGTCTCATGAGGGCGCATGGAACGCCAGGTCCACAGCTGGTTCTCGCCTCGCCTCGGGTTCGACATGGGGCTCACCGTGTACGGCAACTTCGGCACGCCGCTGCTCGCCTTTCCGACGAGCGGCGGCGACGAGTGGGAGATGGAAGGGCAGCGGATGATCCGCACCCTCTCGCCGTACATCGAGCAGGGGCGCATCAAGGTCTTCTGCGTGCGGTCGGCCACCGAGGCGTCCTTCTACAACAAGGGCGCCCACCCCTTCCACCGCAGCTGGATGCAGAAGCAGTACGACGAGTACATCCGGTGGGAGGTCGTGCCGTTCATCCACGACCACTGCCAGGGCCTGCCGCCCATCGCGGTGATGGGCGCCTCTCTCGGCGCCTACCATGCCGCCAACAGCGCCTTCAAGCATCCCGACACCTTCAAGTGGGCCTTCTGCCTCTCGGGGGTGTACGACATGCGGCGCTTCATGGACGGCATGTACGACGACAACTTCTACTTCAACAACCCCATCGACTACCTCGCCGGCGTCACCGATCCCTGGTTCTACCAGCAGATCGCCTCGTCGCACGTCCACCTGGCCACCGGGACCGGCCCCTGGGAACATCCCGCCGAGACCTACCGCTTCGCCGAGGTGCTCCGCAGGCGGAACATCCCGCACCACCTCGACGACTGGGGCCCGCAGGGCGGACACGACTGGCCCTACTGGCACCACATGATGTGGGAGTACGTCGGGCGCCTGCTGTAGAACAGAGGTAGGGCGCGGTCTCCGACCGCGCCGTCGTGGACAACGGCGCGGTGGGACACCGCGCCCTACCTAGCGTTCCGCGACGCGGAACGCGGGCACCTGCCCGCCGCCGCTGGTCACGTTCGCGAGGCCCGACGCGCTGAGCCGCGTGAGGAACCCGGCGACCTTGCCACGGAAGATGTATGGCGCGCAGTCGACGAGCATGTCCTTCGTCGTCACGCGGTGCGGATCCGATTCGACGAACGGGAACGGCTCGCGGCGGATCGGGATACGCTCCTGCACGATCCACGTGCCCGCCGGCTGCGCGAGCGCGTCCTGCAGCGTCGCCTCCCAGGCCGACGCCTCCGTTTCCCACCCGAGCGTGACGCCGTGGCCGCCGAAGTCATCGGTCGGCTTGAGCACCAGGCGCTCACGCGCATCGCGCACGAACGTCACGAGGTCCACGTCACGGCCGTCGCTGGTGCGCGTGCGGCGCCCGGCGACCACGCGCGTCCACGGCACGTGCGCCCTGATCACGGCGCGCTCGTCGTCGCTGAAGCGCGCGGCGTGTGCCTCATCGGTCAGCACGGCGAAGAACGACTTCTTGTGCGGAATCTTGCAGCGGAAGGTGTTGGCCACGCAGGCCAGCCGGTCGCGATACGCCTGCACCAGCACGCGCGTGTCGTCGGGGCGCGCGACGATGTCGTTGATCAGCGCCCGGCGGTAGACGAGGTCGATCGCCTGGCCGTGCGCCACGAGCCGGCCGTTCGCGATCTCGAGATCGCGCGGGTCGGCAACCACCGTCGGCACGCCGCGCCGCGTGAACCGTTCGGCCAGGATCTCGAACTCGTTCCATGTCGGCACGCCGCGAAAATCGGTGATCACCATTCGCGGCGGGGCGGCGGTGCCGCCCCAGTCGCGATAGCTCGCGAGCAGGGCCTCGAGCATCGCGTCCATGAGGGGATACGGCTCGGCGTCGAAGGCCTCGCGGAAGCGTGCCATGATCGGCAGGTCCGCGAAGACGTTGGCCAGCATCTCGGTGTAGCCGAAGCCCGCGGGTGACTCGGCGTTGTACTCGGCGAACATCAGCGAGTCTGGCAGCAGGAACGAGTCGAGCCGGCTCGAGGTGCTGGCAAACGAGTAGCCCGGATCGATGGCGACGAGGGCGCGCTCGGCGTCCGAGAGGCCGAAGTCTGACAGCAGCGCGTCGTCGGCCATCGCCTCGCGGATGATGCGCTCCCCGAGGCGCGCGATCACCTCGCAGGCGGCCCGCTGCCGCGCCTCGTCCTGCACGTCCATGAACAGGGGCCGCAGGAACGGGCAGCTCAGGCGATCCCCGAACACCAGGCGTGCCTCGCGCATGCGCCGCACGTGCGCGTCCCAGTACGCCTGCGTCAGTTCGCCGCCCTGTCCGAGCAGCGCCATCCACGTGTGAATCGGGTCGGCCATCGGCGATTCGATAGTGATACGTAGCCGTCGGACTCGTCCGACGGCCAGGACGCGGGACAAGTCCCGCGCCTACGCATGCGTTGACTATGGCACCGGCGACCCGACGAATCCGGACGCGGCGCCGAGACCGAGCATCTGCTCCCACTTCGGGAACATGTTGCTCTGGTGACCGTTGAGCGCGCGATCGATGCAGAGGCGCGCCATCTTGTCGACGACCATCTCGAAGTAGAACGGCGTGATGCGATCGCGTTCGAAGTCGGGCGCACAGTTCAGGAAGTCGATCGCGTACGGGACGTCGTTCTCGATCCCGAACTCGATCGTGTTCATCTCGTAGCCGAGCGCCTCGTTGATCGTCTGCGCGTCCTTGACGACGCGCGCGCCGACCTCGGATGACAGGTAGTCGTGCTGAATCAGGTACTGGCGGGCATGCGGGTCGTACACGACGGGCACGATGTCGTGCTTGCCGAACGTGAAGCAGCGCACGTACTTGTCGAAGTGCACGAACTGCTGCAGCGTCATGCAGTACGGCGCGGTGCCGTCGTAGGCCGCCAGCAGCTCCTCGCGCGAGTTGACCTTGTAGACGTGCCTCCAGCCGCCGCCCGAGAACGGCTTGAGGATCGCCGGGCGCCCGGTGTAGTCGAGCAGGCCATCCCAGTCGAGCGGGTAGCCCATGTTGCGCAGGGAGGCCGGCTGGATGTCGACGTCCTGCGGATAGGCCTTCTGCGGCAGCAGCACGGTGCGCGGAATCGCGACCCCGAGGCGCGCCATGAGGGCGTAGTTGAAGAACTTGTCGTCGGCCGTCCACCAGAACGGGTTGTTGATGACGTACGTGCCGTTGAGCACCGCGAGCTTCAGGAAGCCGCGGTAGTACTCCACCTCGTGCGAGATGCGATCGACGATCACCTTGTAGCGCTGGGGCTCGTCCATCGGCGACCCGCTGAGCGTGACGTACTCTGCGGTGATCCCGTGCGGCTGCCCGAGCTGGTTCACCTTGTCGATGAACGCCGGTGGAAAGCTGTACTCGCGCCCGACCATCAACCCGATCTTCATGAAGTCGTCTCCCGGAAAAACGCGGCAGTCTACCACGGCAGCGTACGCCATCCGGAGACGCGTCGACAGTCCGGTGCGGCAGTCCGGCTTCGACCGGACACCGGATCGTCACTCACTCGTGGGCGTTGGCAAGGGGCAGGCGCGGCGTGTAGTACGCCGGACATGGCAAGGGCGCCATTCGGCGCCCTTTGGAAGAGTTCCCAGCGGGCCGGTACCCGGATCGAACACGGCAGCGAGTGGTCGGGCCCTCCCTCCCTTCCATCCACGCCACGTTCGCCCCGAAGTACCGTCCACTGGGCGACCCTTCTACATGACGTAAACGCTGACGGCGGCAAAACCGAACAAGGGTCTGCTGTCTCTCCGACCCGTCGGGCGCGGGTCTGGTCTTCCTGCCCGACGATACACTACCCCCGTGCCGATCGTTGCCCGGGCTCCTCGTGGCGCCCTCTCGCCTGACCTCCTCGACCGCAGTCCCGACGCCATCGCCGCACACATCGAAGACGCCGCGCACTACCCGGGTGGGCACGCCGAGGCGGTGGCCCGTCCGCGGACGGAAGCCGACGTGGCCGCCGTGCTCGCCGGGGGGCGTCCTGTCCTGCCCGTCGGCGCCCAATCGTCGTTGACCGGCGGCGCCACGCCTGCCGGCGCCATCGTCCTGTCGTCGGCGCGGCTGACGTCGATCGACCCGCCGGTGGCGATGGACGCACAGGCCGCGTCGACTGGTCCGGACCAGCACCAGGTGCACGCGCTCGTCAGGGTGGGGGCCGGCGTCGCGCTGGCCACGCTGCTCGACGACCTCGCGACGCACGCGCTCGACTTTCCGCCGGTGCCCACGTACCTCGGCGCGACCGTCGGAGGCATCGTCGCCACCAACGCCGCGGGCGCTGCCACCTTCAAGTACGGCACCACCCGCGACTGGGTCGCCGGCCTCACGGTCGTCCTCGCCGGCGGCGACGTCATCGACATCATGCGCGGCGACCACCTGCTCGACGCCTCGGGCCTGTTCGTCATCGACGGACCCGGCGGCCACAGGGTCGTGCCGGTGCCCACGTACGTGATGCCCGACGTCGTCAAGCGGTCCGCCGGCTACCACGCGGCGCCCGGCATGGACCTCGTCGATCTGTTCATCGGCGCCGAGGGCACCCTCGGCGTCATCACGTCGGCCGTGCTCAGGCTCCAGCGTGTCAGGGCTGGCCTGTGTTACGCGCTCGTGCCGTGCGCCGACGAGTCGCGCGCCCTGGCGCTCGTGGCAGAACTGCGCGAGGCATCGCGCCAGACGTGGCGAACCCACGACCCCGCCGGTATCGACGTGGCGGCCATCGAGCACATGGACGCGCGGTCGCTCCAGATCCTGCGCGAGGACGGTGCCGACAGGAAGTACGAGGTGTCGTGGCCCGCGGCGGCGAGCCTGCTGCTGCTCATCCAGCTCGAGCTCCCGCCGCTCAGCCAGGACGAGGCCTACGAACAGATCAGCGGCGCGCTGGATGCCGACGGTCCTGACACGCCCCTGGCGCGCTTCTGTCGCCTGCTCGACCGGCACGGCGTGCTCGACGACACGGAACTCGCGCTCCCAGGCGATCGCCGGCGCGCCGAGCAGTTGCTGGGCGTGCGCGAGGCTGTGCCCGCCGGCGTCAACGCCCGCGTCGGACGAGCCAAGCGCGACATCGACAATCGCATCGCCAAGACCGCAGCCGACATGGTCGTGCCCTTCGAGCGCTTCGGCGAGATGATGGCCATCTACAGGGAGGGCTTCGCACGCCTCGGGCTCGACTCGGCGACCTGGGGCCACGTGTCGGACGGCAACGTGCACCCGAACGTGCTGCCGCGCAGCTACGACGACGTGGAGGCTGGCAAGGCCGCGATCCTCGAGTTCGGGATCGAGGTGGCGCGCCTGGGCGGCTGTCCGCTCGCCGAGCACGGCGTCGGCCGGCACCCGGTCAAGCAGGCGCTGCTCCGCCAGTTGTACGGCGACGCGGGCATCGAGCAGATGCGCGCGGTCAAGCACGCCCTCGACCCGCAGGGGCTGCTCGCCCCGGGTGTGTTGTTCAGCTGAAGTCCGCCGTCCCGGATCCGCCGCCCTCCAGAGATGCCCGTCCCTGATCCGCCGCCGTCCAGGAGTCCCCGTCCCGGACCCGCCGCCCGCCAGGGATCCGTAGCCGCGGGAACTCCCCCGATCCACACCCATGGGAGTCCCCCGATCCGTGCCCGTTGGCCACCCGATCCGTAGCCGCGGGAACTCCCTCGATCCACACCCATGGGAGTCCCCCGATCCGTGCCCGTTGGCTACCCAATCCGTAGCCGCGGGACTTGTCCCGCGGGCTGAATCGTCTCGTCCCGCAGCCTGCGTCGACCTGCGAACCACCTTGAGCGCCTGCCCCGACGGGGGTACAACGGAGGATGTGTCTCCCCGTCTCCTCGCCGTCACGATCGTACTGGCCGGCCTGAGCCTGGCCCCGGCCTGCTCGAGTGTTTCCGCCCCCGGTCCCGGGCAGACGGCGCCCCCGGCCGACGCCGCGGCGTTCGTGATGCAGGCCAACGCCACCTTGCTCGAGGAAGCCACCGCCCTCGAACGGGCCAGGTGGGTGGCCGCCAATTTCATCACCGAGGACACCGAGCACCTGTCGTCGGTGGCCACGGCCAGCTATGTGACCGAGTCCATGCGCCTCGCCAAGGCCGCCGCGTCCTACCCGGCCGACGCCAACGGCAACCCGGATGTCGCCCGCCAACTGCTGCTCCTCAAGCTGTCTGCCAGCCCGCTGCCGGCGCCGGCCGACGAGGCACTCCAGCAGGAACTCACGCGGATCGCCGCGGGACTGGAGGCAGCCTACGGGCGCGGCAGGTACTGCCCAGAAGGGCGGCCCTGCCAGACAATCGATGACCTCGGTCGCCTCATGGCGACGAGTCGCGACCCGAAGGCGTTGCTCGAGGCCTGGGAGGGCTGGCGCACGATCGCCCCCCCCATGAAGGAGCCGTACGAGCGCTTCGTCGAGCTCGGCAACGAGGGCGCCCGGGAGCTCGGCTTCGCCGACCTGGGCGCCTGTGGCGCTCCGGCTACGACATGCCGCCCGACGACTTCGCCGAGCGAGGTCGACCGGCTGTGGGAGCAGGTCAAGCCGCTCTACGACGCGCTGCACTGCCACGTCCGCGCGCCGCTCGCCGCGCGCTACGGCACCGACCTGGTCGCCGCCCGACGGCGCCGATCCCGGCGCACCTGCTGGGCAACATGTGGGCGCAGGAGTGGGGCAACATCTACGACCTCGTCGGGCCGCCGGGGCGCCGAGCCGGGCTACGACCTCACGGCCGCTGCTGAAGACCAGGAAGACCGACGCCCTCGAGATGGTGCGCTACGGCGAGGGCTTCTTCACCTCGCTCGGCTTCGACCCGCTGCCCGAGACCTTCTGGGAGCGCTCGCTGTTCACGCAAGCCCGCGGACCGCGACGTCGTCTGCCACGCCAGCGCCTGGGACATCGACTGCGTCGACGACCTGCGCATCAAGATGTGCATCGAGATCAACGCCGAGGACTTCGTCACGATCCACCACGAGCTCGGGCACAACTTCTACCAGCGCGCCTACAACCAGCAGCCGTTCGCTCTTCCGCGACAGCGCCAACGACGGCTTCCACGAGGCGATCGGCGACACCATCGCGCTGTCGATCACGCCCGAGTACCTCGTCGAGGTCGGCCTGCTCGACCGCGGCGCCGCCGACGCAGGACGACCTCGGTCTGCTGATGCGCGAGGCGCTCGACAAGGTCGCCTTCCTGCCCTTCGGCCTGCTGGTCGACCAGTGGCGCTGGAAGGTCTTCTCCGGCGAGATCCCGCCGGCGCAGTACAACGCGGCCTGGTGGGAGCTGCGCGAGAAGTACCAGGGCATCGCGGCGCCGGTCGCGCGCACCGAGCCGATCTTCGATCCCGGCGCCAAGTACCACGTCCCGGCCAACACGCCCTACACGCGCTACTTCCTCGCGCACATCCTGCAGTTCCAGTTCCACCGCGCGCTGTGCGAGGCCGCCGGCCACGAGGGCCCGCTGCACCGCTGCTCGATCTACGGCAACAGGAGGCCGGCGCGCGGCTGCAGCACGATGCTGGAGATGGGCGCGAGCCGGCCGTGGCCCGAGGCGCTCGAGGCGCTCACCGGCGAGCGCGAGATGGACGCCACCGCGATCCTCGACTACTTCGCGCCGCTGCAAGACGTGGCTCGAGGCCGAGGCGCGAACGCAGGGCGGAGGGGTGTGAAGAGGGAAAGGAGGAAAGGAGGAAAGGAAACAGGAACTCAGAAAGGACGAAGGCAGAAGGCGAGAGCGAGTGAAGGGGGACGCCGTTCATGTCCTCCTCCTACCTCTCCCTTTCACCCCGTCGCTCCGCGGGTGGAATCACTGGGAGAACGGGCACCCGGCCCACACGTTCGACTGTCTGCATGACACCTCCGGGTGGCGGCGCCAGCCCCCTGGGCGCCAGTCGCCGGTGACGATCCCTCACCCGGGCGGTCGCATCGCGTCGAGGCGGTTGGTGGCGGCCATGATGTCGCGTTTCAGCCGCCGGACCATGTCGCCCACGATGTCCTTGCCGCGCGCGGCAGCCTGATCGACCATCACTTTCAGTTCCCACAGCGGCGAGGCCTGCAGCGCCGCCAGCTCACCGGCCAGCCCGTCGAGTTCCTCCTCGATCTGAGACAGACGGCGCGTCAGTCGGAGGCGCAGCGCCTCCTCGTCACGCCCCTGGACGGCCTCCGGACTTCGCTTCCAGGCCTCGAGGATCCATCGCAACTGGGCCTCGTCTCCGACCGCGTAGGCCTTGTTGGCCTCGATCATGAGGGCGTGGCGACGCTGGCGGGCCGACTCGTCCTCGGCCAGGTCGGGGTGGATGGCCTTCGCCACGTCGCGAAACAACTTGCGGACCGCGTCGGACGTGAATCGCGCCGGGGCGTCCGGATTCACAGGAGGCGTCGAGTCGGCCGTGGCGCCGCCGTCCTCCAGCTTCTTCGACAGCTCGCCGAGCTCCGCTTCGGCAATGGCGAGCTCGAGCGCGTCGAGCTCGTCGTGGAGCAGGCCGACCTCCCGGCGGTACCGCAGCCTGAACGCCTCGAGGCCCGACGTGGCAGCATCGACCTCCGCCGTGCGTTCGGCCAGCATCGACTCGAGCTCGGCGACACGCGCACCCAGCCCCTCCAGGGAGTCGTCGTCACGACGGTCGGCGCGCACGAGCGTGGACACGGCGGAAATGATAGTCGGCAAAGGGAACGGGGGACGGGGACGGGGAACGGGGGACGGGGAACGGGGAACGGGGGACGGGGGACGGGGAACGGGGAACGGGGGACGGGGGACGGGGAACGGGGGACGGGGAACGGGGGACGGGGGACGGGGGACGGGGACGGGGAACGGGGGACGGGGGACGGGGAGACGGGGGACGGGGAACGGGGACGGGGGACGGGGAACGGGGGACGGGGGACGGGGAACGGGGGACGGGGGACGGGGACGGGGAACGGGGACGGGAAAGGGGAAAGGGGAAAGGAGACGAAAGGCTGAAGGAAGAAGGCGGAAGAGAGAAGGGGGAAGGCTACTGTCCGCGGAGTTTTCTGACGCAGACCTTGAGGATGGCGACGAGTTCCGAGACCTGCGCGAGCAGGTCGGCCACGACGGGTTCCGAGTGCGAGTTGCGGCGTCGCTGGATGACCATGAGCCAGTACTGGCACTCCTCGGCTTCCTGCAGGGCGCGCGCACGGAGGGCCAGGAGGTGGCGCCGTTGCTGTTCCCGCTCGACGAAATCGATGATCCCGTCGGCAAACCGCAGCGAACGCGCCATCAGATCACGGGGCCGCTTGTCCATGTCACGAGGGACTCCAGCAAGGCTCGCGCCATCTGCCTGCGCCCGCTCCTGCCCCCGCTTCGTGACCTTCCTTCCGTGACCTTGCTTCCGTCTTCTTCCTTCCGCCTTCCGCCTTTCTGAGTTCCTTTTCCCCTTACCCATTCCCCTTTCTGGACAGCCGGCCAACGGTGTCGCGGCGTCCGCTACCGCCTGCCCGCGCTCTGCAACCCCGCCTGCCAGTTGGCGATCACCGTCGGGGAAGGCAGGTCGCGCTCTTTGGTCGCGAGCGCCGCCACGAGAAATCGACTGCTGTCGGGACTCACGTCGTCATCGCGCACCGTCCCGGCCCGCACCGTGCGAACCTTGAACAGTTCCTCCGGCTCGCCCGCCGCGAACCGCGGCGAGGTCTGTACCCTCAACGCCATGAGGCGGTCGCCGGACCTATGGATGGGTCGACGGCTTGCGCGAGCAGCACGGTCTGCCGAATTCGCCGGGCCGTACGACGGCGGACCGCGTAGTTCAGGCCCGGCCCGTTCTACACCGTCGACGGTGGGGACTGGACGGCCCTGGTCCGGCTGCAGGCGCTGTCAGTCACGAGGCCGCGATCCTGACCGCGATTCAGCCATGCTCGAGGCCGGCCCGAACTGCGCGCAGGATGTCCTTGCGCGTCACCACGCCGACCAGGTCGTCATCGTCGACGACCACGAATCGCCGCTGCGCCGGCTCCGCAAGAAACATCCCGGCGACGAAATAGACGTCCCTGTCGCGAGTTACCCGGGTGACGTTGGTCGACATGAAATCCCGGACGGGCCCGCTCGGCTGTTTACCGTCACGTCCTTCGGCGAGCAGCCGGAGACAGTCGTATTCCGACAGCATGCCGACCAGTCGCCCCTCGCCATCGAGGACCGGTGCATCGGTCACACCTTCCTCGATGAGGCGCCGCACGGCCACCAGGATGTCGTCGTCGGCGGACAGCGCGTGCGTCGTCCGGTCCATGTAGTTGTCGACAGTCGGAAATTCAGGGAGCTGCATATGGACCTCCTGTGTGAAGTCACGACCCAATTGTTCGAGTAGGCTTGCCGCCGCCATGGCCTCGCTGCTGACGATTGCGCGTTTCGCCGGGGCCTGCGTGGCCGTCCTGATTGGTTCGGGATTGGCCACCGGCCAGGAGATATGTCAATTCTACGCGGCATCCGGCCTCACGGGTCTCCTGCCGTTCGACTGGCCCGGACCCGTCCTGGCTCCAGCACGCCGGGTGTACGATCCCCAGGGTCTGGTTCCACCCGAGGAGGGCCATGTCGCTCCGTCCCGCCTGCCGCCAGCCCGCCCGCCTCAGCGTCCAGGTGTTCCTGCTGCTGTTTGGCGCACTCGCGCCACCACTCGCGGCGCAGCCCAGGCGCGTGCTGCTGCCCACGATCGACGGCGCGGAGCCCAACGCGTCCTACGCGGTCGGCGCGATGAGTGCTGATGGCCGCTACCTGCTGGTCACCTCCGATGCGTCCAACCTCGTGCCGGGAGACACCGTGCGATGCGGCATCCGCAGCTGCAGCGACGTGTTCGTCCTCGACCGCGATGCCGACGGTGACGGCGTGTTCGACGAGGCCGGCGCGACCACGATCGAACTGGTCAGCCGCCGCAGCGACGGCGCGAACGCCGACAGCGACAGTTACAGCCCCTCGATCAGCGGCGACGGACGGTTCGTCGCCTTCACCAGCCGGGCCGCCAACCTGCTGCCGCCAGGCGCGCCCCTCTCGACGCAGGTCTACGTCCACGATCGCCAGACGCACCGGACCGACATCGTCAGCGTGTCGAGCCTCGGCGAGCCCGCGTCGACCGGCACGGACCTTGGCGGCAACATCATCAGCGGCAATGGCCGCATCGTCGTGTTCCGATCGGGTGCGTCGAACCTCGTGGCCGGCGATACCAACGGCGACTGCGGACTCGGGCTGTACTGCTACGACATTTTCGTCCACGACCGACTGACCGGCCAGACCACCCGCGTGAGCGTGTCGTCAGCAGGGGCGCAGACCAACCACCAGGCGTACTTCCCCGCGCTCACGCCGGACGGCCGCTTCATCGCGTACAGCTCGGACGCGAGCACGCTGGTCCAGGGTGACGTCAACGGCGCCCAGGACGTGTTCGTCCACGATCGCGATACCGGCACCACCGAACTCGTCAGCCTGACCTCCGAGGGCCTGCAGGGCGACGGCCCGAGCTTCGGCCAGTCGCGTCCTGCCATCAGCCCCGACGGCCGCACGGTCTACTTCGCGTCCCGGGCCGGCAACCTTCCCGCCGGCGCGGCTCATGATCGGGCGACGAGCCGAACCACTGCCGGCTGCGTCGACCCGACCGGCGCGGTCGTCCTGTGTCAGTCGCCAACGCTGTCGGCCGACGGCCGGTGGCTCTCGTTCACGGGCGCGCAGGTCGTGGTGCGGGATCTCCGCCTCGCCTATTCGGTGAACCTCGGCGACGGCCACGGTCCGACGATCAGCGCCAACGGACGCTGGGTCAGCTTCAACCGATACCCACAGGCATTCCTCGTCGATCTCGACGCGGACGCCGACGGCCTGCCTGACCCGTGGGAAGAGCGCGTCGGCCTGTCCACGACCTCGGCCGACGGAGACGCCGGCCCGGACGGCGACCCGGACGGCGACGGCCGCACCAACGCGCAGGAGTACGCCGAGGCCACGCATCCTTCCGGGCGTGAGTCGCGCTACTTCGCGGAGGGCGCGACGATCCCGCCATTCGCCATGCGCCTCGCGCTCTTCAACCCGGCGACGATCGACGCCCACGCACAACTCACGTTCATGAAGGCCGACGGCGGCACGGTGAATCGCCTCCTCACGGTGCCGCCCCGTCGACGTGTCTCGGTCGCCCCGGAGCTGATCCCGGAGCTCGAGGCGGCGGAGTTCTCCGTCCGAATCGACGCCGACATGCCGGTGGTGGCCGATCGGACGATGTCGTGGGACCTCGATGGCTACGGCGCGCACAGCGAGACGAGCATCGCCTCGCCGTCGCCGACCTGGTACCTGGCCGAAGGGGCGACACACAGCGGGTTCGACCTCTTCTACCTGCTGCAGAATCCCGCGGCGACCGACGCGACCGTCCGCGTACGGTACCTGCGACCCACCGGCGTGCCGCTCGAGAAGACCTACCAGCTCCCGCCGGCTTCGCGAACCAACATCTGGGTGGACGTCGAGGAGTTCGCCGGACTCGGGGCGGCACTTGCCAACACCGACGTGAGCGCCGCGATCGAATCACTGGACGGCACGCCGATCATCGTCGAGCGCGCGATGTACCTGTCCAACCAGGGCCGCAGGTTCAACGCCGGGCACGAGAGCGCCGGCGTCACCGAGCCACAGCTGGCGTGGTTCCTGGCCGAGGGCGCGACGGGCGCCTACTTCGACCTGTTCGTGCTGATCGCCAACCCCAACGATCAGGACGCCTCGGTTCATGTCACCTACCTGCTCTCAGACGGGCAGACGTACAGCCGCACGCTGACCGCGCCCGCCAACTCGCGCTCGAACATCTGGGTAGACCTCGAGCGATTCGATGGCATCGCCGGCACGCCGCTGGCCGATGTCGCGGTTTCGACGACGGTGGAGGTCCTGAATCAGGTTCCGGTCGTCGTCGAGCGGGCCCAGTGGTGGCCCGGCTCGTCGGTCACGTGGCACGAGGCGCACAACGCACCGGCGGCGTTCGAGACCGGTACGCACTGGGCCATGGCCGAGGGCAGCGTGAACGCGCTGCGCGAAGAGGAGACCTACATCCTGGTCGCCAACACCTCGTCGACGGCCGGCGAGGCGTTGGTCACGCTGTTCTTCGAAGACGGCACGTCCACGTCGCGGAGGTACACGCTGCCGCCGAGTTCGCGCACGAGCGTCGCGGCCGGCACGGACTTCGGCCTCGCCCAGGGGCGGCGCTTCAGCGCGCTGGTGGAATCGCTGGGCGTCACGCCCGTGCAGATCGTCGTGGAGCGCGCGATGTACTGGAACGCGGTCGGCCAACGCTGGGCCGCGGGCACGGCGGCGATGGCGACACGACTGCGGTAGCCAGCGAGGACGGACCTCCAGGCGCGATACGCAACAGTCCGCCACCTCACCCATGTGACGTGGCGGTCGGCCACGGCACCTCCGACGGGCACGATCACCGACGCACGCGAGCGCGTACGCAAGGACGACCGTTCACGGGCGCGTGGGCGGTCATGACGGCGGGTCCACGAGCATCAGGTCGAGGTTCTCGTCGTTGACGGCCGACAGCAGCAACAGGCGCTCGTCGGGTGACAGCGTCATGCCAAACCACGGTGGTTTGCCGAAGGACGCCAGTGTCGTCCGCTGACCGGTCGCGATGTCGATCGCGACGATCGACGTGGACGTAGTACAGTTATGGTCGGTGGTCATGACGTACACCGCCCGACGTCCGACGACGAAGCTGAGTGAGCCTGCGACGTCGTCGGCCAGCTGTACTTCCTCGCCGCCGTCGAGCGGCACGCGGACGAGGGCGCAGAGCGGCAGGCCCGGGCGCGGGCGCGCGACGTAGAGCGACCGGCCGTCGTACGACTCTTCGCCCATGCAGCCCCCCGCCCCTGGTCACCTGCACGGGCTCACCGCCGTCTCGAGAGATCCGCCAGATCTCGGTCAACGCCTGGTCCCTCGGCGCGCGCCGCGAAGTAGATCCAGCGGCCGTCCCTCGACCAGCGTGGTTGATGCTCCCACCCGGGGTCGGCCGTCAGGCGCCGGATACTCGCCGTGGCCGGATCGAGCAGGTAGACATCAGATCCGACGTCGCGGTCGTCCCTGGAGGAAACGGCATTGGCGGAGTTGAAGACCACCAGTCGTCCGTCCGGCGACCATTGCGGATTGGCGCAGAGCGGCCCGCCCATCGACGTCATCTGCCGCGGATTCGACCCATCGACGTTGGCGATCCAGATCTCTTCCGTGCCCGAACGTGTCGAGGCGAAGGCCAGACGCCGACCGTCGGGCGAGATGTGGGGCGTGTGTTCGTCCAGCGACGAGTCCACCGCCGAAAACGCGGTCACACCGCGGCTCGGGTGCTCGAGATCGAGTGACCAGAAGCCGGAATCGCGCAGGCGCCGCACGTAGACCAGCCTGCCCGACGCGCTCACCGAGAGGCCGGTCGCCTGATCGCCGAATGGCAGCGGCTCCGCGACTCCGGCAGGCGACAGCCGATCCGAGGCGAGGCGCAGGCGCTCGAGACGCGACATGCCCATGTGTCCACCGGCCGCATAGAGCAACGACGCCTGGTCGGCCCCCCACGCGACCGAGCCCACGTAGCGTGGCCACGGGTCGAGCACCTCGCGTGGCGGACCGGCCGGCGAGAAGTCGGGGCGCAGGGGCACGATGTGCAGAGCCGCTGCGCGACACCTGCCCCTGCCTGATGAAGGCCACTCGTGTCCCGTCGGACGACACGGCCGGTGACCTGTCCAAGTGAGCGGGGCGGCTGTTCGGTGAGTCTCAGCCGGCGGGGCCCATCGACTTCGACGAGCCAGATGCCAGCGCTGCCGTCGATGCTCGCGCCGATAGCCACCCACTTACCATCGGGCGTCCACGACAGCAGCGTCGTCCCCCGATTCACTGGGCAGAAACCAGATAGGGAAGAGTGACGCCACGAGTCGCTCGGTTCCACCCAGGGCCGGCATCACGATAAGGTGCCAGGGGGTCCCGTCGTATGGGCTCCTGAGGAACGCGAGCCGGCGCCCATCAGGTGACCACGCTGGAAACATGTCGCGCCGCGGGTCGTTCGTGACTTGCAGCGGCTCGCCTTCCCCCACGAGCTTCACGTAGATACGTTGAAGTCGCCGCGATCCGCGGCCGTTCCAGTGGAATGCGACCTGGGTACCGTCGGGCGACAGGCTTGGAGAGCCTTCCCAGCCCGGGTACGAGGTCAACGGCACGGCCGTCGTGCCGTAGAGACTGCGCGGCGCGGGCGGACTGCTGCGATAGGTCCACGTCCAGGCGATGGCACCGGCGACCAGTGCCGCACCGACTGCCGTCACGGCGGTCACGGACCCGACGGACAGACGCCGACGGCTTCCGACGGCGCGGGCGCTGCCGGGTGTGACTGCGGCCCTGAACCTGTAGCCGAGCTTCGGGACGGTCTCGATCCACGTGTCGGCCCCGTCCCCCGACGCCGCGGCGTCGCTCGTCGCGCCGCCGAGCGCCCTGCGCAGGGAGGACATCTGGAAGGACAGGCTGCCCTCCTCGACGAACGTGTCGGGCCAGAGCGCGGCAACGAGTTCCTGGCGCGAGACGACGCGGCCGCCGCTGCGGACGAGCAGGAGCAGCAGCTCGAAGGTCTTGGGTGCGAGTGTGACCGGACGGCCGTCGCGTGTCAGGGCGTGGCGCGCGACGTCGAGGACGAACGGGCCAAACGCGTACACCTCGACTGGCGGGGCGTCTGTCCCCTGGGCAGGCACGCGCGACAGGAACCCGACCGGCATGCGGCCTCCTGCGGATCCGTGACGGCACGGTCTGTGGCCGACCGCGCAGAGCGTCGCTGGTACTGACGAGACGCGTCATTGTACCGCCGCGCGTCGATGGCGGCCAAGACGGGAATGATGCCTGTCCCTTTCTTCACCCAATCTTGACGCTCCGGCCCTCGTCTGCCCCGACAATGGGCGCAGGCCAATGCGCTCCAGGCAGTCGCTGTCGCTCGTCCGCCGGTGGTGGTGGGTGTTCGGGTTGCTCATCGCGACCCCCGCGATCGCGCTGGCGCTGCTCGGCCTCGGCGTCATCCGGGCGGACGAGATCCAGCGCCGGGCGCTGCTCGCCGAGCAGCGGGTTCAGGTGGCGCGACTCGCAGACGCCGCGCTGTCGACCGCGCTGCAGCGCGAGATCGACGGGGCCCGTCAACGTGGCCTGACGCACGTCGCCGGAACATCCGCGGACCAGGCGATCCACTTCGAGTTGGACGCCGACGGCACGGTCGCCTTTCCGGCGCTCCGCGTCTACGCTCCGAGCGCGGGCCTGGCGGCGCCGGCGTGGGTGTCCTCCGCGCTGCCGCCGTCGACGGTCGTCCTCGTCGAACGCGCGCAGGCGGCAGAGGCGCAGGGGCGCTCGCAGGTGGCGAGAGCGCTCTACGAGCAGTTGCGGACGATGGGCCGGACTCGCGAGTGGGCCGACCTGCAGCTGTCCATGCTGCGAGCGGGGAGCGAGACCGACGCCTCCCGTGTACCCGCGCCGGCCGCGAAACTGGCGGACTCCGATGCCCGGTCACCGTCGGGCATCCCCCTGGCCATCGTCGCCAGCAGCTACATCGAGGGCGCCCCGGCGCGCAAGCGTGCGCTGTTCGTGCCGCTGCTGGAGCAGACGCTCGACAACCTGCATGCAGGTCGATGGTGGCTGAGCCTGGCGCAACGACGCGTGTACGACGACGAGCTGCGTCGGTGGATTCGCGAGGCGGACCCGTCACGACCCGCAGGCCTTCCCGACCAGCGGATGGAAGCCGTCCAGCGGGTCGCCCACCTGGTCGTCGAGGCGTTCACCGACGCTGGCGGCTTGCCGCCCCGCGCTCAGGTCGTCGGCAATCGGCACCTGCTGGTGTGGATGCGTCCGGAGCGAGAGACGCCGAAGTGGAGCGGTGTGGCGATGCCCCCCGACCGTGTCGACGCCCTCCTTGCCGACGCCATGCTCCCGCTGGTGAGGGAGCAGCCGTTCCACGTCGCGCTGCGCCACGGGGATGCGGTGGTGTGGAGCAGTGGAGCGACACAACTGGCGGCCGGCGACTCGCTCCCGCTCGACGCCATTCCAGGCTGGGGCCTGGCACTCATTGACGTGCCGCCGCCCACCACGGACAGGCGTCGCCTGCTGAACTACGCCAGGGTCGTCTTCCCCATCATCGTCCTGGCCTGCGGCCTCGCGATGACAGCCTGGATCATCCGGCGCGAGATGGCGCTGCGCGACATGCAGACGGCCTTCGCCGCCGCGGTCACCCACGAGTTCAAGAGCCCGATCACGAGCATTCGATTGCTCATGGAGCGCATCACCAGCGGGCGGCTCCAGTCGCCCGAGGCGGCCGACCGGTACTACACGGCCATTCGCACGGAGACCGATCGACTGGAGTCGCTGGTCAACCGGCTCCTCGACGCGCAGAAGCTTCAGGCGGGCCAGAAGGACTACGCGTTCCGGCCAGGCTCGATCGAGGCGCTCGCGCGCGAGGCCGTCGAGGCGATGCGTCCCCAGGCCGATGCCCGGCAGATCGTGGTCGACCTGCAATGCGCGCGCCCCCTGCCGTCGATGGCACTGGATGTCGAGTCGATGGCCGATGCCGTTCGCAACCTCCTCGACAACGCCATCAAGTACTCGCCGGAGGGAGGGCGAGTGGTCGTGTCGCTCGCCGCGCAGGACGACGAGGTGCGACTGGACGTCAGCGATGAGGGCACTGGCGTCGACCCGCGCGAGGCGGCGCGCATCTTCGAGCCCTTCTACCGGAGCCCCCGTGGTGACCACGCCAGCGTACACGGCACAGGACTGGGGCTGTCGCTGGTGAAGGCGACCGTCGAAGCGCATGGTGGCTCCGTGCTCGTGTCGAGTGACGGCGTGCGGGGCAGTCGGTTCACTCTCGTCCTGCCGGTCGGTCACGCCATCGGCGGGGCGGAACCCGACATGGCTCCCGACCCTTCGATGCCCTCACGGGCGACGCCGAGGTGACATGCAGCGCGTGTTGATTGCCGACGACGAGCCGGCCATTGTCATGCCGGTCCGCGACGAATTGCAGTTCGAGGGCTTCGACGTCAAGGCCGCTGGCACCGGGCCAGACGCGATCGCGCTGGCGCGGTCGTGGAAGCCCCACGTGCTGCTGCTCGACCTGATGCTGCCGGGGCAGAACGGGTTCGAGGTGTGCCGCACGCTCAGGCCGGAGCGTCCGGACCTGTGGGTGATCATCCTCACGGTCCGCAGTCTCGAAGTCGATCGCGTGACCGGCTTCGAGGTCGGCGCCGACGACTACGTCACCAAGCCCTTCTCCCTGCGCGAGCTGGTGGGCCGCGTCAGGGTCGGCGTACGTCGGGCCGCGGCCGGCGGTCGGCCTGGGGCTCGACACGTCACGTTCGGCGAGGTCGACGTGGACCTCGGAGCCCGCCGTGTGCTCAGGGCCGGCCGTGCCGTCGACCTGACCCCCAAGGAGTTCGACATCCTCGCGCTCCTCCTGCAGCGAGCCGGTGTGGTGGTGTCGCGCGACGAGTTCCTCGACGAGGTGTGGGGGAGGGACATCCATGTGACCCACCGCACCGTGGACACCCACATGTCGGCGCTGCGTCGCAAGCTCGAGCGCGACCCGGATGCGCCAGTGCACATCGTCGGCGTTCGCGGCGTGGGGTACCGCTTCGAGGCAAGCTTTGCAGAACGCTGACGCAACCTCCATGCACTTCACCCGGCGACTCGCCACACTCGCCGTCAGCCGCAACGATGCGGCGACGGAGGGGGGATGAAGATGAAACAGAGGCAGATGCGCCGCTGTCTGGCGGTGGGAGTCGTCACGCTCGCGGCGGCGCTGGGGGCCGCGACGCTCGTGGCACAGCAGGGGCCACGCGAGCTGATCGAGCGGGCCAGGTTGCTGGAGGAGAACAGCCGCACCCTGGACCGCGCCATCACCATCTACGAGCAGGTCGTCGCCGACCCGAACACCGACCGCGCCCTCGCGGCGTCGGCCCAGTTGCGCATCGCGCTGCTCAAGGAGCGACAGGGCAAGCCCGAGGCCCGCGCGGTGCTCTCGAGTGTGGTCACGCGGTACCCCGACCAGCGGGCCGTCGTGGCCGAAGCTCGTGGTCGCCTCGCCGCGAGCCGTTCGGTTGTCCGAAACACCGACCTCGTCCCGCGCCTCGTCCGCAACGACAGTTCGTTCCCGTCGGCGATCAGCCCCGACGGGCGGCAGGCGCTGGTGGTGAAGCTTCCCGGTGGGCTGGCGCTGCAGGACGTCGGCACGGGGGAGATGGTCACACTCGTGCAGGGCTCGGAGGTGGGTTGGGCGTGGGCCTCTGTGTTCTCGCCCGACGGTCGGCGGGTCGCCTACAGCTGGGTGGCGTTTGATCAGCCAAGGGGATCCGCTCCTCCCCCGAACGCCACCACGTCGCTCCGCATCATCGATGCGGTTGCTGGTGCGACGTCCCGCACGGTGACCGGACCGGTACCCGGTGATTTGGCGCTGGTGCCGGCGGCGTGGGCGCCAGACGGATCCGCCGTCCTCGTACATCGGGCGACGCGCGAAAGATGGCCCAGCCCGATTACGGCCTCCGAACTGGTATGGGTGAATGTCGGCGATGGCAGCCTGCGCACCATCGTGAGCGTCGAGCCGTGGCGCGACATCGGTGCAGCGGGTGGGATCGGGTTCAGCGGCGTCAGTCTCTCGCCGGACGGGCGCACGATCGCCTACTCGGCGCGCGTGCGTGAGGGCTCGATGGAGCGCGCCATTCATGCCGTCGACGCCAGCGGCGAGCGCGCCGCGGTCGTCGTCAGCATCGCAGGCACGAACACCCAGCCGATCTGGACGCCAGACGGGACGCACCTGTTGTTCATCAACCAGCGTTCCGGCCGCCGCGGACTCTGGGCTGTGCCGATGCGGGATGGAGCCGCCGCAGGCGAACCGCAACCCGTGATCGCCGACTTCGCCGGCGACCTCCTCGACATGCCACGCACGGGCGAGCTCTTCTTCGTGCAGGCCGCTGATGGAGGATTCTGGCAGTTCGTCGCGGAGCGGGGCCCCTCGGGTGCCCGTATCACGAAGGCGATTCCCGGCCAGGGCGCGAGGTGGTCTCGCGCGAACCGTCTCGGATTCATCCGCCCCGGGCACTTCCCCAGGCCGTCGGGCATCGACTTCATCGTGCGCGTGGCGGAGACCGGTGAGGAACGGCTGTACCAGCACGCAGGACTCAGCAACGTGTCGCCACGCTGGTTCAGCGACGACAGCGCCGTCGTCCTCTACGTGCAGCCCCCGGCCGACAATGGAGGGCGTCTTCTCGGCATCGCAAGCCCCTCAGGGAGGGGCGCGTTCTACAAACTCGACATCACGTCGGGCACGTTCACCCGCCTGTTCGAGCGGCACACGGCCACGCACGAGCGTGGTTTCAACACAGTGCTGTCACACGACGACAAGACGCTGTACTTGCCCGTGCGGGCCTCCGTCACGCCAGCCACGTCTGCTTCGAAAGCCCCCTGGACGGGCATCGTCGGTGTGGACCTGGCGACCGGCGTGGAGCGGAGCCTGCTGACGTTCCCGACCCCGCTGTCCGGCAGGAGCATGCCCGGCCTGGCCCTCAGCCCAGACGGCACGACGCTGGCCATCCAGACGTGGGCCGACGAGACCTCGCAGGACGGCCGACTGCTGACCGTCAGACTCGATGGCTCTGGCTTACGGGACCTGCACGGGCCGTTCCCGGGAGGCGGCTGGCCTGACCTTCTGGCATGGACGCCTGACGGGCAGTCGATTCTCTTCGTGCGCCAGACCGTACGAGGGCCCGAGGGGAGTTGGCAGGTGATGCAGATTCCTGCCACAGGTGGTGCCGCGGTGCCAGACGGCTTGGACTCGTCCAACTTCACGAGCGCGGTGCCGATGCCGCGCGTGGAGACCGGCAACGTGGCCAACATCGACCTGAGCGCCGACGGCACGCGCCTCGTCTTCTCGTCGCGCACGATTTGGACCTACGACTTCCGCGTGCTCGACAACGTCCTGGACGCGCTGGCCAGGTAGGCGGCCGAAAAGGGGAAGGCCCCTCTATGCCTTTCCCCTTATCCCTGCCCCTTTGACCCCGTCCCACCACCCGGTGCCGTGCTCGTCGCGAAGTGGTCCTTGTAGCGCTCGCGGAGCACGTTCTTTTGATACTTCCCGACACCCGTGCGCGGCAGGCTGTCCACCAGCACCAGGCCATCGGGGAGCCACCACCGTGCGACGCGTCCGTCCAGGTGCGCGCGGACGTCATGGAGCGTGGGCTCACAGCCCGCCTTCGGGACGATGACGGCCAGCGGTCGCTCGCCCCACCGCTCGTGCGGCACGGCGATCACGACGACCTCGGCCACCGACGGATGCTCCATCAGCGCGGACTCCAGCGCCACGGTGCTGATCCACTCGCCACCGGACTTGACGAGGTCCTTGGCGCGGTCGCGGATGCAGAGGCAACCCGTCGGGCCGATCGTGACGACATCCCCCGTGCAGAACCAGCCATCGTCGGTCCAGCGATCGCGACCTTCGTCGCCCGGGTAGTAAGCGGCGGCCACCCAGGGGCCCCGCACCTCGAGTTCACCCAGCGCCGTGTCGTCCCACGGCACGAGGCTCCCGTCCTCGGCGCGCGCGCGTACTTCGATGAGCGGCGATGGTCTGCCCTGCTTCGCCCGCCAGGCGTAGCGGATGTCGTCGGGCGCATCGGCCAATTCGGTCGGCACGCGGCTCACCGACCCGAGCGGCGCCGTTTCCGTCATCCCCCACGCGTGCACCACGCGGATGCCGTGCCTCGTGTCGAACGCGCGAATCGTCGCTTCGGGCATCGCCGCGCCGCCGACGACCATCACGCGCAGCGCCGACAGGTCGTGCCCGGGGTGCTCGTCGAGATGGTGCAGCAGCGCGTGACAGATCGTCGGCACGCCGGCCGCATGGGTCACGCGTTCCGACTCGAGGAGCGCGACGATGCTGGCCGCGTCGAGGTAGGGCCCGGGGAGGACCTGCGTCGCGCCGACCAGCGCGCCGGCAAACGGCAGGCCCCAGGCATTGGCGTGGAACATGGGGACGACAGCCAGCACGCACGAGGCCTCGCCGAGGTCGAGCACGTCGGGCAGGGCCTCGGCCAGGGAGTGCAGCACGAGCGACCGGTGCGAGTAGAGGACGCCCTTCGATCGGCCCGTCGTGCCCGACGTGTAGCACATGACGGCGCCTGCCCGTTCGTCCACGTCGTCGAAACCGGCCGCGTGGTCCTGCGCCGCGAGCATGTCGTCGTAGTGAATCGTGCCCGCGGGCACGTCGTCGTCATCGCTGATCACGACGATGCGCCGGTCGCCGATGCGATCGCGCACCGGCTCGAATACCGACCAGAGGGACTTGTCGACGATCACCACCGAGTCGTCGGCGTGGTTGACGATGTAGGCCAGTTCGTCGGGGTGAAGGCGGATGTTCAGCGTGTGGAGGATGGCGCCAGACGCCGGGATGCCGTAGTAGGCCTGCAGGTGCCGCTCGTGGTTCCAGCAGAACGTGGCCACGCGATCGCCCGGCCCGACACCGAGACCGCGCATGGCCGCGGCCAGTCGCCTGGCGCCGTCGAGGCATGCCCCGTAGGTCGACCGGCGCACGCTCCTGTCAGCCATCCGGCTGACGATCGCCTTGTGAGGGAACACCGTGTCGGCGCGGCGCAGGAGCGCCGGGATCGACAGCGGGGTGTCCATCATCAGGCCAGGCATCGGTGACACAAGAACCTCCGCGGCGTGACTCCTTGGCGATGGCGATCTGGTGTTGGCCTGAGCAGGCTATCCCTCGCTGAGTCGACGTGTCAAACGACGAGGTGAGGCGACGACGTGCGCAGTCGAATCGAGGCCACGGGCCGGCTCCCGATCGGTCGAGCCCCGCATGGACGTACACTCATCGCGAACCTGCCTTACGGATGCGTCTGGTCATGGCCGTGGGGCAGACGGAGGGAGACCGATGGCTGTCTGGGCTTGCGAGTGCCGATCGTGCCCCCCGGGAGAGACGTGGTGGGTCGCCCGGATCCGCATCGACGAGGTCGCAGCGACGACGAACGTGCTGCGGGTCAGGGTCGGCGACGACTGGCGCTGCGCCATCGTCGACCGCACGCGCGTCGTCGACGTCGACCAGCACCTGGTGCGCGACGCGATCGCGTCCGATCTCGCCGACTGCCCGGAGTGCGCGCCGCCGCCAGCGGGGGATGTCGGCATCGACGGCGCGGCGGATGACGATGGGCCAGAGGGCGCGGCGGGTACGGTGGAGGTTGCCGCGATCTCGCTGGCGGGCCGCCGCCTCGTGGTGGTGCTGGTGCCGCTCGCCCTGGTTCAGAGCCACGGCGAGGCCGACATGGTCATCGCGGACCTGCGTCCCCGTTTCGGAGGCGTGGACGTGGTGCTGATGGGCCAGGACGACGAAGGCGAGCCGCAGTACCACGGCGACGCCGACCTGCTGGCGCTGCTGGCAGGCGTGCCCGTCGATCGCCTGCCCTGGCAGTCATACCCACTGGGCTGACCGGCGGCCTCGTTGCCCGCCGATCGTGCGCGGTCGGCGTGAAACGTGGCAGTCGCCACGGCGTTGCCTGTGCGGCGCGGGTGGGCTATAAGCGGCGACACAGGCAACCGACTGGACGAAACGACCGCCCCGGCCGCGCGCCGGGGCTCGAAGGAGAGAGCACGCATGCAGATGCAACGCAGGATCGTGGTGGCCGCGCTCGCGGCCGTGCTGGTGACGCCGTTCGTGGTGGACGCGCAGGATCTTCATCCCTCGCGCCGGCCCAGCCCGCTGGGTATCGCGCGCATCACGCTGGGGGACGCGTACGTACGGGTCATCTACGGGCGGCCCTACAAGCGCGGGCGCGCCAACGTCTTCGGCACCAAGGACAGCGGCGCCATCGTGCCGTACGGCGAGCGCTGGCGCACGGGGGCGAACGAGGCCAGCGAGATCACGGTGACGCGCGACGTCGTGGTGGCAGGGAAGAAGCTGGCGGCGGGCACCTACTCGCTCTTCATGACGCCGACGGCGACTTCCTGGAAGGTCCACTTCAACTCGCGGCTGGGCCTCGACGGCCTCGGCACCTTCGCCAACAACACCTTCACGCCCGTCGACCTCGCGCCCACCGACGTCCTGACCGTCGACGTGCCGCCGGCGCTGCTGCCAGCCGACAAGGAAGTCGACCAGCTCACGTTCGACTTCGAGAAGACCGCCAGCGGTGCCGACATGGTGCTGCGGTGGATCCGGACCGAAGTGCGCGTGCCGATGGCCGTCGCGCGGTAGGGGCTCCTCTCTGAGGCGATGGCCCGCTGGGACAGCGGGCCATCGCCGACGGAGGGGGCAGGGAGGGACGGCCGTCCCGGCCGTCCATGTCCATCGGTCATCACACCGCGAAGAACGTGTGGTACGGCCCCCCGCGCGCCATCCGCCTGATGACGAGCGCCAGTTCCCGCGCGTGGTAGTCGCCCCACATGCACGACTCGCCGCAGGGGATGCGGCGTCGCCTCGGGATGTGGTCCCACCCGTTCGGGCGATGGTAGACCGCGTGCAGCAGCAGGCCCTGGTGCTTCGCGCTCGTCGAGAGGTACGGCTCCGAGAAGAGCGTCCGCGCCGTCGTCAGGCCCGCCGATGCGTACTGCTCTGCCCTCGCGCGCCTGGCCCTTCGCGGCGAGGTACGCGCCGAGTCGAAGCAGGCCCTGCGCCGCGATGGCCGCGGCGGAGCTGTCGACGGGTTCGTGGTCGTTGAACGGGTCCGCGGGCCGGTCGAGCGAGTCGCCGCAGCCGCGCGAGGCCGGGAGCACCCGTGTCCCAGTACGGCACACCGCACGTCGGCGTCTGCGCGATGTAGAAGTCCGCCGTGGCGCGCGCCGCCTCGAGGAAGCGCGCCAGGACGTCGATCTTCGATTCCTCCAATGGCGGCGAACTCGTCCTCGTCGCGCGTGTCGAGGAACTCGAGCTGCTCGGCGTAGCCTGCAGCACCCACGCCAGTCCGCGCGTCCAGGTCGAGAACGGCGAGTATCCCTGCTGGCTCGACGGGCAGCGGTACGAGCCGTCGGTGACGTTGAAGACCGACTCGTGCGCCACGCGGCCCCGCACGTCGTAGGCGTCGCGCCCGCGGCCGAAGTACACGTTGTAGCGCGCGTTCGTGTCGGCGTGCTGGATGAGGCGCTTCAGCAGCGAGATCCTGCTGTCGCGCTCGCCCATCAGCACGTGCCCGAGCGGTGGCCCACGGCCAGCGATCGCAGCGACGCGCATCGTGTCGGCAAACAGCGAGTGCGGACCGTTGAACGAGTGGATGTAGCCGAGTCCCTCGGGCAGATCGGTCCACCGCGCCGCCTGGACCGCGCCGGAGACCTTCAGCGCGAGCTCGTAGAACGCGACTTCCCACTCGCTTGCCGCGACGCGGCCCTTCGCGCAGCGAGCCGCAGCAGGTTGCCGTAGGTCGAGACGTTGTTGAACCCGTGGTCGTGCACGCCGACGTGGCTCACGTGACTCGCCATGTGCTGCACGGTGTGCGCGGCGGCCGACTCCCGAGCATCGCGGCGTCGTTCGTCGCGTCGAACTGCAGGAGCGCCGATCCGAACTGGAAGCCCTGCGTCCACTCGGTCCAGCCGCGCGACGTGTAACGGCCGGCGACCGTGAACACGGGCGTCCCGGCGGACGGATCCCATGTCTTCTCGATCAGCGCGATCTTGCGGCGCCGACAGCTCGAACAGGCGGTCGATCGCGGGAAGGAGCGCCCTGGGCGTCAGTCTCTGGTCGATTCGAATCATGGAATCAGGTAGGGCCGGCTGTGCCACGCGGCCGTCACGATCTACAACCGTCGGATGTGGAACCCGCCGTCGAGGTGGATCACGTCGCCGGTCGTGAACGGGAAGTGTCCCGCGAGGACCGCGCGCACCGCGCTTGCCCACGTCTTCGGCCGTGCCCCATCGACGCTGCGGCACGAGCCCGTCGGCCATGCAGCGCGTCGTACTTTTCCTTCACGCCCGCCGTCATGTCGGTCGCCATGATGCCGGGACGCAACTCGATCACCTGCACGCCCTCGATCGGCGAGCCGCACCGCCCAGAGCTGTGAGGCCATGGCGAGGCCGGCCTTCGAGATGCAGTACTCACCGCGGGTGATCGAGGCGGTGTCGGCCGAGATCGAGGTGACGAAGACGATCTTGAAGCCGCCGGGCAGCGCCGGCCCGTGCGCCCCCGAGAGCCAGTGCGCTGCGACGGCCTGGGTCAGGAAGAACGGGCCCTGGAGGTTGACGCGCAGGATCTCGTCGAACGACTCCTCGCTCATGGCCGTCAGGTCGGCGCGTACGCGCGGGGCCATGCCGGCGTTGTTGACGAGCGCGTCGATCCGGCCGAACGTCTCGAGCGTCTGCGCCGAGCATCGCGGCGCGGTCCTCGCGCCTGCTCACGTCGCCCTTGACGGCCGCGAAGGCCTGGCCGGCGCTGCGCGCCACGCGTCGGCACAGTTCGACCGTCTCGTACGCGGCATCGCACGTTGCTGGCGTAGTTGATCGCCACCGAGAGCCCTTGCGGCGGCCGCCTCGATCGGCGATGCCACGGCCGAGGCCGCGACTCGCGCCCGTGACCAGGGCGACGGGGACGGGAGTCATCGAGCCCGATTCTACTCCCCGACCCAGCGGAGCGAGGCAACGGGGAGAGGGAAAGGGGAAAGGGGAAAGGGAAAAGGGCACAGCAAAGGGTGAAGGCCTGAAGGCCGAAGGATGGACCGCTGCCTTTTCCGTTCCGCCTTCCGCCTTCTGCCTTCCGCCTTTTCAGTGCCCTTTTTCCTTTCCCCTTACACCTTTCCCTTTTTGCTCTGCCCGTTCTACGCGTGCCCGATCCCCGTCTCTCTCGCGAGCACGTCCAGCGTCCGGGCATAGAGGTCCTCGACCTCCTCGGGGCTGTTGGCGATCACCGTCAGTCCGAGTTTGCCGTACTCCGACAGCGCGCCGATCAGGTGGAAGAGCACACCCGACTCGGTGCGATGGCTGTAGTGCAGCGCGTTGTTCGTGACGATGTCGATGAGGTCCTCGGGCAGAACGCCCCTGTAGGTCGCGGCCCGCAGGTTGTCGGTCGCCATGTAGTACTTGGGCCGGCCGCTCAGCGACACGAAGTCGCCCGTGGCTGAGTCGAGCCTGCCGCCGGTGAGGAACTGCAGCGCCAGGAACGGGTGCGTGGTGCCGAGCACGCGCAGGTTGATCTCGAGCGCGGTGAGCTTCCAGGGATCCTCGGGCGCGTCCTTGTACGCGAGGTAGTCCACGCCGAACCGGCTCACGGCTCCCTTGCTTGCCAGCACCCGCCCGACACGGACGCTCCGCTCCTGGATCGCCATCCGGTAGTCCTCGTGGGCGGGGAAGCTGCACCCCTGGTACACCTGCCCGGACGGACCCCCGAGAATCTGGTCGTGCGTGGACGTCGGCAGCACCTCGCCCTCGGGGCTCGTGCGCAGCTGCGCCGACGGCGACACCTTGATCGCCGCGTCGACGAACTCCTCGACGATGCCGCCCATCCGCGTGAACTTCTGGAAGAAGTTCTGGTACGTCTCCCACGGCACCGCGAACTCGATCGCCCGCAGCGCCTTGCGGACCGACACCCTGTCGGTCGCCTCCTCCGGGAAGCGGAAGATGGCGTTGCCCTCACCCGAGAAGCTCTCGTTCAGCTTCACGACGGCCTTGCGGAGCCCGGGACGACGCCCGGCGAGTTCCACGAGCGCGTCCTCGACGTCGGCCTCGCCCGTCAGGTCCTCGAAGCCCTCGGGCAGTTCGACGCCAGCCTCCCGGAACACCTTGCGACTTCCCGACTTCGTGCCCAGGTGGTTCAGTGTCGGATCGAGCCCGTTCAGGGGGATGCCGAGCAGCACCGCGAGCCGGCGCTCGAGCGGCGTCGAGTTGAAGATCGTGAGGTAGGAACGTGACGGATCCGGAATCGCCTCGCGGATGCGTTCGATGAGGCGCGGCCGCTCGAGGATCTTCTGCGTGAGCGCGCGCGGCGACGCGTCGTACGTGCAGAGCATCGTCAGGCGCGCGCGGGCGTGGCTCGCCGGCACGCCCGCGAGCAGGTGCAGGTAGTAATCCAGGATGAGCGGATGCACCGGCTGCGACGTGACGTACACCACGTGCGCACGCGGGTTGCGCAGTCGGATCAGCAGGAACAGCAGCCGTTCCTCGTAGAACGTCGCGCCATCGAGCTTGCGCAGCTCGTCCTGATCCAGGGTCAGCGACGGCACGACGACCGAGGTACCGGGCTGATCGTCCGTGCGCATGAGCACGTCCCAGACCTGGTTGAGGCGCGGCTTCAGCTCCTCGAAGCGCCGGAGCTCCTCTTCCTCTGTCAGCGTGGCGGCAAACGGCGGCTGGGGGATCACAGGGCGGCTCCGAGTTCGTCGAGCGACAGTACCTCGCCGGTGGCCAGCATCGCGAGCGGCGTGGCCCGCTCGTGCAGCGACCACGGACGGTCGAGCCGCTCGGCCATGCGTCGCGCCTGGCGCAGCACGTGATAGCGGAGCGGCCCGTGCAGCGAGAAGCTCGACGTCAGCGCGAGCTGAGGCTCGCCGTGGCGGTCGTCCAGGGTCTCCATCAGCGTCTTCCGGCGTTCCTCGTACCAGCGATCGTCGATCTTCCCAGCCGCGTGGCGCCGGCGCAGCAGGGCGAGCTGCCGCGGTCGGTTCACGATCTCGGGATGGTGGTTGACGCCGAGGATGCGGGGCATGCCGTCATCCGCCGTGCGCTCGACTTCGAGCATCGTCAGCGCCGGCCCGACCGCGCCCCCGACGCCGATCGTCTCGTATCCTATCGCCCGCACGGAGGCCGGCAGCGGCCCGTCGGGCAGCAGGTCGTACAGCCGGCTGTCGAGCACGGTGATGCGCTGAGGCTCGCCAGCCTGATGGCTGAGGAAGCGGAACCACGGGTGCGTGCGCGCCTCGTCCGTCAAGGCGTTCTCCATGATGCCGGCGCTCTTGCCGCCCTTCTCGGCCCCGCGCAGGTGCGCGTCGGCCACGCCCAGCCAGCGACACATGATGCCGAAGCTGTGGCAGATGGCGAGGAATACGCCCTCGGGATGCGCCCGCACCTCGTCGAGCAGGCCGAACACCATCGGTTCCCACGCCGGATCCTCGGCGATCCCCTGGCTGCCCGGATCGACACCGTCGTTGCGGCGGGGGTCGAGGTGTCCCGGCCCACCGGTGCCGATGCACAGGAGGCCCGCGTCGGGGTCCACCGTGGGCCGGCCACCGTGGCGGCGCACGTCGTAGGAACTCACACGGACCCGCAGGCCCGCTTCCGCCAGGGCCTCCCGCAGGTCGCAGACGACCTGGCGAAGCGAGCGGATGACAGCGGCGTGGCCGAGGTTGGGCCACCCGTGGTTCATGTCGAGCACGGCGATGTCGAGCGTCTCCGGTTCAGGTACCGGGGCGTCGTCGTGCGTCGCCACGCGTTGATACACGAAGCCGCTGGTCGCGTGGCGCGTGGGACAGTCGATGACGCAGGCGTCGTGGCCGTACGCGTACTGGTGGCGGCAATCGAAAGGCACGGTGGTACCCCGATCGTACAACCGGATCGCCCGCCGGTTCCCGGTCGGTGGTGTTCCGCCCCGCCTGGCACAGGGCTCCGGCGAACACGGCGAGGGGTCCGTTCAGGCCTGAGGCGTGTCTGTGGGTCCGGCGGAGACCGGCTCTGTGGGGGAGACCGGCGATGCCAGCGCGGAGTCGAGCGCTCGCCTCGACAGCCAGCCGAGCACCCCCAGGGCCAGGATCGACACGCCGACGGTCACGGCCGCGGAGCCGAACGCATCCCGCTGCCCGAAGTCCAGCGTGGACAGGTGCGCGCCCGCCCGCACGGCCACGGCGGTCCGTGGCGCGAGGCCGAGAAGGGTCCCCACCAGGTAGGCGCCAATGGGCACGCGTGCCGCCGCCATCGCGCCGTTGCCGAGCGCGAAGGGCGAGTTGGGAGGCACCCTGATCAGGGTCACCACGAGCAGCGTCTTCCACCAGGACTGCCCGACCAGAGCATTGCGCACCGCGAGCCATCGCGGGCGCTCCGCCAGCAACTGCGTCGCGTGCCCCACTGACATCCTGTGTGCCCACGCGTAGTTGAGCGCCGACGCCAGCACGAAGCCCGCGAGCGCGGCGGGGAGCCCCACGCGGTCGCCGAACGCCCACCCTCCGAGGATGGCCGGCGCGTACGTCGGCAGGAGCGCGAAGCCGCCGAGGACCGTGAAGCCGGCGACGTACAGCGCCACACCCCACGTCCCGTGGCTCTGCAGCCAGGGGGCGAGGCGCGACAGGTAGCCGATGAGCAGCGCGGCGCCCAGGGGAGGCAGCACGAGCGACACGATTGCCAGCGGCGCCAGGCGCCTGGCCGCTGTGTGTCCGACGTCGCGCTGGTTGGTCATCGGGTGGTGTCGACGGACGGGCCGGATGACCCGGCCCGCCGCCGCGTGTTGACGTCAGTCACGGCCGGTCGAGTGCTTCCACCGCTTGTAGATCTCCCAGACCAGCGGCAGCACCGACACGAAGATGACGAGCAGGATCACGTGGTGGATCTGCTTGGCCAGCGGGCTCAGTCCCAGGAAGTACCCCACCCACAACAGGCCCGTGACCCACAGGACGCCCCCGACCACGTTGTAGGCGACGAAGCTGCGGTAGGGCATCCGTGCGACGCCCGCGATGAACGGGACGAACGTCCGCATCACCGGCACGAACCTGGCGATGATGAGCGACGATCCGCCCTTGGTCGCGTAGAGCTCCTGCGCCTCGTACAGGTACTTCTTCTTGAAGAAGCGCGAATCGGGCCTGTTGTAGATCGCCCGTCCGGCCCGATGGCCCAGCCCGTACCCCACCTGGTCGCCTATGACGGCCGCCAGCACGAGGAGCACGTTGGTCACCCAGATGTTGAGGGGCGGCAGGCCTGGAAACGCCCCGGCACAGACGACGCCAGCGGTGACCAGCAGCGAGTCCCCCGGCAGGAAGAACCCTGCCAGCAGCCCCGTTTCTGCGAAGACGATGCCGACGAGGACGGAGAGGCCACCCACGCGATCAGGGCGCGCACGCCCTCGTCGCTGTGCAGGGTGCGCAGCCAGTTCAGGAGATCAGCGAGCAATTCCATGCGGTCGTTGGGCGAGCGTCAGGCCGTACGCCCAAACGACAAGCATACTGGAGGACCAGCCGCCCCGCCGGGGTCGCCCGACGCTGCCGGACGCATGTCGCGCGGGCGTGGCGCGTGAGCCCACGCCAGCTGCCTGCGGTAAACTATCGCGCGTAAAGGACTTGCCGTGACAGCGCCAGACCAGCCCCCTGTGCCATCCGCCCTGGCGGACCGGCCGTGGATCGCCACCGAGGATGTGATGGCCGAGGTGCGTGCCCGCGTGCGGGCCGAGGTGCGGGCGCGGCTCGTGCGGAGCGGTGTCCGCGAGTTCGAAGATGAAGAGGTCTTCCTCGCTGCCGAGCATCTGCTGGCGCGCGCCCTGCAGCAGCGGGATCGTCAGCTCCTTCTCCTGCCCGAGCTGCTCGACGACGAGGACGACTGGCGCGTGGACCCGTCGCTGCGACTGGCGAGTCACAGGCCCATCGCGGGGCAGGCGATCATCTGGCTGAAACGCAAGCTCGTGCTGCCCGTCACGCGCTGGCTCTACGACTACAGCCGCGAGAATTTCGCGCGCCAGGAGCGCCTGAACTTCGTACTCATGGCCTGCCTGCAGCAGCTCGCGATCGAGAACGCGCGCATGGCGGCGCGGCTCGATGTCCTCGAGGGGCGGCACGGGCGTTCCGAACCGCCGGCCGGAACGGAGTCGGCGTGAAGCTCGCGTGCGTGGTGCAACGCTACGGGGCCGAGGTCACGGGCGGCGCCGAGGCGCATTGCCGGGCCATTGCGGAACGGCTGGCCGAAACGCACGACGTCACGGTGCTGACCAGTTGCGCGAAGGACTACCTGACCTGGCGCAACGCCTATCAGCCGGGCGAGAGCCGGCTCGGTGCCGTCACGGTGCGCCGGTTCCCTGTCGAGCATCCGCGACGCCTGCACCGGTTCGCGGACCTCAGTCACGAGGTGTTCGGCCGCCGGTCCACGGCCGCGCGGCAGCAGGCCTGGTTCGAGGAGAACGGCCCGACGGTGCCCGACCTGCTCGAACACCTCCGGCGCGAAGGCGAGTCGTACGACCTCGTCCTCTTCTGGTCGTACCGGTACTACCCGAGTTACTTCGGCCTGCCCATCGTTCGCGACCGCGCGATCCTCGTCCCGACAGCCGAGGAGGATCCGACGATCTGGCTCGACGTCCTCGGCGACTACTTCTCGCTGCCCGCCGGCTTCGTCTTCCTGACCGAGGAGGAGCGGGATCTCGTGGCATCGCGCGCGCACGGACCCTTGCCACCGTCGTGCGTCATCGGCTCCGGCCTGGCGCCGGCGGAGTTGCCGCACCCGGAGCTCCGCGGACAACTCGAGGACATGGGGGTCAGCTTCCCGTACGTGCTGTACCTCGGGCGGCTCGAGAAGAACAAGGGGTGCGACACCCTCTTCAGGCACTACCTCCGGTATGTGGACAAGGGACGTCCGCCGCTGCCGCTGGTGCTGGCGGGTCCCGAGTTCATGGACGTGCCGAGCCACCCGCAGATCCGGCCGCTCGGGTTCGTGCCGGAGCACCTGCGGGAGACGCTGCTCGGCAGCGCCCGCGCGCTGGTCATGCCCTCGCCCTACGAGAGCCTCAGTCTCGTCCTGCTCGAGGCATGGAACCATGGCGTGCCAGCATTGGTGAACGGCGGGTGCAAGGTGCTGAAGGGCCAGACGCTGCGCGCCAACGGCGGGCTCTACTACCACCACGCCAACGAGTTCATCGAGGGGCTCACGCTGCTGGCGACCGACGCGGAACTGGCGCTCCGGCTCGGCGCCCAGGGCCGGGCCCATGTCGAGGCCTGGTATCGGTGGCCGCGAGTCATGGCGACACTCGAGCCCTTCCTGCGCGCGGTGGCCGACGCGTGATCGCGGCCGCCCCGGCCGGCAGCGACGAGACCTCCGTGCGCACCGAGGTCGTGGCCGGGCTCACGACGTTCCTGGCCACCGCCTACATCGTCGTCGTCAACCCGGCCATCCTCAGCGACGGCACGGGCATGCCGTTCGACGGCGTGCTGACCGCCACCGTCCTGCTGTGCGCGCTGCTCACGATCCTCATGGGGCTCTACGCCCGGCTGCCGTTCGCCGTGGCGCCGGGCATGGGCCTGAACGCGTTCTTCGCCTACACCATCGTCGTCGGCCAGGGGGTGCCGTGGCCGACGGCGCTCGGCATGGTGTTCTGGGCCGGCGTGCTGTTCCTGGCCATCTCGGTGACGCCGCTGCGCGAGCAGGTGGCGACAGCGATTCCCGCGTCGCTCCGCACGGCGATGGCCTGCGGGATCGGCCTGCTCATCACGCTCGTCGGACTGCGCGGCGGCGGCATCATCACCGCCGATCCCGCGACGCTGGTCAAGCCGGGTCCGATTACGCCGCAGGTGCTCCTGACGGTACTCGGGCTCGTCATCGCCGTCAGTCTGATGGTGCGCGGCAAGGCGGTAGCCTTCCTCGCGAGCATCACGACTGTCACCGGCCTCGCCTGGGCGCTTGGTCTGGTCACGCCGCCGGCCACGTGGGTGAGCCGGCCTGACGTCACAGCCGTCACGCTGCGCCTGGACGTATGGGGAGCCCTGGCTCCCGCCCTGTGGCCGTCAATCGTCGCCGTGCTGTTCACCGATCTCTTCGACTCGCTCAGCACGTTCATCGGCGTGGCAGAGGCGACAGGCTTCACCGACGGAGAAGGCCGCCCGATCCGGATGCGGCAGGGCCTCATCGTGGACGCGTGGGCGACGCTCGGCGCGGGCCTGCTGGGCTCCTCGTCGGGCACGGCATATGTCGAGAGTGCGGCGGGCATCAACGCGGGAGGCCGGACGGGCCTCACGGCGATCGTCACGGGCCTGTGCTTCCTCCCGTGCCTGTTCCTCGCGCCCCTGGCGGCTGCCGTCCCGCCGTATGCCACGGCACCGGTCCTGATCATCGTTGGCGTGCTGATGTTCCGGACGAGCCGCACGCTGCCCTTCGGCGCGCTCGAGGAGATGGTCCCGGCCTTCCTGACGCTCGTGCTCATCCCGCTGACGCTGTCGATCACGCAGGGCCTGCTCTGGGGGCTCGTCGCGCACGTCGTCTGCTTCGTCGTGGCGGGCCGGGCCCGCGACCTCTCGGCGTGGCACTGGGGCCTGGGCGTCCTGGCCGTGGGACTCTTGTACCTGCACGGGTGATTTCGATGTTCTCCCCCGACCCTGATCTCGCCGCGATGGTGTTCCCGGCGACGCACCGGAACCCGGCGCCCGCATCGCGGTACAACCTCGTCGTGATCGGGGGCGGGACGGCTGGTCTCGTCTGCGCGGCAGGGGCCGCGGGCCTTGGCGCGAAGGTGGCGCTCGTCGAACGGCGGGCGATGGGGGGCGATTGCCTCAACGTCGGGTGCGTGCCGTCCAAGGCGCTCCTCCGCGCGGCGCACGCGGCGCACGCCGTCAGGCAGGCCGAGGCGTTCGGCATACACGCCCGGATCGACAAGGTCGACTTCGCGGCCGTGATGTCGCGCGTGAGGGCGCTGCGCCAGGCCATCAGCCCGCACGACTCCGTCGCGCGCTTCCAGTCGCTCGGCGTGGACGTCTTCCTCGGCGACGCGCGGTTCTCGGGTCGCACCGCGATCCAGGTGGGCGGAGACACGTTGCGGTTCGCCAGGGCGGTGATTGCGACGGGCGGGCGTCCCGCGATGCCGCCGATTCCCGGGCTCGTCGACGCATCGCCACTCACCAACGAGACGGTGTTCGAGATCGCCGAGCAGCCACGGCGCCTGCTCGTGATTGGCGGCGGTCCCGTCGGATGCGAACTCGCGCAGGCGTTCCAGCGCCTCGGCACGGCCGTGACGATCGTCCAGTCCGGCCGCACCCTGCTCGAGCGCGAGTCGACCCGTGACGCGGCGCTCGTGCGCGCCTCGCTCGAGGCCGACGGCGTCGCGGTCCGGACGGGTGCGCGCGTCGTCCGGGTGGACCCAGGCGCTGTTCCCGACGGTGCACACACCGTTCACGTGGAAGACGGGCAGGACACCATCGTTGTCGAAGTCGACCGGATCCTCGTCGCTGCGGGGCGTGTCCCCAACGTCGAGGGCCTGGGCCTCGACACCGCGGGCGTGGCCTGGACGGCCGCGGGCGTGACGGTGGACGAGCACCTGCGGACCACCAACCGCGCGGTCTTCGCCGCCGGTGACGTCTGCCTGCCCCTGCAGTTCACGCACGCCGCCGACGCGAGCGCGCGGGCCGTCGTCCGCAACGCGCTCTTCCTTGGACGCTCGCGCGTCACCATGGCGGCCATTCCCCGGTGTACGTACACCGATCCTGAAGTGGCGCACGTCGGCGAGACGACGGGCGACGACGTCGTCACGCACGAGGTCGCGTGGGTCGACGTCGATCGCGCGCGCACCGACGGCGAGGCCGTCGGGGGCGTACGCATTCACGCGCGGCGCGGCCGGGTCGTCGGCGGCACCGTCGTCGGGCGCGATGCCGGGGATCTGATTGGCGAGATCGCCGTCCTCGCGGCCGGACGGGTTCCCCTCGCCACGCTCGCGGGCATCGTGCACCCCTACCCGACCCGCGCGGATGCCATCCGCAGGACCGGCGATCTGCACAACCGCACGCGCCTCACCCCGACGGCCCGCGCCTTCTTCGATCGCTGGCTGGCATGGCGCCGCTAGCCAACCGCCACACCGGGCGGTTCGCTGCCGCGCTCGCAGTGCTGGCGGGGTTGGCGATGCTCGTGCGCGGCCAGTGGCATCACGCGCCGCAGGTCGTCGCGTGGGTGCGTGATCTCGGGTGGCTCGCGCCACTGGCGTACGGGGCGATCTACGCGGCTTCCGTGCCGTTCTTCGTCCCGGGTTCGCTGCTCACCCTCACGGCCGGCGCGCTGTTCGGGCTCTGGCCCGGCGTGCCGGTGGCCTTCCTCGGTGCCGTCGCCGGATCGACCCTGGCCTTTCTGGCCTCGCGGCATCTGGCGCGGCCCTGGGCGGAGTCGTGGGCAGCCCGTCACCCGAGGTGGGCGGCCATCGACAGGGCGGTCGCCGACGACGGGGCGCGCATCGTGTTCCTCCTCAGGTTGACGCCGCTCGTCCCGTTCACGGCGCTCAACTACCTGCTGGGGTTGACCCGTCTCCGCCTGCGAGACTTCTGGCTGGCAGCCCTCGGCATGCTTCCCGGCACGCTGCTGTACGTCTACTACGGCGCCGTCCTCGGCGATGTCACGGCCGTCGCGGCTGGCGCCCGCCCGCCCCGGACCGGCGCGCACTACGCCCTGCTGGCGGTCGGTCTGGCTGCCGCGGCGCTCGTGGCCTGGCGCGTCTCGCGCGCGGCGCGCCGGGCGCTGGCCGGCACAGACATCCGCCAGGTTCCCGAGGCGTGAAATACTTTCCGCCGATGGCCGCATTCGCACCCGAGTACGTCGACCTCGTCCTCAACGACATCTTCGAGGACGCCAAGCGCCTGTTCCTCGTCCAACTGCGGGCCATCGACTACGCGCACCTCGTCATGCTCACCGAGAGGGGCATCGTGCCGAGGGAGACGGCGCGGCTGATTCGCGACGGACTCGACCGGATCGACGAGGACGCCGTGCGCCTCGATCGCTTCGACGGCACCTCGGAGGACCTGTTCTTCCACCTCGAGCGGAAGCTGGTCGAGGCCTGCGGGCATGAAGTCGCCGGCCGCCTCCACACAGCCCGAAGCCGCAACGACATCGACATGACGATGTACCGGATGCGGCTGCGCGAGGCGGTGCTCGAGACCGCGTCGGCGGTGGAGGAACTGCGTGCGGCACTCGTCACCCTGGCCGGGGCGCACGTGCACACGGTGTATGCCGCGCACACGCACACCCAGCCAGCCCAGCCGACGACGGTCGCCCATTACCTGCTTGCGGTGATCGAGCAGCTCGAACGCGATCACCGCCGGCTGCGTGCTGCGTACGCGACGGTCAACAGGAACCCGCTCGGCGCCTGCGCCATCACCGGGACCGGCTTCCCGATCGACCGCGATCGCACGAGCGCGCTGCTCGGGTTCGACGGGCCCACGGGCAACACCTACGGCAGTATCGCCACCGTCGACTACCTGCTCGAGGCGACGGGCGCGCTGGCCGTGCTGCTTGTCGGCATGGGCCGCGTGGTGCAGGACCTGATGCTGTGGTGTACGGCGGAGTTCGGCTACCTGCGGCTGTCCGACGGCTACGTGCAGTGCAGCAGCATCATGCCGCAGAAGCGCAACCCGGTGGCTCTCGAGCACGCGCGCGCGCTCGGCAGCAAGGCTCTCGGGCAGGCACAGGCCGTGGCGCTGACCGTCCACAACACCCCGTTTGGCGACATCGTGGACACGGAGGACGACCTGCAGCCGCTCGTGGCCACCGCCTTCCGGGATGCGGGGCGATCCCTGCGGCTCGTGGCGGGTGCCATGTCGCAGGCCGAGTTCGACGTCGAGCGGATGGCGTCGCGGGCCGCCGAGGGCGGCACCACCGTCACCGAGCTGGCCGATTCGATCGCCCGCTCGCACGGCCTGCCGTTCCGGGCCAGTCACGAGGTGGCGGCGCGGTTCGTTGCCGAGCGCCGCCGCGACCCGCACGCGTCGCTCACGGAGAGCCTCGCCGCCGCCACCACCGCCGTCGTCGGGCGCACGCTGCCCTACACCGAGGCGGAACTGGCGCACCTGCTCGGCGCCGCGCACTTCATCGACGTCAGGCAGACGCACGGCGGCCCCGCTCCGGTGCGGACCACCGAGGCCTTGGACGTGTCGGCCCGACTCCTGGCGTCCGACAGTGCGTGGACGGCGGCGTCGCGCGCCGCGCTGGACGACGCATCACGCCGGCTGCGCCACGCGGTCGAGACCCTCTGATGTCGGACGCAAGGCACACGGTCACCCTGGCATCCGCGGCACGGGTGCTCGCGGTGGAGGTCGTCACGCTGCTGCTCCTGTTCGCGCTCCAGCAGGCCTTCACACGCTAGAGACATGCATCCCGTCGACTGGACCATCATCGCGCTGTACCTCGCCTGGATCGTGTGGACGGGCGTGCAGCACACCCGCGGCAGCAAGGAGATCGAGGGGTACTTCCTCGGGCACCGCAGCAACCCGTGGTGGGCCGTCGGCCTGTCCGTGATGGCCACGCAGCTGAGCGCCATCACCATGGTCGGCACGACGGGGCAGGGCGACACGGACGGCATGCGGTTCGTGCAGTTCTACTTCGGCCTGCCGCTCGCCATGGTCATTCTTTCGGTGACCGCGGTGCCGTTCTTCCACGGCGCCAAGGTCTTCACGGCGTACGAGTACCTGGAGCGCCGCTTCGACGTGAAGACGCGTACGCTGACGAGCGCGCTGTTCCTCGTCTCGCGCGGCCTGTCGTGCGGCACCATCATCTCGGCGCCGGCCGTGATCCTCTCGATCATCTTCGGGTGGAACCTCACGCTCACGGTGCTCCTGATCGGGATTCCGACGGCCATCTACACGATGCTCGGCGGCGTGCAGGCCGTCACGTGGACCGACGTGAAGCAGATGTACGTCATCGTCTTCGGCCTCATGGCCGTGGCCATCGCGCTGGTGCTCGGCCTGCCGGACGACGTCGGTCTCGGCGACGCGCTGCGCGTGGCGGGCGCGACGGGCCGCATGCAGGCCTTCGACTTCCGCTTCACGCTCAGCGAGACCTACACGTTCTGGTCGGGCCTCATCGGCGGGCTGTTCCTGATGCTCTCGTACTTCGGAACCGACCAGAGCCAGGTGCAGCGGTACCTCACGGCGCGCTCGGAGCACGAGGCGACCTCGTCGCTCTTCATGAGCGCGTACTGGAAGATCCCGCTGCAGGCGCTGGTGTTGATGATCGGCGTCCTGGTGTTCGTGTTCTACCTGTTCAACCAGCCGCCCATGCTGTTCAACCCGGTCCACGACGCCCGCGTCAGGCAGAGCCCGCTCGCGGAGCGGTATGCCGCAACGGAACGCCGCTTCGCCGATGCCTTCACGACCAGGCGCGATGCCGCACTCGCCTTCGCCGGCGCGGAGCAGGGCGAGGCCAGGACGTCGGCCGAGGCGACGTTCCTCGAGGCCGACGCCACGATGCGCACGGTTCGCCGCGACGCGACGACGCTCGTACAGGACGTGACGGGCGACAGGGCCTACAGGGACGTCAACTACGTCTTCCCGACGTTGGTGACGACGCAGTTGCCCATCGGCCTGATCGGCATCGTGCTCGCCGCGATCATGGCCGCGGCGATGTCGAGCATCGCGTCGGAACTGAACGCGCTCGCCACGACGACGGTCATCGATTTCTACAGGCGCCTCGTGCGGCCCGACGCGCCCGACACGCACTACCTCACCGTCTCGCGCATCGCGACAGGGTTCTGGGGCGTGTTTGCGTGCATCGTCGCGCTGTTTGCCACCAACCTCGGATCGCTGATTGAAGTGGTCAACCGGTTCGGGTCGTTCTTCTACGGGTCCATCCTCGGTGTGTTCATGCTCGCGATGCTCACGCGCCGCGCCTCCGGCACAGGGGCATTCGTGGGCCTGATGGGCGGCATGTCGCTCGTGGGCTCGGTGGCGTACTTCCGGCCCGACATCTCGTTCCTGTGGCACAACGTCGTTGGCGCGTGCGGCGTCGTCGTCGTGGGGCTCCTGGTGAGCCTCATCGCGCCGCCGGCCGCGACCCGAACGGACGCCGCGTGAGGGTCGCCCCGTTCGCGCGTCGGGCGCGCTGTCGTGACCACGGGGCTGACTCGTTGGCCGCCATCCAGTCTGGCTGTGCCGGGCCGAAGAACGGTCCGGCCGCCTGGCGCGCTCGCGGTGCTGGTGTCGCGACGGTGATCGCGATGGCGTGCCTGCTGTCGTGCACGCCGCTGCGGGCGCAGGACACCCCACCCGACCCGCCGCCACAGGACGCGCCGAAGATCACGTCGGTGCAGCGTCAGCGGTTCTGGACCGGGCTCAGCCTGGGCCTGGGCTGGGAGAAGGTCGTCACGACGAGCGGACACGCGTCCAACCCCTTCCCGTACCGGTTCCTGTTCCGCAACCCATCGAAGAGCGGCTGGGCGGTCACGCCCATGTTCGGGTGGTTCGGCAGCGACATCGATGCCGTCGCGCTCGGCCGGCCACAGGCGTCCCTCGGGCGCCTCACGGTACGTCCGGTGCTCGTCGGCGTCAGGCGCACGTGGGTGCTCGAGCCCATGAGCTACGACGTCGCGCTGGCCGCCGGGCCCTCGTTCAACAGCTTCGAGGTCGCCGATGACGTCGGGCCGTTGCTGGGTGTCAACCGCGGGTCGGTGACCGCCGACGCCAACGTCTCGTTCGCGTGGCGCCTCCAGGGCAGCACCTGGTACGACTTCAACGACAGGGTCGCCGTCCGCGGGTCCATCGCCTACGCCCGCAACCAGGTCGAGGTGGCGTTCGACACGAGCACGACCAGTCGGCGCCTCGAGCAGAACGCCAACTCCGTCCAGTTCGGATTCGGGCTGGTGTATCGGATCTTCTGAGCAACGCGACGCGCTTGGCCGTCGACGCGGATCGGCGGGGCGCTGCGCGAAGAAGGCGCCGCAAGGACGCCCTAGCGGTTTTCCAGGTTGACGCGGCGAATGACGGGCTTCTGGAGGCGGTCCAGGGCGGCTGGGACGCCAGGCGCATCGAAACGTCGCGCCTGGCTGTTGGCGATGTAGTAGAAGCCATCACCGACGACAACGCCGCTCGAGGGCAGGTCGTGGTCGGGCAGGTTGGCGTCGAGAACGTCGATCGCGCGGACGTTCAGCCCGTCAGGCGTAAGGCGCAGGCGCAGGACACGCGAGAGGCCGGGCAACCCGCTCTGCACCGCGATGAGGTCGCCGCGGTGGGTGGCCAGACCGTCGATGCCGACCAGGGTCAGCGACGCAGGGTGCCCGACAGGCACGACGCCTCGCGAGCGCAGATCGACGCGCGAGACGCCCTCGAGATGCGAGACGTAGAGCGCGCGGCCGTCGGCGCTCCACGTGAGTCCACGAGGGCGCAGGTCGGCGCCGAGCGTCACGACGCGTTCGACGACCTTCGCGCCAGGTTTCCAACTGTAGAGCATGCCTGCCCTGGCGTCGGTCATGTACAGCGTCCCGTCAGGGGCCTGCACGACATCGTCTAGTTGATGACCGGCCGGAGCTGGCGGCAGCGGCGTCCTCGTCACCTGCCGGCCAGACGACAACTGCAGCCGGTGGATGAAGGACTGGCCGTCGAGGTCCGCCAGGTATCCCTGCATCTCCGGCCCGCCAGCGCTGAGGACGTAGAGGGCCCCGCGCTGGTTGTCGGCCTCGAGCCCGCGGACGCCGAGGAAGCCAGCCTCGCGGGCCGTCGCGTAGTCGGCCGTGCGCCCCGTGATCTCGTCCACGACGACGACCTTGCGCTTGTGCAGGCTGCCGATGAGGAAGCGCCGGGAGCCCCTGTCGTAGGTCATCGCGTCGGGAAAGAAGTCCGGCTCGTTGAGCCTGAATGCGACGGTGCTGCGCTCGGCCGGCGCGACGAGCGCCTGGAGCTTCTCCTGCCACGCGGGCCAATCCTCGTCGTCGCGCAGCGTCTCGAACGCGGGAGACACCAGCACATCGGCAGCGATGCCCTTCTCGGCCAGCAGGCCGAGCGCCTCGAAGGCATCCGCGGCACGTCCCGCCTTCGTGTAGGCCCGGATCTTCACGTAGAGCACGAAGGGGTGGTTGGGCGGCGCGCGGCGCGCCGTGCGTTCCACGGCGTCGACGGCGCCCTGCGCGTCGCCACCGGCCAGCGCCACGAGCGCTTCTTCGTAGAGCGCCGGCCAGGGGCGGGGCTCGACGGCATCGCCCCCGCGAAGCGTCGCGACCGCCCCTCCGACGGTCAGCACGAGCAACACGACACGCGCGGGCCAGCGACGCATGCCGTGATTGTACGCGTCAGGCGATCTCAGTCCTGCAGCTCCGAAGCCGCCTCCTGAGCCTCGAGCGAGCGCGCGCGCACCCAGTCCGTCCTGGCTTCGAAGTAGCCCGCGACGAATGCGCCGAGCGTGGGCTGCTCGATCCGTCCGCCGGTGATGGCCTCGAAGAAGCCGTGGTTCGCGCGAGCGAACTCGAGGATGGTCACGTCGTGCCTGCCCGCCGCGCGGGTTGCCTGCTCCATGCGCGCCTTGTGGACCTTCGGCGGCACGATGCTGTCGAGTTCACCGTACAGAACCAGCATGGGCACGCTGAGCCGCTCGAGGACCGGCAGCGGGTCGTGCGAGAAGACGTGGTCCCAGTGCCAGCGCAGCGACTCGAGCGATGCCGGCGCGTTGACGTAGGCAATCCAGCCGGCCTTCTCGCCTGCCCGCATCGCGGCTTCCAGCCGGTCCCAGCCCTCGCCGGTCCGCGCCACCTCGAACTTCTGGTCCATGAAGGCCACCGCCTGCGCGATCGTCTGGCCCTTGTGTCCATCGGCCCGCATTGTCGTCTGCACCCGCAGGCGCTCGTGCTCGAGCGGTGTCATCACCGGGGCCGACTCGACGACAACGAAGGCGACGTCGCGTGACTTGACGGCAGCCAGGGGCGCCACCCATCCGCCGAGGCTCATGCCGTGCACGCCAACAGCCCCACGCCTGATCTCGGGGCGGCCACGGAGATAGCGCACGCCTGCCAGCGCGTCCTCGGCCAGGTCGTCGAAGGTGGCCCGCGCCCAGCGCCCCGTGGACGCCCCCGTGCCCCGCTTGTCGGTGATGAGCACGGCCACGCCGTTGCGCGCGAAGTGATTGGCGAACGGCCGCAGCGCGTCGCGCGTGACGGCCCCCGACCCGTGAATCATCACGATGGCCGGGTGCGGTCCGGGTGTGACGGGCAGGAGCAGGCTGCCCGAGATGCTGGCGTCGACGCTGGCGTAGCGGACGGAGACCTCGCTGTAGAACTGCCTGCGCTCAGCCGTCACCCTGTTGCCGCGCCGCTCGAACAGGATTCGCCGGCCCTGGTCCGATCCGTCGCGGACGATGCGCAGGCGTACGACGATCGGGAAGCCCGTGGAGACCGACGGGCCGCCGACGAACTCGTCACGCCCGATGGCGAAGAGCGTCCCCGTGCGCCCCGTCTCGTAGTCCACGTAGATGGGCTTCTCCTCTCCTGGCGCGACGAGCAGGACCTTGCCGGGTGCCCACTCATACGTCCCGTACACGCCGGCAAGATCGGCGGCGGTCACCTGGGCGAGCTTGACCATCGCGAAGTTCGTGGCGGCCAGGCCTTGCCGCACGCTGCCCTCGAGGCGCGTCGGCGAATGGAATCGCCCTTCGAACAGCAGGTTCCCGCCAAGTCCCGGCACTTCGAACGAGACGGCCCGCCCTCGCGCTCTGACGTTTTCGAGCGGGATTCCCGCTTCGCCACGCTGCGGCAGGTCGATCGTGCCAGTGAGGCGTTCCTCATTCAGGAACGTGGCGTCGAGGACGACCGTCGTGTTGCGGTTCTCGAAGCCACCGATCCAGCGACCCTCGAGCTGCCCATCGGCCGCCAGCACCGGGGCAACGCCACAGAGCGCGCAGGAGAGAGAAAAGCCAACGAGGGGCAGCAGGCCAACCTGTCGCATCGCGTCCTCCGTCGAAGTGCCGATGTGGCGGAAGACGGCACGAGCGTGCGGACGTTCGCGGGTTTGACGCGACCGGGGCGTGGGCGGGGATGGCGGGGCCGAGGCCCGTGATCAGGGCGACGGCAGAAATGGAGAGTCCAGCATGCCCAGGAGCGTCACCTGCCTCCGATGGGATCGCCCGCCGGCGTCGCCAGCGGCTTCTGCGGCGCATACGGGGAGTACGGGCGCGCCGCGTAGCGTTCCACGTCGCGCACGAGCGCGGCCCTGTGCGCGGCCCACGCCGGGCTCGCGGCCGTCTGCCCCGGCACGGCCAGGAGCGACGGGAGGCGTGAGACGTACGCCTGCGCGATGGCACGCACGTCGCCCGCCGCGGCCTCGCTGGCGCCGAGCTCCATCAGCCGCATGGCGAAGACCGACTGCGCCGCGCGCTGCGCGAGCGCGGCTGCCGTCTCGGTGCGCGTGCTCGCGCGGAGTCGTTCGCCGATGGCCGTGATCACATCCGGCAGCGACGGGTTCTTCGCGTCGCGTGCGTGGAACTCGACGAGCCGCGCCGCGCGCTCGTGGTTCAGCAGCGCCGAGATCGTCATGTCCGCCGCGATCGACGCCGCCGAGACGGGATCGAAGGTCAATCCCGTGCGCCGCGGAAACATCTCGGTGTTGAAGCCACCGAACACCTCGGTCCGCGGCTGCAGCAGCGCGAGTATCCGATCGGGCACGACGAGGACGTCTGGCGACAGCGTCTCGAGCAGGGCACTCAACGCGGCGCGCTGCACGTCGGGCGCGACGATCGCGGCCGAGGCCGGCGTGGCAGCGTTGCCCTTGCGGACGGCATAGGTGTAGTGCTGCCCGCCCAGCGACTTGACCGTCGCCTGCACCTGGTAGCGGTGGTGGAAGTACAGCGGCAGGAACTGCTGCTCGAGGAAGCTCAGCGACCGTCCTTCAGGAATGTTCGTCACGTCGAACGCGTTCATCGCCAGCGTGCGGACGGCGAGTTCGTGCTTCAGGCTGGCCACCGGGTCACTGCCGTTGTCCCAGAGACTGGCCAGCGGGTGAGCCGCACCGGCGGGCCTGGCGTCCGAGTCCGAGACGAACAGCAGGCCCCTTGCCGTCGCATCCTCCACGAGACGCGAGAGTTCAGCCGCCTCGTCCGCCCCAGGCGCGAACTGGCTGTAGGCGTAGCGCACCGCGAAGACGTCGAAATCTCCCACGCCCACGCCGTACGCCTCCGACAGGTCCACCTTGCCGTTGGTGACCTTCGTCATCGGCGCCGGGTAGTCCATGACCGACGCGCGCCCGTACGTGCTCGCGGCGAAGTTGTGGGTGAATCCCAGGGTGTGACCGACCTCGTGCGCGGAGAGCTGCCTGATGCGCGCGAGCGCCATCGCCGTCGCGTCGGTGGACGGGTCGAGGGCCGCGAGGTACTCGGCATCGGGCGAGTCGCCAGCCGCGCACGCGAACACGCCTGCGAGAGGGGCGGCGGGGTGTCCCTGGGCACCGAAGCCCGCAGGGCGAAGGTGGCCCGCCCCGCTGCTATCGGCCAGGGCGGCCAGCCCCGTCCCCAGCATGATGTCCTGCCGGACGCGGAGCGACCCCAGGCTGACGTTGCCCTTGAGGATCTGCCCGGTGCGCGGATCGACGACGGCCGCGCCGTACGACCAGCCGCGCGTCGACCTGTGGACCCAGTTGATCATGTTGTAGCGAAGGTCCATCGGGTCGGCGTCCGCTGGCAGCACCTTCACCTGGTACCCGTTGCGGAATCCCGCCGCCTCGAACGCCTGCGCCCACCACTGCGCACCCTCCACGAGGGCCGACCGGATCGGCTCGGGCGTGCCGTTGTCCACGTAGTACACGATGGGGTCGACGACGTCGCTGACGGCCGCCGACGGATCGCGCTTCTGCAGGTGATGCCGAATCGCCCAGTGCTTCTCGATCGGCTCGGTGATCGGCGACGCGTAGTCGTGGAACGTCAGGTCGATGCCCCCGGCACGCGGATCGGCCTCGCGCGGCTTGAAGCCGTGCGTGGCCAGGTCGGGCAACTGCACGAACGAGTGGTGCTGCCGCACAGTGAGCGCCGACGGCGACGGCGCCACCTGCCGCACGAGCGGTCCGGGTGCGCCGTCGGTGACGAGCGTGATCGTCGTCTCGACCTCGGAGTTGCGCGGGAAGGCCTTCGTGCGCGGCAGGTGGATGGCCGTGCGCGTGGCGTCCACGCGATACGTGCCCTGGTTCGCACTCCGCAGACGGTCGATCACGCCGTGCGCGTCTCGCAGCAGGAAGTCCGTCGCGTCCACGAGCACGCGCCCGTCCTCGGCGGCCTCGACCTTGAAGCCCCACAGCACGGACCGCGCGAACGAGTCGGCCACCGCCTGCCGCTCCGCCGCGTTGTCGCTCAGCGCGCGGAACCTGTAGTTGGACTGGGTCAGCAGCACCTTCGGCCCGACGCGCTGGAACGTGACGACCGCCGTGGTGCCGAGTTGCCCGCGGTCGAGGCCGATCGGGTTGGACCCGAGCCCGGCAGGCAGCGAGGTCTGGTAGAGCAGTTCGCTGTCGAAGCGCGGGATCTCCAGGTACAGCCGGCCAGACAGCTCATCCCAGTACATGGGCACGAAACCGTCCATGCGCGTCCACTGCCGCGTCCGCTCGCCGATCTTCAGCGGCACGGATTGCGCGAGCGCCGGCGTCACCGTGCCGGCCAGGGAGAAGGCGACCAACGAGATCAGCAGCGCGCGTGCGTGTGTATGCATGTGTCTGAGGTAGGGCGCGCTCTCCGGCCGCGCCGTGGCTGAGCTACCGACTTCCTTGACGCGCCGGTGCGTGCTTCACGTGCGTGTCGAGCCAGTCGATCATCTCGGCCACCGTGTGCAGTACCGACTCGCGCGCGGCATAGCCGTGCGACTCGTGCGGCAGCGTGACGTAGCGCACGGTGGCGCCATGCCCCTTGAGCGCCATGTAGAAACGCTCGGACTGGATCGGGAACGTCCCGCTGTTGTTGTCGGCCTCGCCGTGCGTCAGGAGGATGGGTTCCTCGATCAGCGGCGCGTACCAGAACGGCGACATGCGGGCATACACCTCGGGCACCTCCCAGAACGTGCGCGTCTCCGCCTGGAACCCGAAGGGCGTCAGCGTGCGATTGTAGGCGCCGCTGCGCGCGATGCCGGCGCGGAACAGGTCCGAGTGCGCGAGCAGGTTGGCCGTCATGAAGGCGCCGTAGCTGTGCCCGCCGACGGCGATCCGGTCGCGATCGGCGACGCCCCTGGCCACGACGGCCTCGACTGCGGCCTCGGCGCTCGACACGAGCTGCTCGACGTAGCGGTCGTTGGCCGTCTCACCCTCGCCGACGATGGGCATCGAGGGATCGTCGAGGATGGCGTAGCCCTGTGTGAGGAGGAGAAGGTGCGACGCGCCCCGGATCGTGTCGAACCGGTACGGTGATCCGCTGACCTGACCCGCAGCGGCCGCGCTCGTGAACTCCTGCGGATAGGCCCACATCAGCAGCGGGATGCGCGTGCCCGTCACGTAGCCGGCCGGCAGGTACAGCGTGCCGCTCAGCGCGACACCGTCCTTGCGCGTGTAGCTCAGGCGCTCCTTGGTCACGCCCCGCAGCTGCGGGGCGGGGTCGGCAAACGACGTGAGGGCGACGCGGCTCCCGGTTCCCGGTTCCCCGTGTCCGGTTCCCGGCGTGAGCACGCGCAGCACGTAGTTGGGCGGCGTCGTCTTCGACTCGTGACGCGTCACGAGCCGGCGTCCGTCGCGCGACGCCACCGCCACGACCTGCTCGAACTGCTCGCCGGTGCTGCGGAACAGGCGGGTGGTCGTCCCTGTCGCCAGGTCGAGCCTGTCGGCGAAGGGCCTGTCGCCGTCGGGCGACGCACCCAGCCCCAGCATGTAGATGGCGCCCTCGTGGGTCAGGACGGTGCCGCGCCCGGCTGGTCGGTACGGCGTGCCGGGATTGGCATAGGCGTCCTCTGATGACCGTTCCGAAAGCACTGTCGACGAGGCATCGCGTCCCACGAGCGACAGGCGCGTCCGACGCGTCGGCCGGTCGAACTCGGTGACCAGCGCCCTGCCGTCCTCGACCCACTCGACGCCGATGCAGCGGTGCTGGGTCTGGTGCCAGGGCTCGGGTGCGCGGCGAGTGGGCACCGTCAGCGACATGAGGCGGTCGCGGTGGGGCACGGTCCGCTTCGGATCGCCCTCGTCCAGCGCCTCGACCCACGTCAGGCGGGAGGGCTGCGTCGGGTCCCACGCATAGCGCCGCGGTCCGGTCGGCACGCCGCTGATCGGGACGGCATCGGCCACCGGCAGGCGGGCAAGTGTATGGACCTCCGCGCCAGTCAGGTCGACCACCCGCACGTGCCTGGGGAAGTCGTCGTAGGGCACCAGCCGAGAGAAGGGGCGTTCGATCGACTCCACGAGCAGGAACCGCCCTCCGGGAGCCGGGCTGGCCATCGTGTACAGGCCGGGCTGGCCCACGCTGCGCGCGGGACCCCCCGCAACAGGGATTACGGCGATCGCGCTTGTGGCGTACCACGCAAACAGCGCCTCGTCGTGGGGGCTCGCCAGCAGATCCTGATAGGTCCGTACAGGCGCCGGCGTCCCGCTCGTCTCCTGGATGTTCGGGCCCGTGGGCGCGGCGGGAGGTGTGGGGACGGCCCCCCGCGCGACGGGCGTGGTCAGGCAGACGAGCGCCGTGCTGTCGGCCATCCAGTCGCATCGCGCGCCGAGTGCCGCGTTCAACCGCACGTCGGGCACCTGGCGGGCCGCGGCGGAGGCCGGGTCGACGAGCCAGAGCTGCACGTGATCGGCGCGCACGACGGCCAGCGCGTACGACGAGCCGTCTGGCGCGAACCCGACGGGCAGGATGCGGTCTGCGGCGTCCAGGGGGATCGACACGGGGCGCGGCGTGGCGCCGTCGAGGGCCGACACCGACACCGCCCCGTAACTGGTGCCGCCGGCACTGCGCCCCTGATGCCGCCGAGAAGCGGACACCGGCGAGGCGGTGTACCGGCTCGGCCAGCTCCGCTATGGATGGCATCGCGCGCGGGTGCAGCAGCACGAGTCGATCGCCGGCAGGCGCCAGGGTGGCTGCGGGTGGTGGCGGCGCGTCCAGGATCGCCGGGATGGGGGCGGGCGGCACCCGGTACCCTGACGGGGGCTGCGCCGTGACCGATGCCGACAGTGCGAGGACTGCGAGCGCGAACGAGCCCATGCTGATTCTGGACATCACTGGCCTCCGCGGAGGCGGGATTGTAACATCCGCCCCATGGATCGTCGGCACTTCCTCCAGCAGTCCCTCGCCGCCGGCGCGACGCTCGCGACGGCGTCGGCCGCACCCGGTCAGACGCCCATCGCGCGGGAACCCGAGCGGGTGGCGAGCGTGCCGCTGACCGTGGGCGACGAAGTGGTCGAGCGCAGCGTGGCCGACCTGGGCCGGGCCATGTCCACCGGGCAGGTGACGGCGCGCGCGTTGACGCAGGCCTACCTCCGGCGCATCGACGCCGTCGACAGGCAGGGCCCCACCCTCAACAGCGTCATCGAGATCAACCCCGACGCCCTCGACATCGCCGAGCGGCTCGACATCGAACGGAAGAACGGCACGCTCCGCGGTCCGCTGCACGGGGTCCCCGTGCTGATCAAGGACAACATCGACACGGCCGACCGGATGAAGACGACGGCCGGGTCGCTGGCCATGGTGGACGCGAAGCCGCTCGCCGACGCCGGCCTCGTCACGCGCCTGCGCGAGGCTGGCGCCGTGCTGCTCGGCAAGACGAACCTGAGCGAGTGGGCGAACTTCCGCTCCGAATACTCGACCAGCGGCTGGAGCGGACGCGGAGGGCTCACGCGCAACGCCTATGCGCTCGACCGCAACGGCTGCGGGTCGAGTACGGGCTCCGGCGTGGCCGCGGCCGCGAGCCTCTGCGCCGTCGCCGTCGGCACGGAAACCGACGGGTCGATCATCTGCCCGTCGTCCATCAACGGGTTGGTCGGCATCAAGCCCACGGTGGGGCTCGTCAGCCGCAGCGGGATCATCCCGATCTCGGCGACGCAGGACACGGCCGGCCCGATGGCGCGGACCGTTGCCGACGCGACGATCCTGCTGCAGGCCCTCGCCGGGCCGGATGCGCGCGACGCGGCGACAAAAGGGCAGAAGGTGGAGGCCGACTACGCGGCCTTCCTGCGCGCCGACGGCCTGCAGGGCAAGCGGGTCGGCGTCATGCGGAACTTCTTCGGCTTCGATCCCCGGGTCGACGACCTGATGGAAGAGGCGATCAAGGCCATCGAGGCCGCAGGCGCGAGCATGGTGGACCCTGCCAACCTGACCACCCGCGGGCAGTTCGGGGCGGCCGAGTTCGAGATCATGCTCTACGAGTTCAAGGCCGGGCTCGAGGCGTACTTCGCGGAACTCGGACCGTCGGCGCCGATGAAGACGCTCTCCGACCTCATCGACTTCAACGAGGCCCACGCGCGCGAGGAGATGCCGTACTTCGGCCAGGACCTGTTCCTCAAGGCGCAGGCCAAGGGGCCGCTCACCGACAAGGCGTACCTCGCGGCGAAGGCCAGGGCCCGCCGGTTGTCTCGGACCGAGGGTCTGGATCGGGTGTTCGCCTCGAAGAAGGTGGACGCCGTGCTGGCGCCGAGCGGCGGGGCCGCCTGGCTGACGGACCTCGTCAACGGCGACAGCGGCAAGGGCGGGAGTTCAGCCGCGGCCGCCGTGTCGGGCTACCCGAGCATCACCGTGCCTGCGGGCTTCATCCGCGGCCTGCCCGTAGGCGTGTCGTTTGTCGGGCCCGCCTGGTCGGAGGCGACGCTCATCGGCATCGCGTACGCCTTCGAGCAGCAGACGAAGCTGCGTCGGGCTCCGCAGTACCTGCCGTCGGCGCTCGTCTGACGAGGACGGCCGGCTCGGAGAGCCGGCCCTACCATCTGGTTGCGCTCGGAGAGCCGGCCCTGCATCTGGCCGCGCTCGGAGAGCGGGCCCTGCCTATCGGAATTCGATTTCGAGTGTGTCGACCTCGTTGATCTTGATGCCCTTCATGCCCTTCAGGGCCGTCCGGATCTGATCGATCGACGGGTTGTTTCCCAGCGCTTCGAGCTTCTCCACGCCAGCCGGGTCGGCAAAAATCTCGCCGAACGCGACGTCGAACAACGTGATGCGCTTGCCGGCGACGTGCGTCGCGTTGGTACGCACGAGCGTGCCCTGCGGCTCGACGGCGATCGCCACGCGCATGTCCTTGAACATCGGCGCGAGCATCGCCATCATCTCCTTGGGCATCTCGGGCGTGCCTTCGGGCTTCTTCGCCGTGCTCTTGCCCGCCTCGGCCTTGGCCATCTGGCTCAGCATGTCCAGCGTGATGAGGGCGTTGCCGCCCTTGCGCGAGAGCACCATGGGCAGCTTCTCGCCCTTGCCCTTCATCGTCGTGGCGCCCTCGTCCATGTCGGGGAGCGCGGTGCTCACGTTCAGCTTGTTGAAGTCCGTGAACGCGTAGATCGCCTTCACGCCCTTCATCTCGCCCGACGTCACGGGCTCGCTCGAGACGAAGGTCACGCCCTCGCCGAGCTTGGATGCCTCGGCCGCCAGCTTGTCCTTCGAGAACAACGTGGCCGGATCCAGTTTCGGCGCCGAGGCCTTGCTGTCGCCGCTGCCGCCCATCATCGACATCATGCCCATCGCCGAGCTGTTGATCAGCATGGTCTGCTCGAGCGTGCCGGTGCCGTCGGCCTTGACCTTGACGACCGAATCGACCGAGATGCACCCGACCGCCAGGGCTGCCACAAGGGTCAGCACGGCCATCTTCACTGTTCGCATTGCGCCTTCTCCCTGGCCCGCTGGGGCCCCTGCTGCTTCAAGTCACCGATACGTGGAATTCCGGGTGGTAAGCTGCCGGAGGCCCATGCGATCGACCCGCCTGCCCGCTTCGCTGGTCCCGACGCCGCTCGCAGCGGCGGTGGCGGCGCGGCGGGCCCGCCCCGGTCGTCTGCTGGATCTGACCCTGTCCAATCCTACGACGGCAGGCCTGGTATATCCGGAAACGCTCGCCGCCGCCTGGTCGAACGTCGCCGCGCTGCGCTACGACCCGCACCCGCGCGGCATGCTGTCGGCCCGCGAGACCGTGGCCGACTGGTATGTCACCGCGGGGGAGACCGTATCTCCCGACGATCTCACGCTGACCTCCAGCACGAGCGAGGCCTACTCGTACCTGTTCAAGCTGCTCTGCGATCCCGGGGACCGCGTGCTCGTGCCCTGCCCGAGCTATCCGTTGTTCGAGCACCTGGCGGAACTGGACGCCGTCGGCGTGGACCGGTACACGATGCGCGACGCCGGGCGCTGGGTTCTCGATCGGTCCGACCTCGCGTCGCGTATCACGCCCCGCACACGAGCGCTTGTCGTCGTCGCGCCCAACAACCCCACGGGGAGCGTCCCGTCTGCGCTCGAATGGGAGGCCCTGGCGGCCACCTGCCGCGATCACGGGCTGGCGCTCATCGTGGACGAGGTCTTCTCACCCTATCCCATCGGCGCCGCCGCCGGGTCGCTGTGCATGCCGGCCATGCCCGACGTGCTGGCGTTCCGGCTCAATGGCCTGTCGAAGCTCGTGGGGCTGCCGCAGGCCAAGCTGGCCTGGATCCTCGCGAGCGGGCCGCGCGCACGCGTCGCCGGCGCGATCGACGCCCTCGAGGTGATTGCCGACACCTACCTGTCCGTCTCGACGCCCGTGCAGGTCGCGCTGCCGGTCCTGATCCGCGAGGGCGAAGCGGTGCGCCAACAGATCCTCACGCGAATCAGGGCGAATCTCGCTGCCGTCGTCCATCGTGTGGCTGGCAGCGCCGTCGACGCTCGCAAGCCGGATGGGGGATGGAGCGTCGTCCTCCGCGTGCCGTGCGTCGGCGAGGCCGACGATCTGGCGCTCGCCATGCTGGCGCACGACGTCGTCGTGCATCCCGGATATTTCTACGACCTGCCCCACGACGGGTACGTCGTGCTCAGTCTCCTCGCGCCCGAGGCGGACATGCGAGAGGGCCTCGACGTGCTCTGCACGCTGCCGGCCCTCCAACTCACGTGACCTCCATGCTGCACGCATCCCTGGGCCGCCGCGCCGGCCTCCTGCTCCCGCTTTTCTCGGCGCGTTCCACGCGCAGCTTCGGGGTCGGCGACATCGCTGACCTCACCAGGCTCGGCCCCTGGCTCCGGGCTTCGGGACTGCGCCTGCTCCAGGTGCTGCCCGTCAACGACATGGCCACCGGCCAGACGTCGCCGTATTCGGCGTTGAGCGCGATGGCCACCGAGTCGCTCTACATCGCCCTCGACGATGTGGAGGACGTGCAGGCCCTGGGCGCCGTCGCCCTGGCCGATCTCGAGGGGCGTCGCGCGGCGCTCAACGCCTCGCCCGTCGTGCCGTACGCCGAAGTGCGGGCACTCAAGGACGCCGTGCTCAGGCGCGCGTTCGCACACTTTCGGGCCGGGGAGTGGGCAAAGGGGAGCGCACGCGCGGCCAGGCTGCGACGCTACATCACCCGCGAGCGCTGGTGGCTCGACGACTACGCGCTCTTCCGCGTGCTGCACGACCTGCACCACGCGCGGCCGTGGTGGGAATGGTCCGAGGCGCTGGCGTCGCGAGACGACACGGCGCTGACGGCGGCCAGGACGACCCACGCCGACGCGATCCTCGAGGTGTGCTGGACCCAGTGGATCGCGCAGGAGCAGTGGGCACGGGCGCGCCGCGAACTGGCCGGCATCGCGCTGGTCGGCGACCTGCCGTTCATGGTCAGCGCCGACAGCGCCGACGTGTGGGCCCACCAGTCACTGTTCTCGCGTGACGCAAGTGTCGGCACGCCTCCTGACGCGTTCTCGGAGACGGGACAGGACTGGGGGCTGCCCGTCTATCGCTGGGACGCCATGCGCGCCGACGACTACGCATGGCTGCGCGAGCGCGGCCGGCGCATGGCCGCGATGTTCGACGGGTTCCGCATCGATCACCTCGTGGGCTTCTACAGAACCTACTGGCGGCCCGCCAACGGCGACGCGCCACACTTCGTCCCGGCCGGAGAAGAGGCGCAGCGTCAGCTCGGCGAGGAGGTCGTCGACGCGTTCGCGAGCGCCGGGGCGGCCCTCATCGCCGAGGACCTCGGCACCATCCCGGATTTCGTGCGCGCGTCCCTGGCGTCGCTGCAACTGCCCGGCTACAAGGTCCTGCGCTGGGAACGCGAATGGCGCGTCGAGGGACAGCCGTTCCACGATCCGGCGACGTACGCGGCCACGTCGCTGGCCACGACCGGCACGCACGACACGGACATGCTCGCCGACTGGTGGGACACCGCACCCCTCGATGAGCGGACGGCACTGCTGCAGGTGCCGGGGTTGCGGGATCGCGGATTCGAACCGGACCAGCCGTGGGATGCCGCGTTGCGCGATGCACTGCTCGAGCTGCTGATGGCCTCCGGATCCGATCTCGTCATCTTCCCGCTGCAGGACGTGTTCGGCTGGCGCGATCGCATCAACGTGCCCGCGACGGTAGGGCCGGAGAACTGGAGCTGGGCCATGCCCATTCCCGTGGACCGACTGATGGCCGACCCCGTCGCCCGCGAACGCGCCGAGACCCTGCATGCGATGGTCGTCGACAGCGGCAGATTCTGACCCAGGTGCAGGCCCGGAGCTTCTGCGGCTCGTGGACCGGGGATGGGTTGGGCTAGTCGATGCCTTCCAGCATCCACAGATTCGAGGTGGAGTTCATGGTGCTGTGGGTGAAGCTCCTGTGGACCTGGCCCTCTTCCGCCGGACTCTGCTTCGCCCAGAACGCCACGGCCTTCCCATCCGGAGACCACACGGCAAACCCGTTGCCTCCGGCTTCGAACGAAAATGGCGTGCAGGAAGCCCGCGCCGCCGCCGCGCTGAATCATCCCAACATCGTGTCGCTCTTCGACGTCGGCACGATTGTAAGTTCAGTCTATCCAGTTAAGCGTGGCTGCGTCCGCGGGGGGGCGGTGTTCGCTTCTGGCGCGTGGGTTCAAGAGGACAGGGCGGGGTGTGGCTACGTGCGCCGACGCCGTTCGATGAGTTGTTGCAGGAACGACCGGTCGATCGCGTCCTGTGGACGGTAGGTCTCCTTCGTCCGGACCAGGCTCGCCGGGCTGGCGACCGGCACGCGGAGCCCGTCCATGTCGTGCCATTCCATGTCCGCGGCGACATCCGCGAACGACAAGCCACACGCCCGTCCCATCAGGTCGACGATCACCTCATCGATCACGCGGACGACGGTGTGCTCGCGAACGTCGTCGTCGGCCACGTCGGCCGCGGCGTTGTCGGCGAGGATGGCGAGACCCTGCTTCACGCGAGCGATGTTCTCGGGCGCGTCATCCACCAGCAGGTCGATGTCCTTGGTGAAGCGGCTCGCGCCATGCGCGAGGACGGCGAATCCGCCGATCAGCACGTACCGGGCGCCGGCATCGTTCAGGGCGCGGCAGATCCGGACGAGGTCTTCCGGCTCTGGCGCTCGTGCGTACGAATCGTCATCCTGGTCATCCACGCGTCGGCCTCGTCGAAGCTCGAAAAACGATAGACGCCGCGAGGCACCAGGCGCACCGTGCCGCGAACGAGCGCGGCTGTTCTCGCCAGCGCGGCCTGATCGGCCATCGGTGACGTGCCGGTGTGACGGACGCCTACGACCTTCATGCACTCATTATTGCACCGGGACGATCGACGGCCCAGGGCACCGAGGCGCGGGTGCAGAAGGCCTGTCTCAGCCCTCGAGCGTCTGGACCGTCTGCTCGACGGCGCGCCGGAACGATGCCGGGTCGACGGCGGGATAGCGGTAGAGATCTGGCGCGATCTGGTCGAAGAACACCAGGAGACGGGCCGGCTCGATCAGGCCGCGTGCCGCCATCTCGCGCACGTCCGCGACATCTCGCGCGTGGGCGCGTTCGATCTTCGAGAGGGCCTGCGCGTAGAAGTCGTAGTGGTGGACGTCGATCGACCCTTCGCGGATGACGAACGGGCTGCGGTCGCGCCACCCCGGCAACTCCGGGATGAAGTGCGCGGGCGACGCCAGTTCGACATTGACGCGGAGTTCTTCCTTGATCGCTGGAATCTCGCGGAGTAGCGCGTCGAGTCCGGGGGCGAGGTCCAGGTCGATGTCGATCGTCGTCGGGCGCCAGTCGAGCCACACGGCGCACGCACCGCCAACCAGGTACACGCGTCCACGAGCGCGAGTCCTCTGGCCGAGCAGGCGCAGAAACTGTCGCAGGCGGGCGGCGTCGGTCAGCTCACGCATGCACCGGCCCGTTCGAAGCTGACGAGCGTGCGGATGAGCGCGTTGTAGCGCGAGTGCGCGGCGGCGGCATCCGACCGCGCCAGGAGGGCGTACAGCCGGTGCTCTGGTGACGGATCCTGCGAGGCGGCGGACCACTCCGGCGCAGGCCCGGACACGATGAGTCCCAACCGGCGGAGCCGCGGCGCGCCGATGAGGACGAGGAGCGCCGCCTCGGTCTCGCGCCCGGCCGCGACGTCGCGCAGGCCCTGCTCGACGAGGTCGGCCCCTGGCAAGCCTGTCGTATCCACGGCCGCAGTATAGCGACTGGCCCTGATCGCCGGCAGATGGACGTCTGACTTCGCCATTCTGTCGAAGGACCCGACCGCGGTCGATGTTCCGGCTGACTGCCGACATGGCCAACGGTGGCGTGCTACATTCCCCGCATGAAGCGGATCACGCACCCCTACGTTCGTGATCGTCGCGGCGCCACGCTGCGACCGGCCACCTGGGATGAGGCGCTGCAGCAAGCCGCCGCGGCACTGCGCGCGGTGCGCGACGCGCGTGGGGGGCAGGCGTTCGGGCTGTTCAGCTGTTCGAAGAGCACCAACGAGATGAACTTCGCCGCCCAGAAGTTCGCGCGGGTGGTGATGGGCTCCAACAACATCGACAGCTGCAACCGCACCTGACATGCCCCCAGCGTCGCCGGTCTGGCGACGGTGTTCGGGATGGGCGGGGGCACGAGCTCCTACCAGGAGATCGAGGAGACCGACTGCATTCTGCTCTGGGGCTCGAATGCCAGGGAGACGCATCCGATCTTCTTCCACCACCTGCTGAAGGGCATCCGGCGGGGTGCCCGGCTCTTCACCATCGATCCCCGGCGCACGTCGTCGGCGCAATGGGCGGACGGGTGGCTCGGACTCGACGTCGGCACCGACATCGCGCTGGCCAATGCCGTCGGGCGCGAGATCATCGACGCCGGCCTCGTCGATGACGCGTTCGTGACGCACGCCACCGAGGGGTTCGAGGCCTATCGCGACTCGGTTGCCGACTGGACGCTCGCGCGCGCTCAACAGGTGACCGGTGTGCCGGCGAGCGCGATTCGCGAGATGGCGCACGCCTACGCCACGGCCCCGCGCGCGATGCTCTGCTGGACGCTGGGCATCACCGAGCACCACTACGCGGTGGACAACGTGCTCGCGCTCATCAACCTCGCGCTGCTCACGGGCCATGTGGGGCGATGGGGCAGTGGCATCACCCCCCTGCGCGGCCAGAACAACGTCCAGGGGGGCGGCGACATGGGCGCGTTGCCCGACCGGCTGCCGGGGTTCCAGCACGTCGAAGACGAACTCGTGCGGCCGATGTTCGAACGCGCCTGGGGGGCGGCCTTGCCCCCGACTCGCGGATGGCACCTGTCGGCGATGTTCGACGCCATGGAGCGCGGTGAACTCGAGGCCGTGTACGTGATTGGCGAGAATCCCATCCAGTCCGAAGCCGATCAGCACCGCGCGCGGCGGTTGTTGGAAAAGCTGGACACGCTCGTGGTGCAGGACCTGTTCCTCACCGACACCGCGCTGATGGCCGACGTCGTGTTCCCGGCCGCGGCCGGGGCCTTCGAATCGGAGGGCACGGTGACCTCCAGTGAGCGGCGCGTCCAGCGCTGCCGGCGCACGCTCGCGCCTCCGGGCGATGCGCGCGACGATCTCGCCATCATCTTCGACCTGGCGCGAGCGATGGGGCATGACTGGGGCACGCCCAGCGCCGAGACCGTGTGGAACGAGCTGCGGTCGCTCTCGCCCATGCATGCCGGCATGAGCTACGCGCGGCTCGACGAGGCGCGCGGCCTGCGTTGGCCCTGCTACGACGACGCGCATCCCGGAGAAGCGTTCCTGCACAGCCGCCTCTGGGAGCGTCCGGTGGTGGGCCCGCGTGCGCCGTTTCATGCCATCGCACATCAGACACCGGCCGACGAGTTGACCGAGGAGTTCCCCGTGCGACTCACAACGGGCCGCCGGCTCGCCGAATACAACACGGGCGTGCAGACGAGGGCGTACGCCTCGCCGACGCGGCGGGGCGAGACCCTCGACCTCTCACCCGAGGATGCCGCCCGGTTTGGTGTGGGCGCCAGCGACCTCGTTCGGGTCGTCTCCCGCCGGGGGGCGGTCGTGGCCCCCGTTTTCATCGACCCCGGCCTGCGTCCGGGGCTCGCGTTCATGACCTTCCACTTCCCGCAGGAGGTACAGACCAACCAGCTCACGATCGACGCGCAGGATCCGAAGGCCGGCACCGCCGAGTTCAAGGCCACCGCGGTCCGGATCGAGAAGGTCGCCGCACCGGTGCCGGCGCGCATTGGTAGGGACGCCTCGCCGAGGCGTCCGTGAAGGGGAACGCCTGAGTGGATCTGCACATCGCCGGAGGGGAGCCCACCGCTGAAGAGCGCGACGCGGTAGACGCGCTGCTGGGCCCGCCCGAGTCCGGTTGGGCGGGCGGGCCGCGCGACAGCGGCCGCGACGGGCGCGCCGCCGCCGGCGGGCGGAGTCTCGCCGACAGTCGGCACCTGCTGCTGCCCGCCTTCCACGCGGTGCAGGATCGCGTGGGCTGGGTCTCGCGCGGCGCGATGAACCACATCTGCCGTCGCCTGTCGGTGCCGCCGGCGGAAGCCTGGGGCGTGCTCACCTTCTACCACCTGCTGGCGACCGAACCACGGCCCAGGGTCGTGGCGCACGTCTGCGACGACATCGCCTGTCGTCTGCGCGGGGCCGAAACACTCTGCGGGGAACTCGAGGCGCGCCTGGGGCCTCCACTGGCTGGCGGTGGCCCCGGGGCGTCGCATGCCCGAGAGGACGAGGTCGGTGACGCCGGATCCCGCGACGCCGCGATGGCCTGGCAACGCTCGCCGTGTCTCGGCCAGTGTGACGCGGGGTCGGCGGCGCTGGTCATTCGCGCGGGCCCGTCCGCCGAACGGTTCGTGCTGGCGCCCGTGCCCGACGCCGACGCCTTGGTCCGGGCCCTCGACGGTCCCGCGCCGGAGCCGACGCCGCGCATCGCTGGAGGCACGGGGCCCGCACGACTGCTCGCCCGGGTGGGGAAGACCGATCCTGGCGATCTCGAGAGCTACCGCGCTGCCGGCGGCTACCGCGCGCTGGCGAAGGCCATCGAGCTCGGACCCGAGCGCGTCATCGAGGAAGTCGCCTCGTCACGGCTGCTCGGCCGCGGGGGCGCGGCGTTTCCCGCCGCCCGGAAATGGGATGCGGTCCGGCGGCAGGAGACGATGCCGCACTACGTCGTGTGCAACGCCGACGAAAGTGAGCCCGGCACCTTCAAGGATCGCGTGCTGCTCGAGGCCGACCCGTTCGCGGTGATCGAGGCGATGACCATCTGCGGCCTCGCCACGGCGAGCCGCAGCGGCTTCGTCTACATCCGGGGGGAGTACCCCCTGGCAGAGGCGCGCATGCGCCGGGCTATGGCCGCTGCGCGTGCGGCGGGCCTGCTCGGCAGCGACGTGATGGGATCGGGTGCCGGGTTCGACATCGAGATTCGTCGCGGTGGTGGGGCGTACATCTGTGGTGAGGAGACGGCGCTCTTCAACTCGATCGAGGGCAAGCGGGGCGAGCCGCGGTCCAAGCCGCCGTTTCCGGCCGAGGTCGGCCTGTTCGGCAAGCCGACGGTGGCCAACAACGTCGAGACGCTGGTCAACGTCCTCGACATCCTGCTCGAGGGCGGCCACGCCTGGTCGCAGACCGGCACCGCAGAGTCGACAGGCCCACGGCTGTTCTGCCTGTCGGGCCACGTCGCGCGGCCGGGCGTCTACGAGGTGCCGTTCGGCGCGACGCTGCAGCAGGTGATCGATCTGGCCGGTGGTGTGGTGGGCGGGCGCTCGGTGCAGGCCGTGCTCCTCGGGGGGGCCGCGGGCACGTTCGTGGGGCCCGAGTCACTGGCGCTGCCGCTGACCTTCGAGGCGGCGCGCGCCGCCGGCGCCACGCTCGGGTCGGGTGTCGTGATGGTTTTCGACGAGACGGCGGACATCGGCGACGCCCTTACACGGATGGCCGCGTTCTTCCGTCACGAGTCGTGCGGCCAGTGCGTGCCCTGCCGCGTGGGCACCGTGAGACAGCAGGAGCTGTTGCCTGTCATGTTCGCGTCTGGCGCGGGCGAGGGACCGGCAGGCTGCGCGCGTCGTGCATGCCGAACTCGCTGCCGCCATGAAGGATGCGTCGATCTGCGGCCTGGGCCAGACGGCCTCGTCGGCCATCGAGTCGGCCCTCCGGCTGGGCCTCGTGCGTGGAGATCGCCGGTCATGACTGCCGAGCCCATCTGGTTTCGTTCGCCGCCACCGCCCACGGTGATCCCGCTCCGCCCTGTCCCCGAAGCCGGGCCGCCGGTCGCGGTCACCATCGACGGACGTCCGGTCGAGGCGCCCGCTGGCGCCACCATCCTCGACGCGTGCCGCGCGGCCGGGATCGACGTCCCGACGCTGTGCTTCCTCGAGACACTCACGCCGATCAACGCCTGCCGCGTGTGCGTGGTCGAGGTCGAGGGCGCCCGGGTGCTCGCGCCCGCCTGCTCGCGCCGGATCGAGCCGGGCATGTCGATCCGCACGCGCTCGCCTCGTGTCGATCTCTCGCGCAAGCTGGTGCTCGAACTGCTCGCATCCTCGGTGGACCTCTCGACGGCCCCGTCGCTCGGCCCGATGATGCGGGAGTACGGCGCCGACCCTTCGCGGTTCGGCTCGGCGCCGGCCACCGTGGCGCAGCCGCCCAAACTGGACAACGCGTTGTACATGCGCGACTACGCCAAGTGCGTGCTCTGCTACAAGTGCGTCGAGGCCTGCGGCACCGACGCGCAGCACACGTTTGCCATCGCGGTGGCCGGGCGCGGCTTCGACGCGCACATCTCGACCGAGTTCGATGTCGCGTTGCCAGACTCGGCGTGCGTGTACTGCGGCAACTGCATCGCCGTGTGCCCGACCGGCGCGCTCATGGCGACGCACGAATACGAGTTGCGGCAGGCGGGTGAGTGGAAGCCGGAGGAGCAGTCGGTGACCGACACGATCTGCCCCTACTGTGGCGTGGGCTGCACGCTCAGCGTGCACGTGCAGGACGCGACGATCGTCAAGGTGACCTCGCCGATCGAGAGCGAGGTGACCCGTGGGCACCTGTGCGTCAAGGGCCGGTTCGGCTTCGAGTATGTCAACCGGTAGGGACGGCGGGCGAAGCCGGATTCCGCGTTACCATCGATCCCGTGCGCCGCTCCTGGCCGCGGCTCCGAGTCCACCATGAGCACCAACGCCGCCCGCTTCCACTGGAACGACCCGCTGCTTCTCGATCAGCAACTGAGCGCCGAAGAGCGCATGGTGCGCGACACGGCGCGGGCCTACGCGCAGGAGAAGCTGGCGCCGCGCGTCCTCGAGATGTTCCGGCACGAGACAGCCCGACCCCGGCATCTTTCGCGAGATGGGCGCGCTCGACCTGCTCGGCATCGTCATCCCCGAGACGTATGGCGGCACGGGGATGGGCTACGTCAGCTACGGCCTGGTCGCCCGCGAGATCGAACGCGTCGACTCGGGCTTCCGCTCGATGATGAGCGTGCAGGGCTCGCTCGTGATGGTGCCGATCGACGCCTTCGGCACCGAGGCGCAGAAGCGGAAGTACCTGCCCAAGCTCGCCACAGGCGAGTGGATCGGCTGCTTCGGGCTCACCGAACCCAACGCCGGCTCCGATCCCGGCAGCATGACCACGCGGGCCAGGACGGTCGACGGCGGCTACGCCATCACTGGCAGCAAGGCGTGGATCTCGAACAGTCCGATTGCCGACGTGTTCATCGTGTGGGCCAGGGACGACACCGACACGATTCGCGGCTTCATCCTCGACAAGGGGATGAAGGGCCTGAGCGCACCGGCGACGCACGGCAAGGTCGGCCTGCGCACGAGCATCACGGGCGAGATCGTGATGGACAACGTGTTCTGTCCCGAAGAGAACGCCTTCCCAGACATCCGTGGCCTCAAGGGTCCGTTCACCTGCCTCAACAGCGCCCGCTACGGCATTGCGTGGGGTGCGCTCGGAGCGGCGGAGGACTGCTGGTTCCGCGCCCGCGACTACGTGATGGATCGGCAGCAGTTCGGACGTCCGCTCGCCGCCAATCAACTCGTGCAGAAGAAGCTGGCCGACATGCAGACCGAGATCACGATCGGCCTGCAGGCGGTGCTGCGTCTCGGGCGCATGAAGGACGAGGGCACCGCGGCGCCAGAGATCACCTCGATCCTCAAGCGCAACTCCTGCGGCAAGGCGCTCGACATCGCGCGTCTGGCTCGCGACATGATGGGCGGCAACGGCATCGTCGACGAGTTCGGCGTCATCCGCCACCTGGTGAACCTCGAGGTGGTGAACACGTACGAGGGCACGCACGACGTGCACGCACTCATCCTCGGCCGCGCGCAGACGGGCATCGCCGCCTTCTCGAACTGAGTCGCGACGAGGCGCGGCCTCAGCCCTCGAGAGCCTGGACGGTCTGCTCGACCGCGCGCCGAAAAGCCGCCGCGTCGATGGCCGGGTAGCCGTCAGTCGCCGGGCATCCAGACGCGCGAGGGGCCGGCGCCGGCGAGCAGTAACATGAGGGCGTTCAGCCGTTTGACGAACCCGGCCGGATCCTCGATGTGCCCGCCCTCGGCCAGCGTCGCCTGGTCGAACAGGATCTGGCTCCAGTCACTGAACCTGTCCGGGTCGGTCTCCTCGGCAAGCCGCTTCACGATCGGATGCGAGGGATTCACCTCCAGGATGGGCCTCGCCGCCGGCACCGCCTGTCCGGCCGACTTGAGGATCCGTTCGAGGTTGGTGCTCAGGCCGTCTTCACCGCTCACGAGGCATGCGGGCGAGTCCGTCAGCCGGTTGGTCACCCGCACGGCGCTGGCCCGGTCCGTGAGGGCCGCCTGCATGCGCTCGAGCAGCGGGGCATGTTCGCCGCCGGGCGTCCCCTCGTCCGGCGTCGGGGCCTCACCGCCGATGGCGCTGAGGTCGAGGTCCTTCGCCGCCGCCGACAGCAGCCGCTTGCCGTCGAACTCGTGCAGCGACGACGCCACCCACTCGTCGATGCGCTCGTGCAGCAGCAGCACTTCGACGCCCAGCGTGCGGAAGACCTCGAGGTGCGGGCTGTTGCGCGCCGCAGCGTACCCATCCGCCGTGATGTAGTAGATGTCGGTCTGGCCGTCCTTCATGCGGCCGATGTAGTCGGCCAGTGACACGGTCTGCGCGTCGTCCGGGTTGTGCGTCGAGGAGAAGCGCAGCAGCCTGGCCAGCCGTTCGTGATTGGCCCGAATCCTCGGGGACGCCCTCCTTGAGCACGCGACCGAACGTCTTCCAGAACGTCTCGTACTTCGAGGGCTGCTTCTCCGCCAACTCCTCGAGGAGCGTCAGCACGCGCTTGATGGCCGCCGTGCGGATCGCCTGCACGTCCCTGGACTGCTGCAGGATCTCGCGCGAGACGTTGAGCGGCAGGTCGTTGGAGTCGACCACGCCACGGACGAAGCGGAGGTAGGTCGGCAGGAGCTGCTCCGCGTCGTCCATGATGAAGACGCGGCGCACGTACAGCTTCACGCCGCGCCGGTGCTCGCGATCCCACAGGTCGAACGGCGCCCGTGCCGGCACGTAGAGGAGGAGCGTGAATTCCTGCCGACCTTCGACCTTCGCGTGCGTCCAGGCGAGCGGCGCCTCGGCGTCGTGTGCCACGTGGCGGTAGAACTCGTGGTACTGCTCCTCGGTGATGTCGCTCCTCGAGCGCGCCCAGAGCGCCGAGGCGCGGTTGACCTGCTCGTCCTCGTCGGTCGCGACCTGCTTCTTCGCGTCGCTGTCCCACTGCTCCTTCTTCATCAGGATGGGGACGGCGATGTGATCGGAGTACTTGCGCAGGACGTCCCGCAGTCGATGGCCCGACAGTAGTTCGTCTTCCTCGGGTCGCAGGTGGAGGATGACGTCGGTGCCGCGCGTGGCCTTCTCGACGATCTCCACGGTGTAGCTGCCTTCGCCGGTGCTCTCCCACCGGACGCCGTGTTCGGGTGTCAGGCCCGCGCGCCTGGTGACGAGCGTCACCCGGTCGGCGACGATGAACGCCGAATAGAAGCCGACGCCGAACTGGCCGATGAGATGCGCATCCCTCGCGCGGTCGGCAGTCAGCTGCGCAAGGAACTCGCGCGTCCCCGACTTGGCGATGGTGCCGATGTTGTCGACGACCTCCTGACGCGACATGCCGATGCCGTTGTCGGACACCGTAATCGTGCGCGCCGTCTCGTCGTAGCCGACCCGGATGCGAGGCTCGGGGTCGTCCTCCATGAGCGCGCTGTCGGTCATCGCCTCGAACCGCAACTTGTCGGCGGCATCCGAGGCGTTCGAGATGAGTTCGCGCAGGAAGATCTCCTTGTTGCCGTACAAGGAGTGAATCATCAGCTGCAGGAGCTGAGAGACCTCGGCCTGGAATCCCAGGGTTTCCTTCGTGGACGTGCCTGTCATCGCTTCCAGCTCCTGCCCGACTCGATCCGCCGCGTAGTCGTGTCGCGCCCAGGGTCGTCGCCTTCGCGGGATCAGGCGGTGGCGCCCTGCTTCATTGCCCTGCATTCTTCTTGTACGCCGCCATCTCGAGCAGCGCAACTGGCCTCGAACGCGGGCGGTTCCAGGCCGTCCTGTGCGTCGGTTGCCGTGGAGCCCGACGGCCCGAACGCCAGAGTGAAGGTACGCTTGGGCGTGACCGCCGGGCAGCCAGCATCGGGATACCGACGCCCGCAGGCCCACTGACCAAGGCCATCCTCCCATGGAACAAGAACTCGGACCCGTCCGGGCGCCTGAGCTCGACGGCGCGGTCGCCTGGCTCAACACGCCGGCGCCGCTGACGCTCGCGCAGCTGCGTGGCAAGATCGTGCTCCTCGATTTCTGGACCTACGGCTGCATCAACTGCCTCCACGTCCTGCCCGACCTGCAGCGGCTCCAGGCGAAGTTCCCGGACGAACTCGTGGTGATCGGCGTCCATGCGGCGAAGTTCGACAACGAGCGCGGCACCGGGAACATTCGCCGGACGTTACAGCGCCTCGGCATTCGACACCCGGTGGCCAACGATGCGCACTTCGCGATCTGGCAGGCCTACACCGTGCGCGCATGGCCGACGCAGGTGCTCATCGACCCTCGCGGCTACGTCGTCGGGACCGCGACCGGCGAGGGGCACGGCGCGCAACTCGAGGAGGTGATCACCGCAGTGATTGCCGTGTTCGAGGAGGAGGGCACGCTGGACCGCACGCCCCGTCCGCTCTCGCCGGCCGACGCGGACCACGACGGCATGCTCGCCTTTCCGGGCAAGGTGCTGGCCGACGAGCGTTCCTCACGGCTGTTCGTCGCCGACACCGGACATCACCGCATCGTCCAGACGGACCTCGAGGGCCGCGTGCAGCGCGTCTTCGGCTCCGGCGTGGCCGGGCGCGACGGTGGCGCGGCCGAGACCGCGCAGTTCCGCCACCCGCAGGGGCTCGCGCTCGACGGCGACACGCTGTGGGCAGCCGACACGGGCAACCACCAGATTCGGCGCATCGACCTCGCGTCGGGGCAGGTGACGACGGTGGCTGGCACCGGGCGTCAGGCGACGTGGCAGCAGAGCGATGGCGGCGCGGCGCTCGAGACGTCGCTCAACTCGCCGTGGGACCTCGCATGGGACGGGCGGCTCCTCTTCATCGCGATGGCCGGACCCCACCAGATCTGGCTGCTCGATCCGCAACGCGGTCTCGTGATCCGGTATGCGGGCACCGGCGCCGAGGGGCGCGCAGACGGGGACGTCGACGCCGCTGCGTTCGCCCAGCCCTCGGGGCTCGCCCTGCTGGGCCGCACGCTCTACGTCGCCGATGCGGAGGCCAACATCGTCCGGGCCGTTTCGCTGCCGCCCGACAATGTCGTCCGGACGGTCGCAGGCGGCGACCTCTTCGAGTTCGGCGACCTCGACGGCGCTGGCGACGATGTGCGGCTGCAGCATCCGACGGGGCTCTGCGTCGCGGATCGGCCGCCAGCCCTCCCGTCGTCGAGCCGGTCAGGCCGGGCCGATTCGGGGGGCGCACCGGCCGGTGCTCGCGTGCTCGTCGCCGACACGTACAATCATCGGGTCAAGTGCCTGGACCCGGTGACGGGACAGGTGCAGAGCTGGGTCGGGACGGGTCGCTCGGGTCACGTCGATGGGGCCGCGTCGGCGGCCTGCTTCTACGAGCCCAGCGGGCTCACGGCCACAGGGCGCCACGTCTACGTGGCAGATACGAACAATCACGCGATCCGCGTGGTGGACCTTGCCAGCGGCGATGTCCAGACACTCGGCATCCGGATGTGATGAGTTGACAGCGGTAGGGCGCGGTCTCCGACCGCGCCGTCATATTCAGGAGAGGACAGAACAGATGATTCGCAGCTCGAAGGCGCAGTGGAACGGCTCGCTCAAGGAAGGCAACGGCACCATGACGGTGGGCAGCGGGGCCTACGACGGCCCGTACTCCTTCCTGTCACGCTTCGACAGCGGCACCGGTACCAACCCGGAGGAGTTGATCGCCGCGGCGCACGCCGGGTGCTTCTCCATGGCTCTCTCGGCCGGACTCGGGAAGGGCGGCATTACGCCGACGCGCATCTCGACGGTCGCCAAGGTCAGCCTCGAGAAGGTGGGCGAGGGTTTCAGCATCACCCGCGTCGACCTCGAGACCGAGGGCGAAGTGCCGGGCATCGATCAGGCGACGTTCGTCGAATACGCGGAGGCCGCCAAGAAGGGCTGCCCCGTCAGCCGCGCCCTGGGCGCCATCGAGATCACGCTGACGGCGAAGCTCGTGTAGGGCGCGGTCTCCCACCGCGAAGCTCAGAGAGTCCGCGGTGTCCCCGGGCACCGAAGCGCGAGGCGCGAAGGTGGCCCACCGCGCCGCTGTCGATAGCGGCCTGGTGGGGACACCCGGCCCTGCCGGGCGTGATGTGTAGCCGCGGGACTTGTCCCGCGGGCGGGTGCTTCAGGCCGCCGGACAAGTCCGGCGGCTACGAAGCATCAATCATCACGCACCCATCATCACGCATCCATCATCAATCAGTACCCTGCCGCGTAGCCGTCCTTGCGGCTCTCCGACGCGCCGTAGTACACGCCGTTCTTGCGCATGATGGCCTGGTACCCGCCGTACAGGCCGTACGCGTGGGTCACCTTGTGGCCACGGCGCATCAGCTCCCGCACCGTCTCCGGCGAGTAGCCCGCCTCGAGATTGAGCTCACCGACGTCGGCGAGATGGCCCGTCCGCGGGAACGACCCCGCGTGGTAGATGCGCGGCGCGTCGCCGGCCTCCTGCAGGTTCATGCCGAAGTCGATCAGGTTCATGAGCACCTGCACATGGCCCTGGGGCTGCATGTCGCCGCCCATCAGCCCGAAGCTGATGAACGGCTGGTCGTCCTTCGTGACGAATGCCGGGATGATCGTGTGGAACGGCCGCTTGCCCGGCGCGTAGCCGTTCGGGTGGTTCTCGGTCAGCTCGAACCACATGCCGCGATTGTGCAGCGCGAAGCCGAGTCCCTCGACGACTTCGAGCGAGCCGAACGACAGCGAGTTGCTCTGGATGAGCGACACCATGTTGCCGTCCTTGTCGGCCGTCGTGAGGTACACGGTATGGCTGTCGACCGGGAAGCCCGACGCGTACACGCCGGCGCGGTCGGCCTTCACGAGGGCCCGGCGCTCGGCCGCGTACTCCTTGGAGACCAGGCGCGCAACGGGTGCCCGCATGCTCGAGGGATCGGCATAGGCGGACGCCAGATCCTCGAAGGCGAGCTTCTTCGCCTCGGTGAACCAGTGCACGTGATCCGCGCTGCCGAAGCCGGCCTTGCCGAGGTCGACGCCCTCGAGGACGTTCAGCATCTGCAGCACCGCGCTACCCTGCGTGCCTGGCGGCAACTCCCACACCGTGTGGCCGCGGTACGTCGTGTTGACGGGTGTCACCCAATCCGAGGTGTGCGCGGCGAAGTCCTCGACCGAGAGGTAGCCACCCTGTGCCTTGATGTGCGCGGCGATCGCCGCGGCGATCGGGCCCTTGTAGTACGCATCACGGCCACCCGTGGCGATCTGCTCGAGGCTGTTGGCGAGGCCGGGATTGCGGAAGATCTCGCCCTTGGCGGGGAAGTGCCCGCCCGGCATGTACAGCGCCCGCAGGTTCGCGAAGCTGCCAGGCGGCGTCGACGGCAACCGCTGGCTCAAGCGCAGGGCGGAGTCGTCGGCGATGTCCGGCGCGACGGGGAAGCCCTCGCGCGCGTACGCGATGGTGGGGGCCAGCAACCGTGCCATCGGTGTCGAGCCGAAGCGTCCGTGCAGGGCGAACCAGCCGTCCACGCACCCCGGCACACTCACGCCCAGGGGACCGTTGGCCGGGATCTGCTTCAGGCCGCGCGCCCGCAAGGCGTCGAGCGTCATCCCGCGCGGGGAGCGGCCGCTCGCGTTCAGGCCGTACAACTGCCGTGTCTTCGCGTCCCAGACCATCGCGAAGAGGTCCCCGCCGATGCCGCTGTTGCCGGGGTCGCCGAGCCCGAGGAACGCGTTGGCGGCGATTGCCGCATCGACGGCATTGCCGCCCTCCTCGAGCACGTCGAGCGCGATCTGGGTCGCGAAGGGATGGCTCGTCGCGACCATCGCGTTGCGCGCGATCACCTCGGACCGCGAGGCGAACGTGCGCCCCGACAGCCGGTCCTGCGCGCCGAGACCGGCGCCGAGTGCCGCGGCGGTGCTGACGGTCAGCGCCACCGCGAGCGCTGCGCGTCGTCGGGTCATGCGGGTCCTCCCGTCACGATGCGGAGGTGCCCGATGTGGTGGCGTCCGTGCCACGCGTACACCTGCACCAGCCGGTCCAGGGTCATCGGACCGCTGACCGGGTGCACCAGTTCGCGTGCAAACGAGTCGTCCGGGAGCGCGTCGAGCAGCGCAACCCATCTGCGGTGCATGGCGTCGACGAGGTCCAGCGTCGGCTCGATGGGCGACAGCAGTGCGTCTGGGAGTTCGGCCCACGCCTTCTCGTCGTACACCTTGATCTCGGGGCGCTCCTCGGTGAGGAGCCAGCGCGTCCGGATGTACGCGTTGACGTGGCTGTCGGCCACGTGGTGGATCACCTGCCTCGCAGTCCAGCCCCCCTCGCGGTAGGGCGTGGCCAGCTGCGTCTCCGACAGCGCGAGGGCTGCCTCACGGAAGGTGGCGGGGAACTGGCGGATGGCCGAGATCGCGGCCTGCCGCGACTCGGCGCCGCCGTCGACGTACTGGAACCGGCCGGACGGGTAGCGAAGGGCTTCGGACATAGGCGAAGTCTATCAACGCCGAACGCCGAACGCCGAACGCCACAGGAAGGTAGGCCGATTCCGCCTTCCGACGACCTCACCGCCCGACGTACTTCATGCCGTCGGGCGCGTAGCGGTCGCCGGCCACGGCGCCGCTCGGGGAGATCGATTCGAGGCGGCCGATGTCGTCGGGCGTGAGCGCGACGTCGATCGCGGCCAGGTTCTCCTCGAGACGCGCGATGCTGCGCGTTCCCGGGATCGGCACCATGTCGTCGCCCTGCGCCAGCACCCAGGCGAGGGCGAGCTGCGCTGGCGTGCAGCCCTTCTCCGTGGCCATCGCGGAGACCCCGTCGACGAGCGTCAGGTTCTTCGCGAAGTTCTCGCCCTGGAAGCGCGGTGAGCGCCGGCGGAAGTCGTCGGGGGCGAGGTCCTCGAACGCCCGGATGGCGCCCGTGAGGAAGCCGCGGCCGAGCGGGCTGTAGGGCACCACGGTGATCCCGAGTTCACGGCACGTGTCGAGGATGTCGCCCTCGATGTCGCGGCTCCAGAGTGAATACTCGGACTGCAGGGCGGCGATGGGGTGCACCGCGTGCGCGCGGCGGATCGTCTCGCTGCCAGCTTCGGAGAGGCCGAGGAACCGCACCTTGCCGGCCCTCACCAGGTCGGCCATGGCGCCGACCGTCTCCTCGATCGGCGTGTGCTGGTCCACCCGGTGCTGATAGTACAGGTCGATGTGATCGACGCCGAGCCGCTGCAGGCTGCCGTCGCAGCTCGTGCGCACGTACTCGGGCGTGCCGCTGATGGTGCGCTTCGCCGGGTCCACGAGATCGCGGACGATGCCGAACTTGGTTGCGATCAGCACCCGATCGCGGAAGGGTTTCAAGGCCTGTCCGACGAGCCGTTCGTTCGTGTAGGGGCCATACATGTCGGCGGTGTCGAACAGCGTCACGCCCAGGTCCACCGCGCGATGCAGCGTGGCGATCGACTGCGCGTCGTCGCGCGGGCCGTAGAAGTCGGACATGCCCATGCAGCCGAGGCCGAGGGCCGAGACGGGGATCTTCGTGGGACCGAGCGTGCGCTGCGTGAGGTGCATGAGGCAACCGTAGCGCGTAGGCGTCCCGGCCGCAAACGTGAGTGGCGGGAACCGGGAGCGGACGACGACCTTCCGCGGCTGTCGCTCCGGCACCACGCGCGATGCACTGCGGTCGTGGTCCATCGCTGTGCGCAACCGCACTGCCGCATCACTCGATCGCCGCGCGGACCGCCCGCCCGGGAAAGGCTCCTGTCGTCACAGCGCCGTCCCGCACGACCATCACGCCATTCACAAGCACTGCCGCAATTCCGGCAGGCGGCAGCGTCGGCTCGCGGTATGTGGCGCGATCGACGATCGTGGCCGGGTCGAACACCACGATGTCGGCATCGGCCCCAGCCTGCAGGCGTCCCTTGAGCGCCATGGCCGGCACGCGGCGCTCCATGCGGCGTGCCGGCTCGACCGTGATCTTGCGCAGGGCGTCCATCAGCGCCAGCGCGTGCAGTTCGCGCACGTAGCGGCCGAGCAATCGGGCGAAGGTCCCGGCCACGCGCGGATGCCCGATGCCATCGTGGAGAATGCCGTCGCTGGCGATCATCGTCAGCGGGTCCGCAACAGCGGCGGTGACGGTGTCCTCGGTGTTGTTGTAGTCGACGATGTAGCCGCCGAGCGAGCGATACCTGCCAAACGACGCGCGGGTGAGCCGTTCGCCGGTACGCGCCCACTCCATCCGCTCGAACTTGCTGTCGGGCCAGGTCTCCCAATCGTCATTGTCTGCCGCTTCGATCGGCGACATCGACGCTGTGTAGGGGTAGACCTCCGTCGTGATGTCGAGGCCGCGCGCCCGCGCCCCGCGAATCAGGTCCAACCCGCGCGGCGTGTCCTCTCCGAGGGAGCTGCCGATGTGTACGATGTGCGCCGAAGCACCTGTCGCCGCCGATGCGCCGATCACCTCGTGCGTTTCCAGGAAGTAGTACGGGGCGTCCAGGTCGCGCATGTGCACGTGAACGGCCGCACCGTGCTGTGCCGCGACACGAAAGACCTCGACGACCTCCCAGGGCGCTGCCGCCGGCGTGAACTCGATCAGCATGCCTGCGGCGATGGCGCCTCGCCGGAAGCCGCGATCCATGGCTGCGATGATCTGGGCCAACTCCGCGGGCGTACTGGCGCGCGACTTCGCGGGACCCATCGGCGTGTCAGTCCCGGGGTCGCGCATCACCTGCATGCGCGCCTGGTCGTGCCCGACGCTCACACCGTGATGGATGAGCGCCGTGCCCGCCCGAGCCGCGTACCAGCGGTCGACGTCCGCCGTGCCGCCTTCGAGCTCGAGCGCCGTTGTCGTCCCATCGAGCGCGGCGACGCGGTACCCGTCCGCGCTCTGAGCGTGCTGATGCAGGTCGATGAACCCCGGCGCCACCACCATCCCGCGCGCGTCCAGCGTGTCTCGCCCCTGCAACGGTCCTTCACTGACCGCGCGAATGGTCCCGCCCGTGATGCCCACCGTGCGAGTCGCGTCCAGGCCTGATGCGGGATCCATCACATGGCCGTTGACGATCACCAGGTCGTACACCGCTGCATCCTGGCTCGGCGGGGCGCTCGTGCACGAACCGAGCATGGCCAGCAGTCCGACGAGCGGCAGGGTCAGCGTGCGCACGTCGTGCATCATGCAACACATGGAGCGTGTCGGCTGTCCTTGCACGAAACCCGGTGGCCATCACCGTCCAGGGACAGGCTGGGGTCGTCTGCCCAATCGAAGCTAGTTCGACTGGCGTCGGCGGGCGACCGCCGCACGAGGGCGGAAGTGAGCCCGCGCCACGCATCGTCGAAGGCGAGAGAACGGACATGCGAGCGGCCACATCGAGACGTCGACAGCGGAGGACATTCGGGATGTCCGGTCCTCCGCATGCTGCGCGCGGCCACGACGCGCCGGCCCGAACCGACTCCCGTCAGACGTGACTTCGTCGAAGCACCCAGGCGCGGCAGACGCTGGCCGACCCAGCGAGCCACCGGCACGCTGACCGCGTTGCCCACAAGCTTCCAGCGGTGTCCGCGCCGGACGCCCTCGACGGCGAGCGCAGGCAGCGTCCAGTCCGCATCGAAGCCCTGGAGGCGCTCCGCGTCGCGGATGTCCGGCGTCGTGATGGAGCCATCGCGGGAGTCCCAGATCGCGGGCGGAGATGGAATGCCGACCGTCGAGCCACCCTTGAGCGTCGGGACTGCGTCTACCGCCCACCCCAAACCTCGCAGTCCTTCCGTCCAGTAGAAGCCGCACCACAGCCCTGGCTTGAAGGGCGTCACGACTGGCTCCTCATCATCGGCGAAGAGCACTGCGCGCGGATCGTCGGTGCGCGAGGCGAGGAGGATCACGCGCTGGCGACGCTGCGGCAGTCCGAACGCCAGCGTATCCACGACTCGGTACGCCCAGTTGAAGCCGCGCGACTCCAACTCGCCGACGAGATGTCGCATGCCTCGGCCCTTCTCGAGCTGCAGCATGAATGAGACGTTCTCCAGCATGAGCCAGCGCGGCTTGCGTTTCGCCGCGTCGAGAAGCCGGAACACGTGACCGACTAGGCCTGAATTCCTCCCTCCGATTCCTGCGGTGCGGCCCGCCTGGCTGAGGTCCTGACATGGGAATCCGGCAGCGAGCAGGTCCACTGAACCGATCGACGTGATCTCGCGCACATCGCGGGTGAGCTTCGCCTCGGGGAACCGGGCGGCGAGGACCGCGTGCGCCCCCGGATCCAACTCACAGAGCAACGAAGAGTGGTGCCCGGCCTGCTGGAGACCCAGCTCGATGCCGCCGATGCCGGCGAACAGACCCGCCACCTTCAGACTGTGCTTTGTCACGGTCCAAGTATGCCCTGAACCAAGGGCGGAAGTGAGCCCGCGCCACGCATCGTCGAAGACGAGAGAACAGACTGGTGTCAGATGCCCTTCTGCGTCACCTGGCGCCCAAGAAACGCGCCGTAGCGCTCTGCGGCGCCGGCGAGCGCCGCCCGCTGCGCAGCTGTCAGGGGCTGCAACAGGCGAGCCTCGACGACGACCGGCGCGCCTGGACGGGTCGGCATCGTCCGGCGCCATGTGCCGACGTGGCGGCCATTCAGCATCACTGGCTGCAACAGCAGCGCTGACTGCGCGGCCGTCGATGGCGTCACGGACGCATGGAGCAGCGCGGTGCGGTCGCGGTACGCCACCGTGTACTCGTCGTAGCTCGGGAGCATGTGCAGCGTGGCAGCCCCGCGCGTCGATCCGGCGCCGCCGCGGCCGCCGGGCGCTGGTGGTGCCGCGGGCGCGCCGGCCCCCACCCAGTACTCCGTCTCGCCGATCACTCGTCGCTCGAGCGCATCACCGGCGAGCGCGATCCCTTCGCGCACCGCCCCCAGCGGCAGCCCCGACCACCACGCGGCGTCGCGCACGGTCGCAGGTCCGTGACTCGTGAAGTAGCGCGTCATCAACGTCGCGAGCGCGTCCTCGCGATCGCGCGGCGGCGCCGGGGCAACGCGCTCGTCGAGGAGCGCGTACGTGAGGTCCTTGCCCACGCGGGGGCCGCTGCAGATCAGGCCCTCGAGCTCGGCATGGAACAGCAGGTGCATCAGGCGCTGTCCATCCGAGTCGATGCGCACACGCCGCAGGGCCGCGGCGAGTTGGTGTCGGGTGAGGTGGCGCCCACCTTCAAGCGCGCGTGCCATCGCGCGCGTCGCCTTCGCTTCGGTGACCGGTGCGTCGACCCGCAGCGCGAGCGCCTAGAGCGCGGCGGCGAAGTCCTGTGCCTGCACCGCACCCTGCCAGCGCACGACTGCCGCGACCTCGGGGAACCCCGGGCCGGTGAGACGCTGACCCCGGAGGCGTTCGCTCAACAGCGCGTCGGGATTCATCCTGCACGGCATTCCACCACGGCGTGCGCCTGAATCGCGAGCTGCTCGAGCTGTGACCGCCGGACAAAGTCCGGCGGCTACCAAACAGCGCAAACGAGGGCGACCGGGGACAGGGGCGTGTCATCGGCGGGGCGGCGCGCGGACGCGGTGCGCAGCGCTTACTTCCGAGGCGCAACTGACCAAGAGGAGAGCCGGGCCGGGCTCGGAGAGCCGGCCCTACCACCCGTTCGGCGGGATCCCGGCGCAATGGGCAGCCACCAGTCCGCGATTGGCAGCTGCGGGACTTGTCCCGCGGGCAGGGCGCCGGACAAGTCGGGGCGCCGGACAAGTCCGGCGCCTACGGATTGACAGTGTGCGTCTGTGACGCGCCCTTACGGGTTCGTGACGGGTGTCGCGGGGCGCTGGCCGGGCGTCGCGGCTGGCCGCGGCGTGGGCAGCGGCTTGCGCGGGAACAGCGCGTCGCGGTTGGCGGCCTGGTACGCGAACGTCGCGACGACGATCGCGTTGCGCATCAGATCCTCGGGAATGGCCCGCTCGTACAGGTCGAGGTTCGTGTGGTGCGTGCGGGAGCTGTACTCGAGCGGATCCTGGATGAACTGGAACCCTGGCAGTCCCACGCTGTCGAACGCCAGGTGGTCCGTGCCGCCCGTCGGGCGAATCGTCGCCGTGGTCATGCCGATGTTGTGGAACGGCGTCATCCACGACTCGAAGATCGGCGCCGCGGCCTCGTTGCCCTGGAGATACACGCCGCGGAACGCGCCGCCGCCGTTGTCCATGTTGAGGTAGACGGAGAACTTCTCGTGCTCCGGCTTCAGCTTCATGTCCGAGGGATCGGCGAAGTGCTCCTTGACGTAGGCACGCGAGCCCAGCAGGCCCTGCTCCTCGCCCGTCCACAGCCCGATGCGGATCGTGCGGCGCGGCTTGAGGCCCGTCGCCTTGAGGATGCGCATCGCCTCCATCATCACCGCTGAACTGACGCCGTTGTCGGTGGCGCCCGTACCCGTGTGCCACGAGTCGAAGTGCGCGCCGAGCATGACCACCTCGTTGGCCTTGTCGGTACCCGGGATCTCCGCGATGACGTTGTACACGTCGTTCGAGGTGTCCACGAACCGGTTCCGCACGTCCATCGTCAGCGTGACGGGAATCTTCTTCTCGAGCACGCGCAGCACGCGGCCGTAGTGCTCGGCCGCGAGCACGACCTGCGGCAGCACCGCCTGGCCCTCGATCGTGCGGTCGCCGTCGCCGGGCGTCGGGCCCGAGACGAGCAGCGCGCCGTTGTCGCCACGCATGGCGGGCGACGACTCGATCACGGCGTGCACGCCCTCGGCCTTGTAGAACTCCATGCGCTTCTTGCGGAACGCCGCCGTGCCGCCGCCAAACGCGAACCCGCGCCGGCCACCACCGCCTGCCACCTGCTCACGCGAGAGATCCGCGAGGCCGTCGGCCGTGTAGCGGCGCGTCGGCGACTCGAAGTACGGCAGGATCTCGCGCCGGGGCGACTGCAGGACGAAGGCACCCTTGAGCTGCCCCGCGTACTTGGCGAAGTCCTCTTCCTTGTCGATGGTGACGAGCACGGCATTACCGGTGACGGCGCCATTGGTACCGGGCGTCCAGGCCTTCGGGTAGCCCTGGATCACGAAGGGCTGCGGCGACGTCATGGTGATCGACGTGTGGTCGTTCACCCACCCGCGCCCGAACGGCCCCCACTTCTCGGTGTGGACGTTGGACAGGCCCCACGCCGTCATCTGCGTCTGCGCCCACTCGGCCGCCTGGTGCATCATCGGCGAGTTGGTCAGGCGCGGCCCGTTGACGTCGGTGAGGTAACTGAGCGTCTCCATCACCTTCGAGTTGCTCGAGGCCTCCTGCTTGATGCGGTAGATCGCATCGAGGTCGGGCTGGTCGCGCAGCTGCGCGGTGACGGGAATGGCGATGGCGGCGGCCACGACGGCCGTTGCGAGGGCCGTGCGGCGAGCCCCGCGAGGGAGGGTGCTGCGATTCATCTGTGAAGCTCCTGGGAGGCACCCGGGTCGTGGGTACACCACGACAACGCCGGGCAAGCCCTCCATATTACTCCCGCTGGCAGGAATTGGAGCTGCCCGCGCCTTCCACGCGCGCGGCGCGGTCATGGCGGCCGGGTGGGGACACCCGGCCCTACCTGGACGAAAGTGCGGCCCTACCCGGACGCAAGCAGGGCCTACCCGGACTACAGCCCGGCCGTACCTGGAGGGGCGTCAGTTGCCGGCGGAGGCGCCGCCGCGGGGCGTCCCGGGCGCAACGGCACGCGCGAGCACGCCGAGGGGCTTGTCGGGCGACCCGGCGAATCGCCAGGCCTGCCGGTCGCGGTGCGCGACGTACGCCGCGAGGACCGACGGGGGAATCGGCTGCCCGGGAGGCAGCTTGCGGTGCTCGTCGAGCGGGTTCACGTGCGTGCCGCCCTTGAGCAACTCGTAGTGCAGGTGCGGGCCCGTCGACAGGCCGGTGGACCCGACGTAGCCGATGACCTCGCCCTGCGACACCCGCATGCCCGCCCGCAGACCGCCCGCAATCCGCGAGAAGTGCAGGTACCGGGTCTCGTAGCCGTTGTCGTGGCGGATGTAGACGGAGTTGCCCCCGCCGCCCGTCCAGCCGGCGCGGACGACGGTGCCGCTGGCCACCGACAGGACCGGCGCGCCGCGCGGGGCGCCGTAGTCCACGCCGCGGTGGGCCCGCGCACGCTTCAGCACGGGGTGCACGCGGCGGAAGGAGAAGCCCGACGTGACGCGCGGCTCGAACTTGAGGGGCGACTTCAGGAAGAACCGGCGCATCGACCGCCCGTCGCGGTCGTAGTAGTCGGCTTTCTGCCCGGGAACGGCGTAGCGGAATGCCTCGAAGCTGCGGCCACCCGTCGTGAAGCGCGCCGCGAGGATGTCGCCGTATCCGCCGAACTCGCCTTCGCGGACCACCTTCTCGAACAGGATCTCGAAGGAGTCGCCGGGTTGGAGGTCGTTGCCGAAGTCCACTTCGCCTTCGAACACCCGCGCGAACTCGAGCGCCAGGCTGATGCTCTCGCCAGCCACGTTCACGGCGGCGATGAGCGACGGCGCCTCGCGGGAAATCTCGCCGCGGATGGACATCAACGCCGTGTGCTTCTCGTAGGGCAGCACCTGGACGTCGAAGTTCTGCTTCTCGTCGGGCGCCGTGTCGCCAGCACCCACGACCTTCAGGAATTTGTCGGCGTCGATCTGGTACGTGAACTCACGGATCGCGCCGTCGAGGCCCACCTGCAGTCTGTACGGGCGGTCGGCGCGCAACCGGCGCAGGTCGAAGCGCTTCTTCGCGCTCTCGACGAAGTGGTCCACGATGTCGTCGCTGACCTGGTGCGCGCGCAGCAAACTCGCGAGCGTCGCGTTCCGTGGCACGCGCGCCTCGATGAGGCGGGCTGCCTGTTCGTGCACCTGGACGGCCGCCAACATGCTGGCAGACGCCTGTGGCGTCGGCTGAGTCGTGCACCCCGTCAAGGCGACGACGGCCGACAGGGCGAGCGGGAGGGTTCGCTTCGTCGTCACGTCAGTTCGGGAGGATACAAACATTTGAATCCGAGGGCTACGGAAATTTGTCGGCCCGTCCGATACTGTAGTGATTTACGGCACGAAGTTCGTAATCCATTAATTGATGAGCTTGTTCTTCGTCACAGGCCGCAACAGCCGCATGACGTGAACGCGCCTGCGCCGGACCCCCGCCCCGCCGTAAGATCCGGAGCGATGGCTCTCGTTCGCCCGTTCCGCGCTATTCGCCCCCGTCCCGAACTCGCCGCCGACATCGCCGCGGTGCCCTACGACGTCGTCAATGCCGACGAGGCCCGGGCACTGGCGCAGGGGCGGCCCCACAGCTTCCTCCACGTCTCGCGTGCCGAGATCGACCTGCCACCGACGACCGCGCCCTACGCCGACGAGGTGTACACGCGTGCCTGGGAGACGTTCGAGGCATTCCGGTCGAGCTATCTCGTCCAGGACGCGACCCCGCGCCTCTTCGCGTATCGCCTGAGGATGGGCGACCACGAGCAGGTTGGCGTCGCCGGGGCGTTCTCCGTCGACGAGTACCGCCGAGGGGTGATCGTCAAGCACGAGCGGACGCGGCAGGACAAGGAGGACGACAGGACCCGGCACATCACCGAGCTGCGTGCCCAGACGGGTCCCGTCCTGCTGACCTTCCGTGACACGTCCGCCATGGCTGCCGCTCTCGCCGACGTGGCAGCGGGTGAGCCGCTCTACGACATCGTCGCCGACGACGGCGTGGCGCATACGGTGTGGGCGGCATCCGACGCGCAGGCGGCCGCGCTGGTCTCGGCGATGGCGGACGTTCCGCTGCTGTACATCGCAGACGGCCACCACCGTGCGGCAAGCGCCGCGCGCGCCGAGGAGGCCCTGGGCGGCGAGCCTGGCGAGGAAACGGCCTTCTTTCTCGCCGTCGCGTTTCCCGCCACGCAGATGCGGATCCTGCCGTACCACCGGGCGGTCAAGGATCTCGCCGGGCACACGCCGGAGGCGCTCCTCACGGTGCTCTCGCAGCGCTTCCCGATGTCGGCCGGCGCGGCGGTGCCCTCACGCAAGGGCGAGTGCGGCGTCTACATCAAAGGCAAGTGGTACACGCTGACGCTGGGTGACGATGCGATCGATGCCGCCGATCCGATCGGCACGCTCGACGTCTCACGCCTGCAGGACCAGATCCTGGCGCCCATCCTGGGCGTGGGTGATCCTCGAACCGATTCGCGCATCGACTTCGTGGGCGGAATCCGCGGTCCTGCCGAACTCGAGAGGCTCGTCAACACGAAGAAGGCCGCGATCGCGTTTTCCATGTATCCCGTCACCCTGGCCGAACTCATGGCGATCGCTGACGCCGATGCCATCATGCCGCCCAAGTCGACATGGTTCGAACCCAAGCTGCGCGACGGCCTGCTCATCCACGAGATTTAGGCAGGGCGCGGTGTCCCACCGCGCCGCCGTCATGAATCCGACCCGCGCCACTGTCATGAAACGGACATGTCCTTGAACTCCGCTTGCCGACTCCTCGCACTCGTATTGCTGGCGTGCTGGCCTGCGTCAGTCGGGCTCGCCCAGCCGCCCGCCGCGGACCTTCGCGTCCGCGTGATGGACGCGCTCGGTGACCCCGTCGCCGGAGCGAGCGCCGTCGTCGATGGCGACGAGCGGGGCCGGGGCCGCGCCGTAATCACAGGCGCCGACGGCGTGGCCATCGTGCCTGTGCCAGACCTTCCGCTGCCTCTCGTGCTCCGCGTCTCGGCGCCAGGCTTCGCGGAGCGGGTGGAGCCGCTGCAGCCGGGCTCGGCGGCGTTCGACATCACGCTCGAGCCGGCCGCCAGGACGGAGCAGGTGACAGTCACGGCCGGCAGGCGCCCCGCGCGCGGCGCCGACCTTCCTGCCGACGCCACGGTGCTGTCTCGCCGCGATCTGGAAGTGGTCGCCGCCGGAACCGTCGACGACGTCCTGCGCCTCACACCGGGCTTCTCGCTGTTCCGCCGGTCGCCGTCGCGCACGGCCAACCCGACGACACAGGGCGTGACCCTGCGCGGGCTGTCGGCCTCGGGCGCCAGCCGCACGCTGGTGCTCGCCGACGGCGTTCCCCTCAACGACCCCTTCGGCGGCTGGGTGAGTTGGGACCGCGTGCCCCAGGTCGCCATCGACCGGATCGAGGTCATCCGCGGCGGCGCCAGCGACCTCTACGGTGCGGACGCGGCGGGCGGCGTCATCCAGTTGGTCTCCGTTGAACCCTCGTCTCCCGTCCTCCGTGCGCTCGTGGAAGGCGGCACCCAGGAGTCCGGACGCGTCTCGGCACTCGCGGGCACGCGCCGCGGACCCTGGAGCGGCACCCTGGCCGGCGAGTGGAACTCCACCGAGGGCGCCATCCCCGTCGCCCCGGAAATCCGGGGACCGATTGACACGCCGGCGGGCGTCGAGTCGTCCGTGCTCTCGGTGAGCGTCGGAGGGGCGATCACCCGCCTGTGGCGGGCCTCGCTGAGAGGCCAGGTGTACGACGAGGACCGCACCAACGGCACGCCGCTGCAGAACAACGACACCAACCAGCGGCAGGCGAGCCTCGAGGTGTCTGGTGCCGGGACGTGGGGCGACCTGCGCATCCGCGGCTTCGCGGCGGGGCAGGGGTACGACCAGTCGTTCTCGGCCGTCAACTCGACGCGCACGGGGGAGACGCTGTCCTCACGGCAGCGCGTGGCCTCGACCGTGAGCGGCGCGTCGGCCGAATATGTTCGTGCCATCGGCGCGGTCGTGCTCCTCGCCGGCGCGGACGCCCGCAGCGTGGAGGGCGACATGGTCGAGACCCGCCCCGTCGGTGTCCCCACGCTGTCAGACGGACGTCAGGACATGGTCGGCGGCTTCGCGCAGGCGACGTGGGCCGCCACGCCGCGGCTCGTCGTCGTCGGTGGACTGCGGGCCGACGCCATCGACGTCGAGACAGCGCCCGGCGGGTCGCGCACGATCGAGGCCGTCTCGCCAAAGGCGTCCGTGGCCTGGACGGGCCCCCGCGCGATCACGCTGCGCGCCAGTGGCTACCGCGCCTTCCGCGCGCCCACCCTCAACGAGCGGCTCCGATCGTTCCGCGCCGGGAACACGCTCACGCGCAACAATCCCGCGCTCGAACCGGAGCGCGTGACGGGCGGCGACGTCACCTTTGCCTGGGAGCCGCGCCGGGTGTCGCTGCGGGCCACCGTCTTTGCCGCCCGCCTCGAAGATGCCATCACCAACGTCACTGTGTCGGCGACGCCGGCGTTGATCACCCGTGAGCGCCGAAATGCCGGCGAGATCGGGGCGCGCGGCCTCGAACTCGAGGGCCGCCTGCAGGTGTTGTCGTCGTTGTCGGTCGCCGGCTCGCTGGCCTGGACGCGCTCGCGCTTCGACCAGTCCGACGAGCCAGGTCTCGAGGGCAACCGTGTGCCGCAGGTGCCGACGGCGCAGGCGGGGCTCGACGTCCGCTGGCTGCCCCTGGCGTCATCCACCGTCGCGGCACAGATGCGATGGACGGGCACGCAGTTCGACGATGACCGCAACCAGTTCGAGTTGCAGAGGGCCTTCGTCACCGACCTGATGGGCGAGCACCGCTTCGCCGAAGCGCTGCGCGGCTTCGTCGCGATCGAGAACCTGTTCGACGCCGATTACGACACGGGCAGGACGCCGCTGCGGACGGTGGGTCCGCCCAGGCGCATCCGCGCCGGCGTGCGCGTCGCCTTCTGAGATTCGTGTCGCGCGCCTCTAGCGTCCCGGCGGCCGGCGACGCCGCGGACGCCGACGGCGACGCGGGCCCTCCTCGTCGTCGACGGGGGCCGGCGGCTCCTCGCGAGCCAGGTTCTCCCAGTGGTCCACCACCTCGGGGTGCTCCCCGTGCAGGTCGAGCCACGTCAACGCGTCGCGAAACGCGCCGCGGTGCATCAGCGCGCGCTGCACGCGCACGGGCGCGTTGGTCTCGAGCAGGCGCTTCTGCAGCGCGAGCAGGTGCCGCAGTTGCTCGATGTCCTTCCGGGCCACCTGCATCCGCCCGAGCATCTGCGGGGCCTCTCGCTCCCAATCGTCGTGATAGCGATAGCGATGGCCTTCATCGCGCAGCAGGCCCAGCGGTAGCAGGAGGATGCCCGCCAGGATGGGATTGGTCAGCGACGGCGGCGCGTCGTCGAACCGCCTGCGGTAGGCGTCCACGGCCTCGAACGCTTCGGTCAACTGCCCGTCGTCGTTGAGCAGTTCCGGCGACATGTGCTCGAGCAGCCCGCTGTCGGCGAGGTGGTCGAAGCACGAGCGGGCGTGGCCGCTGCGCAGGATCTTGTAGTACTCCTCGAGGAGGCGGGCCGACGAGGCCTGCGCGATGAGTGGCGCCTTGCGCCCGATCGCCTCCATCACGGCGTCGTCCACCTGGAAGTCGAGGCGCGCGGCGAGCACGAGCGCCCGCAGCATGCGCACGGGGTCCTCGACGAATCGCACGTCGGGGTCGCCGATGCAGCGGATGAGCCGACGGTCGAGGTCCTTCAGGCCGCCCGTGAAGTCGATGATCGAGAAGCTGCCGATGTCATAGAAGAGCGCGTTGACCGTGAAGTCACGGCGGAAGGCATCCTCCTCCGGCGTGCCGTACTCGTTGTCGCGCTGGATCGGCCTGTCGATGGTCTCGGCCGAGACCTCGGTGTCCGGTGCGGCCACCACGGGCAGTTCGCCGCCGTCGGGGCGGTCGGGCCTGAAGTGTTGCTCCTGCGGTTCCGGGGTGCCCGTCACCTGCCGGCGGAACGTGGCGACCTCGATTGTCTTCGTCCCGAAGCGCACGTGCGCCAGCCGGAAGCGGCGGCCGATGATCCAGCAGTTCCGGAACAGGCGCTTGACCTCGTGCGGGTGCGCGCTGGTCCCGATGTCGAAGTCCTTGGGACGACGATGGAGGAGCAGATCGCGTACGCTGCCCCCGACGAGATACGCCTCGAAACCGGACGAGTGGAGACGGTACAGGACGCGGAGGGCATCGGGGTCGATGTCCTGCCGCGAGAGGCCGTGATCGCTTCTCGCGACGACAATGGGAGTGACCACGCTTCGGGAGTATAGCAAGCCGGCGAAGTGTGGGGTTTGGAAGTAGCTGACATGCAAGCACTTATTGTTTCTGTGCGCGGCTGGGCCTGCGTCCTGCTGCTCGCGGCCGCGCCGCTGGCTGCCGCCGGACAGCCGGTCCCGGCCGATCCCCTGGGCCGTGCCCGCCTCATGTACAACGACGGGCGGTACGACGAGGCCATCGCTGCGGCGAAGGAAGTGGCGGGCCGTCCAGGCGCCCCGAGCGAGGCCAGCCTGCTCCTCGGCCGGGCCCTGCTGGAGCGGCACAGGGCCAGCCGCACGCCCGAGGATTTGGCCGCGGCCCGGGAGGCCCTGCGTGCTGTCGATGCGGCGGCGCTCTCGGACCGGGGTCGGCTCGATCTCATCGTCGGACTCGGCGAGGCGCTCTACCTCGATGGACAGTACCGGCCCGCGGCCGTGCTGCTGGAGCCCGCGCTCGAGCAGATGGGACTCCTGCCTGCCGCTGCGCGTGAGCAGGTGGTGGACTGGTGGGCCACGGCGATGGATCGCTACGCCCAGACGAGACCGCCCGAGGAACGCCTCGCCGTGTACGACGACATCGCGTCCCGCCTGCGCCTGCACCTCAGCCGACATCCGGACTCGGCTGCGGCGTCGTACTGGCTTCCAGCCGCGGCCTTGGCCCGTGGTGATCTCGAGCTGGCGTGGGACCTGGCGATTGCCGGCTGGGTGCGCTCCAGCCTGGCCCCGGACAACGGCGTCGCGCTCCGCACCGATCTCGACCGACTCGTGCTGCAGGCGATCATCCCCGAGCGCGTCAAGCGCCTCACCGACGAGCCCGACGCCGGCGCCGCGGCTCGCTTCACCACCGAGTGGGAGGAAGCCAAGGCACGGTGGCGGTGAGGGCTGCGCGATGCCTGATGCTTGGTGCTTGCCTCATGTGTAGCTGCCGGACTTGTCCGGCAGCAAGGGTGCGGGACAAGCGGCAAGGGTGCGGGACAAGTCCCGCACCTACGCAAGGTGGATCTACACCGGCTGCAGGCCGCCCGCTGCGGTGGTCCTGAAGCGCAACTGACGCTCGCCCACGCGCAGGTGCACGGTGCTGCCGTCCTCGGCCCACGCGAGCGACAGCGACGGCGCGTCGGTCGCGCCAGGCACGATGACGGTCGCCACCAGGTGTCGCGGCGAGGGAGGCACCAGCACTCGCAGCACCTGCACCGGGCGAATCCAGCCCTCGGGCGACTCGACCTCGAGGCGTGCCGATCCGGAGAGCGCCACCGTACGCATGGCGGCGCGCGCGGTGCCGTCGCTCACGACGGCGCCCCCACGGTCGCCTGCCGCCCACGCGCCGCCCGTGTGCCACCGCAGTTCGATCGGCTGCGAGTCCGCGGTCTCGATCTCGTCGACGATCACGAACGACTGGCGCCCGTCCAGTGCCACCACGTGGCGACGTGCGACCGGCGTGGGCACCTCGTAGGCGTCGTCGGCGACGCCTGACAGCACCTGCACGCCCTCGCGCTCCACGAGAGGCAGCAGCCGGCCCTCGCGCCGGTGCACCTGGCCGCGTCCACCGACGAGCACCGTGTTGTGCCCGCGCGTGCCGATCTCGTAGTACGTGTATCGCCGATCCGCGCGGAAGTAGTCGGCCGGGTATGGGCGGTTGCCGAGTTCGACGAGCAGCATCTGCTCGCCAATCCCGACGCTCAGGTGATTGAGGTCGAGGTGCGTGTGATTGGCGGCGAGCGACCCGTTCTTGAACGAGAGGAAATGCGGCGGGTCTGGCTGCGACGGTGCGAGCATCGCCCAGCCGATGCTCGGGAACACGGCCGCCGCCGGCACGTCGGGCCGGTAGTCCGGCCGCTGCTCCGGCAGCCAGGGTTCGTCCACGGGACGCCACACGAGCGCGAGCGCCTCGTCTGGCCAGCCGACGCGCGAGGCGTTCATCGGCACGCGGTCCTGGTACCAGATGAAGGCCGGGTCCCGGTAGCGCGCGCCGAGAAAGTAGAAGATCGCGTCGGACGCGCGTCCGTTCGAATCGCCGAAGCCCGCCGCCAGCCGTCGACCGGGGTTGAACACGATGGGAAAGTAGCCCGTCCGCCGAACGCCGGGCCGGCTGAAGACGGCCTCGCCGGCGGGATGCCCCGTACGGCGAAGGGCCTCGGCCGCCATCAGGGCATACCGGTGCCCGTAGCGCCAGTAGCCCGTGCCCTCGTCCCACGCGCCGTCGTCACCGAGGTGGTCCCAGTAGTGGTCCATGGCCGGCACGGCCTTCGCGAGCACGCGGTCGGCCTTGCCCGTGGCCCCGGTAGGGCCGGTTGTCTCAACCCGGCCGGTCGCCCCGGTAGGGCCGGTTGTCCCAACCCGGCCCGTGGCCCCGGTAGGGCCGGTTGTCCCAACCCGGCCCACGTCCTGCAGTGCGAGCGCCAGGACCACGGCGCCGCCATTGCACACGGTGTTCCAGTTGTGGCGTGCCGTATGCCAGCCTGGCGGCGTCTGGCGCTCGATGGCCTCGAGAAACGGATCGAGGGCGCGACGCACGACGCCCTCGACGATCGCCGTGCGTGAGGCGTCGTCTGCGGCCGGGAGTATCCAGTCGATGGCGAGGCCATATGTCAGCGCCAGCTCACCTGTCATCAGGTCGAACGGCGGCTGATGGGCCGTGTCCACCCAGATGCGCCACTCCCGCACGGCATACGCCAGATGCTGGACGGCGCTGTCGAGGTAGCGCGCATCGCCGGTCAGCTCCCACGCCATGCCGAGGCTCACGACCCGGCCCTGCAACGCGCGGGCGCAGGCCAGGCCCTTGTCCTCGCCGGGAGGGTCGGGCTCGCCGCGCTTCGTGATGGACGGGATGATCGGCGCCGCCGTGAGGTACGCGTCGGCGCGCGCCATCACGGCATCCCTGAATCGCACGAGTTGCGGGTGGGTGGATTGCGCCCGCATGCGCGTCAGTTCCTCGCGCGTGAACAGCAGCCGCGGCGTCGATGCGGGAGGCTGCTGACCGGGCTGGGCGGCCGTCTCCACCTGGTTGCCGGCTGGGACAGCCGGGCCTGCCCTACTCATCTCCGCATGACGGCCCGCTCGGCTGGCGGTTCCCACCATGGGGGCCGCCAACGCCGCCAGCGCCGTGCGTCGATCGATGGGGCCGTGTGTCAGGCCTTCGCGTCGTTCCATGTCCGTCCCACTCCCACGTCGACGTCCAGCGGCACGTCGAGCGTCACGGCGTGTTCCATGTGCTGCTTCACGAGTGCCGCGGCTGGCTCGGCGTCGTGTTCCGGCACCTCGAAGACGAGTTCGTCGTGCACGGTCAGGATCATGCGGAGGCCCGGAATCGATGGCAGGGCCGCGTGCAGGTCGATCATCGCGCGCTTGAGGATGTCGGCGGCGGTGCCCTGGATCGGGAGATTGACGGTCACACGCTCGGCGGCGGCCCGGATCTGGCCGTTGCGGCTCGTCAGCTCCGGCACGCGGCGCCGCCTGCCGAACAGCGTGCCGACGACGCCGGTATCGCGCGCCGTTGCGATGGTCGTGTCGATGAACGTCCGCACGGATGGATAGCCGGCGAAGTACGCGTCGATGAACTCCTGCGCGGCCTGCTGGGTGACGCCGATGTCCTTGGCCAGCGTGAACGCGGTCTTTCCGTAGAGCAGCGCGTAGTTGATGATCTTCGCCCGCCGTCGCAATTCGTGCGGGCTGAGCCCGCTGTCGGCGCCGAAGACCCTGGCCGACGTCTGGTCGTGGATGTCGTCGCCGCGGCGGAACGCCTCGATGAGGCTCTGCTCCTGGGCCATGTGCGCGAGCACGCGCAATTCGATCTGCGAATAGTCCGCCGAGATGAGCACGTGCCCGGGTTCGGCCACGAACGCCCCGCGGATCTCGCGCCCGAGTTCGGTGCGGATGGGGATGTTCTGCAGGTTCGGGTCGCTGCTGCTCAGGCGTCCCGTTGCCGCCACGGCCTGGTTGAACGTCGTGTGCACGCGGCCCGTCTTCGGGTGCACGAGCAGCGGCAGCGCATCGACGTAGGTGCCCTTCAGCTTCATCATCGCGCGCCAGTCGAGGATCTCGCGGGCGATGTCGTGCGACTGCGCGAGCTCGTCGAGGACGTCCGCCGCCGTCGACGCCGTACGGTCCTTGCCCGTCCGTTTGAGCACCGGGAGCTGCATCTTGTCGAACAGCACCTCCCCGAGCTGCTTGGGCGAGTTGATGTTGAAGGTGGTCCCCGCCAGCGCGAAGATGCGCGTCGACATGGACTCGAGTTCGGCCTCCATCCGCGTGGACAGCCGCGCGAGCACCTCCGTGTCGACGCGGACGCCGGCCTGCTCGATGGCGCACAGGGCCGGCAGCAGCGCCAGCTCGAAGTCCTCGTACACCGCCGTCAATCCCTCGGCATCCAGCGTGGCGCGGAGATCGCCTGTCAGCTGCATCGCGAGGTCGGCACGCTCGCACGCCCACGTGGTCATGTGCTCGACGGCGACCTGCGACATCTCCAGGGCGCGGGCACCCTTGCCGCGCAGCGCCTCCATGTCCATCGCCTTGTAACCCAGGCGATCGAGCGCGAGCGATTCGATGGCGTGCGCCGCCGTCGAGGCGTCGTGCACGTAGCTTGCGAGCATCACGTCGTCGCCGATGCCGTCGATCGCGAGGTCGTGGCGTTGGAGGACGATGGCCGCGCGCTTCATGTCGTGGCCTGTCTTGCCGACGCCCGCGTCGGCAAGAACCGGACCGAGCGCCTCCCGGACGCCCGCCACCGGCAGGTTGGGTGAGGCGTCCAGGGACGAATGACTCAGGGGGATGTAGGAGGCATGGCCGTCGCCGAGGCCGAGCGCGAGGCCGACGAGATTGGCGCGCATCGCGGGCTGATCGTCGATGACGGGGAACACGGCGCAGTGCCCGGCGGCGCGGGCGCGCGCGGCCAGCGCGCGCAGATCCTCGAAGTCGCCGCACGTGTCGTAGTGCCGCGAGACGTCGGCGGCCGTCGGCGCGAACTCCGTCACGAGGGACTTGAAGCCGAGCCGGCCGAAGAGCTCGTAGCAGCGGCGCTGGTCCGGGCCCTCGTACCGCAGTGCGTCGAACTCGATCGCGACGGGCACGTCGCAGTGCAGGCGGACCATCTCGCGGCTGCGGCGCGCTTCCTCGGCGTGCGCGAGGAGCGCCTCCCGATACCGCTTCTGGGGCAGGTCCGGGGCGGCGTCGAGCAGGGCGTCGAGCGTCCCGTGCTGGACGATCAACTCGCGGGCGCCCTTCTCGCCGATGCCCGGCACGCCCTTCACGTTGTCGATGGCGTCGCCCATGAGCGAGAGGACGTCGACGACCTGGTCCGGACGGACGCCGAACTTCTCACGCACGCCGTCGGCGTCGTACCACGTGCCCTCGTCGCGCGGGTTGTAGACGCGGACGTGGCCGTCGACGAGTTGGTAGAAGTCCTTGTCGCCGGTGACGATGGCGGCGTCGAAGCCCTGGGCGACGGCGCGTGCGGCCAGCGTCGCGATCACGTCGTCGGCCTCGTAGTCGGTCTGCGTGAGGACGCGGACGCCCATCGCGTCGCAGGCGTCGTGCACCAGCGGCACCTGCTCCACGAGGTCGGGCGGCATGGGCGCGCGGTTGGCCTTGTAGTCGGCCTGCAGGGCCGAGCGGAACGTCGGGCCTGCCAGGTCGAAGGCCGCCGCGATGTAGACAGGCTGGTGGTCCGCGATCAGCTTGCGCAGCATCGTCACGAAGCCGTAGACGGCGTTCGTGGACTTGCCGTCAGGACCCGTCAGCCCGCGTATCGCGTGGTACGCGCGATACATCTGGTTGTTGCCGTCGATGAGGAACAGGCGGGGGCGTTCGGGCACGCGAGTACACTAGCAGGTCATGTCGTCGTTCTCCCGTCTGGCGATCCTGCCGACGGTCCTCGCCCTGGTCGCCCTCGCGTCGTGCGCGAGTCCGTTCGGCCGGCAGTACGAGTACGAGGAAGAGGTCTACGTCGGACTCGACGGGTCGGCCACCGTCATCGTCAACTCGTCGCTGGCGGCGCTGGCTGCTCTTCACGGGCTCGACGTCTCGCTCGACCCTGCGGTGCCCGTCGATCGGGAACGGATTCGCGCGTTCTACACCTCACCGGTCACCGAGGTCACGCGCGTCAGCCGTCCGTGGCGCCGCGACGGACGCCGGTTCGTCCAGGTGCGGCTCGATGTCCCTGACGTGCGCAAGCTGCCTGCCGCGCGGCCGTTCGCCTGGGCCCGCTACGTGTTCGGTCCCGTGGACGACAGCCTCCAGTTCGTGCAGGAGTTGGGACCGTCTGCGGGAAAGGCCGTCGGCGACGTCGGGTGGGACGGGGGAGAACTCGTGGCGGTGCGGCTGCACATCCCGAGCCGCGTCACGTTCCACAACGCGCCGAGCCGGCTCGTGGAGCGAGGCAACATCCTGTCGTGGGAGCAGTCGCTGCAGGCGCGACTGGCCGGCGAGCCGCTTCGCGTGGAGGCCCGCTTCGGCGTGCAGCGCATCCTCGTGCTGACGGTGGCGTTGTTCCTCGCGGCGATGGCGGCAGCGGCCGTCACGGTTGCTGGCCTGATCTGGTGGGTGGTCCGCAAGGGCCACCAGCGAACTGCCCGTCAGGTCCAGGGATAGCTGAGGCGGACCGACCTAGAACTTCAGCCCGAACGAGTTCGACCATCCCCAGTCGTTGCTCGAGAGGCCCGCTGGCGGCGTGCTGTCGAAGTTGTCGTACACGCCGACCCGGAAGTACCAGTCGCCGGGCAGGTTGAAGTCGAGGTCGAACTTGAAGTTGAGCCGGTACCGCCCGTCGATCGTCAGACTCGACGCCGCCGATCACCAGTGTCGGGGGCTGCCCGACGCCCGCCTGGAGCGAGCCCGACAGGCGCTGCCCGCTGTACGTCTCGACGAGGAACAGCCGCGGGCTCTCGATCGCGACAATCTCCCCCCACTTGATCGCGAAATCAGAGTCCGAGAAGGGCGTGCTCAGCGTCAGCACGTCCTTCTGCAGTCGCTTGATCTCCCCGACGAGCCGCTCGCCCGACTTGATCGTGACCACATCGTCGTCGGCCGCCCAGGCCACCTGCGGGCAGGCCAGGAGGAGCAGCGCCAGCGCAGCCAACCCGGTTCGGCACGCCAGGTGCAGGCGGCGAATCCGGCGCTCCGTCATCGGCCCAGCGCCGTCACCGGGCATTGGCGATCGGGTTCGCGTCGACATCAGCCAGACCGCGGGCAACGACTCCGCAGACAGGCTGCGTGGCCACTGAGCGCGAGAGCCTACTCGTCGAGCTGCCAATCCTGAGGGGGCTGCGGGCCCGGACGGATGCCGGCCAGGTCCGGATCCTCGACACCCACCGGTGCGGCAACGGCCTGCTTGGGTTCCGCACGCCGCTGCTGCTTCTCGCGCCGGCGATCGGCGAGGGCGCGCTCGCGCTGCAGTTTGACCGCTGTCATCTTTCCTTTTCGACTCAATGGGTGATGTCTCCCTGTCTGTCCAGCCCCCAGGCCCCTCGCCAGGCGCCATGCCTGCGAGGGCCCTTGCGGAGAGGCCCGTTTTCCCAAGTGTAAGTCGGGCGGTCCACTCCTGTCCTCCCGTTACCCGTGACTCCTCCCCGTCGGTTGAAGGAATCGAGGAGAGTTCGCGCGTGCCGCGTCTGCGGGTCGCGATGTCGATCTCGATGACCGCCTGCGTCCCGGCGTCCGCAGGTATCGGCGATCAAGGTCGCCGCGCACCATGGGGTGCCGCACGACGCTCGCCACGCCCAGGAGCCTGGAACCAGATAAAGAGAAAAGGGGACGGCGAGCGGGAAAAGTAAAGAAGGGAACAGCAAAGTTGTGAAGACGTGAAGGCAGAAGGAGAAGCCCTGCTTTCACCTTCCGCCTTCCGCCTTTTCGGTACCCTTTCCCCTTCTCCCTTCTCCCTTCTCCCTTTCCCTCCCGTTTCCCCCGCGCTGACGCGGTCGACGCCGATGTCGTCCAGGTCGTGCGAGGCTGACGTACGGGCGTTCCCGACGCACCGGCTCGCCATGAATCTCGGCGCAGGCAGCCGCGGTGCGCGACGGAACTGGAGGGGGAGCGGGTTGTGGGGGAGGGCAGCCTTCGCCTGAATGCCGGGCGAAGGCTGCCGATGCTGCGAACCCTCTCGATGGCCGGGCTCGGAGAGCCGGCCCTACCTTCGGCCGCCTCGGGGAGCCGGCCCTCCTTCGGCCTGCTCGGGGGAGCCGGCCCTACCTTCGGCCGCCTCGGAGAGCCGGCCCTACCTTCGGCCGAACTCAGAGCTGATCCGGCTGCGGCTTCGGCCGCTGCTGGCGCTGCTGGCGGCGCTGGTCGCCGCGCTGCCTCATCTGCTCCATCCGCTGCTGGCGCTGTGCCTGCAGCTTGGTCGCCTCCGCCTGCTGCTCCGGCGTCAGAATCGCGAAGACCTCTCCCCGGATGCGCGCCCGGAGCACCGCCGCCTCGGCAATCACCGCGCCGACGGCCTGACCCTGCTGCGCCGCGGCGCCCTCGTCCACCGTGGCGTCGGTCGCCTTGCGCAGGCCGTCCATCGCAGCCTGGGCCTTCTCGGCCAGCGCCCGACCCTCGGTCGAGTGGCCCTGCAGGATGGTGCGCACCTGCTCACGCTGGGCCTCCGTCAGGTTGAGCGCGTGCAGCGGCAGCTCGGGATGCACCGCCAGCAGGCCGCCGAGCGGACCGCCCATCCGGCCACCAGGGCCGCCGGGACCGCCAGGCCCCATGCCCGGACCGAATCCACGGCCGCCCGGCCCCGGTTGCGCCTGGGCCGCGCCTGCCAGTCCCATCACGGCGACGAGGGCCACCGCCGCCATCGTCGCGCTCGCCTTGAATGTGAACGTACGCATCGTCGTCTCCATGGGGTCACCCGTGACCCGAAGCGGGGCTGAGCCCCCAACTGTAACCGTGTCGGAACGTTGGCCGTTCGTGACCGTCGGACTCGTCCTTCGTTCTGCCATAGTTGACGCGAGCCCTGTGGCCCGCCCATGACGCACCCGTGAAAAATCAGTGAGTGCCCGTCAGGGATTTCCCGACCGCCGCCGCGGCGCGGTAGCCTGTACGCCATGGCGCACGTGCTGGTCGTGGACGACGAGGCCCACATCGGCAATCTCGTCTCGCTGCACCTCTCGTTCGAAGGCCACACGAGCGACCGCTTTCTCGACGGTCTCGCCGCGCTCGAGGCCGCCCGCTCCCACACGTACGACCTCTGCATCATCGACGTCATGCTCCCCGGCATCGACGGCATCGCCCTCTGCCGCGCGCTGCGACAGCAGCCGGCGACCCGTCGTGTGCCCGTACTCCTGTTGACGGCGAGGCGCGAGGAGACCGACAAGGTGCTGGGGCTGGACAGCGGCGCCGACGACTATCTCACCAAGCCCTTCGGCGTGCGCGAACTCATGGCCCGCGTGCGGGCGCTCCTCCGCCGCGGCACCAGCGGCGCCCAGGCGTCGTCGGCCGAAACCGACGACGACGTCATCAGGCGCGACGGCCTCGAGGTCGACCCGTCACGGCATCAGGTCTCGGTGGACGGCCGCCTGGTCGAGACGACGGCCCACGAGTTCGCCGTGCTGCGGGTGCTCGCCGCCAACCCGGGCATCGTCTTCTCGCGAGAGGCGCTGATCCGCCGCGCCTGGGGTGCCGGCACGCACGTCACCGAGCGGAGCGTGGACACCATCGTGAAGCGGCTCCGCCAGAAGATCGAAGCCAATCCGGCCGAACCGGAGCGGCTGCTCACGGTGTGGGGCGTCGGCTACAAGTTCCGCGACGTGGCCTCGTGACGACACGCCGGGTGCCCAGGCCAGGCTCCCTGTACTGGCGCATCGCGCTGGCCTGCCTCGGCCTGCTCGCCGCGGGTCTGGCCATCCAGATGGCATTCGTCGTCGCGACCCTGTCTCGCCCGACGGGCCTGCGCGCCCGCGTGACGGCGCAGGATCGCGCCGTGACCGTCGCGCGTGACCTCGCAGACACCCTGGAGGCCGACCCCGCCGCCGATGTCAGGCTCGTGCTGGCTCGCCACGAGGACACGCCCCTCGCCGTCTTCTTCTCGACAATCGAGGGCCGCGCGACAGGCGCGGGACCGGAGGACGTGCCCGAGCCGCTTGCCCGCCGGCTGGTCGGCTTCGTGGAGGAGTCCGAGGCGGGGCGCGGTCAGGTCGACAGGCCCGTTGGCGTCGCCGTCGTCGAGGTCCTTGGCCGGACGGAGGGTCACGTCGTCGTGCTGCCCCGCCGCCCGGGCTGGGCCGTGCTTCGCGAACTCGGACCCTGGGGGCTCGGCAGCGCCGCGCTGACGGCCATCGGCCTCGCCGCGCTCCTGGCCTGGCTCACCTTCGCGCCGGCGCACAAGCGGCTGCGTGCGCTCGAGGCCGCCGCGACCCGCCTCGGCAGCGGCGACCTCACGGCACGGGCCCCGGAGGACGGCGCCGACGAGATCAGCCGCGTCTCGCGCGCCTTCAACCAGACGGCAGACGCCCTCGCCAGGCAGATCGAGCGCGTCACCTCCGAGCAGGAGGTCCGACGCCAGCTCCTCGCCGACGTCTCGCACGAACTGCACACGCCGCTGACGACGATCCGGGGCTACGTCGAGACGCTCCGCATGCCCGACCTGCCCATCACGGACGATGACCGGGCCCGCTACCTCGCCGTCGTCGACGACGAGGCGGTCCGGCTCGAACACCTGATCGGCGATCTGCTCGATCTCGCGAAGATGGAGGCCGGTGGCCAGGGACTCCGCAAGCAGACGGTGCCTGTGGCATCGCTCTGGGGGCGCGTTCGCGATCGGCATGGGCCGACAGCCGCGGCCGCAGGCGTCACCCTTGTCTGCGAGGAGTCGTCGGCGGCCGTCGACGCGGATCCCGGGCGCCTCGAGCAGGCCCTCTCCAACCTCGTCAACAACGCCATCCGCTTCACGCCGCCCGGCGGCGAGGTCCGCCTGTCGGCACACGCGCTCCCGACAGGGATCCGGTTCGAGGTCGCCGACACGGGTCCCGGCATCGCCGCGGGCGACCAGGCACGCGTCTTCGATCGCTTCTACAAGCAGGATGCCTCCCGCAGCCGGTCGGGCACCGGTCTCGGGCTCTCCATCGTCCGCGCGATCGCAGAGGCCCATGGCGGCCAGGCCGCCCTTCACAGCAGGCCCGGGGAGGGCAGCAGGTTCAGCGTGACGATACCGGGTCCGCCGTGAGTCGCTGACGAGGCAGGGCGCGGTCACCCTGCGCGCCGAAGCGCGTCGCGCGAAGGTGGCCGACAGCGCCGCATTGCTCGCCTGCGCACAAAAAAAGCGCCCCGGCCGAGGAAGGGCGGCCGAGGCGCAACGGGAGGCAGGAGAGTGCTGTCTGCTCTTGCGTCCGAGGTTCAGTCGATCTGCTCGAGTTCGGCCTGCCGCTCGGCGTCCGTCCTCAGGCGGTTCTCGACCGAGAACTCGCCGAAGCCGATGGCCAGCGACTGCGCGAGCATGCGCTCGACGTGGCTGTTGACGGTGCCCTCGAGCTTGACGCGCCCCTGCTCCACGACGATGTGGATGGGCGGGTTGGCCATCGAGGCGTAGTGCCAGAACGACGGGTTGCCGTAGATGGCGCGCGCGATCCGCAGGCGCAGCTCGTCGTCGAATCGCGACACCGGCAGCACCTGAATCCGGTTGTCCACCTTGCGGACGCCTTCCACGCGCGAGACGCGGCGCGTCAGGTCCTGCACCTTGAATGGCATCGTCACTTTGCCGGTGAGCGTCACGACGCCGTCCTGCACGGACGCGTCGATGCTGTCGAACACCGTGAAGTTCACGTACTGCTGCACCTGCCGGGCGACTCCCTGGAAGATCTGGAAGTCCTTGCGCTCGACGATGTCTTCAGCGTGCGCGACACCCGACAGGGCGACGGCGAGGGCGGCGGCGATCAGGAATGGCTGTGTGCGGGTCATGGTTTGTTGGTCAACGCACGTGGGCCGGGGCGCTGGCGGCTTCCCGGACGCTCGGTGCGTCCTCCGTGCCCTACCTATGATCAAACCTCGTGCCAGGTCGCATCCGCGTCGAATCGCGTGATCTCCGCGCAGTTTCGAGGAATGTGTGGCCCCGAGGCGACCGGCGCCTGATGCCGCTGTCGCTTGAAGGGGACAGATGGGAGAATGGCCGCCCGATGGAGACGACGACCTGGCTCGGGTGGTGGCGGCAGGCACCGGCAGACGCCAGGCGTGCGTTGTGGGCCGCCGCGCTCGGCTGGATGCTCGACGCGTTCGACGTGATGCTCTACGCGCTCGTGCTGACGGCCGTCATCGCCGACCTCGGGCTCACGAAGGCGACGGCAGGGCTGATCGGGTCGGTCACGCTCGTCGCGGCTGCCATCGGCGGTGTCGTGTTCGGCCTCGTGGCCGATCGATTCGGCCGCACGCGCGCCCTGATGGCCAGCATCCTGATGTACTCCGTCTTCACGGCTCTGTGTGGTCTCGCGCAGACAGCGGTCCAGTTGGCGGCGTTCCGCATCGGCCTGGGGCTCGGCATGGGCGGCGAGTGGGCCAGCGGCGCGGCGCTTGTCGCGGAGACATGGCCAGACGAACACCGCGGCAAGGCCCTGGGATTGATGCAGAGCGCCTGGGCGATCGGCTACGCCCTGGCGGCCATCGTGACGAGCCTGGTGCTGCCCGTGTGGGGCTGGCGCGCCGTGTTCTTCGTCGGCGTGCTGCCCGCGCTCTTCACCGTGTGGATCCGCCGGGCGGTGCCGGAGCCGGCCCTGTGGCGCGACTCGGATCGCGGCTCGGCGAAGGCCGGGCTGTCAGCCGTCGTGGCCGACGGGCGCCTCGGCCTCACGGTGGCGCTCGCGCTGATGAACGCGTGCTGCCTCTTCGCGTGGTGGGGCTTCAACTCGTGGATCCCGGCCTATCTGTCACTGCCGACGGCGCAGGGGGGCGTCGGGCTGGATCCACGGGCGATGGCCTGGCTCGTGGTCTTCATGCAGGTCGGCATGTGGTTCGGCTATGTCACGTTCGGCGTCGTCGCCGACACGGTTGGCCGCAAGCGCACGTACGTCACCTACCTGCTGATGGCTGCGATCCTGCTCGGGCTCTACGCCCGTGTGCGCGAGCCGTGGGTCCTGCTCCTGCTCGGTCCGTTCGTCGCGTTCTTCGGTACCGGGTACTTCACGGGGTTCGGGATCGTCACCGCCGAGTCGTATCCGACGGCCATCAGGGCGACGGCGCAGGGACTGACGTACAACATCGGGCGGCTGGCCAGCGCGGCGGCCCCGTTCGTCGTCGGGACCCTCGCCGATCAGCGCGGGTTCGGCGCCGCGTTCACCGTCACCGCCGGCGCGTTCGTGCTCGCGGCGCTGTGGTGGGTCTTCATCCCCGAGACGAAGGGGCGATCCGTCAGAGCCACAGCAGCGTGAGCAGGCCCGCGGCAATGAGGAAGACCTGCGCCACGGGATTCACTTCGATGTGTCCCTTGTGCAGGCTGGGAATCAGGTCCGACATGGCCACGTAGAGGAAGCAGCCCGCGGCGAAGGCGATGACGTACGGCAGCACCGTTGGCAACTGATTGAGGGCGAGGTACACGAACACCGCGCCGAACAGCCCGCCCAGCCCCGACAGCAGGTTCAGGCCGAGCGCCTGCACGCGGCCGTAGCCGGCCTTCAGGAGGATCGCCGCGTCGCCGAGTTCCTGCGGAATCTCGTGCGCGGCCGCGGCGAGGGCGGTGGTCACGCCGAGCCACGGCGAGGTGAGCGTGGCCGCGGCGATGATCGCGCCGTCGATGAAGGTGTGAAACGCGTCGCCGATGATCACGAGGCTCGCGGCGCTGCTGTGCACCTCGCACTCGTGCGTGTCGTGGCAGTGCCGCCAGAGCACGAGCTTCTCCAAGATGAAGAAGGTCAGGATGCCGGCGAGCAGGGCGCCGAGCCCGCGTTCGGGCGGCAGCACCTCGAGCGCCTTCGGGACGAGGTGGAGCAGGGACAGCCCGAGCAGCGTCCCCACGGCATAGCTGACGAGCCAGGAGACGAGCCGCTCCCGCACGTCGTCGCCGAACAGGTAGATGGCCGACGCCACCAGCACGCCGAGGAAGCTGCCGGCGAGGCTGAGGGCCATCGCAAGGACGAACGGGGAGTCGGACACGCGCCCGCGATCATAGCGGGCCGGCGCCCTCCTTGCGGCTGCGACCGCGCGGCAGGGCCCGTTCTTCCGCGTGGTGGAGGCCTCAGACGCGGACGCCTTCCCGGTACGCGGCCGGCCAGGAGGAGCCGCCGCGGCCCCCGCCGTGAGCCGGCTCGGCGTCTACTGCGCCAGGTACCCGCGCCGGGCGCGCACCGTGTAGCGGCCGCCAGGGACGTCGACCTGGATCTGGTGCCAGCGACCGTCCTTCGACCGGGGCGGGACGTAACCAATCGAATACTGCTGCGACAGCTCGTCGGCGATGCTGCCGGTCGCCGGGTCCAGGTCGTTCGCGTATCTGATGATCTCGGTGCGGCCGCCGCTGTCGTCCGTGATCGCGCGCAGGACCTCGACGTTGACGGGGTCGTTCGGACCGGCCTGCCGGCGTGCTGGCGTGCGCGGCCGCGGCTGTCCCCAGGACCCTCCAGTCCTGCCTCCCGGGAAGGGGAACGGGAAGGGCAACTGCACGCGCGGCTGAGACCAGGTCCCGCCGGAGTTGCTGTACCCGTTGCGACTGCCCGCGCCGTCGATCCCGATTGCGTAGACGAGCACTTCGGTCTCGCGAATCAGCGACTGCAGGGCCCCCGGGTCGGTGCTGCTGTCGGTGTCGTTGCCGTCGGAAATGACGACGACGGCCTTCTTCCTGTGGCGGCCGCCCTGCGCCATCGGGACGGCCTCCGCAACCGCGTCATAGAGTGCCGTGCCGCCGCGAGGCCGGATGCGGCGGAGCCCGTCGGCCAACTGGCGGCGGTCCGTCGTCCAGTCGCTCACGAGGTCGGTCTGGTCCGAGAAGCTGAGGATGAAGACCTCGTCCTCCGGTGCGAGCAGGTCGTACATGAACCTGTCGAGCGCGCTCTGCGCCGCGCGGAACTTCTCCCCCGACATGCTGCCGCTCACATCGAGCACGATGCCCAGGCTCACGGGGACGCGCTCGCTGCTGAAGTGCGAGATCTCCTGCCGCTGCCCGTCCTCGCGCACGACGAAGTCCTCACGGCGGAGGTTCGAGACGAACCGCCCGGTCCCGTCGGTCACCGTCGCCGTCACGTTGATCAGCTCGGTGGTGCTGCGGAAGCGGAACCCCTCCTGCGCGGCCAGCGGAGCCACGAAGGCCACGGCGGCGGCCGCTGCGACGACGGGGTGGCGAAAGCGGGACAGGACACGTGCGTTCATGGCAGACACCCGGTGAGACGAGGAGCGACGAACACCGAACTTCAACCAACGAAGGCCTGGAGGCATCGTCGTCATGGTTGCGACGACCGGCGGTCCGCATGCGGAACCAGGCTGCCGTCGGCGTTGCGGAACGTCACCCGGTAGCGTCGCACGTCCTTGTGCGACGGCACCTCGACGGCAAAGCCCACGTCGTCGCCGGGTCGCAGGCGCGCGGTCTCGAGCGCGCCGCGTCCGCTGCCGAGGAAGCCACCGGCCTGATCCAGCAGCATCACGCTGGCCACGAGCCCCGCACGGTCGGACCCGGCGACCGGGTTGCGCACCCGGCCTCGCACGACGATCGCCCCGTTGCGCTGCTCGTGCGCCAGCGACAGCAGGTCCAGGGGGATGCCGCCAGTCGCCGGGGCCGCCTCGGCGGCCGCCGGAGTACTCGCGGTCGCGGCGTGCGTCGGGGCAGGTCGGTCGAGCCACGCGTAGCCCAGCGCCAACGCACCCACGAGCACGACGCCACCAACGGCGATGACGCCGCGGGCGTCGGCCGGCTTCGCCTCGGGCACGTCTGCAAACAGGCCCGACGCTCGGGGCGGCGCCTCCTGGGTCGTCAGCGAGTCTTCAAACGGCGGCGCGGTCGGCGTCACCGCCATCGGCACCTCCGGCGTCGGCGCCTCGCTCCGGAACCACCGTCCAGGTCGCGGCTCATCGTCGAGGTACACGAGGCCCGGCAACTCCGCGGCATCAGCCGGAGACGCGGCACCTGCGGGCCGGCCGGCGGGCACGCGCGGTGCCTGGGGCGACGTCGACCGGGCGAACCCGACAGGTGCCGTGCGAGCCGGCGGCAGGTCGCCGTCGGCCGCGGTGTCGTCGAGGGCCGCCGTCAGGAGGGCCACCCGGGCCTCCGAGCGGCGCTGCTCCTCCTGCATGAGCCGAAAGGCGTACCAACCGAGGCTGGCGGCCATCACGAGCGCGGCAATGGTGACAATCAACATGGGTGATTCCTCAGCGCAGCTTGAACTCGACAGCCACTTCCACGATCACGTCCACTGGGCGGCCCTTGCGGGTCGCCGACGCGAACGTCCAGCGACGGACGGCCTGAATGGCCTGCTGGTCCAGGCCAGCCCCCAACCCCCTGAGTATCCGGACCTCGCCGACGCGGCCGTCGCGCCGGACCACGATCTCGAGCACCACCTCACCCTCGAGGCCACGCCTTCGGGCGTCCTCGGTGTAGTCGGGCTTCACCTCGCTCAACAGGCGAGGTGGCTGGATGCCGCTCCCGGGTCGGAACGGTCCGCCCCCTTCGCCGCCGCCCTCACCCTCACCGATTCCTGTGCCCGTGCCTTCGCCGAGCCCCGTTCCCTTCCCCGTGCCCGCGCCACCGCCCTCGCCGGGTCCGCGGCTGGGAGGGGCTTCGGGACGTTGCTCGAGCACGCCAGCCTGTGTCTCCTTGTCGTTGCTGCGGGCGACGACGGGCGCTTCGACGGGAGGCAGGGGCTCCGGTTCCTTCACCGCCGGGGGCGGTTCCTCGACGGTTGGGGCGGGCTCCGCCGGTACGGGCTTGCGCTCGGGGATCGGGCTCTTGATGCTCGACGTTCCCTCACGCCTGGCCCGGGTCGCGGGCGTCTTCATGCGCAGGCCGCCGCCACCTCCGCCGCCGCCAGGACCCGGCAGGTTCAGGAAGACGAGCCGCATCTTCTCGGGTGTGGTCTCCCGCAGCGTGCTGGCCGCGGACGACCCCAGAGGCACCAGCGTGGCGAGCAGCAACCCGCCAAGAACGACGCCGTGCACGGCCGCGGACGCTGCCGCCGGCAGTCCGGCTGACCGCTGACTCGCACGGGCCCGCGAGAACAACGCACCCGGCGTGACGGTGACCGCAGCCGCCGCGCTCGTGGCCATGGGAACGCCGGTTCGCAGTCGGCGTGCGGCGTCGACTGCGTCGTCAAACGCGACGAACTCCCCGTCGACGCTCCGGACCGCACCCGAGGCGATGAGAATCGGCGACCACCTGCGGGCGTGCGCCCGCAGCGCGAGCGATCTCGCGGGCGGTGAAGACGTCAGGCAGCGTGCGGTGAGTCAGTGGCATCCTTCCACCCCCGTGGGGTATGTGAACGCCACAACGCAGTCGCAACAACCATGCCTACCCCGGGTGTCCTCTCAGGGGGACGAATGGCCCTTCAGGGCTTCGACGATACCGTAGCCGTCGCGGTCGAAGAGCACGCGCGCGCCCTTGAAGTGCGTGCCGGTCTGGTCCCGCACCGCTTCGGGCGTGGGCGCCCCCGCCACGTTGCGCCGGACCACGAGGACGACGCGCCCGCCGGGCCGGAGCACGCGGCGGAGCTCAGGCAGGAGGGGGCTCAGGGGCGCGGAGACTGCGTCGACGAGGGCCAGGTCGAAGTCGCCCTCGCTGAACGGGACCGTTGACGAAGGTGCCTCGACGACCTCGACGAGCACGCCGGCGTGCTCGGCAGCTGCGTGAAACTGCTGGGCTTCCTCGGCCGACAGCGACAGCGCCACGGCCCGTCCGCTGAGTCCCGTGACCTTCGACAGGGCAGCGACGAGGCCGGGGTCTCCCGCGCCGCATGCCAGCATGCGGTCGCCGAGCCTGGCGCCGATCATGCGGCACAGCAGGTCGTACCGCCCGGGATCGCCGCGGAGCCAGCGGACGAGCACGTTCTTGGCGAAGACATCGGAGAGAGACACCGCCACAGACTAATGCAGGGCGGGTGCAGTACGATGCCGGCGCGTCCTTCAACGACCGCGAGGGTCGGCACTGGCCGTGGTTGAGTGCAGGCGACGAGCCCTGGATTGCGGCGAACGGAGTCCTGATGAGTGCATCGAAACTGCAGCCGGCACTGCTGGGTGGGTTGGTCATCGGGGTGCTGTCGGCACTGCCCGTGATCTCCATGGGGAATTGCCTGTGCTGCGCCTGGGTGATCCTCGGCGGCATGTTCGCCACGTACTTCCTTCAGCAGACGCAGCCGACGCCGGTCGAAGGGGTCGACGGCGCGATTGTCGGCCTGCTTGCCGGACTCGTGGGCGCCGTTGTCGCGTCGCTGGTCGCGATCCCGATCCAGATGCTGATGGGCCCGATGAACAGCGATCTGCTGCGACGGATCCTCGAGCAGGGCAGCGATATGCCCGCCGAAGTGCGAGGCCCCCTGGAGTCCCTCGCGCGCGGTGGCGTCGGTGGCGCGCTGTTCGTGATCGGCTTGCTCATGAGCCTCGTCGTCAACGCGGTGTTCGGCGCCATCGGCGGCGCGCTCGGCACGGTCGTCTTCAAGCCGTCCGTGCCCCCGCCGCCTCCGCCGGTGCCCGGGTTTGCCGATTCCGGCCGCCCGCACGGGCCTGAGCTGTAAACCGGGAGCGGGCGGTGGGGATGCCACCCCTGCGCACGTCCGCCCGACCCGACGTCGGGTGGCATCGGCTGGCGGTGGGCCTCACCGTCAGCCAGATCGCTCTCGTTGCGATCTCCGTGGCAGCGTGCGCCACGCTCGGTCTCTCCGTGCGGTGGACGACGGCCGCGACGCCCCTGGGCTTCGCGGTCCTGGCCCTTGCGGTGGCCACGGCGTTTGCCCGACGGCCGACGAGCAGTCCGCTCCGGTGGATGATTCCGGAGGGCCTGCTCGTGTTCGGGCTCGTCGTGTCCCTCTGCGTGATTGGCTTCCCCGCGCAGTACGCAGGCGCCGCCCTGAATCGACCGACAATCGATGCCTCCCTGGCCACGCTCGACGGGGCCATGGGCGTGCACGTGCCGACCCTCGTCGAATGGACGCGTGCGCATCCGGCCATCGCGCGCGTGCTCACGCTGGCGTACGACTCGTTCGGGCTCCAGGTCCTGCTCGCCGCTCCCGTGCTCGTGCTGCTCGGCAGCCGTCATCACTTGTGGGAGTTCGCGTGGCACCTGCACGTGTGCCTGATCGTCACGCTGGCGTGCTTCGCGCTCTACCCAGCGGCCTGCGCGTTCACCTACTACGGCTTCACGTCGACGCTGCCGCAGGACCTGTTCATCGCGCACTTCGACGGGTTTCGCAGCGGCGCCATGCGGATCGTCGACTTCCGCGATGTCACCGGGCTGGTCTCGGCGCCATCGTTCCATGTCGCCGGCGCGCTGTTCATGACGTGGACGGTTCGCCACCGCCGATGGGCGCTGATCCTGCTGCTCCTCCTCAACGGCGCCCTGTGCGTCGCCACCGTCCTGACGGGCGCCCACTACCTCGTCGACACGTTGCTGTCGGCGGCCCTCGTGGGGCTCAGCGTGATGGCCTGGCGGCGATGGGGCCAGCGCTTCCTCCCCGCCGCGTGAGCCCACGCCACGTGAACTCCGCCACGTGAACCCCGGCCACGTGCCCCCGCTTGCGTGCGACAGCGGCACTCGCGTTCGCGAGAGCCGCGTTTGAGCCCGCCGACTGGCGCGAACGTGTGCCACGACTACGTGATTCGCAGTATTTCCGTCTTACTCCGCCGCCGGTAGGCTTCCACGCGTCCCGCAGGTAGCCGCAACGGATGACCGGCCTGGTCATCGTCGCGCTCGTCCTGCGTCGACGCGTACGTCATGCCCAGTCGGCCTCACGCTCTCGTCCTGCTCGCACTGCTCCTCGTGGCGCCGTCGTCCGGCTTCGCGCAACTCACGCACGCCTCGTTGAAGGGCGTGGTGCGCTCGACGGACGGCACACCCATCCGCGGTGGGTCGGTCAGCGTGACGCTGACCGAGACGGGACAGTCCCGCACCGTCGTGACTGCCCAGGAAGGCACCTTCCTGATCGCCGGCCTGGCGCCCGGCGCGTACGTGTTGCTCGTCGAGGCCACGGGCTACCAGCCCGTTGGACAGAGCGGGCTGCGCCTGGCCGGTGGGTCTACTGTCGATGTCACTGTCGAACTGCCCGACAACACGCTGGCCGAGCAGGTCGATGTCACAGCGTCGAGGGTGACTGTCGCGGCGTCGCGTGATCCCCGGCTCTCGGAGACCTTCGACAGCAAGTCGATCCGGGATCTGCCGCTGCCGCAGCGCGACATCTTCGCGCTGCCGGCGCTGAGTGCCGGCGCCGCCCTGGTGCCTGGCGCCGCCAACTCCACCAAGCTCTCGAGTTCTCCCGTGGTGACTGTCAACGGCAACAGGTACCGAGGCAACAACTACGTGCTCGACACAGTCAACCTCTTCCTGCCCATCGCCGACCTGTCGCTCTCCAGCTTCGGCAAGTCCACCCAGGCCTTCGACGCCCGCACCGCGCAGGTCGGCGCGCGCTTCTTCTTCTGAATCGGGGATTCTCGATGTCGTTCCGTCGCGCTCTCACAGCCCTGTCTCTCGTCCTCGGTCTTGCGTCCGTGGCATCGGCCGCCAATGACGTGGCCCTGCCGACCCTCCAGGACCTGGAACGGGAGGCCAGGGCACGCGCACAGGCCACCCCGCGCGTTCCGCTCGGGCTGCCCGCCGACTGGCCCGCCGATCCGGCCCTGCGCTTGTACGGACCCGATGTGCCGAACGTCGTTCGGGCGATGGCCGCCGTGCCAGAGGCCGCCCGGCCCATGGCCGACATGATCCGCGCCGTGTTGTTCGAGGGCTCGGTCGCGACCTCCACGCGCGCCGCGATGGGTCTGCGCATCGCCCAGATCGTCAGGAGTCCCTACGTCGCGGCGCACATGGTGCGGGTCGTCGCAGCGTCCCCTGATGGGGAGGCCTGGCACGCCTTCTTCCGGGCCGGGCAGACGGCCGGGTTGTCGCCGCGACAACTGGAGGCCGTGGCCTACGCCGAGTCGCTGACGCGCGACATCCACGGCGTGACCGATGAGCAGTTCGCGCGGACGCGGGCGCACTTCACCGACAACGAGGTCGTCGAGCTCACGATCGCCGTCGCGTTCTTCAACCACCTGACGCGTTTCGTGGAGACCACGCGCCTGCCCGTCGAGGCGTGGGCGTTCGAGCGCCCGTCGGCGCCGCTGCCGTTGGTCGAGGATGTCAGGGCCGCACCACGCGTCGGGCTGATCTCCTGACGCCGAGATCGCGGCGACCTCGGCGGCCGCCGACGCCGCGCGGGACCCCGGCGCGCAGAAGGGCGGCCTGGGCCTCGGCATGGCCAACTCGATGCGCGCCATGTTCCGGGCGCCGCACCTCGCGCTGCCCTGGCGTGCACTCGGCTCTGCCCTGCGGGCGCACGAGCAGGTGGGCCGCGACGTGAAGCTGCAGGTGTCGCTCGCCGTCTCGACGCTGAACGGCTGCCGCTACTGCGTGCGCCACCAAGTGCTCGGACTGCGCCGAATCGGCGTGGACCCGGCTCGCCTCGTCGCGCTGCAGAAAGACGATGCCGCGCTGACGGCGCGCGAGCGGACGGCCGTGCTGTTCGCCCGGCAGGTCACCTCCGCCCCGGCGGCTGTCACCGACGCCGAGTGGGAGGGCCTCAGGGAGACCTTCGGCGACCGCGGGGCCGTCGAGGTACTGCTGCAGACCTGCACCTTCGCCTTCATGAACCGCTTCACCGACGGCCTGATGCTGCCCTCCGAGGACGAGGCCATCAAGGTGTACCAGGAGACGTACGGCACGGCTGCCGGACCAATCAAGGGCAGGGCGGACCGGCCGTAAAGGGAAGGGAAGAGGAGAGAGGAAGGAGGAAAAAGGGGACTCGAAGGCGGAAGGCAGAAGGCGGAAGCTGGCCCTGGCCCTTCGACCTTCGTCCCTTCGGCCTTTTGATTTCCTTATCTCTTCGTCCCTTTCCCCTCTTCTCTTGATACGATTCCCTCCCATGTCGGAGCCCTCTGCCCAAGAAATCCGGGCGCTGCTCGACGAGCAGCGCACGTTCCCTCCGCCGCCCTCGTTCACGGCCACCGCGAACGTCAGCGATCCGTCGGTGTACGCCGAGGCGGCGGCCGATCCCGAGGCTTTCTGGAAGGCCCAGGCCGAGCAACTGGAGTGGATGGAGCCGTTCCACACCGTCCTCGACTGGAAGCCGCCTCACGCGAAGTGGTTCGTCGGCGGCAAGCTGAACGCCTCGGTCAACTGCGTCGATCGCCACGTGCGCAACGGGCGCCGGAACAAGGCCGCGATCATCTGGGAAGGCGAGCCGGGAGACAGGCGCACGCTGACGTACTACGACCTCCAGCGCGAGGTGAACGTCGCGGCCAACGTCCTCAAGTCGCTCGGCATCAAGCGCGGCGATCGCGTCGCGATGTACATGCCGCTCGTGCCGGAACTCGCCATCGCGATGCTGGCGTGCGCCCGCGTCGGGGCCATCCATTCGGTGGTCTTCGGGGGGTTCAGCGCCGAGGCGCTCGCCGAGCGCATCAACGACTCCCAGTGCTCGCTGCTCATCACGGCCGACGGCGGCTACCGGCGCGGGTCACTGCTCCCGTTGAAGCAGATCGCCGACGAGGCCCTCAAGCACACGCCGTCGATCAGGAACGTGCTGATCGTGAAGCGCGATTCGTCCGATCGCTTCCCGGTGCACGTCACCGAGGGGCGCGACCACTGGTACCACCGCATCGTGCAGGACGTGGAGAAGTGGTGCGAGCCCGAGGCGATGGACAGCGAGGACATGCTGTACATCCTCTACACGTCGGGTACCACCGGGAAGCCCAAGGGCATCGTCCACACGACGGGCGGCTACCTCACGGGCACGCTGGCGACGACCAGGGCCGTCTTCGACCTGAAGGACGACGACGTGTACTGGTGCACGGCCGACATCGGCTGGGTCACCGGGCACAGCTACGTCGTGTACGGCCCGCTCGCGGCCGGCGCCACGCTGCTGATGTACGAGGGCGCTCCCGACTGGCCGGAGCGCGACAGGTTCTGGAGCCTGGTCGAGCGCCACGGCGTGACGATCTTCTACACGGCGCCCACGGCCATCCGCGCGTTCATGCGCTGGGGCACGGACCTGCCGAACAAGCACGACCTCAGCTCCATCCGCCTGCTCGGGTCGGTCGGCGAGCCGATCAACCCCGAGGCGTGGATGTGGTACCACGAGCACATTGGCGGCGGCCGCTGCCCGATCGTCGACACCTGGTGGCAGACCGAGACCGGCCAGATCCTGATCACGCCACTGCCGGGCATCACCACCACGAAGCCGGGGTCGGCGACGCACCCGTTCCCGGGCATCAGCGTCGAGATCCGCAACCAGAACGGCGACAAGGTCACCGAGGGCGGCGGATTGCTCACGATCAGCCGGCCCTGGCCCGCGATGCTCCGGGGCATCTACGGCAACGAGGACCGGTACATCAACGCCTACTGGCGCAAGTGGCCGGATGGCGCGTACTTCGCCGGCGACGGCGCCCGCGTGGATGCCGACGGCTACATCTGGCTCCTCGGCCGCGTGGACGACGTGCTCAACGTCAGCGGGCATCGCATCGGGACCATGGAGGTCGAGAGCGCCCTGGTCGATCACCCGGCCGTGGCCGAGGCGGCCATCGTGGGGCGGACCCACGACATCAAGGGCCAGTCGATCACGGCGTTCGTCACGCTCAAGGACGGGCAGCACAGCTCCTTCGCGATGGTCGAGGCGCTGCGCGAGCACGTCGTCAAGAAGATCGGCGCCCTGGCGCGACCGGAGGAAATCCACTTCGCCGCCGACCTGCCCAAGACCCGCTCGGGCAAGATCATGCGGCGCCTGCTGCGCGACATCGCGGAGGGCAAGGCCATCGGCGACACCACGACACTGGCCGACCCCGCCGTGGTCGCCAGGCTGAAGACGCAGTACGAGACCCAGGAGGACTAGGTCGGCCGCGTTGGGACAACGGGCCCTACCACTCCACCGGTAGGGCCGAGTCCTTGGGAACCGAAGCCCGGAGGGCGAAGGTGGCCCAGCCCGGCCCCATCGCAACCGGCAACCGGAGCGCGCTGAGAGCCCGGGTTCCGGGGATCGGGTACCGGCAGGGGTGCGGCGCCGCTCCGCGTACCTGGTTCCGACGGCCGAAGGCCGAATGACGAAGGCCGACCGTGAGTGACGACGCTCTCCTGCCGTTCGTCGACGCCTGGAGCATCGACATCGCGGCGCATCCCCCTGTCGTCTGGGCGGCGCTGCTCGCCTCCGTGCCCGGGCCTCACGCCGGGGCCGTCCTGAGGGCCTGGGCGCGGGTCTGGGGCGCGGATCCGGCCGAAAGTAACGGCCTCGCGGTCCACGCGCTGGGCGCTGAACGGCCGGGGTTCGTCGTGTGCGAGGTGGTGCCGCCGGCCACCTACGCCCTCTCGGGACGGCATCGCTTCGCCCGCTATCAACTGGTGTTCCGCATCGAGCAACGCGGTTCAGGAGAATCTCGTCTGACTGCCGAGACGTTCGCGAGCTTTCCCGGTACGGGCGGTCGCCTCTACCGGACGCTCCTCATCGATGCCAAACTGCACGCCCTCGTGATGTGGATCACCACGCGCGTGCTTCGCCGGCGCGCCGAGCAGGCCGCGCGCCATCAAGGTTGGTCGTCCTCGTGACTGCATCCGACCCGGGTACTCCCCCGGCCCGGTCCCGCTGGATCCTCGCGTCGGTCGTCCTGCTGGCCGCCCTGCTGATCGTGTGGACCTTCTCCGTGGCGCGCCGCGCGCCGGGGCCGTCGGACGCGACCCCGGCTGTCGACGCTGCCCCGGCCCCGCCGCCCGTGCTGGCCGAAACGGCGGGCGAGGAAGGCCACCTGTCGATTGGCGTCGTGTCGCTCGACCGTGTGGCTCCCGACACGCTGGAACTCCGCCTCGCCGTGACCCACACGGGCCGCGCCGGCGCGCCGGCCCTGGACATCGCCCAGCGATTCAGCGCCGATGGCCCCGACAGGGGGACCCTGGCGGAGGTGTATCTGGCCGATCTCTCGCACGAGCACAAGTTCTTCGTGCTCCGCGACGCCAACAACGCCCCGCTCGGCAGTCGCGACCTGAGCCCCCTCCTGGCCGGCGAGCGCCGTGTTCTGTGGGCGCGGTATCCTGCCCCTGGGGACGGCGACAGCGAGGTCGTCGTGCACGTGCCCCATGCCGAGCCGATGCCCAACGTCCCGGTCGGGCAGAGAACATCCGCTCCCTGACGGCTTTCGTCATTCGGCCTTCGTCATTCGGCCTTCGGGACGTTCCAGGGCCCAAGGCCAAAGGCCGTCAAGCCTCAGGGAACCCTCCCTCGTCCGTGCCCGTACTAAGCTGAAGCCATGGCTCTGATCGAAACCCGCGACCTCTGGAAGACCTACGTGATGGGTTCCGAGGAAATCCACGCCCTGCGTGGTGTGTCCATCGAGATCCAGCGCGGCGAGTACGTCGCCATCATGGGCCCGTCGGGATCGGGCAAGTCGACGCTGATGAACCTCATCGGCTGCCTCGACACGCCCAGCACGGGCACCTACCTGCTGAACGACAAGGAGGTCAACCGCATGGACGACGACGAGCTGGCCCGCGATCCGCAACGAGGAGATCGGCTTCGTCTTCCAGACGTTCAACCTGCTGCCCCGGGCCTCGGCGCTGCACAACGTCGAGTTGCCGCTCGTCTACGCGGGCGTGAGTTCGTCGGTGCGGGCCGAGCGGGCCAAGCAGGCGCTCACGAAGGTCGAACTCGACAACCGCATGGGGCACAAGCCCAACGAGCTCTCGGGCGGTCAGCGGCAGCGCGTGGCGATCGCGCGCGCGCTGGTCAACAACCCGTCCATCCTCCTCGCCGACGAGCCGACCGGGAACCTCGACTCGAAGACCGGCGTCGAGATCATGGAGCTGTTCGAGCGCCTCCACCAGGCCGGCAACACGATCGTCCTGGTGACCCACGAATCGGACGTCGCAGCCCACGCGCATCGGGTGATCCACATCCGGGACGGACAGGTCGAGAAGGACGTCACCCGCGCCGCCTGACGACGACGCGGGAAATTTCAGGACTCGAGAATTTCAGAATTTCACGGCCGTCCAGGCGCCTCGAAGGCTGGCGGTGGGTATGAAATTCTGCAATTCTTGAAGTTCTGCAATTGCCGATGCATCCCCGTCCTGCCCTGGCCGCGCTCGCGGCGGCCCTCCTGTCCTGCGCGTGCGGCGGATCCAACTCGTCGCCCGCGTCGCCCACGCAGCCCTCCGCGCCGTCGCCGTCGCTCACGCTGACGTGCAGCGCGCCCTCCTCGCCCATTCGCACGACCACCGGCCAGCCCGTGCCCCTTGGATACGCGGCGCCCGTGGCCTCGGGCGGGACTGCGCCGCTCGCCGTAGCCTGCACGCCAGCGGCCGGCGCGCTGGTGCCGGTCGGCCAGACCACGGTCACCTGCACCGCCACCGACGCGCGGTCGCAGACGGCGACCTGTGCGTTCGCCGTCACCGTCGCTGTGGCTCCGACCCTGACGGTCGAGCGGTTCCTCTCCCTCGGAGACAGCTTCACGTTCGGCACGACATCCCGTGCCCCCGAGCGTGAGATCCCGGGCGACACCTACGTGCAGAAGCTCGAGTTCCTGCTTCTGGAGCGATATCCGGACCAGCGGTTCACGCTGACGGCCGCCGGCGTTCCCGGGCAGTACATGGACCAGATCGAGGACCGGTACCCATCGGCGCTTCGGCAGAGCCAGGCCCAGGTCTTGCTGCTCCAGGGCGGCACCAACGACCTGAACACGGAGGGAGCCCGGGCGATCGGCGACGTGGTTGCGCGACTCGAGCGCATCACGAGGGATGCCCAGGGCCGTGGCGTGGCCGTCGTCCTCACGACCCTCACGCCCCACAGGCCCGGGTCACCGAAGGGCACCGCGCCCGCGGAGGTGCGAGAGCTGAACGGACGGATCCTCGACCTCTGCCGCCGCTACCAGACGGGGTGCGCCGACCTCTACGCGGCATTCGGCGGCGAGCAGTCACCCCTGATCGGTGCAGACGGACTTCACCCGACGCCTGCGGGATACGACGTCATCGCCGAGACCTACTTCGAGGTCATCCGTCGCCTGTTCGAACGCAGCGCCGGCTCGTGATGCGTTCAGGCGCGGTCGAGCACGAAGGAGAGGGTCGTGCTTCATGACGGCCATCGTTATCGCGGGCTTCTCAGCGGTGGCCGTGACCCAAGAGCAAGTACCTGCTCCCGTCACGCCGACGTTCAGAGCAGGTACCGCCCTCGTCCAGGTCTCGGCGGTCGTGACCGCGGACGGGCGCCCCGTCACTGACCTGCGCCGCGACGAGGTGCGAATCCTGGACAACGGCGTGCCGCAACACCTCGTCGCGTTCGAGTACGTCGACCTGACCTCCGTTTCCGGGCCCACTCAACGACGCGACTTCGTGCTCGTCATCGATGACCTGCAGGTCGATCCTCGCAACACGAAGGCCGCCCATGACCGGTCTCTGGCGTTCCTCGACGCCCTGGGTGCGTACGATTGCATCGCGATCGTCACACCAGCCCACATGCCCTGGTCATGCAGTTCTCGACGGATCGCGCGCAGGCGCGGGCGCTCGTCCAGAAGGTGCGCGGCCAGCAAGGGGCGCCTATTCCGCAGGTGTGGGAGTTCAACACGCGGCGCCTCCTGCAGGTACTGCGGAGTGTGGCGGGCTCGCTCGCGGGGGAGTCGCCGGAGCGTCGCGCCGTTCTCGTGCGCATCGAGGTCAAGGTCCTGAGAGACGGAGCGAAGGTCCGTGCCCGTTCGGCCTATGTCCCGCGGTGACCGACGCGGCCACCGCTCACCCGACTCTGGCCGGCGGCGCCGGTTGTCGGCGTCCTGCAGTCATCGTTCGGCCTTCGTCGAGATCCCCGGTACCCGATACCCGATACCCGATACCCGATACCCGGTACCCGGTACCCGTTACCCGCTACCCGCTACCCGCTACCCGCTACCCGCTACCCGCTACCCGTTTCCCGATACCCGTTTCCCGGCTCCCGGCTTACCCTTGTTCCCCATGTGGCGCTCGATGTCGGTTCGTGTCTCCCTGCTCGCCCTCCTGGCCTCGTCGCTGGTCGTCGCGTGCGGGGCTTCCTCGTCCCCGCCGCCCGAGGCACAGGCGCGGGCGAGTGCGCCTGCGGCGGCGCAGGGGCCCGAGCAGTGGACGTACGAGATCGTCCGGAGTCACCCGCACGACCCGGCCGCCTTCACGCAGGGGCTGACGCTGGCCGACGGACAGCTCTACGAGGGGACGGGACTGCACGGGCAGTCGTCTCTGCGGCGCGTGGATCTGCCGACCGGTGCAGCCCTGCAGCAGATTGCCCTCGACGGCCGTTACTTCGGCGAAGGGGTGGCCGTCGTCGGTGATCGGATCGTTCAGCTCACGTACCAGACCGGTGTGGGATTCGTGTACGACCGCAAGTCGTTCGCGAAGCTGCGCGAGTTCGAGTACAGCGGGGAGGGATGGGGGCTCGCATACGACGGGCAGCGCCTCATCATGAGCGACGGCAGCGACACGCTCCGCTTCTGGCATCCGGACACGCTCGAGGAGATCGGGCGCCTGCGCGTGCGCGACGGCGACAGGGCCATCGAACGCATCAACGAGCTCGAATACGTCGACGGGGTGATCTACGCCAACATCTGGCAGGAGGACCGCATCGCGCGCATCGACCCGAAGACGGGCGTCGTGACCGCCTGGGTCGACATGGCGAACCTGCTGACGGCAACCGAGCGGTCGCGCGGCGTCGACGTGCTCAACGGCATCGCGCACGACCCGAAGACCGGCCACTTCCTCATCACAGGCAAGCTGTGGCCGTGGGTCTTCGAGGTGCGATTCGTCAAGAAGCGCTGACCGACAGACCGCCGAAACGCCGACCGCCGGCCGCCAAACGCCGACCGCCGAACGCCGACCGCCGACCGCCGACCGCCGAATGCTGTAGGCGTCGGACTTGTCCGACGCTCAGCGCCGCCGCGGACGAGTCCGCGGCTCGAACCTCGACGCTCAGCGCTGCCCGCGGGACAAGTCCCGCGGCTACGAACCTCGAGACGCTCAGCGCTGCCTGCGGGACAAGTCCCGCGGCTACGAACCCCTCGAGTTCGTGCCTGGCTGGTGGCGTCGGCGCCATGGATTGGTTGTCCGACGCTCGGTGATGCTCGTCCGCGTCGCCGGTAGGGGCCGCTCCCCGAGCGGCCCGTAACCGAACGCCGAACGCCGAACGAACCGTGGGAGGGCCCGCTCGCCGAGCGGGCCTTCTGCGGCGATGGACGGCCGGGACGGCCGTCCCTACCTAACCCAATGTCCCGGCGCCGCTTCCCTCAGCGGCGCGTCGAGATCCACGCTGGCCGGGTCGAACTCGATCCGACGCGGCGGTACGTCCGGGTCGGGAACCGGCACCGCCGACAGCAGGGCGCGGGTGTAGGAATGCATCGGGGCGTCGAACAGCGACGCCACCGGCGCGAGCTCGACGATGCGGCCCCGGTACATCACGGCGACGCGCGTGCAGATGTGGCGCACGAGGCGCAGGTCGTGCGAGATGAACAGGTAGGTGAGCGAGAGCTGTTCCTGCAGCCTCGCGAGCAGGTTGACGATCTGCGCCTGCACCGACACGTCGAGCGCCGACACCGGTTCGTCCGCGACGATGAACGACGGCTCGAGCGCGAGGGCACGTGCGATGCCGATGCGCTGCCGCTGGCCGCCGCTGAACTCGTGGGGATACCGCGTGATCGCGTCACGATCGAGACCCACGAGGTCCAGGAGTTCCAGCGCCCGCGCGCGGCGCCAGCTACGGGTGTTGATCGCGTGGATGTCCAGCGGCTCCTCCAGGATTGTCGAGACCCTGTGCCGCGGGTTCAGCGAGGCGTAGGGGTCCTGGAAGACCATCTGCATCTGGCGGCGACGCGCGCGAAGCGTCTTCCTGTCGAGCGACGTGAGGTCCTCTCCCTGGAATCGCACGCGACCCGTGGTCGGCTCCACCAGGCGGAGGATGCACCGGCCCGTCGTCGTCTTGCCGCTGCCCGACTCGCCCACGAGGCCGAACGTCTCGCCGGCCTCGATCGAGAAGCTCACGTCGCGGACGGCATGGGTCACGCGGCGCGCCCGCCACAGCGAGCGCTGCTCGTACTGCTTGCCGAGGTGCTCGACGTCGAGCAGCGCCATCCGAATCAGTCCCTCGCCGACCCGTTGGCCGGGCCCGCGCCCAGGCCGAGCGCTTCCCGGACGAGCACGCACCGGGACTCGTGGCCCGTGGCCACCTGATACATCTCCGGCGGCGCCTCGTCGCAGGCGCCGTGGCGCCAGGGGCAGCGTGGCGCGAAGGCGCAACCTGGAGGCATATCGAGGGCCGACGGCACCTGCCCCTCGATGGGCTCGAGGCGTCGTACGCTGTGGGTCGACCCCGGCATCGCGCGCAGGAGGGCCTGCGTGTACGGGTGGGCGGGCGCCTTGAACAACGACCGGACGGGCGCCTGCTCGACGATGCGGCCGGCGTACATCACGGCGACGCGGTCGGCCGTGTGGGCCACGACACCCAGGTCGTGCGTAATCAGCAGCAGCGAGAGCCCGAAGTCCTGCTTGAGCTGCCGGAGCAGGTTCAGGATCTCGGCCTGGATGGTCACGTCGAGCGCCGTCGTCGGCTCGTCGGCCACGATGAGGGCGGGGCGACAGCAGAGCGCGAGGGCGATCAGTGCCCGTTGACGGAGGCCGCCCGAGAGCTGGTGGGGATACTCGGCGAATCGCCTCGCCGGGTCGTCCATCCGGACGGTGGACAGCAACTCGAGTGCCGTGGCCTTCGGGTTGGCGCCGCCGAGGCCATGGACCGTCATCGCCTCGACGAGCTGGCTGCCCACGGTCAGGACGGGATTCAGCGCGCTCATCGGCTCCTGGAAGATGAGCGAGATCTTGGCGCCGCGCACCCGCTCCATCTCGGCCTCGGGCAGATCCATGAGGTTCTGGCCGTCGAGGTGGATTTCGCCAGCCAGGATCCTTCCGGGCGGCGGAACGAGGCGGAGCAGGGAGTAGGCGGTCAGCGACTTGCCGCTCCCAGACTCCCCGACGAGCGCCAGCGTCTCACCCGTATCGATATGGAACGACACGTCCCTGACGGCTGGGAGCCAGCGGCCCCCGATCGGGAAGCCGGTCGACAGGTGTCTCACGGAAAGCAGCGGCATCGCAGGCTCGGGCATCGTACCAGACGGCATTCGCCGCGGCCTTCGTCGGTCGGCCTTCGGCCCTCGCCCGGCACCCGATACCCGGCTCCCGGGACCCGGGACCGGGTATCGGTTGCCCTGTTCCCGGTTCCACCGATACAATCCGCTGAGATTCCGTTCCAATCACCTTCAGACGCCTCCTCCAATGAACATCAGCTGGCGCTCGACCGCACCGATCTGTCCCGCAGATCGCGTGTGCCTCGTCGGGCTGCATGCAGGTGCAGCCTGTGTGCCGAAGGGAGAACAGCGTGGACGACACCGTGAATCGACTGGCGAAGGAACTGGCCGATGCCATGGCCGACGCCGTGGCCTCTGATCCACGTGTGGAAGCCTGCCGCGCGCGTGCGCGGGAGGCCGGGTACGACCTGCGGGTAACGCTCGACGCCGAGATCGGGTTCGCGGCCCGGACCGGCAAGAAGGCCAGGCGGCTGGCACTGCCACGTCCCTCCCATGCCACGCGGCATGTGGCGATCACCGAGAACGACAGGCGATTCCTCAAGTCGCTCCGCATCGCGCCCGATGCCGCGACCGAAGAAGTCTAGAGAGAAACGAAAGGGCCGCCAGACACCTGGCGGCCCTTTCGTTTCGTAGCCGCGGGACTTGTCCCGCGGGCAAGGGCGCAGGGGCGCCGGACAAGTCCGGCGCCTACGAGATTCACCCGGCCGGACAAGTCCGGCGCCTACGAGATTCACCCGGCGCCTACGAGATTCACCCGGCGCCTACGAGATTCACGAGGTCCGACGGCTACGCATCGATGAGCGACCGTCCCGTCATCTCCGCGGGCTGCGCGAGCCCGAGCAGCTGCAGCAGCGTCGGCGCGACGTCGGTGAGGGCCCCGTCGTGCAGCGTCCGGCCGGCCACGGCGGGGCCGACGAGGATCACCGGTACGAGATTGGTGGTGTGGGCGGTGTGGGGGGCGTTCAGTTCGTAGTCCCACATCTGCTCGGCGTTGCCGTGGTCGGCCGTGACCAGGGCGGTGCCGCCGGCCGCGAGCAGCGCGTCGATGCAGCGCCCGAGGCATGCGTCGACGGCAGCGATCGCCTTGATCGCCGCGTCGAGCTTGCCCGTGTGTCCCACCATGTCCGGGTTGGCGAAATTGCAGATGATGACGTCGTGCCGGCGGTGCCTGACGCTGTCCACGAAGGCGTCGGCGACGCCGCTGGCGCTCATCTCCGGCTGCAGGTCGTACGTCGCCACCTTGGGCGAGGGGAGGAGCACGCGGTCCTCGCCCGTGAAGGGCACCTCGTTGCCTCCGTTGAAGAAATACGTGACGTGCGGGTACTTCTCGGTCTCGGCCAGGCGCAGGTTCGTGAGCCCGTGCTGCTGCAGCACCTCGCCGAAATAGTGCGAGGCCGTCTGGGGCGGGAACGCGATGGGGAACGGGTACGTCGCGTCGTACTCGGTGAAGGTCGTGAGGAGGACCTTCGGGCGATCGGGCGTCGGGAAGCCGTCGAAGTCGTCGAACATCAGCGCCCGGATGATCTGGCGGGCGCGATCGGCGCGGAAGTTGAAGAAGATCACCGAGTCGCCGTCGGCCATGGGGCCGACGGGCGCGCCCGCCGCGTCGACGATCGTCGCCGGCAGGATGAACTCGTCGGTCAGGTCCTTCGCGTACGCCTCCTCGATGACGGTCGCGGCCGAGGAGCCGTACGGGGCCGTGCCCGTGACGATCGCGTCGTAGGCGAGCCGGACCCGCTCCCACCGCTTGTCGCGGTCCATGGCGTAGTACCGGCCCGACACGCTGGCCACCCGTGCGCCGGTCTCCTCGAGCACCGCCTCGAGGGCCTTCACGTACCGTCGTCCCCCAGTGGGTGACGTGTCGCGCCCGTCGGTGATGACGTGCACGAACACTTTCGGCGCGCCCATGGCGCTGGCCAGACGTAGCAGGGCGTGCAGGTGGGCCTGGTGGCTGTGCACGCCGCCGTCGGAGAGCAGTCCCATGACGTGCACTGCCGTCCCGGCGTCGATGGCCGCCTGGATGGCGGCCCGCAGCGCGGCGGTCTGCCCGAACGTGCCGTCGCTCACGGCCTTGTCGATGCGGGTGAGGTCCTGGTAGACCGTACGGCCCGCCCCGAGATTGGTATGCCCGACCTCGGAGTTGCCCATCTGGCCGGCCGGCAGGCCCACGGCTTCGCCGGAGGCCTGCAGGGTGGCGTGCGGGTACGAGGCCCACAGCCTGTTGAAGACAGGCGGGTCGGCCAGCTTGACGGCATTGTGATCGGCCTCGGCGCGGAGGCCCCAGCCATCGAGGATGATCAACGCCACGGGGGCGCGGGAGTCTGCCATGTGTCGAGCCTTACGCCAGCGCCTTGATGGCGCTCCGGCCTGCGTACGTCGCGCGGCTGCCGAGGGCCGATTCGATGCGCAGCAACTGGTTGTACTTCGCGGTGCGATCGCTGCGGCTGGCCGAGCCCGTCTTGATCTGGCCGGCGCGCGTGCCGACGGCGAGATCGGCGATCGTGCTGTCCTCGGTCTCGCCCGACCGGTGCGATGCGATGGTCGTGTAGCCGGCGTCCCACGCGGTCTTCATCGCGCGCAGGGTCTCGGTGACCGACCCGATCTGGTTCAGCTTGACCAGCAGCGAGTTGCCCACGCCCTGGGCGATGCCCTCGGCGAGGATCTTCGGGTTGGTCACGAAGATGTCGTCGCCGACCAGCTGCACCTTGTCGCCGAGCTCCTTCGTGAGCAGCTTCCAGCCTTCCCAGTCACCTTCGCCGAGGCCGTCCTCGATCGAGCAGATCGGGTACTGACGCACCCAGTCGGCGAACATCGCGACCATCTGCTCGCTCGAACGATTGGCTTCCCCGGACTTCTTGAAGACGTACTGCCCGTCCTTCCAGAGCTCGCTGCACGCGGTGTCGAGCGCGATCCACACCTGCTCGCCTGCCTTCAGGCCGGCCTTGTCGATGGCCTGCATCACGACGTCGAGGGCTTCCTGGTTGCTCTTGAGGCTCGGGGCGAAGCCACCTTCGTCGCCGACGCCGGTTGAGAGGCCGCGGGACTTCAGGATGCCGCGCAGGGTGTGGAAGATCTCGGCGCCCCAGCGCAGGCCCTCCGAGAAGCTCGGCGCGCCGAGCGGCATCACCATGTACTCCTGGAAGTCCACGCTGCTGTCGGCGTGCGCGCCGCCGTTGAGGATGTTCATCATCGGCACGGGCAGCAGGTCGGCGTGGCCGCCGCCGGCCAGCGCGTGGCGCAGCGCGCCGATGTACTCATAGAGCGGCGTCTTCTTCTCCGCGGCCCCCGCGTGCAGCGCGGCCATCGAGACACCGAGGATCGCGTTGGCGCCGAGGCGGCTCTTGTATTCCGTGCCGTCGAGCGCGATCAGCGTCTCGTCGAGGCTGGTCTGGTCGAACTCCTTGCCGACGATCGCCTGCGCGATTTCGCCGTTGATGTTGGCGACGGCCTTCTGCACGCCCTTGCCCAGGTAGCGGCCCTTGTCGCCGTCGCGCAGTTCGAGGGCCTCGCGCTCGCCCGTGGAGGCGCCCGACGGCACTGCCGCCCGCCCGAACGCGCCGCCATCGAGGGTGACGTCCACTTCGACCGTGGGATTGCCGCGCGAGTCGAGAATCTCGCGTCCGATGACCTTCGTGATCTGCACTGAGAAGACTCCTGGATGATGACGATGCAAGGGCAGCGCTTCCCGCTCCCCGTTTCCCGCTTACGATTGCCCGCGCGCGTCGGCCTCCTGCTCGCGTTGGTGCCGCTCGCCTTCGGGTGCCTCGATGTACGGCTCGTCGTCGCTCGTCACGACGACGACCCCCTTCGCGGTGACCGTGTGGCGCTTCCGGTCTTCCGCGGGGTCGTAGCCGATGACGGCGCCGCGCGGGATGAACACGTCGCGATCGATGATCGCGTTCTTGATGCGGGCGTGCCGGCCCACCCGCACGCCGGGCATCAGGATACTGCGGTCGATGCTGCAGTAGCTGTGGACGCGCACGTTCGGGCACAGGATGCTGCCGCGCACCGTGCTGCCCGAGACGATGCACCCCGGTCGAGATGATCGAGTCGAGGGCTTGTCCCCGGCGCCCCTCGTCGTCGAAGACGAACTTGGCCGGCGGGGCCTGTGGCATCCACGTCCGTATGGGCCACTCGGGATCGTACAGGTTGAAGTCCGGGTTCACCTGGACGAGGTCCATGTTGGCCTCGTAGTAGGCATCGAGTTCGCCGATGTCCCGCCAGTACTTGCTCGCCTTCTTGTTCTCGTCCGAGAAACGGTACGAATAGACGGGAGCCTGTCCGCTGATCAGCGCCGGCAGGATGTCCTTGCCGAAGTCGTGCTTGCTGTCACGCCCGGCGTCGTCCTCCAGCGCCTTGATGAGGACGTCGGCCTCGAAGACGTAGATGCCCATGGAGGCCAGCGCTACGCCGGGCAGGCTCGGAATCGGCTTGGGCTCGGCAGGCTTCTCCTCGAAGCCGACGATCCGCTCCTCCTCGTCGACCTGGATCACCCCGAAGCGGCGTGCGGCCTCCTCCACCGGCACCTCGTAGGTCGCCACCGTGGCGGCGGCGCCCTTCTCGACGTGCCAGCGCAGCATCTTCGAGTAGTCCATCTTGTAGATGTGGTCGCCCGAGAGGATCACCACCCGCTTGGGCGCCTCACGCACGACGGAGTACAGGTTCTGGTACACGGCGTCGGCCGTGCCGAGGTACCAGTTGTCGCTGACCCGCTTCTGCGGGGGCAGGATCTCGATGAACTCGCCGAGTTCCTCTGCCACGATGCTCCAGCCCTGCCGGATGTGGCGATTGAGCGACAGGCTCTTGTACTGCGTGACGATGAAGATGCGGCGCAGGCCGGAGTTGATGCAGTTGCTGAGCGTGAAGTCGATGATGCGGTAGGGGCCGCCGAAGTACACCGCTGGTTTTGCACGTTCCCTGGTCAGCGGGGCCAGGCGTTCGCCCACCCCTCCAGCCAGGACGATGACGAGGGAGTCGTTGAGCATGGGCCACCCGGTCCGGTCCGTGAGCGCGTCCGACCGAGGGGCCGGCCGCAACAAGCGCCGTGCTGGGGCGCAGCAGGCGGGTCGGGCGGCGGGCCAGATGCGCCGCCGGCCGACCCCGCGTCAGCAACTGGATCATAGTGCAACGAGGTTCCGTCCGGCGTCGTTGTGCCCTATGATCCGGAGGTTGGGCATGCAGGGGCATGCCGCGGGGGAAGACGTATGCGACAGTCACGGAAGTTCTGGTTGGCCACGGGGCTCGTCCTCGTTCTCGGCCTCGGCCCAGCGGCCGCGCAAAAGAAGGACGACAAGGCCGCCCCGCCCGTCGATCCGAAGCAGATGCTGATCAACGGCATCGTCGGCGCTACCAACGAGGCGATGGCTGGTCCGGCAGGCACGACCGTGTACACGGCGGATCCGGTCGCCCGCACGGTGGCGGCCGACCCGGCCACGACCGTGGCGATGGATGTGGCCATCGACTACCTCAAGGCCTCCGACAACAAGATCTACGCGCCGTTCACGGTGACGCTGCCGCCCGACGTGCTCGGCAAGGGCGCCAACCTCGGTGCCTACATCCGGCTCGCGCCCAAGGGCGCCCTGCCCCCTGTCGCTCCGCCTCCACTGGACCCCAAGGCCCAGAAGGAGAAGGAGAAGCAGGACAAGAAGAAGAAGAAGGGCAAGGAGGCCCAGGATCTCGCCGGCCAGGCCGTCTCGGGCGTGGAGTACCCCTGGGAGGACTACTACGACCTGACGGCCGTGCCCCGCGGCCCGGGCGGGCCGCTGACCTTCAGCCGGCCGTTCAGCGTCGCGGCAGGCGAGTACGATGCCTACGTGGCCGTGGCCGTCAAGGATCCGGACGCCGTACCCGGTCCGGCGAAGGTGGCCGTCCACAAGACCACCATCACCGTGCCCAACTACTGGAGCGACGAGTTCCAGCTCTCCAGCGTGTTCCTGGCCAACAAGGTCACCCCGCTGGCCGAGGTGCCGACGGGCGATGCCCAGAAGATGAAGCCGTACGTCATTGGCAACCTCGAGGTGTCGCCAATCGCCGACGGCAAGTTCGCGGGCTCCGATGAGCTGTCCGTGTTCTTCATCATCTACGGCGTGGCCCTGGGCGAGGACAAGAAGCCCGACGTCACCATCGAGTGGCAGCCCTACAAGAAGGGGCCGCTTGGAGAGTCGAAGTTCCGGGGCGTGGCGCCCCAGAAGCTCAACAATGAGACCCTGCCGCCGGGCTTCGACGTCAACGAGGGACACCAGTTGGTCGGCAGCCTGAACGTGCCCATTTCCGCCTTCGAGGCGGGGGACTACCGTCTTGCCATCAAAGTGACGGACAATAAGGCCGGCAAGTCCCTGACGCATGATCTCGCCTTCACCGTCGCCGGCTCCTAGCCGCCGGCGGTCAGGGCCGAGCGCTTCGCGGGAGTTCACCCCGCGGTGCGCTCCGGTAGACTGTCACTGGAGTACCCCATGACCCGATCGGTGACGCTGACGGCGTTCGCACTCGGCCTGAGTCTCGCCCCCGCGGCGTTGGCCCAGCCGCTCGTGCAGGCACGCGCTCACGGCGTCACCGCGTCCGTGGTTCCAGGGGCAGATCTGGTGGCCGGCCGCATCGAGGGCGTGGTCACCGACGACGGTGGCGCACCGATCTCCGGCGTCGCGGTGTCGGCGATCGGCCCCGACGCGCTGTTTGGCGTCACCGACCAGTCGGGCCGTTTCCTGTTCTCGGCCGTTCCTGTCGGCACGTATCTGATTCGCGCCCAGCGCGCGGGTTATCGCGCCTCGGTGCGCGAGTTCGTCGATGTCGTCCCGGCTGCCAGCGCGCGTCACGTCGTTCGGCTCGCCCGCCTCTCCGGTTCGGCCGCACCGACCGAGTCCGCCGACGCGCCGACCCCGCTGATTGCCGCCGGATTTGGCGGCGTCTCGACAATCAAGCCGGCCCCGGGGCCGTCGACGGCCGAATCCGCCGGCGAGGATCACGACCACTCCCCCCGGCTCTGGCGCCTGCGGCACATGAAGCGCTCGGTCCTGCGCGACACGCAGGGCCAGCTCGCACTCGACGCGCTCGAGGACGATTTCGACTGGATCGAGGATCGGCTCGGCGCATCGATGGCCGAGGCGTCGGCGCGCGAGACGTCGTCGTACTTCGGTGGCGATGCGTCGCTGTCCGGTCAGATTCAGTTCCTGACGGCAACGGCGTTCGACGGGGGCGCAGACGGCGAACCGACGTCGTGGCTGACAGGGCCGGCCGGTGTGGCCTACGCGACCCTCGGCGCGCCCATCGGCGACACGGGCGCGTGGTCGGTGCACGGCGCGTTCGGCCGCGGCGACCTGTCGTCGTGGATCGTCGCGGGGAATTACGTGAGGCCCACCGCCTCGCGGCATGCCCTCGACCTCGGTGCGTCGTTCGCCCTCCAGAACTTCTCGTCGGAGACCCCGACGGCCCTCTTGAGCGTGGCCGACCGGCGGCGCGCGGCAGGGACGATCCACGCCTTCGATACCTGGCGCTTCCACAGGCGCGCGGTCGTGACCTACGGCGCGCGGTACGCCCACCACGACTACCTCGAGCGGCCGACGCTCATGAGCCCGAGCGCCTCGCTGTCCGTGTCCCCGTTGGACAAGACATGGGTGCGCGTGGCCATGACCCAGCAAATGCTGGCGCCGGGAGCCGAGGAATTCGACGCACGAAACCTGTCGGCATTCTCGATGCCGCCCCAGCGGACCTTCACGACGGCCACCGCCACCGGTCGTCTGAACGCGCAGCGCACGCGGCACGTCGAGATCGGCATCGACAGGGAGTTCGGGCAGTTCCTCCTCGGCGTCCGCCGGTTCGAGCAGACCGTCGACGACCAGCTCGTCGCGATGTTCGGCGTCGGGCCCCGCGCGATCGCGCCCGACCTCGGGCACTACGTCGTGGCCAATGGAGGCAACCTCAACGCTGGTGGCTGGGTGTTCGGGATCTCGCAGGACGCCGGACCCCGCTTCCGGGGCGCCGTCGAGTACACCGTCGCCCGTGCCCAGTGGTTCGGAACCGGCGAGCGCGGCGTCATCGCGGTGCTGGCGCCGTCGGCCGACCGCCTCGGCAGCGAGCGCATCCACGACGTCACGGCACGCGTGGTGACCGACGTGCCGGAGACCGCCACGCGGGTATCGGCCACCTGGAAGGTCAACTCGGCCTTCTCACGCCGCAGCCCCCTGCTCGACGCGGCGAGCACCGACGCGCGGTTCGACGTCCAGGTGGCCCAGCGTCTGCCCTTCCTGAGCGCGACCGGCGCCGACTGGGAACTCGTGGTGGCGGTTGCGCAACCTCTTCCGTGACGGAGAGGCCATCGGCTCCATCTACGACGAACTCCTCGTCATTCGTCCCCCGAAGCGCGTCGTCGGCGGCGTGCTCGTGAAGTTCTGACGGCCTGGCGTCTGTCGCGTGTCGGCCGGCCTGGCGGCCGGACCCGTACCCGAGCGCCCAACCCGTCTGGCTGCCGCCAACCGCCTCAACGCCATAGGGATCCATAATCCTGGCTGGGTAATCCATTTTTGTGGATACTGGTCTGGATTCCAGCAACCGCCTGCGGGAGCATGTCCGGATCGCGGTCATTTCCAGTGATTTCACTGGCGAGGCGCTCTCCGCGTAGTGGAACACCCTTTGCTACCTCGTGAACGGTACGACCGCTGGTTCGGCTCCCCGGCCTGGCTCGTCGTCGATTGAACCACCCGATGACCGAGGGACTCTGGCCAGGCCCCACAGAGGGGCCCCGTCGCACGAAGTGGGGCAGTGCCGCGCTCACGGTCGCCGTGACGGCGATTCTGCTCGTCCTCGTTGTCGCCAACGTCGCGGTCCGGTTCTCCTGGGTCGAGGTCGAGGACGGGGTGCTGTGGGAGGCGCGCGCCGAGGGCGTGGTGGCCGCCCATGTGGGGCCAGAGGCGGCAGGGGCAAGGGCCGGCATCCAGGCCGGCGACGTCCTGGTCGCCGTCAACGGCCGCGGGATCGACCGAGTCGAGCAGGTCCTGGACGCCCAGCACGGCAGCCAGCGGGGCCGCCCACTCTCGTACGTCGTCTCCCGGGCGGGGTACGAGCGACCTCTGAGGCTCGATCTGACGCCCCTGCCCGACGGGGAGCGCCTCCTCTACTACGCCCTCGCGGCGGTCGCCATCTTCGCGCTGCTCGTCGGCTGCTCGGTGCGTGTGCAGCGCCCGCGCGATCCGGCGACCCTGCACTTCTTCTGGCTGACCGTCGCGTTTTTCGGCGTCTGTGGCTTCTCCTACAGCGGCCGGCTGGATCGCCTGGACTGGGTGTTCTACTGGGGCGACGTCGTGGCGATGCTGACGCTGCCGCCGCTGTTCGTGCACTTCGCCCTCGTCTTCCCCGAGCGTCAGGACAGCTGGTCCAAGTCGGCGCAAGGCCGCCGGCTGATGTCCCTGCTCTATCTGCCGGCGATTCTGCTGGGGCTGACGCGCGTCGCCGTACTCTCGGCCGGGGCGCTCCCGGGCGATGCCTTCGAGAACTGGATCGTGGCTCTGGACCGGGTCGAGATGCTGCAACTGGTTGCGGCGCTCGTCATCGGCCAGACGGCCATGACGCGCACGCTCGGTCGCCTGCGGTCGGTCACCGCGCGCCGGCAGCTCCGCTGGATCGTGTGGGGCACGCTGGCAGGCGCGCTGCCGTTCGCCCTGTTGTACGGACTCCCGTACGCCCTCGGGTATCACCCCTGGGAGGCGCTGGGCGTTCTGGTCGTGCTGCTGGCCCTCGTGCCGCTCGCCTTCGCCTCCGCCGTCGTCCGCTACAGGCTGATGGACGTCGAGGTGATCATCAAGCGCACCGTCGTCTACGCGACGGTGCTGGCGGCCATCACGACCATCTACACGGTCACGCTGCGCCTGGCGAGCGAGATGTTCCTCGGCGGGTCGGAGCAGCACAACTCGGTCATCGCCATCCTGGCCACGCTGCTCGTCGTGCTGCTGGCGCCGATCGTCAAGAACGCAATCCAGACGGCGCTCGACTACGCGCACTACCGCGACCGTTACGATTACCGCCGCGCACTGCTCGCGTTTGCGCGCGACCTGAACGCCGACCTCGACCTCGACCGCCTGACCGAGCGACTGGTGCAGCGGCTCGCCGACACGTTCGGCGTGGACCGCATCACGCTGCTCGTGGCGGCATCCCCCGGCTCCAACGACGGGTTCGTGGCGCACCGCGCGATCGGCATGACGCTCGAGGTCGTGCCGCCGCTGAAGCGGTTCTCCGGAATCGGCACGCGTCTCGAGAGCGGCCAGGTCGTCAACCTGGACGATCCGTTCACCGTCCGCCGGTTTGCCGCGGAGGAGGTCCGCCTCTGGCGCGACCACGGGCTGCACTCCTTCGTGCCCTGCCTCGCCAAGGACGGTCCCATCGCTGTGATCGGCCTGGGGTCGCGGCCGAGCGGCGAGCCGCTCAGCACGGAGGACCTGACACTGCTCAACGCCGTGGCGGCGCAGGTCGCGACGGCGATCGAGAACGGCCGGCTGTACCGGGCGCTGCGCGAGAAGGCCGACGAGCTGAACCGCATGCGCGAGTTCAACGAGAACGTCGTCCAGTCGCTTCCAGGACGGCCTGCTCGTGGCCGACCTCGAGGGCGTCGTGCTGCACTGGAACCCGGCGATGGAACAGATCGCCGGCGTGTCCGCGCCACTCGCCCTGGGACACCGGCTCGACGAGCTGTTCGACCCGGAGTTCCTCGCGGCGGTGCGGCTGGCCGAGCGCGGTGGCAACGAGACCGCCACCATCTATCGCACGCCGCTCGTGTCGCGGCACGCCGACGGCGCCAGGAAGCGACTGGTGAACGCGGCGATGCATCCGCTCCGCACATCCGCTGGCGACCAGGCCGGGTCCGTGCTGATGGTCGAGGACATCACCTCGCGGGTACAGCTCGAGGAGCAGCTGCAGATCTCGGAGAAGATGGCGTCCATCGGACTGCTGGCCGCCGGTGTCGCGCACGAGGTCAACACGCCGCTGACCGGCATCTCGAGCTTCACCCAGATGCTGCTCGAGCAGGCCGATCCCGAGGACCCGCGCACGCGGCTGCTCGAGAAGATCGAGCGCCAGACCTTCCGCGCGGCCAAGATCGTCAACGGCCTCCTGAACCTCGTCGCGCCCGGTGCAGTCGAGGAGACGGGCCCCGTCGACCTCCACGTCGTCATCAACGACGTGCTGTCACTGCTCGAGCACCAGTTCCGCTCGGCCAGCGTGCAGGTGCGCAAGGACCTGGCAGGCCGGAGCGCCGATGGTCCGCGGCGGTCGGAGCACAAGCTGCAGCAGGTGTTCCTGAACCTGTTCCTCAACGCCCGCGACGCCATGCCGAAGGGCGGCTGGCTGTCACGATCGCCTCCCGCCGGGTGGACGGAGCAGGTCGTCGTCGAGGTGAGCCGACACGGGCGCCGGCATCCCCAGCGAACACCTGGCGCGGATCTACGACCCGTTCTTCACGACCAAGCCGATCGGCCAGGGCACCGGGCTCGGGCTGTCGATCACGTACGGCATCGTCCAGGAGCACGACGGGACGATCGTGTGCGACAGCCAGTCGGGCAGGGCACGCGGTTCACGCTCGCGTTCCCCTCCATGACAGCGCCGCGCGCCGCCGCGGCCGAATCGAGCGCGAGCTGATGCGCCCACACGAGGGTTCGACGATGTCCAGTCGAAGGGCACGATCCTCGTCGTCGACGACGAGGAGATCATGCGCGAAGATCCTCGAGACGCTCCTGCGCGCGAGGGCTACGACGTCGCCTCGCCGCGACGCGGCACGGAGGGGCTGGAACTCGCGCGCACGCACGTCGTTCGACGCCGCCATCGTCGACGTGATGATGCCCGGCATCGACGGCATCGCGACGCTCGAGGAGCTCGAAGGCGATCGACGAGGACCTGCCGGTCGTCATGATCACGGCCTTCGCCTCGGTGGAGATCGGCGCATCGTCGGCGATGAAGCGCGGCGCCTTCGACTACATCACCAAGCCGTTCAAGAACGACGAGGTGCTGGTCGGTCCTGCACAACGCCGTGACGCACGCCGGCTGGTCGCGCGAGAACCGCGTCCTCAAGCAGAGCCTGCAGGCGCACGGCAGCAAGTTTGCGAACATCATCGGACGCAGCGCGCAAGATGCAGCAGGTGTTCGACCTGATCATCCAGGCGGCGCCCAGCCGGTCGACGATGCTCATCTACGGCGAGAGCGGCACCGGCAAGGAGCTGGTGGCGCGGGCGATCCACACCAACTCGCCCGCGCCGAGAAGCCGTTCGTCACCGTCAACTCCGGCAACCTGCCCCCGGACCTGCTCGAGAGCAACCTGTTCGGCCACGTGAAGGGCGCCTTCACCGGCGCCGTCGCGCCCAAGAAGGGCCTGTTCGAGGTCGCCGACAAGGGCAGCATCTTCTTCGACGAGATCGGCAACGTGCCGCTCGAGACGCAGGCCAAGCTGCTGCGCGTGATCCAGGAGCGCGAGTTCATGCGCCTCGGCGGCATCGAGACGATCAAGGTCGACGTGCGCATCATCGCGGCGACCAACGTCGACCTGCGCACGATGGTCGACGAGGGCCGCTTCCGCGAGGACCTCTACTACCGGCTGAACGTCATCACCATGAACCTGCCGCCGCTGCGCGAGCGCAAGGACGACATCCCGCTGCTGGTGCAGCACTTCCTCGAGAAGTACGGGGAGGAGAACAGCCGCCGCGATCTCGAACTCGACGCCCGAGGCGCTCGACCTGCTCCTCGAGTACGACTGGCCCGGCAACGTGCGCGAGCTCGAGAACGTCATCGAGCGCGCCGTCGTGCTGTGCCCGGGCACGCGCATCGGACCCGAGCTGATCCCCGATACCGTCCGACACCCGGCGTTTCCAGCTTCCGAACTTCGTGCTGCCGCCCGAGGGCATCTCCGTTCAAGGAGGTCACCGGCGACTTCGAGAAGCAGCTCATCGAGACCACCCTCGAGGCCGCCGGCGGCGTGCAGAAGCACGCGGCCGAGCTGCTCGCACGTCAAGCCGACGACGCTCAACGAGATGATCAAGCGGTACGACATCCGGCCGCGTCGCAGGAAGAGCACCGACGAACCAGAGCCCGTTCGCTGATTTGCCTCCCGCGCGCCTTGGTGGTTCACTGGACGGCGGAGGCCGTCCCGTGCTGTTTCGCCAGATCACCGACCCGGCGCTGTCGCAATACACCTATCTCGTGGGCTGCCAGCGCACGGGTGAGGCGCTGCTCATCGACCCCGAGCGCGACATCGACAGGTACGACCGCGTGGCCGCCGAGGAAGGCATGCGCATCGCTGTCGTCGCCGAGACCCACATTCACGCCGACTTCCTGTCGGGCGCGCGCGAGTATGCCGAGCGCGGCGACGTGCGCCTCGTGCTCTCGAGGGCGGGCTCGCCGGACTGGCAGTACCGGTGGCTCGACGAGAGCCGGGCCCCCGTGACGCTCGTGGCCGATGGCGACCGCTTCATGGTCGGTCGCATCGAGATCGAGGTCCGGCATACGCCAGGGCACACGCCGGAGCATGTCGTCTTCGTCGTCACCAATCGCGGGGGCGGGGCCGACGCGCCCATGGGGGTCGCGAGCGGGGATTTCCTCTTCGTCGGCGACGTCGGGCGTCCAGACCTGCTGGAATCCGCGGCGGGCCAGGTCGGCGCGATGCGGCCGGCGGCCGAGCAGCTCCAGGTGTCGCTGGGCCAGGTGGCCGCGTGGCCGGACTACATGCAGGTATGGCCAGGCCACGGCGCCGGGAGCGCGTGCGGCAAGGCGCTCGGCGCGGTGCCGGTCTCGACCGTCGGATACGAGCGGCGGTTCAACGGGGCGTTGTCACTCGCGCGTGAATCGGGACCGGCCTTCGTCGAGGCGATTCTCGCCGGGCAGCCGGAGCCCCCGCCGTATTTCGCGCGCATGAAGCAGCTCAATCGCGACGGCGCGCCCCTGCTCGGCGCCGTCCCGGACCCGCCACGGATGGCACTTGCCGATGTCGTGGCCAATCCGTCACTCGTCGTCCTCGACACGCGGCCGGGGCGCGAGACGTTCATGGAGGCGCACCTGCCGGGGAGCCTGTACGCTCCGGCCACGCGGCAATTCACCGCGACGATTGGCGCCTTCCTCGAACCCTCGCAGCGCCTCGTGTTGCTGGCCGATGCCGACGACGTGGACCCGCTCGTGCGCCAACTGGTTCGCATCGGCCTCGACGCCGTTGTCGGCTGGGTGCCTCCTGGCGACTTCCAGGCCTGGCGGGAGGCCGGCGGCGCGACGGCGTCCATCCCGCGGCTGACCTTCGATGACGTGGTGCCGCCGGGCCCGGACAGCGTCTGGCTCGACGTCCGTGGCGAGGCGGAATACGCCGCCGACCACGTGGAGGGCGCGCTCCAGATCGCCCAGAGCCGGCTGGCCGTCGAGCAGGCACGGATTCCTCGCGGCCGTCCTCTGATCGTGCACTGCGCGACAGGCGCCCGTGCGGCCCTCGCCAGCGCCTACCTGCAGCGAATCGGATTCGACGTGCGGTACGTCGACGACGACTTCACGCGATGGCGTCAGGGCAGGCAGGCCAGCGTCGTCAGCGCCCTGCCGACGCAGCCCGAGGCGACGACCCGCCCGTGAGCCCGGCGATGAGGCGGTCGTACTTGGCGGCGATGACATCCCATCGGTAGTGGGCCTCGACGTAGGCGCGGCCGTTGCGCCCCAGTGACGCGCGCAGGTCGTCATCCGCCATCAGCAGCGACAGCGCCTCGACGAACTCGTCGCGGTCGGCGTAGTAGAGCCCCGCGTTGCTGCGCCGGCAGTGCTCCACGAGGACCTCGGCGCGGGCGTTGCAGAGGACCGGCGTGCCCATCGCCATCGCCTCGAGCGCCAGGAGTGACAGGCTCTCGAGCGGGGAGGGCACCACCACGACGTCGGCCGCGTCGAGGGCCTGGAGACGCTCGTTCTCCGGCAGCAGCCCGGCGAAGCGAATCCAGGGCGTCTCGGGGATGGGCATCAGCTTGGCGCCCATCAGCGCCAGGGTGGCGTCGCCGCCCGCCTCGCGGTACGTCGCGAAGTACTCGAACAACTCCTCGCACCCCTTGCCGGGATCGATGCGGCCCCCGTAGAGCGCGACGTGCCCGAACAGGCGATGCCGGCGCCGGAACGCCTCACCGATCCCTCGCTTCCGATCGGCCACGGGGCGCGCGGGGCGCGGACCGCGTCCGCGCCGTCCACGGGGCGCGTCCTCCTTGATGGGCGCCGGCTTCGCTGTCTCCTCGTCGGGCAGCAGCGGTCACTTCCAGCGGCGCGTCCACGCCGCGTCGCGGCTTGCCGTGGCCATCGGTGTCGAGCAGGTCGACGCCGCAGCCCACGGTGTCCTCGACGAGCGGACGGATGTCGAAGTGTCCGCATCAGGAAGGCCTTCTCGCTCTCGGTGTTGAAGGCGATGGCGGGCCGACGCGAACAGCTCGCGGTAGAGGCCCAGGTGGATGGCGGGCTCGTCGTGCGCTGTCGGCACGAGGATGCTCTTCTTCGGCGCGATCGGACATCCCCAGCACCGTCGGCGCGTACAGATACGTGAAGAAGACCAGGATGTCGTACTGCTGGTGGCGATCGCTTGCAGATACTCGATGAGGGCCGGGCACCACGGTCCCTGCTCCTGCAGCCACTCCATCTCGTCGTCGCGCGTGTGCGGGTAGTTGAAGATCCAGTCCGACAGCGGTTGAACGCCGTCGATGTCGCGCGTCCTGGCGTTGGCGAAGCGGCGGACGTTGACGCCCACGGATGCGGTCGACCCCCTCCGGGTATTCGTTCGTCCAGGTCACGTACTCGCGCGCGCAGGTGGTCAGCACGTCGACCTGGTGGCGTGTCGCCATGCGCTCGGCGATCAGTCGGCAGTGGTACTCGGATCCGCCGAGAATCTCGGTGCCGTAGCGCTGGATGATGAACGCGATCTTCACGGGTGCATCCTGTGTGAGGGGGGCCGGTCAGACGAAGGGCGCGAGCATCGCGTCGAGGTGCGCCTGCAGGCGGGCCTCGCTGAATGCCTCGAGCCGCGTGTGCTGGCCGCGGATGATGTCGGCACGGAGCCGGTCGTCGTACGTGAGCCGCCCCAGCCACTCGGCGGCGTATTCGAGATCCTTCGGCGTGAACACGACGCCGGCTCCTCCCATCGTCTCCGGCACGGCCGTCGCGCCGTAGGCCAGCACCGGCACGCTCGCGGCCATCGACTCGAGCAGGGGGACGCAGAAGCCCTCGTGCTCACTGAGTGAGACGTAGACGCTCGCGTACCTGTAGAACGCGGCCAGGTCGGCGTCGGGCACGGGCCCCGTGAACCAGAAGCGATCCGCCGGCATCTGGAACCGCTCCATGAGGGCCCGCACCGTTGCGTAGTACGACGGCACGGCATCGTGACGACCGACGAAGATGAACCGGTACCGGCTGTCGACGTAGCGCTTGTAGTGCTCGGCCAGCCGGATGTGGTCCTCGATCTTCTTGTTCGGCGCGATGCGACCGACGAAGAGGAAGTTTATCAGCCCGTCGGCCAGGACCTTCTCGAGCGCCGGGCGCCTCGGTGCGCCGGTGATGCGCGCCAGGTCCAGCGCGATGGGCAGACCGCCCGTCGGTGCGAACCCCAGGGCATCGAGCTCGGCGCGGTTGTACGCCGAGTCGCCGAGCGCCAGATCGACGTGGCCCACGAGGGTGGCCAGCTCCTGCCGCCCGATCAGCGCCAGACGGTAGATCTCCGGGGCGTAGTCGGCGAAGAAGTGCGCCGGCGTGATGTTGTGGTACTGCAGGACCCGCCCGCCCGGCAGCGTGGCGAACGCCTGCGTCATCGGAGAGGGCAGCGCGAAGTGCAGGATCGTGACGTCGCCGCGCCGCGCTTCGGGATCGCCGAACGGGCGCACGTCGTCGCGGAGGTCGTCGTCGATGGTGAGCGCGAAGAGCTCCGACGCGTGCCCCAGCGCGCGCAGCAGGTCGCGCACGCGCGCGGGCCGAGTCGCCGATGGCGTCGCCCTTGTGCGCCGCCGGCACCCACTGATGCACGCTGAGGATCACGGCCGGGAACTCGGAACCGGGGCTCGGGATTGGGGCCTGGAGCTCGAGGTCCCATTGTCGACTCGGTTGCGTGTGGCCAGCCTCGGGCCGTTCCGCGACTCCCGACTCCCGACTCCCGACTCGCCGGCTCCGCCTCCGGGAGGGCCTGCAACGCCGACGGCCGGTACTGGCGCAGCTTCCTCGAGCCGCTCCGCCATCTCGAACTGGTCCCAGAAGTCGAACGCCACCGGCGGGGCGACGGCCGGCGCGGCGCGGCCAGGACGCGCTCGACGAAGCCGAGCAGCGTCCCGGCGAAGTCCTGTGCGCGCGCAGCCGCTCGAGCGCGGCGTCCTGGCCAGCAGATCCGGCGTCGACGAGGTCCGCGATCGTCCGAGGACCGCGTGCATCAGCGCCGCCACGTGCGCGGCGGGTCCTTCGTCTCGTACAGCACGCCGGCGCCGTCCATGGTGGCCGGGCACGGCGGTGGCCGCGTAGGCGAGGACGGGCACGCCCTTGTGGAACGCCTCGATCCAGCGGCACGCAGAAGCCCTCGTGCTCGCTGGCGCACAGGAACAGGTCGGCGACGTCGTAGAACGCCGTCAGCTCCTCGTTGCGACACGTGCCCGACGAAGTGCACGTCGGGCGGTCCGAGCGTGCGCGACCAGTGGTGGAGCTGCGCCAGGTACCGCTCGAAGCCGCCGTGTGCGCCCACGAGCAGCAGTCGGGATCGCGGGTTGAAGCGCGTCTTGTAGGCGTGGAAGAACCGGATGAGATCGTCGATCCTCTTGTTCGGGATCATCCGGCCGACGAACAGGATGTTCGTCCAGTCGTCGTCGAAGCTGCCGGCCAGCGATGCGGTCGCGGCGGCACTCGAGGTGCGAGAAGCTCGGCACGACGGGCAGGACGGCCGTCGGGCGGAAGCCCGCGGCCTCGAGCTCCTGCCGGTTGAACTCCGAGTCGCCGAGCGCCAGGTCGCACGCGGCGACGTACGCCCGCAGCTCGCGCCGGCCCATGAAAGCAGAGCTGCACGAGCAGCGGGTGCACGCCACGAAGTACTCCGGGCGGCGTGATGTTGTGGTAGACGAGCACCATCCGGTCCGGCAGCGCGTACGCCGACGCGCGAGGCGCGCGACCCGATCGAGAAGTGGTGAATCAGGACGTTGTCGGGTGAGCTGTCGCTCGATCAGGTCGCGGTAGTCGCGCGTCAGGTGCTCGAGGCGCGGGTCGGCCGTCTCGACGAAGATCTCCGACTCGATAGCCCGCGGCCCGCAGCACCCGCTGGATGCCGAGCACCTCGTGGCCGATGGCGTCGCCGTACCCGAGCGTGGCGAGCACCTGGTGGACCGCAGCCATGGCAGCGTCCCGTCCCCGCGCACGGGCGTGCGCGCGGGGCGCCGTCGTCGCGAGTCCCGGCGGACGCCGCGCGGCGGGCCCTCCGGGCGCGTGCGGGCGCCAGTGGCCGGCGGTCGTGGCGCGGGGCCGGAGGGCAGGCCGTCGAGGACCTCGCGCGCCGGCGGCAGCGTGCCGCGGTGTCTCGCGATCCAGCCAGGCAGCGCTCGGTCGCCGCGCCAGGGGCCGGCGTCTCGCGCAGCCGGGTCAGCATGGCGTCGTACTTGGCGTCGATGACCGGCCACTCGTAGTTGTCACGATAGTAGGCGCGGCCGTTCTCGCCGAGGGCCGCGGCCAGCGATTGGTTGGTGGTGAGGACGTGCAGCGTCTCGGCAGAACTCGGGGTAGTCGGCGTAGAACAGGCCCGCGTTGCTGCGAAGGCATTGGCCCTGCAGCACGTCGCACCGCGCGTTGGCGAGCACCGGCTTGCCCAGCGCCCACGCCTCGAGCGCCACCATCGACAGGCTCTCGTAGATACGACGGCATCACGAGCGCCTCGCAGCCGGCGATCGCGTCGAACTTGTCCTGGTCCGAGATGAAGCCGAGGTGACGCACGCGCGGGTGGTCCGGGATCGGCAGCAGGGGCTTGCCGACCAGGACCAGTTGCAGCGGCGATGCGGCCTGACCGCGTACTGCTGGAAGAACGATACTGCAGGAAGAACTCGAACAGCTCCTGGCAGCCCTTGTTCTCGTCGATGCGGCCCACGTAGAGCACGAAGGGGCCGACGGATGTCGTAGGTCTGCCTGAAGCGCTCGGCCACGGCGCCGTGCTGGATGTCCGAACCCGACGCCGACCACCACACCGGGGACGGACTCGTTGCCGGAGACGGCGTGGATCATCGCCTGCTCTTCGTGCGAGTTGTACATGAGCGCCCGCACGCCGCGGAACACCGGCGGAAAGATCCCGAGCCCGATCGCCGGATCCCGCTCCGCTGTCGGCACGAGGATGGCACGACCGGCGGCCGCGCGGGTGCCGTGGTAGCTGTGGTGATACCGGTAGCTGAAGAAGAACAGGAAGTCGTAGTCCGACGCGTGCCGCTCGATGTGCGCGACCAGCGCCGGACTCGTCGGCCCCTCGGACTCCAGCCACGCCAGTTCGTCGCTGAACGAGTGCGGCGTCTCGAACACGGCGAAGGACCTGCGGCCGAACTCCTCCGGATCGCGCTCGCGCGAGACCTCGAAGCGGCGCACGCGCACCGGCCCGACCCGTGACTCGCCTGCCGGGTACTCGTTCCGCCACGTGACGTAGTCATGGGCGCAGGAGGTGAGCACCTCGACGTCGTGCTTCGGCGCCAGCCGCTCCGCGATGTAGCGGGCGTGCTGCTCCGCGCCGCCGTTGATGTCGGCGCCGTATCGCTGGACGACGACCGCGAGCTTCACGACTGCGCGGGGTCGGTGCCGCCGTCACCGGCGGACGTGGGGCGTGCGTCGCGCGGCTCGTGCTCGCGCGCGGGCGCTTCATCGGACTGGTCGTACTCGCCACCGCCCTCGGGGCCCGGGCCCGCCTCGCCTCCCTCGCCTCCCTCACCGCCCGCACCGCGCCGGCGCCCGCGGCGTCGGCGGCGTCGGCGGCCGGCCTTGTCGGCATCCTCTGGCGCGAGTCCGGCATCGGTTGCCGGTTCCAGCGTCGTCAGCGACACCGGCGACGCACCCTGCTTGTACTGCACGACGCCCTCGAGGGCACGCGCCCGACGCTCGCTGAAGTCGAGGCGCGTGTTCAGCGACTCGACGCGCATCTTGAGGTTGCGGTTCTCGATGCTGAGCCGCGTCAACTCGACGACGACGTTGTTGAGCACCTCGAAGGTCAGCGCCTCCCGGCCGCCGACCCGCTCGATGGACCGCGTGAAGTAGCCGTTCAGCGCCGCCTGCATGCCCAGCACGTGCACCAGCCGGTTCGAGTTCATGAACAGCTTGAGCACCGGGTTCAGCAGCTTGCGCACCGAGCGGAGGATTCGCCCCACGGTGCCGCGCGACGAGGCGTACAGCGACTCGGCATCGAAGTCGTAGAGGCCCGGCGCCGGCTCGATGGTCGTCACCGCGCGCTTGCTGCGGTATTCGTCGAGCAGGCCCGACCGGACCGCAAGCGGGTCGAGGAACCGCTCGAGCTTGACGCTCGCCAGTTCCTTGATCTCCTCCTCGGTGTAGTCGGCGCCCCGCTTCTCCTTCACGCGGGCGCGGATCTGCCGCATGATTTCCTCGACGTTCACGGAATCGGCGCGTACGAACAACTCGGGCATGGCAGGTGACGCTCAGGACGCTCCGCCGCGGCAGCCGCGCTGAAGGCGCGTCATCGGGCGAGTGTCCACGGATGGTAGATCAGCGCGATGGTCGTCGCGCCCCAGAGGGCCACGCACAGCAGCAGCGGCCGATCGGCGAGCAGCAGCTCGGTCGGACTGCCGCCCTGGCTGCGGCGATGGACCAGGTAAAGGTACCGGAAGATCCCGTACAGGGGGAACGGCAGGGTCAGGCTGAGCCACGGCGTCCCCAGACGCTGGGCCGTGTCGCTGCTGACCGTGTAGAACGCGTACCCCATCAACGTTGACGCCGTGACGACGGCGATCATCTGGTCGACGAGGTAGGGGGTGTACTCCCCGAGGATGGCGCGGTGACGGGTGGCGTCCTCCCCGAGCAGTGTGATCTCGTGACGACGTTTGGCCAGGGCCAGGAACAACGCCAGGAGGATGGTGCAGACGAGCAGCCACGGGCTCACGGGCACGTCGATGGCCGCCCCGCCAGCCGATGCCCGGATGACGAACCCCAGGGCGATGGCCAGGACGTCGAGGATGACCTGGCGCTTGAGGCCCAGCGAGTAGGCGATCTGCAGGGCGATGTAGCCGACAGCGTGACCGAGGAACGCCGGGCCGAGCCACACGGCAGCGGCCAGCCCCCCGGCCATCAGCACCGCGGCGCTCGCCAACGCGAGGCGTACGGACAGATGGCCGGCCGCCACGGGACGGCGTCGCTTCAGGGGATGCTGTCTGTCTGCCTCCCGGTCGACGACGTCGTTGACGAGGTAAACCACCCCTGAGAGGGCGCAGAAAGCCACGAACGCCACGCTGGCGCGAACCACCGCCTCCGCGTCCAGGAGCCGCTGTCCGAAAGATCAGCGCCGCGAAGACGATGAGGTTCTTCGTCCACTGGGCGGGACGAAGGGCCAGAAACAGCGACGCCGCGACCGGGGGTCGCGGCGTGCCGGGTGCGGGCGAGGCGGTCAACGCAGTGGGCTCGGGTACCGGAGCACCCGGGAACAGCCGGAAGCCGGCCTAGGCCGTGTAGCTCTGGATGGCTTCGGCTTCGCTGTCGAAGGTCTCGAACACGGTCAACAGCTTCGTGATCGACAGCAGGTCTTCGATGCGCTTGGTCAGGTTCAGGAGCTTGAGCTTGCCCCCCTGCCGGCTGACCGTGGTGTAGGACCGCACCATCTCGCCGAGGCCCGCGCTGTCGATGTACGGCACGCCTTCGAGGTTGAGCAAGAGGCTCTTCTGGCCGGCGTTGACCAGGCTGGCGATCTTCTCGCGCAGCAGTTCGTCTCCCTCGCCGAGCGTCATCTTGCCCGAGAGGTCCAGAATCGTCACTCCGCCGACGACCCGCTCATCAATCTGCATCGCGTCTCTCCCGCTCCGTTAAAACCCTAGCAAATTCAGGGAAAAATCGCCCATCAGGAGGGCTGACAGTAGCATCAAGCCCAGCATCCGGTCAAGGCGCGGGAGGGCGCCAGACAGGGAGGACGGCGGCGACGGATCATGTCCGGTCGCCGCCGGCCCGGCACTACTCGGTCTCGCGGCGCTGCTTCTTGCGGCTCCGCTTGCGGGCGAGTGCCTGCTTGGCGCGACGTTTGTCGCCAGGCTTCAGGTAGAACGAGTGTTTCTTGATGTCCTTGATGATATCTTCCTGCTGCACCTTGCGCTTGAAGCGACGCAGGGCGCTTTCGATCGATTCACCTTCCTGCACCTTGACTTCGGCCATCTCGTTTCACCTCCCTCCGCGTGGCGATAGGCCAACCGGAGTCCGGTCGACCAAACCGAAAGCGTAACACATGAAGGTCCTGGTTCTCGGCGCCGGCGGGCGTGAGCACGCCCTCGTCTGGAAACTCCGGCAGGAGTCCGGCGTGACCGGCATCCTGTGCGCCCCGGGAAATCCGGGCACCGCGTCGTGCGCTCGCAACGTGGCGCTCGACATCCTGTCTCCACAGGCCGTCACCGACCTGGTGCGGGCCGAGGGCATCGATCTGACGGTCGTCGGTCCCGAGCAGCCGCTGGCCGCCGGGGTCTCCGACGCGCTCCGGGCAGCCGGGGCAGCGGTGTTCGGGCCGTCGCAGGCTGCCGCGCGCCTCGAGACGAGCAAGGCCTTCGCCAAGGCCTTCATGGATCGCCATGGCGTGCCCACGGCGCGCGCGCGGATCTGCACCACACCCGAGGACGCCGAGGCGGCCGTCGCCGCGTTCGGCGCCCCTGTTGTCGTCAAGGCGGACGGACTCGCCGCAGGGAAGGGCGTGACGGTCGCGCCGACGACGGCCGAGGCGCTCGAGGCCGTGGACGCCGCCATGCGCCAGGGGGCGTTCGGCCCCGCCGGGGCCACCGTCGTCGTCGAGGAGTGCCTCGAGGGGCCGGAGGTCTCCTTCTTCGTCCTGTGTGACGGCGAGCGCGGCGTGCCCCTCGCGTCGGCCCAGGACCACAAGCGGGCTTTCGACGACGACCAGGGGCCCAACACGGGCGGGATGGGGGCGCTCGCGCCGAGTCCCCTCGTGGACGACGCCCTGGTCACGCAGGTGATGCGCACCATCGTCGAGCCCGTGCTCGTCGGGATGCGCAACGAAGGGACGCCGTTCGCGGGCGTCCTCTACTGCGGCCTCATGCTCACGGCCGACGGTCCGAAGGTCATCGAGTTCAACGTGCGCTTCGGCGATCCTGAGGCACAGGTCGTGCTGCCGATCCTGCAGGGCGACCTGGCGCCGCTCTTGCTGGCCGCGGCCAACGGACACCTGCCGCCCACGGCGCAGCTCCGGCCGGCAGGCGCCTGCGTCGGCGTGGTGCTGGCGTCGGGGGGCTATCCCGGCGCGATGTCGACGGGCTACGCCATCACGGGCCTCGAGGAGGCTGGTGCGCTCGAGGGCGTGGCTGTCTTCCACGCCGGTACCCGCCTTCGCCAGCGTGGGCCAATCGGCGGAGCAGTCGGCGCGCAGCCCGCGGGCGAGCAAGGGGTCGCCGCGCCGGCCCGGGCCACACAGGACTCCGATGTGCAGGCAGGGGACGAAGTGATCACGGCCGGCGGTCGGGTGTTGACAGTGGTCGGCACCGGCGCGACGCTGCGGGAGGCGCGCGACCGCGCCTACCAGGCCGTCTCACGTATCTCGTTCCAGGACATGCACTTCCGGAAGGACATCGCCGCCAGATACGTGTAGGGGCCGGACCTGTCCGGCGCCCGGTCCGCGGGACAAGTCCCGCGGCTACAACCCTCTGCTCGCGGGACAAGTCCCGCGGCTCCGACTGCGCCCGGAAGGACATCGCCGCCAGATACGTGTAGGGGCCGGACTTGTCCGGCGCCCGGTCCGCGGGACAAGTCCCGCGGCTACAGCCCTCTGCTCGCGGGACAAGTCCCGCGGCTACAGACCCTCTGCTCGCGGGACAAGTCCCGCGGCTACAACCCTCTGCTCGCGGGACAAGTCCCGCGGCTACACGGCGGGTTTCTCCACAGCCAACTGCCCGCAGGCCGCGCGGATGTCGCGGCCGCGGCTCTTGCGAACCGACACCGTGATGTGCGCGTCGGCCAGGATGCTGGCAAAGGCATCGACGCGCGCGTCGGAGGGGCGGCGATAGGGAATGCCCTCCGCCTCGTTGAGCGGCAGCAGGTTGACCTTCGCCTTCAGGCCGGCGAGCAGCTTCACCAGCCGCCTCGCGTCCGCGTCCGTGTCGTTCACACCGGCCAGCATCACGTACTCGAAGGTGATACGGCTCCGCTTCTTGAGCGGGAACTCACGGCAGGCCGCCATGAGACTCGCGAGCGAGTACTTCCGGTTGATGGGCACGAGCCTGTCGCGCTGTTCCTCGGTCGTCGCGTGCAGGGAGATGGCCAGGTTGGGCATGTACGACTCGCCGGCCAGTTTCTCCAGCCCCGGCACGACCCCGACGGTGGACAGCGTCACCCGTCGCGGTGAGACGTGCAGTCCCTCCTCGCTGCCCACGAGGCGCAGCGCCTTCATCGTGGCGTCGTAGTTGTGGAGCGGCTCGCCCATGCCCATCACGACGATGTTGAACGGCGTGTCGAGGAAGCCGAGCTCCCGGGCGAGCACGCGCACCTGGCCGGCGATCTCTCCAGCCGTGAGGTGCCGCGTCAGTCCCATCGTGCCCGTGAGGCAGAAGCCGCACTTCATCGCGCAGCCCACCTGGGTCGAGATGCAGAAGGTCTGGGAGGGCGTATCGGGGATGAAGACGGACTCGACCTGCCGTCCGTCGCCGAGCCGCAGGAGGAACTTGACGGTTCCGTCCGTCGAGGTGTCCCTGCGGATGACCTCGGGCGTGCCAATCACCGTCCGCCGGGCCAGTTCCGCCCGCAGGGCCGCCGGCAGGTTGGTCATGGCGGCGAAATCGGTCACGCCCTTGCGGTGGATCCACCGGAACAGCTGCCGGCCCTGGAAGGGTTTGCCGCCGAGGTCGACCACCAGCGCCGACAACTCGTCCGGCGTCAGGCCGGCCAGATCGGGCCGGTCCACTCCCCGCGGCGAGGCGATGGCATCGTCGAGTTCAGACATGGGCGACCTCCCATTGTGACGGATTCCCGTGGCGCGCGGCGCACGAGGGCGCGGTCTCCCCTCCGACTCCGCCCAGGGCAAGCGACCGCGCCGTCACCCACAGCGTCGGCGCGGGACACGCCGCCCTACCTGTGGGGCTGCTATCATTGTGGTTTCCCGGCCGTCCAGCGGCAGCTGCCGTCGGCGCCAGGGGACACTCCTGCCGATGATCGTCCACGACACGCTTCCGAATGGCGTCCGGCTCGTCACCGAGACCATGCCCCACGTCCGCTCGGTGAGCATCGGCGTGTGGCTGACGCGCGGGTCCCGTCACGAGGAACCCGAGCAGGGCGGCATCGCCCACTTCATCGAGCACATGCTCTTCAAGGGCACCGAGCGGCGCAGCGCGCAGGACATCGCGCAGCAGATCGACTCGATGGGAGGCAACCTCGACGCCTTCACCTCCAAGGAGTACGCCGGGTACTACCTCAAGGTGATGGACGAGCACCTGCCGCGGGCGTTCGACATCCTGTCGGACCTGGTGCTGCACCCGGCGTTCCCCGCCGACGAGATCGAGCGCGAGAAGAAGGTGATCCTCGAAGAGATCAAGATGGTCGAGGACACGCCCGACGATCTGGTCCACGAGTTGTTCAGCGAACACTACTGGCCGGATCACCCGCTGGGCCGGCCGATCCTCGGCACGCCGGCGACCGTCGCCGCGTTCACGCAGGACGACCTGTTCCAGTACTTCCGGCGCGCGTACGTCGGCCGTAACCTGATCGTGTCGGCCGCGGGCAATTTCTCGCACGACCAACTGCGGGCGCTCGTCGACGAGGCCTTCGGGTCGGTGCCCCATGAGGGGGCCGACTGGCTGGACGTCCCGCCGTCGCCGCGCCCGCCCCAACTCGAGCGGGTGAAGGATCTCGAGCAGAGTCACATCGTCATTGGCACGCCGGCCTTCCCCCAGGCGCACGCCGACCGCTATCCGGCCTATCTCCTCAACGTGATCCTCGGCGGGTCGATGAGTTCGCGGTTGTTCCAGACCATCCGTGAACAGCGGGGCCTGGCGTATGCGGTGTTCAGCGGCGTGTCGTCCTACAGGGACACCGGGCTGCTGTCCGTCTATGCGGGGTGTGCTGCCGAGAGCGTGTCGGAGGTCGTGGGCCTCGTGGCCGACGAACTCCGGACGATGCGGTCCGAAGCCGTGGGCGACGGACGAACTGCGTCGTGCGAAGGACCACCTGAAGGGCAGCCTGATGCTGGGCCTGGAAAGCACGTCGAGCCGCATGACGCACCTGGCCAGGCAGGAGATGTACTTCGGGCGCCACGTGACGCTCGACGAGATCATCGCCGGCATCGAGAACGCCACCGCCGCCGACGTGCAGCGGGTGGCCGGCGAGTTGTTCACGCGCGATGCCGTCGGCGTGACGGTGCTGGGCCCCGCGGGTCCGGCCGCGCTCGATTTCACGCGGCTCGCGGTCGCCTAGACCGGGGTCGGCGGGCGGCCGGAGCCGCCACACCACACGATGATCCGACGCTACGCACAGCCGGCCATGTCCGCCATCTGGGCCGAGCAACGCCGTTTCGAAACGTGGCTGGCCGTGGAGCTCGCGGCTGCCGACGCGATGGCCGCCGCCGGCATCATCCCTGCCGAGGCCGCGCGGGAACTGCGCGAGAAGGCCGCCTTCGACATCGCGCGCATCGACGAGATCGAGCAAACGACCCAGCACGACGTCATCGCGTTCACGACAGCCGTGGCCGAGCACGTCGGTCCCGCCGCCCGCTGGCTCCACTTCGGCCTCACCTCGTCGGATGTCGTGGACACCGCGCTGGCCTTGCAGATGCGCGAAGCCTGCGACCTGATCCTCGAGGATCTGGACGCCCTGGCGGCCGCCATCCGGCAGCGCGCCTTCGAGCACAAGCGGACGCCCATGATGGGCCGGACGCACGGCGTGCACGCCGAGCCCATGACGTTCGGCCTCAAGCTGGCGCTCTGGCATACCGAAGTGCAGCGCAACATCGAGCGCGTCAGGCGAGCCCGCGCGGCCGTGAGCGTCGGCAAGATCTCGGGTGCCGTCGGCACGTTCGCCCATCTCCCCCCTGAAATCGAGGCGGGCGTGTGCGGACGCCTCGGCCTGACGCCCACGCCGATCTCGACGCAGGTCGTCCAGCGCGATCGGCACGCCGAGCTGATGACCACGCTGGCCATCACGGCGGCGTCGCTCGAGAAGTTCGCGCTCGAGATTCGCGGGCTCCAGAAGACCGAGCTCGGGGAAGTCGAAGAGCCGTTCGGCAAGGGGCAGAAGGGGTCCTCCGCCATGCCGCACAAGCGCAACCCCGTGGGATGCGAGCAGGTGTGTGGCCTCGCGCGCATCGTGCGCGCCAACGCCGTGGCGGCGCTCGAGAACGTGGCGCTCTGGCACGAGCGCGACATCTCGCACTCGTCGGTCGAGCGCGTGATCCTGCCCGACAGCTTCCTCGCCCTCGATCACATGCTTCGCCGCTTCACGCGCATCGTCGCGGGCATGGTGGTCTACCCGGATCGCATGCTGGAGAACATCGGCCGCTCGAGGGGCGTGGTCTTCTCGGGGCAGGTGCTGCTCGAGCTGGCCCGACGCGGCCTGTCGCGCGAGCAGGCGTACGCGCTCGTGCAGCGCAACGCGATGCGGTCCTTTCACGAGCAGCAGGACTTCCGCGAACTGCTGCTCGCCGACGCCGACATCATGGCCGTCCTGACGCGAGAGGAGATCGAACGCACATTCAGTCTCGACGAGCAACTCCGTCACGTGGACACCCTGTTCGCTCGGGTCTTCGGCCACGGAGAACCGCTCGCCTCCTGATCGTCCCGACTCCCGACTCCCGACTCCCCACTCCCGACTCCCGACTGCCCACCAAGCCATGGCGCTCTTCACCGTTCGCGTCTTCGTCACCCTCAAGCCCTCGGTTTTCGATCCGCAGGGCCGCACCATCGTCGAGTCGTTGCACAGCCTGGGCTACGCGGGCGTCACCGACGTCAGGCAGGGCAAGTACTTCGAGGTGCAGGTGGACGCCGCCGACGCGTCTGCCGCCGACGCCCTCGTGCGCGAGGTCTCGTCGAAGCTGCTCGCCAACCCCGTCATCGAAAGCTTCCGGCTCGAGACGCCTTCGGCCGTGCAGTCATGACGGCCGTCGCGCCCATCGTCGGGTTGGCCGTGCTGGCCCCCCACGTGGACCCTGCCCGGCCGCGGGCGGAAGCGCACGAGGGAGCCGTCCCTCGCGGAGGACGTCGATGAAGTTCGCCATCGTTGTGTTTCCCGGATTGAACTGCGACCACGACGCCTATCACGCCGTGAAGCACGTGCTGGGGCAGTCGGCCGCGTTCCTGTGGCACAAGGACACGTCGGTGGGCGACGCCGATGTCGTGATCCTGCCGGGCGGCTTCTCGTACGGCGATTACCTCCGCACCGGGGCCATCGCGCGCTTCTCGCCCGTGATGCAGGCGGTGTCGGAGTTCGCCGCCAGGGGCGGGCCGGTGCTCGGCATCTGCAACGGCTTCCAGATCCTGTGCGAGGCGGGCCTGCTCGAGGGCGTCCTCATCCGCAACAGCCAGGTGCAGTTCCGATGCGAGCACGTCCACGTGCGCGTGGAGCAGACGGACACGCCGTTCACGGCCGCCTGTGCGCCCGGGCAGGTGCTCAGCATTCCGATCGCACACGGCGAGGGTCAGTTCTTCGCCGAGCCCCACGTACTCGCGCGCCTGGAGGCGAACCGCCAGGTCGTGTTCCGGTACGCGACGGCCGCCGGAGCGATCACACCCGAGGCCAACTGCAACGGATCGCTCAACAACATCGCCGGCGTGTGCAACGCGGGTCGCAACGTGGTGGGCCTGATGCCCCACCCCGAGCGCGCTTGCGAGAAGGTGCTCGGGAGCGACGACGGGCTGGTGCTCTTCGAGTCGGTGCTGCGCCGGTTGACCGTCCGGCGCCGTGTAGGTTCATCCGGAGACGCGACCATGGCCGGATCGAAGATGATGGCGGTGTACGGCGTGCTGACGTCCGCCGCGCTGCTGCTGGTGTTCGCGGGGCTGATCTGGACGGGCATCCTCGACCTCGGCATCGACCCGATGCCCCTGACGGCCGTCCTCGTGCTCCGGCGCCCTTCTGGATCTCGCCATCGCTACCCTCGTTCCTGCGCCGGATCGGCCGGTGACGATCCGGCGCCTGCACCTCGACACCTGAACCATGCCAATCACGCCCGACGTCCTCGCCCGCCACGGCCTCAAGGAAGACGAGTACGCCCGCATCCTGGGCATCCTCGGCCGCGAGCCGAACCTGACCGAGCTCGGCATGTTCTCGGTGATGTGGTCGGAGCACTGCAGCTACAAGAGCTCGCGCATCCACCTGAGGACGCTGCCCACGCAAGGGCCCGCGCGTGCTGCAGGGGCCCGGCGAGAACGCCGGCGCCGTCGACATCGGCGACGGACTGGCCGCGGTCTTCAAGATCGAGAGCCACAACCACCCGTCGTTCATCGAGCCCTACCAGGGCGCGGCCACCGGCGTCGGCGGCATCATCCGCGACATCTTCACCATGGGCGCGCGGCCCATCGCGCTGCTCGACTCGCTGCGCTTCGGCGACCTGGCGCAGCCGGGCACGCGTCGCGTCGTCGACCGGCGTCGTGGCCGGCATCGCCGGCTACGGCAACAGCATCGGGATTCCGACCGTCGGCGGCGAGGCGTGCTTCGACCCGTGCTACGCCGGCAACCCGCTGGTCAACGTCTTCTGCCTCGGCATCGTCCCGGCCGACGGCATCGTCAAGGGCAAGGCCGACGGCCTCGGCAACCCCGTGTACTACGTGGGCGCCAGGACCGGTCGCGACGGCATCCACGGCGCCACGATGGCGTCGGCCGAGTTCGACGACGCGTCGGCCGAGAAGCGCCCGGCCGTGCAGGTGGGCGACCCGTTCATGGAGAAGCTGCTGCTCGAGGCGTGCCTCGAGGTCCTGAAGACCGGCGCGATCGTCGGCATGCAGGACATGGGTGCCGCCGGCCTCACCTGCGCGACGTCCGAGATGAGCGCGCGCGGCCACGTCGGCATGGACGTCGAGGTCACGAAGGTCCCGCAGCGCGAAACCGGCATGTCGCCGTACGAGATCATGCTCTCCGAGTCGCAGGAGCGGATGCTCTTCGTGGTCCACAAGGGGCGCGAGGCCGAGGTCGAGCGCATCTTCGAGAAGTGGGACCTGCACGCCGTCTGCATCGGCCACGTCACCGACGATGGGCTGGTCCGCGTCCGGGAGCATGGCGAGGTCGTGGCCGAGGTGCCGGCGCGCGCCCTGACCGACGAGGCGCCGCTCTACGACCGCCCGACGCAGCGTCCGGCGTGGCTCGACGACATCCAGCACCTCGATCCGACGCACTTCAAGGCCTTCCCGACGACGGCCGACGTGCTGTCCACGCTGCTGGCCTCGCCCACGATCGCCAGCAAGAAGTGGATCTACAGGCAGTACGACCACATGGTGCGGACCAACACGCTCTGCCTGGCCGGCCGCGGTACGCCCGTCGTGCGGGTCAAGGGCACCACGCGTGCGCTGGCGATGTCGGTGGACGGCAACGGCCGCTACGGCCAGACGGACCCGAAGCGCGGCGCGATGCTGGCCGTCGCCGAGGCCGCCCGGAACGTCGCGCTGCGCCGGTGGCACGCCGATCGGCGCCACCAACAACCTCAACTTCGGCAACCCCGAGAAGCCCGAGATCATGTGGCAGTTCGTCGAAGCCGTCGCGGGAATCGGCGAGGCGTGCCGTGCGTTCGCGCTGCCGATCACGGGCGGCAACGTCAGCCTCTACAACGAGACCGACGGCAAGGCCATCTACCCGACGCCCGTGCTCGGCGTTGTCGGGCTCATCGAGGATGCGGCCACGGTGATCGGCCAGACCTTCCCCGCCGACGGTCTGAAGATCGTGTTGCTGGGGGAGACGCGAGCCGAACTCGGCGCGACCGAGTACCTGCAGCGCATCCACGGTGAGGTCCGGGGGCTGCCGCCGGCAATCAACCTCGGGCACGAATCCGCGCTGCAGACGTTCCTGCCGGCCGTGATCGGGAGCGGACTGTTGGCGTCGGCACACGACTGCGCGGAAGGCGGCCTGGCCGTCGCGCTTGCCGAGTGCACGTTCGGCGAGACGCCTGTCGGAGCCACGGTGGATCTGGGAGGCGTGACGGGGCCAGCGGGCGTGCCCGTCGCGCATGCCACGCTGTTCAGCGAGTCGGCAGGGCGGGTGATACTCGCGGTGTCGCCCGACCAGCTCGCCGCCGTGCTCGATCGCGCGGCCGAGGCAGGTGTCGAGGCGTCCGTCATCGGCACGACAGGAGGCGACAGCTTGACCGTTCGCATCGATGGCGATGTTGCCCTGTCGGCCCCCGTCGACCAGATGCGGGCGGTGTGGGCCAACGCCCTCGAGGCAGCGCTGGCGGCGCCAGCGCGTCCATGAGGAGTGGGGCGGCCGGTCCGGCCGGCCGTCACGCGTCGGCGTGAGGCACGAGCGGACGCCTGGCAGGACGGCCAGGTGCCCGTCGAGGGTGACAACGGAGGTCAGGTGGACGAGCTCAAGGAAGAGTGCGGCGTCTTCGGCATCTTCGGCCATCCCGAAGCAGCCAACCTGGCCTATCTGGGGCTGTATGCCCTGCAGCATCGCGGCCAGGAGAGCGCCGGCATCGCGTCGGCGGATGGGCATCACGTCACGGTGGCACGCGGCATGGGGTACGTCGCCGACATCTTCGACGATCGCACCTTGTCGGCGACTCACGGGGCGCAGCGCCATCGGCCACACGCGCTACTCCACGGCCGGCGAGAGTCGTCTGGCCAACGCGCAGCCGTTCCTCATCGACTGCGTGCACGGGCAGATGGCCATCTGCCACAACGGCAACCTCGTCAACGCGGGCGAGATGCGACGCGACCTGGTCGCCAGGGGTCCATCTTCCAGACCAGCAGCGACACCGAGGTGGTGCTCCACCTGTACGCGCGATCCACGGCCAGCTCGCCCGAGCAGGCGGCCATCGAGTCGCTCGCCCAGGTGCAGGGCGCGTACTCGATCGCTGATGATCGCGCCCGACAGGCTCATCGCCGCGCGCGACCCGCACGGCTTCCGCCCGCTCGCGCTCGGCCGCCTCGGTGACGCGTGGATCGTCTGCTCGGAAACCTGCGCGCTCGACCTGATCGAGGCCACGTACGTGCGCGACGTCGAGCCAGGCGAGGTGGTCGTCATCACGGCGCAGGGACTCACGTCGCACAAGCCGTTCCCGCCGGCCCCGCGGTCCCACTGTGTCTTCGAGCACGTGTACTTCGCGCGCCCCGACAGTTACGTCTTCGGGCGCAGCGTGAACGAGGCCCGCACGGCCATGGGACGGCGCCTGGCCGAGGAGTCGCTCGTGGAGGCCGACGTGGTCGTGCCCATTCCCGACTCGGGCGTCTGCGCGGCCATCGGCTTCTCGGAGATGTCGGGCGTGCCGATGCGGATGGGACTGATCCGCAATCACTACGTCGGCCGGACGTTCATCCAGCCCCAGCAGTCGATCCGCCATTTCGGCGTACGCGTGAAGCTCAACCCGGTGCGCAGTATCCTCGAAGGGAAGCGCGTCGTGCTCGTCGACGACTCGATCGTGCGGGGCACGACGAGCCGGAAGATCGTCCGGATGGTGAAGGCGGCCGGCGCGCGTGAGGTCCACATGCGCATCAGCTGTCCGCCGACGATTTCGCCGTGCTTCTATGGCGTCGACACGCCGCGCCGCTCGGAGCTGATCGCCGCCACGCACACGCTCGAGGAGATCCGCACGTACCTCGACGCCGACACGCTGGCGTACCTGAGCCTGGACGGATTGCTCCAGTCGGTGACGCCGGAGCGCAGCCACTACTGCACCTCGTGCTACACGGGCACGTATCCCATCGAGTTCCCGAAGGACCAGGATGCCTACCTGCAACTCGCCCTCAAGCTCGACAAGCCAGCCCTGGCGCTGGAAGAGCAGGCCTGAGATGCCCGCGTCGCACGGCAGCCGCACGGGAGGGGTCGTGGCCACGCTGGCCGTCGTGTGCAGCCTGACGATGCCGGCCCCGCCCGCGCGCGCGACGCAGCAGCCGGCGGGCTCCGCGGCGCAGGCGCCCGCAAAGCCCGCGCCAGCCACCGGCGGCGCGTCCGCGGCCGACACTGCGGCGCTGACGACAGCCATGGACCGGCTGGGCAAGCTCGATTACAAGACGCGGGTCGAAGCCTCGGCCACGCTCCGCCGCGCGCCGGCGGCCGTCGTGGTGCCCCTGCTCGCGGAGGCCGCGCGCCGCCACGCCGACGGCTACGTCCGCTTCAGGGCGCTCGTGCTGCTGTCCGGCTTCAACGACCCGCGCACGACGCCCGTGTTCCTCGATGCCCTGATCGACGACAACGACCGCCTGCGCGAGGTGGCCTACGCCTTCGTCGAGGATCACCCGAGCCCGGCGCTGGTCCCGCAGCTGCTCAAGGCGCTCGAGCGCGAGCAGGCCGAGTTCGTGCGCCCCGCCCTCGTCCGGGCCATCGCCGCCCTGGTGCCGACCCCAGGGTGCAGGCCGTGCTGAAGCGCGAGGTGATGCGCGGGGTCGACTTCTTCCGCAGCGCCGTGATCGAGGCCCTGGGCGCGCACAAGGCCGTGTACGCCCTCGACGAACTCACGCGGATCGCCCAGCTCGACGGACCGCTCCAGGACGACGCCGTTCGGGCCATCGGCCAGATCGGCGACAAGCGCGCGCTGCCGACGCTGGTGGCCGTGCAGCGTGAAGGCAGCCGCGAGCTGCAGCCGACAATCGCCGCCGCCATCTGCGGTTTGGGGAGCAACTGCGATGGTCACGCCCGTTTCATCCGGGAGTCCCTGGACTTCTCCGTCCACAATCTGGGCTACCAGGAACTCGCCCGTTCCTCGGCCATGGCGCTGGCGGACCTCGCGGCCATCGGGCGGCCCGACGCGCTGCCGGCGCTCTTCTCGCTCGGCATGCCCGCCAACGATCCCGTGCGCGCTCCGATCGCGCTCGCCACGGGTCAGGCCGTGATGCGCCAGCCCGGCCAGTTGCTGGACCTGTTTCCCAGCCTTCCCCGGCAGGATGCCACGCTGCTGCTGCGCGACGCCTTCGACATGCTCGAAGAGGACTACGTCGAGGAGCGCTTCTTCGCCAACGTGCGCCGGCAGTACTGGGAGGCTCCTCCCGACGCGCCCCTGCGCACGGCGGCCCAGTTGCTCATCACCGCTCTGGAGTTCTGATTCTCGGCACCGCGACGGCCTGCCTCCGTGTGCGGCCGGTGCGGAGGGATACGCATGGATTACAAGTCGGCAGGCGTGGACATCGACGCCGGCCACGAGGTCGTGCGCCGTATCCGCGGATTGGCGCAGGGCACGTTCACGCCCGGCGTGCTCTCGGACATCGGTGCGTTTGGCGGGCTCTTCCACCTGCAGGCGGCGGGGGCGTCCGATCCCGGTGCTCGTGGCCAGCGCCGACGGCGTGGGCACGAAGTTGAAGGTGGCCTTCATGATGGACCGCCACACACCATCGGCGAGGACCTCGTCAACCACTGCGTGAACGACATCCTGGTGCAGGGCGCCCAGCCGCTCTTCTTCCTCGACTACCTCGCCACGGGCCGATTGTCGCCGGACGTCGCTGTCGACATCGTCGAGGGCCTCGCGCGCGCGTGCAAAGCCAACGGGTGCGCGCTCCTCGGCGGCGAGACCGCCGAGATGCCGGGCTTCTATGCCGATCGCGAGTACGACCTCGCCGGCTTCATCGTCGGCGTGGTGGAGCGCGACCACGTGATCACCGGTGACCGCATCCGCGTCGGCGACGCGCTCATCGGCCTGCCCTCGTCAGGCCTGCACACCAACGGCTATTCACTGGCCAGGCGCATCGCTTTCGACACCCTGATGCTCGGCACCCACGACCACATCCCGGAAGTCGGTGCCGGCATCGGCGAGGCCCTGATGCGTCCGCACAGGTCCTACCTCAACGCCGTGCTGCCGCTGGTGCGCGGCGGCCTGATCCACGGCATGGCGCACATCACCGGCGGCGGACTCACCGACAACGTCCCGCGCATCCTGCCACCGGGAACCGCGGCACGCATCGATCGTGCGGCGTGGGACGTGCCGGCGCTGTTCACGTGGCTCGTGCGCAAGGGGGACGTGCCAGACGCCGACGCCTGGCGGACCTTCAACATGGGCATCGGCTTCGTGCTCGCCGTGCCCGCGTCGGAGGTCAACCACGTGCTCGAACGTCTCGCGGAGGCGGGGGAGTCGGAAGGCCGCGTGATCGGCGAGATCGTCAGCGGCGACCGCGACGTCCAGTACGTCGGCGTTGACGCCTGACGCGCCGGCCCCCGGTCCCCCGGCCCCCGTGCCCCGTGTCCCCGTGCCCCCGTGCCCCGTCCCCCGGACCCCGGCCCCCGTGCCCCGGACCCCGGCCCCCGTGCCCCGTCCCCCGTCCCCCGGAGGCGTCACCCCTGCGTCACGAACACCCGTGGCAGCCGCAGCACGAGCCGGGTGGTGATGTGGTCGGGTTGCTCGGTTGCGAACTCGGCGCCGATGCGCATGACCTGCGTCTGCACCGTCGGCGGCACCACGACGGGCTGCAGGCCATATCCCTGCAGTTCGACGACGATCACCACTTCTGGGCGCGTCCCGCGTCCCTCGGCGGCCGCCCCCTCCTGCATCGCGCCCGCAAGTGAGAGCTTCATCTGCCCCCCGAGTGGCAGGGCTTCGCGGCCCTGCGTCACGATCGCGGCGAGGCACTGCTCGAGTTCCGACGCGTCGAGCGACGCATACAGGGGTTCGTCGCCCGACACCATCGTCCACGTGATGTCATCGCCGGTGACGTGGACGAGGACCGGGCTGATCTGATCGATGACGGTTCGGAGGTCGCGCAGCGCGGGCCGCTTCGCGCGCCGACGCGCGAAGCCGGCCAACTGAGCCAGCACGGCCTGCGTTCTGGACAGCGCCTGGATCGCGAGGTCGACCTCGACGTCCTCCGGCAACTGGTCGCGCGCGGCCGTCAGCGCCCGACCGCCTGTGTTCACGAGCGTCGAACACTCGGCCGTCGCCGCCGAGAGCACGTGGGCCAACGCATCCATGCGCCTGAGGAAGCGGGAGCGCCGGGCCTGCAACCGCTGTTCGCTCACGTCGATGAGGAACCACGTGACCGTGGCCGGCGTGCCCCCCTGAGGCAGGGCCAGCCCGACGATCCAGTGCAGGGGGCCCTCCTCGCCGTGCTGGAGGCACAACTCGAACCTGGAGGGACGCCTGGCGAAGGGCCCCGCCACCTGGAGCAGCGGGCGGGGCATGTCGCCCACGGCCTCGAGCGCATCGGGAGAGAAGTGGCCGAGCAACCGGGCCGCGACGTCGTTGGAGGCGAGGATGTGACCGTCGAGCGTCGTCGACACGTGCCCGATCGAGGCGACTTCGTACAGCAGCCATCGGGTCTCGGTGTCGAGGGCGTCGGCGACGCCGAGCGGGGTCGACGTGTCGTCGTCTTCGCGGGCGCCGACCCGGCCGCCGCCGCTGGCGGATCCCGGCGCTGGAGTCGAGTGGGCAACGGGTGGCGCGGCGGCAGCGGCGTCCTCCCGCGTCAGCAGGTCGACCGCATTGCCGTCGGCGGTGGCCTGGCCGCTACCGCGACCCCCCTCGGCATCCGCCATGGCCGCTGCCTGCGCTGGCGCCCCGCCAGTCACGCCGGTGGCCTGGGTGTCGCCGCGCTCGGCGACCACCACGACAGGGCACGCGAGATCCCGTTCGTGCAGCCGACGCACGGCCTCGCGGGCCTCGGCGTCAGGCAGGCTGACGATGATGAGGTCTGGTGGAAAGACCCCCAGCCTGTCGAGCGCCAGGTCGACCGAGGGACACACGTCCACGGCCGACGGGCGCAGTCCTCCCAGGAGGACCCGGTCGACGTCGGCCGATCCCAGGGGACGCGGCGACAGCAGCAGCACCTTCATGCGCGGGTGTGACTCGCGGCTCCGGCGTCAGCGTGCAGCGGGAGGCTCGGTGCGATCGTGCGTCCCCGTCCGTCCATCCATCACGATCATCGTGTAGTCGTTGCTCGAGGCCTGCGCGGCTGGCCATTCGGGCTCGGACGCGCCGAGTTCCTGCTCGGCCACCCCGAACTCGTCGTCGCAGAGCGTCAACTCTTCAGTGAACGCCAGGGCGCTATGGTACGTCACCTCGCCGCGGCTTTCGAACATCGCCACGGTCGACCTGACCACGCCCCCCGTGAGCGTCACGCTCGCGTCGCCGGAGAGGAACCGGACGGTCACGGTGCCGCCGGGGCGCAGGCGCAGCGTCGTCTCGATCAGGACCCCGCGCTTGGAGAGATCGATGAGGCGTACGGGCGGGCCTCCGGCTACGGACGCCCGCAGGTGTGGGACGGCCGCCGCGGGGATGCGGGGATGGGCTCGTCGCTCGGGACCGTCGTACGTGACGGGTGAGGGAGTGCGTCGGACCATCGGGAACTCCTCTGGTACGGCGTGCCTGGGGTGCACACACGTCCATCGCGATCATCGGCCCCGACCGACTATCCTTGAGCGCGCATGACCCACGGTAGCCGCATGTCTCCTGACGACTCGCCCGCGCCCATCCTCGGCGTCCTGATCTCTGGCCGGGGCAGCAACCTCCTCGCCATCATCGACGCCATCCGGGACGGACGCCTCGCCGCGAGGATTGGCGTCGTGATTTCCAATCGTCCCGATGCTGGCGGGCTCGAGCACGCCAGGGCCGCCGGGATTCCCATCACCGTCATCGACCACAAGGGCTTCGGGTCGCGTGGCGCCTTCGAGGAGGCCGTGTTGTCTCGGCTCCGCGAGGCCGGCGTCGGGGTGGTCTGCCTGGCGGGCTTCATGCGTATCCTCAGCCCGGTCTTCCTGTCGGCCGCTCCCGGTCCGGTACTGAACGTGCATCCCTCGCTGCTCCCGGCGTTTGCCGGCGTGGACGCGCAGCATCAGGCGTGGACGCACGGCGTGAAGGTCGCTGGCGCCACCGTGCACCTGGTGACGCCCGAACTCGACGCGGGCCCGATTGTCGCGCAGGCGGCCGTCCCCGTCGCGGACGACGACACGCCGGAGTCCCTGGCGGCGCGCATCCTCGTCGAGGAGCACCGGATCTACCCGGAGGCCATCGCCCGCGTGCTCACGACCCGCTGGCGAGTGGAAGGCCGGCGCTTCGTCTGCGGCTGATGGGTCAGGCCCGTGCCGGGGCCGCGCGCAGTGTGAGGAGTGCCACCTCGGGCGGGCAGTCGATGCGGCAGGGCAGCAGCACTGTGCCCACGCCCCTGCTGACGAAGAGCGTGGTGGAGCCCTCGCGCAGGACACCCTGCGCCACGGGGAACTTCCGGGCGGCGACGGCACCCACGAGCGGCAGCGACACCTGGCCGCCGTGCGTGTGACCGGAGAGCACCAGCGGCAGGCCCAGCGCCGACGCCTCCCGCATCCTCCGCGGGTCGTGCGCCAGCAGGATCGAGAAGGGCGCCCGCCCGCGCGCCACCCGCGCCACGTCGGCACGGTCGCGAGTCCAGTACTCGAGCCCGAGCAGGTCCATCGTCTCCCCCCGCACCGACAGACGAGTCCGGGCATCGACAAGGACCGCGACGCCCGCGCGTCTCAGCGCGCGCGGCACCCGCGTCCCATCGTCGTGGTTGCCGAGCACGCCGTAAATGCCGAACGGCGGGTTCAGGGCGGCAAAGGGCTGCGCGGAGTCCGGCGTATGGCGCCGGCTCCTGTTGGTCACGTAGTCACCGCCGAGGACCACGATGTCCGGAGCCTCGTCGCGCAGCAACCGCACGGCCCGCTCGATCAGCGAGAGCGGCGTGTAGCTGCTGTAGTGGGTGTCGGTGATCAGGCCGACGCGGAGGCCGTCGAGGGCGGCCGGCAGGCTGGAGCACGGGACGTCGGCTCTGGTCACGCCGAGATGGTGACGCTCGTAGAGGCCGCCGTACGCGGCCTCGCCCACGAACAGGCCCGCGGCCACGCCCGTGGCGACGCGCAGGAAGGCCCGACGAGCCGGCTGCGACGGCGACCTCTTGGACATCGCAACTATCGTACGTCGCACCGCTCGCCGCCGCCGGACTCCGATGAATCCCGTCGGACTCTCATGAATCTCGTAGGCGCCCGACTCCCATGAATCTCGTAGGCGCCGGACTTGTCCGCGCGCTGCCGCGCGCGCTGCCCGCCGCCCGCGGGACAAGTCCCGCGGCTACGGACGTCGGCTGCCCGCCGTCCGCGGGACAAGTCCCGCGGCTACGGACCCGGAGTCGCGCGGCCCGCTGCGCGCTGCCCGCCGGTAGGCGCCTCATGATTCTCGTAGGTGCCTCCGATGAATCCCGTCGGACTCTCATGAATCTCGTAGGCGCCGGACTTGTCCGGCGCGCTGCCCGCCGCCCGCTTGTCCGGCGCGCTTGCCCGCCGCCCGCGGGACAAGTCCCGCGGCTACGGACCCCGGAGTCGCGCGGCCCGCTGCGCCCTGCCCGCCGGTAGGCGCCGGACTTGTCCGGCGCGCTGCCCGCCGCCCGCGGGACAAGTCCCGCGGCTACGGACGTCGGCTTCGAGCTGCCCGCGGGACAAGTCCCGCGGCTACGCACGTCGGAGTCGCGCGGCCCGCTGCGCCCTGCCCGCCGGTAGGCGCCGGACTCGTCCGGCGCGCTGCGCGAAGCCCGGATTCACGTCCGTCAGGCCGCGTGCGAAATCACGAAGGCACGAGGGACGCGCAGTGCCAGCCGCAGGGTGAGCGCGTCCGGGCGGGAGACATCAAGCGTGCCGCCCACGTTGGCCGCCAGCTCGCGCAGCGTCGCCGGAAGCGTGAGGTCCACCACGCCATAGCCCTGCGCATCGAGGACGATCTCCGCATCCAGCCGTCGGACGTCGGACGAGATCCGCTGCGTGGTCCACGGCGGGCGCCCCGATCGTGAGCGCCAGGTGTCCGCCGAGAGGCAGCGCGTCGCGCGCGCTCGTCACGAGGCCCGTCACACACCGCTCCATGTCGGCCGTCGTCGCGCTCACGTGGATGTCCGCGTCCGGCAGGCGCATCTCCCACGACACGTCGTCGGTCGCCAGTCGCCGGAGCACCGGTTCGATGGCTGACATGTGCGAGCGCAGTTCGTCGAGGGCGGCCGGACCTTCCCGTCGACGACGGAGTGAGGACACCTGCGACAGCAGCACCCGCGCCCGCTGGAGGGCCTGCGCCGCGACCGGGCTCACGTCGGCTGCCTCGATGGGGCGAGGTCCACGGAAGACGGTGGGCGCCTCGCCGACGATGGCCGCGCATTCGGAGGCGACCGCTTCGAGGACGGCATTCACCGTGTCGGGGCGGGCCGCATCCGCGGCCGCGTCCTCCCGCCTCGGCGCGGCATCCGCGAGCAGCCAGGTCACGTCCATCGCGTCTTCAGCCTGGGGCAGGCGCGCGCCCGCAATCCAGCGCGGTGGCGTGTGGTCGCCCGACTGGAGGCAGACCTCGAAGCGTGCGGCGGACGCCTGGTCGTCGCCGGCCAGCAGGGTCAGCGGCAGCGGCAGGGCTCCGGCCTCGACCAACGCCGCGGCATCCCGATGACCACAGAGCTGCGCCGCGTGGTCGTTGGCGTCGAGCACGCGCCCATCCGATGTCGTCCGGACGAACCCGACCTGCGCGATCTCCTGCAGCAGCCATCGCTGCTCCGGTGGCACGTCCACGGTGGCCTGGGGCGCTGTCGTCGCGGCGGCCTGGACGCGCCGCAGGTCGCGCTCGATGTCGACGCGATCGGCATGGGCCGCCGCCAGCGTGGTCTCGAGATCCTGCACGCGCTGTCGCAGTTCTGCGACGACGGCCAGCGCCGCGTCCCGCTCGGCGGCCGCGGCATCGGCCTCGGCGTGGTCGCGCAGGGTGGCCGCGTCGTGGGCGGCCTCGTCGAGGAGCGCGAGCCGCCGTGTGGACTCCAGCAGTGCCGGGATGTCCTCGAACTGGATACCCAGCGACTCGACCTGGTCGACGCGTGCCTGCAGCGCGCGCACGCGCTCGGCGCCCGATGTAGCCACGGCCAGGTCGGCGCGGGCCTCCATCAGTGCGTCTTCCAGGCGCTTGGCCTCCTCGAGCCGGCCAGACAGCGTCTCGACCTGCGCGGTCAGCGTCGCGATCTGCCCCGTCAGCAGGGCGCGGTCCGCGTCCCACAGCGCGCGCGCCTCCAGGTCGGGCTCCGGCGAGTCGGGCAGCGTGTCGAGCGCCTCACGCAGGGCGACTTCGGTTGCCCGTGCCTCCGCGAGTTCCGTGGAAAGTGACGAGATCACCCCGGTCAACTCCATGCGTGTCTCCTCCCATGCCTGGCGTTCGGCTTCCCACGTGGCACGGTCCGCGTCCAGGCCGGTGCGCTCGGCCTGCCAGGCGGTGCTGTCCGCCTCCCAGGCAACGCGCTCGGCTTCCCAGATGCCGCGCTCGGCGTCCCACGCCTCACGTTCGGCCTGCAACGCGGCGCGCTCCTCCTGCCACGCGGCGCGCTCGGCCTCCCAGGCAGCGCGTTCGGCGTCCCAGACCCGGCGCATGTCGTCGACGACGGAGGGATCCTCGATGGGGGTGGCGGATGTCGTCTCGGCCGGCATTGGCTCGGCCAGTTCCCTGAGGACGATCAAGGCAGCCGGTGGGCCACCCGTTTCCCGCTGGAAGGGCACGGCGCGCAACTGCAGGCGACGCGGATCAGCAAGGTGGCGCGTCTGGGTGAACAGCTCGCGCGGGCTTCCCTGGGCCACGCCGTCCACGAGCGTCACCGGACTGTTGGCCTCGTCATCGGCGGCGCCGAACCAGGGGGTCAGCGGAGAGCCGATCACCTGTCGCGCGTCCTGGGCTCCGATGAGTCGCAGCGCCGCGAGGTTGACGGCCAGCACCGCGTGCTCCGGCGACACCAGCATCACCGCCTCGGGCAGGTGCTCCAGAAGCGCACGCAGGCGCGTCTCGCGTCCGCGGATCTGATCGAGTTCGAGGGAGGCCCGGCACGTGGCCTGCGCGCGCCCGGCGGCGTGCAGCACGGTGTCGGCGTCGGCTGGCGGACCGACGCACTCGTCGGCTCCGGCTCGTCGGAACGCGTCGTGGTGGGTGCCGTCGGCGACCACCGTCACGGCGAGACCGGGGTACGTGCGCTTCACCCGCCTGACGCCGAGCACCAGGGCTTCGGGTTCGACGAGCGCGTTGACGATCAGCGCCGCGGCGTGTGGCGCTTCGAGGTCCTGTGTCGTGAGCCCCGCGAGTCCCTCCGCCGAGAGGCCGACCTCACGGAATCGTGCGCCGAGACGGGTCACCATGTGCTGACGCAGGGCGTCGCCCGGCCCTGCGTACCAGAGCCGCTGGGTCCGGCGGAGGATGTCGCGCTCAGGATGGCGCACTTCGTCGAGTCCCTCGGGCAACGTGCCCGCCACCAGCGCCGAGGCCGTGATCACATCGTCCGCGCCACCGAGCCAGGCCGCGCCGGCTTCGCGGGCGGACGGAATCGGGCACCACGACGAGCACGGGGATGGTCTTGCTGACGCGGCGCATGCGCGCCACGCTCTCGACGACGGCCGTGCCGTCGCCGGCAATGGCGACGAGGTCGCACGGGCGGTTCTCGAGCCAGGTGACCGCCGCCTCCGTTGTCTGGCAGAGGTCGACCGACGAGGTCCCCAGGGCGGCCGACAGCGCGGCACGCAGTGAAGCGGGGTCCGGAACGGAGAGGGCGACGAGCAATGCGCGCATGGGAAGGCGTTACCAGCTGTTGGCCTGAAGGCCCTCGAGCAGGCGGGGCGCGTCGGGCACGCCCTGCACGATGACGGTGTAGTCCACGACGGGGTCGAGGCCGCGCCGCGCGTCGCGCGCGGGACTGTCGGCCGGCGCAGCCTCGGGCTCCTCCATGGCGGCTTCGTGCAACTGGTCGCACAGGACCAGGTCACCGGCGAGCGACAGGGCCGTCTCGTACCGGATGCCGTCGCTCTCGATGTGCGCGACGGTTGCGCGCACGACCGCTGCGCTGAGCGTCACAGTGGCGTCGGCCGCGACGAACCGGATGGCGACCGTTTGCCCGGGTCGCATGTGCAGGCTCGTCTCCAGCCGCACGCCACGACGCGAGACATCGAGCAGCCGGACAACCGCCCCACCGCTCAGGCGCGCCGTCAGCGACGGCAACAGGCTGGCGGGCACCCGACGGTGCTGCCGGCGGTCTCGGGGATCCTCGGACATGGCGTCTCCTCAGGCTGGCGGGCGCGACGTGCACCCAGGGTGACACTCGATGACGGTCGACTCACCGGCATCAATCGACGACGGCGAGGCGGAGCATGAACCCGCGACACACGTGACGTGAGAACGGGCGCCGGCCTCGACCGAGCTGCTCCGCTCGCGTCAGGGGCCATTCAGCACGACGACTCGCCGCCTGCGCCGGCCCGCCAACCACCAGCCGCGCCTGGCAGCCTCGAGTGATTCGCCCTCGGCGACGTGGGTGAACACGATTCTCGTCAGGCGTGTCGGCGGCCTCGGTACCGTCAGAAGGGAGATCGGTGGGATCCTCCGGCTGCGCGTCGATGAGTGCGAGCTGCAGGGTGTCGCACGCCAGGTCCTCGGAGAGGCGCAGTCCGGTTTCGTAACGGACTTCGCCGGGATGCAGTTGCACCACAGCCGCGCGGACCACCCTGGCGCCGACGGCGACCACCCTGTCGTTCACGGAGAAGCGCACGCTGACCGACTGGCCGGGTCGCATGTGCCGTGTCGTCTCGAGCCGGGCGCCGCCGAGCGACACGTCCAGGAGTGTCACGCGGGCGCCGCCGCTGAGGTGCGCAAGCAGGGACGGAACGGAGCGCGCCGGGACGCGTTCGTGAGAACGCCGTTCTTCCGGCTCGGCGGCCGGTCGTTCGCGTCGGGTCATCGGTTCCTCGGGTCGGTACCGCGGCGCACGCGCACGCCGGGGTTCGGATAATCGGCGCCGTCGGGTAGGGCCTTGAAGGGCGCCGCGTCCCGAGACAGGGGCGGGGCGGCTATAGTACCTGCCGATGCAGATCGACGAGCAGTTGGCGTATCTCACGCGGGGGTGTGTGGATGTCGTACGCGCGGCAGACCTGCGCGCGCGTCTCGTCGAGGCGGAGGCCGCGGGCCGGCCCCTTGTCGTCAAGGTCGGCTTCGATCCCACGGCCCCGGACCTGCACCTGGGTCACACGGTGCTGCTTCGCAAGATGAAGCACTTCCAGGAGCTCGGGCACACGGTGATCTTCCTCATCGGCGACTTCACCGGGCTCATCGGTGATCCCACGGGGCGATCCAGGACGCGTCCGCCGCTCACGCCCGAGGCGGTCAAGGCCAACGCCGACACATACCGCCAGCAGGTGTTCCGGATACTCGATCCCGACAGGACTGTCGTCGACTTCAACAGCCGCTGGCTCGGCGCGCTGACGAGCGTGGACTGGGTGAAACTGGCCGCCCGCTACAACCTGGCCCAGATGCTGGAGCGGCGGGAGTTCCGGCAGCGCTTCGAGGCGGGGCAGCCGATAGCGCTGCACGAGTTCCTGTATCCGCTGAGCCAGGGCTACGACTCGGTCTTCCTCAAGGCGGACGTGGAACTGGGCGGTACGGACCAGTTGTTCAACCTCAACGTCGGCCGCGACATCATGCCCTCCTACGGCCTGCCGGCCCAGATCATCCTCACGACGCCGCTACTCGTGGGCCTGGATGGCGTCGAGAAGATGTCGAAGAGCCTTGGCAACTACGTCGGCATCGACGAGCCGGCCGAGGAGATGCTGCGCAAGATCGTCGAGGATTTCCGCGGCGGCGACGAGGTCATGTGGACGTACTTCACGCTGCTGACCGACCTGTCGCCGGCGGAGATCGCGCAACGCCAGGCGCGCTTCGCGGCCGGTGATCTCACGGCCTCCGCCCTGCGCTACGAACTGGGTGAGCGCGTCGTCGCGGACTACCACGGTGCGGCGGCAGCGGCGGCGGCGGTCCAGTCCGTGCGCGCGCGCCATGCGGCCCGACAGGGCGCGGGCGACGAGTTGCCCGCGATCGCGATTGTGGGCGGGCAGCTGCTGCGCAAGGTGCTCGTCGACACAGGGCTGGCCGCCTCCGGCAGCGACGCCACTCGAAAGATCGCGCAGGGCGGCGTGAGGATTGACGGTGGGGTCGTCACCGACATCGCGGCCGTCGTGGCGGCAGGCACCTGGACGATTCAGGCGGGAAAGAAGCACATCGTGCGAGTCAACGCCAGCTGAGGGCGGAGACTGCCCGGCTGGGATCGCTTTTCTTGTTGACAGTGGATGGTGAGAGACGTAGTCTGGGAATCCGCTTTCCGAGCGCCGGGGCCATCAGTCAGGGTCGCGCGCACGAGGAGGGCGGGATGAGTCAGGCGAACGGCGCGATTTTGGAGTTGACACTCCGGGCGCTAGCCGCTACTCTCTGAAGTCTTGCCGGGCGCACCGGCATCACCACAAGGCGGCAACGTCGCCTTGATGTCTGGTGAAGGACACGCACACGCTGCGGGTTCTCGAAGCGCCCGGCGGCCGGCAGCCCAGTCCGGCGAGCCCTAGTGGCCCTAGACCCAACGGGGAAGCAGCGACGGACCCGCACCGGATGTGCGGAGTACGCGGTTGCGACCCTGGCGACAGTGCGGCGAGCTTTGATGGCGCCGCGGTGGCGAGTTGGGTGGCAGCACAAAAAAGTGCTGGTCGACACAAAAAAGTGTTGACACGGGCGGTGAGGGTTCGGTATTCTGGTCGGGTTCGCCTGAAGACGGCGAGCATGAGGTCCGACGAGGGTGAACGCCCTCCTGAAGGGCCGGTTCTTTGAAAACTAGATAGAACGTGCAAGCACGAAAACCTGTCGAGTATTCAGCCGACGGTGGGTGCTCTCCGCAAGGAGGCGCTGGCCGTTGGGACGAACGAATAAGTAGCAACGCTAGAGAGCCAATTCAACAGGCGCTCACGTTGGAGTCTCGCCGGCGTCGCAGCGATGCGGCAACGGCAGCCAACTTTAACATGAGAGTTTGATCCTGGCTCAGAATCAACGCTGGCGGCGTGCCTAACACATGCAAGTCGAACGCGAAAGGGGCTTCGGCCCTGAGTAAAGTGGCAAACGGGTGAGTAACGCGTGGGTGACCTGCCCTCGAGTGGGGGATAA
>CAVQRQ010000017.1:177500-214101 GCA_963715265.1 uncultured Acidobacteriota bacterium
CGAGGAATCCCGTGGGAATCTGCGAGGACCATCTCGCAAGGCTAAATACTCCTTGGCGACCGATAGTGAACCAGTACCGTGAGGGAAAGGTGAAAAGCACCCCGTCGAGGGGAGTGAAACAGTTCCTGAAACCGCATGCCTACAAGCAGTGGGAGGGCGTTTGACGGGAAACCGTCGTTGCCTGACCGCGTGCCTTTTGCATAATGAGCCGGCTAGTTATTCTCAGTGGCGAGGTTAAGCGTAAGCGAGCCGAAGCGAAAGCGAGTCCGAAATGGGCGCATAGTCGCTGGGAATAGACGCGAAGCGGGGTGATCTACCCTTGGCCAGGGTGAAGCGCGGGTAACACCGCGTGGAGGCCCGAACCAGTGTTGGTTGAAAACAGCTTGGATGAGCTGAGGGTAGGGGTGAAAGGCTAATCAAACTCCGTGATTGCCCGTTCTCCTCGAAATGCTTTTAGGAGCAGCGTCGGGCGGTTGGCTCTGGTGGTAGAGCACTGGATGGACTAGGGGCCTTACCAGGTTACTGAATCCAACCAAACTTCGAATGCCAGAGACACATAGCCCGGCAGTGAGACGGTGGGGGCTAAGCTTCATCGTCGAAAGGGAAACAGCCCAGACTACCGACTAAGGTCCCGAACTTCATGCTAAGTGGTAAAGGATCTGGAGACGCACTGACAACCAGGAGGTTGGCTTAGAAGCAGCCATCCTTTAAAGAAAGCGTAATAGCTCACTGGTCAAGGGTCTCCGGGCCGATAATATAACGGGGCTCAAGCATGAGACCGAAGTCGTAGAATGGACGAGCGCCTGCGGGCGCTCACATTGGTAGAGGAGCGTTCCGTACGTATGTAGTCAGAGCGAAAGCACTGATGTCGAGCGTATGGAAGTGACCCTGCCGGCATAAGTAGCGATAAGGAAGGTAAGAATCCTTCCCGCCGTAAGCCTAAGGATTCCTGAGCCAGGTTCGTCCACTCAGGGTTAGTCGGGACCTAACGCGAGGCCGAAAGGCGTAGCGGATGGACATCCGGTCAACATTCCGGAACTACCAGGACATCGTTATCACGATGGGGGGACGCAGGAGGCTAGGTGAGTCTGGTTAGGGCCGCAAGGCGACCAGATCGAGGGCTGTAGGGAGATCGGTCAGGCAAATCCGGCCGGTCGTTGAACTGAGGGCCCAGAGCGAGACCTTCGGGTCACAAAGTCACTGACGCCACGCTGCCAAGAAAAGCCTCTAAGGAGATGTTCTGGTACCCGTACCGCAAACCGACACAGGTAGGCGAGGAGAAAATCCTCAGGCGCAAGTGAGAACACTCGTTTAGGAACTCGGCAAATTGGCCCCGTAACTTCGGAAGAAGGGGTGCTCCAGTAGTGTGATTGGACTTGCTCCATGAGCACGAAGGAGTTGCAATAAAGAGGCCCAGGCGACTGTTTACTAAAAACACAGGGCTCTGCTAAGTCGAATACGACGTATAGGGTCTGACGCCTGCCCGGTGCCGGAAGGTTAAAGGGAGAGGTTAGCCGCAAGGCGAAGCTTTGAACTGAAGCCCCGGTAAACGGCGGCCGTAACTATAACGGTCCTAAGGTAGCGAAATTCCTTGTCGGGTAAGTTCCGACCTGCACGAATGGCGTAACGATCTGGGCGCTGTCTCAACGAGTGGCACTGCGAATTTGTGGTACCGGTGAAGACGCCGGTTGCCCGCGACTAGACGAAAAGACCCCGTGCACCTTTACTACAACTTAGTAGTGAATGTTGACGTGTCATGCGCAGGATAGGTGGGAGACGTTGAACCGAGCCTCTTGGGGTTCGGGGAGTCACCGGTGAGATACCACCCTTGATACTTTGACGTTCTAACCTCGACCCGTTACCCGGGTCAGGGACACTGCTAGGCGGGTAGTTTGACTGGGGCGGTCGCCTCCCAAAATGTAACGGAGGCGCGCGAAGGTTCGCTCAGGCTGTTTGGAAATCAGCCGTAGAGTGCAAAGGCATAAGCGAGCTTGACTGCGAGACATACACGTCGAGCAGGTGGGAAACCAGGCCTTAGTGATCCGGTGGTTCCGCATGGAAGGGCCATCGCTCAACGGATAAAAGGTACGCCGGGGATAACAGGCTGATCTGGGCCAAGAGTTCACATCGACGCCCAGGTTTGGCACCTCGATGTCGGCTCATCGCATCCTGGAGCTGTAGCAGGTTCCAAGGGTCCGGCTGTTCGCCGGTTAAAGCGGTACGTGAGCTGGGTTTAGAACGTCGCGAGACAGTTCGGTCTCTATCTGTCGTGGGCGCAGGAGATTTGAGTGGGGCTGACCTTAGTACGAGAGGACCGGGTTGGACGAACCTCTAGTGTACCAGTTGTCACGCCAGTGGCAGCGCTGGGTAGCTACGTTCGGAAGGGAGAAACGCTGAAAGCATCTAAGCGTGAAACCCTCCACGAGATGAGATCTCCCTGGACGAAAGTCCCTGAAGGCTCCTGGTAGACTACCAGGTGATAGGCCAGGTGTGTAAGGGTGGCGACATCCTCAGCTTACTGGTACTAATCAGCCGTGAGGCTTGACCATAACCTCACCCATTGGGTGTAGTCGAGTAAACACTACCGTTTGCAGGATGTTCAGTTGTCACGCCTTGGCGCCTCGGCGCCGTGGCGGGCAAGACCTGGGGCGATCCCCAGGCACGCTCTTTGTCAAGATGCGCGGCTGCACGCCATGCCCCTGGGTATTCTGGGGCCCCAGACGTGCGCACCTCCGACGGCTCAACGTCGTCGAGGGGCTCGGCCCGGATTCACCGTCGCACGACACATCGCGACGCGTCCGGCGCCGGCCGCCTACAAGTTTCCCGGTGGCCATAGGGGAGGGGTCACACCCGTTCCCATTCCGAACACGGAAGTTAAGCCCTCCACCGCCGATGGTACTGCAGGCGCAGGTCTGTGGGAGAGTAGGTCACTGCCGGGGATGTATCGAGGCCCGACGCGCTCAGCGCGTCGGGCCTTTTTTACGTATGGGGGACTCCCAGGGCCATAGTGCCCCGTGCATGCCAGCGGCGCCGTGTGTCACGCTGTCGCATGTTCGCGAGATGCAGACCGCGACTGGGCTCGCCCCTGCGGTGGCCGTTCCTCGGCGTCGGTTGCATTCTGGCGCTGGTGTGGACCGATGGGGCACACGCCCAGCGGCCGGCGGGCGCAGAACTCGAACTGGCGCGCGCCAGGGATCCCGGCGTCGTCACCTTGATGCGGCACGCGGCCGCGCCAGGCACCGGGGACCCGCCCGGCTTCACGCTCGGGGACTGTACGACCCAGCGGAACCTGTCAGAGGCGGGACGACGGATGGCGCAGCGCATTGGCGCGGCGCTGCGGGCAGCGGGCGTGCGCGACGCGGACGTCCGGTCCAGCCGGTGGTGCCGGTGCCTTGACACGGCACGACTGCTGGACGTGGGCCCGGTGCATGCCGAGACGTTCCTGAACTCGTTCTTCGCGGGGCGCGGCGACGAAGAGGCCTCAACGCGCCTCCTGCGGGCGGCGGTGCTCCAGAAGCTCGATTCGCGTCGTCCGCTGATCTTCGTGACGCATCAGGTGAACATCACGGCCCTGACCGGCGTCGTGCCCGCGGAAGGCGAGGTGGTCTTCGTCCGGGGGACCGCCAGCGGGAGCGTGGAGACGCTGGCTCGGGTACGGCTGCCGTGAGCGCAGCGGACCTTCAGTGTCCCTCTGCCAATTCGCAGGCCTCCGACGGGCGTGCCCTCACGCCGCTCGTGGTCACTGGTGCGGCGTCCGGACGATGCGCGACTCGTCGAAGCCCTGGGAGCGCGCCGCCGCCACGAGCCGGGCCCATGTGGGCGCGTCCACGTGCGGCGTGCGGGACAGGATCCACAGATACTGCCGATCCGGGCTGCCCACGACCGCCGTCGAGTAGTCCGACGCCAGGTCGACAATCCAGTAGTCACCCCACACGATGGGCAGGAACGACAGCCACGCGGGCGCGAAGCGGACCTCGAGCTTCGCCGGCACAGTGGGGTCTGGTCGTCGGGCGACCCCCGAGGCTTCCGTCGTCCCCTTCGCCGTTCGGCAGCGGTTCGTCACGGTGACACGTCCGTCGGGACGGAGTGTGTACGTGGCGGTGACGTCGCCGAGGCAGGTCTTCTGGAAGCGGTTCGGGAAGCGCCCCAACTCGTACCAGGTGCCCGCGTAGCGTTCGAGATCGACATCCGGGACCAGCCGGGGAGGGCCCTGGGTTTGGGCCAGGGCCGCAGCGCCTGTGGCCGGCCCGACACCGGCCAGCAGTGCGGCCGCCGTCACAGCGATGCGGACAAACGCGCCGAGACGCGGCACGTGGGCGTCCCCCGCGGCGGCAAGGCGCGACACCGGCACCGGGTCTTTGCGAGAATGCACGGGACCACCACCCTCCATGGGGAGACCGTATCATGCGCACCGCGACCCGCCGTCGACCGCTCAACGTCCTTGCCTCCCTCGCCCTGGTCGCGGGAGGGAAGGTACTGTTCGGCCGGGCATTCGCCAGACCCACCGGCAACCCCTACAACGTCGCCAAGGCCGCCGGATCGTACCTCGGCGTCCATCCCCAGTAAGAACGCGCCAACGTGAACACGACGATTCCTGTCGAGTACGACACCCATCGCCCGATCCGCACGAGGAACAAGCTCTATTACCGGTGGCTGCACTGGCCGCTCTGGATCTTCGTCTTCTTCATCGCTCCGGGCCCGCTGACCTTCGATCTCTTCGAGCGTGGCTTCGACGCGCGGATGGCGCTCTGGCTCGCCGTCGTCGTCGTCGGCACGGGGATCCCGTTCCTGCGCGGTCGTCTGCCCGGGTGCGAACCGGCGCCGTACATCATCCGGTTCACGGAGGACCGCCCCAATCCCATCTACCGCCGCATCTGCTATTCGTTTGCGTGGGGTGAGGCCGTCACCTTCGCCGTGCTCAACATTGCCGGACTGGTGGTGGCGATCGTCACAGGCACGTGGATGCTCAAGCAGATCTACCAGTACGCCTACTTTCCACTGGCCGGTCTGATCTGGGGGCTCGGGCTCACGGGGCACCTGCCCCGCGTCAAGCGCTCGACGGCGGGAGAAGGCCACGAGCGGCGCTACTTCTACGGTACCGTATGGGCTGTCGCCGTTGCCCAGCCGGTGCTCTGGTTTCTCTACCTGACCACGCCGAAGGGCCCGGTTCCCGACACGCTGAAGCTGCTGGCGTTCGTCGCCGTGCTCGTGGGGATGGGCTGGCTGGCCTACAAGGGGCGGCTGCCCCGCACGCGGCCCATCGTCCCCGGCGAACTGGCCGCGCTGGACTGAGTCGAAGCGGCGGGCCTGTACCAGGTCGGGCATCGCAGCCGGGCACGCGTCCGGGCGCGTCGATGGCCGACCGCATCCGGCAAGGAGCGCCCGAGGGATGACCCCGAATGCCCCGTTGACGATTCTGTGCGTGGCGACTTACGAGAAGGGCGCCGAGTTCCTCCGCGAGTGCAAGCAGCAGGGCTGCACGGTGCTGCTCCTCACGGCCGACACGCTGAAGGACCTCCCGAGCTGGCCGCGCGAGGCCATCGACGAGATCTTCGCCGTTCCGGCCGACATCCCCCGTGACGTACTGCTCAAGGGCGTGAGCCACGTGGCCCGCAGCCGGCAGGTCGACCGCATCGTGGCGCTGGACGATTTCGACGTCGAGACGGCGGCCCTGCTGCGGGAGCACCTGCGCGTGCCCGGGATGGGCGAAACGACGGCGCGACTGTTCAGGGACAAGCTCGCGATGCGCGTGCGCGCCCGCGACCACGGCGTGCTGGTGCCGGCCTTCACCGGCCTGTTCAACGATGCGGCCGTGAGCGCGTTCCTCGACGCGGTCGCGGCGCCCTGGCTCGTGAAGCCCCGATCGCAGGCCGCCGCCATAGGGATCCGCAAGGCGGAGTCGCGTGACGAGGCGTGGCAGCACATCCACGACCTCGGCGACCTGCGGTCGTTCTCTCTCCTCGAGGAGTTCGTGCCGGGCGACATCTACCACGTGGATTCGATCGTGTGGGATCGGGAGGTCGTGTTCAGCGCGGCCCATCGCTACGGCTCGCCGCCCTGGACCGTGGCGCACCAGGGCGGCGTGTTCACCACCAGCACGGTCGACCGCCATTCCGAGGACGCGCAGGTGCTCGACGCCATCAACAGGCGGCTCCTGGACACGCTCGGCCTCGTCCGCGGCGTCTCGCACACGGAGTTCATCCGGGGCGCATCCGACGGGCGCTTCTACTTTCTTGAGACGGCGGCGCGGGTGGGCGGCGCCTTCATCGTCGACGTCGTCGAAGCGGCCACGGGCGTCAATCTCTGGCACGAGTGGGCGAGGCTCGAAGTGGCCGGCGAGCACGGGCACTACGAGGTGCCGCCGCACCGCGAGGATTACGCCGGCCTCGTCCTCTCGCTGGCGCGGCAGGAGCGGCCCGACACATCCGACTACGACGACCCGGAGATCGTGCAGCGCATCGACATGTCCCACCATGCCGGGCTCATCGTGCGCGCCGGAGAGCCCTCACGGGTGCAGCACCTGCTGGACGCCTACGCGCTGCGGTTCCTCGAGGACTTCTACGCGTCGGCCCCGGCACCCGACAGTGCGACGCACTGAAAGGAAGGCAGGAATCAGGTCCTGTGTTCTCTACGGCGCTCCGCACGAGTTGCCCGGGCTGGTCATCGCGCCGCCGGCGAACGTGGTGCCGGCCCAGTTGCCGCGACATTCACGCCACGTGAGCGCGCGCACCGAGTTCAGCCCGTTGCCGCTGTAGTTGATCGTCGGGTTGCCGGCGATGACCATCGCTCCCGACACACGTGTCACGGGATTCTTGGACTCGTACGGCGTGTCGGCCTCGTTGAGGGCGATCACCTGGCCGTTGAGCGTCGGACTGCCCTTGATGTCGAGCTGATGCCGCGCGTAGAAGAGGCCTTCGTACGCGGCATCGAACGTCGCGCCGAGGTCGAGGTCGAAGCCGGCAATCATCAGGATCGGCCCAATGAAGGGCACGGTCGCGTGCGGCACCACGTCTGGGTTGCCGTTGGCGGAAATCGACCCCATCGCCAGGACCGAAAGTCCCACTGTGGTGCCGCCCGCGCCACCGGTGTTCGCCGTGATGTTGGCGTTGCCGACGACGAAGTAGGTGCCCGGCTGCGTGACGCCCTGGGTACGCCAGGTCTTGCCGTTGGTCTGGAAGTCCCATCCGGCCGGGATCGAACCGAGCGCGGTGAGCGTCGAGGCGATTCCGCTGCCCCCCGGGCCCGCGGGCAGGCCTGTGTACGCGCAGCCATTGTTGGCCCCGCAGGGAGTCGTGCCGTCGGGCGCGACGGCGTTCTTGCCGATGAGCGTGTAGACAGCCACGCCGGCCGCCTGGGCCTGCCGCGCGACCGAGTACGGATCGAGCCGCGGGATGTTGAGGCGAGGTGAGAACGGCCGCGAGTCCACGTCTGCCGCCGTGCAGCCCGTGCCGCCCTGGACGTTGCCGGTTTCGGTCGTTCCCGCCACGCTGGCGTAGTACACGTGCGTACAGGGGTTGCCAGACAGCAACAGCGTTCCGTTCGCGTGTATCGATCCGGCCGGGCCGGTGACCGTCGGGTTGCCCTTGACCTCGAGGTTGCCTTCGACGACCACTGCCGGCATCGCGGCCGCGCCGAGCGTGAGTTCGACGGCGGCTCGCGACCCGCGCGGACCGAAGCCCACGCTGCGCATCAGGAGCACCTTGTCGACGTCGGTGTTGGGGTCGTTGTTGGTGTTGGGCGCCGGCGCCACCTGCTCGCGGGAGTGGTTGTCGCACAACTGCACGAAGTAGGAGCCCTGCCCGAACGCGCGGCCCGTCGCAGGAATGAAGTTGGCGGCCGCCGTGGGGTAGCCGGCCGGAAGCGGGATGTTGATCGGTGTGCCGGCCAGTTCGTCGTAGCTGCACCCGACGGCGTCCCCCCGCTGCAGGAAGACGTTGAGGCTCTGCCAGTCCTGCCAGAGCACCAACTGCTTGCCGTGCTCGATCCCGGCGTCGGCAATCGCGAGGGCCTCGGTGGTCTCGCTCTCGGCCGTCGCCTGCGACACCGTGGACAGCGCAACGCTCGTCAGGCCCAGTCCGAGCACCGTCACCATCGACAGCGACAGCAGGGTGAAGATCATCGACGCCCCGCGTTCGCCGCGGTGCGCACACGGGATCGGCTGTCGGCTCACTTGATCCTCCTCACGCTGATCGAACTCGAGCTGGTGACCGCGGGCAGCCCCCGGCCGGCGGTGGTGACGATGGTCACGGTGACACCGCCGATGAGGTCCGGGCGACCGACGGGATTGCCCAGCGGACCGCCGTTCTGGTTGGTGTAGGTGAAGGTCAGCGACTGCACGCGATCGCCGAAGGAGACGAGCGCGGCGTCGGCGGGCTCCCGCTTCCACAGCGTCCCGTTGGCGACGACGAAGAGCACGTCCTCGTAGGGGTCGTCCAACGCGCCGTCCCGGGGATTCCAGTCGGCGCGGACGCGGACCGAATCGAACACGCCGTTGTTGTCGGGATCGGGGAAGATGGACTGGCAATAGACATCGGTCGCGCTGATGCACGACGACTGTCGCAGCAGTCGCGCCAGCAGGTCGATGGACGCGGCGGCGCTGTTGCGGCCGTCGAGTGCAGCCCGCTGCTGGGTGAACATGGTGCTGGACTTGCTGACCACCGTGGTGCTCACACCAAGGACGATGACCATGACGGCGCTGCTGACAAGCAGCTCCACCATCGTCAGGCCACGTTCGGAAGAGAGTGTCATCGCCACAGCAGGGTCCTCACGTCGGAACGGCGCGCGCCAGGCACCACAGGTTCGGCGCGCACGCTGATGTCGAGCGTGCCGGCCGGCCCCGCCTGCACGAGCCAACGCACGCGAACCTGGCCCGCAGGTGGGACGTTCACGAGCGCGTTGTAGTTGTTCACGTTGGCGGCGAGGTTGCCGCCGATCTGGACGCGCGCGTCCGTGCGCGGCAGGGCCCGGAGCACTTCGAGTTGCTGCATGGCCGCCATACCCGCCCGGCCGCCGTCGCGTGACGACCGCTGCAGGTTGGCGCCGGCCGCGAGCAAACCCGCGACGGCCAGCAGCCCTGTCGCGGCGATGCCGACGGACAGGAGCGACTCCACGAGGCCGAAGCCCTGTTCGCCGTGCCGTGGTGGGCGTGGCCCCGGTCGGCGCCGGGCTCGAAGCGAACGAAGACGCGCGAATGGCATTGGACGAACTCCTTATGTGCCCGTCGCCTGTCCGGTGCCCAGCACCGAGACGGTACGAATGGTTTGCGTGTTGGCCAGGCGCACCTGGATGGTCATCGGCAGCGCGGCGGGCCGGCCCAGCGTGTCGAAGGTGAACGACGTCACGGCCCAGAGGTTCGCGAACTGGATGCCCTCCGGCAGGTAGTACCGCTTGCGTTCCACCTCGGCATTGGCGTTCACGTCGGTGGCGAAGACGGAGATCCGGCCATCGGCGGGATCGACCTCGATGCGGGCCGTGGCGCTGGTCCGGAAGGCCTCCCGCCGCGCCTCCGACAGCGCGCTGCCGACGCTGGCCGCGCCCGCGCGAAGACGCTGCTGCGCGAGGGCCGACCGCAGGACCGGCGTGCCGACGGCCAGCAACGTCGTCGAGACGGCCATCACGAGCAGGAGCTCGGGGAGCGAGAATCCCCGGCGGGCGGTGCGTGGTGCGATCATGTCGCTCAGTGCCATGGCAAGACTCGTACCTCGGTCGGTAGACGCAATTCCCCGTAGTGGGAGCCGGCGTGCGGCTGTGGGCGCTCCGGCGCCATGTCACGGAATTCGGCGCCGCCGCTCAGATCTGTAATCGCCCCCATGTCCCGCGACATCGACGCCCTCACCTCGTACACGCTCAAACACCTGCGGGATCGCTGGTGGACGACCCGGTGGACCCACTGGGTGAGCAGCCACCTGCGGTGCGACCCCGGAGAGCGCCTGGTCCATGTCGGGTGCGGCAACGGCGAGATCGACGTGGCTCTCGCGCTGGCGACGCCCTGCCTCGACGTCGTCTCGATCGACCTGCATCCGACGCGCGCCCGGCACACCCGCGAACTCGCGACCGAACTCCAGGCGCGGGTGCGTCCGCTGGCAGGTGACCTGAGAGCGCTGCCCCTCCCGCCTTCGAGCGCCGACGCCGTGCTCTGCATCGGCGTGCTGCAGCACCTGGCCGATCCCGCCTCCGCCGCGCGGTCGCTGGCCGGGTTGGTGCGTCCCGGGGGCCGCATCCTGGTCGTCGAGCCCGACCACGAGGCGCGGTACTGGTTCAGCGCGGCGCCGACTGGCGACCGGGCGTACGCCATGGCGAGGGAAACCCTGGGGCGATGGCACAGGGAGGCCGCCCCGCTGGCGCCGACCCGCCTGGGCGTGCACGTCGTGTCGTGGCTTCGGGAGGCCGCACTCGAACCGCTGTCGGTCGAGTCGCTTCCGGTGGCCGAGTCGCGCCTGGGGGCGCCACCCCCTGGAGTCTGGGAGGCCAGGCAGCGCCTGCTGGCGGCGGCCGTGGACGCGCCGGGACGCGCAGCCGACGGCGAGCGCCTGCTCGAGGCGCTGCTGGCGTATCGCGACGAGGCCGACGCGCAGGGCGCCGCGTTCGTCGAGGTGCAGCACGCCCTGCTGATCGCCACGCTCGCCCAGCGGCCGCAGTGAGACCGGTCCACGGGGATTCGGCAATCCCGGCAGTCCGGCAGTACCCTGTCGGCCTATGCCCGCCGGACACGAAGGCTGGAGCGCCTACGCGCCGTTCTACGACTGGGAGAACGCGAGGACCATGGGTCGGCGCGACGTCGGCTTCTGGAAGAACCTCGCCACCCGGACCGGCGGGCGCGTCCTGGAACTCGGCAGCGGGACGGGACGACTCACGGTGCCGCTGCACAGGCGCGGCATCCCCGTCGTCGGCGTCGACAGGACCGCCGAGATGCTCCAGCGGGTCGGACCCCGTGCTCGCCGCGCCCGCACGACCCGGCCCCCTCTGACCCGGGCCGACGTCACCCGCCTCCCGTTCGCCGACGGCAGCTTTCGGCTGGTGATGGCGCCGTACGGGCTGCTCCAGTCCCTCCTCAGCGACGTCCAGCTCGCGCGGACGGTGCGTGAGGCGTTCCGCGTGCTGGAGCCGGGAGGCCTGTTCGGCGTCGATCTCGTGCCCGACGTGCCCAAGTGGCGCGAGTACACCCGCAAGGTCGTGTTCTTCAGCCCGGAGGGCCCGCGGGGCCTCCCCATCACCCTGCGCGAGACCGTGCGGCAGGATCGCGCCCGCCGCCTGACGACATTCGAACAGGAGTACATCGAGGGGAGCGGCCGGGCCCGGCAGGTGACGCCGTTCACCATCCGCTTCCGCACGCTGCCGCTGCCCTCCACCGCTGCACGACTCGAGCGCGCGGGCTTCGACGTGGAGGCCGTGCTCGGCGACTACCGCGGCGCGGCCTGGGACCCCCGCGCCGACGTCTGGCTCGTCCTCGCCCGCAAGCCCCAACGACGGTAGGGCCCGTTGTCCCCAACGCGGCCGCTATCCACAGCGGCGCGGTGGCTGGTCCTGTGCGCCGTCGAAGGGAACACCGCGATACCCGTAACCCGTAACCCGTACCCCGTACCCCGTAACCCGTGACCCGTGACCCGTACCCCGTGACCCGTAACCCGTAACCCGTACCCCGTAACCCGTACCCCGTACCCCGTCCCGCCTCTGGTGCCCCGGCGTGCTAAGATCCCGAGGTTTTACGACGTTCTGCCGAGGAGTTCCACGCGATGTCCGGCCACTCGAAATGGCACACCATCAAGCACAAGAAGGGCGCGCTCGACGCCAAGCGCGGCAAGATCTTCACGCGCATCATCAAGGAACTGTCCGTCGCGGCTCGTAGCGGCGGCGGCGATCCCGCGATGAACCCCCGCCTGCGGACGGTGATTGCCGAAGCCAAGTCCGTGAACATGCCCAACGACAACATCGCGCGGGCCATCCGGCGCGGCACGGGCGAGGAAGAGGGCGTCAGCTACGACGAGATCACCTACGAGGGCTACGGGCCCGGAGGCGCGGCCGTCATCATCGAGACGCTCACGGACAACCGCAACCGCACGGTGGGTGAACTCCGCCACCTCCTGACCAAGAACAACGGGAGCCTCGGCGAGACCAACAGCGTGGCGTGGATGTTCGACCGCAAGGGCTACATCGTCGTGCCCAAGGCGGACGTGGACGAGGAGGCCCTCATGGCCGCGGTCCTCGACGCGGGCGCCGAGGACATGGCCGACGACGGCGAGAACTGGGAGATCACCTGCGACATCGCGGGCTACGACGCCGTGCTCGAAGCGGTCAAGGCCCTGTCGATCGAGCCGGCCTCGGCCCAGGCCATGGCCATGCTCCCGAAGAACACCATCAAGCTCGAGGGCAAGACCGCCCAGCAGATGCTCAAGCTGATGGACGCGCTCGACGACCACGACGACGTGAAGCAGGTGTGGTCGAACTTCGACATCGAGGAAAAGGAGATCGAGGCCTCGATGGCATGAGGATCTTCGGGATCGATCCCGGATCGGTGCGCACGGGGTATGGCTGCATCGAGGCCAGCGGCGGACGCTGCACCCTCATCTGCAGCGGTGCCATCGTCCCGCCCGCCCGGAGCGCGTTTCCCGAGAAACTCAGGGTCATCCACCTCGAACTCGTCGATCGGATCGGCGACGCCCGTCCGGATTGCGTCGCCATCGAGAGCCTCTTTCACGGCTTGAACACCCGCAGCGCCTTTGCCCTCGCCCATGCCCGCGGCGTGATGCTGCTCGCAGCCACCCAACTGGGTCTGCCCGTGGTCGAGTACGCACCCGCCGAGGTCAAGCGTGCCCTCGTCGGCTTCGGCAGGGCCGAGAAGCCGCAGGTGCAGAAGATGGTCACCATGCTGCTCGGCCTGTCGGCGCCCCCCAAGCCGCTGGACGTGTCCGATGCCCTCGCCGTGGCGATCTGCCATGCGCACACGGCCGCGGCTGCCGGCCCGCCCGTTGATGCCTCGCCCTTCGCCCGTGGCCGCCGCGTCACGAGCTGGCGGCAGATCCGCCCCGAGGATCTGGAGCACCTGTGATCGGGGCGCTGCGAGGCCGGCTGCTCGAGAAGCAGCCGGCGCGACTCATCGTGGACGTCGGCGGCGTCGGCTATGACGTCCAGGTGCCGCTGTCGACATACGGCCGCGTGGGCGACGTGGGTGCCGAGATCGCCCTGCGGGTGCACACGCACGTGCGCGAGGAGCAGATCGCCCTGTTCGGGTTCCTCACGGCGCTCGAACAGCAGATCTTCGAGCGGCTCATCTCGGTCAGCGGCATCGGCCCGAAGGTCGCGCTCGCGGTGCTCTCCGGCATCGCCCCCGGCGATCTGGTGGCCGCGGTGCAGGGCAACGAGCCCGCACGGCTCACGACCATCCCCGGCATCGGACGCAAGACGGCGGAGCGCATCGTCCTCGAACTGCGCGACCGGCTGCCCGCGGCCCTCCCGACGCCGGCCGAGCCGACGACGCCGGGCGGTGTCGTGCGGGCCGACCTGGTCTCTGCCCTCGTCAACCTCGGCTACCCGCGCCCGACCGTCGAGAAAGCCGTCGGTGACGTATTGAAGGCGCAGCCGGGGGCGACGTTCGACGAGGCCCTTCGCCAGGCGCTCGGCAGGCTGGCCCGCGCATGACCGACGAGGCAGGCATGCACGATCCCCGGGTGTTGAGCGGGCGCGTGGCCGCCGACGAGGCGCAGTACGAGGCGGGTCTCCGTCCGCGCACGCTGGACGACTACATCGGGCAGGACCGCGTGCGCGAGAACCTGCAGGTCGCCATCGCGGCGGCGCGCCAGCGCGACGAGGCGCTCGACCACGTGCTGGTCTCGGGCCCGCCGGGACTCGGCAAGACGACGCTGGCCTACGTGATCGCCAACGAGCTCGGCGTCGCGATGAAGGCCTCCTCGGGACCCGTGATCGAGCGTCCTGGCGATCTGGCGGCGATCCTGACGACGCTGCAGCGGCACGAGGTGCTGTTCATCGACGAGATCCACCGCCTCGCGCCGGCCATCGAGGAGATCCTCTACCCGGCGATGGAGGACTACGAGCTCGACATCGTGATCGGGCAGGGCCCGGGGGCCCGCTCGGTGAAGGTGCCGGTGCAGCCCTTCACCCTCGTCGCGGCGACCACGCGCACGGGACTGCTGACGGCGCCGCTGCGCAGCCGCTTCGGCCTCGTGCACCGCCTCGACTACTACACCGAAGCCGACATGGTCGAGATCGTCAGCCGGTCGGCGCGTATCCTCGCCGTGCCGATGACCGCGGATGCGGCGAAAGAGGTCGCCAGGCGATCGCGCGGCACGCCTCGAATCGCCAACAGGCTGCTGCGCCGTGTCCGCGACTTCGCGCAGGTGCGCGCCGACGGCGCGGTGACCTTCGACGTGGCACAGGCCGCCCTGACCCTGCTCGAGGTCGACGCCTACGGCTTCGACGAACTCGACCGCCGTCTGCTGCGCACGATCATCGACAAGTTCGATGGCGGTCCCGTCGGCGTGAACACGCTGGCGGCGGCGCTCGGCGAGGAGCGCGACGCCATCGAGGACATCTACGAGCCCTTCCTGATGCAGGCGGGCTTTCTCGAGCGGACGCCCCGCGGTCGTGTCGCGACGCGCCGCGCGTACGCATTCTTCGGGCTCGAGGAGCCCGGAAAGGATCATCGCCTGTGGTAACCGAGCCTGTGGCGCGCCCGCACGGGGTGCTCAGCGGCGGCAATGCGACGATTCAGCCCTGCATCAGCGGGCTGGCCACGTACCTGCCGCCCCGGACGCTCACCAACGCCGACCTCGAGAAGATGGTCGACACCAACGACGAGTGGATCCTGCAGCGCACGGGCATCCGCAAGCGCCACATTGTCGAGGCGGGCGTGGCGACGTCCGACCTGGCCGCCGAGGCGTCGCGAGCGGCGATCGCGCAGGCCGGCCTCACGCCGGCCGACATCGACGTGATCGTCGTCGGCACGACAACGCCAGACACCATCTTTCCAAGCACCGCGTGCCTCCTGCAGCACAAGATCGGCGCGTCGAAGGCATGGGGATTCGACCTCGGCGCGGCGTGTTCCGGCTTCACGTACGCGCTGACGACGGCAGCCGGATTCGTCTCCGCCGGGATGGCCAGGCATGCGCTCGTCGTCGGCGCCGACGTGATGTCGAGCATCATCGACTACACCGACCGCACCACCTGCGTGCTGTTCGGCGATGGCGCTGGTGCTGTCGTGGTGTCGCCGTCGGCTGGTGACGGCCTCGGGCTCATCGACTTCGCCCACGAGGTGGACGGCAGCGGCGGCCCGGCGTTGTGCATGCCCGCGGGTGGGTCGAAGCTGCCGGCCTCACATGAGACCGTCGACCAGAGGCTGCACTACGTCCATCAGGACGGGCAGGCCGTCTTCAGATTCGCCGTGCGCAAGAACGAGGAGGTGTGCCGTCGCCTCCTGGTGCGCAACGGGCTCACGGCGGACGATCTGGACCTGTTCGTGTCGCACCAGGCCAACAAGCGCATCATCGAATCGGCGGCGCAGCGCCTCGGCGTGCCGCCCGAGAAGATGGTGCTGAACATCGGCGACTACGGCAACACGACGGCCGCGACGATCCCGCTGGCGCTCAACGACGCCGTCCGCGATGGCCGGTTGAAGAAGGGCGACCTCGTGCTGCTCGCGTCGGTGGGCGCGGGCTTCACCGTGGGGTCGGTGCTGCTGCGCTGGGCCTACTGAGGCTCGGGCTCCTCGAGCTTCACGAGGCCGCGGCGGATCGCGGCGGTCGCGGCCTGCGTGCGGTCGCGGACACCGAGCTTGCCGAGCAGCCCGTTGACGTAGGACTTGATCGTGCCCTCGGTGGTGTTGAGCTCCTGGGCGATTTCCTTGTTGCTCTGGCCACCGACGATCAGCCGCAGCACGTCCATCTCCCGCCGCGTCAGGTCCATGCGGCCCGCCTGGTCGAGCACCTGCGTGATGCGGGGCGGGATGTGCTGCCGGCCTTCGTGTACCGCGATGATGGCCTCGAACAGCTCGTTGCTCGGCATGCCCTTGAGCACGTAGGCCGCGGCGCCCGCCGACAGGGCGCGCGCGATGTCCACGTCGCCCTCGTACACGGTCAGCACCACGACGCGCGCGGCGGGAAACTCCGCGCGAATCGCGCGGATCGCCTCCGGGCCCTCCATCACGGGCATCCGGAGGTCCATGATGGCGAGATCCGGCTGGGTGCGGCGGAACGCCTCGACGGCCTCCGCGCCATTGCTCGCCGCGGCTACGACGGAAAACCTCGGGTCGCGGTCGAGGACGGCCACCAGGCCCTGCCGCAGGATGTCGTGATCGTCCGCGACGAGCAGGCGGATCGGTGAACGCGCTTCGCTGGTCACAGCGGCTCCTTCAGTACCCGTGTCAGACCGCCCCAATCATGGCACGTTTCAGGGGAGGTCGGCGGCCCGGCCGGACGCCTCACTTCCGCTCGGGCACGAGCACCGCGACGGGCAGGGTTTCCAGTACCTGGGCGAGGAACAGCCAATGTTCTGACGAGGACGCGACAGGCGTGATCGCGGTGCCGCTCAACAGGTCGCGCCAGGCGCCGCCGGGGGAGTCGCCTGGCAGCAGCACTCTCGAGGTGGCCCACGCGGGGCCGACAGGCCAGGGACCCGGCAGGTGGGCCGTCCGCAGTCCGCAGACGGTGATCGCCCAGCCCGCGTCCGGGGCCGTGCGCGCGAATCCTATCGCCGTGGCATCGACGGACAGGTCCACGGCCAGGGGGCGATACTCCCCGCGCAACCACAGGTCGGGGGCATCGCGCCGTGCGCGCAGCAGCGTCGACACGACGTGCCGCTTCACGTCGGCGTCCTCCCACCTGTCGAGCCACGCCGCCACCTGGGCCTTGCCGAACGAGGGGGCCGTCCGCTCGTCCTCGAGGCGTGCCAGCCGCGCCGCCAGTCGATCGAACGCCACGGGTTTCCTGTTGTCGGGATCCACCAGGTCGAAGATCCACTCCTCGGCACCCTGATAGACGTCAGGCACACCGGGCGACGTGAGCTTCAGCACGGTCTGGGCCAGCGAGTTGGCCACGCCCTGCCGCGACACGCGTGCGACGAGCGGCCGCAGCGCCGCCAGCGCCTTCGGGGCCGACGGTCCGCGCATGATGGCCTCGATGTACGCAAGCAGCGCGGCTTCGTATGGCTCGTTCGGAGTCAGCCAGCTCGTGTGCCGCTTGGCCTCGCGGACGGCCTTGATCATGTAGGCCTGCAGCCGCTGCACGAGGGCGGCCGGCGCCGGCGCCTGCACCGGTTCGCCTTGCGGCCAGCATCCGACGAGCACCTGCATCAGCCGGTACTCGTCGTTCCTGTCGGGGGCCCACATGCCCGGCAGGCGCACGCGCGCCGTGGCGGTGGCCCGCAGCACGCGACGCAGCACCTCCCGCCAGGTGTCCGGGATCTCGGTGAGCACGTTGATCCGCGCGCGGACGTCCTCGCCGAGCTTGGTGTCGTGCGTGGAGAGCGTCAGCATCTCCGAGGGCCAGGACGTCATCCGCGCCGTGTTGTGGCCGTGTACGTCGGCCACCGACTGCACGGCCCTCGCGGGTTCGCCGCCCACCTCGTTCATCGAGACCAGGACGTTGTAGCGATAGAAGGCCGTGTCCTCGAGGCCCTTGGCCTGGACCGGCCCCGTGTACTGCTGCAGCTTCATCGCGAACGACAGGCGACGGTCGCGCGTGGAGGCCTCGCCCTCGGCCAGCTCGTCCTCCTCGGGACCGGGGAGCAGGACCTCGCGCAGGAAGCGGAACAGCGACCCCTCCATGGCCGGGTTGCGTCGCCTGGCCTCGGCGATCGTGCGGTCGATGATGCGCTCGTCTTCCTCCGTCCAGCCGCGATGGCTCGCGTAGGTGCGGTACACGGGGATGCAGGCGACGTACTCCGTGAGGAGTTCGCGCAGGCTGTTGAGCGTGAAGTCCCGCGTGCGCCTGTTGGCGCGGGCGATGCGGGCGAGCGCGTCGTTGAGCACGCCGAGTTCGCTCGACATCGCGGTCGTCATGATGAGCTTCTTGGCTTCGTAGACGATCTCGTCCAGCGGCTCGCGCATGCCGGTGAGCCGCGCGTAGAGCCGCTGGAGCTTCCGCAGTCCGACGGGGTCCAGGAACAGCCCGTTCACCTCGCCGAGGAACTCGTAACCTGTGGTGCCGTGCACCTGCCAGTCGGGCCGGAGCCGTTCGGCGCCCGAGAGGATCTTCTCGGCGAGCACGTACAGCGGGGCCTCGGCTCCCATGCACTCCCTGGCCAACTGCTGCAGCCGCTCGAAGTACGCCGGCGGATCGAAGAGGCCGTCGGGATGGTCCAGCCGCAGCGCATGGACGATGCCCTCGCGCAGCCAGTTGGCCACGAGGACGTGTGTCGCTTCGAAGACCGCCTCGTGTTCCACGCACACACCGGCGAGTTCGTTGATGTCGAAGAAGCGGCGGTAGTTGATCTCGTCCACGGCCGTCCGCCACGACGCGAGGCGATAGGGCTGCGCCTCTAGCAGCCCGTGCAGCTCGTCGAACGACCGGGCAACGCCTGGCGATCCGTTCACCGTGCGGACGGCGGCGTCGATCTCGTCGGCAACGAGCGGCGTATCGGCGACGAGTCGCAGGAGCCGGCCGCGCAGCACCTCCTTCTCGCGAGCCCGCGTGGCGATCCGATCGGGATGCGTGTCGGTGTACGGCGGCAGGTTGTGCAGGCCCTCGAGGATGCTGAGGAACTCGATCAGCCCGGGGTGGGCGTCGCCGAGCGCCTGCCGCAGCGGCTCGACGGCGTGCTGCAGGGCGAGCGGCGTCTGGCGCGGATTGATGGGCAGGCGGTGCTCGTAGTACAGGAGCCACAGCCGCCCGTCCTGGAACTCCAGTTGCAGTTCGCCCCGCTCCAGTACCGCGCCGTACTGGTCACCGAGGATCGGCAGGAGCACCTTCTCGCGCAGGTGCGGCGTGACGGGCTCCCAGTCGATGTCGAAGTAGGCCGCGTACGGCGAGCATGGGCCGTTCTCCAGCACCTCGCGCCACCAGGCGTTGGCCGCCGGGTCCACGCCCATGTGGTTCGGGACGATGTCGGCCATGAGCCGCATGCCCCGTGCATGCGCCGCCTGAGCCAGGCGCCCGAGGTCCGCCTCCGACCCGAGGTCGGGATTCAGCTGTGCGTGGTCGCAGATGTCGTACCCGTGCGTGCTGCCGGGCCTGGCCTTCAGCATGGGCGAGAGGTAGAGGGCGCCCACGCCCAACGACTCCAGGTACGGCGTCAGGGCCTCGACCTGCGCGAACGTCAGGCCCGGTCCGAGCTGGAGACGGTAGGTACTCGTGGGCGTCCACCCGGCGGCTGCCATGGTCATGGTCGGACTCCTGGTATGTGAAGGACGAGGCCGAACGGAACCGGCCCGGCGTCGACACGGAGCCTGCCGGCGCCGGCGCGTACGTCACGCACCGTGGTGTCGTCGTCCGTGCCAGACGCGTAGAGGACGTCCACCTGCATGCCGTCGACGGCCCACGCGCGTGGCACCTCGCGGGGCGCTCCCCCCGAGAAGTCGACGAACGTGGCCAGCAGGCCACCGAGCGCGGAAGGCTGTTCCAGCCACACGCCGTGCGGTCCGACGGCTTCGCAGCGCACGCGTGTACGGTCGCGGGGGCCAGCCGCAAGGTGGGCCTGCCTCAGGGCCAGGAGCTCGCGGGTCTGGCGGAGGATCGCCTCGTGTGGCGCCGTGAGGCGTTCCTCCCAGCGCAGGATGCTGCGGCGCCAGGTGTCCTCGGCTTGCGGGCTCGGGATGCCCTGCCGGATCGTGGCCTCGCGGAAGGCCGCGAACCGGCCGAACTCGCGGCGCCGGCCCTCCACGACCTGCGCGCCGAGCGGCTCGTCATGGTCGGTGAAGAAGAGGAACGGCGACGAGGCGGCCCATTCCTGGCCCATGAAGAGGAGGGGGGTCTCGGGTGCCGTCAGCAGCAGCGTGCTCGCCGCGAGCCACGCGGCCGCGTCGATCTGGTGGTGCAGGCGTTCCCCGTGGGCGCGGTTGCCGACCTGATCGTGGTTCTGCAGGCAGATGACGGGGGCCTCGATGGCCACGCCCGCCGGCGACGTGCCGCGCGGCCCGCCGAAGTGCGAGGCGTGCTGGCCCGAGAACACCCAGCCGTCGCGCACGGCCGTCGCGATTTCGTCGGTGCTCCCGCTGAAGTCGGCAAACCAGGCCTCGTGGTCGCCCGCGAGGTGTCGCCGCACGGCGTGGTGGAAGTCGTCGGCCCAGACGCCCGTCATGCCGCAGCCGCCGCGATCGACAGGGTGCAGGAGCGTGGCCAGGTTGCGCTCGTCCTCGGCGATCAGGTGCACCTCGCGCGTCGGCACCCGCTCGGCCACCTCCCGCGCCAGTTGCGCCAGCAGGTGTTCGGGGCTGTCGTCCGCGAGGGCGTGCGTCGCATCCAGGCGAAGGCCGTCCATGTGGTAGTCGAGCAGCCAGTGCAGCGCGTTGTCGCAGATCAGGCGGCGGACGTGCGTCGAGCCCGGCCCGTCCAGGTTGATCCCGCGGCCCCACGGAGACGCGTGGCGGTCCGAGAAGACCGTCGGCATCCAGGCGGCCAGGTAAGCGCCGTCAGGTCCCAGGTGGTTGTAGACCACGTCGAGGAGGACGGCGATGCCGAGCGCGTGGGCCCTGTCGACGAGGGTCCGAAGGTCGTCGGGGTGCCCGTATCCCGCCGCGGGCGCGAACAGCGCCGCGCCGTCGTAGCCCCAGTTGCGCGTGCCGGGGCACGCCGCGACCGGCATCAGTTCGATGGCCGTGACGCCCAGTCCGACGAGATCCGGCAACCGCGCCGTCACGGCGGCAAACGTCCCCTCGGGCGTGAACGTGCCGACGTGGAGTTCGTAGATCACGAGCCGGTGGCGCGCCATGCCCCGCCATGCCTCGTCGGTCCAGGCAAAGCGCGTCGCGTCGATGAGCATCGAGGAACCATGCACGCCGTCAGGCTGCCAGCGGCTGCAGGGATCCGGCCACGGCGGGTTGTCGTCCTTCTGCAGCGTGTAGCGGTCGCCGGCCCGCGCGCCCGCGATCCACCCCTCGAAGGTGCCCTCGCCAGTCGGCGACAGGCGGACGGCCGGACCGTCGTCCATCACGGCGCGGACGACGGTGGCGCCGGGGGCACACACCCGGAACCTGGCGCCGGACGGATCGAGCAGCGGCCCGAAGGCCGGGGTCCACCCCTGCCTCACGAACCGCCTCCCACGGGGTGCACCGCCAGATCGGCCAGCATGGCCCGCGCCGGATCCCGCCGCCAGTTCGCGGCGCTCACGGCATCCACGAGCAGGCGCCAGAGCGTGCCGGCACCCAGGCGGTCCACGACGTCGGCGCCAGGTATCTCGTGGCCTGCCGCGGCCAGTTCCTCCTGCCAGCCCCGCGCCAGCGCCCATGTGGCGATGGCCCACCAGGTGCGTGCCGCGTGCGCGGCCTCGTCCCGGCCACCGGTCTCGTGCTGCGTGACGAACGCCACGTATGCCAGGTCGGCCGCCAGCGCCGCGATGTCCCGGACGCCGAGGTCCCACGGCGCGCCGTGGCTGCCTGGCGTGCTGTCGTCGGGATCGACGGGCGTCGGCGCGTCATCGACCCAGCGCCAGCGGGCGAGCGCCCCGAGCACCTGCCGCGACGCCAGGAGGTGCTCGGCAGCGGGCGATGCGATCACGGCCGCCCATCGGCTGCGCGTGGCCTCCGGCAAATCGGTCAGCGCGTTCAGCGCCACGAGCGCAAGCTGGCGGTCGGTGCCGACGCCGTTCGCGCCCGCATCGCCAGCGCCCTCATCTGCCGCGATGGCATCCGCGGAGGCGAAGGCGCTGTGGGTCACCGCGACGCGCCGGCCCATGGCCCGCATCATCTGTTCGAGTTCGTGCAGGGGCTCGCTGTCGATCCGCGGCGCCTCATGGCCCTCCCGCAGCCACGCGAACGGATCGGGGCGATCCGGGAGGTCGTGAGGCTCGGCGAGCCACTGCCGCGCCAGATGCCGCGCCCGCTCCCAGCCGTCCTGCGTGTGGGGTATGCGCGAGCGCAGGAGGATGAACGGCCATCGGCGGCCGTCCGGCGTGAGCAGGTCGAGGCTGGCGTACGCCATCGGCAGCTCGACGTCGAGGTTGTCGGCCAGCGCGCCGAGGATGCGTTGCTCGTGCGAGCGGCCGGGCAGCAGGTGCCTGCGGATCTTGAGTTCGGCTGCCGCGCCGCACGCGATGACCGTTTGCCCAAGGGTCGTGGGCACGAGCGCGTAGGGCTCGTAGTCGGCCAGCACGGCCGGTCCCTTCGATGCCGCGTCGAACACGCCGTCAGCGCCCGGGATCCGGGTGCCCTCCGTGAGCGCGCGCATCAGCACGCGGGCGGCATCGGCCTCGATCACCTCGTGGAGCGTGCCGCCGCGCGCCCCGCCGATGCGGGCGACCACGCGGTCCGGATGGCGCGCGAGCAACTCCTCACCGCGCGGTCCGCTCGTGAAGGTCAGCACAAGGCCGTACCTGTAGGTTTCGACCTCTCCCTCCACGTCGACGGCGAGCAGGACGACGGGCTCGGTGCCGCCGCGCGCGAGGGCATGGCTGGCCACGCGGACCCCGCGGACCCTGGCGCCAGGCGCCCGATACCACGGCTGCTGCTCCAGGTAGGGCAGCAGGTACCGTCGCTCCAGCACGGCCCGCCCCGGTCCGTCGAAGATCGCGTCCCACCGCTCGCTGACGAGCAGAATCGGGGAGTATGTGGCGTCGAGGGTCGCCGGCCTCGTCCGGGCGGGCCCTCAGCTGGTCCGGGTCGAGGATCTGGAGCCAGTACCACCCGTAAGGTCCAAGCGTGAGGCAGGTGCTGCCGTCACGCAGCGGCGGCAGCAGCGTGCCGCCGAGCATCTCGACGGGCACGCCGTCGAGGCCGACCTCGACCTGCGCCGCCTGGACGTGTTCCGACAGGTTGGCGACGACGAGCACACGATCGTCGCCGTGGATGCGCAGGAAGGCGAGCACGCGGCGATTCCCCGTCTCGACGAACTCGACGTTGCCGCGGCCGAAGGTCGGGTGCGACTGGCGCACGGCGATCATGCGCCGCATCCAGTTGAGCAGCGACGCGGGCGACCGCTCCTGCGCCTCGACGTTGACCGCCTGGAACCCGAACACGGGGTCCATCACGGGCGGGGCGCACAGGCGCTGCGGATCCGTACGCGAGAAGCCGCCGTTCCTGTCGCTCGTCCACTGCATCGGCGTGCGCACGCCGTGCCGGTCGGACAGGTAGATGTTGTCGCCCATGCCGATCTCGTCGCCGTAGTAGACGACGGGCGTGCCGGGCAGCGAGAGCAGCAGCACGTTGAGCAGTTCGATGCGGCGCCTGTCGCCGTCCACCAGCGGGGCCAGCCTGCGACGGATGCCGATGTTGATGCGCATCCGTGGGTCCTCGGCGAAGGCCCCCCACATGTATTCGCGCTCCTCGGGCGTCACCATCTCCAGCGTCAGCTCGTCGTGATTGCGCAGGAACAGCGCCCACTGGCACGACTCCGGGATGTCGGGCGTCTGCCTGAGGATCTCCACGACGGGCTCGCGGTCCTCGCGCTCGAGCGCCATGTACAGGCGCGGCATCAGCGGGAAGTGGAAGGCCATGTGGCATTCGTCGCCCGCGCCGAAGTAGGCGCTGACGTCCGACGGCCACTGGTTGGCCTCGGCCAGGAGCACGCGCCCGGGGTACTCCGTGTCGATGAAGCGCCGCACCTGCTTGATGACCGCGTGCGTCTCGGGCAGGCTCTCGTTCGACGTGCCTTCCCGTTCCACGAGGTAGGGAATCGCGTCGAGGCGGAACGCGTCGACACCCAGGTCGAGCCAGAACCGCATCACGCGCAGCATGGCGCGGACGACCCGGGGGTTGTCGTAGTTCAGGTCGGGCTGGTGGTGGAAGAACCGGTGCCAGTAGTACGCGTTGGCGACAGGGTCCCAGGTCCAGTTCGAGGTTTCCGTGTCGGTGAAGATGACGCGCGTGTCCTCGTACTTCCGGGTCGTGTCGCTCCACACGTAGAAGTCGCGCGCCGGCGATCCCGGGGGAGCCTGCCGCGCGGCCTGGAACCACGCATGCTGGTCGGACGTGTGGTTCATCACCAGTTCGGTGATGACGCGCAGGTTGCGGGCGTGGGCCTCGCGCAGGAAGCGGCGCACGTCGCGCAGTGTCCCGTACGCCGGGTGCACGCTCTGGTGGTGCGCGATGTCGTACCCATCGTCGCGCAGGGGCGACGGATAGAAGGGCAGCACCCAGACCGTGTTGACGCCCAGTGCCTGGAGGTAGTCGAGCTTCTGGATCAGGCCCGAGAAGTCGCCGATGCCGTCGCCGTTGCTGTCGAAGAAGGTGCGGACGTGGACCTGGTAGATGACGGCGTCCTTGTACCAGTCCGGGTGGGTCGGCGAAGTAATCTCATCCATTGGGCTGATGGGGCAGGGCCCACCGGGGAGGGCCGGCGGAACGCCGCGACGGGTGCCACCCCGGCCGTGGGGTGGGATCGCGAGCCACGGTGATCTTACTGTTTAGCGGCGCCTGGCGTGCGGGCGCTCGTCGGCCCGCAGCAGCACGACGGACAGGCCGGCAACCGGGTACGTCCCCCGCTCGGCCGTCGCGGCGACGGGCTGGCGTTCGATGCCCGTGTCGAACACGCGCGTCCACGCGAGGCCCGTGGGGAGGGGGGGCAGCTTGAAGGGCAGCGCCGCCGCGTCGGCGTTCAGGAGCACGAGGAGCGTGTCGTCCTGGATGGGCTCGCCGCGGGTGTCCACCTCTTCCATGGCCTGGCCGTTGAGCAGGACGCCGAGCCCTCGCACGTGCGGGGCCGACCACATCTCGTCGCTCATCTCCTGCCCGGATGGATCGAACCAGGCCAGGTCCTTGACGCCGGCCCCTCGAAGGGGGCGTCCCTGGAAGTAGCGCTGCCGGCGCAGCACAGGGTGTTTCTGGCGCAGGGCAATCAGCATCCGCGTGAACTCGAGGAAGGCCCGGCCCTCGTCGTCCAGGTCCCACTGGAACCAGCTGATGTCGTTGTCCTGGCAGTAGGCGTTGTTGTTCCCCTGCTGCGTGCGGCCCATCTCGTCGCCGCCGGCGATCATCGGCACGCCCTGCGAGAGCAGCAGGGTCGCCATGAAGTTGCGGCGTTGCTGGAGGCGGGCCTGCCTGATCAGCCGGATCGGTCGTCGGCCCCTCGACGCCGAAGTTCATCGACAGGTTGTGCGATCTCGCCGTCGCGGTTCTGCTCGCCGTTGGCCTCGTTGTGCTTCTGCGTCGTAGCTCACCAGGTCGGCCAGCGTGAAGCCGTCGTGACAGGTCACGAAGTTGATGCTCGCGCTCGGCAGCCGGCTCGTGTGTTCGTAGAGGTCGCTGCTGCCCGACAGGCGGGTCGCGAACTCCGACACCTGCCCGCCGTCGCCGCGCCAGAACCGCCGCACCGAGTCGCGGTAGCTGCCGTTCCACTCCGTCCACCCCACGGGGAAGTTGCCCACCTGGTAGCCGCCTTCGCCGAGATCCCACGGCTCGGCGATGAGCTTCACCTGCGACAGCACGGGGTCCTGGTGGATGATGTCGAAGAACGACGCCCAGCTTGTCGACGGCATGGAGCTCGCGCGCCAGCGCGCTCGCGAGGTCGAAGCGGAAGCCGTCGACGTGCATCTCGAGCACCCAGTACCGCAGGCTGTCCATGATGAGCTGCAGTACGCGCGGGCTCTGCATGTTCAGCGTGTTGCCGCAGCCCGTGAAGTCCTCGTAGTAGCGGCGGATCGCCAGGCGACAGCCGGTAGTACGACACGTTGTCGATGCCGCGCAGCGACAGCGTCGGCCCGAGGTGGTTGCCCTCGGCCGTGTGGTTGTAGACGACGTCGAGGATCACCTCGAGGCCGGCCGCGTGCAGCGTCCGCACGAGCGACTTGAACTCCCGCACCGAGCCGTAGGCGGATCGGCTCGACCGAGTAGCGCAGCTCGGGCGCGAAGTAGCCCAGCGTGTTGTAGCCCCAGTAGTTGGAGAGCCCCGACTGCACCAGGTGCCAGTCGTCGATGTGGTGGTGGACGGGCAGCAGCTCGACAGCCGTCACCCCGAGGCCGAGGAGGTGACCGATGGCGGCTTCCGAGGCCAGGCCCGAGATAGCTCCCGCGCAGGTCGTCGGGGATGCCGGGGTGCCGCTTGGTGAACCCCCGCACGTGCAGTTCGTAGATGACCGTCTCGTGCCAGGGACGCTTGATGGGCCTGTCGTCGCCCCAGGTGAACGCCGGATCGATCACCGAGGCCAGCGGCGCGTAGGCCGCGTTGTCGCGGTCGTCGCGGCTGTCGGGCGCGCCGATGGTGAACCCGAACATGCTGTCGTGCCACCGCACGTTGCGGCCGATGGCCTTGGCGTAGGGATCGAACACGAGTTTCGCGGGGTTGAACCGGTGACCGGCGCGGAGGTCGTACGGGCCGTGCACCCTGTAGCCGTAGAGCTGCCCCGGGCGCACCTCGGGGAGGTAGCCGTGCCAGACCTGCTCGGTGCGCTGCCGCAGCGGGATGCGGTGCGACTCGCGCCCGGCGTACGGCGAGTCGAACAGGCACAGCTCCACGCTCGTGGCGTGCTCGGAGAACAGCGCGAAGTTGACGCCGATGCCATCCCATGTGGCACCGAGCGGGTACGGCGAGCCTGGCCAGACTTTCATCGTCACGTGGGTCGAGGGCCCAAGTATGCCATCGGCCGCTCAGCTGGCCGTCTGCACAGGGGATTCAGTGGCCCTCAGCTGCGTCGTGCGAGGACGACGACCATCGCGACGGCGCGGGCCGTCCACGCGGCGGTCCGAATCCAGTTGGACGTCACCAGCCATCCGTGCGCCCGGACGTCGTACCCGCTGGCCAGCTGGTTGTGCATGGGCACCTGCAGCACCGCCGTCGAGGCCCAGATCACCCCGACGAGCGCCAGTCCCGCCCAGGCCATTCGGGCCGACAGAACCTCCGGCCGGTCCACCACGAGCCAGACCGCCGTCACCAGCTCGACGAGCATGGCCGGGCCGACGACGAGCGTGATGAGGCGGGAGTGGGCAGCCGCAAAATCCGGGTAGGTGGCGCGATCCGCATAGGAAAACAGCGGGTAGTGCACGACCTGGATGACCCAGATGAGCCCGGTCAGGAACCAGGTGGCCGCGGCGTTGGCCACCAGCAGCATCGCGGCGCTCATCCGACAGGCGTGGCTTCCACACGGCCCAGCGTGAAGCGCAGCGCGTCCTCGAGATGGGGGTGGAGGAACGTGTAGCCCGACTGCTGGAGGGCCGCCGGGAGCACCCGCTTGCTGCTGAGGAGCTCGGCGTCGGCCATCTCGCCGAACAGGGTCCGCAGGGCGAATGCCGGCACCGGGAGGATGGCCGGCCGCCGCAGGACGCGCCCGAGGGTCCGCGTGAACTCGGCGTTGGTCACCGGGTTGGGCGCCGTCACGTTGATGGGTCCGTCGAGAGTCTCGTGCGTCAGCGCGAAGAGGATCGCGCCAAGCACGTCCTCCATGCCGACCCAGCTGAAGTACTGCGTTCCGCTCCCCAGCGGCCCTCCGAGCCCCAGGCTGAAGGGCAGGCGCATCTTGCCGAGGGCGCCGCCGCGCGCGTCGAGGATGATCCCGAAGCGGGGATGGACCACGCGGATGCCGGCCGCGCGGGCCGGATCGGCGGCGGCCTCCCACGCCACGCACGTCTCGGGCAGGAACCCCTGCCCCGGAGCGCTGTCTTCCGTGAGCGGATCGCCGCCCCTGTTGCCGTAGTAGCCGATGGCCGACGCGCTGATGAACACACGCGGCTTGACGGGCGCCGCGGCCAGCGACTGCGCGAGGGCCGCCGTGGGACCCACCCGGCTGCCGCGGATGCGTGCCTTGGCCGCCGGTGACCACCGCTTGCCCGCCACGTTCTCCCCGGCGAGATGGATCACGGCGTCGAGCGGGCCGAGCGCCGCGATGTCGGGCAGGCCCTTCTCGGGCTGCCAGGCGTGCTCGCCGGGCCCGCGCGGCGTGCCGCGCACGAGGCGGATGATCTCGTGTCCGCCGCCCTGCAGGAACGGCACGAGGGCCGTGCCGACCAGTCCTGTGGATCCTGTGATGGCGATGCGCATGGGCGCTCCTGGCTCGTGACGGGCCAGGTCGGCTGCCGTCACCCAGTGACGATACGCGAACATCCGCCGGAGCACCCGCTCGACGACGGGGTGACCCAGCCGCGACAGGGGATGGAGCGGCAAACGCCACGTGACCGTGTCGTGGAGCACGCACGAATCGGGTTCCGCCGAACGCAGGTGATGGGAGGGCCCGTTGTCCCGACGCGGCCCTGCCTGTGGGCCCGATTCCATCCTGTGGACGTGACGCCAGTACGCGAATGGCCCGGACGCCTGCGTGTCGACGAACTGCGTGCCGTCATGGAAACCGGCAGGGTCGTGGCGCGCATCCCAGGTGAGGGTCAGCGGACCCTGACGCAGCTCGAGCACGACCTGTCCGTCACGAAGCGAGCCCTCGCGCGAGCGGACGCGCACGCGGTCCCACGGAGGCAACAGGCGAGCGAGCGCGCCGGGCTGGGCGTGCCACGCGAAGGCGCGGGCGGCGTCGGCCGGCAGGCGCGTGGAGAAGTGGTGAGTCGTCACAACGAAGAGCGCCGCTCCTCACCGAGGTGGGGAGCGGCGGAGCCCATGCGGGGGTGCCGGTCAGACGTGGCGCCGCACGAGCGGCGCAACTACTTGGCCTTCGGCAGGATGACCGTGTCGATCACGTGAATCACACCGTTGCTGGCGGCGACGTCGGCCTTGATGACCTTCGCGCCGTCGACCGAGACCGTGCCGCCGTTGACGGCGATCTTCACGCTCTGGCCCTGGACCGTCTTCGCTTCGGTCAGCTTCACCACGTCGGCGGCCATCACCTTGCCGGCCACCACGTGGTACGTGAGGATTTCCTTCAGCTTCGCGGTGTCCTTCAGCAGGCCCTCGACCGTGCCGGCCGGGAGCTTCTTGAACGCGTCATCGGTCGGCGCGAACACGGTGAAGGGGCCGGTGCTCTTCAGCGTGTCCACGAGCCCGGCAGCCTTCACGGCCGTGACGAGCGTGTTGAACATCCCCGCGCCAACGGCGGTGTCGACGATGTCCTTGGTCTGGGCCTGGGCCGGAACGGCGGTGAAGGCGACAGCGACGGCGGCGGCGAGGGCGATGCGACGAATCATGGCAGGTCTCTCCAGAAATTCACGAAAAAAGGTTCACCGATATGAGCCAGGCCTCCCATTGCGGGGGCCGTGGTTGCCAAACGGCGGCGTACGTACTCAGACGCCTGGTCACCACGTTTGGGATCCCTGACGTCGCCGTTTGGCGTGCGGGACGGTCCCGCGCAATCATGACGACCTGCCTATGGACGCTGCGTGCGCCCGAAAGGCCCCGCCCCATGCTCGTCGACGACTTCGCGTTCCACCTGCCCGAGTCCCTGATCGCCCAGCACCCTCCGGCCGTGCGCGGGTCGTCGCGTCTGATGGTGCTCGACCGCGAGACCGGGAGCTCGACCGTCGCGACCGTCGCGGATCTCCCGACATGGCTGCGCGCGGGCGACGTGCTCGTGCTCAACGACACGCGGGTGTTCCCGGCCCGCCTGCTCGGCCGTCGGCTCCCGGGCGGCGGGCGGCTCGAGTGCCTGCTCGTGGAAAGGCTCACGGCGACTGGGGTAGGGCGCGGTCTCCGACCGCGCCGTGAGCCCCCCACGGACCAACGGCGGGGTGGGACACCCCGCCCTGCCTCCGAGGGGAGCGATCTATGGGATGCCCTCGTGCACCCCGGCCAGCGCCTGCGCGTCGGCAGCCGGTTCGTGTGCGAGGGCCCGGCCGGCGCGATTCACGGCGAGATCACGGCGCGCGGCACCTTCGGCCGGCGCACGGTGCAGTTGCGGGCCGAGGGGTATCCCGACGTCGACACGGCCATCGACGCCATCGGGCACGTGCCGCTGCCGCCGTACATCCACAGGGCCGACGAGTCCGCGGACGCGGAGCGGTATCAGACGGTGTTCGGCGCCCACAGGGGCTCGGTGGCGGCGCCCACGGCCGGCCTCCACTTCACGCCGGAGCTCCTGGCGCGCCTGCGCGACACGGGCGTCGGGATCGTCACCATCACGCTGCACGTCGGCTACGGCACGTTCAAGCCGATCCGCGTCGAGCACATCGAGGACCACGTCGTCGATCCCGAGCGGTACGAGGTGCCCGAGGCTGCGGCCGCCGCCATCAATCGAGCGAAGGCAGAGGGTCGGCGTGTCGTTGTCGTGGGCACCACGAGCACGCGGGCGCTCGAGAGCGCCGTGGACGAGCGCGGCCTCGTCCGCGCCGGCGCCGCCACCACCTCGCTCTACATCAGGCCCGGGCACCGGTTCCAGGTCGTCGACGCGCTCATGACCAACTTCCACGTCCCGCGGTCGTCGCTGCTCGTCCTCGTCTGCGCGTTCGCCGGCCGCGAGCACGTGCTGGCCGCCTACGCCCGCGCCGTCGAGGAGGGGTTCCGGTTCTACAGCTACGGCGACGCCATGCTCATCGTGTAGGGACGCGGATCGGAGGTAGGGCGCGGTCTCCGACCGCGCCGCTGTGGATTGCGGCGGGGTGGGCCACCTTCGCCCTCCGGGCTTCGGTGCCCAGGGACACCCCGCCCTACCTTCGACCTGTGGCCTCTCTGAGGCCATGGACGGCCGGGACGGCCGTCCCTCCCCAATGGATCTGTCGTTACGCAGACATCGAACCGGGTCAGGTAGGGCCGGCCGTCCCGGCCGGCCATCGCCGCGCGTTCTGCGTTCGGCGTTCTGCGTTCGCGTTCGACGTTCCCATTGATATCCTCATTCCCTTCTGGAGGCTGGACACATGATGCGTTCCAAACTGACGTTCCTCGCTGGCGCGCTCGCCGGCTCGGCCATCACCGCGGCCATGCTGACCATCGGCAGCGCCGGCGTGCAGGCGCTGCGGGCGCCGCAGGCAGCGACCGCGGCGAAGGCTGCCGGCATCAAGTACTCGACGCAGGTCGTCTTCGAGAACGAGCGCGTGCGCGTCAAGGACGTCACGTTTCCGCCCGGCGTGCTCGACACGGGCATGCACACGCACGACCTCGCGCACGTCGGGGTCATCCTCACCGAGGGGCAGCTCCAGTTCACCGAGCCCGACGGCAAGAAGGAGACGGCGTCGTTCTCGAGCGGCAGCGTGGGCTTCCGCGCAGCGAACGCCACCCACATGGTGGCCAACCCCGGCGGCAAGCCGATGCGGGTGATCGAGGTCGAACTGAAGTAGGGCCGCCATGCCTAAGCCTCTTGGGGTTCGTGGCCGTCGGCCATTGCCATCCTGGATACGTAGCCGTCGGCCAGTGCCATCCTGGATACGTAGCCGTCGGCCAGTGCCATCCTGGATACGTAGCCGTCGGACTCGTCCGACGGTCAGTGATCCCTCGCGACGGTTCTGGCTGCTTGCCCCGTTCTTCGCGATCGCGTGGCTCACGCTCGCCGGCGTGGCGCAGGCACAATCTCCCGCCCCGACCCCGCGCCCCAACATCGTCGTCATCCTCGCCGACGACATGGGATACGGCGACCTTGCGTCGTACGGCAACCCCGTGTACCGCACGCCGCACCTCGACGCCATGGCGCGCGAGGGCGTGCGCGCCACGAGCGCCTACGCGCCATCGCCCTCGTGCTCGCCGACGCGTGCGTCGTTGCTGACGGGTCGCTACGCGTTCCGCGTCGGCATCCGCGCGCCGCTCTCGCCGCGCAGCGAGGTCGGCCTGCGCGCGCGCGACCACGTCACGCTGCCGCAGGTGCTGCACGGCGCCGGCTACCGCACCATGGCGATCGGCAAGTGGCATCTCGGCGACCAGCCGGGGACGCGGCCGCTCGACCACGCCTTCGACCGGTTCGTGGGCCTGCTCTACAGCCACGACTACAAGGACCCGTTCGTGCAGACGCCGGAGAAGCTGGCGTTGTGGGATGGCGAGCGTCGGCGCGTGGAGGAGCCCGATCCGGCCACGCTCACCGACACGTACACGCGGGAGGCCGTCGCGTTCATCCGCGAGAGCGCCGCGGCCAAGCAGCCGTTCTTCCTCTACATCGCGCACTCGATGCCGCACGTCCCGCTCGCGGTCTCGCCGCGTGGAAGGGCCGCACGCCGAGCCTCTATGGCGACGTCATCGCCGAGCTCGACGACTCGGTCGGGCAGGTGCGCGCCGCGCTGCAGGCCGCGGGCGTGGCGGGCGACACCATCGTCGTGTTCAGCAGCGACAACGGTCCGTGGAACGCCATGCCCGACCGCATGTTCGGCCGCGACATCGTCAAGCGCTGGGACCACGGCTCGCCCGGGCCGTTCCGCGGCGGCAAGGCGGGTACGTACGAGGGCGGGCACCGCGTGCCGTTCCTCGCCGTCTGGCCGGGCGCCATCCCTGCCGGCCTGGCCACCGACGCGCCGATCAGCCTCGTGGACATGCTCCCGACGCTGGCGGGCCGCGCGGGCCTCTCGTCCGGGGTGCCGTCCAGCGTCGACGGCCTGGACATCTGGCCGGTCCTGTCGGGCGCGCCCGGGACGCCGGCCGAGCGCGTGATTCTCTACGACAACCTGGGCAAGGCGGAGGCGATTCGCGTGGGTCCGTGGAAGCTGCGGGTCTCCATGGCAGGTACGGCCGGCTCTCCGGGCCAGCCGCCTGCCGAGCGTGTCGAGCTGTTCCACCTGCTGGACGACCCCGCGGAGCGCTACGACCAGTCGGCCGCGCACCCGGACGCCGCCGCGCGCCTGCGCGCGCAGCTGGCCGCGGAGAACGCTCGCCAGCCACGGTAGGGCCGGTTGTCCCAACCCGGCCCGTCTCCGACCGCGCCGCTATCCAGATGGGGACGGCATCGCGCCCAGCGTCCGGTTGTCCCAACCCGGCCCGTCGGCGCCCGCGCCGCTTTGGTATAATCAGCCGTTCTGCCCACGGCTGCCTCCCCAGCGGTGGTTCAGACCTCCCAGGGTGCCGGTGTAGCTCAGCCGGTTAGAGCATGCGTCTCATAAGCGCAGGGTCGGCGGTTCGAGTCCGCCCACCGGCACCACAGTTTCTTCCAGCCCCATCCATAGTGGTCCACGACAGCGAGATTTGCGCCTGAATTTGCGCAATCGTGTCTCTGGTGGTCTACACTTGTCCGCAGCCACGCCACGATTTTTGCAGTAACAATCGCAGTAGACTGCCCGTTACTGCATCCGTTGACGCTGACGGTTACTGCAACGTGGCTGGCCGGAGGCGTATGCCGCGACGGTCCTGCCCCTCAACGACGCGAAGATCCGGCAAGACCAAGCCGGGCCGACGTCCGTCCGCCTGTCGGACGGCGACGGCCTGTACCTGCTCGTCCAGCCGAGCGGCGCGCAAGTGGTGGCGCTTCGACTACATCCACCAGGGCCGCCGCAAGACGCTGTCGCTCGGCACGTACCCGGAGGTCTCGCTGGCGCTGGCGCGGGCAGCGCCGGGCGGAGGCGCGGGAGAAGGTGGCGGCCGGCATCGACCCGAGCCGGGAGCGCCAGGAGGCCCGTGAGGCCGCCGTCCAGGCGATGACGTTCGGCGAGGTCGCCGACGAGTGGCTCGAGCGGCAGCAGCACGTGCTGGCGCCGGTCACGTTCGAGAAGGCGACCTGGATGCTGAAGACGCTGGTCGGCCCGTGGCTCGGCAAGCGGCCGATCGCCGAGATCGAGCCGCCGGAGCTGCTGTCGGTGCTGCGACGCATCGAGAGCCGCGGCAAGCACGAGACCGCGCATCGCACCAAGCAGCGCTGCGGGCAGGTGTTCCGCTACGCCATCGCGACCGGACGTGCGCACCGGGATCCCTCGGCCGACCTTCGCGACGCGCTGACGCCCGTGCGGTCGCAGCACCGCGCCGCCGTCACGCACCCGGAGCAGGTGGGCGAGCTGCTGAACGCCATCGACGGCTTCGACGGCACGTTCGTCGTCCGGTCGGCGCTGCAACTGGCGCCGCTCGTGTTCGTCCGGCCGGGCGAACTCCGAAGGGCCGAGTGGAGCGAGGTCGACCTCGACGCCGCCGAGTGGCGCATTCCGGCGGAGCGCATGAAGATGCGCGAGGCGCACATCGTGCCCCTGAGCACGCAGGCCGTCGCGATCCTGCAGGAGCTCAGGCCGCTCACGGAGCACTCGCGCTACGTGTTCCCGTCCATCCGCACCATCACGCGGCCCATGAGCGACGGCACCATCAACGCGGCGCTGCGTCGGCTCGGCTACGACTCCGACCAGCACGTCGGCCACGGCTTCCGCGCGATGGCGTCCACGCTGCTGAACGAGATGGGCTGGGCGCCCGACGTCATCGAGCGCCAGCTCGCGCACGCGCCGCGCAACAAGGTGCGCGCGGCGTACAACCGCGCGCAGCACCTGGCGGAGCGCCGGAAGATGATGCAGGCCTGGGCCGATTTCCTCGACGGACTGCGCCGCAAGGGAAGGTCATCCGAACGCGTCATCTGACGCTTCGGGCGCTGGCCGCTGAGACCGCACTTGGCCGCCCCGCGTCGTTCAAAGCCGCGTCTTCACTCTCTGACGCCGATTGATGCCGCCTGCGTTTGTCGTCACCTTGAGGCTGGGGTAGGATTCGACATCATCCAGGAACTCTCAAGGCAGACACATCTCTGTTGTCAGGATGAACGGAGCCCCGCGATGAGCGTGTCCTTCGATGCATCTGCATCGATATTGGGCTACTTGTTTCAGTGCAGGCTCGCGCTCGTCGACTCGATTCCACGTCTCCGATACCAAGGCTCCTTCAAAGTCTCAATCGAGACACTGGAAGATGTTGTCTTCGAGACGTCGGGGCAGTTGCTCGAGTTGCTCCAGACGAAGCACCATGCGGGCGCATCGTCTGGCCTGGGCGACTTCGACGCCGACCCGTGGAAGACGCATCGGATCCGGTCAGATGGACTTCACGAGGGCCGCTGGCCGGACGACACCATCCACTACCTCGCAACCACCGCAACCGCTCAGCCGAGAAGCGTCGCCTCGAATGCTGCGGAAGCAGGCACGCGACCCTCAACGGGCCGCGCAAAGTGGACCCGGAAACCGGAGAATCTCAAGGCGCGGCATCGCTCTGCTAGGCTCTCCTCCGAACTGAATTCCGCGAGGGAACAGAAATGGACACCAGAAGCTTGACGTCGTTATTCTTTGCGCTCACTTCTGATCGCGGTGGTTCCATCGACCACGGAGGGCGCACAGGTCAAACCCTTTGAGCTGACGCTGAGGCGAGACCACAATCTTCCAACAAGTTGAACTTGAACGACTGCATCACAGGAAGGCTCTACGCTGGCGCGGAAGCCTGTCGAATCCGGAACATTCCTCTGCGACACTCTGGAACTACCGTTCCGCAGCGAGCAGAACTCGATAAGCTGCATCAAGCCTGGCAGTTATTCTGGCTTCGTTAGGACCGGGCCCACAGAGCAAGGCGTTCATCTTGGGTGGCGCATTCAGTTGAACGGAACAAAACAAACCGCGATACAACTCCATACGGGTAACACCACCTGACCATCGCGAGGGTGCATTCTCGTTGGCGCACGCGCAAAAGCCCCCTGTGGAGCTCGTCGCTGAATATAGCAAACCCGCCCGTGACAACCTCTTGGCGCTTCACTGGTCGCGGTAAACGCGCCATTCGCGTCATCGTCCTGAACTGACGTTCTCGATCGAGCCTGGATATGCGGCGTTGGTCCAGGTCTGAAGGCGCAGGAGCTTCCTGTGACATCAGTTCACCCAATCGTGTTTGCTTCTGGCTCAGCCCTTGCGGTATACCATCCAGGGCATCGACTCATCATATCCAGCGATTCCAAGACACTGTCATGGGCGCATCTCCAGCTGCCAGGCGCGTGACCTACACCAGGTCGCCGCGTTTTCGCTGCTGACCGCCCGGACTATCGCTCCCTGCCCGTCTCCCAGGTGACCATCTGCGCTCGTGGTGGCAATGCAACAGAAGGATTAGACGAGCCAAACAGTTCATTTCGACAACCTCACTCCACTTGATCCCGCTCCCTCGTGGTCCAAGCCGGCACCTCCGTGACAGCGAGGAGCGCTCGCCGTACCAGTGCACCAGTCGTCAGCTCGTTGGAGATCTTCGGGCAAGTGCAACAGAGTGGGGCGAAGGGTTCCCCAGTCCGTCGTTCAACCTATGGTGCACGGACGTCGGAGACCATCGAGAGAGACGTCCAGAGCACAAAGCATCTAGAGGCAGACGTGTTGAACCACGTGAACATCCAGCATGTTCGTCACATCCGGTTCGTCGGCTAGCGTCGCGGTCACGTTCATCGGATGGCGACACGTTCGTCGCACCCACCGACGGCTTCATCGCGATACAGTCGCTGCGACCGGAGCCGGGCTATTTCAGTGATGAAAGCTCCTCTCCCGTCACGGAGCCCCAATCAGCAGCACGCCGCAACCGTTCTAGCCGGACACTGCGCCGGGCAGCAGATGGCCGTCAAGGGTTCACCAGGCCATCAAGGCATCCGCCCCCAATCAACCGCACTTGGACGCTCATCGAGTGCGGCTAGTTCTCATTTCACCCCGTAACGAGCCGTTGAGAAAGGCATCAACCAACATGGCGCCTCCACAAGTTCCGACTCCGTACCGGCCCGCCTTCGCTGCTCAAGATCTCGCTCGCAATTCGTC
>CAVQRQ010000018.1:0-198588 GCA_963715265.1 uncultured Acidobacteriota bacterium
CCAACAGGGAACGACCCGTCACTCGTCCGGGCGGAATGGACCTGCCGGGTTTGGAGGCGCCGCCCGGATTCGAACCGGGGATGGAGGTTTTGCAGACCTCTGCCTTACCACTTGGCTACGGCGCCGGCCTGAGGTGGGAGCGCTCGTTCAGGGGGCGAGAGGTTGGAGCGGGAAACGGGATTCGAACCCGCGACTTCGACCTTGGCAAGGTCGCACTCTACCACTGAGTTATTCCCGCTCATGCCGAGCGACCGCGACCACGAAGTGTAGCACAGGGACCAGCGCCTCACGCAACCCCCACGAGGGCCGTCTCCCGCACCCCTCGGAGCATGTCGGTGGACGCCCCGCCGACCTGACCGGTGGGACCGGCGGCCGTCCCTGCCGGGCCAGCCTGAGGCCGGCGACGCCGGCGGGAATCTGCGCGAGGCTGGCCAGACGGGACTGACTGGCCGTGGCCGGCCAGGGTGGGCCTGGTCCACGACGGGACGACTCAGCGCGCCGCGAACGCAGTCGCGCGGATGATGGCCGTCCGCGGAGTCCACCCGCAGGCCAGTCGACCGTCACCACGTCGAACCGGCACGGCAGGTGATGGAGCCGGCTTCGCGCAGGAATGCCTCGGCCACCCGCACGATGGTGCGCTGCTTCCGCCAGGTGACCGCTGCCGACCCGCCGCCGAACGCATCGCTGCGCCACGTCTTGACCTCGACGAAGACCAGCGTGTCGCCGTCGCGCGCCACGATGTCGATTTCGCCTCGAGCCACACGGTACCGCTCCGCGAGAATCACGTAGCCGTGCGCGCGCAACGCGGTCCTGGCCTCCTCCTCCCCGTCGCGCCCGAGTTGCTGTCGTGCGTCCGGCGCGCGGGGTGCGCCGGTGGGGGTGGCCGCCGGGGCGGGCGAGGGCGACGTCTGCACTGCCACCGGCCAGTGCAGGTCTTCGGCCAACACCCGTGCGGCGCAAACAGGCGAACACCCGGGAATTCCCGGCGTGCCCCGAATCAGAAACCGCCACCTGCCCCACCGCGGCGGGTGGCGGTTTCAGCGACGATGGGGTGGCAGCGTCCGCGTCTCAGGCGTTGGGCGTGACCAGGGGCGGCGTGACCAGGCCTTCCATCTGCCGGAACATGCCACGGAAGTACCTGAGCACCCGAACGCCGTCCGTGGACGTCTCGCCGAGTTCCGCGGAAGCAGTAGCCGTCGAACTTCATCTCCTGGAGGCTGCGCGATCAGGTGCTGGAACGGGTATTCCTCGAAGTACAGGTCGCGCATGTGCACCTGACCGATGCGCGACTTCAGCAGCGCGAAGTTCTTGTCGAAGCCGCCGTCCATCAGGTCGGTGAGATCGAGTTCCAGCAGATCCAGAAGCCGGGATGCCTGTCGGCGTAGTTCAGCATCTTCACGATGCGCGGAATGCGCTGCGTCTCGGCGCCGTGCACCTCGAGCTGGATGCGCACCCGGCCTCGGTCGCCGCCTGCGCGCACTCACGGATGGCCCGGCCGATCTGCTCGAGCGTCTTCTCCTCGGGCACGTCCTTGGGCAGGCCGTTGGGACGCACCTTGACGCCCGGCGCCCCGATGTCGCGCGCCAGCTGGCACCACTGCTTGCGTCTCCTCGATGTTCCGTCTCAGCACGGCAGGGTCGGGCGAGTGGTACTCGCACGTGGTCCCGAGGCCTCCGATCTTCACGGCCGATCCCTCGAACTGCTTGCGAACCTCGGCGCGCTGAGCCGGCGTGAGCGAGAGCTCCACGCCATGCGCGTGCGTCGTGCGGAGTTCCACGGCGTCGAGCCCGACGGCGGTCAGGTTCTTGATGATCGTCGGAACATCCCAGTCCTTCGCGATGTTGTAGGTGACGGTGCCGATCTTGAGCGAGTGCCGCGGACCTCCGGCGGCGGGGGCTTGCGCGTGTGCAGTGCCAGGGACCAGGGCCGCGGCCGCCGGCGCAACGAGGCCCGCGGCGAGAAACGCGCGGCGCGACGGGACGCCGCCTGAAGGTGTGTCGGTCATGCCGCGGATCCTACCGGATCGTGAAGTACACTGCGACCACTTCGCATGCCGCAGCGCCTGTCCGCCCTGCTCGTCCTGACGATCGTGAGCCTGGCATGGGCGCACGTCTCGACGCAGCCGCGCCAGACGCAGGCGGAATGGCGGGCGCACGGCGCCACGGCCGCTCACACGCAGTATTCGCCCGCCGCGCAGATCACGCCCGCCAACGTACGCCGGCTGCGGGTCGCCTGGACGTACCACACGGGAGACGCGCGGGCCGACAACAGGTCCCAGATCCAGTGCAACCCGATCGTCGTCGACGGCGTGCTGTATGGATCGTCGGCGCAGCTGAAGATCTTCGCGCTGGACGCCGCCACGGGCGTGCGCAAGTGGGAGTTCGATCCCTTCGCTCCCAGGCCGGGCGAGGCACGGACCGATGGCCCGACTTCGCTCGGGGTGAGCCGCGGCCTGACGTACTGGGCCGACGGCGACGACGCGCGGATCCTGATGGGCGCCGGTCCCTACCTCCATGCCCTCGACGCCAGGACCGGCACGCCCATCGAGACCTTCGGCGACGGCGGGCGCATCGACCTGCGCGATGGGCTCGATGCCGACACCACGGGGCTCTCGGTGCTCTCCAACACGCCCGGCAGCATCTACAAGGACGTCATCATCGTGCCGACGCGTCTGTCGGAGGGTCCCGGCCGCGCGGCGCCCGGCCACATACGGGGCTTCGACGTGCGCACGGGCAAGCGCCGATGGATCTTCCACACCATCCCCCGCCCGGGGCAGCCCGGCCACGAGACCTGGCCCGTCGACGCCTGGCAGCGCATCGGCGCGGCCAACAACTGGGCGGGGATGGCCGTGGACGAGGCGCGAGGCCTGGTCTTCGTGCCCACGGGCTCGGCCGCGTTCGACTTCTGGGGTGGCAACAGGCTCGGCGCCAACCTGTACGCCAACTCGCTCCTGGCGTTGAAGGCCGACACGGGCGAGCGCGTCTGGCACTACCAGTTCGTCCACCACGACCTGTGGGACCGCGACCTGCCGACGGCGCCCGTCCTCGGCACCATCACGAAGGACGGCCGCGCCCTCGACGTCGTGATGCAGGCCACCAAGACCGGTGAGCTGTTCGTCTTCGAGCGCGAGACCGGCACGCCCGTCTGGCCCATCGTCGAAGAGCCGGTGCCGCCCAGCACGCTGCGCGGCGAGCAGGCGTGGCCGACCCAGCCACGCTCGAGCCTCCCACCCTTCACGCGACAGGAGTTCTCCGCCGACACGATCACGAGCCGCACGCCCGAGGCACGCGCGTTCGTCGAGAGGCAGTTGACCGGCGCGAAGCCGTTCCACAAGTGGCAGCCGCCCAGCGAGGAAGGCACCGTGATCTTCCCCGGCTTCGACGGCGGGGCCGAGTGGGGCGGCCAGGCGTTCGATCCCGCCACCGGGACGTTCTTCGTCAACGGCAACAACATGGCGTGGATCACCCACATGCTCCCGATCGACCGCACGAAGGAGACCACGCAGGTGGCGCGCGGGCGACGGGCGTATCAGGTCAACTGCGCGGCGTGTCACGGGCTCGAACGCAAGGGCGACCCGTCGCGCACCATCCCGACGCTGATCGACATCGACAAGCGGCAGACCCGCGAGGCCGCCCACGACGTCGTCGCGTATGGCCGGGGACAGATGCCGATGTACCCGTGGCTGCCCGAGGAGGTCCGCCGCGACATCGTGGCCTACCTGTTCGGCGACACACCGACGCCCGGCCAGGCGCCCGTCGACGACGGGTTGCCGGAGATCCCGTACATCTTCAGCGGCTACACGCGCCTCCTCGACGACAAGGGCTTCCCTGGCGTCGCCCCGCCGTGGGGAACGCTCACGGCCATCGACGTGGGCAAGGGCACGATCGCGTGGCAGGTGCCGCTCGGCGACCGCCCGGACGCACGCGGCCCGAAGGATCCGCCGACAGGCACCGAGAACTACGGCGGTCCGATCGTCACGGCCGGCGGCGTGCTGTTCATCGGTGCGACCAACGACGAGAAGTTCCGCGCGTTCGACATGAAGTCGGGCCGGAAGCTCTGGGAGGTCGCCCTGCCTGCAGGCGGCTACGCGACGCCGTCCACGTACGTCGTCGACGGGCGCCAGTTCGTGGTCATCGCCGCGGGCGGCGGCAAGATGGGCACGAAGTCTGGCGACGCGTACATCGCGTATGCCCTTCCGGGCGCGCGCAGCGGGCAGCGTGGCACCGCGACGCGACGATGATCGGTGCGGCGACAGCGACCACGGCCAGGCCAGCGCGGCTCGTGTCGCTCGACGTGCTGCGTGGCCTCACCATCGCCGCGATGATGCTCGTCAACAAGCAGGGCAACGACGAGGGCTACGCCGCGCTGCAGCACGTGCCGTGGCATGGAGCCACGCCGACGGACTGGATCTTCCCGTTCTTCCTGTTCATGGTCGGCGTCGCCCTCCCCTTCTCGATCGCGAGCCGGCGGCGGCAGGGAGCGACCGACGCGGCCATCCTGCGCCACGCGCTTGGGCGGGCCGCCATCCTCTTCGCGCTGGGGGTGTTCGAGAAGAACTTCCCCTTCCTCTCGACGACGCTCGAGACGTTCCGCATCCCGGGCGTCCTGCAGCGCATCGCTTTCTGCTACCTCGCCGGCACGGCGATGCTCCTGTCCACGACGAGGCGGCAACAGGGCATCATCGCCGGCGTGCTGCTCCTGGGGTACTGGGGACTGCTCGCGTTCGTGCCGGTGCCGGGCGCGGGCGTCGTGCCCATGACGCGCGAGTTCGCGTCACAGAACTGGGCTGCGTGGGTGGACCAGCTGACCATGGGCCGCCACCTCGGGTACGGCAACCGCACCTGGGACGCCAACGGCCTGCTGTCGTCGCTGCCCTCGATCGTCACGCTGCAGGCGGGAATCCTGGCAGCGTGGATGCTCGAGGCCGGCCTGTCACTCGCGGCGACGCGGCGGCTCGCCGCGCTGGGTGTGGTGTCGGTCCTCGCCGGATGGGTGTGGGGCGGATTCCAGCCGCTGATCGGCCTGGGCATCATCGGCGAACCCGCCGTGAACCACCCGCTGGTCTTCCCCATCAACAAGATGCTCTGGACCAGCAGTTACGTGCTGTACACGGCCGGCCTGGCATTCCTGTCGCTGGCCGGCTGCCTCCGCCTGGTTGATCTCGGCCGACGCGACACGCCGCCACCACGCTGGACGACGCCCTTCGTCGTCCTCGGCACCAACGCCATCTTCGCGTACCTGGCGTCTGGCCTGATCGCCAAGTTGCTGCACGTCTGGCGCGTGACCACGGCCGACGGCCAGTCCGTCTCGTGGTGGGACTGGATCCAGTTGCATGCGTTCGCGCCGCTGATCCCTTCGCCGCCCCTGGCCTCGCTCGCCCACTCGATCGCCTACGCCATCGTCTGGATTGTCGTCTGCTGGTGGATGTACCAGCGCAGGATCTTCCTCAAGCTGTGAGTCCGCACTCGTGACCACTCGCCCGAGTTCCCTGCTGGACCGAGTCCTGCAGCGCGTCGAACGTGCCGGCAACGCCCTGCCGCACCCGACGGCGCTTTTCGCCATCTTCGCGGCCGCTGTCGTGGTGCTCTCTGCCATCGCCGTACGTTTCGACCTGAGCGTCATCCACCCGGGGACGGGCAAGGTGATCGAGCCCGTCAGCCTCCTGACCGTCTCCGGGCTGCACAGGATCCTCACGAGCACGGTCACCAACTTCACGAGCTTCGCGCCGCTCGGCACCGTCCTCGTGGCGATGCTGGGCATCGCCGTGGCGGAAGGCACGGGTCTGCTGGGTGCCGCGCTGAAGCTGCTCGTGCTCTCCGCCCCGAAGCGCCTGCTCACTGTCGCCCTGGTGTTCGCCGGCGTGATGTCGAATGCCGGCGGCGAGGTGGGGTACGTGCTCCTGCTGCCGCTGGCGGCGCTCGTCTTCCAGGCGGTCGGCCGCCATCCGATCGTCGGGATGGCGGCGGCGTTTGCCGGCGTGTCGGGCGGCTACAGCGCGAATCTCCTGCTCGGCACCGTCGATCCGCTGCTGGCGGGCCTCACGCAGGAAGCCGCGCGCATCGTGGACGACGGCTACCGCGTGAGTCCGGCCGCCAACTACTACTTCATGGCGGTCTCGACGTTCGTGATCACGGCGATTGGCACGGTGGTCACCGAGCGCGTCGTCTCGCCGCGGTTCGGGGCGTGGCACGCGTCGCCTGCCGGGAACGGTGACACGCCAGCCGGCATCGGGACGCTGACCGCGGCCGAGCGTCGAGGCCTCTGGTGGGCACTGGCCATGCTCGTAGCCATCACGGGGCTCCTGCTCTGGGGCACGGTGCCCGGCGACGGCTTCCTCCGCGACCCGAAGACGGGAGACCTGCTCCACTCCCCCTTCATGTCGGGCATCGTCACCATCATCTTCTTCGCGGGGCTCCTGCTCGGCGCGGCCTATGGCCTCGCCGCCGGCACCGTGCGGTCCGAGCGCGACGTGATCGCGCCCATGAGCAAGGCGATGGAGACGCTCGGGGGATACCTCGTGCTGGTGTTCTTCGCCGCCCAGTTCGTCGCGTACTTCAACTGGACCAATCTCGGCCTGATCGTCGCGGTGAATGGCGCCGAGGTGCTGAAGGCCAGCGGCCTCGGCACCACGCCGCTCACGATCGCCTTCATCCTCGTGTCGGCGACCATCAACCTCGTGATGGGCAGCGCGTCGGCCAAGTGGGCGATCATGGCACCGGTGTTCGTGCCGATGTTCATGCTGCTCGGCTACACGCCGGAGTTCACGCAGGCGACCTACCGCGTCGGCGACAGCGTCACCAACGTCATCTCGCCGATGATGTCGTACTTCGCGCTCATCGTCGCGTTCGTGCAGCGCTACGATCCGAAGGCCGGCCTCGGCACCGTCGTCGCGACGATGCTCCCGTATTCGGTCGCGTTCTTCGCGGCGTGGACGATGCTGCTGGTCGTGTGGATCCTGGCCGGGCTGCCGCTCGGTCCCGGTGCCGGCGTGTATCTCCCTCACTGACGACCGGCGGACAGACGGAGCCAGAACAGGGGCCGGCAGGCGCGGCCTGCGGGCCCTGCGTCGGCGCCAGGCACAGCGGCGTGACCGCTAGCCCTTGACGAGTTCGAACTTCAACGGGTAGCTGCGGTTGGAGTTCCACTGCGCGACGTAGATCGCGCCACTCCCATCGACGTAGACATCGTGGGGATGGTTGAACGTCGTGTTGAAGTTCACGAGCGGCTTCAGCGTGCCGCCCTCGTACACAGGCGCTTCCCCGCCGACGACCGACACGACGCGATCCTGCCTGTCCAGGATCAGGATCATCCCGTTCAGGCTGGCGATGGCGATGTGGCCGTCGGCCATGGGGGCGATGTTGCTCGGCTGCGAACCCGGCACGGCGACGGTGCGCAGCAGCTCGCCCGCTGGCGAGAACCACTTGAGCAGCGCGTTCGCGCGGTCGCACACCAGCAACTCGTCCTTCCCGCGTCGCGTGTCCAGGTAGATGGCGTGGGGCTGCCGGAGGTTCTCCGGCGCGCTCCCGGCCCCGCCCCACGTCGCGACGTGCTTCCAGTCGGGATCGAAGTGGTGGATGTAGTGGGAGCCGTAGCCGTCGCTGATGTAGAAGTCGCCGTCCTTCATCACGGCCACGTTGGTGGCGTGATACCTGGTCAGGTCCGGATACTTCGCCGACAACGCGGCGGGCTCGAGACGCCTGAGCTCGCGGCCGTCGGGCGTCACGAGCGAGACGACCGAGAGCTGGTGATCCGTGATCCAGAGCAACTCGTCGCCGCGCCGATCGACCTGGAACTCCAGCGCGTGGGCGGCTGGGAAACGGTCCTCGCGCTTGGCGACGAAGGCCCCGTCCTTCCGGTACGTGATGATGTTGTTCCGCTTGTCGTTGGTCAGCAGGACGATCTGGCCGTCGTGGTTCTCGGTGATCGCATGGCAGTCCTCGACGGGCACCTTCGTGCGATCGAGTCGCCCCCAGCCCACGACCTGGCGGTAGCGGAACGCTCCATGTCCCAGGATCTCCGGGTCGCCCGGTGCCGCGGCAAATGCGGAGGGTTCGGCCAGGGAGGCAGCGACGCTGGCGGTGACGGCGCCCGCGGCGCCCTTGAGCATGGTTCGACGGTTCATTGGCGACTCTTTCGGGAGGGGGACGCCGCCCATCATAACGGGCCGGACGCCCGGATGATAGGCATCGGCCGGCGGGGCCCGGCCGCGGACGGACCGGACTACCCTGCGCCGCTCACCGCGCCGATGGACTGGTCCAGGATCTCGAGCGCGACGCTCGCCTGCGCGCGCGAGAGCACAAGGGGCGGCGAGAGACGGATCGTGTTGCGGCCGGCGCCCAGGATGAGCAGGCCCCGGGCGAAGGCTTCGTCGACCACGCGGTCGCGCTCGGCGCTCGCGCGGACCTTCGTGTCGCGGTCCTTCACGAGTTCGATGCCGATCATCAGGCCCTTGCCCCGCACGTCGCCGATGATCGCGTGCTTCTGCTGCAACGCCCGCAGCCCGTCGAGCAGGTAGCCGCCGACGTCCGCGGCGTTGGCGACCAGTTGCTCCTGGAGGAGCCGGATCGTGGTCAGCGCCGCCGCGCACGACACGGGATTGCCGCCGAACGTACTGGCGTGGGCGCCCGGGGTCCACTCCATCACGCCCGCCCGCGCCGTGGCGACGCCGAGGGGCAGACCCGACGCGATGCCCTTGGCCATGGTGATGATGTCGGGCTGCACGCCGAAGTGCTCGATGGCGAACATCCGCCCGGTGCGGCCCATCCCGGACTGGACCTCGTCCACGATGAGCAGACTGCCGCATTGCTGCGTCAGCGCCCGTAGCCGCTGATGGAACTGCGGCGGCGGCACCAGGTACCCCCCCTCACCCTGGATGGGCTCGACGACGATGGCAGCCAGTTCGTCCGGGGAGACCAGGTGCACCAGGACCTTGTCCTCGAGATACTCCAGGCACTCGGCCTGGCAGGAGTCGGGCGTCAGGCGCACGGGGCAGCGATAGCACTCGGCGTACGGCGCATGGAACACGCCTGGCGCCGTCGTGGCGCCGAATCCCTTGCGCTGGACGTTCTTGCTGGCTGTGAGCGACAGCGCCCCCATCGTGCGGCCGTGGAACGATCCCAGGAAGGCGATGAGGAACGGCCGCCTGGTCGAATAGCGGGCCAGCTTGATCGCGGCCTCGTTGGCCTCGGCGCCGGAGTTGCCGAAGAACGACCGGCTGGGGCCTGGCATCGGCACCGCGCCAGACAGGACCTCGGCGAGCCGCACCTGCGGCTCGTAGTAGAAGTCGGTGCCCGACATGTGGAGGTACCGGCCCGCCTGTTCGACGATCGAGGCGATCACTTCCGGGTGCGAGTGCCCCGTCGAGTTCACGGCGATACCGGCGGCGCAGTCGAGGAACACGTTGCCGTCCACGTCCTCCACCATGGCGCCCTCGCCGCGCGCGATGACGAACGGATAGCCTCGCGTGTACGAGGGCGAGACGACCTGGCCGTCGCGCTCGATGATCGCCCTGGCGTTGGGGCCGGGAAGCGCGGTCTTGAACGTGGGAACCTGCGGCAGCGTGCTCATTTCCTCTTCCAGATGGTACCGCCCGGGCCATCCTCGAGGATGACGCCGCGCGCGTCGAGCTCGGCCCTGATGCGGTCGGCCGCGGCGAAGTCACGCATCCGGCGGGCCTGCACGCGCGCCTCGATCAGGGCATCGAGTTCCTCCTGTGGCATGGGCGGGGCGGACTCCTCCTGGCGACGCAGGGCCAGCACACCCAGCACCCTATCGCAGTCCTCGAAGAACGCCAGCGTGGCGTCGGCCTGGGCCCGCGAGAGCGTCAGGGTGTCGATCGCGGCGTTGGCTTCGCGCAGCAGTTCGAAGACGGCGCCGAGCGCACCCGGCACGTTCACGTCGGCGAGCAGTTTGTCGCGGAAGTCCGAACGCGCCGCCTCGAGGCGGGCGTCCCAGCCCTCGAGTCCTGGCCCGTCCTTGACACGTTCCAGGCGGCCGACGCAGTCGTACAGGCGGCGGACGGCCTCCTCGGCCTGCTGCAGCGTCGCCCACGAGAACTTGAGCTGCTTTCGGTAGTGCACCGAGATGAGCAGGTAGCGCAGCGCCGACGCGCGGAAGCCACGGTCGAGGATGTCGCGGATCGTGTAGACGTTGCCGAGCGACTTCGACATCTTCTCGCCGTCGTCCATCAGCAGGTGTTCGACGTGGAACCAGAATCGCGAGAATGTCTGTCCCGTGGCGCCCTCGGCCTGCGCGATCTCGTTCTCGTGGTGCGGGAAGATGAGGTCGACGCCGCCGCAGTGGATGTCGATGGGAGCGGGGCCGAGCAGGCGGAGCGCCATCGCCGAGCACTCGATGTGCCAGCCGGGCCGGCCGGGCCCGACGCCGCAGTCCCACGTCGGCTCGTCGGGACGCGACGCCTTCCAGAGCACGAAGTCGCGCGCGTCCTCCTTCTCGTACTTGTCGGAGTCCACGCGGGCGCCGCTGATCATGCCGGCGTGATCGAGGCGGGCGAGGTGGCCGTACTGCGGCAGCGTCGCGATCTTGAAGTAGATCGACCCGTCGCTCCTGTACGTGTGCCCCCTTCGCTCGAGGGCCGCGATCATGTCGGCCATCGCCTGGAGGTTCTCCGTATCGGTGGCCCGCGGCGTGTCCTCGGGCGCCTCGAGGCCCAGGGCTGCCGCGTCCTCGCGGAAGTACTCGATGTAGCGCGTCGTGTACTCGCGCAGCGGCGCGCCGGCCTTCTGCGCTTCCGAGATGGTCTTGTCGTCGACGTCGGTGAAGTTCGTGACGTGATGGACGGGAAAGCCCGCGACGTGACGCAGCGTGCGGCGCAGCACGTCGACGGCGAGGAACGTGCGGAAGTTGCCGATGTGTCCGCGGGCGTAGACGGTGAGCCCGCACGCATACATGCGGACCACTCCGTCGCGAAGGGGCACGAACTCTTCTTCCTGACGCGAGAGCGTGTTGTAGAGGCGCATGCGGTAAACACCGGGTCGGGTAGCGGGTATCGGGTATCGGGTATCGGGTATCGGGTATCGGGTATCGGGTATCGGGTATCGGGTAGCGGGTAGCGGGTATCGGGCGGCTACCGGGTGCCAGGTCCAGGCGCCGGGCCCGCGGGTTCCGGGTGCCGGATGGCTGGGCCCGTGCACCAGCCAGAACTGCCGGATCTTCGTTCGCGGCGCCGCTCAGTCGCAGCGACAGGTCACGCGACAGTGGACGTCGGTACCCGAGACGTCACAGGCCAGGTCGACGTCCGAGGAGGGCGCGGCAAGCACCGGCACCTCGGGCGTGCCACTGGCGACCCAGCGCAGGTCACCCCGCAGGCGGTCGCCCTCGCGGTCGAACACCATCGCGACGTCGCCCGCGATCGCGCCCGGATGCTCGGTGATCCACGTCAGCACCTCCTGCATCGCCGTCGCGAACGGCTGGGCATGGGGCGGATCCCCTGCGAGCACACCGACGCGGCCGACCAGGGCGCGGACCGCTTCCGCCAGGCGCCCATCTGGCGCGTACGTCAGCGCCAACGGCAATGCGGCGCCGGCGTCGTGGGACTCTGTCATGCGAGGGAATTCTATAGCGAAAACCGCTCGAAGACCGACCGGGCCGTCGCCACGTCCTCGCGAATCTGCCGCACCAGGGCCTCGACACCGGCGAACGACTCCTCGCCGCGCAGTCGCTGCACGAACGCCAGCCGCACGCGGGCGCCGTACAGGTCGGGATTGACGTCGAGCAGATGCGTCTCCACGCTCACCTGCCCGGCGTCCTCGAACGTGGGACGAACGCCGATGTTCGTGACGGAGGCGTGAATGCGGTCGTCCACGGTCAGCGTCGTCGCATACACGCCGTGGGGTGGCAGCAGTTCGTTGTCCGTGGCGAGGTTGGCCGTGGGAAACCCAATCTGCCGCCCCCGCGCGGACCCACGCACCACGGTGCCGTCGATGTAGTAGTGGTGGCCGAGCAGCGCTCCGGCCTCGTCCACTCGACCCTCGGTGATCAGGCGCCGCACGCGCGTGCTGCTCACGACGAAGTCCTTGTACCGCACCGGATCGATCTTCTCGGCGCGGAATCCGTAGAGCTGGCCGAGGTCACGCAGGAGCGAGAAGTTGCCCGTGCGATCGCGACCGAACAGGAAGTTGCCGCCGACCCAGACCTCCGCGACCCCGAGCCAGTCCACGAGCACACGCCGAACGAAGGTGTCGGGATCGAGCCGCGACAGTTCGCGATCGAAGTGCACCAGCGCCACCGCCTCCATCCCGGCGCGCGCCAGCGCCTCGATCCGCTGCGGCGTCGTCATGAGGAGGGGCGGCGCCTTGTCGGGGCGCAGCACCCGCGGGGGATGCGGATCGAAGGTCATCACGAGCGGCGTCCCGTGCCGCTCGCGCGCCTGGCGGCAGACGCGGTCCAGGATCTTCTGGTGACCCCGATGCAGGCCGTCGAAGTTGCCGAGGGCCACGACGGGGTACGGCCAGCGCCCCGAAACTGGCGGGTCGGACGGAAAGCGGATGACCTCCACCCGAAGGCGCGTGCCGTGTCGTACGTCCGTCATGAGGGCGCGCCGGGCAGCGTGACCGACAGGCCATCATACGCCAGCGCCATGCCGTCGGGCAGGCTCGCGTTGGTGTCGGCGTGACCGAGGTCGTGGCACATGTGCGTGAACAGCGTCCGCCGCGCACCCGTGCGGCGCGCGGCCGTGACGGCCTCCGCCAGCGAGAAATGCGTGGGGTGCGCGCGGTGCCGCAGGGCGCCCACCACGAGCAGGTCGAGGCCCTCGAGCAGCGCCCAGGAGTCGTCGGGCACGTGGCTGCAGTCGGTGAGGTAGGCGAACCCGCCGATCCGGAATCCGAAGATGTGTCGACGTCCGTGCAGGATCGGCACCGGGACCCACTCGGTCCCTCCGATCGCGAACGGTCCGTCGACGACGGCGGGGACGAGCCGCGGCACGCCGCCGCCGAGTTCGGCCGGGGAGTGGAAGGCGTAGCTGAAGATGCGCTGGAGCTCGCCGAGCGTATGCGCGTCGCCGTGCACGGTGAGCGTCCCGCCGCCCTTGAGCGCGATGAACCGCCGGAGTTCGTCCAGTCCGAAGATGTGGTCGGCGTGGCTGTGGGTGTACACGACGGCGTCGACCCGGGTCAGGCGCGTGGCAAGCGCCTGGCTCCGCAGGTCGGGTGTCGTGTCCACCAGCACCTGCGTGCCGTCGTCGTGCGTCACCACGATGGACGCGCGAAAGCGCTTGTCTTCCGGAGCCGGCGACTGGCAGACCGCGCAGTCGCACCCGATCATCGGGATGCCCTGCGACGTGCCCGTGCCGAGGAACGTGATGCGCACGTCTACGGGGTCACGATGCGCGACGGGCCCTTCTTCGAAGCCTCGACGTACTTCATCCGCAGTTCGTAGAGGGCCCCTTCGAGCAGGCGGCGCTCGTCGTCCGCGAGGTTGCCGCGGGTCTTCTCGTCGAGCATCGACAGCACGTCGATCGCGTGGCCGGCAGAGGTCAGGTTGACCGACCGCAGCCCGGTCATCGGATCGGGCTCGTCACCGAGGTAGACCGAAGCCGCCAGCACGAGGCCCGAGATGTAGCTCACGAATGTCAGCGACGCGTCGGCGGGCTGGTTCATCTTCGGATGCTAGCATACGGGCCCTGACGCCCATGTCCCCTCCCGATGCCGGTGCAGCCTTCGCCAGACTCGTGGACATCATGGCGCGGCTTCGCGGCCCCGACGGTTGCCCGTGGGACCGCGTCCAGACGCTGCGCAGCCTCGCGCGGTACGTGCTCGAGGAGGCGGCCGAGGTCGTGGACGCCATCGAGCGGGAGGACGCCGACGGACTCCGCGAAGAGGTGGGTGACCTGATCTTCGAAGGCGTGTTCCTCGCGCAGGTGAGCCAGGACGAGGGCGGCTTCGACGTGACCGCCGCGCTCGACACCGTGAGCGCCAAGCTGATCCGTCGCCACCCGCACATCTTCTCCAGCGCCACCGCCCTGACGCCCGAACAGGTCAAGGACCAGTGGGACGTCATCAAGGCACAGGAGAAGGCCGATCGCGGCCACGCACCGACGGCACTGCTCGACGGGATCCCGCTGGCCGAGCCGGCGCTGTCGAGGGCGCGCGCCATCTGCAGCCGCGTGGCGAAAGTCGGCTTCGACTGGCCGACGGCAGCGGCCGTGCTCGAGAAGCTCGACGAGGAGACGCGCGAGGTGCATGCGGCGATTGCGTCCGGCGATCGTGATGCCATCGAGGACGAAATCGGCGACATGCTGTTCGTCATCGCCAACCTCGCGCGCAAGCTCGACGTGGATGCCGAGTCGGCGCTCCGCCGGGCCAACCGCAAGTTCATCCGCCGGTTCGGCTCGGTGGAAGCGCGTCTCGCCGAGGCAGGTCTGCCGCTTGCCGAGGCAACGCTCGACCAGATGGAGGCGGCCTGGCAAGCCACCAAGCGCGCGGAGTCGGACCCCGACTGACGCTGTCCTGCACTCCGGTCCCCGTGTGCACGAGCACGACCCGGCCGTTGGTGGCGACCTGCACGGCGCCGACCTCGTCGGTACGCAGCAGCGGGATGGCCCGCTCCTCCAGGCGCCGCACGACGACGGGCGATGGATGACCGAACCGGTTCCCCCGCGCTGCCGACGCCACCGCCAGCACGGGCGCCAGCGCGTCGAGCAGAGCCGGGCTCGTCGACGAGGCGCTGCCGTGATGAGCGAGGCGCAGGATCGTGAGCGGGGCGGGCGTGACACGCGCCGCGAGTCCGCGCTCCACGGCCTGGCCGATGTCCCCGGGGAGCAACACGCCCACGTCCCCCCAGCGGATCCACAGCACCACCGAGTCGTCGTTGCGCACGCGACGCCGTTCCCAGTCCGGAGGGTCCGGGTGCAGCACGGTCACGCGCACGCCGCCCTCGACGAATCCCGCGCCCGTCGCGACGCGCCGCTGCCGTGTCGAGGTCGATTGCGCCGCCGCCGACACGGCCTGCTGCCCGGGGTCTCCCTCGACCAGGATGCCGCCCATGGCTTCGCGCGGCCGGAAGCGCCGGATCACCGCAGGCAGGCCTGCCGCATGATCCGGATGCGCGTGCGTCAGCCACACGCGATCGAGACGACGATGGCCGAGAGCCCAGAGGGCGGGGGACGTGATCCGCTCGCCCGTGTCGAACGACTCGGTGACACTGCCGCCCGCGTCGACGAGCCACGTCCGTCCCGATGGGAAACGCACGACAGTCGCATCCCCCTGGCCCACGTCCAACATCGTGATCAGCAGCCACGGTTCGGCCGGCCAGCTCGCTCGCTGCCATCGTCCCGCTACCGCCCAGGTCCAGGGCGTCGGCGCGCTGTGCTCGACGCCGCCCGTGATGATCCACGCCAGGCACGAGGCCGCGAGCACGCCGCACGCCAGTGCCGCGGACCGCGGCGCTCCGTGTCGGAGGTGCCTTCGGCAGGCCCGGCCCGCCCGGCCTGCGCGCCCCTCGCGGTACGCCACATTCGCCGAGATGCAGGCCCCCGCCAGGGCACCGTAGTAGACCAGGAGCACGCCAACCGCGGGAGGCGGCACCTCGTGCACGAGCCACGGGGCTACGGACACGACGTCAGCGCTGCGGAGCAGCACACGCACGCCGATGACGGCGGCCACGCTCACGGCGTCACCGATTGGCGGCCAGAGCCAGGCCGCTGGCAGCATGAGCAGACCGCACACCTGCACCACCGCCATCGCGGGCACGGCCAGCACGTTGGCGAGGACCCCCGCCGCTGTCGCGACGTGAAACCAGCGGGCCGTGATGGGCAGGAGGACGCACTCGACAGCGAGGGTCGCGACCAGAATCGCGGCAAGCGCCATACCCGCGCGCGTTGCCCAGGGCCGGCCGGCAGGGCCGGCGGATCGTCGTCCCCGGTGCGCCGAGGCCAGCAGGACCAGCGTACCGGCCGCACCGAACGACAGGACGCACCCGGCGTCGTGCAGGGCGAGCGGGTCGATCGCCAGTTGCAGCCCTCCGGCCACGGCGAGCGCCTGCATGGCCGGCACGCGAACGTCCCACCACCGCGCCGCGATGGCGACGGCGGCCACCATCACCGCACGCGCCACCGAGGGCCCCCCGTCGACGACGGCGGCAAACGCGAGGAGGCCCGCCGCCAGCCACAGCACAGCCGCCCTCGGACGGGTGCCCGCGGCCCGCGGGATCCACAGCAGCAGCGCCAGCCAGATACCGACGTTGCCGCCCGAGATCGCCACGACGTGGTAGACGCCGGCGTGCTGCAGCCTGCGGACGGTGCTGGCATCGAGACTGCTGCGGTCGCCGATCAGGATGGCCGTCACCGTGGCGGCAGCCGCCGGGTCGGTGATCTGCGCGCGCACGGTCGCCCTGATGCGTCGCCGGGCCCGGGCGGCGACCTCTTCCCACCATGGCCCGGCGCGTGTCGTGACGAGGGATGCGCTCTTGATGGTCGCGAACGCTCGCACGCCGCGCCGCGCGAACGCGCGTTCGGCGTCGGGCGTGCCGATGTTCCGGTACGGGAGCGGTCTGCGCAGGGACCCGATGGGCCCTTCCACGATTCGGCCACGAGTCCACTCGTCTCGCGTGGCGTGCGCGCCATCACCCGCCACGGTCGCGCGGAACCCGACGTCCGTGGTGACCCAGCGGCCACGCCAGCGCACCTGGCTGACGGCCATGTCGAGGGACACGCCACCACCGGACGACACCCAGGCGTCGCGCCGAAGCACACCGCGCAGGTGTACCGCCTCGCCGGCGGCCACGGCACGCTCGAGCGCCTCGATGTCGAGGCCGGGCGGAGTCCAGGCGCGCGCCTCGGCGACCGCACCGAGGCCGATGCCCAGGCCGCAGGCGGCACTCACCGCCAGGCCGCGAGCCGCCGGGCCGTATCCTGCCCAGGCGAACCGAGCCGCCACCACCACGCTCGCGATGGCCAGCAGCACCAGGCGGGCAGCCGGCTCCGGACCGACTCCCGCGGCCCCTCCGGCCACGCAGCCTGCGGCCAGCGCAATCACGCACCACGCGAGCGGAGTCACGCACTCGGCCCCAGCAAGCCCGGTGCCGGCGTCAATGCGTCAGCGCACCCTCACATTTTCGAGTGATTCACGAAGACCCGCAGCGAAGCCGCGGAGCGATGGGCAATTCCTGCCACGTGCCGCGAGGCCGGAATGGCAGAACCTGCGACGGCGACGGATTCGACTGCGCTCACGAGATGAGCATCACTGAGGAGCCACACCTGCCAATGGGGCGACGAAGTTCGGAGGTGGATCCCCGAAGATGTGGTGATTGAACCACCACAGATTGTGCTCGGTGGCGGTCAAGAGGCGCCGCGGTGAACCGGGGTTGTGGCCTGCCCCTGCGTACACGATCATCTCGGTCCGAACACCGGCGTCCACGAGAAGTTGACGGAGAAGATGAGCCGCGGAGAGGGGCACATTCTGATCCACCTCTCCGTGCTGAATCAGCGTCGGCGTCTTTGCGCGCTTGACGTGCGGAATGATGGAGGCCTGCAGGTACAGGTCCGGCGCGTCCACGGGCGAGTTGCCCAGGTAGGCGTCGGCTACCGCCTTCGTGCCGCCATAGTAGTTTGAACTCCAGTCCGGAAACGCCGCGCCGGCGGATGCAGCCGCACACCGGTTGGTCCGCGTCGAGAGCGTCCACGAACTCCCCTTCGAGAAGTTGAAGGAGACTCGGCACCGTGCGAGCGTCATCTGCGGTCACGACTGTTTCGCGTACGCCCCGGGGTGGTGACGCCGCGGTCTCTCCTGTGAGCCACGCGGCAGCGAGGACACCAAGGACGAGCACGTAACGAGACGGACGAAGGAACGGCATAGGCGATGACCGAGCCTGTTTCTGGCCCGAACGAGTGCCGTGAATGAGTTTCTGAAGGCCAGATTGTAGCTCGCACAACACCGGCAGGCGATAACGACAAGGGCGCCTCAGAGAGGCGCCCTTGTCGTCGTGATTTCGACGTCTAACGGCCGTACGCCGCGCGTTCCGCATTCAGCGTTCGGCATCGCGGCATCGCGGCATTTCTGCGTTCGCCGTTCGTCAGGCTGTCGTCGTGACGGTGCCGTGGTACTCCTGCAGCGAGCGGACGTCCAGCCCCTGCTCGCGGAGCGCCCGGATCGCGCTGACGGTGGCAGCGCCGCCTGTCAGCGTGGTGATGCACGGCACGCCCTGCATCATGGCGACCCGCCTCACGCTGCGGTCGTCGAAGAACGACTCGCGGCCGAGCGGCGTGTTGAGCACCAGGTGGATCTGCTTGTTGACGATCTGGTCGCCGACGTGCGGACGCCCCTCGTTGATCTTGTAGACGACCTCGACGTCGAGGCCGTGCGCGCGCAGGTACGCGGCCGTCCCACGCGTGGCGACCAGCTTGAACCCCAGCGACGCGAGGTCGCGGGCGATGGGCAGGGCGTTGGGCTTGTCGTCGTTGTTGACGCTGATGAAGGCCGCGCCTTCGAGCGGCAGCCGCTGCCCGGCGGCGATCTGGGCCTTGGCGAACGCCGTCCCGAAGGTGGCGGCCCCCCCCATGACCTCGCCCGTGCTCTTCATCTCGGGACCGAGGATCGTGTCCACGCCCGGGAACCGCACGAAGGGGAACACGGGCGCCTTGACGAACACGCCCGTGACGTCGAGGTCGTGCACCAGGCCGAGGTCGGCCAGCGACCTGCCGGTCATCACCTGGGCGGCGACCTTGGCCAGCGGCACGCCCGTCGCCTTCGAGAGGTAGGGCACGGTGCGCGACGCCCGGGGGTTGACCTCGAGCACGTAGACCGTGTCGTCCTTGATGGCAAACTGCGCGTTCATCAGGCCAATCACGTCGAGCGCGCGCGCGATGCGGCGCGTGTAGTCCTTGATGGTCTCCAGGTGCTTCTCGGCCACGAGGTAGGTGGGCACGACGCAGGAACTGTCGCCCGAGTGGATGCCGGCCTCCTCGATGTGCTCCATCACGCCGCCGATGATCACCCCGCCCTGGCCGTCGGCGACGGCGTCCACGTCGAGTTCGAAGGCGTCCTCCAGGAAGCGATCGATCAGGATCGGCTTCTCGGGCGACACGTCCACGGCGTTGGTCATGTAGTTGTCGAGCGTACCCGCGTCGTACACGATGGCCATCGCGCGGCCCCCGAGGACGTACGACGGGCGCACGACGACGGGGTACCCGATCCGCGCCGCCACCTCGCGGGCCTCGTCGCGGCTGGCGGCCATGCCGTTGGCCGGCTGTGGAATCCCGAGATCCCACAGGAGCGTGGAGAACCGCTCGCGGTCTTCCGCCAGGTCGATGGAATCTGGCGACGTGCCGATGATTCTGACGCCCGCCTCCTGCAGTGCCAGGGCCAGCTTGAGCGGCGTCTGGCCGCCGAACTGCACCACGCACGAGACCTCGCCACCGCCGGAGCGCTCCCGCTCGATGACGGCCAGCACGTCCTCGAGCGTCAGCGGCTCGAAGTACAGCCGGTCCACCGTGTCGTAGTCGGTGGACACGGTCTCGGGATTGCAGTTGATCATCACCGTCTCGAAGCCCTCTTCACGGGCCGCGAAGGCGGCATGACAGCAGCAGTAGTCGAACTCGATGCCCTGGCCGATGCGGTTCGGGCCGCTGCCGAGAATCACGACCTTCCGCCGGGGCGTCGGGTCGGCCTCGCACTCGCGCTCGAACGTGCCGTACAGGTACGGCGTGAACGACTCGAACTCCGCGGCGCACGTGTCGATGCGCTTGTAGGCGTTGCGCAGGCCGAGTTCCTCCCGCCGCTCGCGTACGGCGCCCTCGGTGACCTCGCACAGGCGGGCGATGTCGCGATCGCCGAACCCGTTGCGCTTGAGCGTGCGCAGCAGGTCCTCGGACATGTTGCGCAGGCCGATGTCACGCGCCATCCGGCCGAGTTCAACCAGGTCCTGGAACTGCTCGAGGAACCACGGGTCGAAGTGCGTCAGCTCGTGGAGCTGCTCCACGGTCCAGCCGCGCTCGAGGGCGCGGAACACCGCCCACATCCGCCTGTCGTTGGGGATCACCAGGGCCCGACGCAGCGCCTCCACCTTCTCTTCGTCGTCGTCCACCGCCTGGCCGAACAGCGACGCCTGGCCGCTGGTCAGTTCCAGCGAGCGGACGGCCTTCAGGAAGGCCTCCTTGAAGGTCCGGCCGATGGCCATCGCTTCGCCCACCGACTTCATCTGCGTCGTCAACGTCGCGTCGGCCTGCGGGAACTTCTCGAACGCCCAGCGCGGGAACTTGACGACGATGTAGTCGATCGTCGGCTCGAAGGACGCGGGAGTCACCCGCGTGATGTCGTTGGGAATCTCGTCGAGCGAGTAACCCAGCGCGAGCTTGGCGGCGATCTTGGCGATCGGGAACCCCGTCGCCTTCGACGCGAGCGCGGAACTGCGCGACACGCGCGGGTTCATCTCGATGACGATGTAGTCGCCGTTGGCCGGGTTCACGGCGAACTGGATGTTGCTGCCCCCGGTTTCGACGCCGACGCGCCTGATGATGCGCCGCGCCGCGTCGCGGAGGCGGTGGTACTCGCGGTCGGACAGGGTGATGGCCGGCGCCACCGTGATGCTGTCGCCCGTGTGGACGCCCATGGCGTCGATGTTCTCGATCGAGCAGATGACCACGAAGTTGTCGGCGTGGTCGCGCATCACCTCGAGTTCGTACTCCTTCCAGCCGATCACCGACTGCTCCACGAGGATCTCGTGGACCGGGCTGAGGCTGATGCCCCGCTCGGCGATCTCGCGGAATTCCTCGAGGTTGTAGGCGATGCCACCGCCGACACCCCCCATCGTGAACGACGGCCGGATGATGGCCGGAAAGCCGATCGACTCCACGCACGCCAGCGCGTCCGGCACGGTGTGCACCACGGCGGAGGCCGGCACCGGGATGCCGATTTCCTTCATCGCCTCGCGGAACTTCAAGCGGTCCTCGGCGACTTCGATGGCGTCGATCTGCGCGCCGATCAGCGCCACGCCGTACTTCTCGAGGATGCCGGCCTTGGCCAGATCCACGGCGAGGTTCAGCGCCGTCTGCCCGCCGACGGTGGGCAGCAGCGCGTCGGGACGCTCCCGCGCGATGACCTGCTCGGCCATCTCGACGGTCAGCGGCTCGACGTACGTCCGATCGGCCAGCTCGGGGTCGGTCATGATCGTGGCCGGGTTGCTGTTGATCAGGATGACCTCGAGGCCCTCGCTCCTGAGCGCCTTGCAGGCCTGGGTCCCGGAATAGTCGAACTCGCAGGCCTGGCCGATCACGATGGGACCGGAGCCGATCACGAGCACGCGGGAAATGTCGGTGCGACGGGGCATCTAGGCGCGCGCCTCCATGGCGTCGAGGAATTCGCGGAACAGGTAGTCGGCGTCGTGCGGCCCCGGGGCGGCCTCGGGATGGTACTGGACGCAGAAGATCGGTCGCGTCCGGTGCTTGAGGCCCTCCACCGTGTGGTCGTACAGGTTGACGTGCGTCACCTCGACGTCGGAGGGAATCGAGTCGGGGTCGACGGCGAACCCGTGGTTCTGCGACGTGATTTCCACCGCGCCGGTCGCCAGGTGCTTCACCGGGTGGTTCGTGCCCCGGTGTCCGAACTTCAGCTTGAAGGTCCGGGCCCCGAGGGCCTGCGCGAGAACCTGATGGCCCAGGCATATCCCGAAGACCGGTACATCGGCGACCGTGAGCGCCCTGGCGTTCTCGACGACGTAGGGCAGCGCGGCCGGATCGCCCGGCCCGTTGCTGAAGAACACGCCGTCGGGGGCGTCCTTCAGCACGTCGGCCGCAGGCGTCGTCGCCGGATAGACCCGCACGTCGATGCCGTGTTCAGAGAAGCGACGCAGGATGTTGTACTTCATGCCCAGGTCGTAGGCGGCGACCTTGAGGCGACGCGCGGCCCGGCGCTGGGGCTCGAGAATCAGGTCCCGTCCGACCGCGGCGCCCGGTTCGTCGGCCGGACGCCAGTCGAACGGCGCAGGGCACGTGACATCCTTCACGAGGTCGGCCCCCGCCATCTGGCGAGCGGCCCGGGCCTGCTCCACCAGGTCGTCGGCCCGTATGCCGGCCCCTGTGGCGATGACGCCTCGCATGACGCCCGAGGACCGCAGCAGGCGGGTGAGCGCGCGCGTGTCCACGTCGGCGATGGCGACAATGCCGTGAGCGACGAGGTACTCGCGCAGCGTGCTCTCGGATCGCCAGTTGCTGGCGACGCGTGATTCCTCGCGCATCACGAACCCGGCCACCTGTGGCCCGCGCGACTCGCCGTCCTGCGGCGACACCCCGTAGTTGCCGATCAGCGGGGCCGTCATCGTGACGATCTGCCCTGAATAGGAGGGGTCGGTCAGCACCTCCTGGTACCCCGTCAGGCTCGTGTTGAAGACGACTTCACCGCTGGTCTGGCCAGCGGCGCCGGCGGCCACGCCTTCGAAGACCTGGCCGTTCTCGAGTGCGAGTAGCGCTTTCATTCCTGTTCCTGCTGCAACGTGGCCTGAACACGCGCTCGCGTGCCGCCGAGCACGGCCACTGTCCCTTCCCATGGGCGGTACCCGGGCGCTTCCACGCGTACCGTGTGCGCCCCGGGCTCCAGCCCCGGAATCGAGGCGGGCGTGCTGCCGTAGGCCTGCCCGTCCACGAAGAGTCGAGCGCGGGCCGGCGTGGACGTGACGTAGATGCTACCGGTCGCTGCCGGCGTTGGCGCGGTAGAGGGCGCCGAGGGCGCGACCACCGCCGGCGGGGTCACGGCCGGCGCGACCGCCCGCTGGGGCACTGGACGCGGGGTGGCGGCGGTGGGCGGAGCGGCGGCGACACCGGATGCCGCGCCCTGCCGCACGAGGTCGACGCTCAGCGACGCCACCGGTTGTGACGCGAGCAGGGTGATGTTCTGGCGCGCCGGCTCGAATCCCGGGCGCGTGATGGTGATGGCGTAGTCGCCGTACGGGAGATCGCGCAACACCACCGGCGTTTGGCCGCGCACCACGCCGTTCACGCGCACGTCACCCGCCGGTGAGGACCGAATCAGGACGCGCCCGCCCGCCGCCGGTGCTGCCGTCCCGGACTGGGCCGGCGGGATTGCCGGGGTCGGCACCGGAGACGCCGGCGTCCTCACTGGCGCTGCCGCGACGGGGGCAGGAACACTGGGCGCTACAGAACTGGTCGTGGGAGGCGCGGCCGCGGGTGACGCGAGCGGCGCCTCTCGGGTGCCGGGGTCGGACGTGAGCGCCGGGGCGGCCGGCGACGCGGCGGGTGCCGCCGTCGATGGCGGCGCCTGCGCGTCCTGCGACGAGGGGGTGCCTGCCGAGGAGACCGACGCGGGTTCCTGCAGGCTGCGCCACGTGCCGTACCCAAGGACGGCCATGCCCAGCACAACGGCCGCGAGCACCCACGGTCGCCTGTCGGAGGCATCGCCGGGCGCCGGTTCCCACGGACTGGCGCCGTCTGGCACCGGCACGGCCTCGGTGACATCCGGGTCGCCCAGACGCCAGGGGTCTGCCGGCGCGTCCGCTGCCGCGGGCACCGGCGCATGGCGCATGACGAACGGGTCGGCGTCGGGCTCGATGGACGAGCCTTCGTCGGGCACGTCGGACACGAGCCACTCCTGCTCGCGCTCGGGTTCGTCGTGGCCTGGCACCATCGCCACCGTCACGTCCAGGGACGCTTCGGCGACGGGGCTGGACGTCGTGGCATCTTCCTCGGGAAACAGCGACAGCGGACCGGCGTGCTCGGAGGCCTGTGACTGGCCCTTGCCGTCACGACTGGAATCCGGCGTACTGGACGCGGAGAGGATCACGCCATCACGGGCGAAGCGGGAGAGGGCCTGGGACTCGCCCGGGATGTCGGGCCCCGCCAGCGCCGCGAGCCACTCCGCGACGGAGGGGTACCGGCGATCGGAATCGGGGTCGAGAGCCCGCGCGAAGACCTCGTGCAGGCGGGCGTCCTCCGCGGGAGTCTCGGCCAGGATCCACCTGTCGAAGGCCGGAATCGTGCCGGCAATCAGGCGGCGGCCGGACAGTGCGTCGAGCGCCAGCATCGCGAGCGAGTACTGGTCGGCGCGGGCATCCCAGGGGCGCCCCGAGGCCCGTTCCGGCGCGGTGAACGGCACGCGGACAGGGGCCTGGAGTTCGAGTTGCTCGAGGACGGGCGCCACCCCGACGCCGGTCAACACCCCCCCGTCTTCGGTCACGAGCACGTCTCGGGGGTGGATGGCGCCGTGGCAGTGTCCTGCGTCGTGGGCCGCCTGCACGCCCTCGGTCACGGCGCGGAGCCAGTGCAGCGTGGCCTCGAGCGACTGGCGACCGCCGTGCAGCCGGCCCTCCACCGTGGGAGCCGTCAGGACCGGGGACGCGAGCCAGACGCCCTCCGTGCTCGAGCCGACGTCGGTGACGGGCAGCAGCGCGGGATGGAGCGGCAGGGCGTGACGCAACTCTTCCAGCCGTTGAGCCAGCGCGTCTGCGTCCTCGGCGATGTCGGTGATCAGCTTGAGCGCCTGCAGGCGCCCCCTGTCGTCCTCCACGAGCAAGCGAGGGCCCAACGTCCCGGACGCCAGGACGCGCCGGACGCGGAACGGTCCGACCACCTCGGGCGGCTGGAACAGGGACGACGGATCGTGGGTCAGGGCAGGGACTCTCCTGCGCGAGGCTCGCGCGGGCAGACGACACGGCATTATAGCAAGGCGCTGCCCGGCCGAGCGCACGCGCCTTGACACCCGTGGGGCCCTTTGCGACAGTGGACCTCCTGTGCACTCGAACTCGACCACGCAGGCGGCTCCGCCCCAGGGCATCGATCTGCGTCAGTGGTCGGGGTCGCGCCTGAGTCTCGACTACACCTTCCAGCACCACAAGCTCGCCCGCTACTACGCCGGCGACCCGGCTGACCCGGACGCGTGGCGGGCCGCCATCGCGCGCGCGCAAGCCCAGCCGCGGGATCGGGAACGGATGGTGGCCGTCCTGCAGGCGCAACTCGCGCAGCGGGACGCGCCCGAACAGGCCCGCGCCGCCGCCGCGAGGCTGGCTGACCCGCGGACCGTCGCCATCGTCACCGGCCAGCAGGCGGGCCTGTTGGGCGGCCCGCTGTACACCCTGATGAAGGGTCTGACGGCGGCCCGGTTGGCCGCCGACGTCGAGGCGCGCCATGGCGTGCCCTGCGTCGCCGTGTTCTGGAACCACGCGGAGGACCACGACTGGGAGGAGGTCGCGTCGGCGTGGATCCTCGACGCAGACCTGCAGCCGCAGCGCCTGACCGTCGCGGGAATCGAGGGTGACGGGCACATCCCCGTCGGGCGGGTGCGCCTCACGGACGACATCAGCCGCGTGCTGGGCGACCTCGAAACGAACCTGCCGCGGACCGAGTTCACCGAGGAAACCGTCGCGCAGCTGCGGCGGTGCTACCAGCCCGGGACGGGCATGGCCGACGCGTTCGGCCACCTGCTCGACCTCCTGCTCGGCCCCCTTGGCGTCGTGGTCTTCGACGGCAGCGACCCGGCCGCCAAGCCGCTGGCCAGCGCGCTGTTCCAGCGGGTGCTGGCCCATCCCGGTCACACCCGCGCGCTCGCCACCGAGGCTGGCGAGGCCATGGTTGCCGACGGCTACCACGCCCAGGTGGCGGCGCACAGTGACGGCACGGCGCTCTTCTCGATGGTCGGGGGCCGCATCCCGATCAAGTACCGGGACGGGCAGTTCCACGTTGGCGATAGGCCTGTCGACGCCGAGGTCTTGCGGGCCGATGCGGCCTCACATCCCGAGCATTTCAGCCCGAACGTACTGCTGCGCGCCGTGGTGCAGGACACGCTGCTGCCCACCATCGCGTACATCGCAGGGCCGTCGGAACTCGCGTATCTGGGCCAGCTGAAGGGCGTCTATGCCTTTCACGAGACGGCGATGCCGCTGATCGTGCCGCGGGCCACGGGCACCGTGCTCGACTCGGCCTCGCTGCGGTTCCTGGCGCGCACCTCGCTCGAGCTTCGGTCGTTGCAGCCACAGGACGAGCACGTCCTCAACCAGTGGCTCGAAGCGCAGCTCCCTCCGAGCCTGGAGCAGGCGCTGCACGACCTGGAGCACACGATGGACGAACGCATCGCCCGCGTGCTGGCCGCCGTGCCCGCGCTCGATCCGACGCTGGAAGGTGCCGTCAAGTCGACGCAGGGTCGCGTGGGCCACGAGATTCGCGGGCTTCATACCAAGATCATCACCGCGGCGAAGCGCCGGCACGAGACGCTGCGCCGCCAGTTCGCGCACGTGCAGCACCTGGCCTTTCCGGGAGGTCATCCCCAGGAACGTGTCGTGTGCCTGGCCTGGTTCATGAACCGGTTCGGTCCGGCCCTCGTGCCCCGCCTGTACGAGTGCCTGCCGATCGAGGGCGGCAAGCATTGGCTGCTCCAGATCTGACGCCCCGACGGTGACCACGACCCGTCGCCCGCGTCGTCGGCCGCGTCGCCGCTGGTTGAAGCTGGCGGCGGCCCTCCTGCTCGGCCCCCTTCTCCTGCTGAGCGGGGTCTTCCTCTGGCTGTTCCGCAGCGTCGCGACGGAAGTCGACGCGCGCCTGGCCGGCCTGCACGATCGCGTGGCCCCCAAGGTGTACGCCCGGCCATTCGTCCTCCACACCGGCCAGTCGCTCACCGCTGACGAGCTCGACGATCGACTGGACGACATCGGCTACACCCGCAAGGCACGGGCGAGCGAGCCCGGCGAATTCGACATCCAGCCGGGCCAGGTCCGGCTCGTGCCGCGCGGTGGCACCGTCGGCGGCCAGTTGGTGCGCGTGGGTCTGACGCTCGATGCCGCCGGTCGGACCGGCCGGGTGTCGGCGCTCGAGGTGGGGCGCGCGGGGGCAGTCCCGCGGGTGCAGCTCGAGGCGCCGCTGCTGACGTCGGTCGCGCCGGGGACGCGCGGACGGCAACGCCAGGTGCCCCTGTCGCAGTTGCCCGCCAGCATCGTCCAGGCCGTGCTGGCGATCGAGGACCGCCGCTTCTACTCGCACCCCGGCGTGGACATCGTGCGCACGATGGGAGCCGTCGTCACCAATCTCCGGGGTGACAAGCCGTACCTGGTCGGCGGCAGTACGCTGACGCAGCAACTGGTCAAGAACTCCTTCCTCACGCCCGAGAAGACCTACACGCGCAAAGTGCGCGAGCAGGTCATGTCCATCGTGCTCGAACGGCGGCTGACCAAAGACCAGATCCTCGAGCTGTACCTGAACGACGTCTACCTCGGGCAGCGAGGATCCTTCTCGGTGCACGGCATGGCCGAGGGCGCGCACTTGTTCTTCGGCAAGGACGTGACCAACGTCACGCTCGCCGAAGCCGCCATGCTGGCCGGCATCATCCAGTCGCCGGCCGCGTACTCCCCGGCCCGGCATCCCGAGCGAGCGCGTGCGCGGCGCGACGTCGTGCTGCGGGCGATGGCCGAGGCCGGTTATGTCACGCCCCAGGCCGCGGACGCCGCGAGGCGTGAGGCGCTGACGACAGCGCAGGGCAGCATCGACGCCGAGGCGCCGTACTTCGTCGACTACGTCACGCAGTTGGTGGGCGAGCAGGTGGAGATGCGCGCCTCGGCCACGCGCGTGGCGGTGCACACGACGCTGGACCTGCACTTGCAGCGCCTCGCGCAGGACGTCGTGACCGAAGGCGTGACCGATATCGAGGCACGGTTCGCGAAGCGGGGGCAGCGCCGAGGCCCGTTGCAGGCCGCGCTGGTCGCCGTGGACCCGCGGTCGGGTGAAATCCTCGCGCTGGTGGGCGGTCGGTCGTACCAGCGCTCGCAGTACAACAGGGCGACGTCGGCGAAACGCCAGCCCGGCTCCACCTTCAAGCCGTTCGTGTTCCTGTCGGCCTTCGAGGTGGCGCAACGTGATGGGCGCACGGACCTGACCCCGGCGACCGTGCTCTCCGACGAGCCGATGACCTATCTGGTCAACGGCCAGGAGTGGGCCCCCGGCAACTACGATGGCGAGCACGACGGCTTGATCACCGCCCGTCGCGCGCTGGCGCGCTCGCGCAACCTCGCGACCATCCAGATGGCGGAACTGACCGGCTACCACAACATCGCCGCGCTCTGGCGCAGCGTGAAGCCTGGGTTCACCGCGCACGCCTACCCGTCGATCGCGCTCGGCGTCTTCGAAGCGACGCCGCTCGAAATGGCCGAGGCCTACACCATCTTCCCCAATCTCGGCGAGGTCCGGCCGCTGCGCGCCGTGTCGCGCATCGAGATCGACGAGGGGGTCGCCCCGCTGCCCGAGCTCGAGCGGCCGCGCCAGGTCGCGCAGCCCGGCCCGACGTTCCTCGTGACCAACATGATGCGCAGCGTGCTCAACGAGGGCACTGGCGCGAGCGCACGAGCCGAGGGCTTCGCGCTCGATGCGGCCGGCAAGAGCGGCACGACCAACGATCTCCGGGACGCGTGGTTCGTGGGCTTCACGCCCGAACTGCTGACCGTGGTGTGGGTCGGGCTCGACGACAACTCGCCTGTCGGCCTGAGCGGCTCGCAGGCGGCACTCCCCATCTGGACCGCGTTCATGAAGCGGGCGCTGGCCGGACATCGGAACCAGGCGTTCCAGGTCCCCGAGGACGTGACGTTTGCCGACATCGACAAGGAGACCGGCGGCCTCGTGGGACCGTTCTGCGAGAAGCCGTTCAACGAGGCCTTCCTCGCCGGCTCCGAGCCCCACACGCTTTGCTATGTCCATCTCGGGGCCCCCGGGGGCAGCCTGACCACCATGCCGCAGCTTCTCCAGGGGCCCGGCATGACGTCCCTGCCGCCTCCGCCCGTGCCCTAGCCTCGGACGTCTGTATACTGGAGTGTCGTCTTTCCCTCGAGGTTGCCCTTTGAAGTACGCCGTCCCCGTTCTCCTCGCCCTCACGTTGGGCATCGCCTGCAATCGCACCGACACCAAGGCCGCCGAGTCACAGACGCCGGCCGAAGGGGCTGCCCAGCCGGCCGCGCCGGGTGCACCGGGTACGCCCGCCGCCCAAGAGGCTGCTGCCGCCCCCGCGGCGCCGCCCGCCAAGCCGGTGCCGAACGTCCTGCCCGCCGTGGTCGCTCGCGTCAACGGCGTGGACATCCCGGCAGTCGACCTCGAGCGCGCGATCCGCAACCTCGAAGCCAATGTCGGCAACCCGATCCCCGCGGAGCGCCGCAACGAGGTCTATCGCGGCATCCTCGACCAGCTCGTCGAGATGCGGCTGCTGGAGCAGGAAGCCGCGGCACGCAACATCAAGGCCACGGACGCGGAGGTCGCGCAGGGCATCGACGAAATGAAGAAGCAGGCGCCCAACGCCGAGGCCTTCGCCAAGGCCCTGTCCTCCCGCAAGATGACAGAAGCCGACCTGCGCGCCGAGGCCCGCCAGCGCCTCGCCGTGGACAAGCTGCTCACGACCGAGGTCGAACCGAAGGCGGCCGTGACCGAGGCCGACATCGCCGACTTCTACAAGAAGAATCCCCAGTTCTTCATGCAGCCCGAGGCCATGCGCGCCAGCCACATCCTGCTCAAGGCCGACACGCCGGAGACCAAGCCGGCCGCCAAGGCCAAGGCCGACGACCTGCTGACGCAGATCAAGGGCGGCGCCGATTTCGCGGCACTCGCCAAGCAGCACTCGGCCGACGGCAGCGCGCCATCGGGCGGTGACCTCGGGTTCTTCCCCCGCGGGCAAATGGTCAAGCCGTTCGAGGACGCGGCGTTCGCGCTCAAGCCGGGCGAAGTCAGTCCGGTCGTGGAGTCCGAGTTCGGGTACCACATCATCAAGGCAGCCGAACACCGGCCGGCACGCACCGTCCCCCTTGCCGAGGTGAGCGATCGGATCGCGCAGGCGCTGCGCCAGCAGAAGCAGCAGCAGCTCGCGCAGGAATACGTGCAGTCGCTCAGGACCAAGGGCAAGGTCGAGATCCTGATGTGATGCCCAGTGTGTTCGGCGCCATCGACGAGGCGCTTGCGCGTGGCGAAGGCGTGGCGCTGGTCACCATCGTCCGCGCGCAGGGCTCCACGCCCCAGCGCGTGGGCGCGCGCATGCTGGTCTACGAGGACGGGCGTACGCTCGGCACCATCGGTGGCGGCTGCTACGAACAGGACGCGTTCGGGAAGGCCAGGCTGGCACTGCAGACCGGCCAGTCCACGCTGGCGCACTACGACCTGAACGACGACTTCGCCGAGGAGCAGGGGCTCATCTGCGGGGGGCAGATGGACGTCTTCATCGACCCGATCACGCCCACGCCGCGCGTCTGCATCATCGGCGCCGGACACGTCGGCTACCACACGGCGCAGCTGGCCGCTCGCGTCGGCTTCCGCGTGGTGGTGGTCGACGACCGCGCCTCGTTTGCCGACGCCGCGCGCTTCCCCACCGCCGAACGCGTCGACGTCGCCGACATCCCGGAGTGGCTGCGGACGGCGGACATCGGCCCCCGGGACTACCTGGTCATCGTCACGCGCGGCCACCGCGAGGACCTCGACGCGCTGCGCGCCGCCCTGGCGCACGACGCAGCCTACATCGGCCTCATCGGGAGCAGGGCCAAGATCGCGCGTCTGCACGCGCGCCTCGGGACCGAGGGTGAGACCGTCGCCAGGATGGCCCGCGTACACGCCCCCATCGGCCTCGACCTCGGCGCGGTCTCCCCGGAGGAGATCGCCGTGAGCATCGTCGCCGAACTCATCGCGCACCGCCGCGGCCGGTTGCCGGCGCGTGTCGACGACGACGCCGACGCCGCGCGAGCCGCACGCCCCCTGCAGTGGCTGCCGCCGACGGCACGGTGACCCGCCGTCCGAGGCCGGCGTTCGGCCGCGCGATCCGGCCGGAGTTCCCGCTGGATCCCTCGATCACCTATCTGAATCACGGCACCGTCGGCGTCACGCCGTGTCGCGTGCTCACCGTGCAGCAGGCCATCCGCGACGAGATCGAACGCCAGCCGAGCCGCTTCCTGCTCCGCGAACTCACAGCACCGTCGACGTCGATCGGCATGCCACGGACCGAGATGCCGCGCCTGCGCGCCGCGGCAGCAGAAGTGGCCGGGTTCCTCGGCGCGCACGGCGACGACCTCGTGTTCGTGGACAACGCCACGACGGGCGCCAACGCCGTGCTGCGGTCGTTCCCTTTCGAGCCCGGCGACGAGGTGCTCGTCACCGATCTCGGGTACGGCGGCGTGACCAGCGCGGCACGGTTCGCGGCGCGGGAGCGTGGCGCACACGTGGTCACCGCGACAGTACCGTTTCCGTTCCGTGGACCGGACATCGCCGAGGCCATCGAGGATGCCGTGACGCCGCGCACGGTGCTCGCCGTCGTCGACCACGTCACGGCCGAGAGCGCGCTGGTGCTACCGGTCGCCCACATCGCGGCGCGGCTGCGTGCCCGTGGCGTCGCGACGATGGTCGATGGTGCGCACGCCCCCGGGGCCATTCCTGTCGACATCTCGTCGCTCGACGTGGATTGGTATGTCGGGAACCTCCACAAGTGGCTCTGGGTGCCGCGCAGCAGCGGGATCCTCTGGGCCGCGCCGGCGCGACAGGCCGCCCTGCATCCAGCCGTGATCTCGTGGGGCCTCGACGAGAGCTTCACGACCGAGTTCGACCTGCCGGGCACGCGTGACCCGTCGGCACACCTCGCGGCCCCGGCGGCCATCGCCCTGCTCCGCGAGTGGGGCGTCGAGGCCGTCCAGCGATACAACCACGACCTCGCGTGGACGTCCGCGCACGACCTCGCGAGCGCGTGGGACACGCCGTTGGACACGCCGGAGGATCTGATCGGCACCATGGCCACCGTCATGCTGCCTGCCACACTCGGGTCGACCCGCGAGGACGCGCTTCGACTGCGCGATGCGCTGCTGTTCGAGGACGGCATCGAGGTCCCCGTCCACGCCTACCGTGACCGGCTGCGCGCGCGAATCAGCGCGCAGGTCTACAACGACGCGGACGACATGCAGCGGCTGGCAGCGGCGGTGCTCACTCGTGCCGGACGTCGGTAGCGATCCCTGAGAGTCCGCCCACCACGCAACGTGATGTAATCCTGCGCGATGTCCTCCCAGGTGCTGCACGGCGCCACGGTCCTCACGATGAACGATGCCCTCGACGTCATCGAGGGCCCGGTTGTCGTGCGCGGGAACGCGATCGTCCAGGTGGGAGGCGCGGTGCCGCAGGGGCTGCCCTCGCTCGACGTGAGCGGCTGCCTGCTGCTGCCAGGGTTCGTCCAGACGCACGTGCACCTGTGCCAGACGCTGTTCCGGGGGGCCGCCGACGACATGGCGCTGCTCGACTGGCTGCGGCGGCGCGTCTGGCCGCTGGAGGCGGCGCACGACGAGGCGTCGCTGCGCGTCAGCACGCAGTTGGCCGTCCACGAACTGCTGCGGACTGGCACGACGAGCGTGCTGACGATGGAAACCGTCCACGGCACCGATGTGGTCCTCGACACGCTGGCGCGCAGCGGACTCCGGGCCACGGTCGGCAAGTGCCTCATGGACAGCGACGACGACGCGCCGGCGCGCCTGAAGCAGGCCGTCACGCCGGCCATCGACGAGGTGCTCGCGTTGCGGCGGGCATGGGATGGGGCCGCCGAGGGTCGGCTCCGTGTGGCGCTCGCGCCCCGCTTCGCCGTCTCGTGTTCGCGGGCGCTGCTCGAGGCAACGGCCGCCGTCTCCGACGAGTCGGGCATGCTCGTGCACACCCACGCCGCCGAGCAACGCGACGAGGTCGAGGTCGTGCGGCGCATCGCCGGCATGGGCAACCTCGCGTACCTGGCCGACACCGGCCTGGCCACGCCGCGCCTGTGCACCGCGCACTGCGTGTGGGTGGATGAGACCGAACAGGCGCTGCTCGCCGAACGCGACGTCAAGGTGCTGCACTGCCCGGGCAGCAACCTCAAGCTGGGCTCGGGGCTGGCGCCTGTCGTCGAGATGCGGGAGCGCGGCATCACGGTGTCGCTCGGGGCCGATGGTGCAGCCTGCAACAACAGGCTCGACATGTTCGACGAGATGCGGCTCGCCGCCACGCTGCAGGCAGTCCGTCGGGGCCCCGGTGCCCTTCGCGCGCGCGATGTCGTCTGGATGGCGACGCGAGCCGGCGCCCGTACTTTGGGCCTGGAGGATGCCATCGGCCAGGTGACGCCCGGGTTCCGCGCGGATCTGATCGCCGTGAGAGTCGACGGCCCGATGGTGGCTCCGTCGACCGATCCCTACTCGACGCTCGTCTACGCCAGCCGTGGAACCGACGTGACCCTCACCATGGTCGACGGCGAGGTCCTGGTGCGCGAGGGTCGCCACGGAGCGGTGGACCCGGTCGGCCTGGCGGCCGACGCCCACGCGCAGGCCCGGCGCCTGCGCGCACGTGCCGGCCTGTGACTCCGGTATAATCCCTGTGTTGGCACTCTCCATCGACGACTGCTAATGGCGACCTCCAGTTCCTCTCGCTCGAGCGGCCTGCCGGCAGATGTGCCCGAGCGGTACCAGCGACTCCTGGCGACCCTGGTTCGCGCCTACATCGAGCGTGGCGAGCCCGTCTCGTCGTTGTGGCTGGCGCGCGAGAGCGGTCTCGACGTGTCGTCGGCGACCGTGCGCAGCGTGCTGGCCCGCCTCGAGGAGTTGGGCTTCGTCCGCCAGCCGCACACGTCGGCCGGCCGCATCCCGACCGACCAGGGTTACCGGTTCTACGTCGATCTGCTCCTCCACAGCCGGCGGCCCTCGCGGGCCCTGACCGAACTCGAGGGGCGCCTGCGCCGGGCAGGCGGCATGGGAGAACTGCTCGAGAACGTCTCGCAGGAACTCTCGCGCGCGTCGCATCACATGGGGTTCGCGATTTCTCCGGGTGGGCACGACGCCACGCTCAAGCACGTGGATCTCGTGGCCCTCGACGCGCGACGCGTGCTGGTGGTCGTCGTCTCCGGATCGGGCCAGGTCACGCACAAGGTCGTCGAGGTGACCGACGCGGTCGAGCCCTCCGAGCTCACGCAGGCGGCCAACTACCTGAACGCCGAGTTCTCGGGCCTTCCCATTGCCGAGTTGCGCGAGCGCATCCTCGAACGGCTGCGCGAGGACAGGGCGTTGTACGATCGGCTGTTGGCCCGGGCCCTGCGCCTGGCCTCGGAGACCCTCGGCGACGTCGCCAGCGACACGCAGTTCTTCGTCCATGGCACGCCCTCGCTGCTCGAGGACGCCTCGGCCGATGACCTGCAGGTACCCGTGGCGACGCTGCGGGCCCTGCTGGCGATGATGGAGGAGAAGCACCGGTTGGTGCAGATCCTGAGTGAGTACCTGGACGGCCCGGGACTGACGGTGGTGATCGGCACCGAGCACACCGAACCCGGCCTGCAGAACCTGAGCCTGGTCGCGTCGACCTATTCCGACAGCGGACGCCAGGGACTGGTCGGCGTGATCGGTCCCACCCGCATGCGGTACTCCCGGTCCATCGCCGCCGTCGACAGCGCCTCGCGCGCCGTCACGCGCGTGCTGATCGGCGACACGTCAGGCGGAGATCCTTCATGAACGACACCCCCATGGACACGGCGGAGGCCCCCGCCCACGACGCCCCGGACGACGCGACGACGCTGGAGGCGCTGCGCCAGGAGCGCGACGACGCCCAGGACCGCCTGCTGCGGCTGCAGGCCGAGTTCGACAACTATCGCAAGCGCATCGATCGCGAACGCCGCGAGCTCGGCGAGTATCTCGCCGGTGAGCTGCTGTCGGAGTTCCTCCCGGTCCTCGACGACGTGGAGCGCGCCCTCGAGGCGGCGACGGCCTCGGACGACCCGGCGCTGGTCAGCCATCGGCAGGGTCTCGAGTTGATCCAGAAGCAGTTCGTCGACCTGCTCAAGCGCCGCCAGGTGTCGCCCATCGAGGCGATCGGGACCGACTTCGACCCGAACCTCCACCAGGCTGTCGGGCAGGAGACCAGCCCCGCGCACCGCGAGGGCGAGGTGATCGAGGATCTGCGGCGCGGCTATCGTGTCGGGGATCGCCTGCTGCGGCCGTCGATGGTGAAGGTGGCCACGCGTGGCTGAGCGTGACTACTACGAAGTCCTCGGCGTCGAGCGCACGGCATCGGACAAGGAGCTGAAGAGCGCCTACCGGAAGCTGGCCCTCCAGTACCACCCCGACCGCAATCCCGGCGACCACACCGCCGAGGAGAAGTTCAAGGAGGCGGCCGAGGCCTTCGCGGTCCTCGCCGACAAGGACAAGCGCGCCGCCTACGACAGGTTCGGCCATGCCGGCGTCAACGGCGCCGGCGGACCGCACTTCGATCCGAGCACGTTTGCCGACTTCGGCGATCTGTTCGGCGGGCTCGGCGACGTGTTCGGCTTCGGCGACATCTTCGGCGGAAGCCGGCGTCGCGGGGGCCCGCGCCGCGGCGCCGACCTGCGCTACGACCTCGAGATCAGCTTCGAACAGGCCGCCCGGGGCCACGAGATGCAATTGCAGATCCCGCGCGAGGAATCGTGCGAGACCTGCAAGGGATCGGGCGCCGCCGCGGGCTCCGCGCCGGAGCAGTGCACGCAGTGCGGCGGCTCGGGCCAGTTGCGGTTCCAGCAGGGGTTCTTCACCGTGGCTCGTCCGTGCGGCACCTGCCGCGGCACGGGACGGGTGATCGCCTCGCCGTGCGGCACCTGCCGCGGCGCCGGCCGCGTGACGCGTGAGCGGAAGCTGACGGTTCGCATCCCCGCCGGCGTGGCGACCGGGCAGCGCATGCGGCTGAGCGGTGAGGGTGAGCACGGCACCGGCGGCGGTCCCCAGGGCGACCTGTACGTGGTGTTCCACGTCGCCGAACACCCGTTCTTCCATCGCGAGGGCGACGACCTGCACTGCGAAGTGCCGGTGCAGTTCACGACGCTCGCCCTCGGCGGCACCGTGGACGTCCCCACGCTCGACGGCCCGCACCCGCTCGACATCCCCGAAGGCACGCAGCCGGGTACCAGCCTCCGCATCCGCGGCAAGGGGTTGCCCAACGTGTCGGGCCGCGGGCACGGCGACCTGCACGTGATCGTCGGCGTGCGGGTGCCGAAGAAGCCGTCGCGGGAGATGCGCCACGCGCTCGAGGCGCTGCGCGCGGTGCTGCCAGCCGAGACGGGTGAAGCCCGCAGCCGCGACAAGGCCGACGAGGACAAGCCGTTCTTCGAGCGTGTCAAGGACATGTTCGGCTAGGACATGGCCGTGCGCACGTGGCCGGTCCTCCGGCTCGACTTCCCCACCGCGCCAGGCGAGGCCCAGCACGACCAGTTGCTGCTCGACGTGGACGACTGTCGCGTGTCGGCCCTCGACGACAGCGGCGCCTCGGTGTCCCTGCACTTCGCGTCGTCGACCGACCGCGACGCGGCAGTGGACATCCTGACCTCGCGTGGGTGGACCAGGCAGGCCAGCATCACGGCCGAGGACCTGCCCGACGAGGGCTGGGCGGCCAGGTCGCAGGCCGACCTGCCTGCCATCCGCGTCGGCCGCATCGTCGTGGCCCCACCCTGGGATGTGCCGGCTCCCGATCGAGTGCCCGGTGCGCTGGTCATCGAGGTGGAGCCCTCGACGGGATTCGGTACCGGCCACCACCAGTCCACGCGCCTCTGCCTGCGCGCCCTGCAGGACCTCGACCTGCGTGGCACCCGCGTGCTCGACATCGGCACCGGGTCGGGCGTGCTGGCCGTCGCCGCGACGCGCCTCGGCGCCAGCGAGGCCGTGGGTATCGACAACGACCCGGATGCCATCGAAGCAGCCGATGACACGCTCCGCCGCAACGCACTGCCGTCGAGCCTGGTTCGCATGGAGTTGCGCGGCCTGGACGACCCTGCACTCGCGCCGGCCGACGTGATCTGCGCCAACCTCACCGGAGCGCTGCTGCGCCAGCGGGGCGCCCGGGTCCAGCAGTTGATGGTCCCGGCTGGCCGCGCCGTGCTGAGCGGCTTCACCGAGGACGAGGCGCGCTGGGTTCGCGACGCGTTCGACGAGTGTGACGTCGAGGCCACGTACGAAGAAGAGTTCTGGGTCGCTTACGTACTGCGCCGGCGGCCGGGCCCATCCCACGCGTAGCGCACCACCGACAACGCCGCCAGGGCCATGTGCTCGGCACGCAGCGTCACGGGCATCAGTGTCCAGGGACGCCAGCCCGCCGCCAGGGCCGCAGCCACCTCGGCAGGCGCCCACCCGCCTTCGGGACCGATGGCGAGGCACACACCCAGCGGCAGCCGCGGCACGTCCGCGTCCCCGTCGTCGCCGGCGCCTGGCTCCGTGAGCCACAGCCGGGCGTGACCGGCCGGACACGTCTCGGCAATGACCGCGTCGAGCGTCCGGACTGGGCTGATGCGTGGGAGCACCGCCCTCCCGCACTGCTTGGCCGCCGCAACCGCGACCCGCGCCCATCGCTCCTGCGACGCCTGGGCCGCCCGGCTGGGCACGTTCGTGCGGGCGGTGGCCATCGGCCAGATCTCGATGGCCCCGAGCACCGTCGCGTCCCTGATGACCGCGTCCATCGCGTCGCCCTTCAACAACCCCTGGGCGACGACAATCGGGGCCGGTGGCTCCGGTGTAGCCGGGCGCGTGTCGCCGAGCGCGATGCGGCACGCCGCCGGGGTCGAGCGCTGGACCGTCCCCGCGCGGACCAGGCCGCGGCCATCGAACACCTCGACCTCGTCACCCTCGCGCAGGCGCAGAACCCGCGCGAGGTGGGTGCTCTCTCCTGACGGGAGCGTCACATCGCCGGCGGTGTCGGTCAGTTCGGGCGCGAAGAAGCGAGGAGGCACGCGAGGTCTCGGAGGGCGGTCAGGCGGCGGAGGCTGGCAACGCTGTGAGGAGGCTGACGGTTCTCGCCGGCGCGGCGAGGCCGCGAAGGCGGATATACTCAGCCCCCGGCATGCTCTTCAAGGGCCAGACCCTCGGCAAGTATCGCATCCTGTCGCCACTGGGAAGCGGGGGGTTCGGCACCGTGTACCTGGCGCGCGACACGTGGCTCGACAAGCAGGTCGCCATCAAGGTGCCCCACCGCCAGGGACTCGACTTCACCGAACTGCTCCGCGAGCCGCGCCTGTTGGCCAGCGTGAACCATCCCAACATCGTCGGGATCACGGCGGCCGAGAAGCAGGACGACGTCTTCTTCATCGTGATGGAGTACGTGGCGGGCGAGACGCTGGAGAGCGTGCTCGAGCGGGAAGGCGCACTCGACCTGCCGCGGGCGCTGGACTACACGGTGCAGATCGGCAACGCGGTGGATCACGCCCACAAGCAGGGCGTCATCCATCGCGATCTGCGACCGGCCAACGTGCTGGTCTCCGAGAACGGGATGCTGAAGGTCGCCGACTTCGGGACGTCGCGGTTCCTGGAGATCGCCGCCCACGGCACGACGGTGATCGGCAGCCCGGCGTTCATGGCGCCGGAGCAGTTCCAGGGCAAGGCCGTCTTCGCGTCGGACCTCTACTCGGTGGGCATCACGATGTACCAGATGCTCACGGGCGAACTGCCCTACGAGCCGCCGCCGCCCTCCGGCCTGCATCGGCTGCTCACGGGCGAACTGGTGACGCCCCCGAAGTCCCGCAACCCCGCGATCCCGCGCCGCCTCAACGACATCGTGATGAAGGCGCTCGCCCCGCAGATCACGGAACGCTATACGCGAGCCGCCGACCTGCTGGACGACCTCCTCGCAGCCAAGCCCGTCATTCTGGGCACGCCGGGGCCGAGGGCCATGGCCGACCTCGGGCTCGACGAGGCCAACCGCTCCGCGCGGTCGTCCGTGCCCCCGTCGCCGCGCGCCGTCAAGTACCAGGACCGCGAGGCCGCGCGCAACTGCTGGCACTGTCGCCGGCCGTTGCACAACCTCGCCAGCAAGTGCCCGTTCTGCGGGGAGAACCAATGAGGCCGGGCGCGGCCTTCCACCGCGCCGTCATCCATCGTCGAACGGCGGCGTGGGACACGCCGCCCTACCTGGGCACGTCCGACAGCTTGACCGCGGCGCCGTTGCGCGCCTTGCTCAGGTCGGCGGCCTCCATGAACGCCAGCGTCTCCACAGTCTCCTCTGGCGTCACCGGGGCCTTGCCTGTCTTGTAGAACTCGATGATCCGCGAGACGAGGCCGTAGTAGCCCGTCCGTCGCTTGCTCCCGCCCGGCAGGGGCATGTCGGACGTGGCGCTGACGACGGCGTTGGCCCCGAACACCGTGTGGCCGTACGAACTGTACTTGCCGGCACGCAGGCCGCGCACGACGCCCACCCGTCCGTCGGCCCACGTCCCGACCACGACGTCGGTGCCGTCCGTGTGGGTCCGGCTCACCGACACGCACCCCGGGCCCATCAACTGGTACAGCGTCTCGACGGCGTGGACCCCATACCAGAAGAGGTCGGGATGGTGCGGCTCGATGGTCGCGGGCCCGTAGGTGGCCGCGCCCATCACGGCGCCCACGCTGGCGTCGGACTGCAGCATGAGCACGTCCTCCACGTACCGGCGTGAGGACGCGCTGAAGATCGGCACGCCGGCGGCCTTCGCGAGGCGCACGATCTCGGCGGCATCCTTCGTGCTGGCCGCCATCGGCTTGTCGATGAACAGCGGCTTCTTCGCGGCGATCACGGGACGGGCCTGCGCGAGGTGCACACGGGCGTCCACGCTCTCGATCATCACGACGTCGACCTTGGGCAGCATCGCCTCGATCGAGTCGACGATCTCGATCTTCCACTTGTCGCGCAGTTCCGCCGTGAACTTGTCGACCCGCGAGGCGCTGGCCTCGACGTCCGGGCTGCCGCCCTTGAAGGCCGCGACCACGCGCGCGCCAGGCACGTGGTCGGGATGCGCGGGGTCGTTGAGCAGCGAGGTGAACGCCGTCACGTGTGAGGTGTCGAGGCCAATCAGGCCGACGCGGAGTTCCCTGCCGCTGGCCGCGGTCTGCCCGCTCGAGGTCGTCGTTCGCTCCTCGGCGAAGCCCGGGGTCGTCGTCGTGGCGAGTGCTCCAGCGAGGAGCGCGCCCATCAGTGTTCGTCGTGTGGTCATGGCTGTATCTGCAGGTCGGGCCCGTGTCCGCTACGTCGTGATGTAGGGATGGCGCTGCGGGCGCGAGAGCCACCCGTTCGCTTCGTCGTCGTTCCTGAAACGCTCGCGGGCCGGGTCCCAGTGGAGCATGCGGCCGGCCCTCATCGCCATGTGATGCAGCAGGCAGGCCGAGCAGGACCGGTGACCGACCTCGACGGGTGCGATGGGCAACTGGCGCGTCCGGATGGCCTCCAGCCAGTTGCCATGCTGGTCGCGGCTGTCGATGAGATGGACCTCGTCGGGTCCGATCACCGACGTGATGATCTTCGGGTCGCTCGCGTCGAGCGCTTTCGGATTCCCGATGAAGGCCTTGGGATCGGTGCCGGTGACACCGCCAACGCGGTTGACGAAGATCCAGCCTTCGGTCCCGATGAACTTGACGCCGTTCTGGATCGAGTCGCTCACGATCATGTGCACGCCGTCGGCATAGCGCGCCTCCGTGCGGAACGCGCCGTGCACGTCCCACAGGCCGCTCTTCGGGAACTCCGCCGTCCCCCAGATCTCGACGGGCCCCGTGTGCTCCGCGCCCATGCCCCAGTGCGCTGTGTCGATGTGGTGCGCGCCCCAGCCGGTGATCATGCCGGCGCCGAACTGCTCGCACCGCAGCCAGCCGGGCCGGGCGTAGCCAGCCTGCGGGTGCACGCGCTGCTCGGTGTAGTAGACGTCGGGCGTCGATCCGAGCCACATGTCGTAGTTGAAGTGCGGCGGCACCGGCATCTCGGGCTCGTCCTGCCCGGCGGGGTCGGCCGCCAGGCCCACTTCGATGGTCTTCAACTGGCCGATCCGGCCGTTGCGCACCAGTTCGCAGGCGTACCGATGCTGCGGAAGCGAACGGTTCTGGCTCCCGAGCTGCAGCACGCGCCCCGTCCGCTGCACGGCATACGAGAGCGCACGCCCCTCGGCGATGGTCAGTGACGCGGGCTTCTGGAGGTACACGTCCTTACCCGCCTCGACGGCCGCGATCGCAATCGGCGCGTGCCAGTGGTCGGGGGTGCTGATCAGGACGGCGTCGATGTCCTTGTTGGCCAGCAGCTCGCGGTAGTCGTCGTACATCGTGACGCCGTCGTACGCCCGGCCCGACTGCTTCGCATAGAAGTCGTTGACGAACCGCCTGCCATCCTCGAGTCGCCGACGGTCGAGGTCGCACACCGCCATGATTCGGCCGGTGTCGAACACGAGCGTCTCCGGCATGTCGTGATCGCGGGAGATGCGACCGACGCCGATCGCGCCGATGTTGATTCGATTGGACGGCGACGTCCTGCCCAGCACGGTTGCCGGCACGATCGCCGGCGCGATGCCCGCCATCGTGGAAATCGCCGCGCCCTTGCCGGCCGAGGCGATGAAGCTGCGCCGCGAGACATGTCGGTGTGTACGCATGGAATCTCCTAGTCGAACGGGCTAGGCGGGGAGGACCGGACTGGTTGCCCTCGCCTGCGCCTCGATGACCAACTGGGCGACGAGGAAGGCGTGAGCCTGCGGCATGGACGTGTCGGTACGATGAACGATGTCGTCCATCAGGCGGGGGCCGTACGGCAGCACCGTGGCCCTGGCGTCGATGTACCGGGTTTCCTTCTGGTCGACGAGGAACAGGTGCCCGCCGCCAGGACGACCCGCGAGGTCGATGTTCGGACGGACCTCGATGTAGCCGTCGGTGCCCATGATGGTGAGCCTGGAGTCGCCGAAGGTGGCGACACCGCCAGGCGTGAACCAGTCGACCCGGAAGTAGCCGCTGCCCGACGGGCTTCTGAGCATCGCGTCGCCGAAGTCCTCGAAGTCGGGCCTGTCGCGGTGGTGCAGGTTCCCCGCCTGTGACGCGACCACCTCGGCCCGCGTCGCGCCCGTGAAGGCGAGGAAGTAGTCCGCCTGGTGCGTGCCGAGGTCCCCGATGACGCCGCCGAACTGCGCCTTGCGCCAGAACCACTCCGGGCGATTCGATCCGATGCGGTGCGGCCCCGTGCCCATCGTCTGGACGACTTGCCCGATCGCCCCGGCCTGTACGAGTTCCAGCGCGCGCTGGGTCGCCGGGCTTTCCAGCCGCCCGCCGTACAGGATCGAGTACAGCCTGCCTGTTTGCGCCTGGACGCGGCGGACCTCCGCCAGTTGCTCGAAGGTGGTCACGCCGGGCTTGTCCACCATGAAGTCCTTCCCGGCCTGCATCACGCGGACGCCGAGCGGGGCCCGCTCGTTCGGGATCGCCGCACTCACGACGAGCTGGATCGCCGGATCCTCGAGAATCTCCTGTTCGCTGCGCGCGAGCCGGGCCTGCGGAAAGCGCTTCCCGAACGCCGCCAGCAACTCCGGTTCCCTCGCGAACGCGGCCACCAGCGTGCCGCCGTTGCGGATGACGAGTTCGACCTGTCCGTTCACATGGGAGTGATTCACGCCGATGACGGCGAACCTGACGGGCGGTCGCGCCCTGGGCGCTCCCTGCTGGCGGGCGATCTCCTCGACACGCCGCGCGTGGCCGGCCCCGGCCGGGTCGAAGGCCGCGTCTGGCAGCAGGGCGCCCAGGGCCCCCGAACTGCCCAGCGTGTTGATGAACCTGCGTCGATTCACGTGATCCCCATCGGCTCTGCTCGGCTGGTCTGTCAGCGGTCGGCGGTTGGCGGTCGGCCATCGGCCGTCGGCCGTCGGCCGTCGGCCGGCGGACATCGGCTGTGCGGACAAGATTGGCGGGGCGAGCCGGGAAGTCAAGCGATTCCTCCGCCGGGCAGCTTCGAGGGCTGATGGCATCGCGCCTGCCGGCCGGGCCCGCCGTTCATGTCGGACTGTCGAGCGCCGATTCCGGGTGTGCAGGCTCCCCGGGGGGAGCCGGTCACCTGTCATGCACCTCAACGACCTCCTCACCCACGCCGTCCGCAGCGGTGCCTCCGACATCCACATCAAGGTAGGCAGCTACCCGATGATGCGTGTCGACGGGACGCTGCTCGTCGCCAACGACAGCCGACGCCTCGAGCGGGACGACACCGAGACCATGGCGGCGACGGTGCTCAACGTCGAGCAGCGCAAGTACTTCGTCGCGCACCAGGAGATCGACGCGGCCTACAGCATCCCGGGCCTGGGACGCTTCCGCTGCAACGTGTTCACGCAGCGCGGCACGATCTCGCTCGTCATCCGTGTGATCTCGACCAAGGTGCCGTCGGTCGAGGCCCTGGAACTGCCGGACGTCCTCAAGAGGATTGCCGAGGAGGAACGCGGGCTGGTGCTGGTGACCGGCACGACGGGGTCGGGCAAGAGCACGACGCTGGCGGCGATGATCGACCACATCAACCAGCACCGGTCGTCGCACATCGTGACGGTCGAGGATCCCATCGAGTACCTGCACCGCGACCACCGCTCGATCGTCAACCAGCGGGAGATCAACGTGGACACGCGGTCGTTCGCGCACGCGCTCCGATCGGCGCTGCGGCAGGATCCGGACGTGATCCTCGTCGGCGAGATGCGCGACCTCGAGACCGTCGAAACCGCGCTGCTGGCGGCCGAGACGGGCCACCTGGTGTTCTCGACCCTGCACACCCTCGATGCCCCCGAGAGCATCAACCGCATCGTCGCGGTGTTCCCGCCGCATCAGCAGCGCCAGGTGCGCCTGCAGTTGGCCAGCGTGCTCCGGGCCGTCGTGTCGCAGCGCCTGCTGCCGCGCGCGACAGGCGCGGGCCGGGTGGCTGCCGTCGAGGTGATGATCAGCACGCCGTTCATCCGGGACTGCGTGGCCGACAAGGACAAGACTCACCTCATCCATGGCTCCATCGCCGCTGGCACGTCGCAGTACGGGATGCAGACGTTCGACCAGCACCTGTTCCTCATGTACACCCGGGGCATCATCAGCTACGAGGACGCGATGCGCTACGCGTCCAACAAGGACGAGTTCAAGCTGAAGGTCCAGGGCATCTCGACGACATCGGACATGGCCCGGGACGAGATGCTGCACGCGGCCATGGGGCGTCCCGGGGCCGCGCCGGACATCATGCGATTCAGCCGCTGACGCGTCCCTGACATCGACCAAGGTCGAGACTGGCCCTAGGTTCAGTCTTTCCGCAACTCCAGAACGCTACGCTTGCTTCTCCCTCGTCCCGGAAGGTCCGGGTCGAGGGACGAGTCCGCCTCCCCCGTCTCTCGAGGGAGGCCGCGCCAGGCGTCGACCGTGTCACCCCATGCGGGGCACGATGGTCGACGCACGCGCTTTCAGTCGTGAAGGAGTGAGGTCAATGTCACAGAACCTGCTGTCGTTCCTGCAGGACCAGGTGTCCGGCAGTGCGCTGTCCCAGGTCTCGTCGTTCCTTGGCGAACCTCCGGCCCAGACGGGCACGGCGGTGTCAGCCGGCCTGCAGGCCCTGCTCGGCGCCATGACGCAGAAGGCCGCGACGCCCCAGGGGGCGGGCGACCTGCTCGGGTTGCTCGACAAGGTCAGCAGCAACAACTCGCTCGGCAGCGTGGCGAGCCTCTTTGCCAGCGGGTCGTCGAACGATCTCGGCGCCATCACGAAGCTTGGTGCCCCGATCCTCGCCGGGTTGCTCGGTGGGCAGCAGGCCGGCTTGATCAGCTGGCTGGCCTCGGCGACTGGCATCGGCAAGACATCTGCCGGGTCCCTTCTGGGGCTGCTGGCTCCGATGGCCCTGAGCGGCATCAGCCGGTACCTGAAGTCGAACGGGAGCGCCGTCACCCCCACGGCGATCAGCAGCCTGCTCGGAAGCCAGGCGGCATCCCTGCTCGCCGGCGCGCCCACAGGGCTCGCCGGGGCCCTCGGCGTGTCCAGCCTCGCCGATCTGTCGCGGGCCCCGAAGGCGGTCCACCGCGCGGCCGAAGAGGCCAAGGACACGGGCCTGGGCTTCTTGAAGTGGGTGCTGCCGCTGCTGGCCGTCGCCGCGCTCGTCGCGTACATGATGAGCCGGCAGACCGCCGTCGACGACGCCGCCAAGGTGGCGGCCGATAGCGCCGCTGCAGCGGCCGGATCGGTGGCCACGGCCGCCAGGGACGCGGCCGACGCGGCCGCGGGCGCGACGGCTGCGGCGGCCGACGCCGTGAAGGACGCGGCGGCCAGTCTCGGCACCATGGTCGAGCGGTCGCTCCCCAACCTTCCGTCCATCCGGGTACCCGAGAACGGCATCGAGTCGAAGCTGCTCGCCTTCATCACCGACGCGTCGCGGGCCGTGGACACGACCACGTGGTTCTCCTTCGACCGCCTCGAGTTCGACACGGCGTCGGCCACGCTGCGTCCGAGCTCGAACGACCAGCTCGATGCCATTGCCGCCATCCTGAAGGCCTATCCCAACGTTGATCTCAAGATCGGCGGATACACGGACAACGTCGGCGACGCCGCGGCCAACGTGAGCCTCTCGGCCGCACGCGCCGAGAACACGATGAAGGCACTGGTGGCGCGTGGCATCCCGGCAGGCCGCCTGGCGTCCGAGGGATACGGAGAGCAGTTCCCTGTCGCCAGCAACGACACCGAGGAGGGCCGACAGCGGAACCGCCGGATCGACCTCCGGGTGACCAGGAAGTAAGGCGGGGGGCCCTCCCCCGTCGTGTATCGTGATTCGATGGCGCCCGAGCGAACCCCGCCCGAACCCTATAGCTGGGGACTGGCCGCGCTCGGGCGTCGCGAACTGACCACCCGCCAGCTGCGCGACAGGCTCACGCGGCGCGGCTGCGCGGCAGAAGCCATCGACGCCGCGATCGGGCGGCTGACCCGCGAAGGCCTGCTCGATGACAGTCGGGCCGCCCGCGCCTTCGCCCGCACCGAAGCCCGCATCAAGCACCGCGGCCCCCTCCGCATCCGGCGGAGTCTCGAGGCGATGGGCGTCGAGCGCGACATCGCCAGCGCCGCAACGGCCGAGGGCTTCGAGGACCAGCCGGTACCCGAGGCCCTGGAGACCGCCCTCCGGCGGAAGCTCCGCGGCCCCCTGTCCGACGACCGGGCGGCGCGCAGGCTCGTCGCCTACCTGGTGCGGCAGGGCTTCGACCTGTCGGCCTCAGTGGCCGCGGTCAGGAAACACCGCACCGCCACAGAGGACGACTGAGCAGTGATCCATCTACTCGCTGGCGAAGACGAACTTCCGAAACGCCGCAGGCACGTGGAAGCTGGGCGCGCCCGTCGGTGACCAGGCCCTGTTGACGGCGCCGTCGCGCGGCCTCTCGGGCCCGTTCGGGCGCTCGATCCGGAAGGCGTTGAATCCCCAGGCGTCCCCCGGTGCCGGCGGCAGCGCGACCGTGGCCGGCAGCGGCAGCGACCGGAAGCCCGGCCATGGTGCGAAGGCGGTGGCGATCCATCGCTTCGGCGAGCCGTCAGGGTGCTTCTCGTGCCGCACGGCCGTCTGCAGGCCCTCGTGGTTCCAGGTCAGGTCGGACGTGACGGTGGGATGCGGCGCCACCATCCGCACGTCGCACACCACGTTGGTCGGACTGATCTCGAGTTCCCAGTAGTCCTTGCCGGCCCATGCCGGGTCGAGAAAGATCTCGACGACTTCCTCGTCCCAGAGATGGTCGTCCCGCTTGGTCATCGTGGCCCATGGAGCCGGGTCGTCGGCGTCCCACCGCAGGTACAGGCCGTCGGCCGCCCAGAGCGCCCGCAGCCGGGTCTCGTAGGGCACCGCTCCCCACGTCAGCACCTCCGCCCGGGACCAGGCGCCATCGTCGGCGGCCATCAGGGCCTCGTGCGCGGCGCCGGCCGTCCTTCGGACCGCGTAGCTGGCGTCGGTCGGGAGTGGCGTTTGCGCAGGCCGCGGCGCAGCGGCAGGTGGCGTCTGGGCCAGGGTCGTGGCGGCCAGGCCGCCCACGAGAAGCAGCGTCGCGCTGTACAGGAGAGAGCGTCGGGGCATGAGCGGAGTATAGAGCCGGGCGTTCCCGACAGCGCGGCATTACAATGGTCGGCTATGCGTTCGCGCGAAATCCGCCGTGGGTTCCTCGACTTCTTCGCTGCACGCGGGCATCGGCGCGTGGCCAGTTCGTCCCTGGTGCCGGGTGACGACCCCACGCTGCTGTTCACCAACGCGGGGATGAACCAGTTCAAGGACGTGTTCCTCGGCAAGGAACGCCGCGACTACGCCCGCGCGACCACCGCGCAGAAGTGCATGCGCGTCAGCGGCAAGCACAACGACCTCGACAATGTCGGTCCGTCGCCGCGCCACCACACGTTCTTCGAGATGCTGGGGAACTTCTCCTTCGGCGACTACTTCAAGGCCGAGGCCATCCCGTTCGCCTGGCAGCTGCTGACCGACGTCTGGGGCCTGCCGAAGGAACGCCTCCACGCCACCATCTTCATGGGCGAGGCCGGTGTGCCTCGCGACGATGAGGCGTACGCGTTGTGGCGCCAGTACCTGCCGGCCGCGCGCATCGGTGAGCTCGGGTCCGAGGACAACTTCTGGCAGATGGGCGACACCGGGCCCTGCGGACGCTGCTCCGAGATCTACTTCGTGCGCAACGACGGCTCGATGATGGAGATCTGGAACAACGTGTTCATGGAGTTCGACCGCCAGCCCGGCGGCGTCCTGGTGCCGCTGCCCGCACCTTCCATCGACACCGGCATGGGTCTCGAGCGCGTGACCGCCGTGCTCCAGGGCGTCGACAGCAACTACGACACCGACCTCTTCCAGCCCCTGCTGCAGGACGTCGCGGCCATGTGCGGCCAGCCCTACGGACGCGACCAAGCGCCCAGCACCTCCATGCGCGTGATCGCCGATCACATGCGCGCCGCGACCTTCCTGATCGCGGACGGCGTCATTCCGAGCAACGAATGGCGCGGGTACGTGCTGCGCAAGATCATGCGGCGGGCGATGCGGCACGGGAAGAAGCTCGGCATCACGCAGCCATTCATGCACGAACTGGCCGACCGCGTCGTCGGCGAGATGAGCGAGGCCTATCCGGAGCTGACGGCCAACCGCGACAGCGTGGTGCGGGTCATCCGCTCCGAGGAGGAGCGCTTCGACGCCGTCCTCACCGCAGGTCTGGGGCGTCTGGAGCAGGTGCTCGATCGCGCCGCCGCATCGGATCGCCGGGTGGTACCCGGCGACGAGGCGTTCCGGCTCTACGACTCGCTCGGACTGCCCCTCGACTTCATCGAGGACCTCGCCAGCGAGCGACAGATCGCCGTCGATCGCGAGGGGTACGAGACGGCGATGGAGGCGCAGCGGGAACGCGCGCGGGCCGGCAGCCACTTCGAGGTGACTCGCACGCAGGGGTTCACCGTGACCGATCCCGCGACGCAATCGGCGCTCGACGAATTGGCTGACCGCTTCGAGGGCTACGAGGTGACCGAACTCACCGACGCCCGCGTCGTGGCCCTGTTCGATGGCGAGCGCGCCGAAGTGCCGGCGCTCGAGACCGGCGCCACGGGATTCGTCGTGCTCGACCGCACGCCGTTCTACGTGGAGAGCGGCGGGCAGGTCTCCGACACGGGCGCGCTGACCTCGGACGCGGCGACGGCGGACGTGCAGGGCATGTCCCGTCTCGCGCCAGGCGGTCCGCGCGTCCATCAGGTGGCGGTGTCGCGCGGCACGCTTCGGGCGGCGACGCTTGTCACCGCGCGCGTGGACGTCGCACGTCGCGATGCCATCCGCCGCAACCACACGGCCACGCACCTGCTGCACGCGGCGCTGCGCCAGACACTCGGCACGCACGTCAAGCAGGCCGGCTCCCTCGTGGCGCCCGACCGCCTGCGGTTCGACTTCGTGCACACCGGCACCATCTCCGCGGCCGACCTCGAGGCCATCGAGCGCATCGTCAACACCGAGGTCAGGCGCAACACGCGCGTGCAGACGACCTTGCGGAAGACCGACGAGGCGATGGCGCTCGGGGCGATGGCGCTGTTCGGGGAGAAGTACGGCGACACCGTGCGCGTCGTGGACATTCCGGGTTTCAGCCTGGAGCTGTGCGGCGGCACCCACTGCCGCGCCACGGGCGACATCGGGCTGTTTGCCGTCGTCAACGAGGGCGGCGTGGCCGCGGGGGTCCGACGCGTGGAGGCGGTGACCGGAGCGGGCGCCGTCGCCCTGCTGCAGGACGAGCGACGGCAGCTCCAGGCCGTGTCGTCGGAACTGCACGTCATCCCGGCCGAGGCGGCCGAGTCGGTCGGCAAGCTGCAGGCCGAAGTGAAGCGGCTCACAAGGGCGCTGCACGACGCGCGTGTGAAGGCGGCCCTCGGCGGCGGCGACGGCGGCGGGCAGCAGACCCACGACGTGAACGGGGTGAAGGTCGTGACGCGGCGCGTCGACGGGGTGGACCGGACGGCCCTGCGCGACCTGGCGGACCAGATCAGGGGGAGCCTCGGCTCCGGCGTGGTGGTGCTGGCCGCCGAGGCCGACGGCAAGGTGAGCTTCGTGGTGTCGGTCACCCCAGACCTCACGGGGCGCGTGAAGGCCGGCGACCTCGTCAAGCGCCTGGGCCCCATCGTGGGGGGCGGAGGCGGCGGACGGCCGGATTTCGCCGAGGCCGGCGGCAAGAACCCTGAGGGGATCGGCGCCCTTCTGGCAGCCGCCCCGGATGCCGTGCGGGACGCCGCCGGACCGACGGCCGGCTGACAGGATTGTCAGCGCAGCGACGGCACGCGGATCTCCGTGTGGCCATCCCTGCGATCGAGGGACCGGGAAGCGCCGGAATTCCGCGCCTGCGCAGCGGGATCGACTCTTGCGATGCCATGCCGGTGTGAACGGCATGGCTCCTGGTCTCCTCGCCTCCACCCTGGTCCTGGTCCTCGGTGTGTCGGTTCTTCCCGCGGCCGCGCAGATTTTCGTGAGCCGCGACGGGGCCGGCACGATCGTCCTGTCCGACCAGCCGCTGGCCGGCGCCGTGACCACCTACACGGTGCGGAGTTCCACCATCCGGACCACCCGGAGCGAGGCGGCCGGCATCCAGAGCCTGTACGACGAGGTCATCGAGTCGGCGGCCGCGGAGCATGGCGTCCGTCCGGATCTGGTCCGGGCCGTGATTCAGGTCGAGTCGGGCTTCAATCCGCGCGCGCGGTCCAACAAGGGCGCCATGGGCCTGATGCAGCTGATGCCCGCGACGGCGGCCGACCTGGGCGTCGACAACCCGTGGGACCCCGTCCAGAACATCCACGGCGGCGTGGCCTATCTCGGTTCGCTGATTCGCGAGTTCGGGGACGAAGTGCTCGCGCTCGCGGCCTACAACGCCGGGCCCGGCGCCGTGAACCGGTATGGGCTGCGCGTGCCGCCGTACCGCGAGACGCAGGACTACGTGCAGAAGATCACGCGCAAGACCGAGGCCATGCCCGTCGCGCGAGGGCGGCGCGCGGTGATCTACAAGGTGCTCGAGGAGGTCGATGGCCAGCCCCAGTGGCGCCTGACCGACACGAAGCCCACGAGCGGCCGGTACGAGGTGGTCCGCTAGTCCGTGCCGGCAGGACGGGGCAACGGCGCGAGCGCCGCGCGTCGCGCCTGGAGCGCGTCGCGGAACTCGTGCCTCAGGGCCGCGATGTCGGATGTCTCGAGTCGCAGCGCGCGGGCGATGCGGCTGATCTCGTTGTCCTCGACCGACGTGATCCCGTGCTGGGCGGAGACGATGAACAAGGCCCGCAGCAGCGTCAGCTTCTCCTCACGCGTCGCCAGCGCTTCGAACTCCCGGGCTACCTGGTAGTCCTCGGCCGCGCCATGGCTGCCGGTGGCAGCGATGGCGAGGTTCACCAGGTGCTGCGCCTGGTCGGCCGAGACGTCCGCTTCGGCCGCGAGGCGCGACTCCATCACCCCCCGTTCGTCCTCGCTGACGTCGTGATCCGCGAAGGCCACGCGCCCCAGCAGGTAGGCAAAGGCCGAGAGCAGCCTCGCGCGGTCGGCGGGGATGCCCGTCAGCGCCGTCGCGATCTCCGACACCGTCTCGGTCTCGTGGGTGGCGTCCTGGCCGGCACTCAGCCCGAGGCTGCGGAACAGGGCCGAGAGCATCAGCGCCTCGTCGAGAACAGGCCGCCGAGTACCCAGCTGACCAGGCTCACCAGCAGCGCCCCGAGGATGGCGCTCCCGAAGCCCGCAACCCCGAAGCCCGGCACCAGCGCCGCCGCCAGGCCGAAAGCCGCGCCGTTGACGACGAGGTAGAACAGCCCGAGCGTGAGAATGGTGATGGGAAGCGTCAGAATCGTCAGGACAGGCCTGACGAGCGCGTTCACGAATCCCAGGACGAGAGCCGCGATCAGCAGGGCGGGCACGGAACTCACCGTCACACCCGGCACCAGCCGCGCCGCGACCCACAACGCCACCGCCACGATGGCCCAATGCAGAAGGAAACCCATGGGACTAAGGCTAGCAGAGACACCCCCTTCCCTTCCTGGCCGGCTGGCCATCACCCTCCTCGTCATCGTCGGGGCGATGGCGGGGACGCTGGCCCAGACGCCGACACGCCCTGACGCCACGGCGCTCAATCCCGCGGCAACCGGCGGCTTCTCGCCGAGCGGGACGCCGCTCTCGCTCGGCGCCGCGGCGTACGCCAAGATCCTGTGCTCCGCCCTATTCGTGTCGGGCCGCGACGAGGCCGAGGCGCGCAGAAACAGCGCGTACTTCCTCACGCCCGAGTCCGATCGCGCGCATGTGACGACCGTCGTCGATCGCGACCGCCGCATCGTCCGCGCGACGGTACGCGGCCTCGTCACCCGGTCTGCCGGGTTCTACGGCGACCAGGGCTGCGTCATCCACCCCGAGGGCACCGAGTCGGTGTTCTTCGCGCCGACACCCGTGAGGACGACGCTGCCCGACGCCCGGAGCCAGGCCTGGCCGATGGGCGACGTGGTGCCCGACGCGCCATGGCCCGCGGAGTTCGACAAGGCAGCGACCGACGCGGCCGTCGGCGTCGCCTTTTCCGACCCCGAGGCCCTCACCGCGGGCATGCTGGTGCTGCACAAGGGCCGCATCGTGGCCGAGCGATACGACCAGGGCGTCAACGCCGACACGCAACTCGAAAGCTGGTCGATGGGCAAGAGCCTGACGGCGACACTCGTGGGCCTGCTGATCCAGCAGGGCGCACTCGCGCTGGACGCGCCGGCGCCCGTCGCCGCGTGGCAGCGTGCGGGCGACCCGCGACGGGCGATCACCGTCAGCCACCTGCTGCGGATGTCGAGCGGCCTGCACTGTACATCCCCCGGCGATCCCGATTACGCGCCCGCCCGCGACGGGTATCCGGCGCACGCGCTGGTCTACACGGGCGCGATCGACGTCTTCCGCTTCTCCACCAGCCGGCCGCTGCAGTTCACACCGGGCACCGAGGGCCGCTACCGTAACTGCGACCCGCTCACGCTCGGCGCGATCGTGCGGCAACTCGTCGAGGCGCGCGGCGAGGAGTACCTGACGTGGCCGCAGCGCGCGCTCTTCGATCGGATCGGCATCCGCCGCCAGGTGCTCGAGCCGGATCCCTACGGCAACTTCGTGTTGAGCGGGTACGACTACGGCACGGTGCGCAACTGGGCGCGCCTCGGCCTGCTCTACGCGCAGGACGGCGTCTGGCAGGGCACGCGGCTGCTGCCCGAAGGATTCGCGCGGTTTGTCAGCACGCCCGCGCCAGGCTGGGCGACGCCCCGTTACGGCGGCCTCTTCTGGGTGAACGGCACCAACGAACTCGACGCGCCACCCGATGCGTACTGGATGGCCGGCGCCGGCGGTCAGCGGGTGATCGTCATCCCGTCGCGCGACCTCGTCATCGTGCGCCTGGGCCACATGCGCGGCGACACCGTCGGCATGAAGCTGCTCGACAAGGCGGTACGCGGGATCGTGGACGCCGTCGGCGCCAGGTCGGGACCGCGGTGACGCGCGTCAGCGCGCTCGCGGCGCCCGCGCCGGCAAGGTGCGGGTCCATCGACCCGACGGGGAGTAGGATGGCCCTGATGCCAGAACCAGTCGTCTCCGACCGTCCGCTCCGGCTCGACGTGTGGCTCGACGTGGCGTGTCTGTACAAGACCCGGTCGGAAGCGCAGCGCGCCGTGAAGGGCGGCAAGATCGAGGTCAACGGCGAGCGCCCCAGGCAGAACCGCGAGGTGAGGCCGGGCGACACCGTGACCCTCACGCGTCCGCTCGGCCGCAAACAGGTCGTGCGCGTACTCGCGACCTGCGAGCAACACCTGCCAAAGGCTGACGCCAGGGCCCGGCTGTACGAGGACATCACGCCGCCGCCCACGCCCGAGGAACTGGCGTTCCTCCAGTTGCTGAAGGACACCAGGCCCCGCGGGCCCGTTGTCGCGCCGGACAAGCGCGAACGGCGCGAACTTCGTCGACTGCGAGGGCGGGAGTAGGCCTGCTGAATCCACGGGCACGCCAGGGCTGTCCGTTGCGGGAGGACGCCGACGGGTGCTATACTCCGGTGTTTCCGCTGGTCGGGTGACACGCGCGCCCGCCCGAGTGGGGGTCCCTCGGGGCCAGTGACCAGCGCGTAGGCAGAGTGGAGTAGTTTTCGTGGCAAATCACGAGTCGGCGCTGAAGGCGCACAAGCAGAGCATCGCCAATCGAGACCGGAACCGGCAGGCCCGGACCCGGCTGCGGTCGGCGCTCAAGGCCATTCGCAAGGCCATCGGCGCCAACGATGCGGCCGGCGCGAAGGCGGGCCTGAGCGATACCGTGTCCCTCATCGACAAGATGGCGAAGAAGGGCATCATCCACGACAACGCTGCCTCGCGTTACAAGTCGCGACTCGCCAAGCGCCTCAACGGCCTCGCTGCGGCGTAAACGACCGCCCGCCCGCGCCCGCCTTGTGCGGGCTTCGGCGCGGCCCGCACAGTTCCACCACCAGTCGCTCCAGCACCACCTGGGGATCCCGGCCGATCTTGCTGGCCGCATCCGCCTGGAAAAGGGCACGCACTGCCGCGCCCTGACGATCTGGCGCCGCCTGCGCCATCCTGCTCCGCACCCACCATCCGAGTTGCCCCAGCATCTGGAAGGGCGACGAACCGTTCTCGATCATCAGGTGCACGTGGCGGAGCGCCGCGGCTGCGTCCCCCGCGGCTATCGCGTTGGTCACGGCCCAGTCGTCGAACTGCTGTGCCGCGCCGACGACGAGTTCGACGTCCGCGACGGTGATTCCCGGCGCGTCGCCGACGAAGAGCACGAGCGTGTCGACGTCCTTGCGCAGGCGCATGATGTCCGGACCCGCGCGTTCCACGAGCGCCGTCAGTCCCTGGGCATCGATGCGTTTGCCAGCCGCCCGCACGCGCTCGACGGCGAACTGCATCGCGTCACGCAGGGCGGCCTGGGCGCCGTTGAACCCGTCGGCGCTGAACCCCTCGCACTCGACGGTCACCGCGCGCGTGGCGAGCAGCTTGCCGAGTTTGGTGCTGCGATTGACGTCCGTCGCCACGAGGACGAGGACATTGGACGGCTCGGGGCTGTTGACGTAGCCCTCGAGACCACCCGGATCCGGCGCCGGCGCGTCATCCGCAGCACCCTCGTCGTCGACCTCGGCCAGCTTCTTGCGCCCCTTGAAGAGGCGTTCGACGTGGAGGAAGACGACGACACGCCTGTCGCCCAACATCGGCCGCGTCCGCGCCGCGAAGACCACGTCGTCGGGCCTGTCGTCGCCTGCCGTGAAGCGCTCGACGTTGAACGCGCGCAGGTCCTCCTCGACGAGCGCCGAGAGCGACGCCACGACCTCGTCCTTGCCGGCCTCGTCCTCGCCGATCACCAGGTAGACGGGCGCCACGGAGCCCTTCTTCAGGGACGCCGCGAGTTCTCCGGCGGTCATCACCTGGAGCTCCGCCCGCCGCACGCCAGGCGCGGTGACCGCTGTCGTGCGAGGCCGTGAAGCGTCCGGAGCATGGCCAGGACGCTAGAACGCCTCGAGGATGGAGGACACGGTCCGTCGCGCGACCGTGTCGGCGATGCGGTCGGCGGCGGCGCGGTTCTGCCCGAGGAACGCCGAGGCGTCGAGCGCGCCCGTCCCTGTGGTGAGGTCGTACTCGTCGAGGATCTCGAGTGAGGGGTTCTCCCAGATCAGCTTGTTGGCCTTGACGTCCTTGAACTCGATCTTGAGCTGCACGCGCACGAGATACCGGGTGGCCTGGTTGTTCTCGTTGAAGCCGCTCGGCTCGAGGCTGAGCCCGGAGACCGTGCCGGTCAGGATCGCGTCGGCGCCGTCGGTCAGCGCCACGACCTGGTAGCGCCCTCGGCCGAGGAACTCGCTGCGCACCCGCTGGGTGAACAGCTGCTCGATGTCGTACACCGACGTGTTGTTGGCGAACACGGGAATGCCGATCACGCGGATGTACGACGGCAGGAAGTTTCCGCGCCCGGCCAGGTTGTAGCCGCACCCTGCGGCCGCCACGGAGACCGCCGCAGCCAGGAAGGCGCGCCGCTTCAGCCGCGCGGTCACTTGACCACCACGCTCACGAGGCGGCCCGCCGCCACGATGACCTTGACGATCGTCTTGCCGTCGATGTGCGCCCTGACGTTCGGGTCGGCCAGCGCCGCGGCCTGCACGACGTCGTCGGGCGATCCGGCCGGCACCGTCACGCGGCCGCGTACCTTCCCGTTGACCTGCACGGGCATCTCGATGGCTTCCTCGGCCGCGACGTCGGCATCGAATCCCGGCCAGCCTGCCGAGACGATGCCGCCTCCGTTGCCGAGCATCTCCCACAGCTCCTCGGCCATGTGCGGCGCGAAGGGCGACAGCAGCCGCACCAGCGCCGACACGGCCTCCCTGGCCGCCGCGAGCGTCTGGCGGGCAGGTCGGCGGCCACTGGCGGCGCCTCCTGCTCCGCTCCCGCGCGACGACCCGGCTTGTAAAGGCCGGTCGCGTCGCCGAATGCGTAGAGTTCGTTGACCAGTTCCATGAGCGCGGAAATGGCGGTATTGAGGTGCACGCGCGGGTAGAGGTCGTCGGTGAGCCTGGCAACCGTCTGGTGCGTCTTGCGGCGAAGCGCGCGCTCGACAGGCGAGAACGCCGCGATGTCCACGACCTCGGGCGCACCGGACAGCGCGTCTGCGAGGTGATCGACGAATCGCCACACGCGTGTCAGGAAGCGGTAGCTGCCCTCGAGCCCTGTGTCGTTCCACTCGACTTCCTTCTCGGGCGGCGCGACGAACATCACGTAGAGGCGCAGCGCGTCGGCGCCGAACTTCGCGATCATGTCGTCGGGATCGACGACGTTGCCCTTGGACTTCGACATGACCTGTCCGTCCTTGAGCACCATGCCCTGCGTCAGCAGCCGCGTGAACGGCTCGTCGTGCGAGACCATGCCGAGGTCGCGGAACACGCGCGCGAAGAACCGCGAGTAGATCAGGTGCAGGATGGCGTGCTCGACGCCGCCGCTGTAGAAGTCGACGGGCGCCCAGTAGTTGCACTTCGCGGGATCGAAGGCCTGCCGATCGTTGTTCGCGTCGCGTGAACCGGTAGTAGTACCAGGACGAGTCGACGAACGTGTCCATCGTGTCCGTCTCGCGACGCGCGGCGCCGCCGCACGCCGGGCACGACACGTTGACGAACTCCGGCAACTGCGCCAGCGGCGACTCACCCTTGCCCGTGAACTCGACGATCTTCGGCAGCACCACTGGCAACTGGTCGTCGGGCACCGGCACGACGCCGCACGACGGGCAGTGGATCATCGGGATCGGCGTGCCCCAGTACCGCTGTCGCGACACGCCCCAGTCCTTGAGCCGGTACTGGATGGTCGTCTTCCCGATGCCGCGCGCCTCGGCCGACGCCGCCATGCGCTGCCAGGCATCGTTTGTCGGCAAGCCGGTGAACTCGTCCGAATTCACGCTCTCGCCGTACTCGGTGAACGCCTCGATCATCGCGGCGTCGTCGGCAGCCTCACCGCCCACGGGCTTGACCACGACCTGCACGGGCAGGCCGTACTTCCGGGCGAATTCGAAGTCGCGCTGGTCATGCGCGGGCACGGCCATGATCGCGCCGGTGCCATAGCCCCCGAGCACGAAGTTGGCCACCCAGACGGGAACGGTCTCACCCGTGAACGGGTTCATCACCCGACGACCGGTGTCGAACCCTTCCTTCTCGACCTCGCCCGACATGCGGCCGAGCCGGTCCTGCTGCCGGAAGCGCTCCGCCTGTCGACGGAACCCCGCGGGATCGATCGACTCAGCCGCGAACCGCTCGACCAGTTCGTGCTCGGGCGCGATCAGGACGAACGTCGCGCCGTAGATCGTGTCGATGCGCGTCGTGAAGATCTCGATGCCCTCGGAGGTCGCGCGGCCCTGGTCGTCGGCAATCGGGAACGTCGCCTGCACGCCCTCCGACTTGCCGATCCAGTTCCGCTGCATCGTGAGCACCTTCTCGGGCCAGTCAGGCAGGTGGTGGGTGCCCTCGAGCAGCTCCTCGGCGTAGTGCGTGATGCGGAGGAACCACTGCTCCAGCTCGCGCGACGTGACGTGCGTGCCGCAGCGCCAGCAGGCGCCGTCGACGACTTGCTCGTTGGCGAGGACGGTGAGACAGCTCGGACACCAGTTCACCGTGGAGCGCCGCCGGTACGCCAGATCGCGCTCGAACATCCGGATGAACAGCCACTGATTCCAGTGGTAGTAGTCCGGCAGGCACGTGGCCAGCTCGCGCCCCCAGGCGTACGAGATGCCGAGGCGCTGCAACTGCCCCTTCATGTACGCGATGTTGTCGAGCGTCCACTGCTCGGGGTGCAGGTTGTTCTTGATGGCCGCGTTCTCGGCGGGCAGGCCGAAGGCGTCCCAGCCGAAGGGGTGCAGGACGTTGGCGCCCTGCATGCGCTTCAGGCGGGCGACCACGTCGCCGATCATGTAGTTGCGCACGTGCCCCACGTGGGCGCGCCCCGAGGGGTAGGCGAACATCTCGAGGCAGTAGAACGCTGGCCTGGACGGGTCTTCGGTGACCTCGAAGGCACCGGTCGCGGTCCAGTGTTCCTGCCACTTCTTCTCGATGATTTGCGGGGAATATTCAGCCACGGCTAAGAGGACCAGTATACCCGCCGGCGTGGGTCGGGCTGCCGTAGCGGCCTGGCTACTCCTCAGAAGCGCGTGGTGAGCGCCACGCGCAGCGCGCGCGGACTGCCTGGGGTGATGTTCGTGTTGTTGTGCGCGCTGATGAAGTACCGATCGCCCCCCAGGTTTTCCAGGTTGGCCTGCAGCCGCACGGCGCGCGTGAGGTCGTAGAACACGGCGGCGTCGACCCGGGTCCACCCCGGCAGCACCACCCTGTTGTCGGTAGACGCGTACATGTCGTCGCGGTGGAGCACCCCGAGCGCAGCCGACAGCCGGCCCGTGAGTGCAACCTTGTTCCACAGCGAGAGCGAATGGCGCGGCAACTGCGCCAGTGAAGCGCCCGCCTGCGCCGTGGCCGAGATCGACCGGGTGATCTCGCCGCGCTGCCAGGCGTACCCGCCGACGACGCTCCATCTCCCGGTGACGTGGCCGCTCACTTCGAGTTCGACACCACGGCTGCGCTGCGCGTCCACCAGGAGCGCCCGCGTCGGGTCCAGCGGGTCTGGCACCGCGACGTTGCCGCGATCCAACCGGTACACCGCCGTCGTGAAGGAGAAGGCCGGCGTGACGTCCCACTTCGTCCCGATCTCGTAGTTGCGGAACTCCTCCGGATCGAGCGCCTGGTTGGTCAGTGACAGCGACGCCAGTTGGTCTCCGGCCCGCGGCAGGAAGGTGCGGCTGTAGCTGCCGTAGACCGAGAGGGGCTGGATTGGCTTGTAAATCAGACCGAGCCGCGGGGAGACCGGCGCGTCGTCGCTCTGGAACTCCGTGTTCGTGCGCAGGTTGGTGGCGCGCACCCGGAAACTGTCGATGCGGAGGCCGACGATGGCGCTGAACTGGTCCGAGAAGGCGACCTGGTCCTGCGCGAAAACGGCGGCAATCGTCGTCACGCCGGTGTTGTCGGCGTCGGTCGCGCTCTGGCGGAACTCGATCGGCAGGGTCGTCGTCGGCGACTCCAGCGGCACCCGGATGCTGGTCACGCTCGGCCCGAGGCTGGTGAAGTACCCCGTGTGGCGCAGGTTGTCGGTGTCCTGCCGGCCGACCTCGACACCCGCGAGGATCGTGTGGCGGAGGCGACCCGTGCGCGCGGTGATGACCGCATCGGCCTGGCTGAACACGTTCTGCCGTGTCGTCGCGTTGTCGTAGGCCGACAGCGCGACGGTGGTGCCCGCGGCGTCGACCGCGCCGGGGAAGACGTTGGCGTAGAACTTGTCGTAGGCACCGACGCTCGTGCGGCTGCGCAGGAGCACGTTGGGGCGCAGGCGGTGCTCGATGACGGCCGACGCAAGGTGGACGGTGGCGTCGGACGTGCTTCGGGCCGGGTCGCCGAAGAACGTCGACGGGTCCGTGTCCACGGGGCGGCCCTGCCACGACGAGACGCCGCGGTCGGCGGTGCGCGTGTCGCTGAAGAACTCGTAGCTCGCGCGCACGGTGGTCGAGGGCGACAACCGCAACGCCAGGGTCGGGTTGACGCCGAAACGCTCGAGCGACACGCCGTCGCGGTACGACCCGCTGTCCTCGTACATCGCGGTGGCGCGCACGGCGACGGCGTTCGACAGCCCTCGGCCCAGATCGGCCGTCAGGCGCCGGTTGTCCCAGGAGCCGAGCTGCACCGAGAACTCCTGCTCCTGGCTCCACTCGGCCTGGCGCGTGACGCGGTTGATCACCCCGCCGCCACCGCCGCGGCCGAAGATCATCGCGTTGGGGCCCTTGAGCGCCTCCACACGGTCCACGTTGTACACGTCGCGGAAGTACTGCACGTCGTCGCGCACACCGTCGACGAAGAAGTCCGCCGTCGTGCTGTTGCCGCGAAGGACCGGCGTGTCGCGGTTGCCCTCGCCCTGCGCGAAGCCCACGCCCGGCATGTAGCGCGAGACGTCGGCCATGCTCGTCATGCGCTGCTCCGCGATGAGGGTGCGCGAGACGACGCTCACCGCCTGCGGAATGTCGCGCAGCGGCGTGGGTGTGCGGGTCGCCGACGACACCTCGGGAACCCGGTACGTCTGGACTTCGCCGCCGACACTCACCGTCTCCTGGATGCCTGCGACCTGCAGGGTGAAGTCGGCCTGGACCGAGACGGAAGCCCCGACGGCGATGCGCCGCACCGCTTCGTCGAAGCCCGCGGCCGTGACCCGGATCGTGCGACCGCCCGCAGGCACCGTCAGCCTGTATCCGCCGCTCGCATCCGTGACGGCGCGGGCGATGGTCCCGGTGTGTTCGGCCACGACTTCGACGACGGCACCCGAGATCGCGCCGCCGCTGCGATCCACGACGTGGCCGCTGACCTGGCCAGCGGCCGTGTTCGAATCCGGGACGGTCACCGGCTGCGCGGTGCTTACGGGGGGCATGACGACGAAGAGGGAGAGGAGCGCAAGTGGAGCAATGACTTGCAAGTGATTTACTTTCAACATGATGCCTGTATCAGCGCCTGATCCTGTCGGCCAGCGACTCAAGAAGTGAGACAGAGTCTCATTCGCGACTGAGACTCTAATCGCCGCCGATCGGTTCGTCAAGAGAAATCAGACTATGAAGGTCGGCATTCGTCTGGCGCCCGGTCACTCGCCGCCGCGGCTGCGACACGACCACCGGGCGCACGTGGGTCTCGTCGGGCGGCGGCACCCCGCGATCTGCGCTAGCATCCGGCCCATGCCGTCCATCCCTCGTGCCCTCTGCCTGGCCCTGCTGCTCACCACGGCCCCCGCGACTGCCCCGGCGCAAACGGCCCTCCCCCGCCCGGAATTCCCGCAGCCGCAGTTCGAGCGCAAGGACTGGGTCAATCTCAACGGTCCCTGGCAGTTCGCCTTCGACGATCAGGATGCGGGCCTCAGGGAAGCGTGGTACGCCGGCGGGCGCCGGTTCGACCGGCAGATCGTGGTGCCATTCGCCTTCGAGAGTCCGAAGAGCGGGATTGGCGACACGGCGTTCCACCCGGTTGTCTGGTATCAGCGAGACGTCACCATACCGGCGGCCTGGAAGGGGCGGCGCGTGCTCCTCAAGTTCGGCGCCGTGGACTACCGCGCCACGGCCTGGCTCAACGGCCAGAAGCTGGGCGATCACGAGGGAGGCAGCACGCCGTTCGCCTTCGATGTGACCGACCTGATGAAGGCTGGCAGCAACACGCTCGTCGTGCGTGCCGAGGATCCCCCCACCGACCGCTTCATTCCCCGGGGCAAGCAGTACTGGAAGGAGAAGTCGGAGAGCATCTTCTACACGCGCACCACCGGCATCTGGCAGACGGTGTGGCTCGAAGCCGTCGGCGACAGCTACCTGTCGCACGTGCGCATCACGCCGACGATGGATGGCGCGGTGCGCTTCGACGCGCGCCTCGCGCGCGGGGCCGCCGATCAGACCCTGCGCGCGGTGATCAGCTTCGAAGGCTCGGAGGTGGCGCGCGGTGAGGCGAAGACCGACGGCGGACGCGCATCGCTCGGCCTCACGGTCGCCGATCCGCGGACGTGGAACATCGGCCAGGGCCGTCTCTACGACGTGACGCTGGAGTTGGTTCGCGGCACGCAGGTCGTGGACCGCGTGCAGACCTACTACGGCTATCGCGAGATCGTCGTCGACGCCAAGGGCCTGCAGTTCAACGGCCGGCGGGCGTATCTCAAGATGGTGCTCGATCAGGGCTACTGGCCCGAGTCGCTGCTCACACCGCCGTCCGACGAGGCCATCCAGTACGACATCAAGACGACGCAGGCGATGGGCTTCAACGGCGCGCGCAAGCACCAGAAGGTCGAGGATCCGCGATTCCTGTACTGGGCCGACAAGCTCGGCTTCCTCGTGTCGGGCGAGATGGCCAACGCCTACCTCTACGACGACCAGTACGTCGGGCGGTTCACGCGCGAATGGCTCGACGTACTCGAGCGCGACATCAACCATCCGTCGATCGTGATGTGGATACCGATCAACGAGAGCTGGGGCACGCCGAACCTGCGCGACAAGCGGCAGCAGGCGCACCTGAAGGCGAACTACATGCTCACCAAGTCGATCGACCAGACGCGGCTGGTGATCGAGAACGACGGCTGGGAGCACGTGGACACGACCGACGTGTTCGGCATCCACGACTACGCACGCAGCGGCGAGCTGCTTGCGAAGAAGTACGCGGTGCTCGACAATCCCGCGGCACGCATTCCCGACAACAGCCGCGCCGCGCTGGTCCCCGGCTACGAGTACAACGGCTCGCCGATCTTCCTCTCGGAGTTCGGCGGCATCGCCTACCACGTGCCGGGATCGCCGGCGCCGGAAGGCGCCTGGGGCTACTCCGGCGTCGAGAAGACGCCTGAAGCCGCGCTCGCCCGCCTGCGCGGCTTGTACGAGGCCATCGCCAACGTGCCGCGCATCATCGGCGTCTGCTACACGCAGTTGACCGACGTCGAGCAGGAGATCAACGGGCTGCTCACCTACGACCGCAAGCCGAAGTTCGACCTGAACGCCATCAAGGCGATCAACGAATTGGTCAAGGGACAGTAAGGAACACAGGAAGGCAGGAGGGCAGGAATCAGGGCAGGAATCAGGACACAGGGATCATGGAACCGAGGCAGGCGCCGTGGCCGCGCGGGAGACGCGCAGTCGATACAGCTGGCGGGCACTCTCGATGGTCGTGATGATGGCGACCGTCGCCAGGCCGATTGCGAATGCCACGTTCACCCACTCGACAAGCGCGTGGACGTCGCGGCCCGCGGCCAGCGACAGTCCGCGTTCCCTGGCCTGTTGCTCGCAAGCGGCGGGCCCGTTGCTCGGCCCTTCGACCTTGAGGACTCGCCGATGTGCGCCCCTGGCGCGGGGCGAGTTCCAGCATCGCGAGATCGCGCCATGCGCGGCGTCAGGACCTCACGGCCACCACCTGCACGACGGCGCTGCGGCCGCTGTGCCGAGCGCCCTCGTTCACGTCGCGATCGAGTTCACGGCCAAGGACGAACTCGAGACCCGGGAGTTCCATGCGAAGTTGGTCGAGGGTGAGGAGCCAGTCGGCATTGGAGGGCGGCGGGCCGCCGATGCCGCCGATCTCGTGCTGGCGCGGCGTGTACGCCTCGAGCACCAACACGCCGCCCGGCACGAGGGCCCGCACCACGCGCGGGTAGAGGTCGGCGCGCAGCGCGGGTGGCAGGTGCACGAAGATGCTCGTGATGCCCTGCCAGCGCTCCTCCCCGAGGTCGAACGCCGCCAGGTCGGCCACGATCGTCTCCAGCGCCACGCCGCGCGAGGCGGCCAGCGCACGTGCCTTGACCAGGCCGACCTCCGAACCGTCGACACCGGTCACCTCGTAGCCGAGCGACGCAAGGTGCACGCCGTTGCGGCCTTCGCCCTCGCCGAGGCACAGCACGGCCCCCTTCGGAATCCGGTCGGCGACTTCGGCGAGGAAGTCGTTCGGCGCCGTGCCGAAGACGAACTCCTCAGTGCGATAACGGGCGTCCCATTCAGTCATTGGCGTTGGCCGGCACAGAGGTAAGGCGCGGTGTCCCACCGCGCCGTGATGCCTGTCGCGTCGTGGTCAGCGACGCAGGTTCCGCATCGCGCCCGCGGTAACCACGAGGCCGGCGAGCGCGCTCCACAGCACGATACGCCCCACGCGCACGTGCGCACCCCCGAACCGTACCCAGTCCACCAGCGTCAACACCCCACCGACACCGGCGGCGGCCTGCAGGAAGCGCCCCACGAAGAACTGCCACAGGATGCTGATTTCCTCCCATCCGTCGCCCAGGGGCGACGGCTACAGCCAGAGGGCGACCGCGACTACAGCGAGAGGGCGACCGCGACACGAGGGGGGCCGGCGGTCGGCCTGATATGCCTACGCGGTCGCCGCGTCAGCTCGCGTCCCGCACCACGCGGAACCCGAGACTGAAGCCGACGTCGCCGGGCCGGTGCGTGTACCGCAGGGCGCAGCGCGCGTTGTCGCTGCTGAACGCCCAACTGCCGCCGCGAATCACCTTGTGGGGCGAGTCGCAGCGCCCGACAGGGTCGCGCGCGTCGGCCAGCACGTACGGGCAATGGTCGTCCTCGACCCACTCCCACACGTTGCCGTGCATGTCGCGCAGACCCCACGCATTCGGCGCGAACGTCCCGACCGCCACCGTCTGACCGCGCCCGTCCAGGCGGCTGCCGATCAGCCGCCCGACGTTGGCCTGACTCGCATCCAGAGTCGCACCCATGGCAAACGGCGAGGTGGTGCCAGCGCGGCACGCGTATTCCCACTCGGCCTCGGTCGGCAGGCGGAATCGATTGCCAGGAGATCGCTGAGACAGGGTCGCTGCGAACGTCCGCGCGTCGTGCCAGCTCACCCGCTCCACAGGACGCGCATCGTCGCCGCGGAAGTGACTCGGGTCCGTCCCCATGACGGCGCGCCATTGGCCCTGCGTGACTTCGTGGACGGCCATCCACGTCGGGCGCGAGAGCCGCACGGCGTGCGGCACTTCCTGCGACTCGCGGCCGGGTTCGTCCACGGGCGAACCCATGACGAACTGCCCCGCGGGGAGGCGAGCGAACGTCATGCCGGTGACGGGTTCGACCCACCACGCCGGATCGGCCGACGGCGCAATGGCGGCACAGCCCCCGAGGAGCACGACCGCGGCTGCCGCAGCGACACCCGGCCGCATCGCTTCAGGCCCGCGCCGCGACCAACGGATGCGTCTCGAGCCTGCGCGCCGTGTCGCGCCCCCGGCGATCCGGTCCGGCGGCGTCGCGCCATACAGCATCAGGCGCGACCGGCCCCCGCAGCACGTCCACGGTGGCGTCGAGGCAGGCACGCAACGCCTGCAGGTCATAGCCACCTTCCGTGACGACGGCGAGGCGGCCGCCGCAACTCGTCTCCGCCCGCGCGCGAATCGCCGTGAGCCACGCGCGAAATCCCGACGTCGTCACCCGCTGGGATCCGAGCGGGTCGTCCTGGTGCGCGTCGAAGCCCGCCGAGACGACGATCAGGTCCGGGGCGAACCGGGCGATGGCAGGGTCGATGATCGTGTTCCAGAGCAGCGCGTGATCGGCATCGGTCGCGCCGGCTTCGAGCGGCGCGTTGAGCGTCGCGCCGGTGCCCGCGCCGTGCCCGATCTCGGATGCCGCGCCCGTGCCTGGATAGAACGGGAACTGGTGCGTGTTGATCACGAGCACCGACGGATCCTGATAGAAGGCCCACTGCGTGCCGTTGCCGTGGTGCACGTCGATGTCGACGACGGCGACGCGCGCCGCTCCGGCCGCGCGGGCAGCCGCGACGGCGATGGCCACGTTGGACAGCAGGCAGAATCCCATGGCCTGCGCACGCTCCGCATGGTGCCCTGGCGGGCGCACGATGGCCAGCGCGGCCTCGCCGCGCGCGAGGGCGTGCAGGGCGGCCTCGACGGCGGCACCGGCGGCGAGCTCGGCGACATCGACGCTGTCGGGCGACGTGAAGGTGTCGGCGTCGATCGCGGTGGGCCGGCCACGGCGGGCGCGCAGGTCCTCGAGGTAGTCGGCGTCGTGGACGCGCAGGAGTTCGGCGTCGGTCGCGGCGCGCGGCGCGCGCACGACCACGCCGAGATCACCGGCCCTCAGCGCGGCGGCACGCATCACGTCGCCCCGTTCGGGCGACTCAGGATGGCCCGCGGGCGTGAGGTGATCGAGGACGCGCGGCGAGAAGAAGATCACCATGGGGAACCAGAGTACATGGACGGGGCGGACCGCTACACGGCCAGCATCTCCAGCGCTCGCCCACGCAGGCGGCGCAACTCCTCCTCGAGGTCCAGACGACGCTGCTCGAGTCCCGCGTCGTCCTCGTCGGCGGCCACCAGGAACGGCGGCCCCACGGCCACGGCAATCCGCGTGAACGGACGCGGCACCTGCGTCCGGTCCCAGCTCCTGGCGTACCACGCCGACGCCGCCTCGATGTGGAACGGCAGGATCGGCTGCCCGGTGGCCTTGGCGAGCCAGAGCGCCCCCGGTTGCGCCCGTTCCGCCGGCCCGCGAGGTCCGTCGAGCGTGAACGCCGTCGGATGCCCCTGCTGCATGAGGCGCTTCATCTGCACCAGCGCCTTCACGCCGCCACGCGACGACGAGCCGCGGGCCGACCCGAAGCCGAACCGCTTGATGATGCGGGCAATCCACTCACCGTCGAAGTTCTCGCTGGTGATGACGATGATGCCGCGGTCGCGCCAGAAGATGGTCGCCGGCAGGATCCGCCCGTGCCAGAAGGCCATGATGGGCCGCTGCCCCGCAGCGGCGATGCGGTCGTAGGCCTCGGCGCCCTCGCTGGTGAAGCGCCACGTCCGTCCCAGTGCGGCGATCGCGGGACACCCAGGCCGGCGATGAGCGCGATCTGTCGCCGCTTGGACGCCGACTGCTCCCAGGCGGGGCGCTCGGTCACGCGCCCGGCTGCTCCGGCATGGCCTCGGGTGGCATCGCAGCCTCGGACTGTCCCAGACGCCCGGCCCTGCGCAGGCGCCCTTCGGTCCACGTCATCAGGTCCACCATCTGGATCCCGTCGGTCCCGGGGGTGCTGGCCTGCGCGCCCTTCAGCATGACCGAGCAGAACGGGCACCCCATCACGATGGTGTTGGCGCCCGTCTCCTTCAACTGGTCGAAGCGGGTCCTGACTGATGCGCGTGCCCGCCTCGTGCTCCTCGAACAGCAGGCCCCCGCCCGCCCCGCAACAGAACGGGTTGTCCTTCGTGCGCTCAGGCTCGGTCACGTCGGCGCCGTAGCGCTCGAGCAGCGCGCGCGGCGCCGCGTGCTCTCCGGCATAGCGTCCGAGATAGCAGGGGTCGTGGAACGTCACCGCCTCACCCTCGAGGCGCACCGGCCGTTCGTATCGTGTCAGGTGCTCCACCAGCGTCGCCGAGTGCACGACCTCGCCCTCGAAGCCGAACGCCCTGTAGTCGTGCCCGATCGTCTTGAGGCAGTGCGGACAGGACGTGACGATCTTGGTCACGCCCGCCTCGCGCAGGTCGTCCGCGTTGGCTGTCGCGAGTTCCTGGAACTGGTACTCGTTGCCCGTCCGCTTGGCGACGTCCCCCGTGCACCGCTCCTTGCTCAGCACGCCGAACGTCTTGCCGCGCGCGCGCAGGATGGCAGTCAGCGACCGCAGCGACTTCTGGAAGTCCGGCTCGGAACGCACCCGCGCAGCCGAGCCACAGCAGGTACTCGTGCTTGCCGGGATCGAAGGTCTCCAGCTGCGCCGACGCCACGAACTTCTGCCGGACGTCCGAGGTCTGCCCCCACATGTTCCCGCGGCGTTCGAGGTTGTTGTAGACGGCGGCGAGGTACTCGGGCGCCTCGCCGTTGCACACGAGGCCCCGCCGGGCGCCGATGATGACCGGCGTGTGCTCGACGCCGACGGGACAGGCGTCCTCGCACGCGCCGCACGTCGTGCACTGCCACAGCACGCCGGGGTCGTACACGTCGACGAGCCTGGTCTCCAGTGACCCGCCGAGCAGCGCCGCCTCGTTCTGCAGCACCAGGGTCTTCGGGTTGAGCAGCTTGCCGGTGGCCGTCGCCGGACAGTTCTCCATGCAGCGGCCGCACTCCACGCACGTGAATGCGTCGAGCACTGCCTTCTTCGGCAGGTCCTTCACCGTCTCGAGACCGACCTCCTCCTGCTCGAAGTCGAGGTTCGGCACGGTGCCGAGCACGGGCGACTTGAGGAACACGGTGCCAGGCGCGAGGATGAGGTGCAGGTGCTTCGAGTTGGGAACCAGCGCGAGGAACGCGAGGATGACCAGCATGTGGACCCACCAGTTCACGCGCGAGGCAAGCCCTGAGGTGAGCGCCAGGTCGAGCAGGAACGTGACCATCAGCGTGGCGATGAACAGGCCGATGAGGATCGACTCCTTCGAGACCTCGGCGCCGAGCGCGCGCGGCCGCACGAGGCCACGGCGCACGACGAGGAACAGGATGCCGGCCAGCACCGCAACACTGAAGGGGACGAGCAGCCAGGTGTAGATCCGGAACCCGAGCGTGTGGGTCAGGTCGACGAGGCCGAGGCCGTGCAGCGTCTCGACGAGCGTGTAGCCCCCGAATGCGACGAAGCCCCAGAAGACGAAGAGGTGTGCGAACCCCACCCACGGCTTGCGCGCGATGACCTTGCCCTGGAACACGACGTCCCGGACGAACACCTCGACGCGCCGGAGCACGTCGTCGAAGGCAAATGCGCCGGGTGCCGCCTGCAGCAGGCGCAAGCGGGTGGCCATCTGGGCGGCGAACAGGCCCGTACTGGCCAGCACGACCGCCCAGAACGCGAGCGTCTCGAACATGGGGTCGAGCTTATCAGGAGATCAGGAGGCGCGAAGATCGTCCGGGTAGGGCGCGGTCTCCGACCGCGCCGTGGTCGCGGCCGGGTGGGACACCCGGCCCTACCTTTTCAATTCCGCGATCAGGGCAGGTACGACGTCGAACAGGTCACCCGCGATGCCGTAGTCGGCGATCTCGAAGATCGGTGCCTCCGGATCCTTGTTGATCGCGACAATCGTCCTGGCGCCCTTCATGCCGACGACGTGCTGGATCGCGCCCGAGATGCCGAGGGCCAGGTACAACCTGGGAGCGACGGTCTGTCCCGAACTGCCGATCTGCCGGTCCATCGCCAGCCATCCGTTGTCGCAGATCGGGCGGGATGCGGCCAGTTCGGCTCCAAGGGCTTCGGCAAGCTGCCTGACCATGTCCAGGTGCTCGGGGCCCTTGATGCCGCGGCCAACCGACACGATGCGCTCCGCAGCCGTCAGATCGACCGACTGCCGTGACTCCTGGAACGGCAGTTCTGGACGCTGCCGCGGGATGGCGGCGTCCAGAACGACGACTTCCTGGGCAGCGGGCGCGCTGCCCTTCTGCAGCAGGTCGGCGCGCACGGCACCGGCCTGCAGTGTGGCGAAGTGCGGCGCCGGCCCGACGGCGCTGACATCCGCAAGCAGGCGCGCCTGGAACACGGGCCGCGTGAACCGGTATCCGTCTTCGCGGGTCGTGATCGCCACGCAGTCGGACACCAACCCGCGCGCGCATCGGGCGGCCAGCTTGGGCATGAAGTCGCGGGCCTGGTAGGTGTGCCCGGCGAGCACGAGCGCAGGCGTCGTCGCCGCCACGACGTCGGCAAGGGCCGCCACGTGGCCGTCAGCCGTGTAGGCCTCGAGCGCCGCATGCTGCACGAGCAGCACCTGGTCGACCCGGGCCTCGGCCAGTGCTGCGCCGACACCGTCGATGGCGTTGCCGATGGCGACGATCGTCGTGGGCTGGCCGAGCGACTGGGCTGCCGCAATGGCCTCCCACGTCGACCGATGGACCTGACCGGCGAGGTGTTCCGCGATGACGAGGATCATGCCGGCACCACCCGCGCGTCCTCGCGCAGCGCGCGGACCAGTTCCCGCGCGGCCTCGGCCGGTGTCCCGGCAATCATCCGCGTCTCCTTCTGCTTGTCGGGGGCGCGCAGGTCGGCCACCTGCTGCATCGCCTCCAGGGGCGGCGGGGTCACCGCCCGAATCTCCTTCTTCTTCGCGGCCATGATGCCCTTCAGCGTGGCGTACCGCAGCTGATTGATGCCGCTCTGGACCGTCAGGAGCGCCGGCAGCGGCATCTCGAGCCACTGGAACCACCCGCCTTCGAGTTCGCGCTTCACGCGGACGGTTGGGGGCTGCACCTGAATGTCCATGATGATGGTCGCGTGGGCGATGCCCAGGCGCTCGGCCAGGATCACGCCTGTCTGCCCGAAGCCCATGTCGTCGGACTGCAGGCCCGTGAGGACGAGATCGGCGGCCTCCGGTCCGATGGCCGCGGCCAGGGCGCCGGCCACGGCGAACGCGTCGGCCCTGGCCAGCGCGTCGCCCTCGACGTGGAGGGCACGGTCGGCCCCTCGCGCGAGCGCCTCCCGCAGCACCTGCGTGACGCGCGCGGGACCGGCCGACACCGCGATGACCTCACCGCCGTGCGCCTCGCGGAGGCGCAGGGCCGCCTCGAGCGCGTAGGCGTCGGGCTCGTTCATCTCGAACTCGGCCTCGGCATCGCGAATCCAGGTCCGCGCCTCGTCGGGGCGTACCTGCCAGTCACGGGTGACGACCTGCTTGATGCAGACGACAATCTTCATGCGTTGGGTACCGTAAGGGCGCGTTCCCCTGACGCGCCGCAAGAGTCGTATGACGCGCGTTCCCCGAACGCACCGTCCGACGATCCAGGTCGCCCTGCCGTCGGGCCGCTCGGGGAGCGGACCCTGCCTACTCGTCGTACGCCTTGAACAGCAGCGACGCGTTGGTGCCGCCGAACCCGAACGAGTTGGACAACGCGTACCTGATGCGTCCCTGCCGCGCGACGTGCGGGACGTAGTCCAGATCGCAGCCGTCGGTCGGGGTTGTCCAGGTTGATCGTCGGCGGCACGACCTGGTGCCGGATCGCCAGCGCCGTGATGCCGGCCTCCAGGCCGCCCGCCGCACCGAGCAGGTGCCCGGTCATCGACTTGGTCGACGACACGGCGAGCCGAGTGCGCGTGCTCGCCGAAGACTGCCCTTGATCGCCAGCGTCTCGGTCGCGGTCGTTGACCGGCGTCGACGTGCCGTGCGCGTTGATGTAGTCGACGTCATCAGGCGTCGACGCCCGCCCTTGCGCAAGGCCATGCTTCATGGCGCGCACGGCACCGTCGCCGTCTTCGGGCTGGCGCCGTCATGTGGATAGGCGTCACCGCGTCGAGCCGTAGCCGACGACCTCGGCGTAGATCGGTCGCGCCGCGCGCGAGGGCGCGCTCGAGTTCCTCGAGGATGACGATGCCCGCGCCCTCGCCCGATGACGAAGCCGTCGCGATCGCGCGTCGAACGGCCGGCTCGCCCGCTCCGGCTCGTCGTTGCGCGTGGACAGCGCCTGCATGGCGCCGAACCCGCCCACGCTCATCGGCGTGATCGCCGCCTCGGCGCCGCCCGCGATCATCACGTCGGCGTCGCCGCGCTGGATGATCTCGTACGAGTCGCCGATGGCGTGCGCCGACGCCGAACACGCCGTGCACGAGCCAGGTTGGGCCCCGTGCGCCGAAGCGGATCGACACCTGGCCCGCGGCCAGGTTGATGATCGCCGCCGGAATGAAGAACGGCGAGATCTTGCGCGGACCGCCGGCCAGGTACGCCTCGTGCTCGTTCTCGATGGTACCGAACCCGCCGATGCCCGACGCGATGTACACGCCGATGCCGAACGAGTTCTCCGGCGTCACCTCCAGCCGCGCGTCGTCGACGGCGAACTGGCTCGCCGCGATCGCGTACTGGATGAAGGGGTCCATCTTCTTGACCTCCTTCTTCTCGACGAACCGGAGCGGGTCGAAGTCCTTGACTTCGCCCGCGATCTGCGTCGCGAACGCACCCGCGTCGAAGTGGGTGATGCGGGCGATCCCGGTCCGGCCGGCGCACAGCGCGTCCCAGTTGGCCTCCGTGCCGATCCCGAGCGACGACACCAGCCCGACTCCCGTCACCACGACTCGCCTGGACACTCCCCCTCCGTCCCCGGTTCCGTTCCGGTGTGGCAGTTGGTTTACTTCTTGCCCTTGCCGTGCTGCTCGATGTACTCGATTGCCTCGCGCACGCGCGTGATCTTCTCGGCGTCCTCGTCAGGAATCTCGACCTCGAACTCCTCCTCGAACGCCATCACGAGTTCGACGACGTCGAGCGAATCGGCTCCCAGGTCGTCCACGAACGACGCGTCGGGCGTGACCTCTTCCTCGTCCACGCCCAGTTGTTCCACGATGATGCTCTTGACCTTCTCTGCCACAGACGCCATCTGCCACTCCTCCTGCTCAGGCGTACATGCCGCCGTTGACGGCGAGCACCTGCCCGGTGATGTAACCAGCCGCATCAGATGCGAGAAAGCACACCGCCGCGGCCACATCCTCCGGCGTGCCCAACCGACCGAGCGGGATCGCCGACGCCCAGGAGGCCTGCGCATCCGAGCTGATGTCCCGCGTCATGTCCGTGTCGATGAGCCCCGGAGCCACCACGTTCACCGTGATGGACCGCGAGGCGACTTCGCGCGCGAGCGCCTTCGAGAAGCCGATGATGCCGGCCTTGGTCGCCGCGTAGTTGGTCTGCCCGGGGTTGCCGCTCTGGCCAACCACCGAGCTGATGCTGACGATGCGCCCGCTGCGCTGCTTCAGCATCGTCTTCAGCACCGCCTGCGTGCACAGGAAGGTGCCGGTGAGATTGGTCGCGAGCACGGCGTCCCAGTCCTCGCGCTTCATGCGCAGCAGCAACTGGTCGCGCGTGATGCCGGCGTTGTTGACGAGCACGTCGATGCGGCCGAACCGCTCCAGCGTCGCCTCGACGACCCGTTGCACCGCCCCGCCGTCGGCCACGTCGGCGGCCAGCGCCAGCGCCTGACCACCCGACGCCGTCACCTCGGCCGCCACGGCCTCGGCCGCGTCGCCGCGCGACGTGAGCACCACGGCGGCGCCGGCACCCGCCAGCGTCAACGCCGTCTGCCGTCCGATGCCGCGCGACGCGCCGGTGATCACCGCCACCTTGCTTGAGAGATCGAGCCTCACGATGCTGCGACGAGCGCCTCCACCGCTGACAGTTGTTCAGGGGCACCGAAGCTCGTCACGCGAGCCTCACGGTCGATCTTGCGCACCAGCCCGGCGAGTACGGTCCCCGGACCCACCTCAACATACGCGCGCACACCAGCCGACACAAGATACCCGATGACGTCCTCCCAGCGCACGGCACCGGAGACCTGCGCCACGAGTGCGTCGATGGCCGAGGCCGCGTCGCGACGCGGGAGACCGTCCACGTTGGCCACCACAGGCACCCTGGGGGCCTGCACCTCGAGGGCGCGCAACTCTGGCTCGAGCCGGGCCTGTGCGGGCGCCATCAGCGCGCAATGAAACGGGGCGCTCACGTTCAGGGGGATCACGCGACGGGCCCCGCGGGCCCGGGCCTCTGCGCCGGCGCGTTCGACGGCCGCCGTCGCGCCGGCAATGACCACCTGCCCAGGGGCGTTGAGGTTGGCCGGGCTCACGACCTCCCCGTGCGACGCCGCCTCGCAGGCCTCAGCCACCGCCGCGGCGTCCAGGCCGAGGATGGCGGCCATGGCCCCGGCGCCGACGGGCACCGCCTCCTGCATGTAGCGTCCGCGGTGGGACACGATGCCAAGAGCGTCCGCGAAGGCAAAGGTCCCCGCCGCGACGTGGGCCGAGTACTCGCCGAGCGAATGGCCAGCCGTCCAGGCGGGCACGAGGCCGCGCGACTCGAGCACGCGGTAGGCCGCGATGCTGGTGGCCAGAATCGCCGGCTGCGTGTTCTCCGTGAGCGTGAGTTCCTCGTCGGGTCCGTCGAAGCAGAGACCGCTCAGCGACCGGCCGAGGGCGTCGTCGGCCTCGGCAAAGGCCGCCCGCGCCTCGGGAAAGGCATCGGCGAGCGCCTTGCCCATGCCGACAGTCTGGGAGCCCTGCCCCGGGAAGAGAAACGCAATCATTCGCTGTAACCCTGTGACGCCGCCACCTTCGGGGCGCCGGATGCCTGGAGTTCGTCCTGCAGCCGTGCCACGAGCCGCTGCCGCGCGAACCTCGCCGCCAGACGCACGCCTGTCGCAATCGCCTTGGGCGAGGACCGCCCGTGCCCAATCACGCACAGGTGACGCAGGCCGAGCAGCGGTGCCCCGCCGTACTCCGAGTAGTCGAGCCTGGCGCGGAACCGGCGCAGCGCGCCCCGCGTCAGCACGGCGCCGACCTGCGCGGCGACCGACCGCGCCACCTCCTCGGCCATGAGCCCATCGATGGCCTCCACGAGGCCCTCGCTGGTCTTCAGCACGACGTTGCCGGTGAAGCCGTCACAGACGATGACGTCGGCCGCGCCCGTGAACACCTCCGACGCGTCGAGGTTGCCGATGAACTGCAGCCGCGTCTCGGCAATGCGCTCGTGTGCCCCGCGCACGAGCGCCGTCCCCTTGCCCGCTTCCTCGCCGTTGGACAACAGACCGACGCGCGGGCGATCGACACCCAGCACCACAGAGGCATACGCGGCGCCGAGGCGCGCGAACACGGCCAGGTGCGCCGGCCGGCAACTCACGCTTGCGCCGGCGTCGATCAATACAGCCGCGCCGTCCCGCGTGGGGATCGTGGCGGCGATGGCCGGACGCTCGATGCCCTCCAGCAAGCCGAACGCGCCGTGCGCCGCCAGCACGGCTGCGCCAGAGTGCCCCGCCGTGAACAGTGCCGCCGCGTCTCCGGCGGCCACGGCGTCTGCCGCGACGCGCACCGATGCCCGGGGCCGGCGACGTACGGCCAGTGCCGGCTCGTGCATACCCACGACGTCCGGCGCGTCGAGGATGCGGATGGAGAGGCTGTCGACTTCGGGAAACCGCGAGAGCTCGTCCTCGAGGACCGTACGCGCCCCGACAAGCGTCAGGGCGAAACCGTCCTCACGAGCAGCCACGACGGCGCCATGGACCACGCTGCGGGGAGCGTCGTCGCCCCCCATGGCATCCACCGCGATGTGCATCCGCCTACGCCAGGGCTCCGGCGGACGTCGTCCTGACCACGCCTCCGGCAGACTGCGTCCCGGGAACGGGGCCAAGCCCGCCAGCGACCGGAATCAGGCCTCCTCGGCGGCCGGACGCGCCTGCCGGCCGCGGTAGTAGCCGCAGTTGCTGCAGACCACGTGGGGCGGCTTCAGTTCGCTGCACTGCGGACAGGGCCCGAGGGCCACGGCCTTGAGGGCGTCGTGCGTACGGCGCTTGGCCGTGCGGCTCTTCGAATGGCGTCGCTTCGGATTCGGCATGACTCGTCTACTCGCGCGGCGGCGTACCGTCCGCGCCCTTCAGGAGGGACTTGAGACCCGCCAGCCGCGGATCCTCCCACCGGTTCTCACACGTACACGTGGACGCATTGCGGTTGGTCCCGCAGTGCGGACACAGCCCCTGGCAATCCGGCCGGCACAGCGGCTTCATCGGCATGGCCAGATAACACTGCTCCCGCGCCACCTGCGCGAGGTCGATCCGCGGCTCGTCGTAGATCACGATCGACGGGTCGTCCTCGCCCATCTCGTCGCCGCCCTCCTCGTCGTCGCCAACGGCGACGGCACGGGGGCGGGCCTTCTCCGCGCTGCCCGGCACGAACCGGAGTTCCACCGGCGTGTCCACGGGGAACTCGAACGGCTCGGCGCACCTGGCGCACGGCAGGGCGAGACGCGCCTGCAGGCGTCCCCGGAGGCGATACGTGTCGGCGCCGTCGCGCTCGACCTCGCCTTCGAACCGCGCCGCGCCGATGACCGCGAAGTCCTCCGCAGGCACGTCGAGGGACGTACCGGCGATGTCCGCGGTGACGGGAACACTGTCAGCGGCGAGGGTCGTGAGGTCGATCACCATGGGCGAGGTGCACAAGCGCCAGTCCACGGGACCCGCGCGAACACATAAGGATAGCAGAATCAGCCCTGAAACCGGGAACCGGTGTCAGGCGCGTGGCGCCTCGACCCACGGCCGCGGGATGTAGAGCTCCTCGAAGAGCCGCACGGCGTACCTGTCGGTCATGCCGGCCAGGAAATCGCTCGCGGCGGCGTCCAGGCCTTCCCGTTGGACGGTCCCCGCATCGAGCCACGCGTCCGGTCGCTCGCGCACCTTCTCCCACAGCCCGCCGAGGATACCCGTCGCCTTGGCGAACTCGGCCGTCGCGGTCTCGTTCTCGTAGACCGGCGCGAACAGGAATGCGCGCAGGTCGAGCAGGGCCTGAAGGACGGGCTCGCTCATGCGGAGCGACTCCAGATCACACGCCAGGCTCTGCTCCACCACGTCGGTGACCATGGTGCCGATCCGCGACGAGTTGGTCGGTCCCAACACCTCGACGGCCGACGACGGCAGGTCGCCGGGGTCGCAGCAGCGCCGGCCCGAATCGCGTCGTCGATGTCGTGGTTGACGTACGCGATGATGTCGGCCACGCGGGCAATCTGCGCCTCGAGCGTGGCAGCCCGCGCGGTGGCCGGCACGTTGATCGGCAGCCCGTACTTCCCCTTCGAGTGCGTGGCGATGCCGTCGCGGACCTCCCAGGTCAGGTTCAGCCCCGCGCCCGTCGCTGCTCCAGCACGTCGACGATGCGCAGGCTCTGGGTCGCAGTGGGAGAAACCTCCGGGCACCAGTCGCGTCGAGCACCCGCTCGCCTGCATGGCCGAACGGCGTGTGGCCGAGGTCGTGGCCGAGCGCGATGGCCTCGGTGAGTTCCTCGTGCAGCCGGAGGACCTTGGCGATGGTCCGCGCGATCTGCGACACCTCGAGGGTGTGCGTCAGCCGGGTCCTGTAGTGGTCGCCGGCCGGCGAGAAGAAGACCTGCGTCTTGTGCTTCAGGCGGCGGAATGCCTTGCAGTGGACGATGCGGTCGCGGTCGCGCTGGAAGGCCGGCCGGATCGCGTCCTCGGGCTCGGGCCTGGCCCGCCCCGGGAGGCATCGCTGAAGCAGGCCTGGGGCGCCAGGATCGCGCGCTCGCGCGCCTCGAGTTGTTCGCGAATGGTCGTCATGCGGATGCGGGGCCGCGCGAGTGCCGCGAGGAAACTGGTACCGCAGGGCAGCGGGCCCACGCCGAAATTGGCGGCAATCGTCTGGCCCAGATCGGCAAACGTCTCGCGCGTGCCGACACTGACACCGGCGTGCAACGGCCTCGCCCGTCAGCAGCAGCGGCACGTATTCGCGGGAGTGGTCCGTACTCGGCGTCGTCGGGTCGTTGCCGTGGTCGGCGGTCACGACCAGCAGGTCCGTCGCCCGCAAGCAGCGGCAGGAGGTCGGCCAGGCGGGCGTCGAACCGCTCCAGGTTCGCGCGCGTACCCGTCCACGTCGTTGCGGTGACCGTACAGGGCATCGAAGTCGACGAGGTTGGCCAAGATCAGCCCGCGCGGCACGTCGCGCATCGCCTCCTCCACCCTGTCCATTCCCTCGTCGTCGGAGGCCGTCGCCAGATGCGGGTGATGCCTCGGCCCGCGAACAGGTCGCCGATCTTGCCGACGGCGACGACGGGGAGGCCGGCTGCCGTCAGGTGGTCCAGCAGGGTGGGTTCGGGCGGCTCCAGCGCGTAGTCGTGCCGGTCGACCGTTCGGCGGAAGGCGCCGGCGCGCCGACGAACGGCCGCGCAATGACGCGACCGACGCCCATCCCCCGGCACACGAGATCGAAGGCGATCTCGCAATACCGGTACAACTCCGCGACGGGCACGACGTCCTCGTGTGCGGCGATCTGGAACACGCTGTCGGCCGACGTGTAGACGATGGGCGCGCCGGTGCGCAGGTGCTCGGCCCCGAGCCGCTCGATGATCTCGGTGCCCGACGCCACGATGTTGCCGAGCGATCGGCGCCCGATGCGCCGCTCGAACGCCTCGATCACGTCGACCGGGAATCCCGCCGGGAACGTCGGGAACGCCTCGTCCAGCACCAGGCCCAGCCATCTCCCAGTGGCCGGTGACCGAGTCCTTGCCCGCCGAGGCCTCGGCCATGCGTCCCCACGCGCCTGTCGGCGTGCCGGCGGTCACCCCGAGCGCCGGCACGAGCCTCTCGAGGCCCAGTTGCCGCAGGGCCGGCAGGTGCAGCGGGATGCGTCGCGCGATGTTGCCGAGCGTGTCGCTGCCCTCGTCGCCGTACCGCGACGCATCGGGCAACTCGCCGATACCGACGCTGTCGAGCACGATCGCGACGATCCGCTCGAAGCGGACATCCATGCTGCCGACCTCAGGCCTCGTGCGTGGACGACGAGAAGTAGTTCGGAACGGAACGGTTCGAGCGGATGGTCGCGATGGCGTGCTTGAAGATCATCTGGTCGACACCCTCGTGATCGATCACGAGCGCGAACCGGTCGAAGTTCTTGATGCGCCCTTCGAGCACCTGACCGTCCATCAGGCGGATCTGCACGACAAGCCGCTCCCGTCGCGCCGAGTTCAGGAAGACATCCTGGATGTTCGGCGGGGCTGACGGCCTTGACTCACGGGGGCTGGGCATCAGCGGGGGACTCCGTAGCTCTCGATCAGGGCGCGCGCGGCCTCGAACGTCTCGTCACGTTCACCGGCGCCGTCCAACCATATCACTCTCGGTTCCCGACGGAACCAGATCAGCTGGCGACGCGCGTAGTGCCTGTTCTCACGGACGATCAGCGCGCGCGTCGCGGCCTCGTCGCGCACGCCGTCGATCATCTCGAGGATCTGTCGGTAGACCAGGCCTCCAAAGGGATTGGCCTCGCGAGGGATGCCGGCCGCGAGGTTGTCGTGGACCTCCTGCACCACCCCGCGCGACCACTGGGCCTCGACCCGGCGCGCCACGCGCGCGGCGATGTCGTCCGCGGGCAGGCGCAGGCCGATGGCGCAGATGTCGTACTCGGGCAGCGGCGGTCTGGTGTCGGCAAAGTGGGCCGACAGCGTCCGTCCCGTGAGGAGCCAGACCTCGAGGGCCCGCACCAGCCGCTTCTCGTCGCGAGGCATGATGCGCGCGGCCGAGAGGGGGTCGACCCGCTGGAGGACCCGATGCAGATGCTCGACGCCATGCGCCGCGGACCGGGTACGGAGGCGGTCCCGCACCGCGTCGTCGCGGCCGGGCCCCTCGAACAGGCCTTCGACCAGTGCCCGGAAGTAGAAGCCCGTGCCACCGACGAGCACCGGAAGGCCGCCGCGGGCCGTGATGCCGCGGACCTGCTCCGCTGCGTCGCGCGCGAACTGCGCGGCCGAGTAGACATCGGTCGGCTCGACCACGTCGATGAGGTGGTGAGGAATGCCGCCCTGCTCGTCCACCGGAACCTTGTCTGTGCCGATGTCGAAGCGGCGGTAGACCGCCGTGGAGTCGCAGTTGACGATCTCGCCCCGGTAGGTGCGCGCCAGGCGGATCCCGAGCGTGCTCTTGCCAGTGGCCGTCGGGCCGAGGACGGCCACCAGGAGGGGGCGACCCGAGGCGGATCCGGGAACGCTCACCGGTAGGGCGCGGTCTCCGACCGCGCCGCTGTGGATGACGGCCGGATGGGACACCCGGCCCTACCTCTGTAGCAAGAGCACACGCCAACCTGCCCGATGAACCCGCCCCTGGACGACGGTCACTGCGAGGGGGGTTGCTCGTTGTAGTAGAAGGTCACCGTGAAGAACGCCGACGGCGACGGATACTCCGGAGGCAGCGCTGTCGTCGGATTGGACCACTGCAGCGAGTTGGCCGCCGCGCGATCGAACGCATCGATGCCCGACGGCTGCTTGATGCTGATGTCGGTGATGCGGCCGTCCTTGTGGACGTTGAAGGTGATCACGACGTGGCCGCGCATCACCATCGCGGCCTCCGGAATCAGCCAGTTCCGCTTGATCTGGGCCACGAACCGGCGAATCCACGGCCCGAACTCGACGCCCTTGGTATCGAACTGGATGTAGGGACCGAAGGGCGAGTTGCCGCCGTTGGGGTTGTTGAAGGCCTCGTTCTGGACGTACTTCTCGAGGTTGCGCAGCGCCTGCCCCAGTGATCCGCCTGGCGGACGCATCGCCGGACTGGCAGAGGCCGGCGTGTTGCGCGCCTGAGGCGAGGCGACGATCCCGGAGTCGCCACGGGCCAGAAGACCGGTTTGTCCCTCGCGCACGTCGAGACCGCGGGTCTCGGCCGGCGTCGTGGCCGAGGGGGTCTGCTGAGCCTGTGGAGGGGCCTGCGGCGCCACGCGCGCCTGCTGTGCCGGCATTTCGCGCGGCGAGTCGGATGGCTCCGGCGCCGGGCCGCGGCCGCGGGCCAGGTCCCGCTGGTTCTGCTTCTCGACGAACTCCAGCGAATTGCCCCGTGAGAACGGCTGGCTGTTGGTCGCGTTGGGCGCCCGTTGCGTCGTCTGGGCGACGCGGTCCTGATCGGCCAGCGACGCCGTGTCCTTGGGGCGGGCCGCCTTCATGTCGATGCGGGGCTGCACGAAGACGAATCGCGGACGCTGCTGCGCCTGCTGCTGCTGGGCCAGGGCCTGCATCCGCTCGATCTCTTCCTGCTGCTGTTGCTGCTGCTGGGCCAGGTACTGCTGCACGAACGGCAGGCGCGGGCCGAACATGAGCAGCGCGACGAGGCCCGCGTGCAGGAACACCGACAGCATCACGGCCTCGCGCCGCGACATCGCCGAATCTATCGTCGGCGGCTCAGGTCGATGATCCTCGAAGTCGATGTACATCCGGCTCGTTCAAGTATAGGGGCGAGGGGGGCCATTTGGAGGCCCCCGAGGCGCTCACGAAGGTAGGGGCGGCCCCAGAGCCGCCCGCAAAAGGCCCGTCAGGGGACCCCGCCGCGCGCCGCCGGCGCACATCGGCGGGTCTTGAACGCGCCTGCCAGCCTGCGCCACCTACGCCGGACGCTGTGCAACGTAGAGATAGACGACGCCGAAGGTCAAAGGGACGGCCTCGCACCGCACCAGTCCAGCCGCTTCGAGTTGGGCGACGAACGTGGGCGGCGGCGTGAACCCCTCCACCGAGGCCGGCAGGTAGGCATATGCCTCGCCGTGCCGCGAGACCAGCCGGCCGAGTCGCGGCAGGATGTGCCGGAAGTACCAGAGATACGCAGACCGCACCAGCGGCTGTGACGGCGTGGAGAACTCGAGAATCGCGAGCCGGCCTCCCGGCTTGAGCACGCGGGCTATCTCGCGCAGGGCCACCGCCGGGTCCTGGACGTTGCGGATGCCGAAGGCGATGGTCACGGCATCCATCGACGAGGCGGCCGCAGGCAGGTGCATCGCATCCCCGCGGACGAGCGGGACGACACGCGCACGTCCCTCACGCCTCAGCTTGCGCTGCCCCACCTCCAGCATGGCCGCCGAGAAATCGATGCCGAGCACGCGACGCGCGAGGCGACGCCTGACCATGGTGCGGGCGACGTCGCACGTCCCGGTACACAGATCGAGCACCTGTTCCCGTCCCGTCAGCCGGAGCCGACGCACGGCGCGCCAACGCCAGTAGAGATCCTGGCCGCCGCTCAGCACGTGATTCAGGAGATCGTAGCGACTCGCGATCGCATCGAACATCCCCGCGATCTTCGCCGGAGCCTTCCCCGTGTCCGGCGTCACGCCCCCGTAGGTCGCGCCAGGCTCGAGCGCGGTCATGGGCGCCCGGTCCGCGGATCCCACACGGGATAGAGCTGGTGGTCGATGTGAAGGAGCGACAGGATGCGGCCGGCCATGAAGTCGGCCAGGTCGGCAATCGTCTGCGGCCGCTGGTAGAAGCCGGGCATCGCGGGCACCACCGTCGCGCCAGCCTCGGCGCAACTCACCATGTTCTTCAACTGCGGCAGGCTCATCGGCGTCTCCCGCGGCACGATGATGAGGGGCCGCCGCTCCTTCAGCATGACGTCGGCCGCACGCTCGACAAGGGATCGCGACAACCCGTGGGCGATCGCGGCCATCGTCTTCATCGAGCAGGGCACGATCACCATCGCGTCGGCGCCCTTGCTGCCGCTCGCGAGACGCGACCCGAGGTCCTTGTTGCTGTGCAGCACCCACCCGCCACGCCGGACGCCCTCGCCCCACGTCTCCTCGAGGTAGGCCTGCAAGCGATTCGACACGCACCTCCGGACCGAGTTCATCGGCCAGCAGGCGGCGGCCGTACTCGGTGATGACGAGGTCCACGTGCTGCCCGTGCTGCAACAGGGCCGAGAGGGTCCTCATGGCATACAAGGCGCCGCTGGCGCCGGTGACGGCCAGGACGACGCGGTGCGAGATGTCAACTGACATAGATGCTCAGTCCAGTCGTGACCAGGTACAGCAGGCCGACCCAGCCGTTGAGGTCGAACGCCCGCTTCACCTGGGACAAGTCCGTGGCGCTCACGAGCGACTGCTCGAACACCAGCAGCGCGGCCACGAGCCCCACACCGCCCTGGTACACGGGGCCGAGACCCGCCACGCCTCCGAGGCCGATCAGGCTCAGGACCGTCACCACGTGCAGGGCGCGAGAGATTGCGATGGCGCGCGGCACGCCGAAGCGGACCGGGATGGACCGTAGCCCGTGGGCGCGGTCGAAGTCCACGTCCTGGCAGGCGTAGAGCACGTCGAACCCCCCGACCCACGTCCCGATCGCCAGGCCGAGCAGCACCGGCTGCCACGAGACGCCGCCACCCGAGGCGATCCAGCCGCCCACTGGCGCCACAGCCATGGCCAGGCCGAGAAAGAACTGGGTGGCCCACGTGAAGCGCTTGGCGAGCGAGTACCAGAACACGATGGCCAGCGCGACGGGCGCGAGCAGCAGGCAGAGTCGGCTGATCTGCGCGCAGACGATCAGGAAGGCCACCGACGTGACCACGAGGAACAGCACGGCCTCGCGTCGCGACATCACCCCGCGCGGAATCTCGCGCTGCGCGGTCCGGGGGTTGAGCGCATCGTGATGCGCGTCCACCAGCCTGTTGAAGGCCATCGCCGCGCTGCGTGCCGCGACCATCGCGGCGACGATCCACCCCACGCGAGCCCACGTCATGGGCACGATTCTGCTGGCCAGCAGCGCCCCGACGAGGGCGAACGGCAGCGCGAAGACCGTGTGGCTGAAGCGCACGAAGGACAGATAGGTGCGAAGGCGGTCCAAGGGCATCGCAGTCAGGAAGTCGCACACGCGACGAGTTCGTCCAACCACCGGAGGTCGGTCGTGTCGGCCGCGCCCGACACCAACCATTCTTCCACGTCAGCGCCCCCCGAGGGAGGCACGCGGACCAGCGCGCGCGAGCTCGCCCCCGGTCGCAGGGCCCCCAACCTCTCGCATCGCAGTGCCTGGGCACCGCCGAGGGTCGCGGCCCGCAGGAGCGCCGAGGCGGCGACGCCGGGCGCCAGGGCACGCACCGCCGAGAGTTCGGCAAACAGGTTCAGGTCCGCGACGCTGGCGAGGCTGTCTGTGCCGAGCGCGACGCGGACGCCGGCCGCAAAGGCTGCCGACACGGGCGGCACTCCGGCGCCGACCCACTCGTTGCTCCGCGGGCAGATCACGAGCGTCGCGCCCGCATCGGCGATGACGCGAAGGTCCGCGGCCGAAAACTGCGTGCCGTGCACGACGAGCAGTCGGTCGTGCAGCGCACCCAGTGCGCCCAGGTAGGACGCGGGCGAGACGCCCGGAGGCGACCAGCCGTCGTCCCACGCGCCCAGGTCGTCCAGCAGCGTGCGAAGCGGACCCGCACCGGTGGCCAGGAACTCGACCTCCGCTGCCGATTCGCCGAGGTGAATCGACGAGAGCCCCTGGCCGGCCGGATACCCCGCCGCCAGCGACTGAATGAGCGGCGCCGACGTGGAGTACGGCGCGTGCGGCGCCACTGTCGCCGCGATGCGCGTGTTTCGAGCCTCGGCGAGTTGCGCCTGGGCCTCCGCAGCACCGTGGCAGGCCTCCGCCTCGACCCGCGCCGCGACGGCACGCCTGAAGCCGAGCGCCTCGCGGAAGTGCACACCGGAGAGCGACGAGGCCGCCAGCGCCTGCACGGCGGCGTCGGTGTTGCCGATGTCGCCGACGGCGGCCGTGCCGCTGGCTTCCATCGCGGCGATCGCGCGGCCGGCAGCCTCGGCCACCGTGGTCACCGTCGCAGGGTTCGCGCGGCGCGCCGCCAGCAGCGCCCGGACCCACGCCACGAAATCGTCGGCCGGCGCCACGACACCGGCGAGATACGACAACTCCAGGTGGGTGTGCGCGTTGACGAGGCCTGGCAGGACCACGGCCTCACCCAGATCGATCCTGTGTCCGGCCGGCGCTCGCCGTCCAGATGCGGACGCGCCGAGACCCACCACCTCGCCGCGGACCGTGTCGATGTCGATCCAGCCGTCGCGGATCAGCGGTGCGACGACGGGGACGACCCAGCGCGCGTGAACGCGGACGATCACGGGTGGCTCCCCACGCTGGCGCGACGCTCGCCCCGGCACCCGGCGGCGGCCCGGGCCGTCATCGACAGATCACCGGGCGGACTGCGCCCGTTGCTCGCGCCCGGCGCGGGTGCGGGCCTCGTAGGCGGCCAGTTCGGCCGGCATCAGGTCGGCGCCGTCCTTCTTGGCCACGTCCAGCGCGAGGCGCCGCGGCACGTCGCGCTCACGAAACACCGGCAGGCCCTCGCGCTCGTAGAGCATCGTGCGGCGCATCGGCGTGAAGCCGGCGTTCTCGATGTTGCGCACGATCTCGATCTCGTCCATGCAGTAACTGGCGCCAGCCGCGCGGACGACGTTCTCCTCGATCATCACGCTGCCCATGTCGTTGGCACCGAAGGCGAGACTCAACTGCCCGACCTTGCCGCCTTGCGTCACCCACGACGCCTGCAGGTTCTCGAAGTTGTCGAGCACGATCCTGGCGAGGGCCAGCGTCCGCAGGTACTCGACGCCTGTGAGCTCCACGCCCGCCAGTTCGGTGTGATCGGGCTGGTAGCTCCACGTGATGAACGCCGTGAAGCCGTGCGTCTCGTCCTGCAGGGCGCGCAGCCGCAGCATGTGCTCGATGCGCTCCTCTGGTGTCTCCACGCTGCCGTACATCATCGTCGCGGTGGTGCGCAGGCCGCGGAGGTGTACCTCGCGCATCACGCCGAGCCATTCGTCGGCGGTGGCCTTGCCGTAGCAGTTCAGGAGCCTGCGGACGCGATCCACCAGGATCTCGGCGCCGCCACCGGGCACGCTGTCGAGGCCGGCCGCGATGAGCCGCGACACGACCTCGGGCACCGGCAACCGCGACGTGCGCGAGATGTGCAGGATCTCCGGCGGCGAGAGGGCGTGCAGCCGGAAGGCGGGGTATCGCGCCTTCACGGCGCGGAACAGATCCTCGTACCAGGCCAGCGGCAGGTCGGGATTGTGACCACCCTGCAGGAGCAACTGGTTACCGCCAACGCTGATCGTCTCGTCGATCTTGTCGAAGAGTTCCTCGCGCGAGAGGACGTAGCCGTCGGGACTCCCCACGGTGCGGTAGAACGCGCAGAAGTTGCAGCGCGCGACGCACACGTTGGTGTAGTTCACGTTGCGGTCGATGATGTAGGTCACCACCCGTTCCGGATGGCGACGCGCCCGGATCTCGTCGGCCAGCCGGCCGAGCAGCCACGTGCTCGCGTCGCGGTAGAGCGTGCGCGCCTCGTCGGCGTCCACGCGCTCCCCACGCCTCACCTTTGCCGCAATCGCGTCCACGGACATCTGGGTCACGGTCGTCTCGGATCTCACCCTTGCGCCTGCGCCGCTCCGCTGGCCATCACCAATCGGCTGCGGCACGCGTTCATCGTTCTGTGCGCCTGTCGTCATCCCCTGGCCACCGCTGGCACGCGCAGCGCCTCGATCGCCAGGGCCACGTCGGGACGAGCCGGCGCGAGGCCGTCCTGGACGACCAGCGCCAGGTAGTGCGCGAGGCCGCGAAGCGCGTCCTCGTCGAGATCGTACCGGATGTTCTGCCGGAGGTACCGCTCGAGTCGTGCGGCTCGGCCGGGGTCTCCGCCCGCCTCTGCCGCCGCGAGGGCCGGGATGGCGTCGCACCCTTCCCGCCGCGCGAGGTGCAGCCGCTCCACGAGCGCCGGCGTGAGGACACCTGGACGCGCGACCCACGCCGCGAACACGAACGGAAGGCCTGTGGCGGCCTTCCAGGCGGCGCCCAGGTCGATCTTCGACACCCCGCGGGCCTGCCATGGAGCGTCGAGCGCCGGGTCCCCGATCAGCAGCGCGGCGTCAGCCGTGGCCAGCATCGCGTCGAGGTCCGGTTCGCCATCCACGAACTCGGGGGTGATGCCGAAGTGGTGGCGGCAGAGCACGCGCACGAGGCCCACCGAACTGCGCGAGCTGACGTCCAGCGCGACACGCCGGACCTCTGGCAATGCGACGCGCGAGAACAACGCCACCGAGTCGACATCGCCATCGCAGGCGATGGCGAGACCCGGCACGATGTCGTACGACACCGGGCCGCGCAGCAGTTCGATGACCGGTACCAGCCCGACGTCGATGGCACCCGCGTGCAACAGGCGGGCGCACTCGGACGGCACGTCGAGCCGCAGCTCGACATCCGGATCGCGATCGAGTCCGAACTCGAGCGGTCGGGCGTTCAGGAACCCGACGGCGCCGATCCGGATCACGCCGCGCCTCCGGGCCCGGCCGCCGGCGCCTCCCGCGCCTCGAACAGCCCGTCGCGTTCGACCGGTTCCAGGGATGCCGCCACGAGGTTGCGACGCACCTCCTCCAGGATCGCGCGTCGCGGGCCGTGCGGAAGGTCGTCGCGCGCGGGCACGGCGTCGATGTCGTTGGCGCCGAAGAGCAGGCAGGCCTGGGACAGCTTGGCGCCCATCCGGGTCCAGTGCGCCTGGATGTGCGACACGTTGTCGAGCACGAGGCGCGCGATCGCGACCATGCGCATGTCGTCGTAGCCTGTCGTCGGCTGGTCGGCCGACACGTCGATCGGCGCGGGGATGAATCCCCTGACGACGCCGGTCGCGGCCTGCCACGCCCGAAGCTGCTCGAGGTGATCGAGCAGCGCATCGGCATCGGCGGGCACACCCACGGTGACCGACTGCAGCACGAGACCGGCCTCCGCCACGGCGCGCAATTGCGCGAGGTCGAGGCGGTCGAGGCGCGCCGACGCAACGGCGTCGAGCCCGGCGGTCCGGAGCGTCGCGAGCACGTCGGCCAGGGGCAGGCTCCACCCCGCCAGGTCGTCCAGCATCCAGCCCGAAATGGGGACTGACGTCGCCGCCCGCACGGCGCGCACGAGGCCGGTCGCCGCATCGAGGGAGCGCGGGGTGCCGACGACCCGCACCTCACCCGCGACTGCCGGCACGTCGACGGCTCCGCCATCCCAGGCGCCGGCGTCGACGGTCTCCACGCGGACGAACGTGCCCCGCGTGCCGTGCCGGCGCGACCGCGCGTCGGCCGCCAGCATCCCCAGCCCAATCAGGTCCCGACTCTGCACCAGTGAGCGCGCCTGCTCCGGCGACAGGGCCGCACCGCCCGCCAGGGTCTCGCTGAGTCGTTCGAAGTCCACGCCCACCATCACCATCATTCCTGTGCCATCTGATCGTTGATGCGCTGCGCGAGGGCGAGGGCGCGACGCCCCTGCACCCCATCGACGCGTGGCGCGCGGCCTTCGCGGATGGCCCCCACGAAGTCCTCGAGTTCGCGTCGCAGCGGCTCGGCGTCCGGGACGGGCACCGGTCCGCCCTCGATGGCCGGACGCGCGCCCTCGACGCGCCGCAGCCGCCAGACCTCGAGTTCACGGCTCGCGTAGTCCACCGACACGTACGCGGCGGGCTCGATGAAACGCACCTTGCGCACACGGTCGCGGCTGATGCGGCTCGCCGTGATGTTGGCGATGCAGCCGCCAGCGAACTTGAGCCGCGCATTGGCGATGTCGACGCGGTCCGTGAGCACGGGTACGCCAACGGCCTCGACGCCGACGACGTCCTCCTCGACGACCGAGAGCAGCACGTCCAGGTCGTGGATCATCAGGTCGAACACCACGTCGATGTCGAGGCTCCGATCCGGGAAGGTGCCGAGGCGGTGGACCTCGATGAATCGCGGGCGCGTCAGGAAGGCACGCGCGGCATCGACGGCCGGATTGAAGCGCTCGGTATGCCCGACGGCGAACACGACGCCACGAGCCGCCGCGCGCGCGATCAGGTCGTCGGCCTGCGCGAGCGTCGTGGTCATCGGCTTCTCGACGAGCACGTGGACGCCGGCGTCGAGGAACATCGCTGCCAGCGCGTGGTGCGCCTCCGTGGGCGAGGCGATGGTGACGGCGTCGACATGCCCGATCAGGGCCGCGGCGTCGGTGGACGACGAGGCGGCGCCGTGCTGCGCGGCGATGTCTTCGGCACGCGCCCGGTCCACGTCCACGACGGCAGCCAGCGCGGCGCCGGGCGTGTCGCCCAGGATGCGCGCGTGGTGGCGTCCCAGCGCCCCGACTCCGATCACTCCGACCCGTACGTCGTCAGCCACGCGCCTGTTCTCCCAGAGGACGCCCCACAACCGTCACGCGCGCCTCGTCGGCGGCGTCGGCGACGGCCTGACCGTCGAGTACGAGCGTACGGCCGGCGTCGATCGACAGGAGCCGGATGCCCGCCTCCCGCAGCACGGCGATCGTGGGCAGGCCGACGACCGGCACGTCGAACCGCATGTCCTGCTGCGGCTTCGCCACCTTGATGACGCTTGCGCCCGGTCCGGCGATTCGTCCGGCGCGCCGGATCGTCTCATCCGTGCCTTCCATCGCCTCGACCGCCACCACGGCCTGATCCTTGACGACGACGGTCTGCCCGATGTCGAGGCCGGCTATCGCGTCGGCCATGCGGTAGCCAAACGCCATGTCGGCGCGCGCCGTGTCGTCGGGCGGCGGACCGGCGAGGTGGCCTTCACGCGCGAGCAAGGGCTGCAGGAAGGTGGTCGAGTCGATGAGCTCGATGCCCTTGCCGCGCATGACGTCGGCGATCGCCGAGATCAGCGCGTCGGTGGACTTGGCGCGCAGCCGCATCAGCACCTGCATCAGCGTCCAGTCGGGCGTGATTCCGGCAAACAGCTTGGCATGCTTGACCTGCCCCGCCATGACGGCCTGCCGGCACCCGGCCTGCCGCAACAGCTCGATGCAGCGGCCCAACTGGCCCAGCGACACCGCGTGCAGAGGTGCGCCGAGCGCGGCCGCCCGCTCGGCGAGATCGGCTCCGGTTTCCTCCTTGATCGCCACAACGGTCACGTCGTGACCGAGTGCGCGCGCCGCGTCGAGGACGAGCAGGGGAAACCGGCCGTTGCCGGCGATGAGGCCGAGGGGGGGCATGGTGCCTTGCGCCTGCAACTACTGCGTCATTCGTCGGACACGTCCTCGGGGCGACGGGTCGCGCGCCGCAGGATCACGCCACGCTTGGATTGGCGGATGAAGTCGATCAGGTACTGCACTTCGGCGCACTGCAACTCCGGATCCTTCTCGATCTCGGCGAGCGCCCGCGTCGTGTTGAGGCGTGAGACCAGCAGGTACCGATAGGCGTGGCGCAGGCGCGTGACGGCGTCGGCCGTGAAGCCGCGGCGCATCAGCCCGATCGTGTTGAGCCCGTAGTTGCGGGCCCGGTTACCCACGGTCTTGGCAAACGGCAGGGCGTCCTTGGTGACGACCGAGTATCCGCCGATGAACGCGTGGCTGCCGATCCGGCAGAACTGGTGGACGCCGGAGAACGCGCTGATGGTGGCGTAGTCCTCCACGGTGACGTGTCCCCCGAGCGTGGCGCCATTGCCGAAGATCGTGTGGTGGCCCACGCGGCAATCGTGCGCGATGTGGGAGTACGCCATGAAGAGGTTCCGGTCGCCGATCCGCGTCACGCCGCCGCCGCCCTCGGTGCCCCTGTGGACGGTGACGAACTCGCGGAAGACGTTGAACCGCCCGATCTCGAGCCGTGACGGCTCGCCCCGGAACTTCGTGTCCTGCGGAATCAGCCCGATCGACGCGTACGGGAAGATCTGCGTCCCCTCGCCGATCGTGGTGGTGCCCTCGATGATGGCGCCAGACCCGATCCGGCACCGCGGGCCAATCTTCACCTGGGGTCCGATGACCGCGTTCGGTGCGACGACGGTGCCGGCCCCGATCTCGGCACCCTGCTCGACGACAGCCGTCGGGTGGATGATGGCCGGCTCTGGCTCGATCGCCATGACGAGCGTGCCTTCAGCCACCACCTGATCCTGGACGTACGCCACGCCGCGGACGCGTGCCATCGTCGACCGGCGGCGCTCGAGCGACAGCTCGAGGCGCACACGGTCGCCGGGGCCCACGGGCTTGCGGAACTTCACGCCATCGACGCCGCGGAGCGAGGCGCGATGCGGCAGGATCGTCCCGTCGGCCGACTGGAGCAGCAGGACGCTGGCCGCCTGCGCCATCGACTCGATCATCAGCACACCCGGCATCAGGGGCGCGCCCGGGAAGTGCCCCGGGAAGAAGTCCTCGTTGACGGTGACGTTCTTGATCGCGACCACGCGCTCACCGGGGGCGAGTTCGGTGACCGCATCGACCATCTGCTGCGGGAAGCGCGAGCAGAGGCGATCGACGACTGGCGGGAGATGCATGGGCACGGATCGCTCGTGTGCCGCCGTGAGCGACAACCCGACCCGGCGCCGCGACGGCCCCGGGTCTGGCTGAGGCGGGCGGGCCTACTTGGGCGCGGCCGTGGCGGCGTCGAGCGCGGCCACGACGTCGGCTGTCACGTTGAGGCCGGCATCCACCCACACCACGCCGGCATCGGCGATGCTGAGGATGAAGTGCAGGTTCTTGGCCTTGGCGACCTGCTCGATCACGGGCAGGAGCTTCTGCTGGAACTGCACCTGCAGCTCCTGCGTGAACTCCTGCACTTCCTTCTGCGCGTCCTGGCTGGAGCGCTGGAGTTCGGTCTGGAGGCGCTCCACTTCCTTGGCCTGCTGGGCCCTGGCCGAGTCGCTCAGCACCGCGCCACCCTGCTCCAGTTTCTGCTGGGCGGACTGCAGCTGCTTCTGCTTGGCTTCGAGCTCGGCCTGCTTCTTGGCCTGGAGATCCTTGATCTTGACGCCGGCCGCCTGGCCTTCCCGGCTCGCCGTCGCGATCGTGTTCAGATCCACATACGCGACCTTGGCGTCGGCCGGGAAGGGCCGGGGCGCCGGGCGGGCGGGCTCGGGTTGCGCCGCCGCGGGCTGCGCGGGGGCGGCGGCCTGGGGGGCCGGGGTCTGGGCGCCGGCAGTTGCCGCCACCAGCATCAGGCTCGTCACGAGCGGGGCAATCACGAACTTCATCGACAGCAATCCTTTCGATCATGCGCGCCCGGCCCGTCCGGGGCCGGAACCGCACCATTGAAACACATCCGTGGTTCCCTCAGAACGTCGACCCCACGGCAAACCGGAACTGGAACCCCTTGGTCGGGGTGTAGTCATTCCGCAGTACGCCCTCGCGCTGCGGATTGGCGGCAAAGATGAGGCGGAACGGCACGTTCAGCACGGGCATGAAGAACCGCACTTCGGCACCCGTCGAGGTCTTGAACTCCTCCCAGGCAAAGCGCTGGCCTTCGTCACGCACCTGGCCCGCGTCGTAGAACAGTACGAGTCGGACGGGTCCGGCGATGCTGATCAGGTACTCGAAGTTGAACAGCAGGCTCTTGTTGCCGCCGAGCACGATGCCGGTGACGGGGTCACGCGGGCCGATGCTGCGCACGTCGAACCCGCGCACGCTGTACTCGCCACCCTGCACGAGGCGCTCGAACAGCGGCAGGGGCAGGGACTCGCCCCACGGCCGGATGTACTCCCACTGCGCCCGGAACCCGACCGACGTCCGCCGCGTGTGCTGAATGAACTGCACGTACTCGAAGCGGGGCTTGATGAACTTCGTGTTGCCGCCGATGCCCGCGAAGTCGAACGAGGCCGTGAGCCGACGCCCCGTGTTCGGGAAGATCGGGTTGTCCACGGTGTTGTGGACCAGGCTCGGCACGATCTTGCTGATGGTCCGGGCCTCTCCCGGCACGCACACCTGCTCGCCTTCGGGGAACTCCTCGGTGGGCGGCAGGGTGGAGCACTGCAGGAGGAGCGCGTCCTGCAGGAACGGATTGCGGCCGATCACGTCCGGGTCCGTGTAGGCCGGGTTCAGATCCCTGACGTTGACGCGCTCGAAGCTGTACTGCAGGAAGCCGCGCGTGAAGTTGCGCGTGAGCGGGAAGCCCCAGACGGTGTTGGCGCCCGTCGACTCCTGCGTGAACGCGCCGATGTACTGGATCGACCGCCGCGAGATGTCCAGCCCGGCGGTGATCGGACGGTCGAACAGGTACGGCTCGGTGAACGCGAGCTGATAGAACTGCGTCCGCGATCCGGCGGCAATCGAGAGCGAGAGCGTCTCGCCGCGCCCCATGAAGTTGGACGTGGCGAAGGCGAGCTGGCCGAAGAAGCCCTCGAACTGCGACACGCCGGCGCCGAAGGTCAACTGGTTGCGGTTCTGCTCCTGGAGTGCGAGCGTCACGTCCACCTTGTTCTTCTCGCCCGGCGTCTTCTTGACGTCGATCCCCTCCTGCCCCTCCTCCAGCTGCTTGAAGTAGCCCAGCTGGTTCAGGCGACGCACGCTGTTCTTGAGCGACTCGGTGTTGAACACGCCGCCCTCGAGCAGGTTCAGCTCGCGGCGGATCACGTTGTCGCGCGTGGTGGTGTTGCCCTTGAAGGTGATGCGGTTGATGAAGTACTGCTCGCCTTCCTGCATCCGCATCGTCACGTCGACGACGGGCGGGCCGTTCGGCTCCGCGCCCTCGGGCAGGAACTGGTCGGGATTGCTCGGGTCGACCATGTCGAGCGGCTTCAGGTCAGGAAAGCCGGTGAACTCGAAGTAGCCGCCCGTGCCGTACAGTTCGCGCGCCTTCTCGAGACCCTTCCGGATCTTCTTCTCCGAATAGTAGTCGCCGGTCTTGAGCTTGAAGATGGGCTGCAGGGCATCGGCCTTGACGACGGTGTTGCCCTCGAAGGCGAACGTGCCGACGCGGTAGCGGCGGCCCTCGCTGACAGGGATGCGCAACTGCACCGACCGGGACTTCCCGTCGGCCGACGTCTCGAGGGTGCGTATCTCGGGCTGCCCGATCCGCGCCGCGATGTAGCCTTCCTCGCGGTAGAGCGCCCGGACGTTCTCGGCATCCTCCTCGAACTTGGCCTGCTGGTAGACGCCCTTGCCGCGGAAGCGGTTGATCAGCGTCCGCTCCTTGTTCTCCTTCATCCGCCGCCCGAGTGCCCCGTCGCCGATGGCTTCGTTGCCGATGAACTCGATGTCCTTGATGATCACCCGGGGGCCGTCGTTGATCGTGAACGTCAGGTTCACCAGCTTCGGCCCGCCGGCAATCGGCGTGATCGTGTGCGTCACCTCGCCGTCGATGTGGCCCTTCTCGGCCAGCATCTCGCGGACGACGCTCTCGACGCGCCGGATCTGTGCGGGGTCGATGAACGAGTCCAGGCGGATCACGTTGTTGATCTCGCGCAGTTTCTCGTCCACCTTCGTGGCCTCGATCTTGTCGCTGCCGACGTACTCGACGATCTTCACGCGCTGGCGTTCCTCCAGGCGGAACCGCACGTACTTGCCGACCACGCCGTTGGGGTAGGCCGTGTCGACCACCTCGACGGCCAGGTCGTCGAGGAAGTTCGTGGCCCAGAGGCGCTTGAAGTCTTCGACGAGGTCCTTCTCGACCTCCGGGGTGAAGGGCACCCAGGCGTTCTGCGACGGCCGGCTCCCGCGTGTCTTGATGTAGTAGAGGTAGGTCTCGAACTCGATCGACGAGACGTTGCCCTGCGTCGGGAAGCAGAGTTCCACCGCACGCAGGACCGGTCCACTTCCGTCGGGCGGCTGGGCCGTCGCGCTGGCGGGGGGAATCACGGCGCAGGCGCCCTCGGCGTCCAGGACGCTCTTGACCACGCTCGCCTCTGGCGCCTGGGTCGGCGTCGGGACCGCTGTCACCGGCGGCGGCACGGGCGCCGGCGGCGCGGACGGCGCCGGCGATGGCTCAGCGGGTGGCGTCTGGGCTCCGGCCGTCGCGACGGGAAACGCCCACAGGGCCAGGCACAGGACCCCGACAGGGGCAACGAGTCTCATGCGTCTTTCGAGAGTTCCAGGGGCGTCGCGCCGGCGGCCCCGAAGGCTGTCCGAAACGAGCCGGGCCCGCCTCGGGCGGCTCCCGCCTGGGCAGACCAAGCCGTCAGTGTACCGGAGATGAGACGTCGCGCGCTACTGAACGGCCGGGACGGGAAGGAGAAGCACCTGCCGGGCGCCTCCGGCGCTCCTCCCCCGACACCGGCAACACCAGACAGGGCTCAGGCCGGAGACCGGAAGGCGAGGAATGGACGCAGCCCCGGGGCGCCTCCGCCGGACCGCCATGGGTGAGCGGCGGCTCAGACGGTCGCGAGATGCAGGCCAGGCGCCTCGGTGCCGGCGGGACGGTAGTGGGGCTTGCCGTCAACCATGTAGACATCGAACGCCCCGCCCGCCTTGAGCCGTCCGCGGATGAGCTCTTCGCTGAGCGGATCCTCGATGAACTTCTGGAGGGCGCGCCGCAGGGGCCGTGCCCCGTACGAGCGGTCGTTGCACGTGACCCCGATGATCCAGTCGACCACGTCGTCGCCCAGCGTGAGCGTCAGCTGTCTGTCGACGAGGTTCCGGTTCAACTGCTCCATCAGCAGCCGCGTGATGCTGCGGAGATCGTCGTCAGAGAGGGCCTCGAAAACGATGATCTCGTCCAGACGGTTGATGAACTCCGGGTTGAAGGTCCGCTTGACCTCACCGAGCACCTGCTCGGTGATCGTCTTGGTCTCGGTGGATTCGCCCGGCTGGAACCCCAGCGACGCCTTCTTCTGGATGAAGCGGGCGCCGATGTTCGACGTCATGATGATGATCGTGTTCTTGAAGTTGACGCGATTGCCCAGGCCATCGGTCAGGTGGCCGTCCTCGAACACCTGCAGCAGGATGTTGAACAGGTCCGGGTGCGCCTTCTCGATCTCGTCGAGGAGGACGACCGAGTACGGGTTGCGCTTCACCTTCTCGGTGAGCTGGCCGCCTTCCTCGTGGCCGACGTAACCCGGCGGCGAGCCGATCAGCTTCGACACCGAGTGCTTCTCCATGTACTCGGACATGTCGAACCGGATCAGCGCGTGATCGCTGCCGAACAGGAAGTTGGCCAGCGCGCGGGCGAGTTCGGTCTTGCCGACGCCCGTGGGGCCCGAGGAAGACGAAGCTGCCCACCGGGCGCGTCTGGGCCTTCAGGCCGGCGCGCGACCGCCGGATGGCGCGCGAGACGCGCCGAGATGGCGCTTGTCCTGGCTGATGACCCGCCGCATGCAGTTCCTCCTCCATGCGCAGGAGCTTGTCGCTCTCGTCCTCGTTGATCGAGGTCAGCGGGCACGCCGGTCCACTTGGAGACGACCTCGTCGATCTCCTGCTGGCCGACGGTCGACCCGCCGTGGCTCGAGGCTGACGTCGAACTTCTCGCGCACGAACTGCAGGTTCTCGCGTGCCATGACCTCCTGCTCGCGGAAGAACTGCGCGCGCTCGAAGTCCTTCTGCGAGACGGCGCTCTCCATCTGCTCGACCGCCACACGGATGTTCCGGTTGATCTCGGCCGAACTCGTCGCTGTACCCCGCCTCGCGCAGCTTGGCGCGCGACGCCGGCCTCGTCGAGCAGGTCGATGGCCTTGTCGGGCAGGAACCGGTCGGTGATGTAGCGGCTCGACTGGTAGACGGCGGCCTCGATGGCCTCGTGCGTGTACTCGACGTGGTGGAACGACTCGTAGCGCTCCTTGATGCCGAGCAGGATCTCGATCGTCTCGCCCTCGCTCGGCGGGTCCACCTTGACGGCCTGGAAGCGCCGCTCGAGCGACCGGTCCTTCTCGATGTACTTGCGGTACTCGGCCGGCGTCGTCGCGCCGATGCAGCGAATCTCGCCGCGCGACAGCGCCGGCTTGAGGATGTTGGCGGCATCGAGCGAGCCTTCGGCCGAGCCCGCGCCCACCAGCGTGTGCAGTTCGTCGATGAACACGATGATGTTCGGGTTCTCGGTGAGCTCCTTCATGATCGCCTTCAGGCGCTCCTCGAACTGCCCGCGGTACTTGGTGCCCGCGACGATGAGCGAGATGTCGAGCGCGAGGATCCGCTTGTCGGCCAGGAAGTGCGGCACGTCGCCCACCGACGATCTTCTGCGCCAGGCCCTCGACGATGGCCGTCTTGCCGACGCCGGGCTCGCCGATCAGCACGGCGTTGTTCTTGGTGCGGCGGCAGAGCACCTGCTGCACGCGCTCGAGTCTCGGTCTCGCGGCCGACGAGCGGATCGAGACTGCTCTTGATCGCCGCATCGCTCAGATCGCGACTGAACTCGGCCAGCAGCGGCGTCTCCTTGACCCGCGTCATCGTCGTCTTCTCGTTGAGGAGGGCGACGATGTCCTCGCGGACCGTGGCCAGACGCATCCCCTTCTCCATCAGGATGGTGGCCGCCACCGACTGCTCCTCGCGCAGGATGCCCAGCAGGAGGTGCTCGGTGCCGATGTAGTTGTGCGACAGTCGGTCGGCTTCTTCGGCGGCGAACTGGAGGACGCGCTTGGTCTCGGCGCTGAACGGGATCTCGACCGACGTGGACACCTTCTCGCGGAAGACCGTCCGCCCCTCGATCTCCTTGCGGATGGCTTCGAGCGACAGGTGGGACCGGGCGAAAATCCGGCTCGTCAGTCCCTTGCCCTCGCGAATCAGCCCCAGCAGGAGGTGCTCGGTCTCGATCGAGACGCTCCCCAGCTGGCTGGCCTCGTACCGGGCGAAGAAGAGGACGCGCCGCGCTCGTTCTGTGTACCGCTCGAACATGTGGTCCCTTGCAAGAACTCACGCCGCGAAGCGTGAAGGCCGTCTGCCGGCATTATACGGGAAGCCCCGGTATCGGCCGCCCCGCCCGATCCCCCTGTGTCGGCAGACCGTCGCTGTGCGTTCCCTCGGCTGTCCCTGACAGTAGGACGCCATCGAGCCGTGTACGGATGGAGCCGCGCTCAGGCCGGCAGCAAATGACCGTCTTCGAGGCGCAGGACGCGATCGCAGGCCGCGGCGAGTCGTCGGTTGTGCGTCGCGATGATCGAGGTGAGCCCGTGCTCCCCGTGCATCTCCCGCAACAGGGAGTGCAAGGATGCGGCCGTGTGTTCGTCCAGGTTCCCCGTCGGCTCGTCGGCCAGGAGCAGCGCCGGACGCATGACCAGCGCGCGCGCGATCGCCACGCGCTGCTGCTCGCCGCCGGAGAGCATGCCCGGCCGGTGCGTGAGGCGGTCGCCGAGGCCGACACGCTCGAGCAGCGCGCGCGGCCCTGGGCCGCCCCTCGGCGAGCGGGACGCGGCCGATCCGCAGCGGCATCTCGACGTTCTCGAGCGCCGAGAACTCCGGCAGCAGGTGGTGGAACTGGAAGACGAAGCCCACGCGCCGGTTCCGGAACGCGACGCGCTCGGCGTCGGTGAGGCCGTGCAGGCCCACGCCGTCGATGACGACCTGCCCGGCGTCCAGGCCGTCCAGCCCGCCAAGCACGTGCAGCAGCGTGCTCTTGCCGACGCCCGACGCCCCGACGATGGCCACCATCTCGCCCCGCTCGGCCGCCAGTTCGAGGTCGCGCAGCACCTCCACCGGCCCGTTCGGGGTCGGGTAGGCCTTGTGCAGGGCGGTGACGGAAATGAACGGCATCGGGCTCACTGGTACCGCAGCGCCTGCGCCGGGTCGAGGCGCGAGGCCTGCCGCGACGGGTAGATCGTGGCGACGAAGCAGATCGCCAGCGCCGCGAGCACGACGAGCACGAAGTCGTCGGGCTGCACCTTGAACGGCACGTAGGCCATCTGGTACACGTCGATCGGCACGCGGATCAGCCTTGTAGTAGTCCAGCGCCCACGAGACGAGCAGCCCCGACACCGCCCCGACGGTCGTGCCCACGGCGCCGATGATCAGCCCCTGGAGCATGAAGACGGCCGTGATGCTCGCGCCTGCCGCGCCCATCGTCTTGAGGATGGCGATGTCGCGACTCTTCTCCATCACCAGCAGCACCAGCGACGCGACGATGTTGAGCGCGGCGACCATCACGATCAGGCCGATCGTGATCGAGATCGCCATCTTCTCGAGCCAGAGCGCCGAGAAGAGCGACTGGTTCATCTCCGCCCAGTCCTGCGTGACGTAGGTCGCGCCCAAGCCGCTGGACGATGTCGCGCGCCACGGCCGGCGCGTCGTAGATGTCGTCCACGCGCAGCTGGATGAAGTCGGGTCGATCCCGGTCGAGCAACCGGCGCGCCACGGGGAGCGCCACGAAGCCGTAGGCCGCGTCGAACTCGTAGAGGCCCAGTGAGAGATGCCCGTGACCTCGAGCCGGCGGCTGCCCATCGTCGGCCCGAAGGGTGAGAGCGGCCCCTCGGGCGTCATCAGCGTCACCGTGTCGCCGACCTTCACGCCGCAACTGGTCGGCAAGGTCTCGCCGATCACGATGCCGGCCAGCGCATCCTCCGCCCGCGACGCGAGCGAGGACAGCGACCCGGCGCGCATGCGCACGGCGACGTCGGTGACCGTCGCCTCCAGCGCCGGGTCGATGCCCTTCACGGTGATGAAGGCCTGCTGCTCGCCGGCGGTCACCAGGGCCTTGCCCGAGGACGATCGGGGCGGCGCCCGTCACGCGCGGCACCTTGTGGAGACGCAGCAGGTCGCCGTCCACGTCCGTGAGCCCGTCGCCGACCTTCCAGACGTAGATGTGCGGCGAGGCCCCGACGATGCGGTCGCGCAGCTCGCCCTGCAGGCCCGTCATCAGCGCGAGGGCGATGATGAGCGCCATCACGCCGACGGCCACGCCCACGGTCGAGATGAGGGAGATCAGCGAGATGAAGGCCTGCTTGCGCCGGGCCAGCAGGTAGCGCAGGGCGACGAAGAGTTCAAAGGGCATCGACTATCTGGCCCGCATCAGCGGGAACAGGATGACGTCGCGGATGCACTGGCTGTTGGTGAGCAGCATCACGAGTCGGTCGATGCCGACGCCTTCCCCGCCCGTGGGCGGCAGTCCGTACTCGAGGGCGCGCAGGTAGTCCTCGTCCATCTGCGTGGGCCTCGGCGTCCCCCCGCGCGCGTTCGGCGAGCTGCTCCTCGAAGCGTCGTCGCTGTTCGACCGGGTCGTTCAGCTCGCTGAAGGCGTTGGCCACCTCGAAGCCCCCCGACGTACAGCTCGAACCGCTCGACGGTGTCGGGATCGTCGGCCTTCTGCTTGGAGAGCGGCGAGACCTCGGTCGGGAAGTCGTAGACGAACGTCGGCTGGATGAGGTCGTCCTCGCAGAGCGCCTCGAAGATCGCCGTGGCGATCTTGCCTGCGCCCTGCCCGTCCGGCACCTCGAGCCCGAGAGCCACGGCCACCGGCGCGCCGTCTCGGCATCACGCAGCATGTCGACGTCGACCGAGCGCTCCAGGCGCTCGGACGCGCGCTCCGCGGCCGCGTCTCGCAGCGAGAGCCGGCGGAACGGCGCCGCAAACGAGATGGCGTGGTCCCCGAACGTGAGGTCGTGGTCCCGACGGTCTTCGGCGCGACCTCGGCGAGCATCTCCTCGGTCAGCCGCATCAGGTCTCGTAGTCCACGTAGGCCTGGTAGAACTCGAGCATCGTGAACTCGGGGTTGTGCTGCGTCGAGATCCCCTCGTTCCGGAAGTTGCGGTTGATCTCGTAGACGCGCTCCATGCCGCCGACGACCAGCCGCTTGAGGTAGAGCTCCGGCGCGATGCGCAGGTAGAGCTTCATGTCGAGCGCGTTGTGATGGGTCACGAACGGCCGCGCGAGCGCGCCGCCGGCGATCGGCTGCATCATCGGCGTCTCGACCTCGAGGAAGCCGCGCGCGTCGAGGAAGCCACGCAGGGCCTGCAGGATCCGGGCGCGCACTTCGAAGACGCGCCGGGCCTCGGGGTTCACGATCAGGTCGAGGTAGCGCTGGCGGTAGCGCGTCTCGACGTCCTGCAGGCCGTGCCACTTCTCCGGCAGCGGCAGGAAGCACTTCGCGAGGAATGTCAGCGACGAGGCCCAGATGGTGAGTTCGTCCGTGCTCGTGCGGAACAGGCGCCCCTCGACGCCCACCTGGTCGCCGAAGTCGAGCAGCTTGAAGATGGCAAACGCCTCGGGGCTCACCGAGTCCTGCCGGATGTAGACCTGCAGCGTCGCGGCGCCGTCGGACAGCACCAGGAAATTCGCCTTGCCGAAGGTCCGCATGCCGAGGATCCGCCCGGCGGCCCGCACGGGCACGTGCTCCTGCTCGAGCGCCTCGCCGGGGCTGTCCCCGTACGCGGCGACAATCTCCCCGATGCGGTGCGTGGCATCGAACGCTGTGGGATACGGACGCACGCCGAGGGCCAGCAATTCCTCGAAGTTGGCGCGACGCTGCGAGACGAGTTCGGAGTCGGACATGGGAAGGATGGGCCTGCAGGCTACAGGCTACGCTGAAGAGGCTACTGGGCCGGTCCCCGATTCCCGGCGTCCGGTTGCCGGTCGCCACTTGCCGGTTGCCGCTCCCGCTCGAGACGCTTGCGAATCGCGTCGAGCACGCCGTTGACGAAGCGTACGGCCTCGGGCGCGCTGAACGTGCGGGCGAGTTCGATCGCCTCGTTGATCACCACGGCGGGTGGCACGTCGGGGCGTTCCAGCAGCTCGTAGACGGCCAGGCGAAGCACCAGCTTGTCGATGACGGCGAGGCGTTCGATGCGCCAGTTCGTCGCGGTCTCGGCGATGAGCGGGTCGATGCGGTCGAGCGTGCGGGCCGTGCCCAGCGCGAGTGCGACCGCCAGCGCGTCGCGCTCGGCCACCGGCGGGCGCAACTGCAGGTCCTGCACGCCGGCAATGGCTTCGGGGAGCGCGTCGCCACCCAGTTCCCAGCCGTAGAGCATCTGCAGGGCGCTCTCGCGCGCCTGTCGCAGGTGCTGCGGATCGCGTCGACTCACGCGCCGCTCCCCGGCGCCGACGCGCGCGGGCGCCACGCGTCGGCCAGCGTCGCCATCGTGACGGCGGCCACCGCGGCCTCGTACCCCTTGTTGCCCGGGCCGTCGGGCACGCGCGCCTCGGCCTCCTCCACGCTGTTGACCGTCAGCACCCCGAACGCCATGGGCAGGCCCTGGGCCAGCGAGGCGTGCATGATGCCGTGCGAGACGGCGGCGGCGATGTAGTCGAAGTGCGGCGTCTCGCCCTTGATGAGACACCCGAGGCACACGACGGCGTCGACACGCCCCGAGGCCGCCGCGAGGTGGGCGGCCAGGGGAATCTCGTAGGCCCCGGGCACGTCGAGGCGCTCGGTGTCGGCCGGCGACACGCCTGCCGCCGCCAACGCCTGCAGCGCGCCCGCTGCCAGCCGCTCGGTGATGTCGTCGTGGTAGACGGACACGACGAGCGCCACACGGAGGCCGGGGACCTGCGGGACGGACGGGGCAACGGCTGGGCGCGACACGGGAACGTGGACTCCTATCGACCGGTAAACTTCGGCTGACGCTTCTCGAGGAAGGCCGTGACGCCCTCCGCCATGTCCGTCGTGGCGGCGGCCAGGCCGAACAGCCGGGCCTCGACAGCCAGGGCATCGGCCAGCGGGCGATCCAGACCCTCGGCGACGGCCGCCCGCGCGTAGCGCAGGGCGAGGGGTGCCCGGGTCGCCAACTGGCCCGCCAGCGCCAGCGCCTCATCCATCAACAGGGCCGCGGGGACCGACCGTAGCGCCAGGCCGAGACGGACGGCCTCATCGGCCTCGACCTGCCGGCCCGTGAGGATGAGCTCGAGGGCGCGCTGGCGGCCGACGGCCCGCGCCAGGCGCTGGGTGCCGCCGAAGCCGGGGATGAGCCCGAGCGACGTCTCCGGCAAGCCGAGCCGCGCGGTGTCGGCGACGAGACGAAACGTACAGGCCAGCCCCAGTTCGCATCCGCCCCCGAGCGCATACCCGTTGATGGCCGCGATCGTCGGCACCGGCAAGGTCTCGAGCCGGTCGAACACCGCCTGCCCCTGACGCGCGTACGTGGCCGCCTGGTCGGGCGTGAGTCCCTGGAACTCCGCGATGTCGGCGCCGGCAACGAAGGCCTTGCCACCCGCACCGGTAATCACGAGCACGCGCAGGGCCGGGTCCGCCGCCAGCGCGTCGAGGCGTGACTGCAACGCGGCCAGCATCGCGCGATTCAGCGCGTTGAGCTTCTCCGGGCGCGTGATCGTGAGGACACGCACCGCATCCGTGCCAGACAGCTCGAGATGCTTGTCAGTCGACATCTGGGTCGGGAGTCGGGAGTCGGGAGTTGGGAGTCGGGAGTCGGGGGGACGGCGGTCAGGGAAGACTGGTCCGGCGCCCGATTGCCAATCGGCAACTCGTCGTTTCAGGGCCGCGACGCCGACGCGCGCCTGCCGAGGAGTATAGCCCACGCCCATGCGGCAGCCAGGGCGACGGCCGCCCCGGCCGCGTCGGCGACGACGTCGGCAACCTCCGGTGAGCGACCGGGCACGAACATCTGGTGGAACTCGTCCGAGACGCCGTACGCGGTCGCCATCAGGAAGGCGGCCAGCACGCCGGCACCTCCGATGGCCCGCCAGCGCCAGCGCGTCATCGCCATGAGGACGAGCGTCGCCAGGATGCCGTACACCAGGGCATGCGCCTGTTTGTCGGTCACGCTGGCCGGGCTCGGCAGCGCGGGCCGCGACGAGAGCACGAAGATCAGCAGGCACCAGAGACCGGCCGGCAGCCAGCCCAGGACGGTGCGGGCCGTCCGACTCACAGCGGCAGCGGGAACATCACCCAGCCGAGCACCAGCGCCACGCCGATGAACCCGCCGGCGATGTACAAGGCCAGACGCACCTGCTCGGCGCGCTCGTCCTTCTGCAGAACCGCCATGACGGTCGCCACGCAGGCGGCGAAGAACACGAGCAGCAGAAAGTGGCTGGTCATCAGGCCTTGCGTCCGATGGCGATGTCGTAGGCGTCGAGCACGACGAGCGCGTTCAGGAGTCCGGCGACGATGAGGTACGTGTTCGCGTACTCGTAGCTGGCGGCCACGACGTTGCCGGCGCCGAGCCCCAATCCCCACGCCACGAAGTACGGCACGCCGATGCCGAGGTTTGCCAGGGCCGCCAGGGCCACGAGCGGCTCCCGAGGCTCGACCGGAAAAATACGCCCGTCGAGCCAGAGCCCGGCACCGAAGAGCATCACCAGCACGACAAGAAAGATGACGCCCTTGTCGCGGCGGCCGAGCCAGACGTGCGCCGCCCCGGGCACCAGCCAGCCAACGGCGCAGAGCGCGAGGGGTGGCACGGCTGGGGTCATGGGAGGAGTGGGCCTGGCAGGCATCGGTCAGCTAGTGTAGCGGAACAAGGAATCGGGAATCGGGAATCGGAAACGGGGAACCGGACAGCGCGGCAGGCCGTTCCATGAACGCGGCCCGACTATCGCGGCGTCGGCGACGCGCTCAGTCCAGGGCGCGCCCCACGAACCACCCGGCCGCCAGGCCCAGGGGGATGGCCGCCAGCGCCCGCAGCGCCGTGCCCGGCACCCAGGCGCCGGCAACTTCAGCCACCCACGTGACGACCGTGGGCACTGCCGCCAGGGCCAGCCACCTCGCGCGGGGATCGAGCCCGGAGGGCCACCAGCCCGGCGCCGTGGCTGCCCGCGTCGGCGCGCGGCGGCGTGCGCGGCCGAGGCCGACAGCCAGCAGGCCGACGGCGCCGGACACGTAGAGGCCGGTGCACCGGCCGCACACGGGCAACGGCCGTCCCTCCACGTGGAACGACCTCTCGGGGCGCTGGTGACAGACGCGCGCGCCGAGCGAACGGACCAGCGCGGCCGTCGTTGCTCGGACGGGCCAGGAGCCAGAGGCTCCGCCGCTCCACCCCGGCGTCAGACCAAGGAGGGCCACCCACACGAGCGCGGCCGTCGTGAGGACGACGCGCAGGACCCACGGCCGGCCCCTGGCGCTCACGTCAGAACGGGCACGCGCCGCCGAACGCCTCGACGTAGCGTTCGCGGAACTCGTCTGCCGTGTAGGCGTGGCTCTGGCCGCCGACATGCTCCAGGGCATAGGTGGCGGCCACGCTGCCCAGGCGACCGCAGACTTCCCAGTCGACGCCGAGCGCGAGCCCCTTCATCAGGCCTCCACGATACGCATCACCGACGCCCGTGGGATCGGCCACCCGTCGCTCCGGTGCCACAGGCACGTCAATCTGCCGGTCGGGCAGGTGGATCGACGAGCCCTTCTCACCCTTCGTGATGATGACGGCTTCGGATCGATCGAGCAGCCCCTCGACGTCCAGACCGGTCTTCTCGCGAATCAACTCGAACTCGTAGTCGTTGCAGATGACGATGTCGGCGCCGACCAGGCCCGCCGCGAGCTCGGGGCCCTCCATGCGGGCGCACTGCTGGCCGGGGTCGAAGATGTAGCGCAACCCCAGCACGCGACACTCCTCCGCGTACTGCACCATGGCCTTCGGATCGTTGGGCGAAACGATGACCAGGTCCGCCTGGCCAGCCGTCCGGAAGGACAACTCATCGGCCTCGGCCATCGCGCCCGCGTAGAACGAGGCGATCTGGTTGTTCTGCGTGTCCGTGCTGCAGAAGAAGGACGCCGTGAACTTGTCGGCCACTTCGAGCACCAGCGACGTATCGACGTTGGCCGCTTCGAGCCAGGCGCGATAGTCCGAGAAGTCCTGCCCAGCCGTGCCCATCAGGACTGGCCGCTCCCCGAGCAGCGCGAGCGTATAGGCGATGTTGGGCGCGCAGCCGCCCCGCCGCTTCTCCATCTCGTCCACGAGGAAGCTGAGACTGAGCCGCTGGAGATGTTCCGGCAGCAGCAGCTCCGTGAACGTCCCGGGGAAGGTCATGAGGTAGTCGAAGGCAATCGAACCGGTGACGATGTGGCGTGGCATGGTCGGGAGTGGGGAGTGGGGAATCGGGAGTGGGGAGTCGGGAGTCGGGAGTCGGGAAAAACGGGAGTCGGGCCGCACGGCAGGGGCGGCGGCCGACGTCGATGGCCGACTACGTGCCGAGATACTTCCCCATGATCGGCGCAAGCTTCTCGCGCGTGGCGGCCGGGACGGCATCCGGTCTCGTGATGATGGCCGTCGCGAGCGCATGACCGCACGCGCAGGTGCGCGCCGTGCCAGCCAGTGTCGTGACGGCGCTGGCGATCACGCGCTGGGCCGTGCGGGCGTTCTGCGTGAGGTGGTCGATGATCATCTCCACGCTGACGTGGTCGTGGTCGGGGTGCCAGCAGTCGTAGTCGGTGACCAGCGCGATGGTCGCGTAGCAGATCTCCGCCTCGCGCGCGAGCTTGGCCTCCTGGAGGTTGGTCATGCCGATGACGTGCGCGCCCCAGGAGCGGTAGAGGTGCGACTCGGCGCGCGTCGAGAACGCCGGGCCCTCCATGCACACGTACGTACCACCGCGATGCACGCGGGCGCCTGCCTCCACGCCGCGTCGTGCGCCACCTGCGCCAGGTGTCCGCAGACCGGGTCGGCGAACGCGATGTGAGCGACGACGCCGTCGCCGAAGAACGTACTCGCCGCGCCCGCGCGTGCGGTCGATGAACTGGTCGAGAATCACGACGTCCAGCGGGGCGATGTCCTCGCGCAGCGAGCCGACGGCGCTCGCCGAGAGGATCCGCTCCACGCCGAGCGTCTTGAAGCCGTAGATGTTGGCGCGGAAGTTCAGCTCCGACGGCGTGATGCGATGTCCCACACCGTGGCGCGGGAGGAAGGCGACGCGCGTGCCCGCAATCGTGCCGATGATATAGGGTCCCGACGGGGCGCCGAACGGCGTGTCGATCGAGAGTTCGTGACGGTCTGTGAGTTCGGCCATGTCGTACAGGCCGCTGCCGCCGATGATGCCGATGTGAGTGGACATGGGATGCGTATGTGACCGGTCGCCGGGTGGCGCCCTCCGGAGGCCTTCGGCCAACGTGACATGATGCGTGGCTCGCCCGGTCTTGTCCAGTGCGCGCGACTCACGTCGACACGCGTGCGCGCGCCACGATCGCGGCCGCCGCGGCGTGAGGATCCATCTCGCGCGCCGCGATCCGATCGAGGAAGCCCTCGAACTCCCCAGGCGCCAGGCGTCGTTCCGCCTGCGCCAGGAGGCGACCGGCGACCAGGTCCCTCACCTGCCGGCCAGCGCGCGCGCGGCGGCGCTGGCCCAGCCGCCCCGGGTCCGCGGCGCGAAATCGCTCGATGGCCTCGATCAGGGCCTCGATGCCCACGCCACGCGTCGCTTCCGTCCGCAGCACGGGCGGCCGCCAGGCCCGTTCATCGCCCCCCTGCAGCGAGACGAGCGCCTCGATCGAGGCGACGACGCGGTCGGCCCCCTCGCGGTCGGCCTTGTTGACCACGAAGATGTCCGCGATCTCCATGATGCCGGCCTTCAACGTCTGCACATCGTCGCCCATCCCTGGCACGGCCACGACGAGGGAGATGTCGGCCGCGCCGACCACATCCACTTCGTCCTGCCCCACGCCGACGGTCTCGATGAGCACCAGGTCGTAGCCCGCGGCATCGAGCACGAGCGCCACGTCTCCGGTGGCACGCGACAGGCCGCCCAGGTGCCCTCGCGTGGCCAGGCTTCGGATGAAGACCCCGGCGTCTCCCGCGTGCTGCTGCATGCGGATGCGGTCGCCGAGCAGCGCACCGCCGGTGAACGGGCTCGTGGGGTCGACCGCGAGGATGCCGACGCGATGCCCGCGGCGGCGCCACTCGGCGGTGAGCCCATCGACGAGCGTGCTCTTGCCTGCCCCTGGTGGGCCAGTGACCCCGATGAGGCAGGCGCGGCCTGCGCGCGGATGCAGCGCGGCGATGATCGCGGCGGCGTCGGGATGCTCGTTCTCCACGAGCGTGATGGCGCGCGCCACGGCGCGGGGCTCACCCGCGTGCACGCGACTGGCCAGGTCCGCCGGGTTCACGCGAGCAATTGTCGCGCAATCACGAGGCGCTGCACCTCGCTGGTGCCCTCGCCGATGGTCAGGAGCTTCACATCACGGAAGTACTTCTCGGCCGGGTAGTCCTTCACGAAGCCATACCCACCGTGAATCTGCACGCACTCCTCGGCCGCGCGCACGGCCACCTCGCTCGCGTAGAGCTTGGCCATCGACGACTCGCGCGTCGTCCGGACGCCCTCGTCCTTGAGGGCCGCGGCACGGTAGGTCAGCAGACGGGCCGCCGTGATCTTCGTCGCGAGGTCGGCAAGCTTCCAGCGGATCCCCTGGAAGGACGCGATGGGCTGGCCGAACTGCTCCCGGTGCCGCGCGTAGGTCCGTGCGGCATCCCAGGCGCCCTGTGCCAGACCCACGGCCAGCGCGGCGATCCCGATCCGCCCCGCGTCGAGCACCTGCAGGGTATTGATGAACCCCTGCCCCTCGTCGCCGAGCAACGCGTCGCCCGGCACGCGGCAGTGCTCCAGGATCACTTCGCTCGTCTCGCTCGCGCGCATGCCGAGCTTGTTCTCCTTGCGCCCGGCGCGCACCCCGGGCGTGTCCGTGGACATGACGAACGCCGAGATGCCACGATTGCCGCGGGCGCGATCGGTTACGGCCATGGCGACGAGCACGCCTCCGATGTTGCCGTGGGTGATGAAGGTCTTGGCGCCGTCGATCACCCAGCCGTCGCCCTCGCGGCGGGCCATCGTGCGCGTGCCGGCGGCGTCGCTGCCCGCGGTGGGCTCCGTGAGCCCCCATGCTCCGAGCACCTGCCCCGTCGCAAGCGGCACGAGGTATCGCTGCTGCTGCGCCGCCGTACCGAACATGTGCAGGTGCGCCGCGGCGAGCCCGTTGTGCGCCGCCACGCTGAGCGCGATGGCAGGATCGACGCGAGCCAGTTCCTCGATGCAGAGGCAGTAGTCCACGGCCGACATCCCGGCACCGCCGACGGCCTCGGGCAACTGGATCCCCATCAGCCCGAGGTCGGCCATCTTCGGCAGCAGGGCCATCGGGAACTGCTGCGCCTCGTCCCAGGCCATCACGGACGGACGGATCTCCCGCTCGGCGAATTCCCTGACGCTGTCGCGCAGGAGGCGCTGGTCGTCGGTGAGGTGGAGGTCCATGGGGAGTCGGGAGTCGGGAGTCGGGAGTCGGGAATCGGGAATCGGGAATCGGGGGACGGCGGTTGCGTTCGGCTCCTGGGCTCGGCATCGATCGTAGCCCACGTGGACGGGGTTTCGCGTGGCTGATCGGGCAGGCGTCGGGGCTTCCGCGATAATGCGGCATGCACGTCCCTGCCCGCCGCCTGGCGCTCCCGATCCTGCTCCTGCTGGTGTCCGCGGCGCCTGCGCGGGCCGATCTCACCGTGTTCGCGGGCCTGCAGAGTGGCCCGTCGGTCAGGCCCGCCACGGGCATCGGCCTCGGGTTCGGCCTGCTGCTGGTCGGGTGGGAGGTTGAAATCGCGCGGGCGAGCCAGCAGCTCGACGATCTGTCGCCGTCGGTGGCGAGCGGCACCGCGAGCGTGTACGTGCAGAACCCGATTCCCATCAGCGGCGTGCAGTTCTACGCCATCGCGGGAGCGGGACTGTATCGCGAGCGGCTGGACATCGGGTACGAACAGGTCGATGCGCACATCGCACTCGGCGGCGGCGCCAAGATCGGCATCGCCGGCCCGCTCAAGCTGCGCCTGGACTACCGCTACTTCAAGCTGCGCGACGCCATCGCTCCGGACGCGCAACGCGTGTACGCGGGGCTCACGCTGGCGTTCTGACCGTCACCGGACGTTGACCAGATAGGTGTTGCCGGAGGGGTTCGAGGGGTCGAGCGTCTCGATCAGTTGCTGCTTGAGCGTCGTCGCCTGCCCGGGCAGCACGGCGTCGATCAGCACGTCGAAACCCGAGCGGTCGGCATCGCCGGTGAGCGCGGGAATCTGCAGGAAGTAGAGCATCTTGCCCGAGGCGTTGGGGAGAGCCGACCGATGGATACGGAGGTCGCGCGCCTGCCGCCGGCGAATCTCGTCAGGGCTCTTCGCCAGGGCCTCGCGCACCTGTCTGGCCAGCGCCTCGAATGCCGACGTGCGGTCTGGCTGGACGCTGTAGATGACCAGCCACAGGTCGCCCTCGGTGGACGGGCTGGGAGCAGCCTCCGGCGCTGCGATGGGCGGGACTGGCGCGGCCGGCACCTGCGCAGACCCGACCAGCAGCCCTGTGAGGACGACAGTCGCGATCATGGCTGCGGCTGTGGCGCCGCGACAGGCGCGATGACGACCGAGAGATTCGACGCCTGGACCGTGGGCTGCACGTGGGCGTCGCGGAAGCGTTCGTAGAGCTCGGCTGCCTCGTCTGGCGCGCCTTCGGCGAGCAGCCGCGGCACGTCGTACTCCGCGTTGGCGACGACGGGATCGAGAAACGACACGTAGAGCACCGCGCCATCGGCCAGTGGGGTCGCCTGGCGGAAGACCCGCCACCCGGCGCCCTGCTGGCGGCGCACCTCGTTGCCGCTGCCGGCGAGCAGGTCGCGCAGCCGCGTCATCACGGCCTCGAAGTCAGCCGTGCGGTCGGCCTTGATGGCGTGGAAGATCATGCCGGAGGGGCCAGCCATCGGGAGAGCGGCCGGCACCGGCGCGACGGTTGCCACGGCGGGCGACGGCGGCTGCGCCTCGGCGGGTGCCGGCGCGGCCGCCTGGGCGGCAGCCGGTCCTGCGCTGATGCAGAGCAGGCAGAGCGTGAGCAGAATAGTGCGCATATGAACGAAGACCCCGGTCGGCGCGTGAGCACCGCCAGGGTCCATGCCGGGCCGCGGACCCGGTTCCTACATGCCGCCGAGCGTCATCACGTCGGCGAGCGGCACCGCCGCGTTCAAGCCCTTGTCGTTGATGAACGACTGGAGTTCGTCCACGAGGGTCTTGGCCTCTGTCGGGAACACTTCGAACAGGAGCATGCCGGGGCTGTACTCCTGCCCCTTGACGACCGGGCTGATGATGAGCACGTAGTTGAGCGTGCCGTCACCGGCGGCCGATGTCGACTTCATCAGCCGCATGCCGGCCGACTGTGTCCTGCGCTCGGGCACCGTGCTCTTGGCCATGGCTTCCTTCACCCGGCCGAAGAACTGCTCGAACTTCGCGCCGCTGTCGCCCTTGACCGCGTAGAACCACACGACCGCGTCGGCATTGTCGAACGTCAGCTGTGGCTTTGCCGGCGCGGCCGGGGCCGCAGGCTGTGCCGCGTCGGCGGCCGGAGCCGGAGCGGGGTCTTGAGCCATGGCTGACGCGCTCAGCATCAGACTGCTCATCATCAGAACGGCGGCCCCCAGGGCCACCCGCGCACCCGCACCACGTACGGCCCGCGCCTCCATCAACACACGCATAGCACTTCCTCCAGCTCCGGAACAGGGGTGGTCAATCCGGCGATTACTGTACCGTAAACAACCGGCGGGACAAACTTTCACACGAAGACCTGCATCACTTCGTTGGCAAGGAGCCTGCCACGAGGCGTCAGCCGAATCCGGCCGTCACGACGGTCGAGCAGGCCCGCATCGACTGCCGGCTCCAGCGCATTTCCGTAACGAAACCAGACATCCTGTCCAAAACGCGCGCCATAGTCATCGAGGTCGATGCCCTCGACGAGCCGCAGCCCCATGAACATCGCTTCGGCCAGCCGGCCTTCGGCATCCAGCTGCCGCGCTTCGGCGACGGGGTCGGCCCCGGCCCGGATCCGCGCGACGTAGGCGTGCGTGTCGGCCACGTGCTTCCAGCGGCGACCGTGCCGGGAGCCGTGGGCGCCGCAGCCGAAGGCGAGCCACCCCGTGTCGCGCCAGTACTTCAGGTTGTGGCGGCTCTCGCGCCCGGGACGGGCCACGTTCGAGATCTCGTACTGGACGAACCCTGCCGCCTCGAGGCGCGCCATCGCCAACTCGTACATGTCAGCCGCATCGTCGTCGGGCGTCTGCGTCCACTGCTCGCGGGCCATGCGCTCCCGCAGCGGGGCGTTCGGGTAGAGCTCGAGCAGGTAGAGCGACGCGTGGTCCGGCGCCAGGCGTCGATGAGTGCGTCCACCGACGTCGCGCCACTGGGCCACCGACTGTCCCGGCAGCCACATCATGAGGTCCAGGCTCACGTTGTCGAAGCCGGCGGCGCGGGCCTCGGCCAGTGCGTGCCCGCGCCCGCTGCGCGCCGTGCAGGCGACCGAGGCGGCGCAGTTCATCGTCGAGGAACGACTGCACGCCGAACGACAGCCGTGTTGACGCCCCCGTCTCGAAACCGCGCCAGCGCGGGCGGCGTCGACGGTCTCCGGATTGGCCTCGAGCGTCACCTCCACGTCGGCCGCCACGCGAAAGGCGCCACGACACGTCTCGACGATGCGGCCGATCTCGTGCGGCTCGAGCAGCGACGGCGTTCCGCCGCCGAAGTAGATGGTATCGACGTCGACGGCCTCGGCGTCGCGCCTGATGTGGGCGACGAGGGCATCCACGTAGGCATCCTTCAGCGCGGCGTCCATCAGCCCGCGGTTGAAGTTGCAGTAGTGACAGATGGCGGAGCAGAACGGAACGTGGACGTAGAGGCCGAGGGCATTCGGCACGGGCGTCAGCGGCGGGTCCCCGCGCGGCCGCCTGGCCATTTGAGGTCCGGCGCGGCGGCCCCGGGCGCCTGCGCGCCCTCCCGGTCGCGCAGCCGGGCCCGCATCGGCGCGCTGGCCTTGGCGGGCAGCCGCGAGGCGCTCGGCTTGTGGCGCATGCGCCAGAGGGCGACCAGGTCCGCTTCCCCGCCGTTGGGTGGCAACTCGCGATAATCCGCGCCGTCGAGGTCGAGGAAGTCGCACATCTCGTGCAGCCGCGAGCGCATGCGGACGCCGATGCGGTACAGCAGCGACTCGGGCATGGACGGGATCGGGGTCGTCCACGTAGTTGGACGTGAACAGCGTCAGCCGCTTCTCGCTGTACCGCGTGTTCACGATCAGGTTCAGGGTCTCGTCCACCCACTCCGACGCCTTCTCGGCGCCGAGGTCGTCCAGGACGAGCACGTCGGCGGTCATCACGGGCCGCAGCACGTCACGCTCGGTCTCGCGGACCAGCGGGTCGTAGGTGCTGCGGATGATGCGGAGCAGGTCGCGGGTGTCGTAGAACAGCCCGCGGGCGCCCTTCTCCTGCACCAGAGCCCGCAGGATCGCCACGGCGAGGTGCGTCTTGCCGACGCCCGGCGGGCCGAGCAGGAACAAGCCGCGGTCGGTGACGGGATAGCGCTGGGTCAGGGCGCGCGCAGAGGCGAGCGCCCGGTCGAGCGACTCGTTGCCGTAGGTGAGGAATCCCTGGAAGTCGCAGTGCTGGTAGCGTCGCGGAATGCGGGAGTCGGTCCGCCGGCGCGAGGCGGCCTCGCGCCGCCAGCAGTCGCAGCGGGTCACGCGGCGCTCACCGTCGTGCTCCACCGTCTTCCAACCGGTTCCGTTGCAGGTCGCGCAGGCCACGTCCAAGGGATCCGCATGATAGCGCGCGCGGGGGGCGGCAGGCAGCCGAACGCGTAGCGAAGGTGGGCTCAGTCCTCGCCGTCGGCCGGCGGTGGGGGCTCGGCCGGTGGACGCCCGAGGGAACCCGGTCCGCTCGGGACCATCGCCGTGGACAGCCGTTGTTCCCAGTCACCGAGCCCGCGCGCCATCTCCTGCTTCACGTAGGCCATGAACTCGTTGACCTCGTGCTGCATCTGCGCCATGCGTTCGCGAAGGTTGAGGATGATCTCGACGCCGGCCAGGTTGACGCCGAGCTCGCGCGTCAGCGTCAGGATGGTCTCCAGGCGCTCGAGGTCCTCGTCGGAATAGAGGCGCGTGTTGCCGTCGGTGCGTGACGGCCGCAACAGCCCCTCGCGCTCGTAGAGGCGCAGCGTCTGGGGATGGATGTTGTAGCGCTGCGCGACCGCGCTGATCATGTACAGCGCCCTGCCTGGTCGTCGGGTCGACATGGATGCCGCCTTCGTCGTTGCGGCCTTCCGCCTCTGCAGGCGTCAGCCTTTCACTGTCTGCGTTGCGTCGCGGCTGCCCGGCGACGTCCCCTCGGCTCCCGCCTCCTGGTCATCGCCCTGAGACGCCTCGTCTGCAATCCAGCCGGTCCGGACATCCTCGGGATGCAGCCGGGCGAACTCCTGCATGAGGGCCTTTGCCCGGGCATCGATGACGGGCGGCAAGACCAGCTGAACCTCGAGCACGAGGTCGCCGCGCCGCCCGAGCGACCGGGACGGCAGGCCGCGCTCCCGGAGGCGGAGACGCTGGCCCGATTGGATCCCGGGGGGCACGCGCACCGACACCGGGCCCTCCGCCGTGGGCACGGAGATCCGTGCGCCGAGCACGGCCTCGTGCACGGCGACCGGCAGGGTCATGTGCAAGTCGTGTCCCTGGCGTGTCAAGCGCGGATCAGGCGCCACGCGCACCCGCACCCGCAGGTCGCCCGGCGCGCCGCCGCGCGCGCCGACGTGTCCCTCGCCGTGCCGGATGATCTCGTCCCCATCCTCGAGGCCCGGCGGGATGGCCACCGTCACGGCGGCGACCGCATCGTGATGGCCGAGGCCGTGGCACCCGTGGCACGCGCGCCTGCGCACGGCGCCTGCCCCGTGACAGGCCTCGCAGGGGCGAGTGAACACCATGTGCCCCCGTCCCAACCGCTGCTGCCCCGCACCGCCACAGACACGGCATGGCACCGGTGACGCCTCGAGCACCCCGAGTCCGTGACACATGCGACAGGCCACGCGGCGCGCGACATCGATGTGCCGCGAGGCGCCGTGCAGCACGTCGGCCAGCGTGATCACCACCTCGGCGTAGATGTCGGTGCCCCGCGACGCGCCAGTTCCGGCCGACGCCGCCTGACGGAACACGTCGACGAACAGGTCGCCGAACGTGGACGCCTGCGCGCCCTGCATCGTCAACGAGAAGTCGAAGCCCGCGAATGCGGCCGGGGCCGGCGCGGGAGCGGGCGCCACCGCACCTGAGGCATCCCAGGCGCGGCGGCGGTTGGGGTCCACGAGGATCTCGAAGGCTTCGGTGATCGCGGCATAACGCCGCGCCGCCTCCGTGTTGCCGGGATTCAGATCGGGATGCCATCGGCGCGCCAGGCGGCGGTATGCCCGCCTCACCTGCGCCTCCGACGCATCCCGATCGAGTCCCAGCAGGTCGTACGGTGACATGGCCTACTTCTCGTCGACCACCTCGGCGTCGATCACCTCGCCGTCGACGGGAGCACCGGCGCCGGCCGCCTGGCCAGTCCCGGCGTCGGACGGCTCGGTCTGCGCCTGCCTGTACAGCGCCTCGGCGGCCTTGCCCTGCACCTGCACCAGGCGGTCCACCGCGGCGCCGATGGCCGCCGCGTCCTCGCCCTCGAGGGCCGCGCGCACCGCGGCAATCGCCTCGGTCACGGGCTGCTTGTCGGCGTCGGTCAGCTTGTCACCAGCGTCGGTCAGCATGCGCTCGGCCTGGTAGGCCGCCTGCTCTGCCTTGTTGCGCGTCTCGATCTCCTCGCGACGCTTCCGATCCTCCTCGGCGTGCAATTCGGCGTCCTTCATCATCTTGGACACCTCGTCCTTGCTGAGGCCGCTGGAGCCGGTGATCGTGATCTTCTGTTCCTTGCTCGTGGCGCGGTCCTTGGCCGACACGTTGACGATGCCGTTGGCGTCGATGTCGAAGGTCACTTCGATCTGCGGCACGCCCCGGGGCGCCGGCGGAATGCCGTCGAGGTGGAACTTGCCGAGGCTCTTGTTGTCGCGCGCCATCTGGCGCTCACCCTGGAGCACGTGCACCTCGACGCTCGGCTGGCTGTCGGCGGCGGTCGAGAAGATCTCGCTCTTGCGCGTCGGGATCGTGGTGTTGCGGTCGATCAGCCGCGTCATGATCGCCGCCCAGCGTCTCGATGCCGAGCGAGAGCGGCGTCACGTCGAGCAGCAGCAGGTCCTTGACCTCGCCCGTGAGCACGCCCGCCTGGACGGCCGCGCCGATGGCCACGACCTCGTCGGGGTTCACGCTCTTGTTCGGTTCGCGGCCGAACAGCTCCTTGACGAGTTGCTGCACGCGCGGCACGCGCGTCGACCCGCCGACGAGCACCACCTCGTGGACGTCAGAGGGCTGCAGGCCCGCATCCTTCAGCGCCTGCCTCGAGGGCCCGAGGGCACGCTGCAGCAGGTCCTCGACCAGCGACTCGAACTTGGCACGGGTCAACTGCAGCGAGAGATGCTTGGCGCCCGACGCATCCGCCGTGATGAACGGCAGGCTGATGTCGGTCTGCATCGTGCTCGACAGCTCGATCTTGGCCTTCTCGGCCGCCTCGCGCAGGCGCTGGAGCGCCATGCGGTCCTTCGACAGATCGATGCCTTCCTGCTTCTTGAACTCCGCGATGATCCACTCGATCACGCGCTGATCGAGGTTGTCGCCGCCGAGGTGCGTGTCGCCGTTGGTGGACTTGACCTCGACCACGCCCTCACCCACCTCGAGGATCGAGATGTCGAAGGTGCCGCCGCCGAAGTCGAAGACGGCGATCGTCTGGTCGCCCTTCTTGTCGAGCCCGTAGGCCAGCGCGGCAGCCGTCGGCTCGTTGACGATGCGCTTGACCTCGAGTCCGGCGATGCGACCGGCCTCGATGGTGGCTTGCCGCTGTGCGTCGTTGAAGTAGGCCGGCACCGTGATCACCGCCTGCGACACGGGCTGCCCGAGGTACTCCTCGGCCGCCTGCTTCAGCTTCTGCAGCACCATGGCGGAGACCTGCGGCGGCGCCCACTTCTGCCCGCCCGCATCGATGCGGACGTCGTTGCCCTCCTTGACGACGTGGTAGGGCACGAGCTTCATCTCGTCGTTGACTTCGTCGAAACGACGCCCCATGAAGCGCTTGATGGAATAGACGGTGTTCTCGGCGTTGGTCGCGGCCTGGCGCTTGGCCACCTGGCCCACCAGGCGCTCGCCCGACTTGGTGAAGGCCACGACCGACGGCGTCAGGCGGCTGCCTTCCGGGTTGGTGATGACCGTGGGCTCCCCGCCCTCCATGACCGCGACGACCGAGTTGGTGGTTCCGAGGTCGATCCCTATGACTTTGCTCATGACGTCAGCCCCTCTGCGTAAGCAACGGGCCAGTCCTCGGGTTCTCCCCCTCGGCAGCCCTTCATAACAACGGCATCATAAAACCTGCGTGCATTTGTGTCAACACATCTCGAGCGCCGATGTTGATCCGTTCGCAGGCCGGCCGCCGTCCGTTGCAGAAGATGGCGAGTCTTACATGCGACTCGCCGCCGACCGGGGACGCTGCCGCGATGCCCGCGCCGCCTGGTCCGAAAGGCCCCAGATGCTCGTTCAGGCCCTCGCCCGCCCTCTCGCCGTCCTGCTGCTCCTCGCCGTGCCGGCTGGTGCCGTCGCGCAGCCGGACGCTCCGCCCGAGCCCACCAATGCCCCTCCGCACCTGATCCGGCTCGACGGGGCCGGCGCGCAGGTGGTGCGTGAGGGCGCGACACTCCCGCTCGAACTGGGCGACCCCGTGCTCTTCGGCGACCGCGTCGATCTCGGCGAGGCCGCCGGCCAGTTGCTGTGGGGTGACGGCACGCGACTGGCCCTCGATCGCGGCGCGCGGTTCGAAGCGCTGGGCCCGTCCCTGGTCGCCGTCACGGCCGGACGCGCGCTGGTGAGCACGCCGCCCACCGCCACACCCCTGCGGGTCGATACGCCAGCCGGGTCGTTCACGCTCGCGCCCGGTGGCGAGTACCGGTTCAGCCTCGAGAACGAGACCACGACGCTCGGCGTCGTCCGTGGGCGCGCCGACGTGCAGAACGCACTCGGAGACCAGGCCGTCGGGGCGGGCTACCAGGTCGCCGTGCGCGATGGGCTCTCGCCCGAGTCTCCACGGCCGTTCAACGCGGCGGCGTATGACAGCTTCGCCGAGTGGGCCAATGCGCCCGCTGCGGCGCCCGCGACAGGCGCGCCCCTCGAGACGTTTGCCGACCCGCGCTTCGAGGCGTACACGGACGTGTTCAACAGGTACGGCGCGTGGGAGTCCGATGCGCAGTATGGCGCCGTCTGGTATCCCCAGGTCGGCGCGGACTGGCGCCCCTATGCCGAGGGGTACTGGCAGTCGTACGGTCCCCAACAGGACTGGCTGTGGGTCGGGCGCGACCCGTGGGGCTGGCCGACGCATCATTTCGGGCGCTGGGGCGTGAATCCGCGCGGACGCTGGTACTGGATGCCGGGGCGCCAGTGGGCCCCGGCCTGGGTCAGTTGGAGCGTCGGGCCCGGGCACGTCGGGTGGACCCCGCTGGCGCCTGAGGGCCGGCCGCAGTGGGGCTGGAACACGCTCGCACAGCCGCGCGGCGGCTATCCAGGATCCACGCTGGATCCCGCGCGCGCCTGGACTGTCGTTCCCACCGACAGGTTCGGCCAGCGGACGCGCCTCGGCGCGTACGCCGTCGATCCGCGCTCGCTCGACAACCTCCGGGCGTTCATCACGCAGGGCGTAGGCCCCCGCGGCAGGTACGGCGCGCCCGGCCTCGGGGCCGGATACGGGCCAGGCGCCTTCTCCAGCGGGATTGGCCCCACGCGGGTCGGCCCGCCAGCGCCGGGGTACGGTCCCACACCGCCGCCGGAAGATCCCTACGAGCGTGCCCAGCGCGCCGTGGCGCCTCGCAGCCGCCAGCGGACGCCTGGGTCAGCCGGGACCGCCTCGCCACCGCCCCCGGCGCCTCCACCCGCGTCGCCACCACCCGCGTCGGGGGTCTCGCGCCCGCGTGCCCCGCGAGAGACTCCGCCAAAGCCCGCTGCCGCTCCTCCCGCACCGGAGGCATCGCCCAGTCCCCCGCCGCCGGCCGCGGCCGAGCCGCCGTCCAGCGGCCGCCAGGCGCCCACCTCGACAGCGGGCCGGGCCACCGGCTCGACGACGGGGCGCCGGGCCGTGCCGCGGCCGTAGGCCGAGGGCGGGGACGGCATTAGGCATTACGATGGCCTGAGTGGCCACCTACGTCGTTCGCATCGCACGCCAGGCGACCGTCTTCCTGCTCTTCCTGTTGACGATCGTCCTCGGCGCCGTCAGCGGCGTGCTGTTCGCCTTTGCCGGCGACCTGCCGCAGATCTCGGCGCTCGACGACTACGCGCCGAGCACCATCACGCGCATCTACGCGAGCAAGGGCGAGGTTGTCGGCGAGTTTGCCAAGGAGCGCCGGCTCGTCGTCACCTACGACGGCATTTCCCCGCTCCTGCGCCAGGCCATCGTCGCGGCCGAGGACAAGGACTTCGAGGAGCACGTCGGCCTCAGCCTGCCGCGCATCGTCATCACCGCCCTGAAGGACGTCATCCACCAGCAGCGCGCCGGCGCCAGCACCATCACGCAGCAGCTGGCGCGCATGCTGTTCCTCCAGAACGAGTACATGCGGGCCGGCGTCTACGCGCGCACGGGGATGGCGGGCTGGGAGCGCAAGGTCAAGGAGGCGATCATCTCGATTCAGCTCGAGAAGCGCTTCACCAAGCGCGAGATCCTGACGCTGTACTCCAACACCACGTACTTCGGGCACGGCGCCTACGGCGTCGAGGCCGCCTCGCGCCTCTACTTCGGCAAGCCCGCGAAGGACCTGGCGCTCGAAGAGGCGGCGATGATTGCCGGCATCATCCAGGGCAACGTGCGCCAGAGCCCGTACGTCAACCCCGAGGCCGCACGGCGGCGACGCAACTACGCCCTCCAGCGCATGGCCGAGGAAGGCTTCATCACGGCCGCGCAGGCGGAAGCGGCGAAGGCCAGCCCCATCAAGACCGCCGGCCTGCCGACGCAGCCGTACTCCCCCGCTCCGTATTTCGTCGAGGAAGTCCGCCAGCAGATCGAGGCCCGGTTCGGCGCCAAGCAGTTGTACGAGAACGGCCTCTCCGTCCAGACCAGCCTCGACCTGCCGTTGCAGGTCGCAGCCACGCGGGCCATGCAGGCGGGGCTGCGCCGGCTCGACCAGCGTCGCGGGTTCCGGAAGCCGTCGAACCTGCTCGAGGCCGGAGCGGACCTCGACGCCTACAGGCACCCGCGGTGGCAGGGCCCCATGGCCGTCGGCGATGTCGTGCCCGCCGTCGTGACGGGCACGACGGCCACGGAGATCCAGGCCCGCGCCGGACGCCTCGACATCCGCATCCCGAAAGGCGGGTTCAGCTGGACGGGCAAGGCGACCGCGAACGCCCTCGTATCGCGCGGCGATCTCGTGCAGGTGCTCATCGAGCAGCTCGAGGCATCCGATCACACGGCCGTTGCCAGGCTCGATCAGGAGCCGGAACTGCAGGGCGGCATCGTCGCGCTCGACAACAGGACCGGCCGCATCCTCGCCATGGTCGGCGGATTCGACTTCGACAGGAGCAAGTTCAACAGGGCCGTGCAGGCCTCGCGCCAGCTGGGATCCACGTTCAAACTCGTCGTCTACACAGCGGCCATCGACAGGGGCTACACGCCGGCCAGCACGCTCCTGGATGCGCCTGTGTCGTTCCCCGGCGGCGCCGGCTCACCGCCGTATGCGCCCCTGAACTACGACAAGCAGTTCCAGGGGCCGATCTCGCTGCGGCGCTCGCTCGAGCAATCACGCAACGTGCCGACGGTACGGCTGATGAATGCCCTCGGACCGAAGCAGGTGATCCAGTACGCCCAGAAGCTGGGCATCGCGTCACCGATTCCGCCCTACCTCTCGAGCGCCCTTGGCGCGGGCGAGGCGACGCTGCTCGAGATCACGAATGCCTTCTCCCTCTTTCCGAATCAGGGCGTGCGGATGGCGCCGTATCAGATCATCCGCGTGACCGATCGCGAGGGCAACGCGCTCGAGGAGAACCGCCCCGTGCCGTCGGAGGCCATCCGCGCCGACACGGCGTTCGTGATGACGACGCTCCTGCGCGGCGTGGTGCAGCGCGGGACCGCGGCGCGCGCGGCGGCGCTCGACTGGCCACTGGGCGGCAAGACCGGCACGACCGACGACTTCACCGACGCGTGGTTCGTCGGATTCGACCCGGACATCACCGTCGGCGTCTGGGTCGGCTTCGACACCAAGCGCCCGATTGGCCAGGGCCAGAGCGGGTCGGTGGCGGCCCTCCCCATCTGGATCGACGTCATGCAGCACTGGATCGAGCGCCAGCGCAAGGCGGGCAAGGACGTCCCGGAGTTCCCCGCGCCCGGCAACATCGTCTTTGCCACCAACGACGCCGGTCAGCGAGAGGCGTTCATCGCCGGAACGGAACCCGGGGCAGAAATAAGGTAGGGCCGGGTGTCCCACCCGGCCGAGCTGACCTTCGAAGGCCGCCTCGAGGCGAGGCGCACCGCGAGGTGCGGACTTGTCACGGGGTCGCAGCCGCGTACAATGCAATCACCCTCCCAGTGTTGACGGCACGCCGCGCATGGAGCGCGGCGGCCGGCGTCTTGCGTAGCGTCCCGAGGAGCACACGTGGCGCACGGGCCGCGCAGTGTCGCGCCAACGACGACCGACGAGCCGTCGGGTGGAAAGTCCTTCGCCTTCGGGGCCATGTGCGTCGCGGTCGCGCGGCGCCTCGTCGCGCGCGACGGACAGCCAGCCAGGCACGGCGCTGACCTGGCGCTCACCGAGGACTTCCGATAGCGGCCGACGACTATGCACGATAGCTCGACGACGCCTGCGCGTTTCGTCCACTTCGGCGACTTCGTGCTGGACGTATGCGCCCGTGAGTTGGCCAAGGGCGGCGTGCCGGCTGAACGTGCCCGAGCAGCCGCTCCAGGTGCTCGAGGCGCTGCTCGAGACGCCGGGCGAGGTGGTCACGCGCGAGACCCTCCGGCAGCGACTCTGGGGCGACGACACCTTCGTCGACTTCGAGCACGGCCTCAACGCCGCGGTGAAGCGCCTGCGCGACGTGCTCGGCGACGCGGCCGACATGCCGCGGTTCATCGAGACCGTGCCACGGCGCGGCTACCGGTTCGTCTGCCCCGTCGAGCCCGACCCGGCCGCGCCCGAGGTCCCGCCGGCACCTGTTGCGGCGTCGGACGCACCTCCCCCAGCGCGACGCGCGTGGCCCCGCCGCGCGTGGGCGGCCCTGGCGCTGCTGGTCCTCGTCGCGCCAGCCGCCTGGTGGTTGGCGTCGCGCACCCCCGCCGCGCCCGCCGCCCCGCCGATGCGCGTCGTCCCGCTGACGTCCCTCGGCGGATTTGAAATGAATCCCACGTTCTCGCCCGACGGCGAGCAGGTGGCGTTTACGTGGAGCCGGACCTTGCAGTCGGGCTGTATGCCAGGGGAAGCAGCTCCCAACAACTTCGACATCTACGTCACGATCGTCGGCTCGATGCAGGTTCGACGCCTGACCGACCATCCGGGGAATGACTTCGCGCCAAGCTGGTCGCGCGACGGCCGGCACATCGCGTTCATGCGATTCATCTGCGGCACCGAGGGTTTTCGGCTTCGGGTCATGTCGGCCCTCGGCGGAAGCGAGCGGGCGCTGACGGACTTGAGCGTGGTACCGCCGATCTCCTGGTCTCCGGACGGCCGCTACATCGCTGTCGTGCGGGCACCCTCGGGAGCAAACCCCGATCGCGAGGCCGGGATCTGGATCGTCCCGACACAGGCCGGCACACCCCGAGCGTTGACCAGCCCCGTCACACTGGGGGACGTCGGACACCGTGCCCCGACGTTCTCGCCGGACGGCCGCCACCTGGCGTATGTGTCGTGCCCGGAGCCCCTGACCTGCCATGTGGAGGTGCTGGAACTCGACGCGACACTCGCGCCTGTCGGTCAGCCCCGGAGGCTGACGAGGACCGGGTTCAACTCGATCGGCACCCTCGCCTGGACGCGCGATGGCACGACCGTGGTGTTCGACAACCTGTCGGCATATGCCGTGTCGTACCTGTGGCGCGTCGCGGTCGATGGAAACACACCGGCAGAGCGCATCGAAGTGGCTGGTCTCGGGGCGAACTCACCCGCGACGACGCCGGCACGCGACCGACTGGCCTTTGTGCGGGGCCGCTTCGATACCGACATCGACGTGTTCGAGGGCGGGGGCACCCGGACGATCATCACGTCGGCGTTCACCGACTTCCAACCGGCATTCTCACCCGATGGCCGGCGCATCGCGTTCTGCTCCTCGCGGTCGGCCAACAGCGTCGAAGTGTGGGTGTCGGCCGCTGATGGGTCCGGGGCACAGCAGCTCACCCACGGACCGGGGCGCTGGCAATGCTCGCCGCACTGGTCGCCTGACGGGCGACGCATCGTGTTCGACTCCCGGCAGTCGACGGGGCTGCAGGTCTGGGTCATCGACGCCGACGGCGGCGTCCCACGGCAGCTGACGACCGAGTCGGGGACGCAGTCCGCGCCCACGTGGTCGCAGGACGGGCAATGGATTTATTACGTGTGGTTCGACGGCAAGACGCAGGACATCTGGCGCAGACGCCTCTCGGGTGGGCCGCCCGAGCGCATCACGCGCGGCGGAGCGGACTTCGGCATGGAGTCGGCCGACGGCCAGAGCCTCGTCTACGTGCCCAGCGGCGAGCAGCGGCCGCTGCTCACGGTCCTCCTGACCGGAGGCTCGCCGCGACAACTGGCCAGGTGCGTGCGACACGGCGGCGCATTCCTGCCGACCGCCAGGGGCGTGTACTACGTGCCCTGCAGCGATGATGGCGAATCGGTCGTGCACCTGGCCGACGCCGCCGGGCGCGACGAGGTCGTGGGGAGCCTGGGCCGACCGAATTCCTCGAGCCCCTACTTCGGCCTGGCGGTGTCGCCGGACGGCGCGAGGATCCTGTTCACCAGGAAGACCTCGGGTGACGGCGACGAACTCATGCTGATCGAGAACTTCAGATAAAGGCCCAACGGCGGTAGGGCGGCGTGTCCCCACCCGGCCGCCATCCACCGCGGCGCGGTCAGAGACCGCGCCCTACCATCGTCGCCGACCCGCGTCCTCCCCCGATGGTAGGGCGGCGTGTCCGCACGCCGCCGCAATCCGCCGCGGCGCGGTCGCGCGCCCTGAGCGAAGTCGAAGGGAAGACCGCGCCCTGCCTAATCCTCGTCGGCCGTCGCCTGGCCGAGCGTGCCCGACGACTTCGCCATCAGGTAGGTCTTGATGAACGCGTCGATGTCGCCGTCGAGCACGCGGTTGACATCGCCTTCCTGATACTTGGTGCGGTGGTCCTTCACCATCTGGTACGGGTGCAGGACGTAGCTGCGGATCTGGCTGCCGAAGGCGATGTCCCTCTTCTCGCCGCCGAGCCGATCGAGTTCGGCCTGCTGCTCCTTCAGCTTCATGTCGTACAGGCGTGAGCGCAGCACCTTCATCGCCACGTCCTTGTTCTTGTGCTGCGATCGCTCGTTCTGGCACGAGACGACGATGCCCGTCGGCAGGTGCGTGATGCGAACCGCGGAGTCGGTGACGTTGACGTGCTGGCCGCCCGCCCCGCTCGACCTGTACGTGTCGATGCGCAGTTCCTTCTCGTCGATCGTGATGTCGACATCGTCTGGCAGTTCGGGCCAGACGTAGAGCGACGCGAACGACGTGTGCCGGCGCGCGGCCTGGTCGAAGGGCGAGATGCGCACGAGGCGATGCACACCCGCTTCAGCCGCCAGCAGGCCGTACGCGTATTCGCCGCTGATGGTCACCGTCGCGCTCTTGATACCCGCGTCGTCGCCGGGCTGCGCCTCGATCAGTTCCTTCTTGAAGCCGCGCCGCTCCGCCCAGCGCAGGTACATGCGCAGGATCATCTCGGCCCAGTCCTGCGACTCGGTGCCGCCGGCCCCCGGGTGCACGGTGATGATCGCGTTCTTGGTGTCGTGCTCGCCGCCGAGCATCTTCTTGATCTCGCCCGCTTCGACTTCGACCTGCAGGTCGTCGAGTCCGCGGGTGAAGTCGGCGCCGACATCTTCTCCGCCGTCCAGCCACTCGCGCAGCACCACCAGGTCGTCGGTGCGCTGGCGGAGCGACTTCAGCAGCGTGACGTCCTCGTCCAGGCGGCGCCGGCGCTGCAGCACCTGCTGCGCCGCGGCCTGGTTGTTCCAGAAGTCGGGGTGACTGGCCTGCGCCTCGAGACGTGCGAGTTCCTGCTCGGGTCTGGCCGCGTCAAAGATACCTCCCGAGTTCGACAGCGCGGCGCTGCAGGTTCTCGAATCGCTTGTACTCGTCTTCCTTCACGAACGCCACGTGGTCACCCTCTCCGCGGGCTCGGCGCGCGGCGCCTCGCCAGTCTCCGATTCGAAACGACAGCGGCCGCGTGGGACACGCGGCCCTACCCCACCAACGGCCGGGTGGAACACCGGCCCTACCTCTGCGGCCGTGGGACACGCGGCCCTACCTCTTGGGGCGCGACAACCATGGCAGCGCGAGCAGCGCCACCGTCACGAGCATACAGGCCCACGCCACCGCGTCGCCGCTGCGGACGTAGGGCGTCGTGCCGTCGAGCCACCGCGCCTCGCCGATCCACGTGCCCGTCTCGAACAGCGGGGACTGCACCACCACGCGCCCATACGGGTCGACGATGCCGCTGATACCTGTGTTGGCCGACCGCACCAGATACCGGCCCGTCTCCACGGCCCGCACGCGCGCCTGCTGGAAGTGCTGCCAGGGCGCCGCCGACCTGCCGTACCACGCGTCGTTGGTGATGGTGGTCAACAGTTGGCTCCCCTGCACCACCGCCTGCCGCGACAGCCACGGGAACACGGCTTCGTAACACACGGCCACGGAGAGCCGGTTCGCCCCCACTGGCAGGAGTGTCAGGCGCTGGCCCGCGCTGAAGTCGGAGAACCCCTCCACGAGCGGCTGCGCGAAGAACAGCAACCACCGCACGGGGATGTACTCGCCGAACGGCACCAACTGCATCTTCCTGTACGAGCCGCGAATCTCTCCGGCCGCGTCCATCACGAATGCCGCGTTGTAGAACTCCGCCGGCCCGACGACCTCGTCGCTGCCGAACACGACCGGGATGCCGGCCTGCACGAGTCCGGCGCGCATCACCTCGGTGGACAGCCCGTCACGGCCGAACACGAACGGCGTCGAGGACTCGGGCCACACGGCCAGATCGACGCCCTGTCTCGCGACGTCTCGCGTGAGCGTGAGGTATCGCGCGAGGATCGAGTCGCGGTGCGCCGGATCCCATTTCTGGCCCTGCGGGATGTTGCCCTGCACGAGGGCCACTCTGATGGCGGGGCCGTCCAGCAGCGCCTGCCGACTCACTCGCGCCGCCCCCCAGGCCGTCGCCGCCACTGGCAGTGCCAGAAGGACACCCGCCGCGATCATCCGCCCTCTGCCCCCACGCCTGTCGCCGCTCGCCAGCAGGGCCAGGGCGGCAGCCGGACACGCCACGAGGCCAGAGAGCCCATACACCCCGACGAGGCTGGCTGCCTGCAGCGGCGCGATCACCTCTGACTGGCTGTAGCCGAGCAGCACCCACGGGAATCCGGTGAAGAGGGTGCCGCGCAACCACTCCGTGCCGACCCACAGGAGGGGCGCCAGCGCGAGGGCGAGCGGTCCGCCGCGCGCGACGGCCGTCGTCAGGCTGAGACTGAACAGCGCGGGATAGACCGCGAGGTAGGCGATCAGCAGGCCCGCCAGCGCCCACGCGAGTGCCGCGTTGAGCCCGCCGAAGATCGCGAGGACATCGGAGGTCCACGACACCGTGCCGGCAAAGGCCACCAGCCCTGTCACCAGGCCGAGCAGGAATGGCCGCGGCCCACGTGGCGCCGGGCGGGCGGCTGTGCGTGCCACCGCAAGGCACAGCGGGGCCAGCGCCACCCAGCCCAGGGGCGCGAGCGCCGGCTTGGGCATGCTGAGCGCGATCAGCAGGCCCGACAGAACGGCTAGCGCGTAATCCAGGGCTTGAACTTCTCTTCGTTCTGCAGGCGGCGCATCACCTTGTCGGCTTCCTGCCGCTGCATGTTCATGCCGACGCGCACTTTGTAGATGACCTGGCCTCCGGCTGTCGGGGCTACGACGTATGCCTGATAGCCGCGTCCCTGCAGGCGCCTGGCGATGGCGTCGGCCTCGGGCTTGCTCTTCAGCGCCGTGACCTGCACCGTGAACCCACCGTCCTCGGCCGGAGCCGGCGCTGACGCGGAGGGCGCCGCCGCGACGCGGAGGGCGCCGCCGCAGGCGCGGGGGGCGTGGCCTTCACGGCGGGCGGGGGAGCCGCTGCCCTGGGGGCGTCCTTCGCCGCGGCTGGCGCCGGAGTCTCGGGCGCCGGTTCAGCCGCGGCGCCGGGCGCCGCGACCGTGCTGTCGAGGTCGCTGGCAGCTCCGGGCTCGACCGTCGCCGGCGTGCCGTCGGCCGCCGGCAGGCCCTTCGGGTAGGTCAGGCCAGTCACCTGCGTCGGCTCGCCGGACGACGGCGCTGCGGCCACGTCGCCGGTGTCAGCCGGTGCGGTCGAGTCGGCATCGAATCCTGTCGTTGTCGAGAGGACGCCGCGCGCATTCTGGACACCGCGGCCGACCAGCACGCCGCACAGGAAGATGACGATCGACACCACTGTCGTCGCCATGAAAAGAAAGACCAGTTGCTTGCCGCTGAGCTGAATCTCGTGGAAGCCGTCGTCGTGGATCTCGTGGGCCATGCGTGCACCCAGGACGCGGACCCGACGGGCTGGGAGGCCCGGGTCACGACGCCTGCTGGAGACGGAGCTGAGTACGGCCAGACCGCAGGCGCAGTTTTGCCCCGGCCCCTGCAATCTGGACAGGCCCGCAGTGTACCACTTCGACCCGGCCGCCGGCCGAAATCCCCAGAGTCGCGCTGGACGCCGTATCCGGGCAGGGCGCGTTCCCGAACGCGCCGCTCGCCTATGGCGTCTTCAGCGGCGCCGCGCGGATACGCTCGACGAGTGCCTTGGCGTCGGAGGACTCGGGCGCGAGCTGAAGCGCGCGCTCGGCGTGCGGCAGTGCCGCGGCGGTGTCACCCGTTGTCACCAGCGTCTCGGCCAGCAGCATCCGGGCTTCGACGCTCTCCGTGCTCCAGAGCGAGATCTTGAAGGACTCGATGGCGTCGCGCAGCCGCCCGGCCCTGACGAGCACCCGACCCAGGGCCAGATGCGTCAGCGCGTCGTAGGGGGCCAGGTAGAGCGACTTGCGGAACTCTCCGATCGCCTCGCGGTCCTCCTGCTGGTCCATCAGTCGCAGGCCGCGGTCGAAGTGGAATCGAGCGAGCTGCTGGTAGTCCTGCTGCGTCGTCGACCCCAGCGCAGGGTCCGTGCGAACGGGTGAGGACTCGGCGTCGCTGAGGCGTTCGAGCTTTCGCGGCACGCCCCCGACGCCCTGCTCGCGAGGGCGCTGCTCCCATTCGTCGAAGCGCGACGACAACTGGCGCGCGAGTTCGCGTTCGCGCCCGCCCTCTGCCGTGCTGCCTGACGCCTGGAGCGCGGCGGCGAGTATGAAGTGCGCCTCCCCATCGGCCGGGCGGCGCCGAACGACCTCGCGCAGCCAGTAGATGGCGGCCGGCGTGTCCTTGTTGAGCCAGTAGGCGTACCCGAGGTTGAAGTACACGTCGGGAGAATCAGGCGCCGCTTCGGCCGCCTGGGTGAAGTACCAGGCAGCCGACCCCGCCTGCGGCGACACGGCCCCGCGCCTGGCCTGGACGACGCCGAGGTTGTTGAACACGGCGGGCGTCTGCGCCTCGTCGAGCAGGGCCTTGAACGCCGCGAACGCGTCGTCCCATCGTTCGAGGTGGATGAGCGACAATCCCGCCGCGAAGCGCGCACGGCGGCTGAAGCGCGAGGACGCTGGCACGGCCCGCGCGGCGGCCAGCGCGCGGGCATGCTGCTCCTCCCCCGTCGCGACATCCCAGAATCGCGAGGTGCGCGCGGGCGTAGGTCGGCGCGGCCCTGACCGCCTGCTCGAGGAACCGTAACTGCGTCGCGGGCGTCTCGGCCACCAACCCCTTGACGAACGCCTCGAAGACCTCGAGCGACGGCAGCGGGTCGCTGGTCACGCCGGGAGATGCGGGTGGCACGCCGGCAATCGTGGCCGCGAGGCGTCCCCCTATCGCGAAGACGTCACGCAGCGCGCCCTGCTCTCGAATCTCCGGGTGAGCCCGCCCGGCCTCGACCTCTACGACGCGTACCACGACCGTCAGCGTCTCGCCCGTGATTTCCACGGTGCCGGTCACGAGATCGCGGACGCCGAGCACCTGCGCAACGCGCATGAGCGTGGCCCGGGAGAGTTCCCGATCGTCTGGCAGTTCCAGCGCATCGAAGGCCGCCACGCGGTCGATCCGCGGGAGGGCCGGCCGGCCGACCGCCGTGAGGCCATCGGCGATGAGCAGCGCCATGCCCTCCCCGAGCCACAGCGCCCTCGGATCGGTGCCGAGCGGCCGCAGCGGCATCACGAGTTCGGAGGGCGCGGCAGCCGAGGGCTGCGCGATCGCCTGCGCCGGCCAGGCCATCACCGAAAGGCCGGCGACGATCACCCACCCAATCGACAGGATCCCGGCGCCTGTCACGCGGACGGCTCCGGCAGTTCGACACGCACGACGCAACACTCACCGCCAAGGGCACGACACGTGGTGAGGTCGCCCGTCGCCGCCTCCCCGCGGGCGGCCAGAAGCGCCTCGACGAAGGCCAGGTAGTACCGGCAGAGGGGCGCGGTCGCGTGGTCCCGCGCGTTGCAGAAGATTGACCCGCGAATCTCGAATTCCAGTTGGCGCCGACGCACGCGGGTCCGCACACGCGTGCCACGGTACGACGACTCGAAGTGGCGCCTGGCGAGTGTGCCGACCTGGCGCAGCCGCACCCATGTGGGCAACAGGCGCCCCCCGGAGCGGACGAGCCACGACTGCCGGGCCATCCACCAGGTCGCCGCGTAGCTCGCCGCCTTGACCATGACGGCGTCGTACGTCTCCGCCTCCTCGTGCCGGAGGAAGCTCAGGACGGCCGTGACCGGGCCCAGATTCACGGCGTCCTCGCGCCATCCGCGAGGGCGCAGGTAGCTCTCGTAGAAGTCCAGCCGCATGGGCAGCAGGTCGGCGATGGCCTGATGCAGCGCGGCGGCGAGGAGCCTGTCGATTCTCGCCTCACTCATTTTCTGGTAACGTTTTCGCGGTGAGTGGGCGTCCGGACGGTCCGGCCGTGAGCTGGACCGGGGTGATCCTGGCCGGGGGACGCAGCCAGCGGTTCGGGGGGGTGGACAAGACCCGCCTGCCGCTTGCGGGGCGCACGCTGCTGGAGCGCGTCGTCGATGCGCTGACCCCGGTGACCATCTCGAGACTGGTGGTGGGAGGAGCACCGCGGGCGGGGGTCGACACCGTGCCGGATCGCTACCCGGGCGGCGGACCGCTCGGCGGCCTGCTGACGGCGCTCGACACCATCGAGACGTCGCACGCGCTGGTCGTCGCGGCCGACCTGCCCTTCATCTCCGGTACCCTGTTGCGTGACCTGCAGCACGCGGGCGCCGAGGCCGCCGTCGCGATGCTCCAGCATCCCGATGGCCGGCTGGCCTTGTGCCTGTCGGTGCGCCGCACGTGCGCGCCGGCCGTGCGCGACCTGTGGTCTCGCGGCGCGCGGCGCATGCGCGATCTCGAGATTCTGGTGCCCGTGACACGGGTGGTCGTCGATGCGTCGACCGCCTCGGGCACCCTCTGGAATGTGAACGATCCGCTTACCTATGCGCGGGCGCTCGAAATGGCGGAGCACGACTGCCCGGCATGCTAACCCACTGATCCGACCGAGTCAAACCGATGATCCTGCCTCTGCAGCAGGCCGTGAAGACGGCGCTACAGGACACGCTGACAACACTTTACGGCTCAGCCGCCGTGCCAGCGACGCTGGCCGTCGAAACGCCGCCCACGCGCGCGCTCGGTGACCTGGCACTGCCATGCGCCTTCGAACTCGCGCGCACGCTGCGCAAGCCCCCGCGCGCCATCGCCCAGGAGATCGTGGCCGCGCTGCCGGCCATCCCGGGCGTCGACCGCGTGGAGGCCGTCGGCGGCGGCTACATCAACGTGTTCCTGGACAGGCCCGCCTACCTGCGCCGGCACCTCGGTCAGCCGCCAACGCCTCCAGGCGACGGCCGGCCGAAGACGATCGTCGAGCACACGGCCATCAACCCGAACAAGGCCGCCCACATCGGCCACCTGCGCAACTCGATCCTCGGTGACACCGTCGCGCGCCTGCTGCGCTTCCTCGGCACGCCGGTCGAGGTCCAGAACTACATCGACGACACGGGCGTGCAGGTCGCCGACGTGGTCGTCGGCTTCGAGCACATCGAGCCCCGCGGCCTCGACGAGGTGAAGGCCCTCGCGGCCGGCGAGAAGTTCGACTACCACTGCTGGGACCTCTACGCCCGGGTCACCGAGTGGTACGAGGAGGACAAGTCGCGGCTCGCCATCCGGAAGGCGACACTGCACGCCATCGAGCACGGCGGCAATCCCTCCGCCGAGATGGGCGCCGTCATCGCCGACGCCATCGTCCGCTGCCACCTCAGGACGATGGCGCGCCTGCACATCGACTACGACCTCCTGACCTGGGAGGGCGACATCCTGCGCCTGCACTTCTGGGCCACCGCCTTCGACATCCTCAAGCAGAACGGCACGGTCTACCTCCAGGACGACGGCAAGCTGAAGGGCTGCTGGGTGATGGAGATCGACGAGGACCTGGCCGACGCGCCAGACGCCGCGGAGGCGACGCCCGCCGACGACGTCGTCGACACCGAGGGCGGACCCAACCAGCGCGAGAAGGTGATCGTGCGGTCCGACGGCACGGTCACCTACGTCGGCAAGGACATCGCCAACCAGTTCTGGAAGTTCGGCCTGCTCGGCCGCGACTTCGCGTATCGCCCGTTCGCCACGCGAATCGACGGCGAGACGCTCTGGGCGACGACATCCACCGACGGCGCCGCGGCGCACCCCACGTTCGGCCGTGCCGGTACCGTCATCAACGTGATCGATACGCGGCAGTCCTATCTGCAGAAGCTGCTGAAGCAGGCGCTCTTCACGATGGGACACCGAGCCCAGGCCGAGCAGTCCATCCATTTCTCCTACGAAATGGTGGCGCTCTCGCACAAGACGGCGCGCGAACTCGGGTACCAGGGTGACGCCGACGGCAAGCCGTTCGTCGAGGTCTCCGGACGCAAGGGTCTGGGCGTCAAGGCCGACGACCTGCTCGACCGCATGGTCGACAAGGCGCTCGACGAGGTGCGCAAGCGCAATCCCGACTTCACGGACGCCGAGGCGCGCAGGACGGCGCAGGAGATCGCCGTCGCCGCCGTGCGCTATTTCCTCGTGAAGTTCTCGCGCACGAAGATCATCGCGTTCGACATCGACGAGGCGCTCAGCTTCGAGGGCGAGAGCGGGCCCTACCTGCAGTACGCCGCGGTGCGGGCGGGCAACATCTTCACGAAGCTGCGCGAGCGCGAGCAACTCGACGAGGCCGGCGTGGCTGCCGGCATCGCCACCCTGCCGGGCGACGCGATCGCGAGCGGCGACGACGCCGACGCGCTCTGGGATCTGGTGCTGGCCTGCGGGCGGCTCGACGAGGTCGCCGAGACCGCCGTGCGCACGCTCGAGCCGTCGGTGCTCGCCAAGTACGCCTTCGGCCTCGCGCAGGCCTTCAGCGGCTTCTACCACCGCTGCCCCATCCTCTCCGAGGAGCGGGAGGACGTGCGACTGTGGCGGGCGGCGGCGGCGAGTTACTTCCGGCAGCAGATGACCCGCGCGCTCGGCCTCATGGGCGCCGTCGTCCCGGGGCGCATGTGACCCGACGCCCGCGGGTCGCGTACGTCCGCTGCAGTCGCGACGAGGACTACCTGCAGTCGCTCGGAGCCGTCGACGTCGGGGTCGACATCGTCGACCCGACGGGCGACAGCGCGCCGTCACTCAGGGGCGCCGATGGCGTCGTGCTCGCCGGCGGTCCCGACGTGGATCCCGCGCTGTACGGCGAGACGATGCATCCGGCCTGTTCGCTGGCCGGCGACACCAGGGACGCCTTCGAGATCGCCGTTGCCCTGCACTGCCTGCGGGAAGGGCTTCCGCTGCTCGCGATCTGCCGCGGCATGCAGGTGCTCAACGTCGCTGCCGGCGGCTCGCTGATCCAGGATCTTCCGTCGCAGGTCCCCGTGGCGCTGCCGCACGCCGTGGACGACACGTTCACGACGGTCGCGCACGGCCTCGAGGTCGTGGCAGAGACGCATCTCGCCCGCGCGGTCGCGGCTGGTCTGTCCACCGCCGTCAACAGCCGGCATCACCAGGCCGTCAAGGTCCTCGGGCGCGGACTCGTCGCCTCGGCCCATGCCCCCGACGGCATCGTCGAGGCCATCGAGGCTCCGGGCGTGCCCTTCGTCGTCGGCGTCCAGTGGCACCCGGAGAACTTCTGGCGGACCGGGGAGTTCCTCCCGCTGTTCCGCCTGTTCGCCTCCGCCTGCCAGCACCGGTTCGCGGTGCACATGTAAGCGCACACGCAATTTCAGAATTTCAGAATTTCAGGATTGCACCACGGCCTCAGCAGTTGGGAGGTTGGCATCACGGATGGGCGGTGAGCGCCGCCACAAGCGCCTGCATGTCCTCCGGCGTGTTGTAGAGGTGCGGCGACACGCGGATGGCCGCGCCACGGAGCGACACGTGGACGCGGGCGGCCGTGAGCCTGGCGGCCACGGCGGCCATGTCCGTTCCCGGCGGCGGACGCAGGCCCACGAGGTGCGCGCCGCGCCACGCAGGATCCTCCACCGCGTAGCCGGCCTCGCGGAGCGGTCCGAGGATCGGGGCCCACAGCGACGCGTCGTGCGCCTGAATCCGATCGGGCCCCCAATCCTGTACCAGCCGCATCCCCTCGATGGCCATCGGCAGCGTGACGAAGTTCGAGCGCTGTCCGACGTCGAAGCGCGCGCTGCCCGGACCGTACTCGTCGCCGTAGTCCACAAGCGCCCGGAAGTCTTCGCTGCCGCGCCTCCCTGCCCACGTCTCCTCGATCGGCTCGCCGTCCCGCAGCGCGTCCCCGAACCAGCCGAAGGCAAGCCCATACGGCCCGAGCAGCCACTTGTAGGTGGCGCCGATGACCGCATCCGGGCGCACGGCGTCGAAGGGGAACTGCAGCGCGCCGAGCGATTGCGTGCCGTCGATGACCACCCAGGCACCGACCTCCCGCGCCCGGGCCGCGAGGCGCGGCAGATCGAAACGCGTGCCGTCGGCCCAGTGCACGTGCCCGATCGCGAGCAGCGCCGTGCGTTGGTCGATGGCGGCGTGCAGGGCATCGTTCCAGGCGGCGCCGCGTCCCTCACGGGAGTCGGGCGCCGCCACGGTACGGACCTGGGCCCCGCGCTGCGCCGCGAGCCGACGCCACGGATGCACGTTGCTCGGAAACTGCTCGCCCGCCACGACGATGTGCTGACCGGCCCCGAGGGGCAGGTTTCGCGCGACGACGGCCATGCCGTACGACACGCTCGCGAGCACCGCGACCTGCTCGCGGCGCGGCGTTCCCAGCACGCCGGCAAACCGCGATCTGGCCTCGTCCACCTCCGTGAAGAAGTCTTCGGGACCGATCGTCCAGGGACTGCGCTTCCGCGCCAGCCCGCCGCGGCCGGCCTCCTCGACGGACTCCGGCAGCGGCGACATGTAGGCGCAGTTCAGGTAGTGGACGTCGGGGTCGATGTGGAAGGGCGTCATCGGGCAGCGGGAATCGGGAATCGGGAATCGGGACCAGGAAACGGCGACCGGGACGCGAAGTCGCGGCCAGCTCAGCGCGACGCGTCGCGCGTGAGCGTGACGACGCTCTCGACGTGAGCCGTGACCGGGAACATGTCGAACACGGTGACGGTGTCGAGGCGGAGGCCCGACGACGTCAATACGCGCAGGTCGCGCGCGAGCGTGGCCGGGTCACACGATACGTACACGAGCCGCCTCGGCTGCGCACCCGCGAGCGCGGCGGCGACCACTGGCGACAACCCCGTCCGCGGCGGGTCCACGATGACGCTGGCCGCGCCGAGCAGGGGCGCCTCGTCGCGGACGAACGACTCGACATCACCGCGCACGGATCGCACACGCGAGCCGAAGGATGCCGCGTTGGCCACGAGGTCCTCGGCGCTCACGGCGTCGCCTTCCACGCACGTGACGTGCTCCGCGCCGCTGGCGGCCGCCGCCAGTCCGAACAGTCCGACTCCGGCGTACAGATCGACGATGGGGCTTGCCGCGTCGACAGCGCCGAGCACGTGCGCGACCAGCCGCGGCAGAAGCACGCGATTACCCTGGAAGAACGACGCGGCGTGTCGGATCAGTCCGGCGCCACCGGCTCCCGGCACGCCGAGCGCCTCGAGCGACTCGCGAATCCGCGGATAGCCCCCCAGCACGACGGGATGCCGTGACGACGCGAGTCCGGCGCTGACGCCCGCACACCACGACAGCGTCGAGGCCCCTGCCGCCTCGTCGGCACCTTCGCCCCACACATCGCGGTGCCGTGGAAGCGGTCGCGACAACTCGAGGTGGACGGCCCGTTGGTCGCCGCGAACCGTCTCCGTGACCACCAGCGCATCGACGCTGCGCGCCACCTCGGGACGCACGCGGTCGATCGTCTCCTGCGCGAGCGCCAGCAATCCCGGCGCCAGTTGGCCCGTCGGCGCGGCGTCGCAGAGCGTGTGCGTGCCTTCCCGGAAGAATCCGACCCGCCCATCGCGCGCGTGCAGCCGCGCACGAATCCGCCACTCCCGCGTCGGCGAGCCCACGACGTCCACGGACGGGACGTCACCGAGCCGGCCGATGCGCCCGAACGCGTCCTCGACGATGGCCTGCTTCATCGCGAGCTGCCTCGGATAGGCGACGTGCGCGAAGGCCTGGCCGCCGCACGACGGATCGACGTCCGGTTCCACGCGGTCGGATGACGCCTCGTCGATCGCCACGACGCGCCCGAACGCGACGCCCTTGCCGACCCGTTCCATCGCCACCTGGACGCGTTCGCCAGGGATGCCGCCACTGACCAGCACCACGCGCCCATCGACCCGCGCCAGGACTCGTCCGCCCGCGACCGGTTTCTCCAGCGTAACCGTAATCGTATCCTCACCCATCGAATCTGACCTGCGGCAGGGAAAAGTGTTTCCGGACGAGATCGCCGACGAGCGCGTCCTCGGCGTCACGCAGCGCCTCTGGTGGCATCTGGCCTCGATAGGACGCCAGTTCGCGCTGCGCCTGCTCGCGCAGCGAGGCCCGCCTGCCGTCGTCGAGCGCGGCGACGGCCGCCTCGGTCATGACCCGTTCGATACGCGCGAGGCGCTCCACGAGGGCAAGCCGGGCCTCGCCCCGCGCACCGCGTGCGGCGTCCAGGCACGCGTCCACGTCGCGCAGGGTGCCGTCCAGGGCATCACGGAACGACGCCGGCAGGTCGCGCGTCGCGACGGTCGCCGACAGCCGCACGAGCACGCGCTCGAGATGCTTCGGCAGCGAGCGGACGGGCGATGCGGGCGGTGTCCCACCGGATGCATTCCCCCGTACCTGCGCGGCCGCATGGGCGCCGACGGCCTGACGCCAGCGGTCGTACGCGTCGCGCACGTCGGCCTCGCAGAACTCGACGCGGACGGGCCGCCGGCGAGGCCCCCTGGCCGTGGCTCGCGCGACCGTGCGGTCGACGCCGTGGAGCACGATCCTGATCGGCATGCCTTCCCGTGCCCAGCCCGACACCAGGTCGAAGGAGGGCCCCACGATGCGCACGAGGTGCCCGCCGTTCACGCGGCACAGGTGCGCCTCGACCTCGCGGCAGAACGCGCCGATGTCGAGGACCGGCTCCAGCACCCAGTCGAGGTCTCCACCATGCACGAGGCACTCGCCTTCCGCGGTGCTGACGCGCAGCGCGCCACGCGGGTCGATGCCCGCGGTCCGTCCCTCGCGAGCCCGGGCCTGATCGTGCCACCGCACCGTCGCCCCCTCGACCGATGGGGAGAGACGCTGCCACTGGTCCCGAATCCTGTCGGCCCCGCCGGCAGCCAGCACTCGCGTGCCCTGGGAGAGCCGCACCAGCAGGGCGGTGACCAGGGCCTGCAGCCGCGCCCGGGGCGCGAGATCGGTGGCCACGCGCTCGTCGTCCAGCGTCGTGAGTCGCGAGGCCACATCCGCGGGCGCATCGGACGGCGCCAGGTTGATCCCGATCCCGAGCACCACGCTGCGCAGCGCGCCGCCGTCGCTGGCGCCTTCGGCCAGGATGCCGGCCAGCTTGCGCCACTGTGGCAAGGGCGACTCGCTGTTGGTCCGCACCATCACGTCGTTGGGCCACTTGAGTTCCACAGGCCCGTCGCCGACGTCACGAATGGCGTTGACGACGGCCACGCCGGCCATCAGCGTGATCAGGGATGGCGCCGGCGAGGAGGGATCGTCACGCACGGCGGCCCATCGATCCGGCCGGAGCAGCGTCGAGACGTACAGGCCGCGCGCGGACGGCGAATGCCACGACGCGCCCCGGCGTCCCCGCCCACCGGTCTGCTCGGCGGCGATGACGGTGTACCCCTCAGGCGCCCCTTCCAGCGCGGCACGCGCCACGTCGTCGTTGGTCGAGCCCGTGCTGGCTCGCACGGCGACGTGCTGCGCGAAGGCCCCCGCCGTCGGGACGGCCGCGGCGACGCCGTCGCGCACCGCGGCGAGCCAGGCGTCGAGGTCGAGACTCACGAGGCCGGGGCGATCTTGAAACTGAGGTCCACGGCCGGCGCCGAGTGGGTCAGCGCGCCCACGGAGACGAAGTCGGCGCCAGTCGCGGCGATGTCGGGGATGCGCTCGAGCGTCACGCCGCCCGACACCTCGACCTGCGCGCGGCCCTTCGCGCGGCGCACGGTCTCGGCGAGCGTCGCGAGGTCCATGTTGTCGGCGAGGATGCGCGTGGCGCCCGACTCGAGCGCGACGTCGAGCTCGTCGAGCGACCGCACCTCGACCTCGACGACCATGTCCTCGGCCGCCCTCCGCATCCGCTGCAGGGCCTCGCGCACGCCCCCGGCGAGCGCGATGTGGTTGTCCTTGATCAGGATGCCGTCGTCGAGGGCGAAGCGGTGGTTGGTGCCGCCCCCCGCGCGGACGGCGTACTTCTCGAGCACACGAAGCGTCGGCGTGGTCTTGCGGGTATCGAGCACGACGAGGGACGACCCGCGGGCGGCCTCGACGAAGCGGCGCGTCAGGGTCGCGATGCCCGACATGCGCTGCATCATGTTGAGGGCCGTCCGCTCGGCCGTCAGCAGCGCCCTGGCGCGGCCCGTCACCTCGGCCACCAGCGTGCCGGCCTGGCACGCGTCGCCGTCGTCGCGATGGCGGACCATCGACGCCGCGGGATCGAGCTGCTGGAAGGCCTCTTCCGCGATGTCGAGGCCGGCGATGACGCAGTCCTGCTTGGCGAGCAGGCGACCATGGCCACGCTGCGTGTCCTCGATCGTGCCCTCGGTCGTGACGTCGCCCCACCCCATGTCCTCGGCCAGCGCCCGCCGGACGAGTTCCCGATAGAGCGCCTTGTCGAGGGGTTGCAGCGGGGCGCTCACGCGCCGACCTCGCGGGTCGGTTCGAACTCGCCGAGGTGCACGGTGGCGGCGCGCGCGTCCCCTGGCGTCGTGCGGACAATCTCGACGAAGCCAGACGCCGCGACGTCGGCCCGCGCGGCCTCGAACGCCGAGAGGTCGGCGGCCGGCGCGGTGACGTGGAAGTCCACGACGGGGGTGCGCAGCGGCTTCTTCGCCTCGGACTTGCAGCGACGGATCTCGCCGAGCGCCCACGAGGCCATCGCCAGCGCCTCGACGCCGGCCGCGTCGCCGGTGCCGCCGATGACCGCCAGCGTGCCGTCGGCCGTCGGCCACGAGGCGCGGTGGACGGAGCCGTCCTTCCACCACGACCACACTTCCTCGGTCACGTACGGCAGGACGGGCGCGAACAGGCGCAGCAGCGTGTCGAGCGTGACCACCATCGCGGCGTTGGCCGAGGCCGCGCCGTCGACGCCGAGGTCGCCGTAGCGGCGCGCCTTCACCAGTTCGAGGTAGTTGTCGCAGAAGTCCCAGAAGAACTGCTCGGTGCGCTCCAGCGCCCGCGTGTAGTTGTACTCCTCGAGAATCGGTCGTCGCGTCGGCGACCAGCGCCGCCAGGCGCGTGACGAGGCCGCGGTCGACGGGCGCCGTGATGGCGCCGATCGGCTCGGTACGCCCCAGCGCGAACTTCGCGGCGTTGAGCAGCTTGATGGCGAGCCGCCGGCCGACGCGCATCTGGCCCGTGTCGAACGCCGTGTCGGCGCCGGGGCGGCCGCTCGCCGCCCAGTACCGCACGGCGTCCGACCCGTGCTCCTCGAGCAGCCCCATGGGCGTCACCACGTTGCCCTTGGACTTGGACATCTTCTTGCGGTCGGGGTCGAGCACCCAGCCCGAGATCGCGGCGTGCTTCCAGGGCAGCGCGTCGTGTCCGAGGTGCGCGCGGAGCACCGTCGAGAAAAGCCACGTGCGGATGATGTCGTGGGCCTGCGGCCGCAGGTCCAGCGGGAATACCCGCGCGAAGAACTCGTCGTCGTCACCCCAGCGCGCGACGATCTGCGGGGTGAGTGACGAGGTCGCCCACGTGTCCATCACGTCGGGATCCCCGACGAACCCACCGGCCACGCCACGCTGGTCCGCGGTGTAGCCGGCCGGCACGTCGGTGGAGGGGTCGACAGGGAGCTGCGACTCGGCCGGCAGCATCGGCGTGTCGTGGCGCACCGTGCCGTCCGCGTCGATCGGATACCAGACCGGGAAGGGCACGCCGAAGAAGCGCTGACGCGAGATGCACCAGTCGCCGTTGAGCCCGTCGACCCAGTTCTCGAACCGCGCGCGCATGTACGCCGGGTGCCATTCCAGCTCGCGTCCGCGCGCCAGCAGGGCGTCGCGATGATTCATCGTCCGGATGAACCACTGCCGGCTGGTGACGATCTCCAGCGGCCTGTCGCCCTTCTCGAAGAACTTCACCGCGTGCGTGATCGGGCGCGGGTCGCCCAGCAGATCGCCCGACTCCTTGAGTTGCTCGACGAGCCGGGCCCGCGCCTGCGACGCGCCACGCCCCGCGAGGGGCGCATAGGCCTGAGCCGCGCGTTCGGGGTCGACCGAGGGCCAGCCCTCGCCACCGAACTCGATCGGCCGCAGCGTGCCGTTCGGCTCGATGATCGAGCGGACCGGCAACTGCAGCTCACGCCACCAGATCACGTCGGTGAGGTCGCCGAAGGTGCAGATCATCGCGATCCCGGTGCCCTTCTCGGGGTCCGCGAGGCGGTGGGCTCGGATGGGGACCTTCACCCCGAACAGCGGCGTCACCACGTCGGTCCCGAACAGCGGCTGGTACCGCGGGTCGTCGGGATGCGCCACGAGCGCGACGCACGCCGGGATCAGCTCGGGCCGCGTCGTGTCGATTTCGACGGAGCCGTCGCCATCGGCGCGAGCGAAACGAATCCTGTGGTAGGCGCCAGGCACCTCGCGGTCCTCGAGCTCGGCCTGGGCCACCGCCGTCCTGAAGTCCACGTCCCACAACGTGGGCGCCTCGAGCTGGTAGGCCTGCCCCTTCCCGAACAGACGAAGAAAGGCCAGCTGCGAGATGCGCTGGGCGCGGCGGCCGATGGTCGCGTACGTCATCGACCAGTCGACCGACAGGCCGAGGTACTTCCAGAGGTGCTCGAAGGCCTTCTCGTCCTCTTCGGTCAGTCGCGCGCACAGTTCGACGAAATTCGGCCGCGACACCGAGATCGGCTGCTTGCCCGGCGTGGCGGGGGGCTGGAACGCGGGGTCGTAGGGCAACGAGGGGTCACACCGCACGCCGTAGAAGTTCTGCACGCGTCGCTCGGTGGGCAGGCCGTTGTCGTCCCACCCCATCGGGTAGCAGACAGAGAACCCGCGCATGCGCTTGTACCGCGCGATGACGTCGGTGTGGGTGTAGGAGAAGACGTGCCCCACGTGCAGCGAGCCGCTGACGGTGGGCGGGGGCGTGTCGATGGCATAGACCTCGTCGCGCGGCCGCGTCGGGTCGAACCGATAGACGGCCTCGGCCTCCCACCGGGGCTGCCACTTCGCTTCGAGGCCCTCGAGGGCCGGTTTGTCGGGAACGTTGTAGGACGGGGGTTGGCTCGACGCCTCGGACATCACCCGATGATCGTAGGGGGTGCCCGGTTCGGCCGCAAGGGGGAGGCCTGGCCGCCGCCGGCCGACGTCAGGACACGCCGGCCTTGATGCGCTCGATTTCCTCGGCAATCATCCGTTCAGCGACGTCGAGCACGCGCGCCGACACTTCCTCGCGGAGCACCTTGTCCGTGAGATGCACCGCGACGCGCCGGGCGATCGCGTCGATGACCTCTTCGGACAGGGCGTCGGCCCGCAAGTGCACGACGGGGCCCACTGACGCCGGCCCCTCGCCATGTTCCTCCGCGAGGATCGCGGAGAAGGCGGTGGCCAGCGACGCCGGCGGGGCTGGCTGTGCCGGCGCCGACGGGTGGTCCGGGGCACTGTCCGTGGCGTGCGGCAGCGGCTGGGTGGCCGGATCCGGCTGGGACACGACTGCGGCGACCCCATGCGCCGGTCCGTCGTCACTGCTCGCCGCGTCGGCCGACACGACAACGGCAGCGCCAGCGGCATGGTCGCGACCCGGCTCGGAGGCGCCAACGGTCTCGACGCGTGCGAGGGTCGCACGCCCCTGGCGGGCGGCGAGGTGCTGGTCGAGCCGCGTCGCGTAGGTATCCAGGCCGGGCGCCAGCGTGGCAGGCGCTTCTGACGCGGGAGCGGCCACGCCTGGCCGCGGCGGCGCGAACTCGCCGAGGGACTCCCCGCGCTCACCCGCGAGCATCCGCTTCACGAGGGACACGACCTGTTGCGGCTCGAACGGCTTCACGAGCACGGCGTCGGCCTGGCACGCCTCGGCGCGCCTGTCGTCGATGGGCTCGAACGCGCCGGTCATGAGCACGACGGGGACTTCCGACAGGGAAGACTGCCCCCGCACCCACGCCGCCACGTCATAGCCGTCCCTCGCGGGCATGGTCGTATCGGCCAGGATGACGTCGGGTTTGTGGCCCGCGCCGAGGTAGCCCACCACCTCGTCGCCATCGCTGAACGACACGACCTTGAAGCCCTCGTCGGCGAAGGTCAGCTCGATCACGCGCTGAACCGTGACACTGTCATCGGCCAGCAACAGCGTGTAGCTCATGGCCGTGAGCGTAGCCACGCCGGTGCGCATCGTCAAGCGGCCCGCGTCCCGGCCCCGGCCGGCCAGGCCGTTCAGACAGGTCCGGCGGGGCGATCCTGGCACGGCCACGGCACGCGACGAGCCGGCGCGCCGGGGGGCGTGGCGCCCGTCTGGAACCAGATCACTGGAACCCGATCACCCGTTCCACCGTCGACTCCTGCCGGCGGCGGCCTCGCAGGACGGCCGACGAAAGATGGCTGGTGCGTTCGCATCAGTCGACTGTGACGTTATGGTCGGTGGTCGCCCAGACGGGGCGACCGCGGGGAGTGTGCGATGCGCTTGGCGCTGAAGGCAGTCGGTGTGCTCGTGGCGTGCGTGGTGATCCTGGCCATCGGGGGGTATTCGTACCTCCTGCTGGCCTATCCGAAGGTCGGGGGAGCGGCGGACCTGCGGGCCGACGCGACGCCGGAACGCCTTGCGCGCGGCAAGTACCTCGCCGATCACGTGGCCGTGTGCACCGACTGCCACAGCCGGCGCGACTGGAGCCGCTACGCCGGCCCTCTCGAACCAGGCACCTACGGCGTGGGCGGAGAGGTCTGGGACGAGACGATCGGGTTCCCCGGCCGGATCGTCGCGCGCAACATCACGCCAGCAGCCCTCGCGTCCTGGAGCGATGGCGAGATCGTCCGGGCCTTCACCGAAGGCGTCTCGCGCGACGGGACGCCACTGTTCCCGCTGATGCCCTACACCGCCTACGGCCAGCACATGGCCGTGGAGGACGCGCTGGCGATCGTGGCCTACCTGCGGACCATCCCTCCCCGTTCGCAGCAGATCCCCGACCGCAGGCTGCAGTTCCCGCTGCCCCTGCTCGTCCGCACGATGCCGACGGCCGCGAACCTGCGCGCGTCACGGCCCGATCCATCGGACAGGGTCGCCTACGGGAACTACCTCACCAGCATCGCCGGATGCGCGGAGTGCCACACGCCCGTCGACGCGAGGAAGAACCCGCTCCCGGGCAAGCGGCTGGGCGGGGGGCAGGAGTTCCAGATGCCAGGCGGCGTGATCGCGCGCGCCGCCAACCTGACGCCGGACGCCACGGGCCTGGGCGGCTGGAGCGAGGATCAGTTCATCGAGAAGTTCAGGATCTACGCCGACGGATCGGCGCACGCACCCGTCAAGCCCGGTGACTTCAACACGCCCATGCCCTGGCAGTCGTACGCCGGGATGACGCGCGAGGACCTCGGCGCGATCTTCACGTACCTGCGCACCGTGCCCGCCGTTCCCAACGCCGTGGAGAAGATCGGCCGCCGCAACCCGTAGCACCCGCAATCGTGGGTGGGACCCGTTGTCCCAACGCGGCCCTCGATGGTTTGTGCTACCGCGGCAACGCGTCGTTGCGAACGTGGGCGGTGATGAAGTCGATGATGGCCTGCATCGGCGTGCCGGGGAGGAAGATGCCGCCCACACCGATCGCCTCGAGCCGCGCGACGTCCTGGTCGGGGATGATGCCGCCCAGCAGGACCAGCACGTCGTCCAGCCCCTGCGCGCGGAGCAGTTCCATCACGCGGGAGCAGACCTGCAGGTGCGCACCCGAGAGAATCGACAGGCCGATGACGTCCGCGTCTTCCTGCAGCGCCGCCGACACGATCTGCTCGGGCGTCTGCCGCAGGCCCATGTAGATCACCTCCATGCCGGCGTCGCGCAGCGCGCGCGCAATCACCTTCGCGCCCCGATCGTGTCCGTCGAGACCTGGCTTGGCAAGTACCACGCGGATGCGGCGGTCAGTCATGTGTCAATCAGGCTGGTAGGCAGCGACCGGACTCTTCTGAATTTCGCCGCGCCGGACCGTCCGGCCGCTGCCGCGCGCACGTCCCGCGGCGACCAATGACGCGGGCATGCGATCAGAACTCCGCGCGTTCCACGTGCTCGCCCCACACGTCACGCAGCGCGTCGCACATCTCGCCGACAGTCGCGTAGGCCCTGACCGCGTCGAGCATGGGTTCCATCAGGGGCCCGCTGCCCCGCGCGGCCGTCCGCATGGCCTCGAGGGCCGTCGCCACGCGTGCGGAATCGCGCGTGGCCTTCAGTGCCGAGACGCGCGCGACCTGCGTCTGTCCGACCGACTCGTCGATGTACAGGATCGCGGGCGACGGCTCGTGCTCCACCTCGTACGCGTTGACGCCGACGACGATCCGACGCCCCGCGTCGACGGCCTGCTGCTCGCGGTACGCGCTCTCGGCGATCTCGCGCTGCGGGTAGCCCTGCTCGATGGCCGCGACCATGCCGCCGAGTCTGTCGATGCGCTCGAAGTAGGCCAGTGCCTCCGACTCGATCCTGTTGGTCAGCGCCTCGACGAAGTACGACCCGCCGAGCGGATCGACGACGCCGGTCACGCCGGTCTCGTGCGCGATGATCTGCTGCGTGCGGAGCGCGAGCGTCACGGCCTCCCTCGTCGGCAGGGCCAGCGCCTCGTCCAGCGAGTTGGTGTGCAGCGATTGCGTCCCGCCGAGCACCGCGGCCAGGGCCTGGATCGCCGTCCGCACGACGTTGTTGTACGGCTGCTGCGCGGTGAGCGACACCCGGCCGTCTGGGTGTGGAACCGCAGCTGCCACGACTTCTCGTCGCGCGCCGAAGCGCTCCCGCATGATCCTCGCCCAGATCCGCCGGGCGGCGCGATACTTGGCGATTTCCTCGAAGAAGTCGTTGTGCGCGTTGAAGAAGAACGACAGGCGCGGCGCGAACGCGTCGACGTCGAGGCCGGCCTCGAGGCCCGCACTGGACGTACTCGATGCCGTCGCGCAGGGTGAACGCCAGTTCCTGCGCGGCCGTCGAACCGGCTTCGCGGATGTGGTACCCGCAGATGGAGATGGTGTTCCAGCGCGGCACGCGCTCGGCGCAGAAGCGCGATCAGGTCGGTGATGAGCCGCATCGAGGGACGCGGCGGGTAGATGTACTCCTTCTGCGCGATGTACTCCTTGAGGATGTCGTTCTGGATGGTGCCCGAGAGGCGTCGACCACGGCACGCCCTGCTTCTCGGCCACCACGAGGTACATGGCCAGCAGCATGGGCGCCGGCGAGTTGATCGTCATCGAGGTGGTGACTGGCCCCGAGGAGATCCCGTCGAACAGGGTCTCCATGTCGGCCAACGTATCGATCGCTGACGCCGCACTTCCCGACCTCGCCGAGCGACAGCGGGTGATCGGGGTCGCGCCCCATCAGGGTCGGCAGGTCGAAGGCCACGGACAGGCCCGTCGCCGCCAGCGCCAGCAGGCTCGCGATAGCGCTGGTTCGTGCTCGGCAGCGGTGCCGAAGCCCGCGAACTGGCGCATCGTCCAGAGCTTGCCGCGATAGCCGGACGCGTGGATGCCGCGGGTGTACGGGTACTGCCCGGGGTCGGCGAGATCGCGCGCGTAATCGAGCGTCGACACTTCCTCCGGCGTGAACGTCGTTGCGTCGCGCCCGCCGGCGACCGTCACCCGGTCACCTTGACGCCCGTCAGCCGGCGCGGGGCGTCGTCGCCCTCGCCCGCCTTGACCTCGATGAGGAAATCGCCCGCCGGGAGGCTCGCCAGCGGCACTTCCACCTCGTGGGTGAACGGACTGCCCTGAGGGGCCTCGCGCACGACGAGCGGGCTCATGCCATCGCCCGTGCGGCTCATCATGCGGATGGCCGGCGCGCTGCCAGTGACGTGCACGCGCATCAGCAGTTTCTCCGTGCGGCTGAACTGCCGCGCCGCCGTCGGCTGCGGCGTCGGCGCCGCCATCAGGGCCTGGAGATCGCGCTGGGTGCGCGCCCGGAACAGCGCTGGCGTCCCGACGGCGAGCGGCGCCTTCGTGAAGTCGGGGACCGTGAGTTCCAGCAGGTCGGACCCGAGCACGCCCCCGCCGTTGGCTTCGACCGACACCTTGACCTGCGCGGCACCCGGCGTGATCAGGAACGACGTCTGGCCGCCGCCCGGTGCGGGCGCGGCGGACGGAGGCTGCGGGGCCGACGCCGGAATCTTGCCCCTGTAGACGGGGCCTTCCGTCTCGTTCACCGCCATGACCGTGACCTGCGACACGGCCTCGCCTCCCGAGAACGTCGCGCCTGGCGCGCTCGTCACCGGCTCCCAGGTGAACAGCACCCGGGTCTTGCCGCTCGCGTCGGGCGCGTACCCCACCCATGTCCGCACGGTCCTGGCGCGGGCCACCTTGTCGATCTCCGACAGCGCGACGTTGACGTCGGGCGGCGGCCCCGGCCTGGGCGCCGCCATGGCCGATGCCGCTTCGTCCGGCCGCAACGCCCAGTACCCGCGGCGGGCCCGGACCTCGATGCCCGGGCGCTTCACGCGAACGCGGATCTGGTGGAAGCGGCCATCGGTCGGCGCCGCGTTGGACGAGTAGCCGAGCAGGTAGTAGGCGCTGGCGTCGCGCAGCATCTGCACCAGGCCGCTGCCGAGGTCGTTGCGGTTGACGATGGCGCGGCCGTCGGTCTCGTCGGCCATCACGCGCAGGGAGTCCTGCGTCGCGCGGAGCGCCGCGGCGTCCATCTGGAGGCCCACGCCCTCGTTGATGTCGAACTCGAAGCCGGCCAGTCCGCGCGGGTCGAGCATGTACATCGACACGTTGTTGCGGTTGGCATCCGTGGTGACGTCGCGCATCAGCATGCGGATGTCCATGTCGCCGAAGAACCGCGCGCGGTCCTCGTTCATCGCCCCGACGGGGTCGACCGACGCATCGCCCGTCATCGCCGAGGTGCCAAGGCCACGGATGCCGCTCTGGGCGTTGTTGCCCCGCAGTTGCGGCGGCACGTAGTCGGTATAGCCCTCGCTCACCACGATGACCGTCTTCCGGCCCTCGCGCATGCCGCCGAGCCGCGTCATCAGGCCCCGCAGCGCCGACAGGCTCACCTGGTTGCGGATCTTCTCGACGACCTGCACCGGATAGTTCGCGTACTGCTCCTCGAACATGTTGCGCGGCGGGATGTACTGGTACTTGCGGCCCTGCCACGAGAGGATCTGCTGGATCACCGCCTTCTTGTTGCGGGTGAAGCTCACCGCACGCAGCGGATCCAGCGGGTACATCATCGCGATCATGTCCATCGGGCCGACCTGCGTCTCGATGAACCGGACCAGCGGGTCCTTCACGGCAAGGCTGGCGCCCAGCCTGACGTGGTAGTCGTCGAAGAAGATGACGAACAACCGCACGTCGTCGCGGCGCGCCTCCGATTCCTCGGCGTAGATCGAGTTGATCTCACGGGGCGCCGACTCGCCTGGCGGCGGATTGCCATCCACGCGAATCAGCTTGAACGTCTCGATCGACTGCTTCTCGCCGTCCTCGAGAACCTCGAAGTCCTCAGGCGTGAGATCGGCGACGGGACGGCCCTGCTTGTCGGTGACGATGGCGTCCACGCGCACGAAGTTGATGTCCGTGCGGAACGTGGGCTGGGTCGGCGGCGCATTCGGATCCTGGGGCGCCGGCTCCTGCGGCGCGGCCTGCCCCGGCGGCCTCGCGCCCTCGCCCTGCTGGGGCGTCGCCGGCGGGGCCTGGGCGGGCGTCTGCTGTCCCGACGGTCGAGGCGGGCCAGACGACGATTGCTGGGCCGCTACCCCGGCGAGTGACGCCGACAGCGTCAGGACGACGACGACACTGCGAACCCCCGACCTGATCATGCGTAAGGCTGATGATAGCATCACGATTCTGGCGTCCGGGGCCGCGCGACAGTTGGCGGCCCGGTGGTGCGTCCCGGCGCGGGATCACCCTCTTTCGACGCGCGGACGTCCGACGTCGGTCGGCCCCGCACTTCACTTCGAGGACCTTCCGTGACGACGTCCCCAGCCCTGCCCACGGCCCTGACCACGCTGACCGAGGACGAGCGACTGCTCCGCCAGAGCGTCCGCGAGTTCGCGCTGCAGGAACTCGCGCCACGCGCCCGCGCCATGGACGAGGCGGCTCGGATGGACCCCGACCTGCTGTCCCGGCTGTTCGAGATGGGCCTGATGGGCGTCGAGGTGCCGGACACGCACGGTGGCGGCGGCGGCACCTTCTTCCACTCCGTGCTCGTCGTGGAGGAACTCTCGCGCGTGGACCCGTCCGTCGGGGTGCTGGTCGACGTCCAGAACACCCTCGTCGTCAACGCGCTGCTGCGCTGGGCCACCGACCCGCAGAAGTCGGCATGGCTCCCGCGCCTGGCCGCCGACGCCATCGGCGCGTACGCGCTATCGGAGGCCGCCTCCGGCAGCGACGCGTTCGCGCTCACGACGCGCGCCGTGCGGGACGGCGACACGTTCGTGCTCGACGGCCGCAAGCTCTGGATCACCAACGGCGCCGAGGCGGCGCTGTTCATCGTCTTCGCCACCGTCGAGCCGTCGGCGGGGTACCGCGGCATCACGGCCTTGCTCGTCCCACGCGACACGCCGGGGTTCACTGTGGGCCGGAAGGAAGACAAGCTCGGCATCCGCGCGAGCAGCACCTGCGAACTGGTGTTCGAGGACTGCCGCGTGCCCGTGGCGAGCGTGCTCGGCGAGGTCGGCAAGGGCTACAAGGTCGCGATCGAGACGCTCAACGAGGGACGGATCGGCATCGGTGCGCAGATGCTCGGGCTCGCCCAGGGGGCACTCGACCACGCCGTGCGCTACACGAAGGAGCGACGGCAGTTCGGCAAGGCGATCGCGGAGTTCCAGGGTGTGCAGTTCCAGCTCGCGCGCGCGGCGATGGAGATCGAGGCCACGCGCCTGCTCGTCTACAACGCCGCGCGGCTCCGTGACGCGGGCCTGCCGTTCCTGACCGAGGCCGCCATGTGCAAGCTGCAGGCGTCTGAAGTGGCCGAGCGCACGGCGTCGCTGGCCATCAACCTGTTCGGCGGTTACGGCTTCGTCAAGGACGCCCCCGTGGAGAAACTGTATCGGGACGCCAAGATCGGGCAGATCTACGAAGGCACGTCGAATCTGCAGTTGCAGACGATCGCGAAGGCCCTCCTGGCGTGATGCTGCCCCTCCAGCTCAATCACCTCTATCGCGTCGTCGACGCCGAGACGTTCGCGGCGGCGCGCGACTCGGCCTGGATGCGCGAGCTGTTCGCCCCTTCCGAGCTTCGTACCACGCGCCGGCCCGACTGGGAGTACACGGGCCTGTACTGGTATGGACGGTCCACCTACCTCGAGCTGTTCGAGGAGGGCGCCGAGGGCCCGTCCGGCAGCAGCGGCGTGGCGCTTGCCGTGGAGACGCCTGACGCGACACCGCACATCGCGGAGTCCTGGCAGACTGCCCTTGGCGCAGCGGACCACCGACGCGTCGTGCGCCCGCTCGGCGACGACGCCGTTCCGTGGTTCCACATCGCGCACGCGGTGCCCGACAGGCGCGACGGCCTCAAGGTGTGGTCGATGGAGTACGACGCGGAGTTCCTCGACCGGTGGCACGCCGGACGGTCGGCGGCTCGCGGCATCACCCGCAAGGCTGTCCTCGAGCGCTATGCGGCGGTGGCAGGCGGGCCGGTGTCACCCCTGCTCGGCGATGTCGTCGCCGTGACCATGGCACTGACGCCGGGGGAGCGCGGCTTCTTCGAACGCCATGCCGCGGCCTTCGCCGTCGAGCGGCGCGAGGTCGGCCCGACGCTCGTGATCGAGGGCGACGGCATCACGTTCGGGCTGACCGAAGCCAGCGAAGGCCGGCACGGCGTGCAGGAGGTCGTGTGTCGCCTGCGGCGACCGGCCGGTCGCGAGATGATCACGCTGGGCCGCAGCGCGATCGCCGTCGATGACACACTGGCCGTCTGGAAGTTCCGGTAGGAGCGGCGCCGGCCGGGCCGCTCGGGGAGCGGCCGCTACCCCTCGTACCTGACGACCAGCAGCGATACGTCGTCGCCGGCCGGACGTCCGTCGCGAAACTGCACCGACGCCTCGAGCAGGGCCTGGGCCATCTCCGTGGCCGATCGGCCTGCCATGGCGGCCAGCGTGTCGGCGACCCCCTTCGGGCCGAAGTCCTCTCCGGAGGCCGACGTGGATTCGCTGACGCCGTCGCTGTAGATCACCAGGGCGTCGCCCTTCTCCAGCGTGACGGTCTCGACGTCCCAACTGCCGAACGGCAGCAACCCGAGCACAGGCCCGCCCGAGTCCAGCATCGTCACCTCGCCCGAGCGGCGCACCAGAGCCGGCGCGCAGTGTCCGGCGTTGGCGATCTCCGATCCGCCCGTCCGGATAGAGCACCGTCGCTCCCAGGGTGAGGTACTTGTTGCCCGGGCTGTAGTTCAACAACTGGTTGTGCAGCGTCGGCAGGATCTGCGAGAGCGGCTGGCCGAGGTCGTGGAGCAGGCGCAGCATGCCGATGGCGAGGGCCATGATCAGCGACGCCCCGACCCCCTTGCCCGACACGTCGCCGAGGGCCAGCGCCAGACTGCCGTCCGGCCGTGTGACGCCCTGATAGAGGTCGCCGCCCACAGACGCGGCCGACTCGGTCTGCGCGAAGGTCGTCGCGAAGGGCACGACGGGCGGGGCCTGCAGGAGGGCGGCCTGGATGTCCTTGGCCAGCGCCATCTCGTGCTCGTACTTGGCCTTGGCGCGCGCCTCCTTGTAGAGCTTGGCGCTGTCGATGGCCATGCCCGCGTCGGCGGCCAGCGACTCGAAGATCGCGATCTCCTCGCGGGGCACGACGTGCGTGCTCGCCGGACGCGACACGAGCAGGGCTCCCACGGCGTCGAGGCGACCGATGAACGACGAGTCCTCGGCGAGTGCCCGGCGCGCCACCATCAGCGGTGTCGCGACCATGTCCGGGCGCGACGTCGTCGCCGCCCCGATGAGGGTCTCGTGCATCGCCTGGCTGGTGATCGTGCGATGCCCCTTCACGGCCTGCTTGAGCAGGTCGAGTTCCTGCTGGGCGACCGCCGGCGACGCCAGCTTCGGCAGGCGCAACACGAGTTCCAGTTTCTGGTCCGGATTGATGAGGGCCAGCGCGCCGCTCTCGGCGCGCATGATGCGGATGGCCGACCGCAACACCGCCGCCAGGACCTCCGGCAGCACGGCCGCGCTGTTGAGGTGGCGCGCGACGTCCAGGAGTTCCTGCAGGTGTCGCACGCCCGTGCTGCGGTCGTCGAGCCCGGCGGATTCGACCAGCGTGGCGATCGCCTCGTTGACCACCTCGAACTGGACCTGCCGGCCGAAACGGACGCGGTCGCCGTCAGTCAGGATCTGCGCGGTGATGCGCTGGTCGTTGACATAGGTGCCGACGGCGCTGCCGAGGTCCTCGAGCACGAGGGCGTCCTCGCGCCGCGACAGTTGCGCGTGCCGGCGGGACACGCTCGGCTCCGACAACACCACTCCCGACAGCGGATCCCTGCCGATGACGATGGGCTTGTCACCAGGGACGATTTCCGTGGTCACCTCGGGCGAGGTGGGCACGAGCTTCAGGCGGACGGGAGGCATGCGATTCGCGTTAGTACAAGCTTACGTCGTGACATGGTAGGCTGCACCCATGCGCAGCCTGGAAGAACCGGACGCCCCGCGGGGGCGCGGCGTGTGGATTCTACTGGCACTGGCCCTGCTGGTCACACTCGCCTCGTGGTACGCCTTCGACAAATCGGCCACACCACCTGCTCCGGCTGCGGACACCGCCGCCCGTCCCACCGGCGGCTCTCCCATTTCCGGGAACGAATCGCCGGCGGCGACCGAACGCCCGGCAGCGGGCGGCGAGGTACCGCGGTCGTCGGCACCCAGGCCGAACCGAGCGGCGGGCGCGTCGTCCCCCCCGACCGCTCCCGCCAGTCCCGCGCCGGCCGCGCGTGAGTTCCGGGTGACGACCGACGTCCCGGGAGCCTACGTGTTCCTGAACCGCAAGTTCCTCGGCACCACGCCCTTCTCGTCGAGCGACGTGGCGCCCGGCACGTACCAGTTGAACGTGCAGATCGAGGGACGCCCGCCCGTGGTCCGCACCGTCGACGTCCTGGACGAGGGACCCACCGACATCACGGTGACGCTGCCTCCCGCCGCGAACACCAGCGAGGCGACAGCCGCGATCGACGAGCAGGTCGCCGTCGTCCACCAGCACGCCATGGGGTCGTGCGAGGGTGTCCTCCGCGCGACGGGCAGCGGCTTCCGGTACGAGACGCCGCACAAGGACGCCTTCACGCTGCCCTTCGCGAACGTGGAGACCTTCGCCGTGGACTACGCCGAAAAGCGCCTGCGGCTGAAGCAGCGCGGCGGGCGGACCTGGAACTTCACGACGCGCGCCGCGACAGCCGACCCGTTGTTCGTCTTCCATCGCGACGTCGAAGCCACCCGACGGTAGGGTCGTCAGCGACGGATCCCGGGGTTCACGCAGCCAGCGGCCCGGACCCGCGAGAAACGCCTCGTAGCCAGTAGCCGCGGGACTTGTCCCGCGGGCAGCGGGCAGCGGGCAGCGCCTGCCGCCTCTGCCGGACAAGTCCGGCAGCTACGGATCCGGGTCCGGCAGCTACGGATCCAGGTCCGGCAGCTACGGATCGTGGGGCGCGCGCGCAGCCAGTAGCCGCGGGACTTGTCCCGCGGGCAGCGGGCAGCGGGCAGCGCCTGCCGCCTCTGCCGGACAAGTCCGGCAGCTACGGATCCGGGTCCGGCAGCTACGGATCCAGGTCGGCAGCTACGGATCCGGGTCCGGCAGTTACGGATCCAGGTCCGGCAGCTACGGATCGTGGGGGGCGCGCAGCCAGTAGCGCAGCCAGTAGCCGCGGGACTTGTCCCGCGGGCAGCGGGCAGCGGGCAGCGCCTGCCGCCTCTGCCGGACAAGTCCGGCAGCTACGTATCCAAGTCCGGCAGCTACGGATCCGGGTCCGGCAGCTACGGATCCAGGGCCGGCAGCTACGGATCCCGGGGTTCACGCAGCCAGCGGCCCGGACCCGCGAGAAACGCCTCGTAGTCGGGCACGACCGCGTGCGGGGCGGGGATGTGCGAGTGGAACTGCTCGAGTGAGAACGTCGTCGCGATCCCGACACACACCATGCCGGCGCCGATGGCCGCCGCCACCCCGATGGGCGCGTCCTCGAAGGCCAGACATTCGTCGGCTGGCACGCGGAGTCGCTCGGCGGCCAGTGCGAAGACGTCCGGGTGCGGCTTGCCCCGCGCCACCTCGTCCCCACGCGCGATGATCGTCACGTGCGCGTCCAGGCCCGTCTCGGCAAACGTGTGCTGCACGTTCCGGAGGGGCGCCGACGTCGCCACCGCCACGCCGATGCCGCGGGCCTGGAGGCTGGCCAGCAGCGTCAGCGCGCCACGCACGGGCACGAGCTTGCCACGTGACAACTGCCGATAGGCCCCCTCCTTCTGATCCTCGAACGCCAGGACCTCGCTCATCGCCATCTCGCGTTCGAACAGCATCGGAAAAATCTCGCTGTTGCGCTTGCCGTCGATGCGGCGACGCAGGTCCATCGTCAGCGGTGGCAGGTCGTGGGCCTCGGCAAACCGCTCGAACGCCGCGGCGTGCAGGGACATGTTGTCGACGAGCGTGCCGTCGAGATCGAAGACGACGGCACGGGGGCGGAACAGCGAAAGATCAGTCACAGGGTCGGGGAGACGTCACGCGCCATGACCAGCCGGCTGTAGAGGGGCACGAAGCCGCGGCGCTGCGCGTTCTGTTGCGAGCGGGAGCCAGGTTCCACGGTCACGACAGCGAGATCGCACCCCTCGGTGCGCGCCTCGGCGAGACGGGCGGTGAGCAGCGCCGTCTGAATGCCTCGTCGACGCCAGGTGGGCAACGTCGCCGCGCCGCACAACTGGTAGAGGCCCTCGTCGACCCGTGCCGACGCGCAGCCGGCGGCGACGCCTTCGATGGACGCCACGTAGCGCCGCACGTCGGCGACACCCGCAAACTGCTGCACGACCTGTTCAAGCGCGGCGCGGTCGTACTGCTCCGAGGGCGACTCCCGGCCTTCGACGGTCTCGGCGGCGGCGAACCCCTCCACGGCGATGCGCGCCCACTCCTCGTCGGGCCCGCGCGTGATCCGGATGTCCTCCGGAAGGGGATCGGACAGGAACCCGTGCAGCTCCGCGCCCAGCACCAGTTCGATCCGCCGGAGCCGGTAGCCTCTGGCTTCGAGGTGCCTGATCGCCGCGAGGTCGGCCAGCGTCGACATCTCGATGCCGGGCCGCACGCCGTGCGGCTCGTAGGCACGCTCGATCGTCTCGATGTCCTCGTCGGTCAACGGCCCGTCCATGGCGAGGCCGATCACCTTGGTCATCGGGGCGTCGGCGCCGCAGTAGACGGCGGCTCCGCCGGCGATGCGCAGTCCGAACGCATCGTCGACACCTGCCCGTCTGCTCGAGGCGGCCATCGCGAGGCTGAGTCGCGTCTCAGCGGCCTCGACCCGGCGTGCGACGTCAATCGTGCCGATCACTCCAGCACTCCGTCGGCGATGATCATCCGCTGGACCTCCGACGTGCCCTGGTAGATCTCGGTCGCGCGCACGTCGCGAAACAGCCGCTCGACAGTGGATCCGCGGCGATACCCTTCCGACGCGAGGATCTGCATGGCGCGGTCTGCTGCGGCGTGCGCGGCTTCCGACGCGGCGAGCTTGGCCATGGAGGCGTCCAGTGTGGCGCGCGTTCCCCGCGCCCGCGCCGTTGCCGCCTGCCACGTCAGCATGCGCGCGGCCTCGAGGCCGGTGGCCATGTCGGCCAGCATGAACTGAATCGCCTGGTACTGCGCGATGGGCTGCCCGAACGCGACGCGGCGCTTCGCGTATGCCAGCGCCTCCTGCAGCGACGCCTCGCCCACGCCGAGGGCCTGGGCCGCGATCGCCACGCGACCGCCGTCGAGGGCCTCCATGGCAATCGAGAACCCCTGTCCAGGCTGACCGATCAGGTGGCTGCTGTCGACCACCACGTCCTCGAGGTCGAGGTCCATGCAGCCCAGCCCCCGCACGCCGAGCGAGTCCACCCGCGTGCGTCGGACGAGTCCGGGTGCGTCCATCGGGACGAGGAACGCGGAGATGCCCCGGGCGCGCAGTTCCGGCTGGGTGGAGGCGAACACGATGGCGACATCGGCGGCCTCCGCGTTGGCGACCCACACCTTGGTCCCGCGAAGCCTGTAACCCACGCCATCGAAGTGTGCCGTCGCCTGCTGGTTGGCGGCGTCCGAGCCCGCCTGCGCCTCCGACAGCGCGAAGGCGCCGATGGCCTCACCGCGCGCGAGGTGCCGCAGCCATTGCTGGCGCTGCGCCTCCGTGCCATGGCGAAGGATGGTTTCGGCGACCAGGGAGTTGTTGACCGACAGGATGACCGCGACGGTCGCGCTCGCCCGCGCGACGGCCTCCAGCGCCAGGACGTACGCCACGTCGTCCTCGCCGGCGCCGCCCCAGGCCTCCGGAATCGTGACCCCCATCAACCCCAGCGTGCCCGCGCGCGAGACGAGGTCGCGCGGGAAGGCATCCTGATCGTCGATGGCGGCGGCACGGGGAGCGACCTCGGTGTCGGCAAACGCCCGCGCGCGCGCCGCGAAGGCCTCCTGGCGTGCGGTGGGCTGAACCTTCACGCACGTAGGCTATCAGAGCGCGTCGGTCGCGGCAGCGGCAAACAGCGGCCGCAGGCGAAGGGCTGTCGCGTCGAGCGACTCGGGCAGCACGCGGCTCTCGCCGACGGTCGTCATGAAGTTGGTGTCGCCGTTCCAGCGCGGCACGAGGTGGACGTGCAGGTGATCGGCCACGCCCGCGCCGGCGGCGCGGCCGATGTTGATGCCGACGTTGATGCCGTGGGGCTGATAGGCCGAGCGAAGGACGATCTCGGCGCGCTGCGCGAGTTGGATCAGCTCGGTCAACTCGTCGGCCGTCGCCTCCGCGAGGGTGGCGATGTGGCGGCCGGGCACCACCATGAGATGGCCGTTGTTGTAGGGGAACAGGTTCAGGATGACGAAGCAGGTCGTGCCGCGATGGACGACGAGCGAGGCCTGTGTGGCGTCAGCTTCCGCGTCGGCCGTGCAGAACACGCATCCCGGCGGCACGTGCCCGCCGGTGACGTACTGCAGGCGCCACGGGGACCAGAGGTGATCCATCGGGGCGTCAGGGCGCGACCGGGGCCGGTTCCGCCGCGGGCGCGGCGAGGTCCTCGGGCGTCCCGGCGTTGATGAGGTCTTTCAGTTCCTTACCGGGCTTGAAGTAGGGCACCTGCTTGGACGGCACATCAACCCGATCGCCGGTCTTGGGATTGCGGCCCTTGCGGGGCTCGCGACGACGCAGGCGGAAGCTGCCGAATCCGCGCAGCTCGACCTTGTCGCCCACGTGCAGCGCGTGGATCACCGACCGGAAGACCGTCTCCACGATGAGTTCGGCGTCCTTCTTGGAGAGCTCGGAGACGCGGGAGACCTCTTCGACGAGATCCGCCTTGGTCATGGGCTGCCTCGCAATGTGACCGGGTACCGGAGTACGTGGTGCGGTGCCGGTGTAACCAGCGACCGGGAGGGCTGTCGCCCTCCCGGCGCCAGGTCGCGATTACTGCTGCTGCTTGAAGTGGTCGCCCAACGTGGCGCCGCCCGTGGAGGACGCCTCGCTGATGTACTGCCCCCAGTCGGCGCGGTAGTTGTCGTCCTTGAGCGCACGAATGCTCAGACCGACCTTCCGCTCCGACGGGCTCAGCTTGATGACCTTCATGGGGTAGGTCTGCTCCAGCTGCAGCTCGACCTTCTCCCCGCTCTCGGCATCGAACTCCGACACGTGGATGAGCCCCTCGATGCCCTCGACCAGCTCGACGAACGCCCCGAAGGAGGTCATGCGCACGACCTTCCCCTCGACCACGTCACCGACCTGGACCCGGCCGAAGAAGTCGTCCCACACGTCGGCGGCCAGCTGCTTCAGGCCGAGGGAGAGGCGCTGGTTCTCGGCGTCGATGTTGAGCACCATCGCCTCGACCACGTCGCCCTTCTTGAGCATCTCGGACGGGTGCTTGAGACGCTTGCTCCACGACATGTCCGAGATGTGGATGAGGCCGTCGATGCCGTCCTCCACCTCGACGAACGCACCGAACTCGGTGAGGTTGCGGACCTTGCCCTTGATCTTCGTGCCCACCGGGTACTTGTCGGTGAGTTCGTGCCAGGGGTTGGTCTCGACCTGCTTGAGGCCGAGCGAGATGCGCCGCGCCGATGGGTCGACGCCGAGCACCATCGCCTCGACGCTGTCGCCCACGTTGAGGATCTTCGACGGGTGCTTGACCCGCTTGCTCCACGACATCTCGCTGACGTGGATGAGGCCCTCGACACCAGGCTCCAGCTCGATGAACGCGCCGTAGTCGGTGAGGCTGACCACGCGGCCGGTGACGCGCGCCGTGACCGGGTAGCGCTCCACCACGTCCGACCAGGGGTCGGTCGTGAGCTGCTTGTGACCGAGCGACACGCGCTCGTTCTCCGGGTCGAACTTGAGGACGATGACGTCGACCTCGTCGTTGACCTTGAACAGCTCCGAGGGGTGCTGCACGCGCCCCCACGACATGTCGGTGATGTGGAGGAGGCCGTCGATGCCGCCGAGGTCGATGAACGCACCGTAGTCGGTGATGTTCTTGACCACGCCGCGCATGACCTTGCCCTCGGCCAGCGTCTCGAGCGTGTGCTTCTTCTTCTCGGCGTTCTCCTCCTCGAGGAGGACCTTGCGCGAGAGGACGATGTTGCCGCGCTTCTTGTTGACCTTGATCACGCGCATGCGCAGTTCCTGGCCCTTGAGGGCGTCCAGGTTGCGCACGGGACGAACGTCGATCTGGCTGCCGGGGAGGAACGCGCGGACGCCGATGTCCACCGCCAGACCGCCCTTGATGCGCTCGATGACGCGACCGATGACGACCTTGCGATCCGCAAAGGCCTTCTCGACCTCGTCCCAGATCTTCATCTTCTCGGCCTTTTCGCGCGAGAGCACGATGTGGCCGTCCCGATCCTCGGTGCGCTCGAGCAGCACGTCGACCGTGTCGCCGGGCTGCACAATCACGTCACCGTTCTCGTCGAGGAACTCGTCGAGGGGGATCATCCCCTCCGACTTGAACCCGACGTCGACAATCACCGCCGAGGCTGACACTGACAGGACCGTCCCCTTGACGACCTCGCCTTCCGTGATGTTGCGGAAGCTGTTGTCGTACAGGTCGAGCAGGTTGGCGAAGTCCTGCGGGTCCATCTCCTGATCATCTGCCGTCCACATCGCTTTCGTGGTCGCGGCAGCGGACTGCCGGGCACTGACTTCGCGTACTTCCGGCTGGTCCGTAAGTTGATCTGACATGCGTGGTAAATCCTCCTCGGTGGCGTTTGCCGGTCTTTACAGCGCCGGCGGCTGTCGGTTGTGGCACGCGCTATGCGGGCAACCGACAGAATATACACCATTTAGGTTGAAACTGGAACCTCGGGCCGATGACCGGAGTGTGTAGCCGCGGGACTTGTCCCGCGGACAGACACCCGAAGTTCGTAGCCGCGGGACTTGTCCCGCGGGCAGACGTTCGAGGTTCGCAGTAGCCGCGGGACTTGTCCCGCGGGCAGGCATCCGAGGTTCGTAGCCGCGGGACTTGTCCCGCGGGCAGGCGTTCGAGGTTCGCAGTAGCCGCGGGACTTGTCCCGCGGACAAGCATTCGAGGTTCGTAGCCGCGGGACTTGTCCCGCGGGCAGGGCGCCGGACGAGTCCGGCGCCTACGAGAGGGATTGGAGGGCAGGGCGCCGGACGAGTCCGGCGCCGACGAGAGGGATTGGAGTCCGGCGCAGACGGGATTGACAGGAGCCCGACGCCTACAGGCTCCGGGGCGACAGGGTCCGGGCCGCGCTGACCAGCGTCAGGACCCGGGCCACGACGTCTCCGACGGGCATGCCGGTCGTGTCGATGTAGGTGGCGTCTGGCGCCTGGGTGAGCGGCGATACGGTCCGGTTCCTGTCGCTGTGGTCGCGCTGGGTGAGGGCCGTCGCGATGGTCGAGACGTCGCTCCCCTGCGCCGCGTGCGCCGTATCGCCGGCACGGCGGCGCGCCCGTTCGTCGGCCGAGGCGTCCAGATAGACCTTCACGTGAGCCTGGGGGAACACGACGGTGCCGATGTCGCGGCCTTCCATGACCACGTCGCCGTTGGCGCCATACGCGCGCTGGCGCGCGACGAGCACCTCGCGGACGCCAGGCAGGCGCGCGACCCGGGCCGCGGCGGCGTCCATGGCCGGCGTCCGAATCTCGCGCGTCACGTCGATGCCGTCCACGACGACCCGCCCCTGCTCCGCCAGCAACGCGGTCTCCCGCGCCACGACCGCCACCGCCGACTCGTCGTCGAGGTCGATGCCCCTGTCGAGGGCCCGCCACGCAACAGCGCGATACATGGCGCCCGTGTCCACGTGCCGACACCCCAGCGCCTCCGCGATGGCCCTCGCCACCGTGCCCTTGCCTGCTCCCGACGGTCCATCGATCGCGATCAACACCGCCGGACAGGATACAAGACACGGGAACCGGGGCACGGGTAACGGGAACCGGGGTAACGGGGCACGGGGCACGGGGCACGGGGCACGGGTAACGGGGCACGGGTAACGGGGCACGGGAACCGGGGCACGGGGCACGGGAGTCGGGAGTCGGGAGTTGGGAGTCGGACGGTAGGGCCGGCTGTCCCGTCCGGCCGCTGTTCTCGCAGCCGATCCCTGCGCCCGACGCTCGAGGGCTCCGCCGAGGGCTGTCGCCGCCGGACGTCGCCCGGCGGTCGCCACACCACGGAGCGTCGGACAACGTCCGACGCCTACAATGACGGCGTGCGCATTGCGCTGATCGCGCTCCTCATCGTCGGGACCGTGCTGCTGGTGGCGTGGCTGGCGCTGTCGCAGAGCCGCTACGGGCGCGCGATGTCGCTGCTCGTGCGAATGGGCAAGGTGCCCGGGCCGGTCGCCGCTCACGTGGGCGCATGGCAGACGACGACAGTGGACCGCGTGATGCTGTCGTTCTCGGGCCGGCACGGACCGCGCGAGGCGCGCCTGTTCCGTCCGGCGCACGTGCGCACGCGTCCGGTGCTGCTCAGCGGCGGCGTCCACGCGCTCGGCATCGAGGAGCCACGGCTCATCGCGTTTGCCGAGACACTCGCGCAATCGGGCACGCCGGTCATCACGCCAGCCCTGCCAGATCTGCAGGAGTACCTCGTCACCCCGCGACTCACGGACGACATCGAGGACGCGGCCCTCGCGATGCTCACCGCCCCCGAGGTCCCGCAGGAGGCGGATGGCCGCATCGGCCTGCTGGGCATCTCGTTCGCCGGTGGGCTGTCCATCATCGCGGCGGGGCGCCCGCCGCTGCGCGATCGCGTCGCGTTCGTCTTCTCGGTCGGCGGGCACGCACGGTTGCCGGGCGTGATGCGCTACATCTGCACCGGCGTGCAGCCCGACGGGCACCGGCATCCGCCGCACGACTACGGCAGCGTGATCCTGCTGACCAACATGGCGGAGGACGTCGTGCCGGCCGACCAGGTGGCGCCGCTGCGGGCAGCCGTCCACCGGTTCCTGCACGCGTCGCACGTGGACATGTTCGACAAGCCGCGAGCCGCGCGTGAGTTCGACGAAGCCCGCGCGATGGAGTCGGCGCTGCCCCCGGAGGCGCGGGCCTTCATGCACCTCGTGAACACGCGCGACGTCGCGGGTCTGGGTGCGCAGTTGCTCCCCTCGCTCGACCGCTGGGGCCAGGAGGCCGCGCTGTCGCCGGCCAGGTCGCCGGCGCCTCGCGCGCCGGTCTTCGTGATGCACGCCCAGGGCGACGACGTGATCCCCGACAGCGAGGCCGCCGCGCTGGGCGAATATCTCCGGGCGCAGGGCACGCCAGTGCGGGTGTTCGTGACCTCCCTCATGAGCCACGCCGAAGTGGCACGTGCGCCCACGCCGGGCGAGTTGATCACGATGGTGCGGGCGTGGGCCGAACTGCCTTGGTGAGAGACGGGCGTCTCTGGCCGGGACGCACGACAAGAAGGCAACCGGCGCGCGGTGCCGCGCGCCGGTTGGGTCAGGTTGCGGTTACTGACGCGCCAGGAGTCTCTTCAGTGTCTCCTCGTCGTCCTTGATCAGCTCGCCACTCACATCGACGGTCACCCCGTAGAGCGTTCCACTGAACTTGAATGGCGGCTGGTACTTGTCCCACACCGGCGATCCGCTATCGGCGCCGCAGACGAATCCGCCTCCGAGGCCGAGTGACAACGGCATGGTGAGCGGTATGTCCACCTGGCCCACAAGCGCCCCGTCGATGTACAACTGCCCGCGTCCCGGAGCGCCCTTGCCCTTCTTCACGTCGGGCGCCCCGGTGACCTCGAACTCGTAGGCGAGCGTGTGGCGGCCCGTCGGCACGGGGATGCTCGACGAGACGTGGAAGAACTCGGTCCCCACGTAGTTGTAGACGAACTGGAGCGTCCCGTCCTGCACGTAGAGTGCGAACCCGCCCTGCACGTCGCCGGCCGAGAACAGCACGCCCTGGGCGCCGCCTTCGGGGATCTCCGCGTCGGCCGTGATGCTGTGCGGCCGGTTCAGCACCTGCGGACAGGCGTTGATGGGGACGGTCTGCGTGCCTGGGAAATACGTGTAGCTGCTCTTGTCGACGGCGATCTGCGGGCGCGGGTCGGCGAACCGCGTGACGCCACGGCTGTCGACCGGCAGGACGTTGTACTTGCCGGCCTCGACGTACCAGGTCGCGATCATCTCGATCAGCTTCGCGCGGTTGTCCGCCGCGAGATTGTGGTTCTCGGCGAAGTCCGTGTCGATGTGATAGAGCTCCCAGCCCCTGGCGTCGAGTTCGGTCAGCTTGTCCTTGTCGATCGGCGCGCCGAAGAAGGCGCCGGCTTCGGTGAAGGACGTCCCCGGCCACGGACAGACGGCGCGCCAGCCGTCGTGGTAGATGGAGCGGTGCCCCATCATCTCGAAGTACTGGGTGATGTGCCGTGACGGCGCCGTCGCGTCATCGAGGGCGTGGGCGAAACTGTGCCCCTCGATCGGCGACTGCGTGACGCCCTTGATGACCGTGGGCGCATCGACGCCCAGCATCTCGAGCACCGACGGCACCATGTCGATGGCGTGGGCATACTGCGCACGCACCTCGCCCCTGGCCGTGATCCCCTTCGGCCAGTGGACGATGAACGGGTCGCTGATCCCGCCGCGGTAGGTCTCCCGCTTCCAGCGGCGGAAGGGCGTGTTCCCGGCAAACGTCCAGCCCCAGGCGTAGTGATTGAAGGTCGACGGCCCACCGAGCTCGTCGATCATCGCCAGGTTCTGCTCCAGCGAGTCGGGCACGTTGTTGAAGAACTTGTTCTCGTTGACCGAGCCTGTCGGGCCACCTTCGGAGCTGGCACCGTTGTCGGAGATGAACATCACAATCGTGTTCTCCCACTGGCCGATCGACTTCAGGAACGTGAACAGGCGCCCGTAGTGATGGTCGGTGTGGGTCAGGAACCCCGCAAATACCTCCATCATCCGCGCGTACAGCTTCTTCTCGCCGTCCGACAGCGCGTTCCAGTCCTGCACGTCCGGGTCGTGGCGCGAGAGCTCCGCGTCCTGCGGGACGATCCCCAGTTCCTTCTGGCGCGCGAACACCTGCTCACGGTACGCGTCCCAGCCGCCGTCGAACTTGCCCGCGTACCGGTCGGCCCATTCCTTCGGCACGTGATGCGGCGCATGCCCGGCGCCAGGGCAGAAGTACATGAAGAAGGGCTTGTCCGGCGCCACCTGCTTGGAGTCGGCGACGAAGCTGATCGCCTTGTCGACCAGGTCCTCGGTGAGGTGATACCCCTCCTCGGGTGTCTTCTCGGGCTCGACGCTGTGGTTGTCGTACACGAGCTCCGGGTAGTACTGGTGCGTATCCCCGCCCAGGAACCCGTAATAGCGCTCGAAGCCCCGTCCGAGCGGCCAGCGGTCGTAGGGCCCGGCAGCAGAAATCTGATCCGCCGGGGTCAGGTGCCACTTGCCGAGGGCGAAGGTGTTGTAGCCGCGATCGAGCAGCATCTCCGACAGCATCCCGTTCTCGAACGGAATGTTGCCGTTACCACCCGGATAGCCTGTCGATCCCTCGGTGATGCAGGACATCGCGTTGGAATGGTGGTTCCGGCCGGTAAGGATGCAGGACCGGGTCGGCGAGCAGAGCGCCGTGGTGTGCATGTTGTTGAAGAGCAGACCATTCCGGGCGAGTTCGTCGATGTTCGGCGTCTCGATCGGACTGCCGTAGCAGCCCATCTGACCGAAGCCGGTGTCGTCCTGCACGATGAAGATCACGTTGGGTGCGCCAGGCGTCGCGCGCTTGGGTTCGGGCCACGCCGGGCTGGACACATCGAACGTGCGCCCGATGACGCCGCTGAACGCCGTTCCGGGCTTGTACTCTTTGAGGGCCATTGTCTGCTCCGCTGGAAAATGAAACCGGGGACTGCCGAATCGTTGAACCGCAACGCCTACCCTACAGAGCGAATGCGTCGTGGCTGTGAACGCCGATGGTGCCCTGAAGCATGGGAGGCGGCTGACACCACGACACCAGACGGGATGCTAGTACACATCCGTCGGTCAGTGAGGGTCCTCTCGCCATCTCGAGGGACCGACCAGTCGAGCTTGGTCTCGGCTGGAGACCGCTCGCCACTCGACGCACTCACTGCCTGACACCAGGGAGCCGCGCTACACTCGCGGGGGTCGGGGTGCGTGCACCCCGAGCCGGGTTCAGATCAACGAGGGGAAGCCCCGCAACGTCGTGGGTGCGAGGACACAGCGCATGTCGTCAGAGAGAGCAGGCGAAACGCAGCCGCGTTGGACCGGGTGGATCGAGACGTTCGAGAAGCTCGTCGTTGCGGCGCTGGCGCTGCTGCTGGTGGTCGTCATCTCGGCCATCCTCGGCGCCGTGGTCTACCTCTTCGTCCACAATGCCGCGTCCACGCTGTCAGGCCTCGGGAACGTCACCGAGGTGCAGCAGGCCGCCCTGCGCGGGTTCTCCGGGATCCTGCTGGTGCTGCTCGGCCTCGAGTTGCTCGACACCGTCAAGGTGTACTTCCGCGCGCACAGCGTTCGGGTCGAAGTGATCCTGCTGGTGGGGCTGATCGCGATGGGGCGGCACGTGCTGGAGATCGACCTGCACCACATCAACCCGATGACGCTCTTCGGGTTCGCCAGCCTGATCCTGGTGCTCGCGGTCAGCTACTTCCTGGTCAAGCGCGCGCCATCGCCGGAGGTTCCCGCCGGGGCGACGCGGCTGGAGCGCGACGAGGAGCGCCCGTCGCACTGAGTCACCACCTACTTCTGCCGCGTCGCGCGCGCAGGCCGCCCGGTGCGCGCGGCCTCCCTGAGCGTGATCTTCGGCGCGGCCTTCCTGGTCGCCTTCTTCGCGCGCGGCTTGCCACCCACGGTTCGCGTGATGCCCTTGGGCGTGGACGCGTGGCCGAAGCGGACACCGGCCTTCGGCGTCGTGCTGACGCGGGTCTTCGCAGGCGCAGGGCCGGCGGCGAGGCCGGCGTCGGCGCGCAGGCGCTGCACCTCGGCGGGTAGCAGCTCGCGGAACATGCCTGGCTTCATCCGGCGATCGGTGAGCGAACCGATACCCGTCCTGGCGAGCGTGATCACGGGCAGGCCCACCGCCTGGCACATGCGACGCACCTGACGGTTCCGGCCCTCGTGAATCACGATCTGCAGCAGCGACTGCTCGCCCGACTTCTTGCGGAAGCTCTCGACGACATGCACGGTGGCCGGCGCGGTGCGACGGCCGTCGAGCGGAACCCCGCCTTCGAGTCGGCGCAACGTCTCGACCGACGGCACGCCGAACACGCGCACCTCGTACGTCCGCGGCACCTCGTGGCGTGGATGGGTGAGGCGATCGGCGAGCTCACCGTCATTGGTGAGCAGGATCAGCCCCTCGGAGTCGAAGTCGAGGCGTCCAACCGGATACAGACCCTGCCCTGCCGGTCCGAGCAGCGTGAGAACCGTCGGCCGGCGCTGCGGGTCCGATCGCGTGGTCACGTAGTGGACCGGCTTGTAGAGCAGGATGTACCGTCGCGGGACGGTCGTGTGCAGGCGACGGCCGTCGACCTCGATGTGATCGGTCGCGGCGTCGGCCTTCGCGCCGAGTTCCTTGACGATCTCGCCGTTGACGCGGATACGCCCTTCGGCGATCAGCGCCTCGGCCACGCGCCGCGACGCCACGCCGGCCGCCGAGAGGATTTTCTGCAGGCGTTCCTGGGCCATGATCTCGAGGCTCCCGCCTCAGTGCTCCTCGCCTGACGACTCCGGGCCAGCCTCGACGACTTGGTCATCGTCGCCTGCCGCCTCGGCATCGGCCGGGCCCGGTGCCGTGGTCTCGTCGAACAGCGACAGCTCGAGCGGCGCCTCGAACGGCAGCGACACGCCATCGTCCGCGCTCACGGGCGAGGGCAGGTCGAAGCCCAGGGCCTCGGACATGTCCTCGACCTTGGGCAGGTCCGAGAGGTCCTTCAGCCCGAACTTGTCGAGGAACTCGCGCGTCGTGCCGTACATGAACGGCCGGCCGACGACCTGCTTGCGCCCGACGATCTTGACCAGCTTCCGATCGAGCAGCGTGTTGAGTACGCCCGTCGTCGCGCTCACGCCGCGGATCTCGGCGATTTCCCCCGCCGTGACAGGCTGCTTGTAGGCAATCACCGCCAGGGTCTCGAGCGCCTGCACCGACAGCTTCGACGTCGTCCGCTCCTTGAAGAGGCGGCGCACCCACTCGTAGAGTTCCGGGCGCGTGACGATCTGGTAACCACCAGCAACCTCGACCATCTGCAGGCCGTCCGACTTCAGGTAGCTCTCACGGACCTCCGCGAGCGCGGCCTCGATGTCCTCGCGTGGCTGGTCGTCGAGCAGGCGCGCCATCGCCTTGAGCGTGAGCGGCTCGGGGGACGCGAAGATCAGCGCCTCGACGACGGGCTTGAGCGGATGCGGGGCGCGCGGGGCGTTGGCCACCTCCGCCGGGTCGAACAGTTCGGCATCCCTCAACTCGCCCGTCATCGCCTCGAACTCCGACACGGACAGGCCGGTAGACGCGACAGCGGTCTCGTCAACCGCCACCGGGGACGGCTCAGCCGCGGGGAGTGGTTCAGCCGCCCCGCCGTCTGACGCGCCGGCATCTGGCGCGTCGGCTGGTGCCGGCGGATCGTCGAGCGGCACCGGCGCGCCCCGGCGCCGGCCTCGCTGGCTGCGGGCAAACGAGGCCCGGGCCTCACGCGTCTCGGCGTCGCGTTCGGCCTCGGTGCCGCGCTCGGCCTCGGCGTCCCGTTCGGCGTCGGGCTCGGCGGACAGGCGCTCGACCGTCTCGTCCGAGACGGTCACGTCAGGGGTCTGCTCGTCGCTCATGACTGCGGTCCGGGCGTGCCTTGCGGCCGCGCGGCAGGTTCGTGGTGCTCGATGGGGCGAGGCGCGTCGGCGGGACGGTCCCGCTTGTACACGCGGATGGGGCCACCGGCGCCGCTTTGGAAGACGCGGACCATCTTGAGCCGGATCATCTCCAGGATGGCCAGGAACGTGACGATCAGGTCGCCCCGCGCCGCCACGTCGTCGAACAGTTCCTCGAAGCCGAGGGCCTCCACGCCGGACAGGCGCGCCATCAACTGCTCGATGCGCACCTCCAGCGGCAACTGCTCCATCGGGAGATACGTCACCGGCCGCTGCTTCGCGCGCTCGACGACGGCCTTGAACGCCGTCATCAGGCTGAACAGATCGACCTCGAGCTCGGGTTCCTTGTCGAGCCCCTCGCCGGCCAGCCCCGCGATACGCTCGTCCGGACGCGACCACTGCGCGCTCCGCACGGTCTCCCGGTCGTGCAGCAGCTCGGCGGCGGCCTTGAACTTCTGGTGCTCGACGAGGCGCCGCACCAGCGCCTCGCGGGGATCCTCTTCCGGGTCCTCCTGCTCGGGTGCGGGACGCGGCAGCAGGCTGCGCGACTTGATGTGGATCAATGTCGCCGCCATCACGAGGAAGTCGCCCGCGACGTCGAGCTGCAGCTCCTCCATCAGGCCGATGTAGTCGAGGTACTGCCTCGTGACGACAGCGATCGGGATGTCGTAGATGTCGAGTTCGTGCTTCTTGATCAGATGGAGCAGCAGGTCGAGCGGCCCCTCGAACACCTCGAGCTTCACCGGGAAGCGATCCAGGGACGACTCGAACCCCTCGACTCCATTCGGGCCTGCGGCCCGAATGTCGCTCAGGGCTTCCGCCCCCGTGGCCGCCTGGTCTGCAGCCTGCACGTCGCTCGGGGCGGGGCCGTCGCCCTGTCGTGTCCTGGAGATCGCCATCAGTACGCCAGGTGCAGGGCCTCGCGCACCCGCGCCATCGTCTCCACGGCCACGGCGCGCGCCTTGCGCGACCCTTCGTGGATGATCTCGCGCACGCGTTCGGGGTGCGCCTCGAGGGCGGCACGGCGCTCGCGCAGCGGCTCCATCGCGGCGTTGAGCGCCCGGGCCAGCTTCTTCTTGACCTCGACGTCGCCGACGCGTCCTTCACGGTAGCGCGTCCGCGAGGTCCTCGACTTCGTCACGGTCCGGGTTGAAGGCGTCGTGGTAGATGAAGACCGGGTTGCCCTCGACCGTACCGGGGATGTCGGCGCGAACGCGCTTGGGGTCCGTGTACATCTGACGGACCTTCTGCTCGACCTCGACGGCGGTGTCCGACAGGTCGATCGTGTTCTCGTAGCTCTTGCTCATCTTCCGGTTGTCGAGGCCGGGCAGACGCGGGAAGTTGGTGAGCAAGGCCAGCGGTTCGACGAAGATCTCGCCGTGCATGTGGTGGACACGGCGCACGACCTCCCGCGAGAGCTCGAGGTGCGGCACCTGGTCCTCGCCCACGGGCACGAAATTGGCGTCGTAGATGATGACGTCGGCCGTCTGCAGCAGCGGATACCCGAGGAACCCGTACGTCGTCAGGTCCTTCTCGCTCAACTGCTCCTGCTGCTCCTTGTAGGTCGGCACCCGCTCCAGCCACGGGATCGGGATCATCATCGACAGGAGCAGGTGCAGTTCGGCGTGCTCCGGGACGAGCGACTGGACGAAGATCGTCGATCGCTCCGGGTCCACGCCGGCCGCGATCCAGTCCATGACGTTGTCGATCACGTAGGACTGCAGCCGGCTCGTGTCGGCGTAGTCGGTCGTCAGCGCGTGCCAGTCGGCGGCGAAGTAGAAGCAGTCGTACTGCGCCTGCAGCTCGGTCCAGTTCCGGAGGGCGCCCACCAGGTGCCCCAGATGCAGCTTTCCTGTCGGGCGCATGCCCGACACCACCCGCTTGGTCACAACAGCAATCCGGAGAGGAAGCGCGACGGGAGGATCGATCACGCTCCAGAGGACGCCCGTGAACATCAGGCCGTACAGGATGAAGATGCCGTACTGGCGGATGCCGTCCCACTGGCGCGCGAGCCCCGGCGGCAGCAGGGCGGCCACGACGTTGCCGCCGTCCAGCGGCGGCACGGGAATCAGGTTGAAGACGGCGAGCAGGATGTTGATCTGGAAGAAGCCGTAGGCGAACTGCACCAGCGGCTCGGCGATGGCGATGGCGCCGACCGAGGCCGGCATCAGGGGCAGGGTCCGGAGCAGCAGGCTGGCGCACAGAGCCAGCAGCAGGTTGCTGGCCGGCCCGGCCGCGCAATCCACATGAAGTCGCGGCGGAAGTTCTTCAGGTAGCGACCGTCCACCGGCACGGGCTTGGCCCACCCGATGATGCGGCGCGCCCAGGGCAAACGCCAGCAGCGGCAGCATGACCGTGCCCACGGGGTCGATGTGCACGAGCGGATTGAGCGAGAGCCGGCCCGGCAGCCGGGCTGTGGGATCGCCGAGGCGCGTCGCGGCCCACGCGTGCGAGGCTTCGTGCACGGTGAGGGCCAGCAGGAGGCCGATGAACGCGAGAACGTATGGGTCCAATTTCGCACGGCAGGCGAAAGGTATATAGGGTAACAGAGGCGCGCTCGGCACCTGCGCGCCCTCACGCGGTCGCGCGAAGTGCCTCAGCACCGCGTCCGCGGCTCTGGGCCCGACGACGGCCGCCAGTTCCTCGCGGGTGGCGCGCCGCACGCCGGCGACGCTGCCGAACGTGGTCAGCAGCGGCCTTCCGGCGGCGCGGCCGATGCCGGCGACGTCGTCCAGTTCCGACCGCAGGTCCCGCGCGGCCGCGAGCCGATCGGTGGAAGGTCACGGCGAACCGGTGGGCCTCGTCGCGGATCCGCTGAAGCAGCCGCAGGGCTGGCGTCGCCCTGGCCGAACGCAATCGGGTCGTCCCGGTCGCGCGTGACAGACCAGCTCCTCCTGCTTGGCGAGGCCCACGGCCACGAGGCGATCGAGCCCGAGCGCCTCCAGCGCCTCGTAGGCCGCCGCGAGCTGCCCCTTGCCGCCGTCGATGACAATCAGGTCCGGGAAAGGGCCCACCCTCCTCGGCGACCTTGCGGTAGCGGCGCGTCACCACCTGGTGCATCGCCGCGAAGTCGTCCAGGAAGCGCGCCTCGGCTCCGCCTCGGCCGGCTCGCGGGTCCGCTCCGGGTTCCGGGTACCGGACGCACGGGGGCGTCAGCCTGCCGGTCGCCCGTGCCCGTGACCCGTGCCCGGTTTCGCTCCTGATTCGGAACTTCCGATACTCCGACCGCTTCATCCGGCCGTCCTCGCAGACGACCATCGAGGCGACGGTCTCGCTGCCCTGGAGCGTCGAGATGTCGAAGCACTCGATGCGGCGCGGCAGCGACGGCAGGGCCAGGGCGCGCCCGCAGCGTCTCGAGCGCGTCGTAGTTGGCGGCGCCGCTCGGCGTTGAAGCGCGCGTCGTAGGCGAGCGCGGCGTTGCGCGCGGCCAGGTCGAGCAGCGCCCGCTTGTCCCCGCGCTGCGGGCACGATCAGACGCGACCCGGCGCCCGGCCCGCGCCGACAGCCAGGCCTCGAGCACGTCCGCGTCGGGCAGTCGCCAGCCGGCACGTGGACCTCGGGCGGCGGCGTCCGTGCTCCTCGTAGAACTGCTGCAGCGCCGCCTCGAGCACGTCCTCGACCCGTCGCGTCGCGGCGCCCGCGTCCGGCTCGGTCACCAGCTCGACCCGCTCGACGACCCGTGCCCGCCGCGCACCTGGAAGACCTGGACCACGGCGCCGCGCCGGCCCGAGTCTTGACGCCCCACGCGTCGCGGTCGCCGAGGCGCGGCGTCGCCATCTTCTGCTGCCGGTCGCGCAGCGTCTCGAGGGTGCGAATCGGCGTCGCGCAGCTGCGCCGCCTGCTCGAAGCGCTCCTGGCCGCCGCGGCGTCCCGCATGCCGCGGCGCGCAGGCCCGCGATCAGCTCGTCGGTGCGCCCCTCGAGCAGCAGCCGCGCGTCATCGCACGGCCTGCTGGTACCGGTCTGCGCGTAGCAGATGTCGTCGACGCAGGGCGCGAGGCACCGCTTGATGTCGTACTCGAGGCAGGGTCGGCCGCGCTGGCCGGTGATCACCTCGTTGCAGGAGCGGATGCCGAACAGCCGGTGCGTCAGGCTCATCGTCTGCGCCGGCCGAGCGCACGCCGGCAGGAACGGGCCGGCGTAGACGTCGCCGTCGCGCTCCACGCGCCGCACCACCAGGACGCGCGGGAAGCGCCTCCGTCGTGCGTCAGCTGCAGGTACGGGTAGTTCTTGTCGTCGCGCAGCAGGATGTTGTACCTGGGCGCCCGCTGCTTGATCAGGTGGTTCTCGAGCGCCAGCGCCTCGACCACCGAGTCGGTGACGATGACGTCGAGCCCGGCGACCTCGTCGAGCAGCGCATCGGTCTTCGGGCTGGTCGCCGCGCGCGCCCAGGTAGCTGCGCACGCGGTCGCGCAGCGCGCGCGCCTTGCCCACGTAGATCGTGTCGCCCGCCCGGTTGACGTACAGATAGACGCCGGGCTGCTCGGGCAGCCGCGCGATCTGGTCCTTGAGGTCTGCGGATGGCCATGGACTACGGCAGGACCGGCGGTGCGTCCGCGCGGTCATCAGCAGCCCCCGGGCGGTCCGGGACGGCGACCCGTCCGCCTGGTCGGACGATGCTTCGCAGGAGGCGACCCGGACCCTCCAGTACGGCGGTCTGACCATGACCTTCACCGGCGCGATCGGCGCGGTCTGCATGTTCCCGCTGCGCGCTGATCATCGACGCCTGCGTCACGCCTGCGCATCCACCCCAACGTCCTGACGTTCATCGGCGTGCTGCATCAACGTCGCCGCCGCGTGGGCGCTGGCCACTGGGCCGCTTCGTGACGGCCGGCGTCATCATGGTCGTCGGCCAACATCTTCGACTTCATCGACGGCAAGGTGGCCCACGAGACTGGCACTGCGAGACGCGTTCGGCGGGTTCTGGGACTCGGTGATGGACCGGTTCTCGGACCTCGCCCTGTTCCTCGGGCCTGATCTACCTCTACGCGCAGCCTGCGGCCGCACCGACTACGTGATGATCACGGCGCTGGCGATGACGTTCACGGTCCTGACCAGCTACACGCGGGCGCGTGCCGAATCGCTCATCGAGAAGTGCAAGGTCGGCTTCATGGAGCGGCCCGAGCGCATCGTGCTGTTCATGATCGGCGCGTTCACCAACCGCATGGCCGCGGTGCTCTGGGTGATCCTGGTGCTGTCGGTGCTCACGGTCGCCGGCCGCATCTACTACACGTGGCGTGAGCTCGACGGGCCGCGGGCGACGGAGGCGCGCCGCCTGATCCCGATCGAGGAACGCCTGCCGCTGCCTCTTCCGGGCTTCTGGCACCTCTTCTACTGGACGTACGAGCGGGCCAGCCTGGCAGTACGACCTGATGGTCATCGCGATCCTCGCGTTCGTCTGGCTCACACCGCCCGACTGGCTCGGCGACCCCATGGCGCACGGCATGGGCCTGCTGGGCCGACTCCTGGGCTGGTAGGCACCACCGAGGTGCCAGGCATCACGCAGCAAGCGTCAGCCATCCCTTGATCCCGCCCTGCCGATTCCGATAGAACGCAGGGAGTGCCCCCGTCGTTCCTCTCCCACGTACTGCTCCTGCTGGGAGCGGGCTTCCTGGTCGCCAACGTCCGGATCATCGTCGACGTGACGCGGTTCTTCCGGATGCGTCCGCGCGCGCTGCTCACGTGGCCGAGCCCCACGCCGCGCCACTACGGCCTGTTCCTCGCCATCGCCGCCATCCTCGGCATCGTCCTGATGGTCAAGCTGCTGTACCTGCGCCTGCCGCCGACGGCGGTGTTCGGTGAGGCGATGATGCTGGCCTACTACGGCTACCTCGTGCCCCTGAGCGTCCGCATCGGCCGCGGCTTCTACGAGGACGGCGTCTGGGTCGACAACGGGTTTCTGCCGTATCACAAGATTGGCGGACTGAGCTGGCGCGAGGGCGAGCCGCTCACGCTGCTGTTCATCCCGCGCATGAAGCAGGTGGCGCGCAGCCTCGTCGTGCCCTCGCAGTTCTACGGCGAGACGCGCCGGTTGCTCCGCGACAAGATTGCCAGGCACGACATCGATTTCTGGGGCAAGTCCCTGGACCTCGGCGAGCACGACGAGCGGGATGATGCCTAGGGAATGCCGCAGGCCGCGCCGGAAGCGGATCCGGCACGCGCATGGCGGTCAGGCCGGCGTCAGCCGGCCAGCGTGGGGTCGAAGCAGCGGCGGCAGCGCGCCTCGTACGCGCCGGTCGCGCCGACGAGCGACGCGGTCGTGGCTCTTCACCAGCCGCTGCGTGTGGTTGGCCGGTTCGCCGCACACCATGCAGATCGCGAGCGTCTTGGTGATGTATTCCGCGATGGCGAGCAGTTGCGGCATCGGCTCGAAGGGACGCCCGAGGTAGTCCTGGTCGAGGCCCGCGACGATCACGCGCTTGCCGCGATCGGCGAGCGTGCTGCACACGGCCGGCAGTTCCACGTCGAAGAACTGTCCCTCGTCGATGCCCGACCACCTCGGTGTCGTCACCGACTCCGGCGAGGATGTCGGCGGCCGTGGCCACGGCCACCGAGGGCATCCGCATCTCGCTGTGCGAGGTGATGTGCGTCTCGGCGTAGCGATCGTCGATCGCGGGCTTGAAGACCTGTACCCGACGCTTGGCGATCTGGGCGCGCCGCAGCCGGCGGATGAGCTCCTCGCTCTTGCCGCTGAACATGCTGCCGACGATGACTTCGATCCAGCCGGATGGACGGGGTGGGACGCTGTGAGCTCTGGTCCATTCAGGTAATTACTGCGATGCCGAACGCATCGACGGCCCTACGAAGGCCGAAGGCCGGATGACGAAGGCCGGATGACCGAGCGGCCGACGCGGGCCGACGGACACGTCCGACGGCTACACTCTGGAGAGATACTCGCCGGACTCCGTGTTGACGCGGACGACGGTACCGACCTCGACGAACGCCGGCACGGTGACGACGTGCCCGGTCTCGAGCGTGGCGGGCTTGGTCTGCGCGTTGGCCGTCGCGCCCTTGATGCCCGGCACCGTGTCGGTGACCTTCAGGTCCACCGTCTGGGGCAGTTCGATGCCCACCGGGTTGCCCTCGTAGAACTCGACCTTGATCATCGATTCCGGCAAGAGGTAGTTCATCGAGTCGCCGAGAGCCTCCTCGGACATGCCGATCTGCTCGTACGACGACGTGTCCATGAAGTAGAACGTGTCGCCGTCCTTGTACAGGTACTGCATCTCGCGCTCGTCGAGATGGGCGCGCTCGACCATGTCTTCCGAGCGGAACCGGTGCTCGAACATCGTGGCGTCCCTCACCTTGCGCATCTTGGCGCGGACGAACCCCCGGAGGTTGCCCGGCGTGACGTGCTGCGTCTCGACGATCCGGCACAGCTCGTTGTTGTGCTTGATCAGATTGCCCTTGCGAAGACGGGTGGCGGCAACGGAACTCATGGCACTCCTGGTGGACCGGCGTGATCCGGTCGGATACACGAACCGCTGATGGTAGCACGCGGCTGTTTGCTAGGATGATGGCATGCGCTGGGAATCCCTGCGGGAATACCGGACCCGGGCCAGCCAGGCCGACAGGCGTGGCGACTCGGGCTGGACACCGCCCGCCGACGTGAGCGAGACCGAGGACAGCTTCGTCGTCGTGGCCGAGTTGCCCGGCGTGCGGCGGGCGGACGTCGACGTCGCCGCGACGGCCGATACGCTCACGATCCGTGGCCATCGGCCGAGCCCAGGCTGCGAGCCGGCCGGCTACGTCCGACTCGAGCGCGGGCACGGCCAGTTCGTGCGGCGCTTCACGTTCCCGGGCCAGCTGGATGTGGAGGCCGTTCAGGCCGACTTCAAGGACGGCATCCTCACCGTGACCCTGCCCAAGGCCCAGGACGCGCGGGGCCGACGCGTCGACGTCGGCTGATCCCCATGCGACGCGTCCTCCTGCCGGTCGCCCTCGTGGCGGCCAGTTTCTTTGCCGGCATGGTGGTCACGGGCCGCTTCGGCCCGGCCCAGTCGTCCGACGCCGTGCAGACACCGCCGGGCGCCACCCCTGTGGCACCGTCCAGGCCCGCCCCCGCCACGAGCGGCGGCCTGCCAGAATTGGCCGACGTCGCCGAGCGCGTCATCCCGAGTGTGGTGAACATTTCCGCCGTCGGATCGCGGCAACTGCGCCTGCCCTTCGGCTTCATCGACGAGCAGCCGACACAGAGCGCGGGTTCCGGCGTCATCATCCGGAAATCCGGCGACGTCGGGTACGTGCTGACCAATGCTCACGTGATCGCCGATGCCACGCAGCTGAGCGTGGTGCTGTGGAACCGCCGGGAGCGTCCGGCCGAACTCGTCGGCCTCGACCCGTACGCCGACCTCGCGCTGCTGCGGGTCAGCGACCCGAGCGTCCAGCCGATCACCTGGGGCGACAGCTCCCGGCTGCGCGTGGCCGAGTGGGTCATGGCGGTCGGCAACCCCTATCAGCTCGGCGAGACGGTCACCCTCGGCATCGTCTCCGCGCTCGGCCGCACCAACCCGCAGATTTCCGTGGTGGCCGACTACATCCAGACCGACGCCGCCATCAATCCCGGCAACTCGGGCGGTGCGCTGGTCAACAGGCGCGGCGAGCTGATCGGCATCAACACGTGGATCTACAGCGAGAGCGGCGGCTACCAGGGCATCGGCTTCGCGGTGCCGAGCAACCTCGCGCGCGACGTGGCCGCGCAGCTGGAACGCTTCGGCAAGGTGCGGCGCGGCACCATCGCCGGCATCGTCAGGATCGCCCCGCTCAACCCGGGCCTGGCGCAGGATCTCGACGTCGTCTCGCTCGACGGCATTGTCGTCTACCGGATCCGCAACTCCGGCGACGCGTGGGCGGCCGGCCTGAGGGCCGGCGACGTGATCATCGGGTTCAACGGCACCGCCATCAAGGGCCCCGAGGAGTTCGAGCGGACGATGCTCAGCGCGCCCGTCGGCTCGGTCGCCACGCTCCGGGTGCGGCGTGGCCGCCAGGAGTTCGACATCAAGGTGCCCATCAGCGAGGCGCCCCTGCGAGGGCGGCAGTGATGGTTGATGCGTGAGGCTCGAGGCCTGGTACCGCCTCAGCGAGGGCGGCCCGACACCGCCGGGTGGCCGGGCACGTAGGCGCGCCACGTGCGCTCCTGCCCGACCCGGATGCCGACGCGCGAACTCCATGCAATGGGCAGGGTCCGGCGATTCCGGGGCGCGCGCTCGATGCGCAGCGGCCCCGCGCCCAGCGCCGCCCCGTTCAGGTCACCCGTAATCCCCAGCGCACGCGTCAGGTTACCGGGGCCGCGGCACACGTCTGCGTCGCGACCCGACCACTGCCCCACTGGACCCGGTGCGGCATGAGGCCCTGCCGCTCCGCTGTCGCGGTGCCGTGGGGCGCGTCGCTGCCGCATGAGGTCGAGCCCCTCGAGCGGATCGAGCGCGCGGATCAGGACGGCCGCCGGCACGCCCGACGGCTCCGTGACGGCATTCACCAGCCAGTGCATCCCGTAGTTGAAGTACACGTAGGCCAGCCCCGGCGGGCCGTAGAGCGGCTGGTTGCGCCGCGTCGGTCCCGCGGCGGCATGACAGGCGGGATCGTCCTCGCCGATGTAGGCCTCCACCTCGACGATGACACCGGCGGCCGTGCCTTCGCGTGCGTCGTGGACCAGCACCATGCCGATCAGATCGCGAGCCACGTCGAGGGTCGGGCGGGCGAAGAACGACGCGCGGAGCGGTGTGGGCACGGTGAGGCAGGGCCCGCTGTCCCAGCGGGCCGTGACGGCGAAGATCGCGTGATTCCTACGGCGTCTTGCGGAGGCGAGCGATGGCGCGTTCCGCCGCACGCACGACTCTGAGATCGCTGTCGCCGCGGGCCCGCTCCAGCAGCACCATCGCCTCGTCGCCCCCGATGAAGCCGAGGACGAGCGTGGCACGCTCGCGGGTCGCCGGATCGGGCGAGGCCAGGGCCTGGTCGAGCCCCGGCACGGCGCGCGGCCCGAGTTCCACGAGGTACGCCATCGCCTGCTCGTGATGGGCCCCGTTGTCGAGCGCGCTGACGAGCGTCGCGACACCGCCGCTGGCCATGCCGCCGCCGACGACGGCCGCGAACGCCCCCGCCAGCACGACGTCGGTCTCCTTGTCGTTGACGAGCGCCGCCCCGGCCTGCTGCGCGGCCTCGCGATTGCCGCTGCGCGCGAGCCCCTCGGCGGCGAGTCGCCGGAGGTTGGCCGACGAGGAGGTCAGCTGCGCCGTGAACAGCTCCTGTGACGACGCGTGCGCAATACGCGCAAGCGCGTCGAAGGCCGCCTCGGCGCGCGGGCCCTTACCCTTGCCATAGGTGAACTGGTCCGTGAGCGCCTGGATCGACTGCCAGGCCTTGATGTCGCCCAGGGCGCGCATCGCCGCGGTGGCCACCCGCGTGCTCTTGTCGTTGAGAGCCTCCACAAGCGCGTCGCCGGCCGTGCTGACCCTCAGGCCGCCAATCACGCGCGCGGCGGCTTCACGGATGTCCTCGACCGAGTCCTGCAGCAACCGCGGCAGCGCGTCGGCGGCATACCCGTCCAGGGGCGGACGCGCCATCACGCCGAGGGCATAGACCGACTCGAGCCTGACTCGGGGGTTCGCATCGAACATCGACTGCGCGAGCCCGTTGGTCAGCTCGAGCGGAACCGGCTGCGGGATGAGCCCGTAGGGGCCGAGGTCGTAGATGCGCTGCGCGGCGGCGGTCAGCCGCGACGTCGGCCGCACCGTCAGGCCCTTCCGCCTGTCGACGACGACAGGCCGTTCGACGTGGTAGAAGCTCAGCAGCGTGTAGATCGTCTCGAGCTGGATATCGTCGAGCGGGTCGGTGAGCAGCAGGCTGATGGGCGCGATGGCTTCCGGGTACGCGGTCGCGCCGAGCGCCCGCAGCGCGTCACGCCGTACGTCGGCATCGGGTGACGTGAGCCCGGCGGCGACCTGATCGTACGAGGCGCGGGGAACAGCGGGCGCTGGATCCTGGGCCATCACCGGGGCCGCGCCGCACAGCAGCGCCGCCAGGGCACACGATGAATGGAATCGCATCGATAGCTAGTGTAGCGGCGATCGATGTCGCTCGCCGACCACCGACCTGACTCTCATGGCCTGCCTTCACGACGTGAGGCGCGCACCGGCCAGCATGGCCCGCAGGTGTCGGCCCGTGTGCGACGCGTCCACCTCGGCAATGGCCTCTGGCGGGCCGACCGTGACGACCTCGCCGCCGGCGTGTCCGCCGTCCGGGCCGAGATCGACGACCCAGTCGGCGGTCTTGATGACGTCCAGGTTGTGTTCGATCACCAGCAGCGAGTGCCCTGCCGCCAGCAGTTTCCGGAATGCCGCGAGCAGCTTCGCGATGTCGTCGAAGTGCAGGCCCGTCGTCGGCTCGTCGAGGATGTAGAGCATCCGCTCGCCGCCCTGCGACGAGAGGTGCGACGCGATCTTCACACGCTGGGCCTCGCCACCCGACAGCGTGGTCGCGGGCTGGCCGAGCCGGAGGTACCCGAGGCCGATTTCGTCGAGGACCTGCAGCCGGCGCAGAACCTTCGGCGACCCGCTGAAGAACTGCAGTGCCTCGCGCACGGTGAGGTCGAGTACCTGGTGGATGTTCTTGCCCCGGAAGGTGACCTCGAGCACCTGCGGGCGGAAGCGGGTGCCGTCGCACACGTCGCACGGCACGAAGACGTCGGCCAGGAACTGCATCTCGACGCGGACCTGCCCCTCTCCCTCGCAGGCGTCGCACCGCCCGCCCGGCACGTTGAACGAGAAACTGCTGGCCGTGAGCCCGCGCGCGCGGGCGTCCTTGGTGGCCGCGAAGAGCTCGCGGATGGGATCGAACGCCTTGAGGTACGTCACGGGGTTGGACCGCGGCGTGCGTCCGATCGGGGCCTGGTCGACCAGCACGACGTCGGTCACCAGTTCCACGCCCTCGATGCGGCGGCACGCCCCGACGGCCTTGTCCCACTCGCCCTTCGCGCGCTTGATCCCGGCGTGAATCACGTCGTGGACGAGCGTCGACTTGCCCGATCCCGACACGCCCGTGACGACGGTGAAGAGGCCGAGCGGGATCTCGACGTCGATGTCCTTGAGGTTGTGCTCGGTGGCGCCGAGCACGCGCAGTCGCTGCCCCGTCGGCTTGCGGCGCGTGGTGGGTACCGGGATGGCGAGGTCGTCGCGCAGGTACTTCCCCGTCAGCGATCGGGGATCCTTGCGCAGTCCCTCGAGCGAACCGGCGTAGACGACACGCCCGCCGAGTTCTCCCGCGCCGAGCCCCATGTCGATGATCTCGTCGGCGACGGCGATCATGTCGGCGTCGTGTTCGACCACGAGGACGGTGTTCCCCTGGTCGCGCAACTGGCGCAGGATGTCGATGAGGCGCAGGTTGTCACGCGGGTGCAGGCCAATCGACGGCTCGTCCAGCACGTACAACGTGCCCACGAGCGCCGACCCCAACGACGTCGCGAGGCTGATGCGCTGCGATTCGCCCCCCGACAGGCTCGATGACAGCCGGTCCAGCGTCAGGTACTCCAGCCCCACGTTGCTCAGGAACGTGAGCCGCTTGACGATCTCGAGCTTCAGCTTCTCGGCAATCGCGGCCTCGCGCGCCGACAGCGTGAGACCGGCGAAGAAGTCGAGCGCCTCGCGCACGGTCATGGCCCCGACGCGGTCGATGGTCAGCCCCTCGACGTACACGTCGCGAGCCTCGCGGCGCAGTCGCGATCCGCCGCAATCCGGACAGATCTGGTAGCCGCGATAGCGGCTCAGGAACACGCGGACGTGCACCTTGTACTTCTTGCGCTCGAGCAGGGCGAAGAAGCCGCGCACACCCTCGTAGCTGCCGTCGCCGTCGACAACGAACGCGCGCTCGGCGTCGGTCAGTTGCTCCCACGGCACGTCGAGACGCAGGCGGCCCTCGCGTGCCTGCCGCTTCAGGTGCGTCATGTAGCCGCGGTACTGCGGCTTCGTCCACGGATCGATCGCGCCCTGCGCCAGCGACTTGCCGGGGTTCGGGATCACCAGACCGAGGTCGAGTTCCATGACGTTGCCGAACCCGTGGCAGGTCGGACACGCCCCGAACGGGTTGTTGAACGAGAACAGGCGCGGCTGCGGCACCTCGTACGCGATGCCGCACGGGCGGCACTCGAAGCGCTCCGAGAACACGTGGCGAGTGGAATCCGCCCTGGCGACATCGACAGGGGCACTCGCCGACGTCGCATCGGCAGACACCCGAAGTGCCCGCTCGGGCAGTTCGAGCGCAAAGGCCGCGCCGCCGCCCTCCTGGTACGCGATCTCGAGGGAATCGGTGAGGCGGGCCAGCACGTCCGGACCGACCTTCAGTCGGTCGACGATGACCTCCAGCGTGGTGCGTCCCTCGAGCGCCGTCCGCGGCACGTCGGCCAGGTTGTGGACCTGGCCGTCGAGCAGGACGCGCGTGAACCCCCGCCGTCGGAGCGTCTCGAGCGTGGCCTCGAGGGAGAGGCGCACGTCCTTCTTCGTCGTCCGTCCGCCGCCACCGCCCGACTCGTCGTCCTCACGGCTCTCGCCGTCCTCGTCGGCACGTGGGACGTGCAGGCTGATCACCGGCATCTCGAACCCGATGAGCAGGCGTGTGCCGTCGGGCAGTGTCGCGAGGCGCTGTCCCACCACTTCGGCCGACTCGCGGATGACCTCGCGCCCACAGGCGCGGCAGAGCGTCCGGCCCACGCGAGCAAACAGCAGGCGCAGGTAGTCGTGGATCTCCGTGGTGGTGCCGACCGTGCTCCGCGGGTTGCGGATGCTGTTCTTCTGCCGGATGGCGATGGCCGGCGAGATGCCGTGGATGGAGTCGACGTCGGGCCGCTCCATCCGCTCGAGGAACTGGCGCGCATACGCCGACAGTGACTCCACGTACCGGCGCTGGCCCTCCGCGTAGATGGTGTCGAAGGCCAGCGACGACTTGCCGGAGCCCGAGACCCCGGTAATGACGATCAACCGCCGGGCCGGCAGGGTGACGTCCACCTGCTTGAGATTGTGAGTGCGGGCGCCCTTCACCACGATGTCGCGGATCGGCGCGGTCGGTGGGGTCGACATCAATCCCTCAGCATACCTGACTCGTGACCCGGGACTCGGGGTCTCCTACCATCGGGCAGGTCATGCGGGCGGAGGGCAGACGCGAGGCCGCGGGCGCGACGCACGCTGTGCTAGAGTCGCGCGCAATGAGACTCTCTGTTCATGCAGACGCCGCCGCGCTGGGTGCCGCCGCGGCCGCTGAAGTGGCGCAGGCCATCGCGGAAGCGGTGCAGACCAACGGCCGCGCCCGCATCATCGTGGCGACCGGCGCTTCGCAGTTCACGTTCATCGACGCGCTGGTGGCGCGGACCGACGTGCCGTGGGCGCAGGTGGACGCGTTCCACCTCGACGAATACGTCGGGTTGCCCCTCAGCCACAAGGCGAGTTTCCGCAAGTACCTGCAGGAGCGCCTGTTCAGCCGCGTCCCGATCGGATCGGCCGTGCTGCTCGACGGCGAGGCCGACCTGGCCGAGGTCCTGGCGGCCGCCGGCGCAGCCATCACCGCCGCGCCGATCGACGTCTGCTGCTGCGGCATCGGCGAGAACGGCCACCTGGCGTTCAACGACCCGCCGGCCGACTTCGACACCGAGGATCCCTACCTCGTGGTGACGCTCGATACCGCGTGCCGCCAGCAACAGGTCGGTGAGGGCTGGTTCGGGGGGCTGGACGAGGTGCCGACCCAGGCCATCAGCATGTCCGTACGGCAGATCCTCAAGAGCCGCCACATCTTCTGCATGGTGCCCGACAAGCGCAAGGCCGCGGCGGTGCAGGCCGCACTGGAAGGTGCCGTCACGCCGGACGTGCCGGCGTCCATCCTGCAGACCCACCCGAGCGTGCGCCTGTTCCTCGATCCCGCGTCGGCCTCCCTGCTGAAGGCCGGCGCGCGTCCTCAGCAGGCCTGAACGCCCGTGAGCACCGAACCGCGGAAGATCCCGCACCTGCGCTGGTACATCGCCATCCTGCTGTGCCTGGCGTCGGAGTTGAACTACTTCGACCGTCAGGCGCTGTCGGTGCTCGCCGTCCAGATCCAGAAGGATCTGGGGTTCACGTCGGTCCAGTACGGTCAGATCACGTCGGCCTTCCTGCTCAGCTACGCGGTGATGTACGCGGTGAGCGGACGCATCATCGACGTGATCGGGACGCGTCGCGGGTACCTCTACTTCGTCGCCGCCTGGTCCGCGGCCGCGATGGGACATGGCCTGGCCCGCTCCGTGTTCCACTTCCAGATCGCGCGGTTCGCCCTCGGAGCGGCCGAGGCCGCCGTCATCCCCGGAGGCGTCAAGGCTGCCGCCGAATGGTTCCCCATTCGCGAGCGCGCCCTGGCTGTCGGCATCTTCAACGCCGGCACGGCGCTGGGCTCGACCCTCGCCGTCCCGATCATCGGGGCCATCGCGCTGTACTTCGGGTGGCAGTGGGCCTTCGTGTTCGCGGGGGCCCTCGGCTTCCTGTGGCTCCCCTTCTGGGCCTGGCTGTACCACAAGCCGGAGGACCACCGGTGGATCACCGACGCCGAGCGGTCGCTGATCATGAGCGATCGCACCGCCGCCGATGAGGCAGGACGCCCGGCCGTCTCGACGCTCCTCCGCATGAAGGAGACCTGGGGCTGCGTCGCCGCCCGCGTGCTGACCGACCCGATCACGTATTTCCTGCAGTTCTGGGTGCCGAAGTACCTGCAGGAGGAGCGGGGCATCTCGCTCGCGGCGCTGGCCGCCGTCGGCTGGCTGCCGTACGCGGCGCTGGCCGTGGGCAACGTGATGTCGGGCATGATCCCGCGGTACCTCGTCATGCGGCATGGCTTCAGCGTCAATCGCGCCCGCAAGCTGACCACGTTCACGGTCTCGAGCCTGGCCCTGGTGCTCTTCCTGGCGCTCACGCGCATCGACACGATCGCCCCCTACGTCGGCGTGAGCGGCACCGCGCTGGCCATCGCCTGTGTGACGGCCGTCATGTTCTGCCACGGGGCCTGGGGCAACGTCATCCTGCCCGCCGAGGTGTTCCCGACCCGCGCGGTGGGTACGGTGACGGGACTCGGCGGCATGCTCGGCAGCGCCATGGGATTCGTCACGCAGTTGGCCATCGGCTACGGCGTCCAGAACGCCGGCTACGCGCCGGTGTTCCTCATCTGCTCGTCGGCCTATCTGATCGCCTTCGTGCTCGTCGTCGTGCTGATCGGCGAACTGGGCCGGATCCGCCAGGTCCCGAGCGGTGCCTGAGCATCGCGGCCCCGCGCTCGTCGACCTGCAGGTCAACGGCTTCGCGGGCGTCGACTACAACGCCGCCGGCGTCGATCCCGAGCAGATCCTCGCGTCGTTCGCGGCCATGGAGCGGACGGGCGTCGGACTCTGCCTGCCGACGATCATCACCTCGTCGTTCGAACACTTCCGCGACTGCGCCCGGCGACTGCTGGCCACGCGGCACCCGATCGTCGCGGGCCTGCACATGGAAGGCCCGTACATCTCGCCGCAGGACGGGTTCCGCGGCGCGCACCCGCTGTCGTGCGTGGTCGACGCGTCGGTGGACGACCTGCGGCGGCGCCAGGACGCCGCCGACGGACGGATTCGCCTGCTGACCATCGCGCCGGAAGTCCCCGGCGCCCTGCCGGTCATCGAGACCGCCGTCGCGATGGGCATCCGGGTGGCCATCGGGCACACCAACGCGAGCACGTTGCAGATCGAGGACGCCGTCCGCGCCGGCGCCACGCTTTCGACGCACCTGGGCAACGGCTGTCCCGCCACGCTGCCGCGGCATCCCAACGTGATCTGGGACCAGTTGGCCACCGACGCACTCCACGCGTCGCTCATCGTCGACGGCCACCACCTGCCGCCATCGACGGTCCGGGCGATGGTGCGGGCCAAGGGGCCCGACCGTTGCCTGCTCGTGACCGACGCCATGATGGCCGCGGCCGCGGCGCCGGGCACCTATCGCCTCGGCGACCTCGAGGTGGTGGCAGACCCGTCCGGGCGCGTCGCCGTCCCCGGCTCCCTCACGCTCGCGGGATCCTCCCTCACGATGCCAGCGGCCGTGGGACACATCTGTCGCTGGGCATCGCTAGATGTAGGGGTCGCGTGGGCGATGGGCTCAACACAGCCTGCTCACTACCTCGGACTTTCGCCACGGGGCGAAGCCCGGATCACCTGGAGCGAAGGCTTCGAGCGGGTCGACGACGTGCGATTCACGGCAGAATTCCTCGCATAACCGGCCGAAACTGCTTGTGTCCGCCGCGATGGTCCGCGCACCATGATGCGCGAGCCCCATCTGTCCGATGTATAGGGTGGATTCGGTTCGACACGGACTCCGAGTGCAAACGACACGATCACAGCGGTGGCTGACGCTCTACGTGGGCGGCGTGATTGCGGCGGGCCTGGGCCTGCTCGGCATGGCCCTGCCCAGCGTGCAGGAGTCGCCGTGGGCGTTTGCCGGGCTCCTCGGGCTGGCCTCCGCGCTGTCGGCGCTCAAGATCCACGTCCCGCTGGCCCGCGGGTGGGCCACGATGTCCACGTCGTTCGCGGCGCTCTTCGTGGCGATGCTGACGATGGGCGTCCACCCGGCGCTCGTGATCGCGGCCGTCTCGGGCTGGGTGCAGTCGGCGTTCCACAGCAAGACCCGATCGCCGCTCTGGCGGCATCTCTTCAACAGCATGATGCTGGTGCTGTCCGTCGGCGCGGCCGGCAGCGCCTTCCTGCTGCTCGGCGGGCGCCTGGGCGGGCTGACCGACGCGCTGGACATCGGCCCGCTCATTGGCGCCACGGCGGCCTACTTCCTCACCAACTCGCTGATCGTCTCCACGGCGGTGGCCGTGTCCACCGGACAGCCGTTGTGGCGCTGCTGGCACGACAACTTCCTCTGGACCGCGCCGGGCTACTTCCTCACGGCAGGCGTCGTGTCGCTGGCCACCCTGGTGGCGACGTCAGGCAAGTGGGGCGTCGTCGTCTTCGTGGCGGTGCCTGTCGCGTTCATCTATCACTCGTACAAGGTGTACTTCGGGCGCCTGCACGACGAGCAGAAGCGCGTGCAGGCGATGGCCGACCTCGAGGCGGCCGCACGCGAGGACCTCGCCGCCGAGAAGGAACGGCTGGCGGTCACGCTGCGCAGCATCGGCGACGCGGTGATCACGACGGACCTGCAGGGTCGCGTGACGATGCTCAACTTCGTGGCCGAGCAGGTGACCGGACGCACGCAGCAGACGGCCATCGGCAAGGCCATCGACGACGTCCTCTGCCTGTGGGATCCGGAAGGCACGACCGTCCAGGAGGTGCCGGTGGCGCGCATCCTGGAGACCGGGCGCATGCCCGAGGCCGAGGCCAACGCCTCGCTGATCGCTCCCGATGGCGGTCGGCTGTCCGTGAACCTCACCGGCGCCGCCATGTCGGATGGCGAAGGCCAGAAGGTGGGCGTGGTGCTCGTGGTCCGCGACGTGACCGAGGGCGTGCGCCTGATGCAGGAGCGCGTGCGCGCGAGCAAGCTCGAGTCGCTCGGCGTGCTGGCAGGCGGCATCGCCCACGACTTCAACAACGTGCTCACGGCAGTGGTCGGCAACATCGCCCTCGCGCGGAGCGATGAGACGCTCTCGCGCGAAACCGCGTCGTGGCTCGAGGAGGCCGAGCGCGCCTGCCTGCGCGCCCGCACGCTGACGCACCAGTTGCTGACGTTCTCGCGCGGCGGCGATCCCGTGAAGCGGCCGATGCACATCGGACCGCTGGTGGACGCGACCGTGCGGTTCGCCGTGAGCGGATCCAGCGTGCGGTGCACGGTGGACGTCGCGCCCGACCTGTGGGCCGTCGAGGCCGACGAGGGTCAGGTCGAGCAGGTCGTCCACAACATCGTGCTCAACGCCAAGCAGGCGATGCCCCGCGGCGGGCAGGTCCACGTGACGTGCAGCAACGCGCGGCTGGCCCCCACGCCCGAGGCGCCGGGCGCGCCGCGTCACTTCGTGCGCATCAGCGTGAAGGATCAGGGCGTCGGGATTCCCGCCGAGCACCTCGAGCGGATCTTCGACCCGTACTTCACCACCAAGCCGTCGGGGACCGGCCTCGGTCTCGCGGTGTCGCACGCGGTCATCAAGAACCACGGCGGCCTGCTGCAGGCCGAGTCCACCATCGGGTCCGGCACGGTGTTCCACATCCTGCTGCCCCGCTCCACCAAGCGCGTCGCGGCCGTCGCGTCGCCGCCCATGGTGGCCATCCCGCATGGCCGCGGGCGCGTGCTGGTGATGGACGACGATCGGGCGATCGCCACGGTGACCGCCTCGATGCTGCGGACACTCGGGTACACGCCGGACATCGTGAGCGACGGCGAGATGGCCGTGGAGCGCTACCTGCAGGCCATGGACGCCGGGGATCCGTACGCGGCGGCGGTGATGGACCTGACGGTGCCGGGAGGCATGGGCGGCGCGGAGGCGCTGGCCCAGTTGCGCAAGGACGACCCTGACGTCATCGCCATCGTGATGAGCGGCTATGCCGACACGGGCCTGCTGGCCGAGTACCAGTCGGTCGGGTTCGCCGGCCGACTGGCCAAGCCGTTCTCGTTGCGCGACCTCGCCGTCACGCTGCACGAACTGGTGGCCGAGGCGCGCCCACGCGTGACGCAGTAGCAGGGCGCGTCGGCCCCTGCGATTCGGCCGTGGATCCCTCAGCTACCGCTGGGTGAGGTCGCGGAGCCAGATTTCGCGGAACTTCATGTCGCCGGTGCCGCCCGAGTGCAGCTGCAGGGCGATGGTGCCGTCAAACGATTGGGGCTGCGGGTCGGTGAAGTCCACCATCACCACGCCGTTGAGACGCGAGATGTAGCGGTTGCCGCGCACCTCGAGCACGTACTCGTTCCACTCGCCACGGCGCACGACAGCCTCGTTCTCGGGCGCGGGCCACACGATCCAGTTGCGGCCGTCGCCGTAGATGCCGCCTGTGTGCTTCATCATCCCGCAGTCCACCTCGAACTGCAGGCCCTGCGAGACATCGGCCGTCCCCGGCTTGAAGCCCGTATGGAAGAAGACGCCGCTGTTGCCGTCGCCCTCGCACTTGAAGTGCAGCGCGAGCGCGAAGTCCTTGTAGGTCTTGTCGGTCTGGAGGTACCCGTAGCCCTTGGTCACGGCCACGCCGCGCAGGACACCGCCGGGCTCGATGGTCCACTTCTCCTGCCCGACGTTGTTCCAGCCGGTGAGGTCCTTGCCATTGAACAGCTGCACCCAGTCTTCCCCGCCGCGCACGGGGCGGGGCGCCCGGGGCCCCTGGGCGGCCTGTTGGGCGGAGGCGGACACGACGGATGCGGCGAGCAGCGCCGCAGCAAGGGGGAGGGAGGACGAAAGTCGCATGGCGCGGACTATACCGCAGGAGCCGGGACGGCAGGAACGACGGGGTGCCGGGGCGTTACCATACCGAGAGTGGTCGCCACCTTCATCGTGTACGACGAGCTGGACCGGTGTCCCTACCTGACCGGCCACGTGGCGCGCCTGCCCCTGAGGGTGCCCGCGCGGCCCCTCACGCGGAGCGAGGTCGACGCGGCGCTGGCGGCTGGTGATCGCCGGCAGGGCGTGTTCCTGTACCGACCGTCCTGTCCCGCCTGCCAGGCCTGCGAGGCCATCCGCATCCCCGTGAGCGATTTCGTCCCGTCGGCGACGCACAGGCGGACCCTCCGCGCCGGTGATGACCGGTTCCGGCTCGAGGTCGGCCGGCCCATCGCCGACCAGCAGCGCGCCGGGATCTACGCGCGCCACAAGTGGGGCCGGGGGCTGACCACCGCTGACGACCACGAGGAGAAAGCCGATCTCGAGACGTACTCGGCGTTCCTCGTGGAAACCTGCTGCGACAGCGTCGAGTTCACGCTGTGGGACGGAGACCGGCTCGTCTCGGTCGCGGTGGCCGACCGGGGCGAGCGGTCGCTCTCGGCCGTCTACTGCTGCTTCGACCCCGACTACGCGCGGTACAGCCCGGGCACCTACACGATCCTGAAGCAGTGGCAGCACTGCCTCGCGGAAGGACTGCCCCACCTCTACCTCGGCCTCTACGTCGCCGACTCCGCACACCTGTCGTACAAGGCCGCGTTCACGCCGCACGAGCGGCGGATCGACGGCGCGTGGCAGCGCTTCGACCGCCGGCAGCGGTAGGGGCGTCGGTCGCTGACGGCCGTCGTTGGGCGGCTTCGCCGTTCGGCCGTCGGCCGTCGCCAACACCCTCCGAAGAGGCCGGACGGAGGCCGACGACGGGCCGCGTGACCCAAGGTCAGACGGGCGTTGGACGCGCCGTCAACGGCCGATGGCCGACTGCCGAGGGCCGGCTCTGCGCACCGATGGCGAGGGGCGAGCCGTTCGAAGGCGATGGCCGACGGCCGAACGCCGGCTGCGTCTCGTGTGTTACACTCGCGGGGTTGTCCGCCGGCGCCCGCCGGCGCAGTGCCCAGGCCGACGTAGCTCAGTTGGTAGAGCAGCTGATTCGTAATCAGCAGGTCGCCGGTTCGAGTCCGGCCGTCGGCTCCACGCTACACAACGTATTCACAATCACTTGCGGCGAAGAGCGCTGGTCGCGGCAGCTGCGATTCGACGCGGGTCGCTATGAGCGTCACATCCATGAGCGGCGGAACCCGTCTGGTCATCCGCGTCTATATGCCGTCTGCTGACTCTCGTTGGAGTCAGCTATCGAGAAGCTGTGTCTTACGGGGACGCTTGACACGTTCTGGTAGCACGTTGTCGGATCGCAGGATGGTCGGGGCACCGTGGACGCTGATCAGCCGCGCCAGCACCTCGATGACGCGAGCCGATCGGATGCGGCCGGCGACGTCTCGGCCAGCGCCTCCCGCGTGTACTCGTCGACCACCGGCAGGCACCTGAGGACCTGCTCGTTGGCGCAGGCATCGAACACGAAGTCGTACGCCCACACCTGATTGGGGCCGGACGCCGGCAGTGGCCGGGGCCGCCCTGCGGCCACGACGCGCACCTTCAGCGAGGCTGCCCGAGACCTAGGTGATCGCGGGCGTGGCTGGCTGCTTGCGTCGATCGAGCTCGGCACGCACCTCGGTGGCGCGCGTCTCGTCCAGGTCGTAGTCGCGCATGATCCACATGGCCAGCAGCGTGCCGGAGATGGGCACGGCCGAATAGAACAGGCGCAGGCCGACCACGGCGCCGTCGGGCTGCACGGCGGCACCCGGCGTAAACGCGACCAGCGACATGATCACGCCGCTCAGCAGGCCCGCGATGGCGAAGCCGAACTTCACCATCCACCAGTAGATCGCGCCGAAAATGCCTTCGCGCCGCTTGCCGGTGGCCAGTTCGTCCAGGTCGCAGACGTCGGCCGTCATCGACATCATCAAGGTGAACAGGCCACCGATGCCGAATGAGAAGAACGGCAGCGCGAACAGGAACATCCAGGGCTTGCCGGGGATCATCAGGAACCACAGCAGGACGTAGCCGATGATGGAAATGCCCTGCGACCACATGAAGGCGTTCTTCTTGCCCATCTTCCTGGACATCCAGGCCACGGTGGGGATGACGGCAAAAGTGGTGATCAGCGCACCAACGCTACCGAACAGCGTGGGCCAGACGCCGGCCGCCGGCGCATTGCCCTGGAACAGGTGGTAGACGACGATGAAGAACGAGAACGCGGCCACCGTGTTGAAGGCGTTGAAGATCAGAAAGGTGGCCACGCACAGTTTGCGGAAGGGCACGGAGCTCAAGGCTTCCACGAAGCCCTTCAGGATCTCCCGCATGCCACCGCCGAGATTGCGGAGCGTCAAGGGGATGAGGTGGGTGTCGTCCTTGCTCGACCGGCTGGAGATGTACAAGGCTGGCACCATGGCCAGCAGCATGCAGATGATGCCGACCCAGATCGACAGCGTGCGCGTGGCCGTGTCGGCATTCTCGAACCATTTGGGGTCGTACATCACGACCCAGAACCACGGTGCGATCACCCAGGCCCATTGGCCGATCCACTGCGCGACGGCCATGATGCTGGTGCGCTCGTGGAAGTCGTCGCTCATCTCGTAGCCCATCGCCACGTACGGGATGCTGAACAGCGTCAGCCCCGTGTAGAACACGAACGACCAGGACAGGAAATAGGAGAAGTTGTAGTTCACGCCGTCGGCGCGGTAGAGCTGCCACATCGCGACGAACGAGATGCCCATCACGATGGCGCCGATGAACACGTACTGCCTGCGCCGGCCCCAGGTGGAGCGCGTGTTGTCCGAGATGAAGCCCATGATCGGGTCGGTGACCGAATCGTAGACCCGTGGCAGGAAGAACAGGATCCCCCACATCCAGCCCGGGAAGCCCATGTCCTGGACCAGCACCACCATGAAAATGCCCAGGGCGGCCGGGAACATCTGGTTGGCCAGCATGCCCAGCCCGAAGGCGACCTTCTGACCGAATGGGACCGTGCGGGCGGTTGAGGCGGTGGCTGTGGTCATACGCCGCTTTCTCGGGTTGGTGACGGGCTCACTTCGGCGCGGCGGGGACCTCGATCTCCACCGCTTCGACCCCCTGCGGCTCGAACCGCGCCGACGGGTGATCGACCCAGCGCTGCCCGACCAAGGTGCGAATGCGCGGACCCGAGCCACGGCGGATGCGGTAGGGTACGCGAGCCAGCGTGAAGCTCAAGGCGCCTTCGTGCGGCACCTCGGCGAGGTCCAGGAGTACCGGGTCGAAGCGTATCATCCCGGCCTCGAAGCGCAGGCCCAGTTCGCCCCAGCGCGTCAGGATCTCCTCTTTCACCTGCCCCGTCATTCCGGGCTGCTGCGCGCCGCCCTCGGCAGCCGTGTGGCTGTACGGGTCGGCAGGGAACGCGCCGTACTCGCCCGGGCTCTTGCGGTAGCCGAGGCCGTCGCGCACGCGGCGGTAGTGCGCGACGAGCGCCGGAAGCTCGGGTGCGCCGGCATCGGAGGCGTCGAACACGCGCTCCTGCACCGCCAGCAGCAGCTTGGCGACCATGTGCCAGTAGATGCAGCCCAGACCCTCGTAGGCGAACATGGTGCCCGAGCGGCCGGTGAACTCGTGGTGACGCAGCAGCCGGTCGTAGGCCGCCGCCAGCGGAGTGAGCGCATGACCGAGGTCGGCGCCGGCCGCTTCGAGGTCGGCGCGGTTGGCCAGCGCCGGTGCGAAGCGCACGGTGCCATCGCTTTGTTGTTGGAGCAGGTCGGTGCGGCCCGCGGCGAGAATCGCCTGCACGACCGGCAGCGCCAGCGCTTCGCGGTCCAGGCGGTTGCGTTCGAGGAAGCCGGGCAGCTCCCGATCGGGGTAGAGCACGAAGCTGCGCCGCTTCGGATCGAACAGCGCGCTCGCGAACAGGGCATCGAGCAGCTGCACCGCTTCGGTCAGCGACAGGAAGCCGCAGGACAACACCGCGACCTGCCCTTCGAGCATCGGGTAGAGGTGGCTCACCGTGGCGCGATCGTCGGTCGACACGTCGACGAGGTTGTAGCTGTGGAAGAGGCCGTCGGGGCGCCGGCAGCGATCGAGCGTGGCGTCGATCAGCGGCAGCAGCCCGCGTGCGAGATCGCGCAGCAGCCCCGCCGGCGCGCGCGCCGGTGTGCGGCCGGCCGCACCGCGATAGGCCTGTGCACGCCACGCATCGAGCAATGCGCCCGCCTGGTCGAGGAAGGCGCGCCGCGCCACCGGATCGTCGGCCGATGCTGGCGCCGTGCCGTGGACCAGCTCACCAAAGCGCACCAGGGCGTCGAGCGTCGCTGCCGACACGTCGAAGGGCCGCTCGGCGCCCGGCAACTCGCCGATGAAGTGGAGCAAGCGCCGCAGATGCGCCAGGGTCACCACCGACAGCCCGTTGCCGACCAGCGCGTTGTTGGCGTCGTTCCACTCGGGCCGCTGCGTGTGAAGCCACAGGCCGCCGCCAGGGACCAGGCTGCCGGCCTTGACCAGCACGATGATGGCCAGCTTCTCGGCAAGCGTGGCCAGCACGGGGCGATCGTGTTCGTCGCACACCATCAGGCCGTCAGCGCCCACGCGCGCGGCACGTGCCAGCGCACGCGCGTGCGCGTCGTCGTCGAACTCGATCGTGGCCTTGGGGTTGGCCGTCTGCTCGGCGTGCGGTTTCAACCGGTAGGGCACGTCGGCGAAGCTGTAGAGCGCGCGGTCCCACAGGCCCGGCAGCAGCCCGGGGTGGTGCGCCTGCGCGCGCTCGAGCAGGCGCAGCAGATACACCACCTGGTGGTCGCCCCAGTAGCCGATCTGGCTCCACGGGTTCTCGGCCTCGACGGTTTCCCAGTCGACGCCCTTGCGGCCGATGCGGTAGGGGTTGTAGCCGTCAGGCGTCATCGCCCCGAGGAAGGCCTCGATCATCGAACCGGCGTAGGCCGGCTCGCTCGGCAACAGCGCTTCCCAGTTCTGGAAGATGTCGCGCCAGTTGCCTTCGTAGTTGATGACGCGGCGCCCGGTCGCATCACGCACGTGGATGGAGAACCTGTTCCACGGCCGGCTCGGGTCGCCGTGGCGGCGGCTGAAGGTCAGCGGCAAATAGCCCAGCACCAGGCGCTCGGCCTGCAGGCCGCCGGCGGCGCGCGCGGCGTCGAGCGCAATGTCGCGTTCGACGCGCGGCGGCCATGAGGCCATCGTCTCGGCCAGCAGCGCGGCGCTCGGCCGGTGGCGTTGCGCGATGAACGCCCGCAGGTCGTCGCGCTCGAAGGTGGTGCCGTTGACGAACACGCCTCCGCGCATGATGTTGAACAGCACGTTGGCGCGGTGATGCGCGGCGGCCATCGCATCTGCCGAGTGCTGCACGCCATCGGCGCTCGCGAGGAGGTCTTCGACGCCGGCGGTGTTGGCAGCGACGGCGGCGCGGATGTCCGCCGGAGTGCCGCCGCCGGCGTCGAGCGTGCGCACGAGTTCGGCCACCTGCACCTGCGAGCGCGGCGAGTCGATGACCTCGTGCCACTCGAGGCCTTGCGCATCGAGCGTGCTGGCGAAGTGCACGAGGAATGCCCCTTTGCGACCGCGCGTCAGGCGCTCGGCCGCGACCGGCTCGCCGCGACAGAACGCACGCACCTGATGGTCCGACAACAGGGTGCGGCTCGACGGGGGCACACCGGCGTGCCAGGCGACCAGCGCCTCGAACGACTCCTTCGGCTCGGCGCGGTCCCAGATCCGGGCGTACAGCGCATACAGGCCCAGGCGACCGCCGGCCACGGCTTCATTCCACTTGTACGCATCGGCCAGGCAGCTCATCGTCGTGGCGTGCGCCACGCTGACGCCCGGCGGCACGAGATCGAGCACGCCGTCGAGCACTTCGACCGCGATTGCGCCAGAAGCGGCGCGCAGGCGGGCCGTGCGCACCAGGCCCAGCCCGGCGGCGCTGGACCACTCGTGCTCGATGCTCAGGCGGCCCGAGACGTGTTCTTCGCGAAAACGCAGTCGCGTGCCCGACAGGTTCTTCCACACCGATCGCCGACCGCCGTCCCCTTCGAGCCGCGGCGCGAAGGGCTGCCACAACTCGGCGCGCTCGCCGTCGAGGATGCGGATCCAGGTGCGCGCTCCGGTGTGCTCAGAGCGGCGGTGGATGCGATCGACGGTCTCGTAGGGAAAGAAGGCGCCCTCGGCATCGCGGCGGCCTGCCGCCAGCGAGCCGGCGGTGGAGACGAAGGCCCAGATGTCGCTGTCGCTGGCCAGCGCGACGAAGAACGGCGCCCCGCGATCGAACTCGTCGATGCGGTACCACGTCTGGCCGTCTTCTTCGACAAAGCGGCCTTGCATCGGTGAGAGCGTCTCGCCCACGTGGTTGAGCCTGTCGCGACGCGCGGATTAAATGTCACCCATCGCAGCGATGTCAAGCCGTCGGGCCCATCGAACCAGACCGGGTTGGACCCCGTCAACCATGCCCCGTGGCCAGCGTTGACAGGGTGTGGAGGCACGCACATGAGCGACGCCCGGGGCCAACGTCGCGCGGCGACGGACTGGTGGGTGGGCGCGGGGACCTACCTCGTCGTGAAACTGCTGGAGGATACGCCGCGGGGCTCGCCTGCCGGCAGCGTCAACCGCATCACGACCGCGCTTGCCAGCACCGCCAACCCGTCCCTGGACGACTCGCGCTCCCGCTTCAAGGTCCCCCCGGCCGACGGCGCGAGGTGACCGTGCCGTCAGCCTGAAGCCGAGTCCTTCACGTGGTACGCGATTCCCAGTTCGTGGGCCATGGTCTCCAGCGGCCCGTCGGCCGTCCAGAGCCGAACCCCACCGACCAGCGCCGACGCCAGCAAGTGCGCGTCGATCCAGCCGATGCCGCGCCCATGGATCTTGCGCGCCCGGACGAACGCGACGACTTCGCTGTGAGGCACCGGCGGGATCTGTTCCATCCGTTCGTAGCTGCTCAGCAGCGTCTGCCGGCCGCCGCGGTCCCCAGCCAGTAGTTCCCCGTACACGAACTCGTGGCCTGCCACTGCGTCGTCGGTCAGCAGCCTGTCCAGTTCGGCCGCAAACGGCGCCTGGTCCGAGAGGAACCGGATCCAGACGGAGGTGTCGACGAGGACGCTCATGCTGCCGAGTGCCTGGCCGAGGCTGAGCGCTCACGGCGCCGCGGTGTCTCCGTCGCGCCTGGCTCCGAACCGCGCAGCGTTCGCAGGCGCTCGTAGGCGGCGCGGCGCACGAGCGCCTCCAGGCCGAGTCGCACGGTGTCGGTGTCGGTCTTCGCCCCAACCGCCGCCCTGGCAGCGCGAAGCAGGTGCTCATCGATGTGGAGGGTCTTCTTCATACAGACCAATATGCCATACCCATATGGCACAGGATCCCCGCCAACAACTCCCGAAACTGTGAGACGGGTGACGAGATTGCACGCTCGCCACCCGGGATCGCACACCAATCACCCGAAACCCGCCGATTCGTCACGGCGAGGAACTTGCTGCTCCTGGCGCCATGCGACCTGTCCGTGCCGGCGTGCGCATGGCCGCGACCGTGCTCGTGCCCGTGCTGCTGTGCCTCGAGCCTGGCCTGTCAGCCCGTGAGGATGCGCTCGCGCCGCTGACGCCACTCCGCGTGCCCACTCCGGCCACCGCGCGGGCGACCCCGGCAGCAGCGTTGCCCCTCTCCTTCGAGCACGCCGCCGACGGGAGCAGCACAGCGCAGGCCCGAGGGTATGGCGCGCGCATCTCGCGGGATGGCGTCGAGGTCGTCGTGACGGACCCGACTGCCTCACGGTCGCGGGCATGGCGCTGGACCCTGGTTGGCACGAGCCCTGCGGCGTCCCCCTGGCGTGCACCGCGCTCCGGCGAGGCGCACTACCTGTCGGATGGCGCGCCGGTCATCAGGCCGTTGCATCCCCAGGTCGGCTACCGCGACATCTACCCCGGCATCGACGTGCGTTACCGGGGTACCAACGGATCGGTCGAGCAGGACTTCCTCATCGCCCCAGGTGTGTCGCCAGCCTCGATCCGGTTCCGGATCGAGCACGCGAGCACCACCCTGACGGCCGCGGGCGGCATCGACGTCACCGTGTCTCCCGGACTGCGGCTCCGCCTGGAGGCACCGCGGGCCTGGCAGGTGCGGCCTGACGGAAGCCACCGTGACGTTCCGGTGGCCTTCGACGCTCGTGACGACGGCTCCTTCGGCTTCACCGTCGGCGCCTACGAGGCTCACCAGACGCTCGTCATCGACCCGGTGCTGACCTACTCGGTCGCCATCGGCGGCAACGGGGCCGAGGAGGCCACGGCGGTGGCCCTCGACGCGCAGGGCCGGATCCATCTCGCGGGCTACACATCCTCGACAGACCTGCCGTGGACGCGTCTCGGCGGACCCGGCGGCCGCGGTGACGTCTTCGTGGCCCGGCTGGATCCCGACCGGGCAGGTGGTGGAGTTCCTCGCCTACTTCGGGGGTTCCGGCTCCGACAACGTGCGTGGCCTGGCCGTGGACACCGCGGGCCGCCTGCACGTGGCCGGCCTGACGATGAGCACGGACTTCCCGCTGGTCCAACCGCTTGCCGGACAGCAGACCGCACCCGGCGATTCCAATGCCTTCGTGGCCACCGTGGCTGCCAACGGCAGCGCCCTCACGTTTTCGACCTATCTCGGCGGCAGCGAGGCAGACGAGGCGCATGGCATCGCCGTTGGACCGGACGGCGACCTCGTGGTGGCTGGCGAGACGCGCTCGACCGACTTCCCCGTGCGCAACGCCCACCAGCCGGTCGGCCGGGGCCTCGACGGCTTCGTGACCAGGATTGACGCCGGCGGCGCGCTCGAGTGGTCCACGTACCACGGCGGCCAGGCCAGTGACAGCCTGTTTGCCGTCGCCGTGGACGCCACGGGCGCGGTGGCCGTGGCGGGCACGAGCAACTCGCCGGACTACCCGTCGGTGCAGGCGTCGCAGGGGCGGGGCGGGGACTTCGATGCCACGCTGTCGCGCTTCTCGCCATCGGGCGTGCTGCTGGTGTCCACGCCGCTCGGTGGCAGTGCGCCCGATGCGGCGCAGGCCATCGTCGTCGATGCGACCGGCGCCATCCACGTCGGCGGCAGCACGTCCTCACCGGACTTCCCGGCCTCGAGCACCGCTGGCACGGTCGGCACGAGCATGGATGCGTTCGCTGTCACCTACGCGTCGACTGGCGCACGCGGGCACGCGTGGCGCATCGGCGGCAGCGGCATCGATCGGGCCCGCGCCATCGCCGTGGACGCCACGGGACTCTATCTCGCCGGCCAGACGTCCTCGGCCGACTTCCCGGTCGTGCGTCCCGCGCAGGTGAGCAACGCCGGCAACGGCGACGGCTTCGTGGTCATGCTGCGCGATGCCGCCATCGTGTATGCGACCTACGTCGGCACCAGCGGCAACGACGATGCGACGGGGCTGGCCGTGGACGGCGTGGGCCGCGTCGTGCTGACCGGCATGGTCCAGGCGCTGGGATTGGCCAACCGCGGCCCGACCGATGCCTTCCTGTTCCGCCTGTCGAGCGGCGACGAGACCAGCGACACCGACAACGACCAGTTGCCCGACGCCTGGGAGACGCAGTTCAACCTCGATCCCCGGCTGAGCGACGCCACGGCCGATCCGGATGGGGACGGCCTGACGAACCTGGAGGAGTTCCAGCAGGGCACGCATCCGCTCGGCCACCACACCCGCTACCTCGCGGAGGGCGCGACAATCGGTCCCTTCGACACGCGCCTGGCGCTGTTCAACCCGTCCGGTGCGCCCGCCGCGGTGCTGGTGCGCTTCCTGTGCCAGCGCGCGTGCGGCGTGCCTGACATTCCCGGTCAGGACACCATCGTGCGTCGCCTCGTGACGCTCGCCCCGTACGCGCGAGGCACGCTCGACGTCTCCACCATCCCCGGCCTGGCCGACGAGGAGTTCGCGACCATCATCGAGTCGGACCGGGCCATCGTCGTCGACCGCACGATGACGTGGGACGCCACGTCCTATGGCAGCCACGCCGAGACCGCGATCGACGCGCCGGCATCCGCGTGGTACCTGGCCGAGGGCGCGACGATCAACGGGTTCAAGCTGTTCTACCTGCTGCAGAACCCCAACGCCGTCGAGGCGCGCGTCACGGTGGAGTACCTCCTCGGCCGCGGACTGGCGCCGGTGACGCTCACCTACACGCTGCCGCCGCAATCACGCACGACGCTGGACGTCTCGACGCAGCATCCTGCGCTGCGAGCGGCCGAGGTCTCGGCGCGCATCGTCACCGATGCCGACACGCCCATCCTCGTCGAACGGGCGATGTACCTCAACGCGGGCGGGCGGCTCTTCGGCGCCGGACACGCCAGCGCCGGCATCACCACGCCCGCACCGACATGGTCGTTCGCGGAAGGCGCCACAGGACCGTACTTCGACACGTTCATCCTGATCGCGAACCCGTCGACGGACGCGATCACCGTGCGGGCGAGCTTTCTGCTGCCCAGCGGCGCCACCGTGCAGCGGACGTACGACATCGCCGCCAAGAGCCGCTTCAACATCTGGGTGGATCAGGCCGCACCCGAACTGGCCGATACGGCCGTCTCGACGGTGCTGGAGTCGGTGGACGACCAGCCGTTCGTCGCCGAGCGCGCCATGTGGTGGCCGGGACCGGCGTCGGGCAACTGGCGCGAAGCCCACAACTCGCCCGGGTCGCTCACCACCAGCGCCATGTGGGGCCTCGCCGATGGCATGGTGGGCGGCGCGTCGGCCGCCGACACCTACGTGCTCGTGGCCAACACCTCACCGTTTGCCGGGCTGGCGCGCGTGACCCTGTCCTTCGAGGGCGATGGCGCACGCGCGAGCCGCGACTACCCGGTGCCGGCGCGCAGCCGCGTCAACGTGCCGGTCAGGGACGACTTCCCGCAGTCGGTCGGCCGCCGCTTCGCGACGCTGGTCGAGAGCCTCGGCGACGTGCCGGCGCAACTGGTCGTCGAGCGCGCGATGTACGCCGACTCCGGCAAGGAGCGCTGGGCCTCGGGCACCAACGCCCTGGGCACCCCGCTGGCGCAGGAGCGCGTCATCACGGTGACGGCGCAGGGCGTCACGCCCCGTGTGCTCGTCGTCGCACCGGGAGACCGTGTCACCATTCGCAACCTCGACACCGTTGCGCACCAGTTCTTCTCCGGCCCCTATCTGGATCGCTCGGCCTGTCCCGCGCTCAACCAGATTGGGTACCTCGCCCCGGGCGAGTCGCGCGCGTCGGGCAACTTCACGGCCGCCGGTACCTGCCCGTTCCTCGACGACGTGCGGCCCGGCCAGCAACTCAATCGGGACTTCATGGGCTACGTCATCGTTCGATGACCGCCGACGGGCACCGCCACGCATCCGGCCGACCGCTGACGATTCTGTCGGTCACGTGGCGGCCCTGACGACGGTGCGGCGTTCAAGGTCGGGCGCGACCGTAGGCGGCACTGAGGATTTCTGGAGACGATGCCGGGCTTCGTTCCGGAACGCGATTTGCTCACTGCGCAACCGTACCGATGGCCAGACGCGACGACCGCATCGAGCACCTCCTCCGTCGAGCCGGCTTTGGCGGCAGTCCGAACGAGGTCGCCGAGTTCGCCCAGATCGGCTATCAGGCCGCCGTCGACCTGCTGGTGTTCTTCGAACAGGCCCCCGACGACATCGACCTGCGGATCGGTGTGCCCGGACACGTCGGGGTGACGACCCGCGGACAGTTCTCCCCCGATACGTCGATCACCGACGCGCGGCAGCGATGGCTGTTCCGGATGGTCCATACGCGCCGGCCGCTGCAGGAGAAGATGGCGCTGTTCTGGCACCATCACTTCGCAACGGCCTACAGCAAGATCAGTGACACCTACGGCGGGACGGTGGCCACGCGCATGATGGCCGCGAAGCCGTCCGAGGACGGCCCGCGGCGCTCCTGGCGGCCAGATCGACCTGCTCCGTCGCCATTCGCGCTCGGCAATTTCCACGACCTGCTGGTCGCGATCGCGAAGGACGTGGCCATGCTCGTGTGGCTGGACGGGCGGCTACAACATCCGCCGGCAGCCGCAGGAGAACTTCGCGCGCGAGCTGATGGAGCTGTTCACGAGGGCGTTCGACGTCGGCTCTCTTCACCGAGGCGGACGTGTACGCCGGCGCACGGGTGTTCACGGGCTGGAACCTCAGGTCGTCAACCGCGGTCAGCCACGATGCGCACTACGCGCCTTCAACTCCAACGCGAATCAGCACGACACCACGAGCACGAAGACGTTCAGCTTCCCGATCTATCCGGACGGCGGCACGACGATCCGCGTCGACGGGCGCTGCAGGAGGGACTGGATCTGATCAATGCCTGCGCCGCCCATCCCGAGACGGGTCGATTTCTCGCGCGGAAGCTGTACACGTTCTTCGTCACGAACTGTCGGCGCCGCCCTCCGACGCCGTCGATCGGATCGCGCGGCGTGCCTACTACGGCAGCGGATACGACATGCGGCGGTTGTGCGCGCCATCCTCCTGTCGCCGGAGTTCAGCGATCCGGCCCGGTACTAGGCGCGGTACGCCTGGCCGGTCGAGTTCGTCGTGCGGGTCGATCAAGGAAATCGGGTGGGTGGGGTACTCGGTGAACAGCGCGCTGACTCCCCTGACGAACATGGGGCAGCAGCTGTTCGAGCCGCCGGACGTGGCCGGGTGGACGCTGGGGCAGGGCTGGTTCTCGACGGGAAGCACGCTGGCGCGCATGAACTTCGCGGCGGACCTGGCGACGAACCAGCGGTTCAACCTGCGCGACGCCGCCCGCCCCTTCAACCGGTCGCCGGACGAGGTGCTGGGCTTCATGATCGACCGCGTCCGTCCGGCCGATGTCGACGCCGGCGTGTACGCGGATCTCTCGACTACGCGCGGGCAGGCGCCGCCTGGACGGGCTCGGACTCGCAGCTGCTCGCGAAGGCCGCCGGGCTCGCGCACCTGATTGCCGCGACGTCCGAGTATCAGTTCGCGTGAGGGGCGCGGTCCCGACGCATCGTCGGTCGGACCATCAGGGACTGGAATGACGAGATGAGGGTGACCCGTCGATCGTTCGTGCGAAACGGCGTGGCAGCGTTCACGATGGGGTTCGCCGCGCCGGCTTCCTGTCGGACCTCGCCAGGGCCCAGGGCGGTGCGTCGCGCAACCTCGTGGTGCTCTACTTGAGTGGCGGCAACGACTCGCTCAGCATGCTGGCGCCGTACAACGACCCGTTCTACGCGAGTCGCCGGCCGACGCTCGCCATGCCGGCCGGCACGGTCCTGCAGATCGGCAGCGATGCCGGGCGCAACGTGCTCGGCCTCCATCCGCGGCTCACGGGGCTCAGCGGGATCTTCAACGCAGGGCCGGCTGGCCGTCATCCAGCGCACCGGATACGAGAACTCCAGCCGGTCGCACTTCCTCGGGACGGACATCTGGTCGACGGCGAACCCCGCGGACGCGCAGGGGCCGGGCTGGCTCGGCCGGTATCTCGACACGCTGACGGCCCCGGTCGACCCGCTCGTCGCGCTGGAACACCGCCCGCGAGACGCCGCACATGCTCCTCGCGCGCACGGTCGGCGTCCCGTCCATCACGAACCCGTCCACGTATGCGTTCGCGAGCCCCAACGGCGGCGACGAGGCGCTGTAGCCGCCAGAACCGCGGCCATGCGGATCACGTCTCACGTCGCCGTCGATCGCCCGCACCTGTCGTTCGTGAACGGCACCGCGCGAGCGGCGTTCGCCACGCTGGACCGCGTGGCCCAGGTGGCGGCCTACGCACCGACGGTCACGTATCCGAACAATGGCTTCGGCCAGGCGCTGCGCGCGATCGCCGGTGCGATGGTCCAGGACGTCGGGACCAGGGTCTTCTGGGTGCAGACGGGCGGCTACGACACGCACTCGAACCAGAACACGAACCAGACCGGCGGCACGTACTACGGCCTGATGGGCACG
>CAVQRQ010000019.1:0-48658 GCA_963715265.1 uncultured Acidobacteriota bacterium
ACATAGCAGGTCGTCTCCGCGAAGTAGGTGAAGCCGCCGGGCAGCCCCGCGGCGCCGCCGGACGTGGTGACCACGACGTCGCGCGCACCCGCCGACGTCGCGGCCGGCGTCGTCGCCGTCAACGTCGTGGCATTCACCACGCCGACGCTGGATGCGGCACGCCCCCCACCGTCAACGTCGTGCCCGCCACGAACCTGGTGCCGTTGACCGTGATCACCGTGCCACCCCCGAGCGGGCCCGCGGCCGGCGACACTTGCGTGATCCCGACTCCTGTCGGCAGGTTGAACGTCGCCCGACACGTCCGGGCGGCCGTCAGCGTCACCACCCCGTCGCTGCAGTCTGCGTTGCCGCTCCCACCCCCCGAACGTCGACCCCGCCGTCGGCGTTGCCGTCAGCGTCACCGCCGTCCCCGACACATACGGCTCCGTGCAGTCCGACCCGCAGCTGATCCCCGCCGGGCTGCTCGTCACCGTCCCGCTCCCCGTCCCCGCCTTGGTCACCGTCAGCGTGTGGAGCGCCGGCTGGTTGACCGTCAGGCCGAAGGTCTTCTCGGCGAATGCCCCGTTGCTCGCCGTGACCCGCACGCGAAACGTGTACATCCCGCTCGAGGTGGGCACCCCCGCGACGACGCCGTTCGTGAAGAGCAGGCCCGGCGGGAGGACGCCCGCGATAATGCCCGACCACGTGAGGGGCGCCGTGCCTCCCGAGGCGGCCAGCGGGACCTTGTACGAGATTCCGGCTGTAGCCGCAGGCAGCGGGCTCGTCGTCGTGATCGTCGGGCCCACGCCACCCGAGAACTCGTCCGCCCCGATGTCGGGCGCAGTCCCGCTCAGCGGCCTCGTCTGACCGTCGAAGTCCTGTGGTCCATCGTTCGCCGCCCAGGCGGCCCCAGCGTTGATCGCCGCTGTCGCCGCCGACACGAGGTGGAAGTCCGCGGCCGTCGCGTTCACGAACATCGCCGCTGTCGCGTTCGTCAGGTTGCCGATGGTCGTAGCTGCCGGCGTATTGGCCCGCGCCGCAATCGCCTTGTCCACCAGGTTGTTCTTGATGACCAACCCCGTCGACCCCGGGTACCGATACTCGATGGAGTCGGATAGGCCCCCCCCTGCAGCACGGTATTGTGGGCCACCCATGTGTTCGGCGAGTCCCAGACGAAGATCGCTGCGTCGCCTATCGTCTGTCCCTCCAGGACCCCGCTCCGGTAGATGACGTTGTTACGGATGATGCCACCTGAGTGCTCGTTGACGGCGTTGGTGTCGGTCAGGCCGAACCCAATCCCGCGCTGACAGTCGATGATCGTGTTGTTCTCGACCAGCGTGCCGGAGGACCCGTTGTCAGACTGTACGGCACCGAGGCTGATGCCCGCGGTCGAGGCCCAGAATACGGCAGCGTGTTCCACGCGCCGCCCACCTGCGCGCCGATGGTACAGGTACGCCGCCGGTGCCGGAGAACTGCGGCAGCGCCGGGGGCTCGAACTCCATGAGCGAGTGCTCGACGATGCCCGAGGGCGTCCCTCCGGTCAGGGTGTTCGGATCCACCTTGCTGTCGACGAAGCTGTGGCCCCCGTTGACGAGGCGGACATTGCGCACGCGAGGAGAATCGCCGCCGAGGCCGATGAGGAGATGCAACTGCCGGAGTACTCCTTCATCGTCGAATCCGAAACCGTCAGCCTGGTCACGCTGCCCACGGTCTCGATGCCGTTCATGCCCAGGTCGGCCTGGTCGACGCGACTCCGGCCTGGGCCCACCAGCACCACGTCGCCGCGGTTGCCCGTGGCTCCGCAATCGTGACGTCGGTCAACGGGCCGGTCACCGTCAGCGGCGCGTCGAGCGTGTAGGTGCCGGGCGCCAGCACGATGGTCGTGTTGGAGGCGAGTGCCGCCACGGCGCTCCGCAACTGCGCCTCGTTCGAGACGGGCACGATCGTCTGCGCCGCGCTCGCGCTCGCGGAAAGCACGCACGCGACGGCGATCGAAGCGGTGACCGCGCGCGACCATGGTGCGCCACGCGCGCGCGCGCGATCGATTCCAGCGGCGGGCGGCGACACCGCGAACGAGGTCTCAGTAGGGCAGAGTGGGGAGCAGTGAGCAGCGGGGGAGGAACGCCGACGGCGGGGCGTCGCGACGAACAACACCTCTCACCTCCAACAGGAAACCGCGGGCACCGGAAGAGCCGGCTCAGGCCATCTTACGCTCCTTTGGGAGTCACATCCTCTGCGTTCTGCGGTTCGCACCCACCATCTGTCGAAGCGGCCCGTCGGCGCCACTCTCGACGCCTGCACCCCCGTTGTTCCGTCCGGACGCAGATGCGTCGCCTCCAGCGCTGACGCCGTGTCCTCGGGTTCGTCTCATCCCGGCGCCGTGGCCACGCCAGGCGGCGTACCCTTGAGTTCCATCCTTGGCTCGGCTACCGTGCCGAATTGTCAGGCGATATCAGGGTTCAACGCGGCGCCTCTCTATACTCGGATCGTTCACCGCCCCCGTATCGTGGCCGACAGCTTCCCGTCGCGGATTGGCAGATATCAGGTCGTCCGACTCCTCGGACGCGGTGGTATGGGTGTCGTCTACCTGGCCCGGGACCCCTTCATCGAGCGCGACGTCGCGCTCAAGCTGCTGCAATCGATCGACGACGACGACGCGCACGGGCGCTTCCAGCGAGAGATCCGCATCGCGGGGGCGCTGAGCCACCCCAACGTCGTCCGGATCTATGACGCCGGCACGCACGAGGGGCAGCCGTTCGTGGCGATGGAGTACGTCGCCGGCGAGACGATGGCCGAGATCATCAAGCGCGGGGCGCCGATTGACCTCGACCGGAAGCTCGAACTGCTGATCGACCTGACGGAGGGCCTGGGCTACGCCCACAAGGTCGGGGTGGTCCACCGGGACATCAAGCCGTCGAACCTGATTGTCGACGAGCACGGCCGGCTGAAGATCCTGGATTTCGGGATCGCGCGCTTCGCTGACGCGGGCCGCACGAGCGTGTCACCGATCGGCACGCCCAGCTACATGGCGCCCGAGCAGATCATGGGCGAGCTGGTTGACGCCCGTGGCGACCTGTTTTCGTGCGGCATCGTCGTCTACGAGGTGGTCGCCTACTCGAAGCCGTTCAGCGCGCCCTCCCATCATGCCCTCTTCAACGCGATTCTGACCGCCGATCCCGCGTCCCTGACGTCGGTCGCGCCCGGGACGCCGGCGGCCCTGGACGCGTTCATCGAGAAGGCACTCGCGAAGGCGCCCGACAGACGCTTCCAGACCGCTCGCGCGTTTGGCGACGCCCTGCGCGCGGTGCGCGCGACGCTGTCGGCCGCGGAGACGGTCATCGTCGCGCGCCGGCCCTCAGCGGATTCCGGATCGGGGTCGGCGAGCCGGGCGGGCAGCGCGCGGTCGGCGGGCTCCAAGCGGCTGGCCGAGATGCGCGAGCGCCAGAGGACCGCCGCCAAGGAGGCAGCGCGGCGGGCGCTGTCCGAGGGCCGGCTGTCGGACGCGCTGGAGGCGGCCGAGAGGGCGCTCATCCTGGACGAGACCGATGCCGGCGCCCAGGAACTCGCCAATCTGGCGCGCGAGTCCCTGGACCGCGCCGAGGCGAGTCGGCTGATGGACGAAGCCCGGGTGCATCTCGACACCGGGGAACTCGAGCAGGCGCGGCAGTTGATGCAACGGCTGAGGGCCGTGAAGTCCGGCACGCCCGAGTTCGCCGCCCTCGAGTCGCACTTCAACCGGCGACAGCGCGAACTGCAGCGGTCGCATCGGCGTGAAGAACTGCTCGGCGACGCCCGTCGGCTCGTCGGGCTTCGCGACTTCGAGCGCGCGCACGGCGTGCTGACCGAGGCCGTGGAACTCGGCGCGGCCGGCGACAAGACCCTGTCGCTCCAGGCGACGATCGACGCAGAGCTCCGCGAGCGCCAGACAGAACGAGAGTGGCACGCACGCGCCCGCGAGGTCACCGCGCAGGCTCGGGCCCTGTTCGAGCGCGACCAGTACGGCGAGGCCATCGAATTGCTCGAGGCCTTCACGCCCCCGCACCCGGAATCGACGGCGTTGCTGGGCGACATCCGCACCCGGCAGGCACAGGTTGCCGACGAGCGGCGGCGCCGTCAGAGAGAGCAGCAGCGGCAGGAGACGAGACGTCAGGGGCTGGCGGAGGCCGAGGCCCTGCTCGCCGCCGGCGATGCCGACGCGGCAATCGCCAGGCTCGAGGGGCTCCAATCGCAGGGCTTCGTCGACGGTGCCGTCGAGGCGCTCGAGCGTCGCGCGACCGACCTGCGGCTCGTCCGGGCCAACGAACGTCGACGTGCCGCGGCCCTGGCGCGCGGCCTGGACGCCGCGCGGACCGCGATGGCTCGACGCGACCCGGGCGCCGCCCTCCTCGTGCTCGAGCAACTGAGCTCGGACGGGTTCGTCTCCAGTGACATCGACGCGATCAACGCCGACGCCGAAGCGCTCCAGGCGCAGATTGCACGCGAGCGTCATGAGCAACTCGAGCACGAGCGCCGCCTCGCCCGCCTCGCCGCAGGGTTGCAGCAGGTCCGCGAGGCGCTGCAACGGCAGGACGCCGACGGTGCCTTGGCGACGCTCCGGTTCCTGCGCCGGGAAGGCCTGCACTCGCCGGACATCGCGGACCTCGAGCGTCAGGCCGACGCGATGTTGCAGGAGCTCCTGCGCCATCGCCAGGCCGATCTCGAGCGCGACCGACGGAGCGCCCGCTTCCGGGACGGCGTGGGGGGCGTCCGCGCGGCCCTCGAGGCGGGCGACCATGCAGCGGCAGCCGCCGCGCTCGGCTTGTTGCGCGAGGAGGGCTTCGACCACCCAGAACTGGCGGCCCTGGCATCCGAGGCACAGCGTCGAGAGCAGCGGAAGGCGCGCGAGCGTGTCGAGCAACTGGTACGCGAGCAGCGCGACGAGCGCCTCGCGCAAGGCGTCGAGCGGGTCCGCGCAGCGATAGGTGCGGGCGACTTCGACGCTGCTCTCGCCGCGCTCGGCCTGCTGCGCCGCGACGGCTTCGACACGCCGGAGGTCGCCGCGCTCCAAGGGGAAGCCAGGGCCCTCCAGCAGCAGGTCGTCCGCGAGCGTGCCGAGCGGCTCGAACGAGAGCGACGCCGCGTGCGCCTCGCCCAGGAACTCGCCGACGTGCGCGCCGCCATTCAAAAGCGGGACCCCGATGCGGCGGCCGCGGCGCTCGGGCTGCTGCGTCGCGACGGCTTCGACACGGAAGCCGACGCGGTCCAGGACGAGGTCAGGGCGCTCGACGAGGAGGTGGCCAGACAGCGGCGCGAGCACATCGAACGCGAAGGACGCGCGTCGAGGCTCACGCGGGACGCCGCCCAGATTCGTGAGTCGCTCGAACGGCGCGACCCCGACGCGGCCCTCACCATCCTGGAAGCGCTGAAGCACGACGGCCTGGCGCTGCCCAATCAGAGGAGGCTCGCGAAGGAGGCACGCAAGCTCAGGGACCACCTGCTCCATGAGCAGGCGGCGGCCGCGACCGAGTCGGTGCAGAAGGCCACCTCGACGCAAACGCGTACCACGCCTGGCCCGGGGAACGGCCGGCCGAGGTGGCTCCTGCCGGTCGCCGCGGTAGCCGTGTTGGCGGTTGGCACCGTGGGCGGCATCTGGCTCCTGTCACGGCGCGCGGCCGTGCCAGTGGAAACGGAACCGGCCGTCACGGTTGCCGCCACACCGAGCTCGGCCACGCCGTCATCCGAGCCGGCCGCGAACGCCGGGCCCGAGGGATCTGCGCCTGCGGCGGCTGCGGCCGGGCCCCCGGCGGATCCTGGCCCGGCAGTTGCGGAAGCGCCCGCCCTGGAGCAGGCGACGCGGCTCGAACGACGCGGCGACCTGCGCGGGGCCGCGCGTGCGCTGGCGAAGCTGGCCGGAGAGGCTCCGCAGTCAGCGGGCGCGGCCGCCGCCAACGGGCGGCTAGAAGGGCTGGCGGTGGAGTCGCGCCAGCGCGCCGAGCAGGCGCGTCAGCGTGCCTCCGCGGCCGGCGCCTCCCGCACAAGGGAGTTCTCGGCAGGGAGCCGGCAGTTCGAGCAAGCGGCACGCGCGGCGGCCAGTGGACCCGTCGTCGAGGGAATCACGGGTTTCCTCGACGCGGAGGCGTCTTTCGCTCGCGCTGCCGCGACGGCATTCGCCTCGACGGCCCTCTCACCAGGACCGGCAGTCGCCGTCGCGACCACGTCCGCACCGGTTCCGACGACGGTGCCCGATCAGACCGTCGCCTCCGGGCGGGCCATCGCCCCACCCCCGCTGCCACCGCCCGGAGCGCCGGATACGCCCACCGCGCCCGTCACGGTGCCCCCGTCTCCAAGCCCGGCCACGTCAACCGTGCCTGTCTTGGGCGCACACGCGGACCAGAAGCCGATCGAAACCGCCGTTGGCCTGTACTTCGCGGCCCGGAGCCCGCTGGACTTCGCGGGGATCCAGGCTGTCTACCCCAAGGCCACAGATCGCGAGCGGACTCAGCTCAGGAGTCTCGAGGCCGCGTGCTCAGCCTTCAGCGAGGAGGTGCTGGGCGTCGAGATCCTGCGCCACGGCGGGTCGACGGCCATCGTACAGGCGCATGTCAGGAGCACCTGCCGCCAACGAGCCGGTAGGTCGGGGCCACCCAGAATCGTCGACATCACGATGACGCTGGAGAAGTCGGGCAACACCTTCAGGATCACCCAGGTCAACCGGCCGGACCGGGCCAGGTAGCCGGGTGCCCTGTCGATGGGAGGCCAGTGCCCGATCCCCCAGCGTCAGAACGTGTATTCGAACCCGATCACCGGGGTCACTTTCGCGCGCAGCCCGTCGTTCTTCATGCTCAGCAGCACGTGCGCGTTCAGCAGTGCGTTGCCCCCGAGGTTCCATCGGACGCCCGGCACCAGCGGGCTGGTCCTCCACGAGCCCCTCGTCCAGCCCCACGAGGCTCTGTGCGGTCAGGCCGGGAAGCCCGGGAAGGGCGCAAGCGTCAGCGTGTCCACGCCGAGTTTGCCGGCGCCCCGGATCTCCTGCATCAGAAAGTCCAGATTGGCGGTGATTCGCGGCGTCAGCGCCGCCTCGGCGGCTAGGTTGAGCTCGAACAGCCCGTCGGTCTCGACGAAAGTGGTCTCGAGCAGATCCCGCGAGAACGTCAACTGGTCGGCCCAGAATTCGTACCCGACGTTGGCGTGGGCGGCGAAACGGGACGCGTGCACCGAGAACACCCCCGACAACTTGGTGCGCGCGAAGCCCATCCCCCGGAGGTCTTCCTCACTGCCCGTCGGCAGACGCACGCCGGCTACCGCCGCCACCGCGACCGCGGGAGCCGCCGACGTGCCAGTCGTCTTCTCGCTGTGCCACAACTGGACCTTGCCCTGTAGCAGCATGTCGCTCAGGCCGGTCGCGGACTGATCGGATCTGGCAGTCCGCACCGGACCCACCGGGAAGGTCTGCGCGAGATCACTCTCGAGCGACACCGACGTGATCGGCAGGACGACGCCGACGTCGATTCGGTCCGTCAGCCCCACGGTGCCAAACAGCGAGACAGTCGAGGTCTTGATCTTCAGCCCGAGATCGACGTGGTTCGGGACCACGTTGGCGAAGCCGTTGCTGGTGAACGGCACGAACCCCCCGACGTCCGCGCCGGCCATCTCGTCGAACTTGACGTAGTTCCAGCTGAGCCCAGCGGTGAACTTGCCCCGCCCGGCACGTCAGTGCCCGCTGGGCAAAAGCCGGACCGAAGGTCTGGCCGAAGCGCGTGTAGGTGCCGACGGTGGCGTCATACACGAAGAGGTGAGGCCGCTGGCGCCCGAGGACAGCGGCGCTGTGGCGATCTCGCTGAGGATCGTGCCCGAGGCCAGCGCGTCGCTCAGCGGCGGCGACCCGGCCGCGGCTCCGATCGCCTCCAGCGTCGCCTTCATGTTCGGTCCGGGGATGGCCACGTCCTGGGCAGCCACCGACGCGGCTCCTGAGCATCACGACGATACCGGCCACCACTCGCGTTGGAGCGAAGTGAACGGATTGCGCCCCCCGTTTGCCGCGCGTTCGTTGCCGAACTGCGGCCTCGATTCGCATCGCAGGCTGGACCGCACCCCACTACAAAGCGTCCCTCCCCAGACGCCGGCCACGTGGCCCTAGCTGGAGTGTTGCCGCTCGCTCGGATCGTCGGCGCAAGGATGTGGTGGCGTCAAGGTTTTTCGTGCCCGGATGGCTCATGTCGACCGAGGGTGAGGGTCTCGGAGTCGGCCAGGTCGTCGGGGCGCCCAGGTCGAAGACGGTAACCGCCGGGGACCGTTGGTCGACTGTCCCGTGAAGCCGGCGCCCGGGATACGTGGCGCGAAGTCGGACATGATCCCTGCCGCCTTCGATACGAGCCGCCTCGCCGCTCCGATCACATGGGATTCCGGATTGTGGTCGTCGAGCGCTGAACGCCTCGTGACGAGACCGCCGACACGACACCCGCGACCGAGAGCTCACGACTCATGACCGGACCAGAACGCGACCACCTGCTGCAGCGACTGGACGCGCGCTTCACGACGCAGATGCATCGGCATCCGGCGATCGCCTGGGCCGACGTGCAGGCGCGGCTCGCGGGGCAGCCTGCCGCGCTGCGGGCGCTACAGGAGATGGAGGCGACCGGAGGCGAGCCCGACGTCGTTGGCGAGGACGATGGGCGCTACCGGTTCTGTGATTGTTCGGCGGAGAGCCCGGCCGGGCGCAGGAGCCTGTGCTTCGACGCCGAGGCGCGGGAATCGCGCAAGGAGCACAGACCCGCGAGCAGTGCCGTCGAGATGGCCGCGGCGATGGGCGTCTCGCTGCTGACCGAAGACGAGTACCGCCACCTGCAGACGCTGGGGGAGTTCGACCTGAGGACCTCCAGCTGGATCGACACGCCGCACGAGGTCAGGGCGCTTGGCGGCGCGCTGTTCGGCGACCGCCGGTTCGGCAGGGTCTTCGTCTATCACAACGGCGCGCAGTCGTACTACGCGGCGAGAGGCTTCCGCGGCATCCTGCGGGTCTGACGATGCCCGCATGGCGGCGGACCGAACGCCTCGGCACTACCATCCACTCGTGCCAGGGCCCCCCTTGAAGGGACCGACGAGTTCCGGCGTGATCCAGCCGCCATAGAACCCGCCCGGCTGTGCACGGACCCTGTCTCCAGCCACGTAGCACTCGATCCGTCCCGGATAGAACGAGAGATGCCCCTTGATGGCCTCGAAGGCCGGCAACGGATCGTCGTAGGACCACCCCACCGCCGTCAGCACGATTGGCGTGACAGCCACGGTCCAGTAGCGCGCCGAGCCTTTCCACTCGCACCAGGACGACCCCGGCGCGGGCTGCAGGTACGCGGTCGCCACGTCGGAGGGTGGGATGTACACGGTGGGCGGACTCGCCGTCTCGAGCACGCGCAGCGCGCGACGCGTGCGCGCCACCTCCACGTCCCCGACTCGGACGATGACCTCCCTGGGCTCCGCCTCGATGCGGGGCGGTCGCGGGTAGTCCCAGACGGATTGCTGTCCGGGTGACGGCTCCTCGGCAAATGTGGGACGCACGAGCCCGTGGTAACGCCAGCCCCCGGGACCTGGAGTCGGCGAAGGCGGCGGCGCGGCGCTGTCCATACCCGAAGGACGACGGCGCCGCACTCGAGGATTCAGGGCAGGAGCACGGCCGCAGTGCCCGGCGCGATGGTATCGGAACGCTCCGTGGACAGGTCGGCATCGACAGCACCAGACGGAAGGAGCAGAATCGGTCATGGCCATCACGAGACGCGAGTTCGGACGAGTCGCACTGGCAGGCGTTCCCGCCATCGGCGTGACGCTGCGCGGGTCCATTGCAGCAGCCGGCATGCAGGCACCTGCGCCGATGTCGCGCTGGGCCGGCGTGCAGGTGGGGCTCAACGTGCCCTACAGCCTCGGCATCGGGAACAACGCCGCCGCCGAGGACGTCCTGACCCGGCTCGTCGAGCTCGGCGTGGGCTCGGTCGAATTGCGCGCGCAGCCCGTCGAGCACTTCCTCGGATCGCCGACGGTGCGCGCCGCCGCTGAAGCCGCGAAAGCGCGCGAGGCCGCCCGCGCGGCGGGCCAGGCGGCCCCCACGCCACAACAGATGGCGCAGGGTGGCCTGGGCGGCGCCCGGACGCAGACGCCAGAGCAGATTGAAGCCGCGCGAACGCAGAAGGCCGCCGTCCGGACATGGCGACTCGGTTCGTCGTCTGGCCAGGTGAAGCAGCTGCGGCAGATGTACGAGAAGGCGGGCGTGCTCATCGACGTGCTGAAGGTGGACGACCTCTACACGGTCTCGGACGAGGAGCTCGACTACTTCTTCCAGATGGCGCGCGACCTCGGCGCCCGCGCCATCTCGGCGGAACTGCCGCAGGCGCGCAGCGAGACGAAGCGCATCGGGGCCTTCGCCGACAGGCACAAGGTGTATGCGGCCTATCACCACCACGCGCAGGGCACGGCCGCGCTGTACGAGGAGATCTTCACCGAGGCCCGGTACAACGGCGCGAACGTCGACATCGGGCACTGGACGGCGACGCACAACGAATCGCCGCTGCCCTTCATCGCCAGGCACGCCGACCGCATCCCCCACATCCACGTGAAGGATCGGAAGTTCGGCAGCAACGGCGGCCAGAACGTGCCGTTCGGCCAGGGCGACACGCCCGTGCGCGAGACGCTGCAGGCCATCCGCGACAGGAAGTGGGACATCCGGCCGATCGTCGAGTTCGAGTATCGGGTGCCCGAGGGGTCGACGCGCGCGGCCGAGATCAGGAAGAGCTTCGACTACTGCCGGGAGTCCCTGCTGGCCTGATACGGACACTCAGTCGTCGCCGATGACATGCACGACCACCGATCGGGTGTGCGGCGTCCGTCGGTGTTCCCAGACGTAGATGCCCTGCCACGTGCCCAGGCACAGGCGTCCGCCGGCCACGGGCACGCTCAGGTTCACCGCCGTGAGCGCCGTCCTGACATGCGCCGGCATGTCATCGTCACCCTCCGCCGTGTGAGTGAAGAGCGCATCGCCGTCTGGCACCAGGCGCGCGAAGAACCGCTCGAAATCGCGACGGACGTCGGGGTCCGCGTTCTCCTGAATCAGCAGCGACGCGGACGTGTGCTGCAGGTGGAGCGTGCAGAGGCCCGTCTGCACGCCCGCACGCGAGACGACCGCCTGGGCGTCGCGCGTGATCTCGTGGAATCCGCGCCCATGGGTGGCGACCCTCACCGTGTGCAGTGCCTGACGGATCATCGGCTGCTCGAACAAGTGGTCCATGGCGCCGGCGCCACCGCCAGGCCCGAATCCGAGGTTCGTCGCCGCGGGACTTGTCCCGCGGGCGGCGCCGGACGAGTCCGGCGCCTACGAGACTCATGAGAGTCTGGCGAATCGCGGCTGCGGGGGACCGGGACGACCGGCGACACGGGACCCCGTCCGCGCGGCGCGCGGGCAGACCTACGCGAGCGCGAGGTTCAGGTTCTCGATGGCTTCGTCGATCTCGGCCGGGCTCTTGTAGCCCACCGTCACGCAGTCGACGCCGGCGTTGCGGAAGGCGAAGCGCATCGCCCTCCGGCGATCCTCACGATCGAAGGCCCCTTCGCCCACGAGCTTCATGCCGATGACGCCCATGCCACGCGACCGCACCGCGTGGACGTGCGAGACGACCTCGGGCACGTTGCCGAGCCCCTGCGTCGCGTAGTCCTCGGCGTCCATGCTCTTGCCCGTGTGGTTCACGCGGATCATCGCGACGTCGAGCCACTGGTGCCCGGGCATGCGTCGCAGCGCCGGCAGCCCGTGGACGGACGCACCGCGGCCGATCACCACCTTCCGCGACTGGGCCTCGAGGATGCCGTCCTGCCAGCGCGCCGTGTCGGCCGGCCACGTCGCCGTGTGCTGCCAGTGCAGCAGCATGATGTCGAAGTACTCGGTGTTGGCCAGGGCGCGCAGGTCGTCGAACTTCTGCCGGGGGTCGACCCCGTCGCGCGTGGTCACCTTCGACATGATCTGGTAGGTGTCGCGCGGGATGCCCTTCAACGCGATGCCGAGCATCCGGTGCATCTCGCCGTAGGACTCGGCCGTCTCGAAGAAGCGGATGCCGTTGTCGTAGGCGTGGCGCACGAGCCGCGTGAAGCCATCCTGCCCGAGGCTGCGCTGGACCCGCCCGCTGAAGCTGCCCGTCCCGAAGGCGAGCCGCGTGACCTTGACGCCCGAGCGTCCGAGCGTGACCACGTCGGTCGCGCTGCCACGCCTGGCGCCGACAGGCGTCGAGGCGCCCATGGCCAGTGTGCCCGCGGCCAGCCCGGTCTTCAGGAAAGTGCGTCGAGTGAACTGCGCCATCGTTCGCCCCCCGCCGTCGCAATGGCGCGATGGTATCAGGGTGCGGCCGGACACGCGAGATGACGGCGGGCCAGACGATGCTCAGCGTGACGGCGCGGGGCGCTCGGCCCGCCGGCCGATCTCGCGAATCATGCCCCCGAAGATCACGCCGTGGATCGGGTAGAGCGCGTACCAGTAGAGCGAGGCCGACCAGCCCGCGCGGCGAAAAGAAGGCCGTCTGGGCGACGAGGGTGCGACCATCCTCGCGGGGGCGCGCCTGGAACTCCAGCCAGGCCCGGCCCGGCACCTTCATCTCGGCGCGCAGGCGTACGAGCCGGCCGGGCTCGACCGCCTCGACGCGCCAGAAGTCCACGGCGTCGCCGACCCGCAGGTGGTGCGGATCGCGCCGACCTCGCCGCATGCCGACGCCGCCGACCAGCCGGTCGATGCAAGCCGCGCAGCTGCCAGGCCCAGTTCAGGCGCAGCCAGCCCGTCGCGCCGCCGAGCGAGCTGAACACCTCGAAGACCCGTTCCGGCGATGGCGTGGACGATGAGCTGGCGCCGCTCCAGCATCATGCCTTCCTGCGTCGTCAGCACGACCGGCTCGGCCGCGAGATGGCTCGAGGTGAGCGCATCGGACCACGCGGTTTCGACGTTCTCGCCGTCGAACTGCACGAGCGCCCGGCGCACGGCCTCGAGGTAGCCAGCCGGCGCGATCTGCGGGAAACAGCTCGCGCGCCGCGCGGTCACGCACGATCGACCTCGTTGCGCAGGCCCTCGATCAGCGGCCGGGCGATGGCCGCGGGAATGGGCGTGACCAGGTGCACCCAGTACGACGACAGCCGCGGCGTGAGGAACGGCACGGGCAGCAGCCAGCGCCTGAGGCCGCGCTGCGGCGGCGTAGCCCGTCATCATCTCGCCGTAGGTCAGGACGTCGCTGCCGCCGATCTCGACGATCTGTCCGGTGGAGGCCGGCGTCTCGACGCGTCGCCCAGATACGAGATGACATCGCGGATCGCGATGGGCTGGATCCGGGTGTAGACCCAGCTCGGGCAGATCATCACCGGCACGCGCTCGGCGAGATACCGGATCATCTCGAACGACACGGAGCCCGAGCCGACGATCACCGCGGCACGGAATTCGGTGACCGGCACGCCGGCTGCGCGCAGCGCGGCGCCCGTGTCCTGGCGCGAGCGCAGATGCTCGGAGAGCGCGTCGGTGGCGTCGCCCAGCCCGCCCAGATAGATGATGCGACTGACGCCCGCCGCGGCCGCGCGGCCTGGCCGAAGGCCGCGCGCGGCGCGCACGTCGCGGTCGTGGAAGTCGGACCCGCGCCGAGGCTGTGCACCAGATAGTAGGCGACCTCGATGCCGGCGAGGACGGGCGCCGAGCGAGGCCGCACGAGGACATCGCCGCGCGACGACCTCGACCTGGTCGGCCCAGGCGCGTCCCTGCAGGCGCGCCGGATCGCGGACCATGCAGCGCACCGCATGGCCGCGCGCCAGCAGACTGCGGCACGAGGCGGCCGCCGACGTAGCCGTTGGCGCCAGTGACCAGGATCTTCATGTGTGTGAGACGCCCAGCCGGGGAGCGCCGGTCCACCGGCACCGCCTGCGGGCACACCTCATCGCCCCCCGACAGGCACGCGGCTCGCCGCGGGCGTCCCGCCGATGATGGACGCCGCGATGGTGCCCGGTGTTCAGCTCGCCGTGATTGGTCATCAATGCGCTCAGGTGCGGCTGGCCTGCACGATCAGGAAACCGGTCAGGCTTCCCACCACAAGCGCGCCCTGCCAGAGAATGCCCGTGGCCAGCACGGCGTCGGCCGGCGCGCCGTAGGCCACCAGTATGGAGACGAGCGTGGCCTCTCGAACGCCGAGACCGCCGACGCTGATCGGCAGCACGGCGCTGAGCTTCGACCCTGCCCAGGCCACGAACCAGGGACTGACGGCGATGTCCATCCCCGTTTGGGACGCGAGCCAGACGTGGGTGAGCACGAATGCCGTCTGGACACCCGCCGACATGGCGATTGCGACCATGACGGCGTGCGGACGGGCGGCAATGGTCGACCAGGCCGCGCCGAATCGTGACCGGGCGCGCGGTCGCATGCCAACAACGGCCAGCGCGAGGACGACGATCGCTGCAACGGCCACCCCGACGATCCACCGACCGATCACACCCGTGGGAACGAGCCGGACCGGCAGGTCCCCCATGCTCGCCGCGCCTGCGACAAGTCCCAGGAGCACGAGTGCATCGAGGATGCGATTGGCAACGGCTGCCGCCGTCACTGCCGGAACACCGGCCGAGCGGGAAAGGTGGACGGCCCTGATGATGTCGCCACCGGCCACGCCGGGCAGCCAGAGATTGGACGCGATGCCCGTGAAGTGCGCCCGGAGGCACGATCCGGCAGTCGCGGTGCCCCAGCCGAGCAACACCCGGAGCTTCATGGCATTCAACACGTGGCCCGCCATGAAGATCCCGACGCTGGCGGCCCACGCCCATGGATTGACGTCGCGGACGGCATGGAACACCTCTGCGACGGGGACGAACGTGAGCAGGATGGTCGCGGCCACCGCCGACACGACGACCCGCAGCCACCCGCGGCTCAGGGCCTGCCTGTCGACCGTGCTCGCGGCTGACATGGCCACCGCCGACAGTCGCATCATCCGCCCGGCAGCGTCGGGTACCCGTATCGCCGGAGCAGCCCGAAGGTGAGCCCGGTCACGATCCATCGCCTTGGCGCGCTCATCTTGCGCTGCCACGCCACGTCCTCGTGAAGTTGCACCATGCCGCGACGCGATCGGTTCGGGTTCGACGCGATGAGGTGATCGACACCGAGGTGCACAGAGCCTTCACCGACATGGGCCATCGCCTCATCGCCTGCCCCCCGATCCACTTCGCGGACGATGCGCTCGACGGTGGCCGAGGGACTGGCGACGAAGTCCTCGTAACGCACCCGGACGAAGTGCGCCATCCTGGGTCTGAACGCCTCGGTCATCATGTGCGCGGCCGACCACAGGAACGACCCGAGGGCCACACCGTGCCGGGGGAAGCACTCCTCCCGTCCGTGAGTGCCAGGCCGTCTCCTTCTGCGTGTCAACGAATGCGCCACGCCGCGGCTGTCTCGAACGAGGTGAACGATGCTGACGCGCACGCCGGGCGTCTCTGCCAGCAGGCGAGCGAAGACCGGGTGCTTCGAGGCATCGACAATCACCCGCGCACCCGTGACCGTTCGGATGGCCCCGTAGAGTGCGGCCAGGAAGCGACGGAAGTCCTCGAGGTTGCGCTCGAAGGTGGCCGGCCTTCGCGTGAGGAGGAGGTAGGGCAGCAGTCCCCACCCTTCGACGACGTGCATCCGGATGCGCTCGAAGCGCTCGAAGTCCACATCGGGACATCGGCGGTCGAGTTCCGTCAGCACTGCGCTCCAGAGCGCACACCGCGACACCGCCGTCTCGCAGCTGCACAGGTCGCCGGTGCCCACGCCTCGCGGGACGATTCGCATCAGCTCACCGGTGCCGAGGAACCCTTCGACCGAGCCAAGCGTGCGGCACAACAAGGTGCTCCCGCTCCGGCCGATCCCGGCGATGTAGAGCACGTGCACGTCCCCGGACTCGTCACCCGCCGGGGCGGCCGGCGTCCGTTCGTCCGAATCTCCGATCGTCTCGGGCAACACACCTCCTCGACACGGGGGCAGGGCCAGGCTCTCTCACGGCTGGGTTGATGCCCGATCCTAGATCATCTGGAGAGCCATCCGGGCCGTTTTCAGGACATCTTCGGAGTCCTCCGCGCCATCTCGGCCCCGTTCCACCTTTAGAATCGACAGGCAGTCGTGTCAGCACAGGAGGGGAAGTCGGTGGACGCACGCGTTCGAGGGTACGTGGCACGGGCCGCAACGGTCGTCGCTCTGAGCGTCCCGGCCACCGCGGTGGTGATTGGCCAGCCGCCATCATCTGAAGCGGCATCCCGCTGGTTCGCGCACGTCGAGCGACTCGCCAACGACGGCATGCGCGGGCGGCAAACGGGGAGCCCCGAGCACCGGCAGGCCGCCGAGTACGTCGCCGAAAAGTTCAAGGAGGCCGGTCTCGCCCCTGGCGGCACGCAGGGGTACTTCCAGCCCGTGCGATTCACGTCGCGTCGTCTTCGCGAGGAGGCGTCGAGCCTCGCCCTCGTGTCCGATGGTGCCGTAACGCCCGTCGTCCTGGGGGAGCAGGCCAGGATCACCCTCCGGCTGGACCCCGCGCCCGCCGTGGACGCGCCGCTCGTCTTCGCCGGGTACGCCCTGCAGGCGCCCGAGGCGGGCATCGACGACTTTGCCGGCCTCGACGTCCGCGGCAAGGTCGTGGTGTACATGGGCGGCAGCCCGTCGAGCGTGTCAGGGGCGGTGGGCACACACTACCAGGCGGCGTGGGTGCGGGCCGAAACGCTGCGGCGGCTGGGCGCTGTCGGCTTCATCCTGGTGCCGGCTGCCAGCAACCAGGCGCAGGCCGCCACCGGCGCGCAGGAGGCACGTCCGGCACCGGAGGCCCCCCCGGCGCCCGCAGCCGCCGGTCCGGTCAGGCCGACGTTGACGCTTGCGGACCCCTCGCTCGACGACAACGCCGGCCTGCAGATCGCCGTGACGTTCAATGGGGCGCACGCCGAACGCCTCTTCACCGGATTCGGGTCACACGTTTGCCGACGTCGCCGCCCTCGCTGCGGCCCGCGAGCCGCTGCCACGCTTCCCCCTGGCGGTCTCGCTGAGGGCGACCACCACCGTGGAGGCGACCGACGTGTCGTCGGACAACGTCGTCGGCGTGCTGCGCGGCAGCGACCCCGCCCTGGCAGACGAGTACGTGGTGCTGACGGCGCACCTGGACCACGTCGGCATCGGCCCGGCTGTCGATGGCGACAGCATCTACAACGGGGCCATGGACAACGCGTCGGGCATCGCCACCCTCATCGAGGCCGCGCGAGCCGTCGCGTCGGCGAGGCCGCGGCGCTCCGTGTTGTTCGTGGCCGTCACCGGGGAGGAACACGGGCTGCTCGGCTCACGCTACCTCGCGCGCCATCCCACGGTGCCGCCTGCCGCGGTCGTCGCCAACATCAACATGGACATGTTCCTCCCGCTGTACCCGTTCCGGTCGTTCATGGTGCTGGGGCTCGACGAGTCCGACCTCGGCGACGACGTGCGGGCGGTGGCCGCGGAGATGGGTCTCGGTGTGCAGGCCGACCCGCAGCCGCAGCGCAACCGCTTCATCCGCAGCGACCAGTACAGCTTCATCCGCGAGGGCATTCCCGCGCTGGCCTTCAAGATCGGCGTCGTGCCGGGGTCGCCGGAGGCGGCGATCGAGTCCGCCTGGACGCGCGACCGCTACCACAAGCCGTCCGACGACCTGCAGCAGCCGATCGACCGCGAGGCGGCCGTCGGATTCACCGAAGGCCTCTGGCGTGTGGCGGTGCGCGTGGCCAACCGACCCACGCGCCCGGCGTGGAAGCCCGAGAGCTTCTTCAAGCGATTCGCCGAGGTGCCGGCCAGCCGCTGAGGCTCGTCGGCCCTGGAGTCATCGATGCGCCTCGCGCCCGCCACGTGACCATCCACGAGACGACGACGTCAGCCGACGGGCGCGTGCACTTCTCGACGGCGGGCCGATTCGCCGATCCGGTTCCTGCTCGGCGGGAAGCAGGTGGTCGATGGTCTGGACGAGGGCGTCACGGGCATGAAGGCCGGCGAGCGGCGGACGATGGTGGTGCCGCCTCGCCTGAGCCGGCGCTCGTCGTACCCGCCGGACCTCGACCCGGAGGCCGTGCTGTACTACGACGTCACCGTCGTCGCGATCGAGAAGCCGAACCAGCCCTGATCGCCGTGTCCGGCCCATCCGGGAAGGGGCAGGACGAGCCCTACCCGGCGTCGTCCAGGGCACGTCGCGCGCCGCGCTCCATCGCGCTGCTTATGGCGGCGTAGGTCTCGAGCCACGCGTCCTCCATCTCGAGCGTGAAGCGATCGCCGAGCGTGGACTGGAACATCCAGATGAGCGCGGATCCCACGGGCGCGTAGTTGTCGATGGCCACGCCGTAGCCGGCATGCCTCGCGCCCAGCGGCTCGAGCGTCGCCGCCAGCGTGTGGGGCTCGTCGATGTGCGCGATGATCCACGCGAGCATGTCCGCGAGCTTGCGCACCTGCAGATCGAGGTCCGACTGGAAGAGCGGCCGCACGTCGGGCGCGAGCTCGAACAGCCGCGCGTAGAACGCGTGCACCGGGGCCGGCTCGCCGACGGGCAGCAGCGCGCCGCTCTCGCGCACGAGGCGGATGGTCTCCTCACCGAGCGTCACGACGACTCCCCTCCTCCGCCGGCGGGAGCAGCGCCGCGGCAACGTCCTCGCACATGCGCTGCGCGAGTTGTTCCTGCGCGGCGAACATCTCCGTGACCGTGGCCGCGTACAGGTTGGACACGACGGTGACGCCGTCGGCCGGATCGACGAGCCGGAGTGTGACGCGGACCTCGGCGCCTGACCGACGCACGCTGGCCTCGAGCCTCACGTCGGGACGCACGGCGGCCGGCGCATCGCCTTCGCCGCCAGACGCGACCATCACCCGCAGCCCCGGCAGGCGCGTGAGGCGGTGCACGAGTTCCTCGGCGAGACCGTCGCCGAACTCCGTATCGGCGGCATCAGCGCCGAGCGGCTTGAACGGCTGCACGAGGATCGTGATGACGGAGGTGGTGGCGGCACGCGGGAGCGCCGCCACGCGCGTGAACTCCGGCAGGTACCGTCCCTTGGGCAGCTCGATGCGCAGGCGCGCGGGTGGCGACGCCTCGTAGTACTCGCGTAGACGGGCCCGCAGGCGCGCGGCCTCGACGCGGACGATGGGATTGACGCGCGGGTCGTAGTCGTCGCGGCGGTCGTAGACGGCACGGGCGATGTCGAACTCACGCACGAGCGGTGCCGGCGACTGCAGCGCCGCGTCCACGACGAAGCGCAGAAAGCGCGCCTGGCGCTCGGCCTTGACGAACAGCGGCGAGCGCAGCGCCTCGTCCACGTGCTCGGCGATTGCCGCGGCATCCATCTCCACGTTGCGGGTCTCCAGCGTCGTTGAAACAACGCTGCCGGGAGGCGGACCGAACAGGCGGGTCGGTCCGCCCCATCCATTGCGCGTAAGTTACCCCGCCGTTACTTCACGTCGTCTGGCGAGCGGGCGCACGCTGCCCGGCATGACTCACCACATCTTGCGTCACCTCGCGATGGGACTCGTCGTCACAGCAGCAGCGACGTCGCTTTCCTCACCGGCATTGGCCCAATCCCCCTCGCCCGTCCTGATGGTCATCGCCAACAGGGACTACTGGCACCAGGAGTACACCCGCGTCCGTGCGGCGCTCGAGAACCGCGGGCTGCAGGTCGTGGTGGCCGCTGGAGCCCGCACGGCGGCCGTGCCGCAGGGCATGCGCCTGAAGTCGCCGGTCATCCCGGACCTGGCGCTGACCGATGTCGACGCAGCCGACTACTCCGCCATCGTCTTCGTCGGCGGGTGGGGCGCCTCGTCGTACCAGTATGCGTTCGAGGGTACCTACTCGAACATCTACTACCGTCCGGCCACGGCCGTGGTGGCCGAGGTGAACCGGCTCATCAACGACTTCGCGGCGCAGGACAAGCCGGTGGCCGGCATCTCGCACGGCGTGACGGTGCTGGCGTGGGCCCGAGTGGACGGCGTGAGCCCGCTCGAGGCCCGCACGGCTGTCGGGTGGGCCGGCGGTGGTCCGGGATTCGGTCGGAACGGCTCGACGTACCCGGACTCGACGGTCCCGATCCACCAGCACCTCGGCGAGAACGGCGCGAAGGTGGTGCTGTCGGCCGCCGTCGGCGACCCGCTGGCGACGACAGACGATGTGATTGTGGACGGCAAGATCATCACGGCCGAGAACTACATGGCCGCCAAGGCATTCGCGCGGACGATCGCGGCCGCCGTCGCCGGCCAGTAGCGTACGGATCGCCCCGCGCCCGGCGGCACAGGGCCGGGTTGGGACAACCGGCCCTACCGTTCCCGGGGCGTCTGGGGGCTCGCGTCCGCGTCGAACTCGAATCGGTCGGCGTCCTGGTCGATGCCGACCCGGCCGACGCTGATGCGGGCACGCGCATAACTCTCGGGCCGCACGGCCGCCCCCGCCATCCCGCGCAGCATCGCCAGTTGCCCGACGTGCGTCAGCGCGTCGGCGACGGGTCCCTGGAAGATGATGGCCTCGACGTCACTGCCGGGCACGACGTCGGCGATGGCGCCGTCGAGCGCGGCAAGGGCGTCGAAGAACCGCGTGGTCGCCTCGCGCCACGATGGCTGGGGCACGGGCGCCCAGCGCATCTCGCCGCGCGCCATGCGCTCGCCCCACTCCATGAGGTCGCCGAGGTGGGCCACGATGGCCTGAGGCTGTCGCGCTGTCGGCGACGCGCGAAACGACGGGAAATCCGGCGGTACGTCACGCAGGACCTTCTCCGCGCGGTATGCGAGTGTGGCGAGGGTATGCCGCAGATGGAACGCGCTGGCTGTCGACGACATCGTGGCCTCCGGTAACGCGTCGGATGATACGCGCATCGTGGCCGGGTCGCCCCGCGCCCAGCGGCCGGGTGGGACACCCGGCCCTGCCTCACAGCATCAGCGCGAGGGCGCGGGCGTCGACGGGGCGTTCGGCGGGGATCGGCGACAGCGTCTTCATGATGGCGTCGCTGAAGGCCTTCGGGATGTCGTCGCGCACGGACGACAGCGCCTCGGGGCGATCGCGCAGCATCGCGCCCAGCAGCTGCGGCAGCGAGGGCGCGAGAAACGGCGGCGATCCCGTCGCCATCGTGTAGACGAGCGCGCCTATCGTGAACAGATCCCCCGCCACCGACGGCGGCTCCCCCATCAGCACCTCGGGCGCGACGTAGGGCAGCTCCGACTCGCGCAGGTCGGTGCCGCGCAGGGCGCCTTCGCTCGCCGTCGCCAGCAGGTCCTGCACCTGCCCGATGCCCCCCGACGACACGAGGAGCCGCTCCTCGCCCTCCTCCTTCGTGAGGCGCGTCGTGAGCGGCGTGATGCCGCAGATGAACGCACCGCGCCTGTGCAGCGCGGCGACGCCGTCGATCAACTGCGACGCGAGCCGCTCGAGCACCGGCCACGTGAGCGGGCCGTCGCCGGCCAACCGCTGCGACAGGCTTTCGCCGAGCACGAGGTCGGTGACCACGTAGACGTACCCGGGCTCCTCACCGAAGTCGCGCACGTGCATGACGCTCGGGTGGGTGACCTGCATGGCGCGCGCCTCGCGGATGAACCGCTCGCGCGCGGCATCCCAGTCCGCGACGTCCTCGATGCGCAGCACGCGAATCGCCACCGACGTGCCGAGCACCTTGTGCGTGCCGAGGTAGATCTGGCTGCCCAGGCGTCCCTTGCTGATGGGCGCGCCCAGCTCGTAGCCGCGCACGACTGGCGCCTCCCGCTCGAGAGCGGCCGGTAGCGCGCCCGTGGTGATGACGGTGCGGCCCGCGGCCGACGCGTGATCGACGGCCGCGCGAAGCGACTTCGCCAGCGCCTCCATCGACGGCGGTCGCTGCGCGGGGTCCTTCGCGAGGCCCTGCAGCAGCACGGCCTCGAGGGTCGGTGGCACAGCCGGCGCGAGTTCGCGCGGACGCTGGGGCTCGCGCGTGAGGTGCTTGGTGATGACGACGAACGGATTGTCGTGGTCGAAGGGCGGGCGACCCGTCAGCAGCTCGTAGAGCATCGCGGTGAAGCTGTAGATGTCCGACCGCGCGTCGACCTGCTCGCCCCGCAGCTGCTCGGGCGAGGCGTACGCCACGGTGCCGAGGAACTGCCTGTCCATCGTGAGCTTGAGCGCGCCCGCGATCTCGCGCACGTTCACGAGCCCGAAGTCCACGAGCTTGTAGACGTAGTGGCCCGGCATGTACTCGTGGCTCACGACGTTGGCCGGCTTGATGTCGCGGTGGACGACGCCGGCCGCGTGGGCGAGCTGCAGCGCGCTGCAGAGGGGAATGGCGATGTCGAGCACCTCGCCGACGGGCAGCTGCCTGTCGAGCGCGACACGCTGGAGCAGGCTCGGCCCGTTGAGGTACTCCATCACGAGGAACGGGTGGCCCGAGGCGTCGACGTCGTAGTCGAGCACGCCGACGATGTGGGGATGCCTGAGCTGGGCGGCGGCGCGGCTCTCGCGCAGGAACCGCTCGCGCAGCGACGCGTCGTCTGGCGTGCCGAGGACCTTGACCGCCACGTCGTCGCCGAGCAGCACGCGTCGGGCGCGGTAGACGGCGCCCATCCCTCCGCGCGCGAGCAGCTCGAGAATCTCGTAGCGGCCGTCGAGGACCTCGCCAGGCGTGAGCACGCGGACGGAATCTCCTATGATTTCAGGTGCGGCCTGTCCGCTCGAGGCAAACGCCGTAGATGGTATCAGAGCCCTCCATGTCGCACCTGTTCGTCGCCCTGCTCGTCTCGATTGCCTGCCTGTCTCCCATGACCACCGACGCCCAGACCACCGGCGGATCGCCCGGCGCGCGCGCCTCGGCCGATGCCGCCATCACCTACACGCTGCGCTTCCCGGATGCCGCGCGGCACTACGTGGACGTCGAGGCCACCTACCCGACGGCGGGCCAGCGGCGCATCGAGCTGATGATGCCCGTGTGGACGCCGGGCTCGTACCTGGTGCGGGAGTACGCGCGGCACGTCGAGGGTGTGGAGGTCGTCGAGCCGTCTGGCGCCGCGGTTCCTCAGAAGACGCGCAAGAACCGCTGGGCTGTCGACACGGGCGGCGCGCCACGTGTGACGGTGCGCTATCGGGTGTACGGCCGGGAGATGAGCGTCAGGACCAACTGGATCGAGGGGCGATTCGCGCTCCTGCAGGGGGCCGCGACGTACCTGACGCTCGTCGGGGGACTGCAGCGCCCGCACCACGTGACGCTGGATCTCCCGACAGGCTGGCCGAGGGCGATGTCGGGGTTGCCGGACGCGCCGGGACGCCCGCACACCTTCGCGGCGGCAGACTTCGACACGCTCGTCGACAGTCCCATCGTGGCGGGCGATCTGAAGGTGTACGAGTTCACGCACGGCGGCAAGCCGCACGCGCTCGTGAACGTCAACGAGAACGGGTCGTGGGACGGCGCACGCGCCATCGGCGACGTGGAGCGCATCGTCGCCGAGCACGAGAAGCTGTGGGGCAGCCTGCCGTACGACAGGTACGTGTTCATCAACATGATTACGGAGGCCGGCGGGGGCCTCGAGCACGCGAACTCGACGGTGCTGATGACGTCGCGCTGGGCGATGGGCACGCGCCAGAGCTACGTGGGCTGGCTCGACCTCGTGAGCCACGAGTTCTTCCACGTGTGGAACGCGAAACGGCTGCGTCCCGCGGCGCTCGGCCCCTTCGACTACGAGAACGAGAACTACTCGCCGAGCCTGTGGGTGGCGGAGGGCATCACGTCGTACTACGGCGACCTGCTCGTGCGGCGCGCGGGACTCGGCACGGACGCCGAGTACTTCGGCGCGCTGTCCAACGACATCCGGACGCTCGAGACGACGCCGGGCCGGTTCGTCACGCCGGTGACGCAGTCGTCCTACGACGCCTGGATCAAGGCGTACAGGCCCGACGAGAACTCCGGCAACACGTCAATCAGCTATTACGTGAAGGGGCAGGTCATCGCCGCGCTGCTCGACGCGCGCATCCGCTTCGCCAGCAACGGCCGGGAGTCGCTGGACGACGTGATGCGGCGCGCGTACGAGCGGTACGCGGGCGCGACGGGCTTCACGGAGGCGCAGTTCCGTGCGCTCGTCGTCGAGGTGGGCGGCGCCGACCTGACCGACGTGCTCGCCCGCGCACTCGACACGACGCAGCCGCTCGAGTACCAGCCGCTGCTCGACGCGTACGGTCTGCAGTTCCTGCCGGCCGACAGCCGCGCCACGCGAGGATGGATCGGCGTGCGGACGAAGGTGGACGCCGGTCGCCTCCTGGTGAGCGAGGTGCAGCGCGACACGCCCGCCGCGGAAGCGGGCGTGAACGTGGACGACGAGATCATCGCGATCGACGACGTGCGCGTGCGCGCGGATCAGTGGGAACGGCGCCTGGAACAGCACCCGCCGACGACGAAGGCGACGCTGCTCGTCGCGCGCCGGGATCAGCTGTTGCGGCTCGACGTCACGTTCGGGCAGGAGCCCGGCAACGCCTGGCGCCTGGTGCCACGCCCCAACGCGACGGCCACGCAGCTCGCGACGCGTGCCGCCTGGCTCGAGAGCCGCTAGGGCCGGCCCTGCCGGCCCAACCCGGCCCCCGCGGCCGGGCTCGGAGAGCCGGCCCTACCTCATATTGAGCCAAAGGGAGAGGGCGGTGTAGTACGCCGGGTAGATCAGGCTGCTCCAGAGGAGCCACGCCGGGACGGAGGGGAGCCACCAGATGATCAGGAGCATCTGCACGGCCCAGATGGCCCCGAGCGCGATCGTGGGGACGATGAGGGTCGGCGTGCGCGAGGGGTAGATGTAGCGCACGGGAACGAACACGAGCACGGCCAGGCCGACGAGCAGCGCCGTTGTCACCGCCTGCGACCAGCGGAACGCGACGACGTAGACGGCGACGATGTTCCAGTAGGACGGCCAGCCGGTGAAGAAGTGGTCGGCCGTCTTGGCCGAGAGGTTCGAGAAGCCCAGGCCGCTCGCGATGAGCACCGCGGCCACGGCAATCAGTCCCGACGGGCCGCCGAGCAGCTGCTGCTCCCACAGGATGACGAGCGGGACGAAGACGTACGTGAGGTAGTCGACGATGTCGTCGAGTCGTGCGCCGTCGATCCACGCGGCGTGACGCTTGACGTCAACGGCGCGCGCGGCAAAGCCATCCGTGGCGTCGACGACGAGCGCGAGGCTCAGCCAGAGGAAGGCCGAGCGCGGGTCGTGGTCCAGCGCGCTCCGCAGCGCCAGCCACCCGAGCAGGGCGCCCGACGCCGTGTAGGCGTGCACCGCGACGGCGGCTGTGCTGCGAGCCAGGGACATGGGCAGGGCCGGGCTCCGGGGATGGCCGGCACCACGGCATCGGGCCGCCCCGAAGTGCGACCCGAGTCGGTCGCGGCGGTGCCTAGATCGCCGCGATCCGCCGGTCGAGTTCCGCCACGGCGGCCTGGATCTGCTGCTGGCGCACCGGGTGAGCGGTGTTGTCGAGTTGCCGCGTCAGCTCGGCCTTCGCGAGGCGAAGCGACTCACGGGCACGCAATTTCTCGGGATCGACGCCGGCGGCAAGGCCACGGCGGCGCTTTTCGTGCTCACGTGCGTCCAGTTGTTCCTGCAGTCGGGCTTCTGCGTCGACAAGCCCTTCACCAGCGTCACTCATTCAGGTTCGTCCTCCTCCATCAGGCCAAGCGGCCAGTGGACAACGTGAGAGCATAACGCAAGACGGGGTCGGGCAAGTCAAAAACGACAAAACACGCACGCATGGGACTCCTCGACACCTTCCACCCGGTCGTGGCGCGCTGGTTCGCCGCGTCGTTCGAGACACCAACGCCGCCCCAGGTCCAGGGCTGGCCGGTGATCGCGCGGGGCGAGCGCACGCTGCTGCTGGCGCCGACGGGGAGCGGCAAGACACTCACAGGGTTCCTGTGGTGCATCAACAGGCTGATGTTCGAGCCGGCGCCGCCGCCACGCGACAGGTGCCGCGTGCTGTACATCTCGCCGCTCAAGGCTCTCGCCGTGGACGTGGAGCGCAACCTGCGGGCGCCCCTGGCCGGGATCAGCCGCCTGGCGCGCGAGGACGGCATCGCGCACCACGTGCCGGAAGTCGCCATCCGCACGGGCGACACGCCCGCCGCGGAGCGGGCGCGCTTCACCCGCCGTCCGGCCGACATCCTCATCACGACGCCGGAGTCGCTCTACCTGCTGCTGACGTCGAACGCGCGCGAGGTGCTGCGCCACGTCCACACGGTGATCGTGGACGAGATCCACGCGATGGTCGCCACCAAGCGGGGGGCGCACCTGGCGCTCTCGCTCGAGCGCCTGGAGACAATCGCCCACGGGCCTGTCCAGCGCATCGGCCTGTCGGCGACCCAGCGTCCGCTCGACGAGGTCGCTCGGTTCCTCGGTGGCGCCGAAGCCGCTGCCGGCCGCGGCTTCGAGCAGAGCCGCGACGAATTCGCGCCTCGCCACGACGAATTCGTAGCCGCCGGACTTGTCCGGCGGCAATCGCCCCGGGCGTCGGACAAGTCCGACGCCTACGGATCGGGGGGGACGTCCGGATCGGGGGGGACGTCCGGATCGGCGGGGACGTCCGGATCGGGGGCGACGTCCGGATCGGCGGGGACGTCCGGATCGGGGGGGACGTCCGGATCGGCGGGGACGTCGGCGGAGCCGTCTGCGGAGGCGTTGGTGGGCGCGACGCGGGGGGGCGACGGGGGGGCGTCGGGGGCGTCGGGGGGCGCGTCGGGGGCGACGTCGGGCGAGGGCGAGATTCACGACCAGTTCGCGGGCGAAGCCGCCGAGCCCGCCTGGCGACCCGTCACCATCGTCGACGCGGGACGCACGCGCCAGTCGTCGCTGCGCATCGAGGTGCCGGTCGAGGACATGGCGCGCCTGACGCAGGTCGAGGCGATCTCCGAGCGGCCCGGCCGCCGCTGGGCCGCTGGCGCCGTCGATCTGGACCGCCATCCACCCGCGCCTGCTGGACCTCGTGCGGGCGCACCGGTCCACGCTGCTGTTCGTCAACAGCCGGCGGCTCGCCGAACGACTGGCCGCCGCCATCAACGAACTGGCGGGCGAGACGCTCGTGCGCGCGCACCACGGCTCGATCGCCCGCGAGCAGCGTGTCGAGATCGAGGACGCGCTGAAGGCGGGACGGCTGCGCGGGCTGGCTGGCCACCTCCTCGCTCGAGCTCGGGCATCGACATGGGCGCCATCGACCTCGTCGTGCAGATCGAGGCGCCGCCCTCGGTGGCCAGCGGCCTGCAGCGGATCGGGCGCGCCGGCCACCAGGTGGACGCCACGAGCGCGGGCGTCATCTTCCCGAAGTACCGCGGCGACCTCGCTGGCCTGCGCCGCCGCCGTGCGCGCGATGCGCGAGGGACGCGTCGAGGCGACGCGCATACCCGCGCAATCCCGCTCGACGTGCTCGCGCAGCAGATCGTGGCGATGGTCGCGATGGACGACTGGGGCGTCGACGACCTGTTCGCCCGGGTCCGCCAGGCCGCGCCGTTCGCCGAGCTCGGCCGCCCGATCTTCGACGGCGTGCTCGACATGCTCTCGGGACGCTACCCGTCCGACGAGTTCGCGGAGCTGCGCCCGCGTGTCACGTGGGATCGGGTCGCCGGCACCGCTGACCGCGCGCGCGAGGGCGCGCAAGCGGGTGGCCATCGCCAACGGCGGCACGATTCCCGACCGCGGGCTGTACGGCGTGTTCCTCGCCGGCGGCGCCGACCGGCACGGCCCGCGTCGGCGAACTCGACGAGGAGATGGTGTTCGAGAGCCGCGTCGGCGAGACGTTCCTGCTCGGCGCCTCGACCTGGCGCATCGAGGAATCACGCACGACCGCGTGACTCGTGTCGCCCGCGCCGGGCGAGCCCGGCAAGATGCCGTTCTGGAAGGGCGACGGCCCGGGCGGCCCCTCGAGTTCGGCCGCGCGATCGGCGCGCTCGTGCGCGCAGCTCGGCGCGCATGCCAGCCGCGGCCGCCATCGACGCGCCTCGAGCGCGACCACGACCTCGACGCGCCGCGCCGCCGACGAACCTGCTGCAGTACCTCGCGCGACCAGGCAGCGCGCGACGGGCGCCGTCCCCGACGACCGCACCATCGTCATCGAACGCGTGCCGCGACGAACTCGGCGACTGGCGCGTCTGCGTGCTGTCGCCGCTCGGCGGCCGCGTGCTCGCGCCATGGGCGATGGCCGTCGCGGCCCGCCTGCGCGAGGACACTCGGGCTCGACGTCGAGACGATGTGGACCGACGACGGGTTCGTCGTGCGGTTCCCGGAGACCGACGAGCCGCCCGACCCGCGCGTGCTGCTGCCGCCGACTCCGACGAGTCGAGGGCCTGGTGGTTCGCCAGCTCGGGAGCGACGGCGCTGTTCGCGGCGCAAGTTCCGCGAGGCGCGGGCCGCGCGCTGCTGCTGCCCCGACGGCGTCCCGGCAGGCGCGCCCCGCTCTGGCAGCAGCGCAAGCGCGCGGCGGACCTGCTGGCGGTCGCCGCGCGCTACGGGTCGTTCCCCATCGTGCTCGAGACCTACCGCGAGTGCCTCCGCGACGTGTTCGACATGCCGGCGCTCGTGGACGCCCTGCGCGCCGTCCGCGCGCGGCAGCGTGCGCGTCGTGCACGTCGACGCCGCACGACGCCGTCGCCCTTCGCGGCGTCGCTGCTGTTCGGCTACGTCGCCAATTACCTGTACGACGGCGACGCGCCGCTCGCCGAGCGCCGCGCCCAGGCGCTGACGATCGACCAGGCGCAGCTGCGCGACACTGCTCGGGGACGCCGAGCTGCGCGAGCTGCTCGACGCCGACGCGCTCGCGGCCGTCGAGGCGCAGCTGCAGTACCTCGAGCCGGAGTACCGCGCCCGGACGATCGACGGCGTGCACGATCTGCTCCTGCGCATCGGCGACCTTTCGGCCGACGAGATCGCGGCGCGCGCGTCACTGACGATGTCCCTGCCGATGCCGGCGACCAACTGGTGCGCGCGAGGCGTGCGCTGTGGCTCGCGGTCGGCCGGCGAGCCGCGCCTCGTCGCCGTCGAGGACGCCGCGCGCTACGGGACGCGCTCGGCATCCCGCTGCCGCCGGGCCTGCCCGACGCGCTGCTGACGGCACGGTCGCAGGCCCTGCGGCGACCTGGTCTTCCGCTACGCCCGCACGCACGGCCCCTTCACGCACCGAGGAGGTCGCCGCGCGCTACGGCCTCGGACTGCTCGACGGCGCACGCGGCGCTGCAGCGGTCCTGCTGGCGGAGGGCCGCTCGCTCGAAGGCGAGTTCCGGCCCGGGCGGCCAGCACCGCGAATGGTGCGACGACCGAGCGTGCTGCACGTCGCTGCGCCGCCGCTCGCTGGCGAGGCTGCGCCAGCGAGGTGGAGCCGGTCGAACCGCCCGTGCTCGGACGGCTGCTGACGCCGTGGCAGGGCGTCGACCCGACCGCGACGCGGACTCGACGCGCTGCTCGACGTCGTCGAGCACGCTGCAGGGCGCGCCGCTGGTCGGCCTCGATCCTCGAGACGCGAGATCCTGCCGGCGCGCCTCGAGCGACTACGAGCCGGCGCGATCTCGACACGCTCATCGCCGCCGGCGAGGTCGTCTGGATCGGCGTCGAGCCGCTCGGCGAGCGCGACGGACGCGTCGCGCTGTACCTCACCGACCACCTCGCCTCGCTGCTGGCGTGGCGGATCCGCCGCCGCACTCGACGACCTGTCGCCCCGCGAGCAGGCCATCCTCGAGGCGCCTGGACGCGCACGGCGCGCTCGTTCTTCGCGCGCGCTGCACGACGCGGCCGGCGGCGGCTTCCCGCAGGACACGGTCGACGCGCTCTGGACGCTCGTGTGGCGCGGCCTGGTCACCAACGACACGCTGCACGCCGCTGCGAGCGCATGCGGCCGCACCGCGAAGGACCGGCGCGGACGCAACGGGCGGCGGCCGTTCCGCTCGCGACGCATGGCGCCGCCGGCGGCGGAGGGACGCTGGACGCGCATCGGTCGCTCGGGCAGCGTACGCGTGACGAGCGCGGCGCGCCGCGGAACCGCACACGCCGATCACCGTCACGCTCTGGAGCGCCGCGATGGGTCAGCAACTGCTGACGCGCTACGGCGTCGTCACGCGGGAGGTGGCATCGGCGGAGGCGGTTGCCGGGCGGGTTCAGCGCCATCTACGACGTGCTTCGCACGCTGGAGGAGAGCGGACGGGTCCGGCGCGGCTACTTCGTGGTCGGCGTCGGCGCGATGCAGTTCGCGGCGCCGGCCGCCGTCGACCTGCTGCGCGCGCTGCGCACGCCGCCGGAATCGCCCGACGTCGCCGGCTCGCGGCCACCGACCCGGCCAATCCGTACGGCGCGCTGGTCAAGTGGCCCGACGCGCCCGATCCGGCAGCGGGACGCGGCCCCACCCGCAGCGTCGGGGCGCGGGTCGTGCTCGTGGACGGGCATCTCACCGCGTGGATCGCACGCGGACTTCGATCGCTGCTCGTGTGGCTGCCGGAGCACGATCCCGACCGCACCAGGCACGCCGAGGCGCTGGCCCACGCCCTGGCGCGCACCGGCACGGACCCCGGCCAGCGTGCCGCGTCGGTGCTGCTGACGGAGATGAACGGCGGTCCGGCCCTCGACTCGCCATTGCGCCCGTTCCTCGAGGCCGCCGGATTCGTGGCCACGCCGCAGGGGCTGCAGTGGCGCGACCCGGGCAGCACGGGTCCTGCCATGCCCCGCGCGCGGCGCCCGGGCCGGTGGGACGCCAGTGTCCCCGTGGACGACCTGCCGGACGTGGCCGACGAGGACGTCGCGCCGATCCAGTGGCCCAGGCGGGCGCCAGGACGGACGCGCTGAGCCCGGCTGCGCGCGACGACGGTCATGCCTGAAGGCGACACGATATTCCGCGCGGCGCGGACGCTGCACCGCGCGCTCGGCGGCCACACGGTCACCCGCTTCGAGACGCAGTACGCGCAGTTGGCACGCGTTCACGACGATGCGCCGATCACGGGGCGGCGCGTGGATGCCGTCGCGGCGCGAGGGAAGCACCTCCTGATGTACTTCTCCGCTACCGGCCGCGCCGAGGCGCCGCGCCCACCCGCAGCGGAGGAGCAGGGGGAGCGAGCCGCACCCAACGGGCTGGCCGTGCGAATCGCGTCCAGCGGGGTGGCGGGTCCGCTGGTCCTGCGTACGCACATGCTGATGTCGGGGTCGTGGCACATCTACCGCGTCGGCGAGCGGTGGCAGCGATCGCCGGCGGCCGCGCGGATCGTGGTGGGCACCGAGGCCTTCGTCGCCGTGGGGTTCGCCGTGCCAATCGCCGAGTTCGTCCAGACGGACTCGCTCGAGCGGGACCAACCCATCGCGCGGCTGGGCCCGGACGTCCTCGCGCCGGAGTTCGATGCTGCCGAGGCGATCGCCAGGCTGGCGGCGAACACACGGCCGACGGTGGCCGAGGCGCTGCTCCAGCAGCAGGCCGTGGCCGGTATCGGCAACGTGTTCAAGAGCGAGTTGCTGTTCCTCGCAGGCGTACACCCGTTCGTGTCGCCGTCTGCCGTCACCGGCGCGCAGTGGGGTCGCCTGATGCGCGACGCCCGCGTGCTGCTGCGTGCCAACGTGGTCAATCCCGTCGACACGGGCGTCGTGTCGTATCGCGGCATGCGGCGAACCACGGGGCGTTCGAACCCGATGCAGCGGCTGTACGTCTACGGCCGCCGCGACCGGCCGTGCCGCCGGTGCGGCACGCCAGTCCGGATGCGGCGCCATGGCGAGCACAACCGCTCGACGTACTGGTGTCCGTGCTGCCAGCCGGCTCCTGATGCATGAGTTGGTGCGGCGGCGCGCGGCGGTGCGGCGCGGCGGCGCTCGGCTGCGTGCAGCGGTGCGCGGCGGTGCCGCGGCTACCGCTGTCCTGCCGTTGTCGGCGCGTCCCTGAACACGTCGAGGGCGCGCGCCATCCCGTCTGGCATGGCGAACGAGATGCGCCATTCACGACTCGTTCTGGAACGAGTTGTGGTCATACCAATTTGCGCTCTTGGCGCATATTCAGGAATGTCGTTTTTGCCCTGTAGCGCGCGGACGAACACTGACTCATCGCACAACAGTGTGTATTTCGCAGAGTCCATCAGCTGTTCTCAACTCGTTCCTGGAACGAGTTGAGGTCAGACCAATTCAGCCAGACACGGCCTCGGCGCGATTCTCGTCTCGTCGGCCCATCAGAGCGCTGACGGTCAGATAGGCCAGAAGCCCGACAGGGCCGACCATCAGGGTCAGCAGCAACACCGGCGAGACCCACAAGGCCGAGTAACCCCGGCCGCGCGCGTCGGTGTAAATCCATCGGCCGACGAACAGGTCGAACGCGACGAAGTGTGCCCAGGCGAGCGTCGTGCCTGTCGGTGTGCCCAGCAGGCCGACGATGCGCGCCAGCACGGGATTCAGCACCTCGGGCAGGACGATCGTCGCCACGGGCACGAGCGTCACGAGGTACAGGACGGCGGGAGGGGCCACGATCCACGGCGATGCGATGACACGCCGCGTGACACCCCATGTCGGAAGCAGCACCATCAGCAGCCAGAACGGCAGGACGAGCAGGTTGCTGAGTTCGAAGACTGTCATGCGTCCGCCTTGTCAAACCGGATAGTGGGCCGTGTTGCGCCCTAGTATGCTCCGCGTCATGAACACCCCGGCTCCCGCCCCGATACCGACGAGTTGGCGACGATGCCGCCTGGAACGCCGTCTCGCGCCGCGACGGCTCGCTGGCGGGACGCTTCGTCTTCGCCGTCACCACCACCGGCATCTACTGCCGCCCCGGATGCCCGTCGCCGCGGCCGCGCCGCGAGCACGTCCGCTTCTTCGCCTCGACTGGCGACGCCCGCGCCGCCGGCTTCAGGGCGTGCCGCCGGTGCCGGCCAGACGAGGGACATGCAGGCACACGGCAGGCAGACACGGGCAGGTCCGGCAGCCCGGCGCGGCTGAGCGAAGCCGACCTGCGCGCGCTCGTCGCGCACATCGACGCGGCCCTTGCCGACGATGGGCGACCGACGGTGGCGTCACTTGCGTCAGCCCTCGGGCTGCCGCCGACCGTGCTCCGGCAGCGGATGGAGGCAACGCTCGGGATCGGACCGCGGGCGCTGCTCACGGGCCGCCAGCTCGCCCTCCTGCGCGAGCGGCTGCTTGCCGGCGACGAGGTCACCGACGCGCTGTACGCGGCGGGCTACGGCTCCTCGTCGCGCCTCTACGAGCGGGCCCACGAGGCGCTCGGCATGACGCCGGGGACGTACAGGCGCGGCGGCGCTGGCGTGGCCATCGGCTGGACGACCGTCAGCACGCCGCTCGGACTGCTGCTGGTGGCCACCACGGCGCGAGGCGTGTGCGCCGTGTACCTGGGCGACTCGGAAGCCGACCTGCGAGGCCGCCCTCGACGCGGAGTTCCCGCGGGCGACCCTCACGCGGGGCGTCGTGCGCGACGAGTGGGTGCTGGCGGCCGCCGCCGTCGCCAGCGGTCAGGCTGCTGAGGACGTGCCGCTCGACCTGCAGGGCACGGCGTTCCAGCAGCGTGTCTGGCTGGCCCTGCGGGCGATCCCGCGCGGCGAGACCCGCACCTACGCGGAGTTGGCGACGATGATCGGGCAGCCGACAGCCGTGCGGGCGGCGGCGCGCGCGTGCGCCACCAACAGGGTCTCCCTGCTGGTCCCCTGCCACCGGGTGGTCGGCAGCGACGCATCGCTGACGGGCTACAGGTGGGGCGTGGCGCGCAAGCGCCGCCTGCTCGAGATGGAGGCTGGCCGGGCGTAGATGGAGGCTAGCGGGGGCGTGGATGGAGGCCCCGGCCGGCGCAGCCAGGCACCGCGGCTCCGGCCGTCCCCTACTTCAGCGTCGGCGCGGGCCTCAGCGTCGGCCTCGGCCCACAGAACGCGCGCCTGTGCGAGGGTCTCCTCCGCTTCGCGCGCGTGACCCAGTCTGCGGTACGCGTCGGCCAGGCCGATGCGCGACTGCACCCGTCGCGGCCACTCGACGAGCAGGTCGCGGTAGCGCTCGCTGGCCGCGGCGTACCTGTCCGTCGTGCGCAGCAGGTCGGCCTCGAGTTCCCACGCCAGCACGCACCGGCACGCGCAACTCGTCGCCGGCCAGGAGTCGCGCTTCCAGGTCGTGGGCGGCGCCGAGCAGCAGCTGCATCTCGTCGCGCTCGTACTGCGCGCCGGCGATGGCGCCCTGCACCAGCAGCCGGGCGCGCTCCTCCTCGCTGAGCGGTCCTGCCAGGCGGGCCAGGGTGTCCAGACGATTCAGCTCCGCCCGGGCACGCGCCTGCAGCGCCGCGTCCTGCCGCGCCCACGACGCCCGGGCCGCCGCCACGCCCCGCACGAGCGGCCCGACCCACGGCAGCGCGTCCTCCTGCGGCATCACGACCGTCGCCAGCGTCGACCACGCACCGGTGTCCACGAGCCGCGTCGCCTCGAAGCGCAGCACGAGTGCCTGCCACGCCATCCGGTCCGCATCACCGAGGAGTGGCCCCGCACCGCGGGCCGCCGCGAGACGCGCGTCGGCGTCCTGCCACCGGCCGGCGTCGAGGTCGCGCTGGACGCACCGGGCCAGCGTGAGCCGGGCCGCAGGCACGTACGCCGGGGGCAGCACCCGCGGCTCGTCGCGGGGCCCCGAGCAGGACGCCTGCGCTGAGGGCACCGGCCCCTGAACGCCCTGGGCCGAGGCGGCGACCAGCATGGCGAGCAGCAGCGGGGCCCACGTCATGGCCGCACCGCCGTCGCGCTGATCTCCACACGGGCGCCGGGGTCCATCAACCCGCAGACCCACGTGGTGCCCGCCGGCGGCCGGCCGATCGCCTCGGCAAGAATGCGCCGTGCGGGAGCCGCGTCTGCGGCGTCGGTCACGACCAGCGCGACGTCGGCGACGTGCGAGAGGTCGAGGCCAGCGGACGCCAGGCTCGCGCCGAGTCGCGCGACAGCGTCGCGCGTCTGCGCGCCGATATCCGCGCCCGCACGAGCATCGCCTTCCGCGCCGGCACGAGCATCCCCGGCGACCGACACGAAGACCCGCTCCCCGGCCGCGATGGCCGGAACCCCGACCGGCCGCTTCCCCGCCATCGCCACGAAAGTCATCTCGACCTCGTACGCGGGGTTCATGAGCGCGGCGACGGTCAGGCTCCGGGCAGGCCGGGGGGCCGGAGCCTGTCGCCGTAGATCGCGTCCAGGGTCGGAGCCGACGCGGCGTCGGTCAGGAACACGCGTGCCGCCACCACGTCGTCCAGGGTCAGGCCGGCCGCGGCCAGCACGTCGCCGGCGTTGTCGAGGACGACGCGCGCCTGCGTGGCCAGGTCGCCCTGGACCACCGTGTTGGTCCGGCCGTCGCGCGGCACGAGGCCGGAGCAGAACACGATGTCGCCGGAGCGCACGGCATAGCTGTAGGGGTTGGGTCGAGGGCTGCCAGCCGTCGGGCCGCAGCACCTCGCGGGGGGCGCCGGGGGCCGCGGCCACGCCGCCTATCGCGACGAGCGCGCCGGGCTCTGCCAGCGGGGCGACGACAGTGGTCCGGGCAGGTGGCTCGGCCGTGAAGAAGCGGGACCAGACCGCGTTCATCGCGGGGAAATCCGAGGCGTTGCGGAGCTGGACGTGGAGCGAGAGGGCGCGCGCGAGCGATCGAGCCCGCCTCCTGAAGCCGGGCGTCCAGTTGCCGGAGGACGTCGCCGACCTGGCCTTCGATCCCCTCGCCGCCGCGCAGGGGTGCGCAGCCCGACACGTAGACCAGTCCCCCGGCCGTGACAGCGGGGGCAAAGCCGTCCATGGCGGGATTATGGCGCGACAGGAGTGTTAAGGTGTGCCAATGACCTTACCAGCGGGGCTATACGCCCACTTCACTACAAGCGAGGGAGCCTTCACGGCCAGGCTGTTCGACGAGGAAGCCCCCAAGACGGTGGCCACCTTCGCCGGCCTGGCCGAGGGCACCATCGAGTGGCAGGACCCGGTGACGCGGCAGCCCGTCCGGCGGCCGTTCTACGACGGCATCATCTTCCATCGGGTGATCGATGGCTTCGTCATCCAGGGCGGCTGCCCGCTGGGCAACGGGATGGGGGGCCCCGGCTTCAAGTTCGCCGATGAGTTCCACCCGTCGCGCCGCCACAGCAAGGCCGGCATCCTGTCGATGGCCAACTCGGGCCCGAACACCAACGGCAGCCAGTTCTTCGTGACGCTGGGGCCCACCCCGCACCTCGACGACCGCCATTCCGTCTTCGGTGAGGTCGTGTCGGGGATGGACGTCGTCTCGCGCATCGGCCACGTGCCGACAGGCCGCGGCGACCGGCCGGTGAAGGACGTGGTGATCGAGTCCATCAGGATCGAGCGCGTTCCGGAAACCACCTAGACCACGACGACAGGACCGGGTGTCCCCACCCGGTCCGCCACGCCAGGGCCGGGCCTTCAAACCCGGCCACCCCCACGACACCCGCCCTACGCCAACACGTCTCTGACCCGCGATACCAGCCTGTCGGGCGCGAACGGCTTCTGCAGGAACGGGCGGCCCGCGTCGACGACCTCGCGCTGCACGAGCGCATGGTCGGCGTAACCCGACATGAAGAGCACGCGCATCTGCGGGCGCTCCGCCAGCAGCCGCTGCGCGAGGTCGATGCCGTTCACGCCGGGCATCAGCACGTCGGTCAGCAGAAGGTCGATGGGTCCTGCGTGTTGTGCGCTCAGGAGCAGCGCTTCCTCGGCGTCCTGTGCCGAGAGCACCACCATCGACGCCGACTCGAGGACCCGGCGCACGAGTCGCAGCACCGAGGCCTCGTCCTCGACCACCATCACGACGGCTGGACCTGTGCGCTCCGCTACCGCCGGGTGCGTTGCCTCGTGGCCCGACGGCGTCGCGCTCTCGTCGACGTGCTGGGGCAGCACGATCTCCACGCGGGTGCCCTCGCCGGGCGTGCTGGCGATGGTCACCGCGCCGCCCGTCTGTCGCACGATCCCGTACACGGTGGGGAGCCCGAGGCCCTGCGCGAGGGGGCGGGTGGTGAAGAACGGGTCGAACGCGCTCGCGCGCGTGATGTCGTCCATGCCGGTGCCGGTGTCCCACACCGTGATGAACACGGCCGGTCCGGCACGCATGTCGAGGTCCTTGGCGCGCGCCTCGTCGAGGTGCCCGCGCACCACGTCCACGCCGAGCGTGCCCCCGTCGGGCATGGCGTCGCGGGCATTGGCCGCGAGACTGAAGATCGCCTGCTCGATCTGTCCCGGATCGGCGAAGACCTCGATGGGCTCGTCGGGCACGGTCACCGACAGCGTCACCGTCTCGCCCATCAGCCGCGACAGCATCTTGGGCACCTCGGCGAGCATGACACCCACGTCCACGACCTCAGGCTGCATGACCTGGCGCCGGCTGAAGGCGAGCAGCTGCCGCGTGAGCGAGGCCGCGCGAATGGCCGCGTTCCTGATCTCGTGCAGGTCGAAGCGCCGCACGTCGCCCGTGTCGAACTGGGTGTCGAGCAGGTCGCAGTAACCGACGACGGCCGTCAGCAGGTTGTTGAAGTCGTGCGCGATGCCCCCGGCCAGGCGCCCCACGGTGTTGAGGCGCTGCGCCTGCCGCACGGAATCCTCGAGGCGGCGCTGGTGCGTCGCGTCGTGAAACCGCCACAGGTGCGCCGACAGCGTGTTCCCCGTGAGGATCGGCGAGTGATCCCATTCGAGGGTGCGTCCGTCGGTCGTCGTCAGGGTCTCGTGCGCGCTGGCGTCGCGCGACGCGCGACGCGCCGACGCGCGCGACGCGAGCCCGACCGACTCGTCGAAGGCCGCGAGCGCGGGGCTCCATGCCGACGCGGCTGGCCCTTCGCGCAGCGGCGCGAGCCCACCCCGCCCGCCGAAGAGCGCTACCCAGGCCGCGTTGACGACGGCGGTGGTGCCGTCGGCCGACTCGAGGCACGCCGCTTCCTGCAAGTGCTCGATGACGGGGACGAACGGCGCGAGCGGCGACGAGGAAGATCCGGTCCACATGGGTTCAACCCGTGCACGCCCACTGACGGGACTGGCGCTGGACGCGCGCCAGCAGTGCCTCGTGCAGCAGGACGTTGATGACGACGAGCGCGCCGAGACCGAGGAAGATCCGGCCGGCGCTCGAGTAGAGGTACGGGCGCCAGAACGGGATGGTGGTGATGATCATCATCGTCGGCGCCATGAGGAGCAGGAGGGCGAACGAGCGCGTGCCCTGTCGCGTGGGCTGCGAGAACGGCAGCGACGGGTTGACCAGCAGGTCGGCCGTCAGGAGCGCGTGCGAGAGCAAACCGATCACCAGCCCGTGCATGAGGAGTTCCACGGGGGGCCTGGGATAGGACCACCCGATGAGCAGCATCACCAGTATCAGGTAGGGCACGAGGAATCGCGACACGACAGTGTTCTTGAGGGCGACGACCATCTCTTCCATTGGGATCGGCGCCACATGGAAGATCCATGACGCGCGCCACGACTCGCTGTAGACGAGGAACTGGCGGAGCATCACAGGGAAGAAGAGCACGGCATAGTAGACCAGCAGCGGCTCGCGGCGCATGACCTCCGGCCCATCCCCTTCGTCCATGCCCGCCAGCAGGTAGATGACCGTGAGCGGCAGGATGCCGAGGACGCCGAGCCTGAACTTCTGATCGGTGCGGAACTGCGCGCCCGCGAGCAGGCCGACGGCATGGTGGGCCGGGCCGAACAGGAGCCACGGCACCGGACGGCGGGTGGCGGTGCCCGCCGATCGCTCGACGAACATCGTGGAGAGCCGGGCCGCATACGCGAGCGACAGCCGGCTGCGGACGAGAGCGGCGGCGACGGCGATCAGCCCGAGTGGCGCCGCGGCGGCCAGCCAGTCCAGCCCCGTGGCCCTGCCCTCGGCAATCTCGATCCAGGAGGCGAACCACGCGGCGGGATTCAGGTAGATCAGGCCTGAGCGCTCGAGGCGCACGGCGTCGAGCGCGCGCGCCGTACGCGACAGCAGGAAGAACGCGGCGATGAAGACGAAGGACAGCATGAACTGCACGTAGCCGAGCGCGCGGTGCAACCGGGCGACCGGGATGACGCGGACGAGCGCGAGGAACGTCAGGATCACGACGAGCGGCACGAGGACGGCGCAGACGAAGGCGGCCGCGAGGCTCGCCAGCGCGGCGGCCACCGATCCGCCCGCGTCGCGGAACACGTAGGCGATCGCCGGCGGAATCGCGAACGGCGTCGTGAGCAGCAGCGAGAACCCGATCACCGACGTGAGGCGCGCCACGAAGAACGTGCGGCTGTCCACAGGTCGTGGAGCGAGCTGCACGTGGTCGTCGGGCGACAGCACCACGCTGGTGAAGTCCACGAGCAGGGCGAGGCCCAGCGTGGCGAGCAGCAGCGTGAAGTAGATCGTGCTCGTCGCGAAGACGTTGGGCAGCGCGGCGATCAGCGCGGCACAGAAGATGCCGTAGACGAGCTGTGACAGCAGGGCGCCACCCATGCTTCCCGCGGCCGCGCGCGCCAGCCCGATGCCCGTGCCCCTCAGCTGGCGCAGGTCGGTGACCAGCGACACCCACACCAGGGCTTTCCACTGCACCGGGTCGACGCCGAGCACCCGGGCCAGCAGCCGGATCACGTCCGCCAGTCCAGCGTCGCGAGGACGCCCGCCGTCGCGTCCTCGGCGTTCCGCGCGCCCGTCAGCGCCGCGAAGGCCTGCTCGAGCGTGCCCCGTCCCGTCTGTCGCGCGATGTCGGCCGGCGTGCCCTGCGCAATCGACAGGCCCTTGTCCACGATGACGATGCGCGGGCACAGGCGCTCGACGACGTCGAGCAGGTGCGAACAGAAGAGGATCGTCCGGCCCTGGGCCGCGAGTCCGCGGAGCAGTTCCTTGAACACGAGCATCGCGTTGGCGTCGAGGCCGTTGAGCGGCTCGTCGAAGATGACGACGTCGGGGGCGTGCAGGAGGGCCGACGCGATGAGCACCTTCTGCTTCATGCCCTTCGAGAACGTGACCATGCGGTCGCCGCGCACGCCGTCGAGCTCGAACATCCGCAGGAATTCCTCGATGCGGGGCTGCACGACGTCGGGCTCGAGGCGGTACAGCAGGGAGATGAAGCGGAAGTACTCGTCGGGCGTGAGCGCGTCGTAGAGGGCGCCCGACTCGGGCACGTACCCCACGCGGCGCTTCACCTCGAGCGGCTGGGCCGCGATGTCGAACCCGGCCACCTCCACGCGTCCGCGCTGGAGGGGCAGCAGGCCCGTGAGGATCTTCACCGTGGTCGACTTGCCGGCGCCGTTCGGACCGAGCAGTCCGACGACATCCCCGACCCCCGCCTCGAACGAGAGCCCCTGCACAGCCGGGGTGTCGCCGTACGCGTGGTGCAGGTCGACGACGCGAATCACACGGAGAGTGTACCGGGTAGCGGGAAACGGGAAACGGGAACCGGGTCACGGGTCACGGGTCACGGGTCACGGGTCACGGGTCACGGGTCACGGGTCACGGGAACACGGGTCACGGGTCACGGGTCACGGGTCACGGGAACCGGAGTTAGGGAGGGACGGCCGTCCCGGCCGTCCATGACGTCGGTCCATGACGTCGGGACTCGGGACTCGGGACTCGGAAGGTAGGGACGCCTCGCCGAGGCGTCCGCTCGGCGGACCGCTCGGCGAGCGGTCCCTACCCTGGAGCGGTCTCTACCTGCCGCCTGGCGTGTGGCGTCACCTTGCGGGCACGGGTTGCGGCGTGAGGAACTTCGTGTCGACGGCCATCCGCTTCAGCATCGCCTCGAAGCCGGCCTTGTCGATGGCCTTGACGTAGGCCTCCTCGGGCGTGACGACCTTGTTCTTGACCAGGTCGACCAGGGCGTCGTTCAGCGTCTGCATGCCGATGCCCTTGCCCGTCTGCATGATCGAGGGAATCTGGAAGGTCTTGCCCTCGCGAATGAGGTTGCTGATCGCGGTGTTCACGATCAGCATCTCGAGCGCGGCGACGCGGCCGCCGCCGATCCTCCGGCAGAGCGTCTGCGCGATGACGCCCTTGAGCGACTCGCTGAGCATGACGCGGATCTGCGCTCTGCCGGTCGGCCGGGAACTGGTCGATGATGCGGTCCACCGTCGAGGCCGCCGTGCTGGTGTGCAGCGTGCCGAACACCAGGTGGCCGGTCTCGGCCGTCTCGATGGCGATCGCGACGGTCTCCAGGTCGCGCATCTCGCCGACCAGGACGATGTCGGGATCCTCGCGCAGCGCGGCGCGCAGGGCGTCCTTGAAGGAATCGGTGTGCGTCCGCACCTCGCGCTGGTTGATCAGGCACTTCTTGTTGTCGTGCACGAACTCGATCGGGTCCTCGATCGTGATGATGTGATCGTGGCGCGTCCTGTTGATGTAGTCGACCATCGCGCAGAGCGTGGTGGACTTGCCGGATCCGGTCGGGCCGGTGACCAGCACGAGCCCCTTGCTGAGGTGACACAGCTGCAGGATCTGGGGCGAGAGGCCGAGTTGCTCGGCGGTCAGGATCTGGCTCGGGATCACGCGGAACACCGCGCCCATGCCCTTCCGATCCATGAAGATGTTGCCGCGGAAGCGGGCCAGGCCGGCGATCTCGTAGGCGAAGTCGGTGTCGTGCCGCTCGTCGAACTCGCTGCGGTTCTTCTCGGGGGTGATGGGTCCGAGGAGCCGTCGGATGTCGTCGGCCGTCAGCGTGGGCGCGCTCTCCTCCACGGCCAGCATGTGCCCGTCCTTGCGTACCATCGGTGGCACGCTGACGCTGAGGTGCAGGTCGGAGGCGCCCGTCTGCACCATCAGGCGGAACAGACGGTTGATGGGCGGTTCCTGGAGGATTGGGGTCGGGGCGTGCGCCGGCGAGGCCATGTCACCAAGCGGAATCGGCACGAGCGGGCGCGACTGGAACGGCCCCGGGGCCGGGTTGCGGACAACCGGCCCTACCATCTCGACCAACCGGCCCTACCATCTCGACCAACCGACCCCTACCATCACGAACAACCGGCCCTGCCATCTCGTCGGGTTTAGACTGCCGCATGCGCAACTCGCTGCGTCTCGCGGTCACCTCGCTCGTCGTCGGGGCCCTCGCCGGCGTCGCGCCCCTCGCCCAGGCTCCGGCCTTCGGTCCCGGCGCGCGCGTGCTGCTCGATGCCCACAACGCGTATCCCTACGACGGCCAGTTCGCGGACCGCATCTCCCGCGCGCTCGCGACGGGGCTGCCCGTGGCCATCGAGCAGGATCTGATCTGGCGGGTCGGCCCGGACGGGCAGGGTGTCTCCGTCGTGGGCCACGACGTCGACAAGGTCGCGGACGCGCCGACGTTCGAGTCCTACTTCTTCGGCGCGATAGGGCCGGTGATGCAGCGCGCGATGGCCGAGAACCGGCGCGATCGCTGGCCGCTGGTGGTGCTGAACCTCGACTTCAAGACCAACGAACCGGCGCACCACGCCCACGTGTGGCGCGTGCTGGCGCAGCACGACGCCTGGCTGACGCACGCCGCCCGCACGGCGACGCCCGACACGCCCGCGCCGCTGACGCCAGGGCCCCTGCTCGTCCTGACCGGCAGCCACGCGGAGCAGCAGAAGTCGTTCCACGACAAACTGGACGAGGGCGAACCCATCTGGCTCTTCGGCGCCTACGAGGCGCCCGCCACGCCGGGCCTCACGAGCGAACAGCGCGCCCTGGGCCTGTCGACGCTGCCGCCAGAAACGCTGATGCCCGCTGGCGCGACCAACTACCGCCGGTGGGTCAACTTCCCGTGGCTCGTCGTCGAGGCCGGTGGGCAACGCGAGGCAGGCGAGTGGACGGGCGAGGACCGCACCCGGTTGGACGCGCTCGCGAGACGGGCCCACGCGCTGGGCCTCTGGATTCGCTTCTACACGCTGAACGGCCATACGGCCGCGGAGGATCGGGGCTGGTCGGCGGGCTACAACTTCGGGAGCCTGGCTGCCGCCACCATCCGCTGGAAGGCCGCGCGCGACGCCGGGGTGGACTTCATCGCCACCGATCAGTACGAGGCGTTCGCGAAGAGTCCGCGGTAGGGCGCGGTCTCCGACCGCGCCGTTCGTGGATAACAGCCGCGTTTGCCGTCCCGGCGGGCCGCAGGTGGCCTGCGAGGTCATCCGACATCGGCAGTAGCGACGCGCTCCTGAACGTGCTCGCCATCGAGACGGGCGCGCGCATTCGCCTGACCGACACTGCCGGCCCGCATGCGTTTCCCCGCTGGTCGCCGGATGGCAAGTGGGTGGCGTTTCGCACCGACGGCCTCGGTCTCTTCGTCGTCTCGCCGTTGGGAGGGAAAGCACGAAGGGTCCTGGATGCGGAGGGACAGAACGTCCAACGCCTGACGACGATGCGCGCGACCATCGGCGGTAGCCCGAAATTCTCCCCCGACGGGAAGTGGATGGCCGGCTCAGATGGCGGAGACGAGCGGAGAGCCGGCCCTACCGTCGCTCCGGTCTCCTGAACGAACAACGAGCGGATCCGGCGCGCGCCGAACCCGCTCGTTTGCACTCCGACGGGTCGGGGAAGGGGAAGGGACCCGCCGAGAGACCGCTGGATGGGGCGACTTGCTCAGAAGCCGACCCGCATCCCCATCTCGAGACGCCGCGCAGCCATGGCGGCGGTCGGCTGGCCGAACACGGGCGACGTGATGACCGAGCCGTAGTTGATGTAGTTCACCTGGTTGAAGACGTTGAACGTCTGCAGGTAGAGTTCGAGGCGCATCGCCCTGTCGCCGCCGTTTGTCGGACCGAAGCCGCCACCGCCGCGGCCGCCACCACCACCGGGGCCGCGCATCACCACCCCACCACCGGGGCCTCCGGGCCCCGTGGGCCCGCGCTGCGGACCGAAGCCGCGGCTCCAGCTCAGACGGATGTCGGTGTTGCTCTGCCAGGGCAACCGCCCCGCGTTGCGGCTCAGGCCCAGGGGGCGCTCGTTCACGACGCCGTCCAGGTTCGTGTCGAAGCCCGAGGTGATGTTGTACGGCCGGCCCGACTGCGCGCGGACGTTCAGGCCAAGCCGGAGCCCCCAGCCGATGTCGGCGCTGAGGAAGCTGAAGAACCGGTGCCGCACGTCGTCGGACGCCGGGCCCCACTCGGCCTCGAGGTCGTTGCTGTCGACGGGCAGGTTGAGCGCGGAGTCGCTGTAGTTCCGGCGCTCGCCGAGCGTGTAGCCGAAGACGCCGAAGAGGCGACGCGGCTGGTAGTTGAAGTTGAAGTTCAGGTCCAGGCCCTGGCTCTCGGCCGACGCCGTCGTCTCGAGGTAGGTGACGTTGCCGACAGTCGGGTCGGGCCGCACGCCGAGCACCGGCGCGTTGATGTTGCGGGCGCGGAACTGGTTCCAGCCGTACTGGTTGAAGTAGTTCGCGCGCAGCCGCAGCCAGCTCAGGAGCTGCTGCTCGACGCCCACCGAGTAGCGGCGGACCGTCGGCATGTTCAGGTCGTCGCCGACCTGCACGATGCTGGGCGGAATCACCACGACGAGGCCGCCGTCGTACGGGTTCGGGTACCCGGGGTTGCGGATGATCGTGTCGTACTGCCGCGTGCCGTCCTGGCGCAGGGCGTTCTCGTACAGGCTGGTCTCGTACCAGTCGTAGAAGATGCCGGCGCCGGCGCGCACGGTGGTCTTGTTGCTCTTGAACGGCGACCACGTCATGCCCGCACGGGGCGCCAGGTTCATCTTGTCGTCGATGAGCGACTGCGCTTCGTAACGCGCGCCGAACGACAGCAGCAGGTTCTTCCGGAACCGGTAGTCGTCCTGCACGAACATCCCGATCTCGGTGTTGCGGTACTCGACGTACGGGTCGCCGGCGCGAATCGTGTAGTTGTTCGGACGGGCGTTCTCGTAGGCGTTCAGTGACGGGAACGTGAAGGTGCCCGCGAAATTGCGCAGTTCGTCGCCGATGTAGTTGCCGGTCTCGATCTCCATGCCGGTGCGCACGCTGTGCTTCTTGCCGACGGGGATGTCGAGGTTGTCCACGGCCCGGATCTGCCAGAAGCGCCGACCGCCCTGGATCTGCGCGCCACCGTCGGTGAAGGCGTCCTGGACGCGAACCGTCGGGTCGTTGCTCACCGAGAGGGACTCGCTCTCCTGCCACGAGTACTGGACGCGGACTTCGTTGAGGTACTTCTTGGCGAACGTGCCGATGTCGGACACGCGCACCATGTTCGTGAAGCCCTCGCGGCTGTAGGCGCGCGACTCGAGGTCGAAGTTGCCGATGCCGAGGTTCTCCGCGCTGTTGGTGTCGCGGTCGAAGGAGAACCGGAGCGTGTGCGTCTTGGTGAGCACGTGCTCGACGTTGAAGTCGATGTTGAGCCTGTCGGACGGCTGGTTCACCAGGCTGTTGAAGCTCCCCGTGGGCGTGCTCGCGACGATCGTCTGCACGTCGTACTCGTTGTTGCTGCGGACGTTGAGCGAGAAGCCGGTGCGGCCCTTGACGATCGGGCCATCGATCGACCAGCCGTACCGGTAGGTCTGCCCCTCGCCCCTGACCGGCGAGAACGCGTTGCGGGCGTCGAGCGAGTTGTCGCGGAAGCCGAACGTCATGTTGTTGCGGATCGGGCCGTTGCCGGGCCGCGTCACGATGTCGACGCGCGGGAAGCCGGCATCGTGGTTCTCGGCCGCGAAAGGATCGAAACGGAAGCGGATCTCGCGGATCTGCGACTTGGGCGGCAGCTGCCCGCCCTCGAACCCGTTGACGCGGATGCGCGCGCCGGGCCCGGCGAGCTGCTCGAGCTGCTGCTGCATCTCGTCGGGATCGTCGGCCAGCGCCTCGATCTGCGACGCGCTGAGCGCCGTGGAGAACGATTCGGTCACGGCGCGGTCGGCCGTGTCCTGCTCGACGTCCACCTGTTCGATGAACCCGGCGATCTCGAGCGTGATGTCGTGCTTCGAGTTACGGCCTGCCCGCACCTGCAACTCCGCGGCGGCGTTGGGCTCGAACCCGGGGAACTCGGCCACGGCCGCGTACTTGCCGGGCATCAGCCCCTGGAACGTGATGACGCCCCGCTCATCGGCCAGCTGCTGGTCCACGGTGCCGTCGGGCTTCGTGAGGTTGACGTTGGCGGCCGCAATCGCCGCGCCCGTCGTGTCGTAGACGGTGATCGTCAACGACCCGGGCCGCTCCTGCGCCTGCGCGCCCGAAGCGACCCCGGCGACGAGGAACACCGCCGCCAGGAACGTTCGAAACCAGGTCATCTCAGTTACTCGCCTTCTTCTGGAACTGCTCGGCCTTGAGGGCCACGTTGAGCTTGTACTTCTCGATGGTCCACTCCTCCTGCACCTTGCCCTCGACCTGACGGGTGATCTTGTGCGGGAGCAGGACGCCATCGACCTTCTTGTAGTCGCTGTAGAACACGTTGGCCTCGACGAGGGGCGGCGGAGGCTCGGCCTCCATCTTCTTGCGCATCTCCTCGAAGTAGGCGCGGCGCTCCTCGTCGTTCTTGAACTGGGGCGGCGGCGTGCGCTGCACCATGCGCGGCTGGCGCATCATGTAGCTCAGCATCAGCGGCCGATGCTCGGCCTGGTCCACGAAGAGCCGCGCGCGGAAGTTGTCGGGCCCGGTGATGTCGATGACGTCGGCCACACCGTTGGGCGCTTCGGCCTCCGCCACGTGGGCGAACGAGAGGGTCGAGAGCACGGGGGAGGTCGGGAGGATGCCGAGCAGCGTCCTGTAGAGCTCGGCCCTGATGCCGATGGCCGGATCCTGTCGGTTCGCCCCGCCAGGACCACCTGCCCCGGGCGCACCCGGGGCGCCAGGACCGCCGGGACCGCCCGGGCCGCCAAAGCGCATCATGAACCCGCCACCGCCACCGCCCGTGGCGTCGCGGAAGGCCTCGGTGCCCTTGACCGTCTGCGTGATCCGCGGGCCGGCCATGCCGTTGGGCAGCTGGATGTCGGTGGTCACCTGGAACGCGTCGGGCAACAGGCCGTAGAGCTCGAGCCCACCCGTCATTTCGCGCTCGCCGAACACGCGGCGATACTCGCCTTCGGCCGTGAACGACGTCATCTTCGAGACCTTGTCGCCCCCCATGGCCTTGGCCACCGCGGCCAGCACGTCCTGGGCCTTGGCAGGGTCGCCCTTGGCGGCCACGGCCGGCGCGGCCTGGCCGGCAGGCGCCTGCGCCATCGCCATCCCGCTCGCCACCACGCTCGCCAACGCGACCATCGTCGCGGTCCTGATCATCTGCTGCTGCATATGAGTGCCCACTTCCCCTTGGCCCTTTTCGGCCTGTTCGGCCATTTACCCGGGTGGCCGCCCTCGCCCCTTCCCTTGGGCTCGAATCCATTGGACGATCCCACCGGCCCTCCGGTGGTTAAGTGGCAGCTAAAAGATTGTTAAGGATGAAAAATGACGGGATCGCCGTGATCGGATCGGGGGCTGCGGGGCTGATGGCCGCCATTGCCGCGGCCCGCCAGTCGCCCGGCGCCGGGCGTCGTGGCCTTCGACGGCGCGCGGACGCCTCGGCGCGAAGATCCTGATCGCCGGCGGCGGGCGCTGCAACGTCACCCACGACGAGGTGAGCGAGCGGGATTTCTGCGGATCCACGCCAGCCGCGATCCGTCGCGTGCTCAGGGCTTTCGACGTGGAGGCAACCCGCGCTTCTTCGCGCCGAGGGTGTGACCCTCGTGCAGGAACCGACGGGCAAGCTGTTCCCCCGTCCAACCGCGCCCGCGACGTGCTCGAGGCGCTCCTCCGCGCCGCACGCCGGCCGGGGTGACGCTGTGCCACCCCTTCCGGGTGACGGCCATCCACGACCACGGGCCCGTCGGGTACGAGGTGGAGGGCGACGACAGGCGATCCGGGGCGGTGATCCTCGCCGCCGGCGGCCGCAGCGCTGCCGAAGAGCGGCTCGGACGGGAGCGGCCATGCGCTCGCGCGCGCCCTCGGCATTCCGCTGACCCCGCGCATCTTCCCCGCGCTGGTTCCGCTCCTCCTGCCGGACGGCCACCTGGTCCGCAGCCTGTCGGGTCTGGCACCGCCGTCCGGCTGACTGTCGTCGCGGATCGGGACGTCACCGCGCGTCGTCTCGGGGGCGCTCCTCTGCACCCACTTCGGGCTCTCGGGACCCGTCGTGCTCGACGCCAGCCGCCACTGGCGCCGCCCAGTTCGTCGACGCCGGCACCGGGTTGTGGTGAACTGGCTCCCCGACGAGGTCCCGACGCGCGCGACAGTCGACTGGAGGCGATGCTCGGCGCCCCCGCGCCGCGCCCTGGCGCCGCACCTCCCCGACCGTCTCGCGAGCGCGCTCTGCCGGGAGGCGGGCGTGGAGGTCCCGCCCGCCCGGAGACCGCCCCGGGAGGAGCGCCGATCCCTCGTTGCGGTCCTGACGCGAGATGCCGCTCCCGGTCGCCGGAGACCGCGGATTCACGACGCCGAGGTGACCGCGGGCGGCGTGCCGCTCGCGGAGGTGCGTCTGGAGACGCTCGAATCGCGTGTCTGCCCCGGTCTTCACCTCTGCGGCGAGATCTGCGACGTCGACGGCCGCATCGGCGGCTTCAACTTCCAGTGGGCCTGGGCGAGCGGCCACGTCGCCGGCCGGGCCGCGCCGCGCGCGTGGCGCGCGCGCCGGCCGAACCTGTGTCACGATGACCAGACGGATGGGAACACGACGGGCGGCGGGAAGCGTGCTGGCAGCCGTCCTGGCAGCCCTGGTCGGCTCGGCCGAGCCGACGGCGCAATCCACCTCCGTCACGCCCCTGCTCTGGGAAGGCCACCGCGGCACGCAGCGAATCGCGCTGTTTGGAACGATTCACGTCCCGGACCCGCGGGTGCTCGCGCTGCCCTCGCCCGTGCGGCGCGCCTTC
>CAVQRQ010000020.1:0-50431 GCA_963715265.1 uncultured Acidobacteriota bacterium
TCGTCTACCGCCGCAAGTACAACATCCCGGCCGAGTGGGGCACCGCCGTCAACGTGCAGGCGATGGTGTTCGGCAACATCGGCGAGGACGTCGGGCACCGGCGTGGCGTTCACGCGCGACCCGGCCACCGGCGAGAAGGTGTTCTACGGCGAGTTCCTGATCAACGCCCAGGGCGAGGACGTCGTGGCCGGCGTGCGCACGCCGGAGCCGGTCGCCCAGCTCGCGAGGCGAGATGCCCAAGGCCTACAAGGAACTCGAGCGCATCCGCAAGACCCTGGAGACGCACTTCAAGGACGTGCAGGACTTCGAGTTCACCATCGAGGACGGCAAGCGTGTACATGCTGCAGACGCGCAACGGCAAGCGCACGGGCGTGGCGGCGGTCGAAGTTCGCGATCGACATGGTCAAGGAGAAGCTGATCGACTGGAAGACCGCCGTGATGCGCGATCCCGGCCGATCAGCTCGACCAGGTGCTCGCGCCGATCTTCGACCGCGTCGAGGCGGCAGAAGGCCGCCAGGTCATCGCCAAGGGCCTGCCGGCCGGCCCCGGCGCGGCCTCCGGCAAGATGTACTTCAACGCCGACCGCGCCGAGGAAGCCGCGGCGAAGGGCGAGAAGGTGCTGCTCGTCCGCGTCGAGACCTCGCCCGAAGACCTGCGCGGCATGATCGCCGCCGAGGGCATCCTGACGGCGCGCGGCGGCGTGTCAGCTCGCACGCCGCCCTCGTCGCCCGCCAGATGGGCAAGGTCTGCGTCTGCGGCGCCGGCGGCGCTGCAGATCGACTACGACAAGCAGGACGCTGTCGGTCGACGGCAAGACCTACAAGGAAGGCGACTGGCTGTCGATCGACGGCACGGCGGGCGAGGTCTACGCCGGCCAGCTCAAGACCGGCGCCGTCCGAGATCGTCGCAGGTGCTGGTCGACGACGACGCTGGAGCGCGAAGAAGAGCCGCGACCTACAAGAACTTCGCACAGCTCATGAAGTGGTGCGCGACAGGCCACCCGCATGTCAGGTCCGCACCAACGCCGACACGCCGGAGCAGACCGCGCAACGCCATCGCGTTCGGCGCCAAGGGCATCGGCCTGACGCCGCACCGAGCACATGTTCTTCGAGGGCGACCGCATCGACGCGATGCGCGAGATGATCCTCGCCGAAACGCTCGAGGACCGCGAAGGCGGCGCTGGCCAAGCTGCTGCCGTTACCAGCGCGAGGACTTCGTCGGCATCTTCAAGGCGCTGAAGGGCTACCCGGCCACGATCCGCTTCCTCGATCCGCCGCTGCACGAGTTCCTGCCGCACGACGGACGACGCAGCAGCACGACCTGGCCGAGAAGCTCGGGCGTCCCCGTCGAGAAGATCCAGCAGCGGGTGCACGAACTGCACGAGTTCAACCCGATGCTCGGCTTCCGCGGCTGCCGTCTCGGCATCAGCTATCCGGAGATCTCCGAGATGCAGGCCCGGGCGGTCTTCGAGGCCGCCGCCGACGTGCAGAAGAAGGGCATCAAGGTGCAGCCCGAGATCATGATCCCGCTCGTCGGCTTCAAGAAGGAACTCGATCTCCAGGTGGAGATCGTCCACCGCGGTCGCGCAGCGAGGTGCAGGCCGAGACGCAAGGTGAAGATCAAGTACCTGGTCGGCACGATGATCGAGGTGCCGCGCGGCGCCGCTGACGGCCGACGAGATCGCGCAGACGGCCGAGTTCTTCAGCTTCGGCACCAACGACCTGACGCAGACCACGCTCGGCATGAGCCGCGACGACTCGGGCTCGTTCCTCCCGCACTACGCAGGAGACCGGAGATCGTCAAGAAGAACCCGTTCGCCACGATCGACCAGACCGGGCGTCGGCGCAGCTGATGCGAGATCGCCGTCGAGAAGGGGCGCGCAGACGCGGCCGGACATCAAGCTCGGCATCTGCGGCGAGCACGGCGGCGACCCGGACTCGGTGAAGTTCTGCCACGCAGCTCGGGCTCGACTACGTGAGCTGCTCGCCGTTCCGCGTGCCGGTCGCGCGACTGGCCGCGGCCCAGGCGGCCATCGCCGCCCGCAAGCGGTAGGGCCGGCTCTCGGAGTGCGGCCCTCACCAGATAGGGCCGGCTCTCCGAGCCCGGGCCTCACCAGGTAGGGCCGGCCCTCCGAGCCCGGGCCTCATCAGGTAGGGCCGGCTCTCCGAGCCCGGCCGTCACCAGGTAGGGCAGGGGTCTCCGACCCCGGCCGCCGTCGACAGCGGCGCGTTCGGAGAACGCGCCCTACCCACATTCACGGCGGGCGGACCTCGTGTCCGCCCGTCCTGCTCCAATCCCGGCCGGCTTCCACGCGGCCGGGTTTCCTGACATCCTGTCGCTCGTGGCCAACGGCGATGTGCAGCCTGCCGGGACCCGGGCAGGCGGTGACGTCCTCACAATTTTCATCCACGATGACGGCCAGACGCGCCAGGTCAGATCGCGTCGAGCCTGCGTGGCTCGCGCCGGCTACCGGCGTGGTCACGTGGGTCGATATCGCCAACGCGAACCCCGCGGAGACCCGGCGTGTCCTGTCCGATGTGTTCCACTTCCACGAGCTGTCGGTCGAGGACGCCGTTGGCGCGTCGCACCACCCGAAGGTCGAGCCCTACGACGGGTACCTGTACCTGATCCTGCACGGCATCGACTGGAACGCCACGCAGCAGGGCGGCTTCTCGACGCACGACATCGACTTCTTCATCGGCCCCAACTACCTGGTGACGGTTCACGACGGCACGTCGCGGTCCATCGCGTCGGTGCAGGGCATCTGCACGCGGAACGCCATCGTGCTGGGCTCCGGCCCGATGGCCCTGGTCCATCGGATCGTGGACACGCTGGTCGACAACTATCGCCCGGAGGTCAACCAACTCGAGGAGCGACTCGACGAACTCGAAGAGGCGGTGTTCAGCGCCAACAACGAGGAAGTCGTGCGGCAGATCCTCGCGCTCAAGCGCGACGTGGGCTCGCTCAGGCGCGTCGTGACCCCGCAGCGCGACGTCGTGGCCAGGCTGGCGCGACGCGAGTTCGACGTCGTGGACGAGCACCTCAGCTACAAGTTCCGCGATGTCCACGATCACCTGGTCCGCCTGGCCGACGAGGCCAGCACGTTCCACGACCGCGTGACAGGCGTGCTCGACGCGCACCTCTCGTTCGTCTCCAACCGGATGAACGAGGTGATGAAGGTGCTGACGCTGATTGCCACGATCTTCATGCCCCTGACGGTGCTCACCAGCCTGTACGGCATGAACGTGGCGCTGCCGGCCATGCCGGGCGGCGCGCGGGCACAATTCTGGGAGGTACTGCTGCTGATGTGCGTCGTCAGCGGGGTCATGATCTGGTGGTTCCGTCGCCGGGGCTGGGTCTGACGTGAAGATCGCCATCCTGCCGCCCGCTTTGGCAAACCAGATCGCCGCGGGCGAGGTCGTCGAGCGCCCGGCGTCGGTGGTCAAGGAACTGGTCGAGAACGCGATCGACGCGGGCGCCAGACGTGTGGCCGTGGCCATCGAGCAAGGCGGCCGCGGGCTCATCCGGGTGGAGGACGACGGCGAGGGGATGTCGCCCGAGGACGCCAGGCTCGCCGTGCAGCGACACGCGACGAGCAAAATCCGCGTTGCGGCGGACCTGGATGGCATCCGCACCCTCGGCTTCCGCGGGGAGGCGCTGCCGAGCATCGCCTCGGTGTCGCGCTTCACCCTGCGGACGCGGGCCCGCGGCGCGCTGACAGGCGTCGAACTCCGCATCGACGGCGGCGTGCCGCTCGACGTGCACGACGTCGGGGCACCCGAAGGCACGACCATCGAGGTGCGCGACCTCTTCTACAACCTGCCAGCGCGCCGCAAGTTCATGAAGGCCGAATCGGCCGAGGCCGCGCAGGTCTCGCGGCTGATGACCCAACTCGCGCTCAGCGCGCCAGCCATCGGCTTCCGGCTCTCGAGTGGCGGGCGCCGCCTCCTCGATTGCCCGCCAGCCAGCGAGGTGGCCGAGCGCTTCTACCAGATCTACCAGGCCAGACCCGACCTCGTGGAGGTGCGGCGGGAGGGCGGAGGCCTGCGCGTCCACGGATACATCGCCCCGCTCGCGGAGCAGGGACCGCGCCGCGGACCGCAGAACATCTACGTCAACGGCCGTATCGTCCGCGACAAGACCATCGCTCACGCCATCCAGGCGGCCTACGCCGTCGCGACGGTGAAGGAGCGCAGCCCCGAAGTGCACCTGTTCATCGAGATGCCGCCGGAGCGCGTGGACGTCAACGTGCATCCGACCAAGGCGGAGGTGCGGTTCCTCGAGCAGAGTCTGGTGCACGAGGTCATCCGTCGGGCCCTCGGGGACGCACTGGGCGCGGGTCCATCACCGGAATTGCGATTGCAGGCCCCTGTTGCTCCGGCGCCGCTGCCGTCGATGCCGATGCTGCCGGGCGTGCTCCGTCCCGATCCATTTCTGCGCCAGGAGCCGTGGCGACCCGTGGGCACGCCGGCGACGTCGGTCGCCGGCGGCGAGCCCCATGGCGACGCGCTCGCCGCCTGGGAACTCGTCTCTCGAGGACCGGGCGCGCTCCCGCCCTCGTCGGCGGGCTTCGGCGGTCCAGGCGGGGATCGAGGCGATGGACCCGTGATCCATCCGGTCACCAGCGACACGCTGCTGGCGATGAGGCCGCTCGGGCAGTTCCGCCACACGTACATCCTCGCGGTGGACGCGGATGGCCTGGCGGTGGTCGACCAGCACGTCGCGCACGAACGCATCCTCTACGAGCGTATCCACGAGCGCCTCACGCGAGGGCGGCTCCAGAGTCAGCGACTGTTGACGCCCCTCGTGTTCGAAGCGGATGCCGCGCAACTGGCGGGACTGGAGGCGCACAGGGCCGATCTGGAGCGACTCGGATTCGAAGTCGAGTCCTTTGGGGGCAAGTCCGTGCGTGTCTCGGCGATGCCCGCGCTCATCGGGTTCGGCGACGTCGAACCCACCCTGCGAGCGCTCGGGCAGGATCTCGAGGGCCTGGACCGGTCGGGCCGCGTCGACGACGTGCTGAAGCACCTGGCCGCCACCATGGCCTGCCACGCCGCTGTGAAGGCGAACGACCCGCTGCCGCTCGAGAAGATGCAGTTCATCCTCGACGAACTGCACGCCACGGCGTACTCGACGGTGTGCCCGCACGGGCGACCTGTGATGCTGCGCCTCACGCGCCGCGAGATCGAGAAGGCGTTCGAGCGGATCTGATCGCCCCACACGACCACCCGACCCGCCTCGCCGCCAGCGTGAGGGCAGTCCGGTGCATCGAGCCTGCCGGCCACGAGCATCGTGGCCTCAGCGAGCCTGGGCCTCGGCAGTTGTGCCGGGACTCCTGGAGGTGCGCGACGCCAGGGCGGCGTAATAGTGGCGGATCGGTGCGAACGGCCCGAAGCGGTGCTGGTCGCGCGAAAAGCCGTCCGCGTACGGTGGATAAGGGCTGTCGATCGGTTTGGTCGTGCGGTCGGGATAGTCCCGATCCAGGTTCGCCATGGCGGGGCGCGGCTGGGCGTTGATGTAGGCCGCGACGTCGAATGCCTCGTCGTCGGTCAGGTTCGCCACGCCGAGCGGCATGCGCGCCTTGATGAAGCGGGCGGCGGTCAGCACCCGGTGCATGCCTGCGCCGTCGTTGAAGCTGTCGGGCCCCCAGAGGGGCGGGAACACGTATCCGAGCGCCGGGTCGCCGGCGACCGCACGTCCCGCGCCGTCCCGGCCGTGGCAGAGTGCGCAACGCGTGTCGAAGACGACGCGGCCTCTCGCGACATCCGCGCGGCGGGGCGGTTCGACGAAGGGCGGGGGCTCCGGAAGTGGGATCGCAGATGAGGCGCGCGCCGCGCCGTCATCGCCCAGGGACTCGATGTACGCCACCATCGCGCGAAGTGCCACGCCGTCCCGCGGCAGGGGGCGGCCGTTCATGCTCCGGAGCATGCAGCCGTTGAGCCGATCCTGGATGTCGCCGATGCCGCCGTCCCTGCCCGAGAACCGTGGGTAGCGCTGCGCCGCGCCGATGAGGGTCAGCGAGCCGGGAGTGGCGCCGCCGTTCAGGTGACACGACCCGCACGACAGCCGCGAGCCGCTGTAGCGCCGCGCAGGGTCGGGGTGATCCGGCCCCAGGAAGCGGGGCGTCTCTGTGATTAGTTGTCGGCCGTACGCGGCGGTCGCGGATTCCCCGGCCTCTCGGCTCGCCGGTGCGCGCGGCGGGCCGCCCTCCCGCAACAGCGCGACACCGGCCGCCACCACGCAGCCGAGAGTGGCGACGGCCGCGATGGCGATGAGGACCGCCCGCAGTTCTGCATCGCGCACGAGGGAAGGACGGGCACGCACCTGGCCGGACCTACTGCCGGTTGTAGCCGATGCCGGCGCCCTGCGCCTTCTCGATGGCGATGACCATCGCGGGGATGACCGTGACCCCCGGAAGGAGATGAGCCCGGAGTTCGGCCTCGATGGCGGGCTGTTCGCCCTTCCCTCTGGCCGCGAGTTCGAACGTCCAGGCCATCAGCGCGTTGTTGCACATCAGGAACACCACACCTCGCTTCTGGAGCGCCGCGACGCCACTGCCGACCATGGCGCCGCCAAGCATGGGCAGCGGCGGGATGTCCATGGCCTTGGCGAGCAAGTGACCGTCGCTCTCCGTGGGACTGTTGAAGACGTTGGTCGTGTAGGCCTGTCCGTTCTGGTTGCGCAGGCCCGTGTACTCGCCCAGCGCGTACTTCTTCCAGATGACGTCGTCGAACCCCATCACGATGCTGGCGCCGCCGCCCACGCCATAGAGCGTGCCGACGGCTCCGACCTGATCCGCTCCGGCGCCGTACGCTGCCTGGTACGTCGAGACGTAGTTGTTGATGTGCAGGAGCGGGACGCCCATCTTGTGCGCCGGGAAGTCGAACAGGCACCTGTGGCTGCCCTTGACGCGACCGAGCCATGCGTCAGGGTCGGCCGCCTGCGCCGGAGGGGCGGCCAGCGCGGGGAACGCCGTCGCTGGAAGAGTCAGGGCACTGGCGCCTGCGGCCAGATTCGTCAGGAATCGGCGTCGCGGGTTCGTGTGGGCTGCGTGCATGCGTGCCTCCTTGGACGCGGCCGGGGGCTCCCGCCACGGCGCTGCATACGCCAGGGTCAGCGGGGACCGGGCGACCGTCGAACTGACGTGCGTGTGTAACGGGACTATAGCAGTTCTACGTTCGACGTTTCTTCTTCATCTCCCGCCAGCCATCGAGACGGCGCGCGATCTCCTTCTCGAATCCCCTGTCGGTGGGGCGATAGAAGCGGCGGCCCTCGAGGGCGTCTGGCAGGCAGTCCATGCCCGTCGACCGCGTCGGGCGCGTCGTGGGCGTACTCGTAGCCCTTGCCGTAGTCGAGTTGCCTTCATCAGGCGCGTCGGCGCGTTGCGCAGGTGCAGCGGCACGGGCTCGGCCTCGTCGTGCCTGGCGCGTCGGCGGCAGCCTCGCCGTAGGCCGCGTAGACGGCGTTGCTCTTCGGGGCCGTGGCCAGGTAGAGCGCGGCCTGCGCCAGGGCCGTGTTGGCCTCGGGCAGGCCGAGCGAAGTGCACCGCCTGCTGGGCGGCGACGGCGACGACGAGCGCCTGGGGGTCGGCGTTGCCCACGTCCTCGGAGGCGAAGCGCACGAGGCGCCGGGCCACGTACATCGGGTCCTCGCCGGCCTCCAGCATCCGCGCCAGCCAGTAGACGGCTGCGTCCGGGTCGCTGTTGCGCAGCGACTTGTGGAGCGCCGAGATCAGGTTGTAGTGCTCCTCGCCGGCCTTGTCGTAGCGCAGCGTCCGGCGCGCCACGAGCGGCGCCAGGTGCTCGCGTGTCGAACGCCCGTGGCAGGCGATCGGGCGACGACGCTCGCGGCGAGTTCGAGCAGGTTCAGCGCGCTGCGCGCGTCGCCGTTGGCGTGGACGGCGATGGCAGCCAGCACGCCGTCTTCGACCTCCAGGTGGCTACCGCCCAGTCCGCGCTCGTCGTCGTGCCAGCGCCCTGTCGAGGATCGCGATCACGGCCTCCGTCGTGAGCGGCTGCAGCACGAAGACCTTCGATCGCGACAGCAGCGCGGCGTTCACCTCGAACGACGGGTTCTCCGTGGTCGCGCCGATGAGGACGATGTCGCCGGCTTCGACGTGGGGCAGGAAGGCATCCTGCTGCGCCTTGTTGAAGCGGTGGATCTCGTCGATGAACAGGATCGTGCGCGCGCCGTGGCGCTGGCGGGCGAGGGCGGCGTCGGCCATCACCTGCTTGACGTCCTTGATGCCTGACAGCACGGCACTGAACGCGACGAAGCGGGCCGCGGTCGCCGGGCGATCAGCGCGCGCCAGCGTGGTCTTGCCGGTGCCGGGTGGTCCCCACAGGATCACCGACTGGAGCACGTCCCTGTCGATGGCCTCGCGAAGCGGCCGCCCGGGCGCGAGCAGCTGCTCCTGCCCGACGATCTCGTCGATGCGTGCGCGGCCGCATGCGGTCGGCCAGTGGCACGTGGCCTTTCGCCCGTGTCCCGTCATCCGGGGCCCGCTCCGGCACGCCGAACAGCGTCGGCTCACTCATGGGCGTCGCTCCGGTGAGGGCCGGCTGGGCCGGCCGTTGCTGACAAGACTGGCGCCGCCACCGATGCCATCGCCCTGGTCTTCCGTCGCGCGTTGGCGGGCCACCTCGAAGAGGACGAGGCTGGCAGCCACGCCGACGTTGAGCGACTCCACGGGCGCGCGCATGCGGATGCGCAGCCGCAGGTCGGATTCGTCCAGCACTGCTGACGGCAGGCCGGCGCCCTCGCCTCCCGCGCACAACGCGAGAGGACCTCGCAGGTCTGCGTCGTACACGTCGACATCTCCACTCGCATCCAGCGCGACGATGCGCAGACCGTGCGCGCGGGCACTCCTGACCGCGCCGAGGCCATCGGCCGACCTGGCGATCGGAAGCCGCAGTGCACTGCCCATGGCACCGCGCAGCGCCTTCCAGCCGAAGGGATGGGCCGATTGTCCCGCGGCGATGAACCCGGTGGCACCCGCCGCCTCGCTGCTGCGCACGAGCGTGCCGACGTTGCCGGGGTCCTGGACGCCGATGGCCACCGTGACCAGCGCGGGCGGGGGAACCACCAGCCGTGCGATGTCGTGCAGGTCGAGGGTCGTCAGCGCGAGGAGGCCAACAGGCGTCCGCGTCGGGCTCGCGGCGTCGAGCACGGCGGGGGTCACCCGGTACACCGCGTGACCCGCCGCGTGCGCGAGACGCAGGATGTCAGCGATGTCAGGACGCGCGTCGGCACCTTCCGACACGAGCACCGCGTGCAGGGCGAGGCGCGCCGCGAGCGCATCACCGACCAGATGTGGGCCGTCCAGCAGCACCTCGCCCGCATGCCCGTCCGCGGCGTCGCGACAGCGCCCGACGAGTGGATGGCGACGGCTGGTGATGGTGGTGTCGGTCATGGGACGCACGGCGGTTCGCGCAAACCCCTATGGTAAGATTTTCACGTCGTTGGCCCAACTGACGCGGGTTCGCAGGCACATGGGGTGCCCGCGCAGACCCCGCCGTGCCACGTCCCGGAACGACCCACGTGCTAGACGTCAAAGCGCAACTGCTCAGGAAGTTCGAGGAGGAGGTCTCCGCGCTGGATCGCGAGCTGAAGACGGAGCTCCCCAGGGAGATCCAGCGCGCGCGCGAACTCGGAGACCTGCGCGAGAACGCCGAGTACCAGGCGGCCAAGGAGCGGCAGACCTTCCTGCAGGCCCGGATCGGCATGCTCAAGAAGCGGATGGCCGACATCTCGCTGCTCAACCTCGACAGGATCCCGCAGGGACGTGTCGCGTTTGGCTCGACCGTGACGCTGCGTGAGGATGGCGACACGGTCACGTTCCAGCTCGTGATGCCCGAGGACGCCGACGCGGCCAAGGGGCTGATTTCCACGGCCTCACCCATCGCGCGGGCGCTCCTCGGCAAGCAAGAGGGCGACGAGGTGACGGTGCCCACCCCCAATGGCCAGCGATCCTTCGAGCTCGTCAAGCTCGTCACCATCCACGACTAGCCCGGTGGCGGCCCCTGCCGCGCCCGGGATGCCATACGCACCCCGACTGCGCACGGCGCTCGTCTTCATCGGCACGGGCTCGGCTGGCGCGTACCACGCCGGCGTCATGAAGGCGCTCGCCGAGGCCGGGGTCAAGGTGGACCTCGTCGCCGGCCGCGGCATGGGTGTGGCTAGCGCGATGCTGGCGGCGCTGGACGGTGGAACGCGCCTCTGGCACCCGTCGGGTGCCTGGAGCGGATCCCGGGCGTCGCGCCTCTACGCCTGGCGTTTTCCGTGGCGCGTCGTCGCGTGGGCGCTCGTCGCCTGTTTCGGCGTCCTCGCCGTGCCCGTGGGCGTGCAGTTCGTCGCAGCCCTCCTGTATCCCCTGGCGTATGCCGTGCAGCTCAGCGGTCTCGATGGAGAAGGGCGCATCGCCCGCGTGTTCGTCGAGACGATCGCGGCCACTTTCAACCACACGCTCTTCGCGCAGGTGATCCCACGCGTCGCGGTGCTGTCATTGCTCGGCGCGGCGCTGTTCCTGGCGGCCGAGTACTGGCTGCGCACGCGAGCCCAGGGCCGGCGCCGCATCGAAGGGCGTCCCTGGTGGGTCGCGCTCGGCGCGCCACTGGACACGCATCAGGCGTTCAGTCACTTCGCGCAGGTCCTGTGGTCCGGGCCGGCCGCCGGGGGGGCGCGGACCAGCGACAGGCGCGACCTCAGCCGCCGCTACGTGGAGATGATTGGAGAGGGCCTCGGGCAGCCCGGCTCCGCGGAACTGTTGTTCGTCGTCCACGATCTCGACACGAGGCGAGACCTGGTGTTCGCGGCGCTGCAGGACCACTGGCGTCGCCGCTTCTTTGCCGACGACGCGACTGGGGGGCGGGACGGTGACGTGGTCGACCTGCTCGGTGCGGGGCGCGATCTGGCCATGGACGGCCTTCACGCGGCGTTGGCCGTACCGCTCGCCGCCGAACCGCACGCCATCACCTTCCCGCTCGAGAGCCCGTGGCGCGGCGAGACGCACCTGGTGGCGGATCGCCCGGAGGCCCTGGTGCGACTGCTCGAGGAGGTCTCGGCGGCCGGCGCCGAACAGGTGATTCTCGTGAGTCCCGCGTCACCGCTCCGGGGACCGCACGGGCTCGCGCCGCGCCGCGCCGACCCGCGTGCGTGGCTCGGGCAGGCGGTCGTCGGGCATGAGTGCGCCAGCGTCCGGGACGCGTCGACCGCGTTCTTCGACCGGTTCACCTGCGTCTACCACATCCAGCCGCTCCACAACCCGATCGGGCCGTTCGATCTCGACGGGGTGCACGACGCGCGGTCCGACCGACAGGCGGTCCTGGCCGAACTGGTCAGGCGCGGCTACGACGATGCCAACGCGCAATTCATCGTGCCCGTGGTGGGCGGCAGCGCAGACGGCCTCGAGCCGTCGCCGGTGATGGGCCAGCCGGTCGAGGGCGATCTGCCGCTGGCGTAGGGGCCAGCACCGACCTTCACTCCCGCGACTTCTCATGCCCAAGGTTCCACGCCAGGGACTGGCGACCCGACTCATTCACACCGCCGAGGGTGCGGCGACGGCGGCTGTGCCGCTGACCACGCCCATCTACGAGACGACGACGTTCGTCTTCGACTCGACGGCCGATCTGCAGGCGTACATCGCCGGCACGTCCGACGCGTACTTCTACTCGCGCTACGAGAACCCGTCGACGGCCGCGCTCGAGGCGAAGCTGGCGGCGGCCGAGCAGGCCGAGGCCGCCATGGCCTTTGCGTCAGGGATGGGAGCCATCGCGAGCACGTTGCTGGGGCTCCTTTCGGCGGGAGACGAGGTACTCTGCAGCGCCGCGATCTACGGGGGCACGTTCCACCTGCTGCAGTCGTTCCTGCCTCGGTTCGGCATCACGGCCCGCCTGCTCGACCTCGAGGACCTGCGCGACCCGTCGGCGGCCATCGGTCCGCGCACCAGGCTCGTGTGGTTCGAGTCGCCGATCAACCCGAACCTGCGCTGTCTGGACATCGCCCGACTCGCGGGCGCCTGTCGGGCGGCAGGCGTGCTCTCGGTGATGGACAACACGTTCGCCACGCCCTACAACCAGCAACCGCTGGCGCTCGGCGTGGATCTCGTGATCCACAGCGCGACCAAGTACCTCAACGGCCACAGCGATGTCACCGCGGGTGCGGTCGTGGGGGGACGTGCGATCGTCGACCGCCTGGTCCCCGCGAGGAAGCTGATTGGCGCGATGCTCGACCCGGCTGCCGCGGCGCTCGTCTCGCGCGGCGTGAAGACGCTGGACGTGCGCATGGCCCGCCACAATGCCAACGCCCTCGGGCTCGCGCAGGCGCTGCAGGGCGACCGGCGCGTCAGCCGGGTCCTGTACCCCGGACTGCCGGACCACCCGGACCACGCGATCGCGGCCGCCCAGATGCGCGGGTTCGGCGGAATGGTGACGATCGAACTGCCGGGCGGGTTGCCCGCTGCCGCGCGGTTCTTCGACCGCCTCGGGGTCTTCAAGCGGGCCACCAGCCTTGGCGGCGTCGAGAGCCTGGCGGGGCTGCCGGTGCTGAGCTCTCAGTACGGCTGGACGGACGACCAACTGGCGCGTGCCGACGTCACGCCGGGCATGGTGCGGCTGTCGGTCGGGCTCGAGACGATCGAGGATCTCGTCGCGGACGTGGAGCAGGCGCTGGGGTAGGGGCGGCGGTCAGCTCGTGGGCACGAGCGCCGTCGACGTCTTTTCGTCCTTCTTGCCGCCGTTGGTATCGTGCACGAACTGCTCGGCCATCGTCGCGATGGCCGCGTTGATCTGGCGGGGTGTGCGTGCGCCGTACCTGGCGGCGAAGGCCTGCATCGGCACCACCGCCTTGGCCATGGCCCGATGGCCGCCGGCGCTGCCGATGTCGCCGAAGTACTTCCGGACGAATTCACCCGCGTTGCGCGAGTAGCCGAGGTTGCGCACCGACAGGATCAGCGTGTCGTTGACGACGCCGGTGACGAAGGTCCACTTCGACTCCTCGAGCTGCAGGAAGAAGTCGGCGGTGTAGGTGATGAAGTCCTCGCGCGCGACGGCGCCGAGGCTGGCGAAGAAGAGGTCGCCGCGCAGCGCGCTGTCGGCAAGGCCCTTCACCACGGCCTGGAGGCGTTCGAGGGTGATGTCGGCCCCCTCCATCTTGCGGATCAGCGCGGCATCGGCCAGGGGATAGAGGTACGTGAACGCGTCGAGGTCCTGACGGTTCGTGTGCCGCGCGAAGAACAGCGTGTCCGACTTGATGGCGTAGAGCATCGCCGTGGCGACACGCTCGGAGATGTTCATGTCCGACGCGCGCAGGTGTTCGGTGAGGATCGTGCAGGTCGAACCGTAGTCGGCGCGGATGTCCTTGAAGACGGCGCTGTAGCCCGACTGCTCCGGGTGGTGATCCACGACCAGATCCACGTCGAGGCAGCTGCCCCCCGAAGTAGTGCGGCTGCACGTCGACGGTCGCCACGCGGTCGAAGCTCGGCGAACTGATCGGGGGTGACCTTCTCGACCTGGATGTCGAGCAGGTGGGCCATCCGCACGTTCTCGGGCCGGGTGACGCCCTGCACCGCGCCGATGATGGCCGTCGTCTTGGTGCGGCGCAGCAGGCTCCGCAACGCCAGGCCGCTGGCCATGGCGTCGGGGTCGGGCTCGTTGTGCAGGAGGATGAGGACGCGGTCGGCGTCGGAGAAGTAGCGTTGGTACTGCAGGACGCGCGCCCGCGTGACGCTGCGTTCGAGCTCGGCGTGCAGTTGCGGGGCGAGCAACTGGGCGAGTGTCAGGGTGAAGATGTCGGGGAAGGCCGCCTTGGCTTCATCGGCGCGCCGCGTGGTCGTGCCCGTCGACACCACGTAGGTCAGCGTGCCTCCCGCATCGCGCACGGCGCTGATGAGGCGCTTGAGGCTCCGGCGACCCGTGTCCTCCACGATCACGCACGTGCTCGGCGTGAGGTCGACCTTCAGGTAGGAGTCGCAGCGGGCGCAGTCGGTGGCGGTGGCCTTCAGCCCTTCCTCGGTGAGGCGCCGCGCGAGCGGACGGCTCTCCACCAGGAACTCGACGTCAAAGGTCGGGCTGAGCACCCCATTGAGGGTGCGCATCACGAGATCGTTCTGACAAACAGCCAGGCACTTCATGCGCGGATGCGGGGCGGTCGACTCATGCCCCACGACCAAACCACGAGTATACTCTTCCGACGATCGGCAGCGTGACACGGTTCTTGAGGTATATCCTCGGTATGAACCATGGATAGTGGTCGGGGTCGGTGGTGTGCGCCGGCCGTCGGTCATGAACGGGGGAGGGCATGACGCGTCTCGTCTCAGCGGCAGCACTGCTCACCTGGATGTCGGTCACGCCGGCAGGCGCGCAACAGGTCTTTCGGGCCGGCGTGGAGACGGTCCGGGTGGGCGTGGCTGTCGTCGACAAGGCCGGGCAGCCCGTCGAGCAGTTGGCCCGCGAGGACTTCACGATCCTCGAGGACGGGCGGCCGCAGGATCTCCAGTTGTTCACCACGGCGGGGGCCGACGAGGCGGAGCGTCCCCCCCTGCACATCGGTTTGCTGTTCGACACGTCGGGCAGCATGGCCGCGGACCTGTCGATGGCGCGCGGCGCGGCGGTGAAGTTCTGCAACATGTTGCAGCGCGCCGAGGACATCACGCTGGTCGACTTCGACACCGAAGTGCGGGTGGCCCGCTTCGGACAGGCCGACTTCCCGCGGTTCGTCGAGCGCCTTCGCAACAGGAAGCCGGATGGCTGGACCGCCCTGTACGATGCGCTGGGCGTGTATCTGGACGGTACGTCGTTCCAGTCGGGTGAGAAGGTCCTTGTGGCCTACACCGACGGCGGCGACACGCGCAGCGTGATGTCCTACAGCGACACGCTGACGGCACTCAAGGCCTCCGACGTCACCGTGTACGTGGTCGGTTTCCTCGAGAACCAGTCGCCTCGACAGCAGCTCGAGCAGCGGATGCGGTTGACGCAGCTCGCGGAGGCCACCGGGGGCCTCGCGTTCTTCCCCTCGAACAAGAAGGACATCGATGCGGCCTACGGGCAGGTGCAGGCCGACGTCAACAGCCGGTACCTGCTCGGCTACATCTCCAGCAACCAGGTGTCCGACGGGCAGTGGCGGAAACTCGACGTCCGGCTGAACCGACCCGACCTGAAGACGGTCAAGATTCGTGCGCGCAAGGGTTATTTCGCTCTGATGCGTCCCGAAACCGTTGCCGCCAGGCCCCAGTAACGGCTCCGCGCGGCGAGGCCTCGTGCCGCCGCCGCGCCGTCCGCCGACCGGTGCCGGCGTACCGACACCTCTCCCGGGGATGGTACGATCCGCAGGATTCGGTCCGCCTTCGCCCCCATGCCATCTACGTACGATCGCTTCCAGCTGGTGTCGTCCTTCGAACTCCGAGGCGATCAGCCACGGGCGATCGATGAGCTGGTGAGCGGTCTCGAGCGGGGCGACACGTGCCAGACGCTCCTCGGCGTCACCGGGTCTGGCAAGACGTTCACGATGGCGCAGACCATCGCGCGCGTGAACCGCCCGACGCTGGTCATGGTCCACAACAAGACGCTGGCCGCGCAGCTGTACCAGGAGTTCCGCCGCTTCTTTCCGCACAACGCCGTCGAGTACTTCGTCTCCTACTACGACTACTACCAGCCCGAGGCCTACGTGCCGGCCACGGATGCGTACATCGAAAAGGAGGCGATCATCAACGACGAGATCGACCGCATGCGGCTGTCGGCCACGCGGTCGCTGTTCGAGCGCCGGGACGTGATCATCGTCTCCAGCGTGTCGTGCATCTACGGACTGGGTTCGCCGGAGGCGTACTACGGCCTCATGCTCCCGCTGGAGCGCGGGCAGGCGATCGGCCGCGAGGCCATCCTGCGCAAGCTGGTGGAGATCCAGTACGAGCGCAACGACGTCGACTTCGCGCGCGGCACCTTCCGCGTTCGCGGCGACGTGATCGAGGTGCACCCGTCGTACGAGGAGAACGCCATCCGCATCGAGTTGTTCGGCGACGAGATCGACGAACTCTCGACGGTGGACCCGCTCACGGGCGCGACCCTGCGCCGGCACGACAAGGTGGCGATCTACCCCAAGAGCCACTTCGTCACGTCGCGGGATCGCACCAAGCTCGCCATCGAGAGCATCAGGACGGAACTGGTCGAGCGACGCACGCGAGCTGGAGCAGGAGGGCCGGCTGCTCGAGGCGCAGCGCCTGCACCAGCGGACGATGTTCGACCTGGCGATGATGCAGGAAATCGGCTACTGCCACGGCATCGAGAACTACGCGCGGCACCTGACGGGGCGTCCGCCCGGGGCGCCGCCGCCGACCTTGCTCGACTACCTGCCACCGGACGCCCTGACGATCGTCGACGAGAGCCATCAGACGATCCCGCAGATCCGTGGCATGCACGCCGGCGATCGGTCGCGCAAGGAGGTCCTCGTCGAGTACGGGTTCCGCCTGCCCTCGGCCATGGACAATCGGCCGCTCAACTTCGACGAGTGGAAGGCGCGCGTCGGACAGCAGCTGTTCGTGAGCGCAACGCCGGGGCCCTACGAGCTGACGGCATCGGGCGGCGTCGTCGTCGAGCAGATCGTACGGCCGACGGGACTGCTCGACCCCGAGATCGACATCAGGCCCGTGCGTGGCCAGGTGGACGACCTGCTGGGCGAGATTCGGGCACGGGTCGACAAGGGCGAGCGCGTGCTGGTCACGACGCTCACCAAGCGCATGGCCGAGGACCTCACGCAGTACTACCACGAGCTCGGCGTGCGGGTGCGATACCTGCACAGTGACGTCGACACCCTCGAACGTGTCGAGATCCTCCGCGACCTGCGGCGCGGTACGTTCGACGTGCTCGTCGGGATCAACCTCTTGCGCGAGGGGCTGGATCTCCCGGAGGTGTCGCTCGTCGCCGTACTCGACGCCGACAAGGAAGGCTTCCTGCGCTCGAGCGGGTCGCTCATCCAGACCGTCGGCCGGGCCGCTCGCCATCTCCACGGGCGGGCGATTTTCTACGGCGACTCGGTCACCGACTCGATGGCGCGCTGCATCGAGGAGACCAACAGGCGGCGCGAAGTGCAGGTCGCCTACAACGCCGAGCACGGCATCACGCCGACGAGCGTACGGCGGGCGATCGACGAAGGCATGGGCACGGTCGAGGAGCACGACTACGTCACCGTGCCGGTCGAGCGCGACCCGCGGCTGGAGTTCCGAAGCGAGAAGGATCTCGTCACGCACATCGGCCGTCTGGAGGCCGAGATGCGTGCGGCGGCGGCCAATCTGGAGTTCGAACGCGCCGCCCGCCTGCGCGATCAGATCAGGACCCTTCGCCAGCCCGGGCTGGCCCTGGCCGGCGTGGAGGCGCCGGGCGCCTGAGCGCGCGACGCGCCGGCACCGCCATCCCATGCAACTGATCCTGACAGGCTGGGCCAAGAAGGCCTTCTTCGAGGTCCAGGAATACGTGAAGCTGTGCGTCGCGCTGGGGCGCGCGGCGACCAGTCGGCCGTTCTACTACCGGGACGTCGTCGAGCAACTGGACGCCGTCGGCGTCGGCTCGCTCACCGTGGTGCTGCTGACGGGCGGATTCACGGGGGCCGTGCTCGCCCTGCAGTCGGGCCTGACGCTGGACCAGTTCGGCGCCCGCTCCGTTGTCGGGCGCCTCATCAGCGCCTCGATGATCAAGGAACTCGGTCCCGTCCTGACCGCCCTGATGGTGACGGGCCGCGTCGGGTCGGGCATCGCGGCCGAACTGGGGTCGATGGCCGTGACCGACCAGCTCAACGCCCTGCGCGCCCTCGGGACCGACCCCATCCGCAAGCTCGCGTTGCCGCGCGTGATCGCGGGCGTGGTCATGGTGCCCATCCTGACGGTCATCTCGGATTTCGTCGGCATCGTCGGCGCCTGGGTGACGACGGTGACGCAGTTGAGGGTGGCCTCGAGCGTGTACTGGAACTCCGTGGTGATGGGGCTCTGGATGGAGGACATCTGGATGGGCCTCATCAAGCCGGTGTTCCTCGGGTTCGCGCTGGTGAGCATCGCGTGCTTCGTGGGCATGCGGACGACGGGCGGCACGCAGGGCGTCGGCCGGAGCACCACCCAGGCGGTCGTGGCCGGCTCGGTCGCGGTCCTCGTGCTCGACTTCATCATCACGAAGGCGCTGATCAGCCTGCTGTACTGAGCCATGGGGATACCGACACCACTCGAAAGTCGCCTCTCACGCGTCAGAACGCCCGGCGAGCCCGTCATCGTGTTCGATCGGGTCTTCCTGGCGTTCGGCGACAACGTGATCCTCAAGGACATCAGCTTCGAACTGCGCGCGGGGTACTCCAAGATCTTCCTGGGGGCCAGCGGCGCGGGCAAGAGCACGATCCTGAAGCTGATCCTCGGCCTGCTCAAACCGCAGGCCGGCCAGATCTGGGTGAACGGCGTCCGCATCGACACGCTCGGCGAGGTGGACCTGATGAAGGTGCGCGACGACGTTGGCATGGTCTTCCAGGAGGGCGCGCTGTTCGACTCGCTGTCGGTGCGGGAGAACGTCGGGTACAAGCTGTACGAGGAGAGCGACACGCCTCTGCCCGACGTGCACAAGCGAGTCGAGGAGGTCCTCGGCTGGGTCGAACTCGAGGACCACATCGACAAGATGCCGTCGCAGTTGTCGGGCGGCCAGCGGCGGCGGGTGGCCATCGCGAGGGCGATGACCTTCCAGCCGCGGATCCTGCTCTACGACGAGCCGACGACGGGCCTCGATCCCATCACGTCGATCACCATCGACGACGAGATCGTCAAGCTGCGCGACATCGAAGGGGTCAGCTCGATCGTGGTGACCCATCAACTGCGCGACGCGTTCTGGGTGGCGGAGCGGATGGCCGTCCGCGGCCCGGGCGGCGGAATCGAGATCGTACCGGCCACGCCAGAGAAACTCGCGCAGACCGAGTTCGTCATGCTGCGCGATGGCCTCATTCATTTCGAGGGCACGGCGAGCGAACTGCGCGCCGCCAACGATTCGTACCTCCAGCTCTTCCTGAGTTGAACCGATGCCACGTACACGAACACTCGCCTGGTCCCAGCTCAAGATCGGAGTCCTCGCCGTCGCCGCGTTCACGCTGGCGACGTTGCTCATCTTCGCCGTGGGCGGCGAGGCCGGACTCTTCACGGGCCGCTATCACCTCAAGACGCGCTTTCCCAACGCCGGCGGACTCCAGTCAGGGTCGGTCGTGCGGTTGGCCGGCGTGAACGTCGGCGCGGTGGACGATGTCTACTTCGACGGGGCGGTGGTGGAGGTCGTGATGCGGATCCGGCCCGACGTCGCCAACAAGATCACCGATCGCTCGATCGCCCAGGTCGGGTCGGTGAGCCTGCTGGGTGAGGGAGCCGTCGACATCACGGCGTCGTCTTTGGGCACCCCCCTGTCCGACTGGTCGTACATCCGCTCGGCGAAGACGCCGGGGCAGATCGCCGACGTGGCCGAGAACGCCACGCTGACCCTCGAGCAGGCTGCGGCGTTCATCGCGGACCTGCGGGCGGGCAAGGGCACGGTCGGCAAGCTGATGACCGAGGACGTGCTCTACGACCAGCTGAATGCCGTGATCAGGTCGGCCGACGAGGTCATCCGGTCCGTCAAGCAGGCGCGTGGACCGGCGGGGACGCTCCTCAACAACCAGGCGGCGGCCCGGAACCTCGAGCGGGCGCTCGCGAACCTGGACCAGGTGACGACGGCCATCGCCACGGGGAAGGGGTCGATCGGGTCGCTGATCAACGACGACACGCTGTCGAAGTCACTGACGACCACGACCGACAACCTGCGGGCCGTGACGGCCGGGCTGAGGAACGGCGAGGGCACCGCCGGCAAGCTTCTGGTCGACAATGGGCTCTATAATCGACTTGATTCCGTGGTGCAGCGGCTCGACACGCTCGTGACCGCGCTCAACAAGGGCGAGGGTACTGCTGGCAAGCTGTTGCAGGACAAGCAGTTGTACGACAACATGAACGGCGCCGTCACGGAACTGCGGAGCCTGCTGGCCGAGATCAAGAAGGACCCGAAGAAGTACCTGAACGTGAAGGTCAGCATCTTCTAGACGGCTGTCGTCATCCGGCCTTCGGCCCTCGTCGGGCCGGTGGGGCGCCGGTAATCCCAGGTTTCCGACGGCCGAACGCCGACGGCCGGGTGTCAAATCGTCATGAACGACTCCTCCAACTTCTGGCTCGCCATCATCGCGATATCCGCCGCCGTCATGGCCCTCGTGCAGGTCGGCGCCATCGTCGTCGCCGCCGTGGCGGCCAAGCGTATTCAAGCGCGGCTGGCCAGCGTGGAGCAGCGCCTCCAGCTGAAGGTCGAGCCCTTCGTGGACCAGGTGCAGCCCCTCGTCGAGCGCCTCACTGTCGTGAGTGCCGACGCGGCGCGCCTGTCGGCCCTGGCCGTCCAGCAGGCCGAGAAGGCCGACGTCGCGATCTCATCGGCGGCCCGGCGGGTGGATCAGACGCTCGCCGTGGTCCAGAATGCGGTCGTGGCGCCGGCCCGCGAGGGCATGGCGCTGGCCTCGGCGATCCGCGCGGCCGTCGGATCGATCAAGCAGACCCGCAGCAATCGCCGACGCGCCGCTGCCGGGGCGGACGGTGACGACGCCCTCTTCATCGGGTGAAGCAGGACCGACGGCGCCGAGGCGCCATCCTTCAGAGGAGTGTGGCGATGCACCAGTGGTGGAGTCGGAGAGTCGTGGCGGTCGTGGTCGCAGGGCTGGTCCAGGCCACGGTGGTGGCCGCACAGCCCGCTGCGGGGGCGGCGGCCCCCGTCAAGGAACTCGCCGGCCTCCTGGCGGCCAAAGGCGGCGGCCCGGGGCCCCGCTTCATCGCCGCGGAGGATCCCGACGACCCGACCCGCTTCGTTGCAGCCATGCTGCTGCCGGACTTGCAGCTGCTCCTCGTCTCAGCGGCCTACAAGGCCCCCGTGCTCCTGCGCGAGCGGATCCTCACCAGAAAGTACCGGGACGCGTACCAGGACCTGCAGGCGGCGTCCATTCCCGAGGGCAAGGTGGTCATCGAGGACCTCCTGGCCAACGGCCTGGCGTTCAAGCCCGCCAAGGGAAGGGCACCGGACGGGTATACGGTGGACGATCGGACGGTGACCTTCGACGGGCAGTGGCGCAAGGCGAAGTTGAAGGAAGAGGAGTACGCGGCGGCGTTCACGGCCGCCGAGCAGCAGTACACGCGCCTCCTCAGCCTGCTCATCGCGCAGGCGAAAGTCGAATAGAACTTCACGCGCGTGGTGACGCATCCTTCATTCGCCGCGAGCGTTACTGCGCCGTCGCCTTCTTCTGCGCCGGCGTGCGCACCGTCGGGTACGTGATGCCCAACTGTTCGAGGTACGTCTTGTAGCGCGTGGGGTCGTAGTACAGCTTCTGCAGCGCGGGACGGTACTTGTCCTGGATCGCCTGGTTCAGGTGCGTCGCGGGCGAGTCCTGCGCGCGGATCAGCGGCGTGTACTTCGCGTCCTTCAACTGGACGCTCGTGAAGTAGTCTTTCGCTGCGGCGACCACATCCGGGCGCAACAGCAGGTCCACGACCGTCATGGCCTGCACCTGCGCGCCGTGATTCACGCCCTTGTGGGCGATGGGCGTCGCCATCGGGATCGCGTTGGCCCAGTTGTGACCAGGCCCCGCCTGGAAGTTGGCCGGGTAGCGCAACGTGACCGTCGGCACCGTCCACGAGATGTCGCCGATGTCGTCCGAGCCGCCTCCGCGCTTCTCGTCGTCGGGGATCTCCGTGCGTCCCTGCAGGTCGGGAATGGTCGTGGCCAGGCCCACGACCGGGACGCCGAGTTCGGTCTGCGTCGCCTTGGCGAGCGTGATGTCGGCCTCGCTCCAGGTCGGCAGGCCGACGCTGCGGATGTTGGCGTCCATCGTCTCGGCCAGCGCCTTGTTCATGTGCGCGGGCCATGCCGATCCGAGCACCCGCGACGTCCACGTGGTGTCGGTCATCAGCGCGGCGCCCTCGGCCATCTTGTCGCCGATGCTCCACATCCGGCGGATCCCCTCTTCCGTCGTCTCGCGGAAGAAGTACCACACGCTCGCGTTGCGCGGGACCACGTTGGGCTGATCGCCGCCGTTGGTGATGACGTAGTGCGAGCGCTGCTGCAGGCGCAGGTGCTCGCGTCGGACGTTCCAGCCGACGTTCATCAACTCCACGGCGTCCAGCGCCGAACGGCCGCGCCAGGGCGCGCCGGCGCTGTGGGCCGACTCGCCGGCGAACGAGTACTCGACCGACACGAGCCCGCTCATCGGGCTGTCGCCCCAACCGGTCGAGAGGTTGGTGCCGACGTGGTTGTAGAGGACGACATCGACGTCCTTGAACAGTCCCGCGCGGACGTAGTACGCCTTGGTGCCGAGCTGTTCCTCGGCGATGCCCGGCCAGATCATCAGCGTGCCTGTCATCTGCTCGCGCTGCATCAGGCGCTTGACGGCGATGGCAGCCACGATGTTGAGCGGCGTCCCGGAGTTGTGCCCCTCCCCGTGCCCGGGCGCCCCGTCCACGATCGGATCGCGGTAGGCCACACCCGGCTTCTGTGAGGCCTGCGGGATGCAGTCGACGTCGGAGCCGAGCGCGATGACGGGTGCGCCGGATCCCCATCGGGCCACCCACATCGTCGGGATGCCGGCGAGGCCGCGCTCGACGGTGAACCCTTCCCGCTCGAGCAGGGTCGTCAGGTACTTCTGCGTCTCGAACTCCTGGAATCCGAGTTCGGCGAAGCTGAAGACCATGTCGTTCATCTGCTGGCCGAGGTCGAACATCGCCTGGGACCGCACGTCGGCGGCCACGTCGGCCTTCAGGCGCTCCACCCGAGCGGGCGCTCGCGCGACCGATGTTGCCGGGGCGTTGCCGCCTTGCGTCCGCCCGGCCTGCGCCGCGAGGGCGGTGACGGCGAACGCGGTGATGCCGACGAGGGCGAAGACACGGCGGACGGGCATGCGGGACATCTCCTTGGGGGCGCGGCTCGGGCGGGGCCACGGGATCGTGACGCGGCCGGCGGCCGTCCGCCGCGCCACAGGGTGTCACAGGCGGCGCCGGGAATCGAGTCCGCCCCTCGAGTCCACACAGGCATGGCCGTCGCGCCCCGGGAGCTGTCATTTCGCAGGCTGACTTGCGACAATGGGCGGATGTCGTCCCCGGCTCCGGCCGTCTCCGAGGCGCTGCGGCGCGAAGTGGAGCGCCGCCGCACCTTCGCGATCATCTCTCACCCCGACGCTGGCAAGACGACCCTGACGGAGAAGACCCTCCTGTACGCGGGGGCCATCGAGCTGGCCGGCGCCGTGAAGGGCCGCGCGTCGCAGCGCCACGTCGTCTCGGACTGGATGGACATCGAGCGTGAGCGCGGCATCTCGATCACGTCGGCCGCTCTCGAATTCGAGCTGCACGGCCGCCGCGTCACGCTCCTCGACACGCCGGGCCACAAGGACTTCAGCGAAGACACCTACAGGACGCTGCTCGCTGTGGACAGCGTCGTGATGGTCATCGACGCCGCCAAGGGCATCGAGTCGCAGACGCGCAAGCTGTTCGAGGTGTGCCCGCCGGCGCCATCTGCCCATGTTGACCTTCGTCAACAAGCTGGACCTGCCCGGCCGCGATCCGCTCGACCTGCTCGACGAGATCGAGCGCGTCCTCGGCGTGTCGGCGGCGCCCATGAACTGGCCCATCGGCACGGGGGACCGGTTCAGGGGGTCTACGATCTGCGCCGCAACGAGGTGCTGTTCTACGAGCGCATCGCGCGCAGTGCGCGCCGGGCGCCGGTGACCGTCACCGGTGCCGCCGATCCCAGCCTCGTGGATCTCATCGGCGAGCAGGCCCGCGACGAACTGCTCGAAGGTGTCCACCTGCTGGAGGCGGCCGGCACGCACTTCGACCTGCAGGCGTACCTCGACGCGCGGCAGACTCCGGTCTTCTTCGGCAGCGCCCTGACCAACTTCGGCCTCGAGTCCTTCCTCGAGGCACTCGTGGAGTACGCGCCCTGGCCACAGCCCCGGCCAGACGAAGAGGGGACGCCCGTCGATCCGCTCCGCCCGGATTTCAGCGGGTTCGTCTTCAAGATCCAGGCGAACATGAACCCGAAGCACCGCGACCGCGTGGCGTTCGTCCGGGTGTGTTCGGGTGTCCTCACCAAAGACATGCAGGTGGTCAACACGCGCCTGCAGGGCCCCGTGCGCCTGTCGCGACCCAGCCGCTTCTTCGGCCGTGAGCGCGAGACCATCGACGCAGCCTATCCAGGTGACGTCGTCGGGCTCGTCAACCCCGGGCGCTTCGCGATTGGCGACACGCTCTATGCCGGGGCACCCGTCGTGTTTCCACCCATTCCGCACTTCCCGGCGGAGCATTTCGCCGCGCTGCGACTGCAGGACGTCCGCTTCAAGCAGTTCGACGATGGCGTCCGGCAACTGGAGGAAGAAGGCCTCATGCAGGTCGTCTTCCCGGCGCACGGACCGCGCTATCCGATCCTCGGGGTGGTCGGCGCGCTGCAGTTCGACATCATCGAAGCGCGGATGCGCGAGGAGTATGGGGTGGCATGCCGCGCCGAGCGGCTGTCCTACGTGGCCGCGCGGTGGGTGCAGGCCGAGCCGGACACGCGCCTCACGCTGCCGAACAACGTGCTGTCGACGACCGACAGGTCGGGCCGCCGTGTCCTGCTGTTCCCGTCCGAATGGGACCTGCAATTCTGCGAGCGGGAGAACCCGAAGGTGCAGTTCCTGGCCATGGCCTGAGGCGGCGCTTCTCCTGGCGTCGGCGGTACAATGGGCACCCCCTCGTTCAAAGGACAGCCCATGCGACTCACGTCCCTCGTCCTCGCCGGGATCCTGGCGACCGCCTCGTCGCCAGCGTCGGCCAGTTCGATCAGCGCGCTCTGGGTCCTCGGCGACAGCCTGTCGGACAACGGCAATCTGTCGCTGATCGTGGACGGGGCCGTACCAGGCCCAGGCCCGCAGGTGCCCGCGCCACCGTACGCGCCAGGCCGGGCCAGCAACGGCCCGGTTGCCGCGGAGTACCTGGCACAGTTCCTCGGCCTGTCCCCGCTGGCACCCGCCGCACTGGGCGGCTCCAACTACGCCGTGGTCGGCGCGGCCACGGGCAACGTGCCGTTCCCCGTACCGGGTGATCCCGGCAACACCGCGGACAACCTCGCCGAAGCCATCGGCCTCACGCTGCCGGTTCCGACAGGGATCCTCACGGGACAGTTGCCCGCGTTCCTGGGGTCGCTGCTCGGTCCCATCGATCCCGATGCGCTGTTCCTGATTTGGGGCGGGCCGAACGACCTCGCCATCAACCCGACGTCGGGCGCGGCTGCGGCCGCCAACGTCGGCGTCGCCATAGACGCCCTCCATGCCGCAGGCGCCAGGCGGTTCCTCGTGCCGAACAGCCCCAACCTCGGCGCGACGCCGGGAGCGATCGACCCTGTCGGCGGCGCCCTGGTGACGCTCGACTTCAATGCGCGCCTCGCGGGCCAACTGGCCGCACGGTCGGCGGGGCTGTCGGGCATCCAGATCATCGGCTTCGACACGTTTGCCCTGTTCCAGTCGATCCTGTCGAATCCGGCGGCGTTCGGCTTCACCAACACCTCCGACGCCTGTTTCGATGGGCCGCTGCTGGGGCTGGGCCCCGGCACCACCTGTCCGACACCCGAGACCTACCTGTTCTGGGACGGGTCGCACCCCACGGCACGGGCGCATCAACTGCTCGGCCAGGCGCTCGCCGCGACGGTGGAGGAGCACGTCGTGCCGGAACCGGCATTGCTCGCCCTCGCCGCAATGGGACTGATGGGGATGGCGTTCCGCCGCCGGGCGGCCTGACGGTTCGCTTGGAACGACCATGCGTGTCGGACTGCTCATCCTGACAGCCATCCTGCTGGCGCTGTCGCCATGCGCGGCAGGGCAGCCCTCCGGCGGCGGGCCAGCTCCGGCCGTCACGCAGGCGCCAGCCGCGCGGTACGAGAGCCGCCTCGAGATCGTCGAGGTCGCCACCGGGAGGCGCCGGATTGTGCACAGGGCGGCGGTGCGGTTCGAAGCCCCAAACTGGTCGCGCGACGGCCGTCACCTGCTCATCAACCAGCAGGGGAGTCTCTATCGTGTGCCTGTTGACGGCGGCGCGCCCGAGCGGCTCGACACCGGCGCCGTCGAGGGGTGCAACAACGACCACGGCTATTCCCCGGACGGCTCGCTGCTGGCGATCAGCTGCCGGCCCTCATCCTCGGTGTACATCGTCCCGGCCGGTGGCGGCACGCCGCGCCTCCTGACGCCACTGACACCCTCCTACTGGCATGGCTGGTCGCCTGACGGACGGACCGTCGCGTACGTCGGCCAGCGGGACGGGGAGTTCGACATCTACACGATGGCCGTCGAGGGCGGGGCTGAAACCCGCCTGACGACGGCGAAGGGGCTCGACGATGGGCCCGACTACTCGCCTGACGGGCAGTGGATCTACTTCAACTCCGTGCGCACGGGCACGATGAAGATCTGGCGCATGCGCCCCGACGGCCGGGACCAGCAGCAGGTCACGTCCGAGCCGCAGTACGCCGACTGGTTCCCCCATCCTTCGCCAGACGGCAGGTGGCTCGTGTGGGTCTCGTTCGACGCCACGGTCGAGGGGCACCCACCCCACAGGGACGTCGTGCTTCGCCTGATGCCCGTCGGCGGCGGGAGCGCGCCGCGCGTGTTGTTCCCGTTGTTCGGCGGCCAGGGTTCGCTGAACGTGCCGTCCTGGTCGCCCGACAGCTCGAGATTCGCGTTCGTGTCATACGCCCGTCTGGACGAGCCCTGACCGGTGCCGAGGTTTTGACAAGGCTCGGGACGCCGGGCGACGATCGCCGGATGTCCGTGGCCCCCGCCTCCGCGCCGGTCTCCTTCGACAAGTCGCTCATCAAGGTCGTGCTGCTCGAGTCGGTTCACCCGAGCGCGCTCGAGGCGCTGCGCGCGGACGGGTACACGAATGTGCAGCAGCATCCGCGCGCGCTCGAGGGCGAGGCGCTGCGCACGGCCATCGCCGATGCGCACGTGCTCGGCATCCGGTCGCGAACGCACCTCACGGCAGACGTCCTGGCCGCCGCGCCGAAGCTCATCGCGATCGGTGCGTTCTGCATCGGGACCAACCAGGTCGATCTCCAGGTCGCCGAGACCCTCGGCCTGCCGGTGTTCAACGCGCCGTTTTCCAATACCCGCAGCGTGGCCGAACTCGTGGTGGCCGAGATCGTGATGCTGCTGCGGGGCGTTCCGCGCCGGAACGCCCGCGCTCACCGTGGTGAGTGGGACAAGTCACCCGTGGGGTCCTACGAAGTACGTGGGAAGACGCTCGGCATCGTGGGCTACGGCCATATCGGCACGCAGGTGGGGGTGCTGGCCGAAGCGCTCGGCATGCGCGTCGTGTTCTTCGATGTCGTGACCAAGCTCGCGCTCGGCAACGCCCAGCCCGTTCGGTCTCTCGGCGCGCTGCTCGCGGCCGCCGACGTGGTCACGCTGCACGTGCCGGAGACGCCACAGACGCAGGGACTCATCGGTGTCGACCAACTGCGCGTGATGAAGCCGGGGGCCCACCTGATCAACGCGTCACGCGGCAATGTGGTGGACATCGACGCACTTGCGGCCGCCCTGCGCGAAGGGCACCTCGGCGGAGCGGCGCTCGACGTCTTTCCGCGCGAACCGGAATCCAATGCCGACGTGTTCCAGTCGCCGCTGCGCGGACTCGACAGCGTGCTGCTCACGCCCCACATCGGCGGCAGCACGGAAGAGGCGCAGGAGGCCATCGGCCTCGAAGTCGCGGAGAAGCTCCTGACCTACAGCAACAACGGGTCGACGCTCTCTGCCGTGAACTTTCCGGAGGTGGCGTTGCCGGGGCATCCCGGCAAGCACCGCCTGTTGCACATCCACCACAACAGGCCCGGGATGCTGTCGCGCATCAACGAGGTGTTCTCGGGGCACCGGGTCAACGTCGCCGCGCAGTATCTGCAGACCAGTCCGCGTATCGGCTACGTCGTCATCGATGTCGACGCCGACCCGGATGCGGACACGCTGGCCCTGCGGCGTGAACTCGCCACTCTCGACGGCACGATCAGGTCGCGCGTGTTGTACTGAGCGCTGCTGCCGGCGTCGCAGGCTACTCGTGCACCGGGCCAGCCGTGCGGCCGGACGCCTTGTGGCAGTCGCCGCAGGTCGCGAGGATCTCGCCGTAGATCTCGGCCCGGTCGCGCGTGCGGTGGGCCTGGGCCGCGCGTCCGGCGAGGCCCGCGATGGCCGACTCGGCGTCCTCCATCTTGTGTCGGAGCTTGCCGGGCGCGTGCTCGGCCTCCAGCTTCGGGCTGGCGAAGGTCCGCACGCCTTCACCCCACTGGCTGTCGGACGGGGCGACCAGACCTTCGATCATCGCGTCCGATCCGTGCTGGTGCAGGAGCATGTGACCCACGAGGCCGCCGACCTTGATCTCCCCGTCGCCGGGTACCGTCGCGCGGACGTGCATGGCCTGATGACACTGCCCGCAGATCCCCAGGACCGATGCCGTCGCCTGGGCTGCTTCGGGAAGGGTCCTGGCCGTTGCGCCTTCCCGCGCGGTGCTCGTCAGCAATCCATGGAACGCCTCGGAGCCGGCCGGCATGGGCACGGACGGACTGCGCTCCGCGAGGATACGGGCCTCGGTCCTGGCGCGCTCCAGATCCCCGCGGGCGACGGCGTCGTGCAGCGCCATCGCCTGGTTGAAGTGGGCCCGCATGTACTCAGCCCGCAGGGGGTTGTACCGCGAGGCGCTCGGCGTCTGCGCACGGAAACCCAGGGAGCCGGCAAGGAGCGCCGTCGCGAAGGCTGTCAGCACGAAGGCCTGCCGGAGGGTGAACGTATGGCGCGTCATGGCTGGTCTCCGGTGTGGATCCGTGCATGTCACGTGCCGTCGACGCGGGGGCCGCGAGCCGCAGTCGGTCGTGTGCCCGCGCGGCATTTTCCCCGCCCCGCGGGGAATGTTCCAGACTGCGTCCGGCGCCAGGCTCACCCGTGGGACGGCGCCGGCACGCTGGCAGTGGGGCGCGCGCGGTAGATCAGGTGCCGAGCGCCGCGGCTTCCATGTCCCCGGACGCGCTCCAGCGTCGTGACGAAGCCGGCGCTGCCGAGCCGTCGGGCAAAGCGCCTGTCCTCCCAGGCCGACCAGACCGCGAGGACGCCCCCGGGCCGAAGCGCGCGGCGAATGGCCTGCAGTCCGGCCCTCCCGTAGAGCGCCTCGTTGCCCGTGGCGGCGAACTCCGCGGGGCCGTTGTCCACGTCGAGCAGGATGGCGTCCACGCTGGCCGACTCGCCGCGGATCACGCGCAGCACGTCGTCCACCTGCACCTGAACGCGCCCATCGCGAAGGGGATGGCCGGCCAGGTGCCCCAGGAACCGTTCGTTCCACTGCACCACGTCGGGCAGCAGTTCGGCCACGACGACCGTCGCGTCAGGCGGAAGGATGTCCAGGGCCGCGCGCACCGTGAAGCCCATGCCCAGGCCGCCGATGATCACGCGCGGCGCGTCGTGCCGGCGACCGGCCTCACCAGGGGCCTCGCCGCCAGGCGCGGTCAGGTGGCGGCATCCGACGGTGGCCAGAGCCTGCTCCGATCCCGTGATCGTGCTCGGCATCAGGCTCCGTCCATCAACCAGGAGGAGGAACTCGTGGCCACGTCGCCGCAGCGTGAGCTGCGTGCCACCGGCCGTGCGGGCCTCGCCAAGCGTTTCCCATGGAAGCATGTCGTGTCGCGCCGCGCGGGCGCCCACACATTGTAGCGGCTCGCATTTCAGGCGACAGGATGCGGTCGGGCCGTTACTCTGATGCGCATGCTCGACTGGATCGCCGGCGCCAACGCCTGGCTCAACGGATACGTCTGGGGTTGGCCCACCATCGTCCTGCTGCTCGGGACGGGCGTGGTCCTCACCGTGGCGACGGGTGCCGTGCAGGTGCGGTACCTCGGCGTGGCGATGAGGGAAGTGCTCGGCCGCCTTTTCGAGAAGAGCACGGGCGCCGGCAACGTGTCCCCGTTCCAGGCCGTGGCGACAGCCCTCGCCTCGACTGTCGGCGTCGGCAACATCGCAGGAGTCGCCACGGCGATCTCCATCGGCGGGCCCGGGGCCCTGTTCTGGCTCTGGGTCTCGGGACTGCTCGGCATGGCGACCAAGTTCTCCGAGATCGTCGTGGCGCTGCACTACAGGGAACGGGATGCGACGGGCATCATGCGCGGCGGCGCCATGTACACGCTCAAGCGAGGGTTCGGCCTGCCCTGGATGGGCGCCGTCTTCGCGCTGCTCGTGTCGCTGGCCGCCTTCGGGATCGGCAACATGGTGCAGGCCAACTCGGTGGCCGACAGCCTGAAGGCCACCTTCGGCGTGGCGCCTGGACTGACGGGACTCGTGCTCGCGGTGCTCGCGGCGAGCGTGATCCTCGGCGGCATCAAGCGCATCGGCGAGGTCACGGAGATCCTGGTCCCGACGATGGCCCTGTTCTACCTCGGTGGCGGCCTCGTCATCCTGATCCGCTTCGCGTCGCACATCCCGGACGCGCTCGGACTCGTTCTCGATGGCGCGTTCACCGGAACCGCGGCGACGGGTGGCTTTGCCGGATCCACGCTGATGATGGCGTTGCGTTACGGTGTCGCGCGGGGGCTCTTTTCAAACGAGGCCGGGCTCGGGAGCGCGCCGATGGTGCACGCCGCGGCGCAGACCGACCATCCCGTGCGGCAGGGGCTCTACGGCATCTTCGAGGTCTTCGTCGACACGATTCTCGTCTGCACCACGACGGGCCTGGCGATTCTCGTGACCGACAGCTGGCAGGGCGGCACCACGGGCGCGGCCCTGGCCGGCCAGGCGTTCTCGGTCGGACTCCCCGGGACGTGGGGCAACATCGTGGTGACCACCAGCCTCGTGCTGTTTGCGTTCTCCACGCTCATCGGCTGGAGCTACTACGGCGAGACCGGCATCGTCTACCTGCTCGGCCCCGGCGCCGCGTTGCCGTATCGACTCCTGTGGCTCGTGTTCATCTACGTCGGGGCCATCGGGTCGCTCCACCTCGTGTGGGACATCGCCGATACGCTGAACGGCCTGATGGCCTTGCCGAACATCGCGACCGTCCTGCTGTCACTCCCGCTGATCCGCGCGCTGACGCGGGAGTTCTTCACGCGTCCCCGTGGCCCGGCGTGAGTGGCCACGGGATGGCCCGGCAGGCCGGATCGCCGTCCTGCCGAAAGTCAGTGCCCCTGGTGCGCACGTTGAAGGCCGCGGCTCGACGGCATAGGATCGCGACGGCCGTGGCCCGCTTGCTCGCGCAGTCCTCCCGTTCCCCATTCGATCGTCATTGCCTGTCGCGTCACGCTGGCGCGGCTCGCCTGATTCGGATGGCGCTCGTCGCCGTGCTCGCCTCGTCTGCGGCACCCGTCGCCGCGCAGGAGACACCGCCGGGTGCGGTCTCGCCGCTCCTGATGCCGCGTCCCGTGGGTCGGGCGTCGATTGTCACGGTCGCGCCGACAGTAGACGGCGACGTGCTCGGCGACGCGGCGTGGGGCGACGCGGTGCCGATGAGCAGCTTCTGGCAGGAGCAACCCTTCGAGGGGCAACCCTCCAGCGAGCGCACGGAGGTGCGCGTCGTCGTCACCGCCGACGTGCTCTACGTGGGCGTGGTCTGCTACGACACGGATCCGTCGGGCATCATCGTCTCCGACTCGCGTCGCGACTCGCCGCTCGACGAAACCGATTCCTTCCGGCTGATTCTGGACACGTACCGGGATCGTCAGAACGGCTTCGTCTTCGGCACCAACCCGGCGGGCATCGAATACGACGGACAGGTCACCAATGAGGGGCAGGGCGGCGGTGGGTTGAGCAATGCCCAGATGCAGATGGGCGGATCGGGCAGCGGCTTCAACCTGAACTGGGACGGTGCCTGGCAGGTGAGAGCCCGCATCTCCGAGATCGGGTGGTCGGCCGAGTTCGCGATTCCCTTCAAGACGCTGCGGTACCCCGGGGGATCGGAACAGGTCTGGGGCGTGAACTTCCAGCGGAACATCCGTCGGCGCAACGAGCGGTCGTACTGGGCGCCGATCCCCAGGCAGTTCACGATCACGCGCCTGTCGCTGGCGGGTGCCGTGGAGCAGATCCGCGTGCCGACGTTCCGCAACCTCAAGGCCATGCCGTACGTGCTGGGCAACGTCCTGAGCAGCGGCGACGTGCCGGTCGAGACGACCTGGCTCGGGGACGTGGGCATCGACGCGAAGTACAACCTCACGCCGAGCCTCACGCTCGATGCGACGGTCAACACCGACTTCGCGCAGGTGGAGGTGGACGACCAGCAGGTCAACCTCGATCGCTTCAACCTGTTCTTCCCGGAGAAGCGGCCGTTCTTTCTCGAGAATGCCGGATTCTTCGCCGTCGGCAATCCGGGCGAGGTGGATCTGTTCTTCAGCAGGCAGATCGGCATCGCCCCGAACGGCAAGCCGATCCCGATTCTCGGCGGTGGCCGGGTCTCGGGCAAGCTCGGGAACTGGAACGTCGGCTTGCTGAACATGCAGACCGCCGAGGTCGACCCCACCGACACGCAGGGGGCGGTGCCGAGCAACAACTTCGCCGTCATCCGGCTCAACCGCGAGTTGCCGAACCGATCGCAGATCGGCGTGCTGTTCACCAACCGGGCCGGGTTCGGCGACCATGCGGGCGTCGCCGACTCGGGGCGCACCTACGCGGTGGACGGCCGATGGGGCATCGGCCTGCAGACGTTCGTCTCGGGCTTCCTCGCCGCGACCGAAGGCGACGGGCGGCCGACCGACACCGCGTTCAACCTCCGTTCACGGACCAACACGCGGCGGATGGACCTGGACTTCGGGTACCAGCAGGTCGGCGACGACTTCAATCCCGAGGTGGGCTTCCTGACCAGGCGGGGATACCGCAAGCCCGACATGCGCATCATGACGCGCTTCCGGCCGCAGCAACTCTGGGGCCTGCAGGAACTCAGGCCGCACGCGTCCTACCGGAGCTTCTGGGGGTTCGACGGCTTCCAGGAGACGATGTACACCCACATCGACAACCACTGGCAGTTCCGCAACGCCTACGAGGTGCACACGGGGATGAACCTGACGACCGAGGGCGTGCGGACGCCGTTCACGATCTACCCTGGCGTGATCGTGCCTCCGGGGACGTACAACCACGCCGAAGGCCAGTTCGTCTTCCAGACCAATCGCGGCGCGCCCGCCAGCTACTACCTCCAGACGTACGTCGGCGGCATCTTCGGGGGCAGCCGCGTCACGACCAACCACACGGTGCGCCTCCGCGTGGGCGAGACGTTCACGACCGAGACCTCCTACAGCCTGAACGACGTGGACCTGCCGTGGGGCCACTTCAGGACCAACCTGATCCGGTCACGCATCAATTACTCGTTCACGCCCCGCACTTTCGTGCAGTCGTTGCTCCAGTACAACGATCGCGCGGACCTGTGGTCCGTGAACGTCCGCTTCGGCTGGCTGCAGGCCGCCAACACGGGGCTGTTCATCGTGTACAACGACACGCGGTATCTCTACGATCTCATCGATCGGCCGGAACGCAAGGACCGGAGCCTGATCGTCAAGTACAGCCACATGTTCGACCTGCTGCGGTAGGTCGAACATGCCGCTACTTCGTCTCCCAGCTGACGTTGCCGTCGCCGTCGGTCACGGTCACGCCGATCGGGATGGGCGTGCCATCGGGTGCGGTTGCCCGGCAGTCGAAGGCGTCGCCGGCCTTGGCGGCCTTCCACTTTCCACCGCAGGTGACGGTGGCATCCACCTGGGCCTGCGTCTTGAGGCCCGCGACAATGGACGCCTCCACCTTGGCGAGATCGAGCAGCCCGTCGGTCCGGGCCACCTTCCACGTGACGTTGCCCGTGTCGTCGGTCTGCGTCACCGCGATGGCCAGCGTTCCGCCCCCCTCGACGTCGCCGACGCACTCGAAGGTGTCGTTGGCCTTCAGCGGCCTCGGCTCGCTCGGACAGGTGACCCTGGCCAGCTTCAGGCCCACCTGGTCGGCCACGCCCTGGCTGATGGATGGCGCGATCGAATCGACGCTCAGGTTCCGGGTACAGCCCGCGGTGGCCGCGAGGGTCGCGGCGACGAGCAGGGTGAGCGGGTACGACATCGGGAACGGCCGAACGGCACGCATCAGGAGCCTTTCGCAGAGGGAACGCGGCGGCCGTAGTGTCAGCCGCCTGAGGGAGTGGTCGCAAGGGGCGAGAACGTGACGTTGGTGAATCCTTTTTCCTGTCGGGTGACTCATTGTCAACGAGGCGTACGAACCGTTCACTGGAGGTCCCGATCATGACCCGTCTGTTCCCCGTCAACGTACACCCGGTCGAGCGCGTGCTGCGCGTGGTGGCCGGCGTCATCCTCGTGGGCGCCGCGTACGCGGGTGCCATCGGCGTGTGGGGTTACCTCGGGCTCATCTCCCTCGTGACGGGCGTGGCGTCCAGTTGCCCGCTCTACACGCTCCTGGGCGTCTCCACGTGCCCGACCAGATCGTCGACGGCCTCCCGCTGACAGACGCGACGCTGCTTGCCCGCACCGCTGCAGGGGAGCGCGGGGCCTTCGACACCTTCGTCCAACGCCATCAGGCCAGTGTGTTCCGCTTTGCGCGGACACAGGTGCCCCGTGTGGACCAGGCCGAAGACCTGCTCCAGCAGGCATTCCTGGCGGCGTGGCAGGCCGCGGGCGCGTTCCGCGGGGACGACTCGGCGCGGGCGTGGCTGCTGACCATCACGAGGCACGCGGCGACGCGTGTCCGCGATCGGGAACGGCGGTATCCCCTTGACGAGACGCCTGTCGACGAACTCGGCGTCCAGGCAGGGTGGGGCGCCTCGCCCGAGTTCCTGGCCATGCGGCACGAGGCGCAGGCCCGCGTGCGGGACGCGCTGGCTCGCCTGTCGGCGGATGACCGCGAGATCCTCACCGTGCGCGAGCTGGAGGGAGCCTCGGGAGAGGAGACGGCGAATCTGTTGGGCCTGACCCTGCCTGCCATGAAGAGCCGGCTGCACCGCGCCCGCCTGCGACTCGTGGGAGAACTGCGGAAAGGACACCCTGATGCTGTCCGGTGATCGACGCGTGGGTGGGCTCTGGTGCTCGGAGGTCCTCGAGCAGTTGAGCGAGTATCTCGACGGGACCCTGCCGCCAGACAGCCTCGCACTGGTCCGGGGGCATGTGGTCGAATGCGCGCGCTGCGCGGCATTCGGCGACACATTCGCCGCCGCCATCGCGGACCTGCGCTCGTTGCGGGAACCGCCGGCGCTCGACACCGGGGTGGCCGGTCGGCTCCGGGCGCGATTGGGGGACCGAGGCTGACTGAGGACGTGATCGTGGCCCTTGCGCATCCGTAGCGCCTCTGGAGTAGGATGCCGGGAGCCATGACGCAGCGCCCGTCTCCGACCGTCTTCGCCGTCGATGACGACGAGAGCTTCCTGCGGGCGCTCGGTCGCGTCCTCGAACTGGGCGGGTACCAGGTCGAGACCGTGTGCTCGCCTACGTCCTTCCTCGAGCGCCCGCCCGTCTGCACAATCGGATGCGTGCTGGTCGATCTCGACATGCCGGAGATGACGGGGCTGGAGTTCCAGTCGCGCCTGCACGCGGCAGGCTGGACGCAGCCGATCGTGTTCCTGAGCGGTGAGGGGACCATTCCCGCCACGACGCAGGCTCTCAGGGCCGGGGCGCTCGACTTCCTGACCAAGCCCGTCCACGCCGATGACCTGCTCCGCGCTGTCGGCGAGGCGGTCGACCGCCACGCCGCCCTCCTGGCCACGGCGAGTGAACTGTCGACGCTGCGTGACAAGTACGAGTCGCTGACCCCGCGGGAGCGCGAGGTGTGCCTCGGCGTGGCGCGCGGGCAGTTGAACAAGCAGATCGCGTACGACCTCAACCTGACACTGGCCACCATCAAGTTCCACCGCGCGCGCGGCCTCATCAAGCTCGGTGTGAACTCGGTGCCAGAACTCGTGCTCCTGTTCGACAGGATCGGTGTCCTCGAGGCGCCGATCGGGCCGGTCTCGCGGCGCTGACATCGGCGACGGGCCTGGGGCGCCGCATCGGCGCGACACCGAGGGTCGCTCCGCCGCGGGCAGCCAGACCCTGAAGACGGCGCCATCCGCCCGGCAGACGTGATTCGGAGCTCGCGAAGCGGCTCGGGATCCGATCGTCGATGCCGCCGTCGATCTGTCGATACGCTGTCGGTGCGCGGAAGCGTGTCCCGTGGGCGACGCCAGACTGACGCACACGAAGGCAAGCACCCACTACACTATCGAGAGGGGACCGAACGGGCGGTGTCGGCGGCGCGGACCGGCGTGGCCGCCGTCAATCGTCGCCGCTGATCCTGGCGCCCCGATTCCGCACGGCATCATGGATGGCCTCCAGCAGTTGCTGACTCCGGAACGGCTTGCGAAGACAGGCAACTGGCGCCACAGGCTGCAGCATCTCCCGCGTCTCGGTGGCGTCGTGCGCGGTGATGAAGACCGCCGGTGGGGCGTCACCACGAGCGCGCAGGCCACCATAGCACTCCGGACCACTGATCCCTGGAAGATGGATGTCGAGGATCAGGCAGTCGAACGCCGAGGTGGGATCGTCGGCCAGCAGCGCCTCGGCCGAACCGAAGGCGGTCACGCGCAGCCCGCTCAGCTCGAGCATGCGCGTGATGCCTCGTCGGATCGACGGATCGTCATCCACGAGCGCGACGCGGGTCGAATCGGTCATAGGGAGGGCCGCGCACGGAAGCGCAACTCCGACCACCATAGGCATGCGGCGCGCCGCGAGCAACTATCCCAAGGTGGCAGACCGAACGCTGCGGGACTTGCACCAAGATCCAATGGCACATTGCATCGTCTCGGGAGAAGATGACGGGACACGATCCAGGAGAGTGGATGCTGATGATGAAGAAACTGCTCGCGGAAGGTCTCGGAACGTTCTGGCTGGTTTTCGGTGGCTGCGGCAGCGCCGTGCTCGCGGCGGCCTTCCCGGACGTCGGCATCGGTCTGCTGGGCGTCTCGCTCGCCTTCGGTCTGACCGTGTTGACGATGGCGTATGCCATCGGCCACGTGTCGGGATGTCACCTGAATCCGGCTGTGTCGGTGGGCCTGTGGGCCGGCGGGCGATTCGACGCGCGCGACATCCTGCCGTACGTCCTCGCCCAGCTTGCCGGCGCAATCGCGGCCGCGGCGTTGCTGCTCGTGATCGCGTCGGGCCGGCCCGGGTTCGACATCGCGGGCGGCCTTGCCGCCAACGGCGTGGGCGTGCATTCGCCCGGCAGCTACTCATTGACGGCAGGGCTGATCACTGAAGTGGTCATGACCGCGATGTTCCTGTTCATCATCATGGGAGCCACCAGTCGCCGTGCCCCCGCCGGGTTCGCGCCGATCGCGATCGGGCTGGGACTCACGCTCATCCACCTCGTGAGCATTCCGGTGACCAATACGTCGGTCAACCCGGCCCGCAGCACCGGGCCTGCCCTGGTGGTCGGGGGCTGGGCGCTGCAGCAGCTGTGGGTGTTCTGGGTGGCGCCGCTCATCGGTGGAGCGCTCGGCGGCGTGCTCTATCGTCAGCTCGAAGACTGACGCGCGATTGACGCCACGGTCCCGCCGCGGGGCACCTCGGCACGCGCGCTTGTGCAATCGAGGCTGGACGGGCGTTCACACCCTCAGGCGGCCCTCGACTCCCTGGGGCCGCCGGGGGGTGGGCGTTGCCGCGACTGACGCTGGATCTGGCCGTTCGAGATGTGCATGGTGACTTCGTCGCCGATCCCGCCGTGCAGGTGCGGCTTGGGCCGCCAAACGGCGTGGGTACCGCGGGCGCGACCCTCGCACTGCGGGAGGCGCCGCTGCGGCTGGACTTCCCGAACGGCCCGTCCGGGACGGCGCTGATTCTCCGCGTCACGCCGAGCTTGTACCGCGACGGCGCCGTGACGTGCACCGTGGATGGGGATGGTCGGGTGACGCCGACGCGAGACGTACGCCTGCCGCGGCGGCCCTCCCACTGGCAGCCTGCCTTCACGCCGTGGCGCAACCTGGATGTCTCCTTTGCCGGCCTCCAGCGGGTGCTCGCGGTGTCGCCCGCGTTTCGGATGGGGCGGTTCACCGCGCCCGCGACCTGCACCGGCGCGGCGTTCGATGAGATCGACGCTGGTGACGAGTCTCGCGCGCTGGCCAAGGTGTGCCTGCTGAACCTCCACGCGCGCCTCACAGACGAGACGGTGCCTGGCACAGGCCAGCCCTGGTTCGCCCTGGTGCGGGAACTGCTGCTCGCCACGCGCGAGCGGTTCGTCGCGGAGGTGGACCAGGCGTGCTGGTCCACCGTCCGCGACCTCGCCGGGGGCGACCGTGGCATGTACCGGGCGGCCCCCGTCAAGCTGCACCTCGAGAACTTCCGGGCCATCCCTGGCGTCTCGAACGTGTCTGGCGCCGCCAGCGTCAAGACCTCCGAGCGCAGGGCGAACCTGCAGTTCTCGGTGGCCCGCGTCCGCCGCGACGGACGCCCGACATTCCTGCTCGATGCCGACATCGATGAGAACGGTGGACTGCTCCTGCACACGTTCGACCTCATCAGGCACGCGTTCACGGGCGGCACCCACCCGGTCGACGTGCACGAGTGCCTCTGCGCCGGGTTTCCGGCCACCGACTTCGGCTACCGGCTGGTGCCGATGGAGTTGCTGGCCCTGCCTCGGGCACTGATGCGGCGGGCGGCGCGGGGCGCGAGCGAGGCACCCCGAGGGACGCGGCCAGGATCGGCGTCGGGTGGCCGGCGGGCTCGTGCGGGGAAGGGCTGACCGCGAGGCCCCGGCCGTTTGGTATAGTGCGCCGCACAGCCATGACCATGCGATTCATCGTCCCCACGGCGTGCCTGCTGGCGTCGCTGCTCGTTGCTCCGCTGGCGGCTCAACAGCCGGCCGCGACCGCTCCCAAGCCCAGCCCGAAAGACACCGAAGTCTGGGAGCCCGAGCCGACGGTGGTCACGCCGGGAGCCACGGACGGCGCGGCGCCGTCCGATGCCATCGTGCTGTTCGACGGCCGCAACCTCGATGAATGGGTCAACGTGAAGCGTGGCGGGCCGGCTGGCTGGAGCGTCGCTGATGGCGTGTTCACCGTCAACAAGCCGGTTGGCAACATCCAGACGAAGCGCGCGTTCACGAACTACCAGCTGCACATCGAGTGGCGCGTGCCCGCCAACATCACAGGCACGGACCAACGGCGCGGCAACAGCGGACTGTTCCTGGCCTCCACCGGCGGCGGCGACGACGGGTACGAACTCCAGATCCTCGACTCGTACAACAACCGGACGTATGCCAATGGGCAGGCGGGCAGCATCTACAAACAGGCGATTCCGCTCGCGAACGCGATGCGCAGGCCGGGCGAGTGGAACGTGTACGACGTCATCTGGACGGCGCCGACCTTCAGCGCCGATGGCTCGCTGAAGTCCCCCGCCCGCGTCACGGCGTTCCACAACGGCGTGCTGATCCTGAACGACTTCGAGCTGCAGGGCGAGACGCGGTATATCGGCCGGCCGTCCTATGCGGCACACGGCGCTTCGCCCATCAAGCTCCAGGCGCACGGGGATCCCAGCGAGCCTCTGAGCTTCCGCAACATCTGGCTCCGGGAACTGAAGTAGAACCGACGGAGGGCACGGCGCGGGGCCGCCGTGCCGATCATTCCCAGCGAAAGACCCGTGCCGCCAGTGCGGTGAACATCAGGCACATCGCTGCGAGGATCGCGACCTCCGGCGCGTGTGCCCACCAGCCCTCTCCCAGCCAGATACCCCGCAGGAGCGATACCGCGTGCGACGCGGGCAGCAGGCGCGCGGGCCACTGAAGGACTGCCGGCAGGCGTTCGACAGCCACGAAGAGCCCAGACAAACCCAGCATCAGGTAGACCACGATGCTGGCCAGCGGTTGGGCGAACCGCGCCGTCGGCACGACGCTGGCGATCACGAAGCCAATCGAAAGCAGGCAGAGCGTCGTGAACAGCAGCGCGACGGTGAACGACACGAGCGGGACGCCCGCTGCGGGGCCAAAGGAACGGGCCCCGAGAAGCACGAGCACCAGAAGCGACAGGGTGGTGAATCCGAGCTTGACCAGCACGTGCGCGAGCAGGATCGTCACCGGCTGCAGAGGTGTGGCGCGTAGCCGCTTCAGGATCCCTCCCTCGCGGTAGATCGCGACAATCGCGACAAGCGAGATCACGGCGCTGAGTGCGACCATGACCGCCGCCAGGATCGGGAGATCGGCACCGAGGAGGGGCGGCAGTGTCTGGCGCGAGCTGCCACGCCCCATGCGGCGCAACAACAGAAAGATGACGATGGGGAAACCCACCGTCCCGACCACGCCAAGTGGCTCGCGCAGGAAGATCTTCGTCTCGAGCCATGTGAGCTTCCAGAGTCCGCGAAGCACGTCGTGTCCTAGTTCCGAACCGAGTGGCCGGTGAGCCGGAGGAAGACGTCCTCCAGCGTGGCTGTGCGCGACTGCAGTCCCGTCACGTGCACGCCGTTGACCGAGAGGCAGGCCATTACATCGTCGATGAGTTCATCGGCGTCGCCGTGCACCAGCAGGGACATCGCCGCACCCTGCTCCACCCGCGACACCGAGCGGCAGGCCGCCAGCAGTCCCGAGGCGCGAGGGTCGTCGGTGGCAATCGACAGCCCGCGCTCGGGACAGTGGCGCCGCACGAGCGCCGCGGGCGCGCCCACGTCGACGATGCGGCCATGATCGACGATCGCTACCCGATCGCAGAGGCGCTCGGCCTCCTCCATCAGGTGGGTCGTGAGCACGACGGTCTTGCCGCGGGCGCGGACGGCGCGCACGAGGTCCCAGATCGCGCGGCGGGCCTGAGGGTCGAGCCCGGTCGTCAACTCGTCGAGGAACAGGAGTTCGGGGTCGTGCACGAGGGCGAGTGCGATGAAGAGGCGCTGCTTCTGGCCCCCCGACAGCGTCATGAACCAGGCGTGCCGCTTCTCGGAGAGACCCAGCTGGTCGAGCAGGCGCGCGCCGTCGACCGGCCTGTCGTACAGCGAGGCCCAGAGATCCACGGCTTCCCAGACGGTGATGCGCTTCTGGAGATGCGACTCCTGCAACTGCACGCCGACGCGTGACTGCAGGGCCGCGGACTGGCGTGCCGGGTCAAGCCCCAGCAGCCGGATATGGCCGGCGTCGGGCACGCGCAGACCTTGCACGCACTCCAGGGTGGTGGTCTTGCCCGCGCCATTGGGGCCAATCAGGCCGAAGATCTCGCCCTGCTCGACGTCGAAGGACACGTCCTCGACGGCCCGGGTCCGGCCGTAGTGCTTGCGAAGGCCCTCCACGACGACGACGCGTGCCATGGGTGCAAGCCTAACCCTTCGCACAGGCGACCGTCGCGGCCGCCAGGTCTAGGATGTTCGCAGCGCTGAACGGGCGCTCGACCAACGGAGGATGAAGTCATGAGCATGATCGACAAGGCGGCCGAACTTGCGGCCAGCGCGTTGAACACGGCGGCCGACGCGGCCACGGCGGCCACGGACTCGGCGTCTGAACTGGCTGGGGCCGCGGCGGCGTCCGCGACCGACCTCGCCAAGTCGGCCTACGAGAAGGCCGCCGAGGTCGCGGGTGACCTGGCCGACACGGCCTCCTCGGCCGCAGGGGCTGTGGTCGAGACGGCCACCGCGGCGGCCGGGGGCGTCGCCGAGGTCGCCCAGTCCGCGTACGCGAAGACGGCGGAGGCGGCCGGCGATCTCGTCGACAGCGTGACCGGTGCGGCGAAGGCGGCGGTCGAGGAAGGCAAGGCGGCCGCCACGGCTGTGGCCGATACGGCGAGCGACGCGGCAGGCGCCGTCGCGGAGACGGCCACCGACGTCGTCGACGCCGCGGCCGACGCCGGGGCATCGGCGGTGGCCGCGGTGGACAAGGCCATCGACGGCAAGGACGCCTGACGTCGAATCAGTCGCCCGCAGAGGGCTGGCCCGATCGGATAAGGCGAGGCGGGGGACGCCGGCGGCGCGCCGGCGTCCCCCTTCGTGTGTCAGCTGGCAGGCACAGCCTGCACCGACAGGGTGATCGTGACGTCGTCGCCCACGAGGAAGCCCCCGGTCTCGAGCGCGGCGTTCCACGACAAACCGTAGTCCTTGCGGTTCAGCTTGTATTCGGCCTCGAAGGCGATGCGTTCGTTGCCCCAGGGATCCGACGCCTTGCCGAGAAGCGTCACCGGCAGCGTGATCTCCCGGGTCACGTCCTTGATCGTGAAGCGCCCCGACACCGCATAGCGGTCGCCGCCGCTTGCCTGGATCCTCGTGCTGACGAAGGTGATGGTCGGGTAGGTGTCTGTCTCGAAGAAGTCCGCCGAACGCAGGTGGGCATCACGGTCCTTCTGGTGCGTGTCGATGCTGGCTGCCTGGATCGTGAAGGTCACTGTCGAGGCCGTGGGATTCGCCTCGTCGTACACGAGCGTGCCCGAGAAGTCCGAGAACCCGCCGCGCACCTTCGTGATGAGGTGCCGAACGCTGAACGAGGCTTCGGAGTGGGCCGGGTCGATCGCATACGTGGTCAGGGCGGGGGCGGTGGCAGTCGTCATGATGAGTCCTCGGTGTGATGAGCGGGTTGAACGATGGTGATTGGTGACCGGCGCGTCCTGCGGCGCGTTGGGGTCTAGGGCGTTGGGCGACGGAGATGCGAGAGCAGATCCACGAGGGTTCGCAACTGGTCCTGCGTCAGCGCATTCATGTGCTGGTCGAGGAATCCCTCGATCTCCACGTCGAGCACAGCCAGGGCTGCGAGCCCGGCGGGCGTGATCGTGGTCGTGACGTATCGCCTGTCGTCACCGCCACGGGCACGGGCGATGTGCCCGGTCTCCTCGAGCCTGTCGAGCAACCGGGTGACATCGGGGACCCGGCGGACCATGCGCTCCGCAATCTCGCTCCGGCACAGCCCGGCCGTGCCGGCGCCCCTCAGGATGCGGAGGACGTTGTACTGGGTCCCCGTAATTCCTGACGGCTTGAGGCGGGACTCGAGGTCGTGCTCGAGCACGGCCGCGGTCCGCTGCAGCGCGAGGAAGGCTTCCTCGAGGGGCGACTTGAAGGGGCGTGTCTGCTTGAGTTCCTTGCGCAGGTCCGCATGCATGTGATGACTATAATTGTTTAAACACGCATTGTCAACGAGAAAATGAGGACGGACCAGACGGCCGCCCTCAATGGCCCGATGGCGACCGCGTCAGCAGTCGCAGCATCGGGTCCTCGACGCGTGGCTCAGGCCGGTGGACGGACGGGCTGGCCCTGCTGGGGGGCGCCGGGACGGCCGGCGCCCTCGGGCCGCTTGGTCGGCGGATGGCGCTGTCCCTGGTGACACGTGTAGCAGGTCACGCGCAGTTCGCCGGCCGCCGGTTCGTCGCCGACTTCCTTCGGGAAGCTCTCATTGACGGCGTCGGTGTACTTCATCATCGCCCGCGTGGCTTCCTTGTTGTCCTTGCGGTCGCTCTCGAAGTTGTAGGCGCTCATGTCCGATGGATCGGGGCCGGCCACATGGCAGTACACGCAGCGCACGCCCATGGCCTGCGTGAACCCCCGCATCACGGTCATCAACTGCTTCGGGTCGGTGTCCTTGGGCAGCACCTTCAGGTTCTTGGGTGCGGGCGGCAGCCACTCCGGGGCGGCCGGCTGTGCCGGCGGTTGGGCCGGCTGGCCGGCGGCGGTGAGCATGACGCTGCAGAGCAGCACGGCAGCGGACGCGACGAGGCCACGCATCATTCGTTCTCCCGGGGAAGGGGCAGCACTGTGCTGGTGCCGGAGATGCTAGCGCAGTTCTTCGCCCGCCGGCGACCACTGCGTCTCGCCCGCAGCGGATTCGGTGCGGCTGGCCTGACGCGGGGCGGCTGCGCCTGTCGGCCGCAGACTTGCCTCGCGCGGGGCGACAACCCGGGCCGCGCTCGGCCTCGCGGTCGTCTCTGGCGCGAACCTGGTGTATTCCTGCCTGCGCGGGCGATGTGCGTCCGCGCCCTTGCTGGAGGACCCTGCCCCATGACATGGATTCACGTCACCCCGTTCGACGAGGACGAGCGACTGCAGCGCGCGCGTGCGGCCCAGCAGGCCTTGTACCCCATCGAGTACGCCGAGCCGACGCACCCGCACCATGCCCAGACCGAGGGGATCGTGGCCTCGCACTCGCTGATCCCTGACGCGCTGTATCACGCCTTCGCGGCATTCGGTGCGCTCATGGCGCCCGACCTGCCGCTCACACGACGGCAGCACGAGATGATCACCACCGTCGTCTCGGCGACGAACAGGTGCCAGTATTGACTGGAGTCGCACGCAGAGTTTCTGCGTAGGGTGACGCTGGACGAGGGCTTCGTCGAGGCGCTGAAGACCGACTTCCGCGCGGTGCCGCTCCCGGATCAGGATCGCGTCATGCTCGAGTACGTCGAGCAGATCACGAGGGATGCCACGCGCATCTCGCCGGCGTTCCACGAGCGGTTGCGGGCGGTCGGGTTCGACGATCGCGGCATCCTGCAGGTCACGCTGATCGCATCCTGGTTCAACTACATCAACCGCGTGGCCGACGCGCTGGGGGTCGGCCGGGAGGGAGGATTGCCGCCGGACGCCGTATAGTGGTCGCCGCATGCAGTGGAGGAGGATGGCGGGGACTACCATCGTCGCGGCCGCGGTGGCCGCGCTGGTGGGCGCCGGCGGATGCCGGCGCGCGGACGAGACGGGAAGTGCGAGTGGCAGCGCCCCCGCGCCCATTGGGCCGGCAGTGGCTGACGGTGCGACCTACGTCGGGCGCGCCCAGTGCACACGCTGTCATGAGGCGCAGGCCGCCCGATGGCAGGGCTCGCATCACGACCTCGCGATGCAGGAGGCCACGGCGTCCACTGTGCTTGGCGACTTCGACGACGCGTCGTTCACCTACGCCGGCACCACGACCCGCTTCAGGACGCAGGGAGGCCGGTACGTCGTCCGAACCGACGGCCCGGATGGGCGTTTGCGCGACTTCGACATCGCGTACGTCTTCGGGGTCTACCCGCTCCAGCAGTACCTGATTGGTTTTCCGGACGGGCGCTACCAGGCGCTGAGCGTGGCCTGGGACGCGCGTCCGACGGCGCAGGGTGGTCAGCGCTGGTATCACCTGTATCCCGGTGAGCGGGTGACCCACGGCGACGTCCTGCACTGGACGTCGTTCAGCCAGAACTGGAATGCGCAGTGTGCCACCTGCCACGCGACGAACCTGCGCAAGAACTACGACAGGGCGACGGACACGTACAAGACGACGTGGTCCGAACCCGATGTGTCGTGCGAGGCGTGCCACGGTCCGGCGTCCAGGCACGTGGCCTGGGCCGACGCCCGCCCGGCCGGGGCGGCCATGCCGGCGACGCCGGCTGCGATGGGACTCACGGCGTCCCTCAGGGACAGGCGCGATGTGCAGTGGACGATGCAGATGGCCTCGGGCATCGCGCTGCGCAGTCCGTCGCCGGGCCCCGATCGGGTCGAGGTCGAGGTCTGTGCGCCCTGCCACGCGCGGCGCGCCGAACGTGTCGATGGCCATGTCCCGGGCCAGCCGTTCCTGATGTCGTTCCGTCCCGCGTTCCTGTCCGAGGGGCTGTACCGCGCCGATGGCCAGATGCAGGACGAGGTGTACAACTACGGCTCGTTCCTGCAGAGCCGGATGTACGCCGCGGGTGTGACGTGCTCGGATTGCCACGACCCGCACAGCCTGAAGCTGCGTGCCGAGGGCAACGCCGTGTGTGCGCAGTGTCACCTGCCGTCCACGTTCGACACCGCGTCTCATCACGGGCACGCGCCCGGTACGGCCGGAGCGTCGTGCGTGGCCTGCCACATGCCGACGGAGACGTACATGGGCGTCGACCGACGTCATGACCACAGCTTCCGCGTGCCGAGGCCGGACGTGAGCGAGCGGATCGGCGTGCCGAACACCTGCACGACGTGTCACGCCGGCAAGTCGCCGGCATGGGCGGCCGCCGCACTGGACCGCCGATCGTCTTCATGGCGCACGCGCGCGCACTTCGCCGAGACGTTCGCCGCGGCTCGGCAGGGGCGGGCCGGCGCGGGCCTGGCTCTCTCCGGACTGGCATCCGACGCACGGCAGCCGGCGATCGTGCGGGCCTCTGCCATCGAGTTGCTTCAGGTCGCCGACCCGGCGAGGCTCGAGCCGACGCTCGACGCGCTTGCGGCCGACGCCGCGCCGCTCGTCCGCCTTGCGGTGGCCCAGGGCTTGTCCCCCCTGGCCCCTGCGGCACGGGCGCGCATTGGCGGACGGTTGCTCGACGACCCGCTGCGCGCCATTCGGCTGGACGCCGCTGCGCAACTCGCGGGCGAGCCGGCGTCGTGGCTGCCGGCGGCACAGCGCGAGGCGCTCGAACGCGGGCTGCGCGACGTCAGGGCCTCCGAGTCGTTCAACGCCGACAGGCCGGAGTCCTTCGTCAATCTCGCGCTGCTGGAAGAGAAGGTGGGCAACCTCACCGCGGCGCGCGCCGCGTACGAGGCGTCCCTCAGCGCACGCGCCCTGGTTCCTGCCGGCCTACGTCAACCTGGCCGAACTCCAGCGGCAGGGCGGCGACGAGGCCGCCGCCGAGCGGACGTTGAGGCAGGCCCTGATCGTGTCGCCCGGCGACGCAGGCGTGCTCTACGCGCTGGGCTTGTCGGTGTACCGCCAGCAGCGGATGTCCGAGTCCGTCGACCTGCTGAGACGCGCCGCCAGCGCGGCTCCGGAGGTCCCGCGCTATCCATTCGCGTATGCGCTGGCGCTCGAGGCGCAAGGGCAGCTGGGCCCCGCGCTGGAGGTGATCGACGCCGCGCTCGAGAGGCATCCCGACGACAGGGACCTCCTGGACGCAGGCCTGAGCGCCGCGCAGAAGGCTGCCGACGTCGAACGTGCGCGCCGGTATGTGGCGCGCCTGCTCGTGGTGGCTCCCGGCGATCCGGCCCTCGTCCAGCTTGCACGCAGTCTCGGCGTGCGCTGAGCCCATGAATCAGGGGTATCTGGCGATGTTCCCGATGGCCATGGTCCTGCCCCCGCGACTCGTCTGCGCCCTGGCGCTTGCGGCCAGTGTCATGGGCGCGCTGCCGAGTCGTGCCGACGTGCCCCGCCCGAACGTGCCGGCAACGGCCAAAGACGGGAAGGTCCGCAGGGTGCTGATTCTCTACGCGACGGGGCGGCTGATCCCAGGCGTCGTGGAGTTCGACGAGGGATTCGGCGAGCGCAGTCTCGAGACGTCTGAGCGTCATGTCGAGATTTACGGCGAGTTCCTCGATTCCGCGCGATTCAACGGACCGGACCACGACGAGGTCGTGTCGGACTATCTCCAGAGGAAGTACCGGACCTTACCGCCGGATGTCGTCGTGGCCGCGGGAGTCGAGGCTCTTCATTTCGTCCTGCGACACCGCGCCCGACTGCCGAAGGGCGTCCCCGTGGTTCATGCGGCATTGAACGACGAGGACCTGGCCAAGGTGGCGCCCCTGCCGCCGCGGTTCGTCGGCGTGCCGTCGCGAGACGAGTTCATTCGGACGGCTCGACAGGCGCTGCTCTGGCACCCGGAGGCGACGCGCGTGGTCGTGGTGGTCGGGTCGAAAGTCGAGCGCGATCGCCTGTGGGGCGACCGCGTCCGACGTGAAGCGCCTCTCCTTGGCACGCGTGCGACGCTCGAGATCCTCGAGGACGTGCCGATGCCCGCCCTGAAGGCACGTCTCGCGCAGCTCGGCCCGGAGTCGGTCGTCTTCACAGCGGGATTCGCGATCGACGCGGAGGGACGCAGCCTGGCTCCCCGCGATGCGGTCGCGGCAGTGGCCGCCGCGACGCGCGTGCCTGTCTACGCCTCGGGCACCACCCACATGGGGACCGGCATCGTCGGCGGGTGGCTCCTCGACTACAGGTCCCAGGGCCGGACGGCGGCCGGCGCTGTGGCTCGACTCCTCGACGGCATCGCACCCGAGGCATTGGGACTGCCGGCGTCGATCCCGCTGGCGATGCACGTGGACTGGCGCCAGCTGCGCAGGTTCGGCATCGACGAGCGCACGCTGCCGGCAGGGACCGTCGTGCACTTCCGGGAGCCGTCGCTGTGGCAGGCGTACCGGAACACGGTCCTCGGGGCCCTTGTCGTCATGACGCTGCAGGCGCTGTTGATCGGCGGCCTGCTGTTCGAGCGCCGCCGCCGCCACCAGGCGGAGCTCTCGGTGACCAGCGCGCGGACCGAGTTGGCGCATGCGTCGCGCCTGGCGGTCGCGGGTCAGCTCGCCGCCGCCGTGGCCCACGAAATCAACCAGCCCCTCGGCGCGATCCTCAGCAATGCCGATGCCGCGAGCATGGTCCTCGACTCCGGGACGGTCAACACCGATCTGCTGCGTCAGATCCTGGTCGACATCCGGCGCGACGACGTGCGGGCCAGTGAAGTGATTCGGCGTCTGCGCAGGTTGCTGCAGAAACACGAGGTCGAGCGCGCGCCCTTCGTGTTGAACGATGCGGTCAGGGAGGTGGAACTCGTCCTTCGCGCCGAAGCGCGGCGGCGGCATGTGAGCCTCTCAGTCCTGCCCTCCGAGTTTGCCGGGACGCTGCTGGGCGATCGCACTCACATCCAGCAGGTGTTGATCAACCTCGTGCTCAACGCCATGGAGGCCGTGTCTGACCTGCCCGAGCCTCGACGAATCGTGACGGTGGGGGTTCAGGCGCGGGGCAACAGCGTCTCGGTGGCAGTGAGTGATCGCGGACCCGGGATTGCCCCTGAGCACCTCCGGAAGGTGTTCGACTCCTTCTTCACCACCAAGCCGACCGGCATGGGGCTGGGACTGTCCATCGCGCGCACGATCGTGGCGGCTCACGGCGGCACCATTCGGGCCGAGAACGGCGCGGGCGGTGGCGCGGTCTTCGTCATGGACCTGCCGCTGACCATAGCCGTCAACAGTCCCGACGGCGCGCTGCCGGGCCTGTGAGTGCGGCGGTGGTGAGCGGCAGGGATACTGTGCCCATGAGCCGCATCGTGCGCATCGCCCTGGCGAACCTCCCGTACCCCGAGTCACCCGACGCCTCAGTGGTGCGGGCCTGCAACGCGGCGGCAGAGGCGGGGGCGATGGGGGCGACCATCCTCTGCTTCCCCGAGTGCTATGTGCCGGGTTATCGCGCGCCGGACAAGACGTGGCCGCCCCGGATCGGCACTGGCTGGAGGCCGCGGTGGCCGCTGTCGGCGCCGCGGCCGCGGCGGCGGGTTTGACCGTCGTGCTCGGCACCGAGCGCGCGACGTCCGGTGGATTGCGCGCGTCGGCGGTCGTGATCGGCCCGGATGGCCGTGTCGTGGGCGAGCAGGACAAAGTGCAGCTCGACCCGTCGGAAGAGGGACTGTACGTACCTGGCACCGGGCGGTGCGTCTTTCAGGCGGGGCCGGTCACGTTCGGCGTCGTGATCTGCCACGAGGGCTGGCGCTATCCCGAGACCGTGCGCTGGGCCGTGCGGCGCGGGGCGCAGGTGGTCTTCCACCAGGCCTTTCATGAGGCGGAGCCCGGCGGCTATCGACCGACCACGTTTGCCGATGCGGCCAACACCTTTCACGAGAAGGCCGCCCTGTGTCGCGCGGCGGAGAACACGTGCTACTTCGCCACGGTCAACTACGCGAGCGACGGGTCGCCGACGACGTCGGCGCTGATCAGGCCCGACGGCACCGTCCACGCGTGGCAGCCCTACGGGCAGGCGGGGTTGCTGGTCACCGATATCGCGCTCGAGGCGGCGACGGGCTTGCTGGCTCACCGCTGCCGCACGCCGCCGCTGTGAGCCCACCTGCGCGGCGGCCACCAGGTGGAGGCCCGGCCGAACGCGCCCGAGCCGGTTCGTGGGCGGGGCTGGGGATGCCTGGGGTGCGCCGCCGATAGGGTGCTAAACTGGGCGATTGTCCGCGCGTGACCGCGCGCTCTTCTTGGAAAGCTGGAATCATTCATGGTGTTCACCCGACTTGCCGTACCCGCGGCCCTGTTCCTGTTTCTCGCGACTGGCGCGCGCGCCCAGACCCCGCTCCCGATCTTCACGCTGCCGGGAGGTGTCGCTCCCTCCGAGGCGCAGACAGCGTCGTCGCGCAGCGGTGCCGGTGCGATGCAGCCCATGCCCGTCACCAATGCCGCGGGCGAGTGGGCTTTCACCGTGTATCCCATCCTGGCCTGGGTGCCGACCAACATGGCCATCGAGGTCACGGGGCCATTCGGCATCGGCGGCGACGGGGGCAGCGGTGGCGATGGTGGTGGCGGTGGCGGTGGCGGCAACGAAGGCGGCAAAGTCATCGACACACGGTTCGACGGCGCGTTCTTTGGCGGCTTCGCCGCGACAAACGGGACGTGGCGCTTGTCCCTGGACGGCGTGTATGCCGCCGTCGGCGGCGACCGCGTGACGCCGAACCTGACAGTCGATGTGAACCTCATCTACATGCACGCGACAGTGGAACGCGAAATCGCCGGCGGGTTCT
>CAVQRQ010000021.1:0-51883 GCA_963715265.1 uncultured Acidobacteriota bacterium
CCTCGCGCTGACAGGCCACCTGCTGCGAGTCCGGGGGGCTGCGTTGAAGGGGCTCAGCCGGTGGCCGGAGGCCCGTGCCACGCTGGCCCAGGCTATCGAGGCGCTCAACCACGCGGGTGACCATGTCGCCGCGGCGTCGGTCGCGTTCGACCTCGCCGTGCTCGTGGGCTGGGACGGAGACAATCAGCGATCCTGCGATCTGTGTTCCGCGGCGCTGCGCGCTCTCCCTGAGAATCCGAGCCGCGAACGCGGCCGTTTGCTGGCCTTCATCGCCGTGGTGCAGGCCCTGGGCGGCTCCGGTTACGTCGATGGCCTCCGTTCCCTGAGTGAGGCTCGCTCGATGGGACACGCTCTGGCCGATGAGAGCCTCATCGGGTTCACGTCGCACGCCCAGGTGATGTTCCAGTTCAACTTCGGACGGGTGGACGCGGCCATCGCTGCAGCAGGGGAGGCGATCCCCCTGCTCAACTCTGCGATTGACGTGCATTGGCGGATTGACGCGGCCGGGCATCGACTCTTCGCGCTGGCCCTCGCGGGACGGTTCGCCGAGATCGACGTGTCGATCGCCGACGTGACTCGAGTCGCCGAAGAGATCGGACACATTGGGGCGCTCTTCTGCTGCGATTTTGCCGGCTCTTTGCCACCGCTGCTGAGAGCGGGGGACCTTGCTGGGTTGGAGGCGTGGGCGGAGGAGGTACTGATGACGTCGGCCGCGGCAGGTCCGTGGAGCCACCCCCAACAAACCTACCGCGTGGTGAGTCTGGCGGAGCGAGGTGATCGCGAGGCGGCCCTGGCGCTCTGCACCCAGGCCAGGTTGGCCTTCCCATCCGACAACCAATGGACGGGCGGGATCGAGGGGTGCGAGTTGTGGTGCATGGCCCTCCTCGACCGAGCAGACTGGCCCGCGCGTTATTCCGAATGCCAGCACTTGCTGCCGACGCCCGGGACCACGCCGCTCGGCGGCCGCCGCTGGTTCGCGATCTTCCTGCTGCTTGCCCACGTGACCCGCGGGGACCTCGCGGCCGCGGCCGCTCTCTATCCGGTGCTGCGCCAGACACTCGACGACGGATGGCGGGTGGGGCCGCTGCAACCCGTCGAGGGCATTGTCGGCCTCGCCGCCGCGGCCGCTGGGAACTGGGACGTGGCTGAGGCGCACTTCCGCTCGGCGCTCGCCTTCGTCGACGGGCTTGGGGACCGCCTCGGAAAACCGTCGGCTCAGCGATGGCACGCCTGGATGCTGCTCCGTCGTGATGCGCCCGGCGACCGCGACCGGGCCCGGGCGCTGCTCGACGAGGCCATCACGTCGTTCGGCGCCCTCGGCATGACCCTCTCGCTCGGGCAGTCGGAGGCATTGCGGCGGAGTTGTTAGCGCCAAGGCAAGCGAAGCGGCTGCAGGCACGGTGGCCGCAGGGCTCACCGGGCGCGCGAACGAGGCCCGACGTGCGAGGGCGCGGTGTCTCCTCGTCCAACTCGGTGACCTGCCAGACGGCGGCGAGCAACCGAAGGAGTTCGGACTGCCGCCGCGCGCCCGTCTTCGCCAGTAGGTGGCGGATGCGGCATCACGGCCGCAGCGCCAGCACGGTCACCGACTTCGGCTCGAGCGTCACCGTCAGACGGCTGCCCTGCACCCGCGCGGTGATGGGGCGTGGCGTGACGGTGTTCGGGGCCTCGAACGTGTTGACGCTGTCGATGGCCGGGGCGCTGAGCGTTTCCCCTGACGCCGACGAGGCGTTCACGCCCACCAGGCTGGTCGCGATCTCCACCGGGCGCGTCGGATCGAGATTCGTCAGCGACAGCCACACCGTGCCGGCCGCGTCCCTGGCGGCGATCGCGTCGACGCGCGGCAGCGTGATGGCGCCGTGCCTGTACTGCCCCGCGTCGTAGGTCACCGGCACGAAGGTGGCGTCCTGGAACGGGACGTACATGCGAAACACGTGGTAGGTCGGCGTCAGGATCATCTTCGCGCCGTCGGTGAGGATCATGGCCTGCAGCACGTTGATCATCTGCGCGATGTTGGCCATGCGCACGCGGTCGGCGTGCCGGGCGAAGATGTTGACGTTGAGCGCGGCGATCAGCGCGTCGCGGATGCTGTTCTGCTGCGCCAGGAACCCTGGCGTGGTGCCCGGCAACTGCGCGTACCAGGCGCCCCATTCGTCCACGACGAGGGCGACGCGCTTCTGGGGATCGTAGGCGTCCATGATCGCGCCGTGGTGGCGGATGAGGCCGTCCATCTTCAACGTCTCCGAGAGGAGCAGCGCGTAGTCGGCCTCGTCGAAGCCCACCGACTTGTACGACGCGGGGAACCGCACCACGGTGTAGTTGTGGAGCGAGAGGCCGTGCATGTCCCAGCTCCACTGGCGGGTCTTCCAGGCGCGCATGATGGTCTCGGTCCACTCGGTCCAGCGCGGACCATCGCCGCCAGGGCCGACGGCGATCTTCAACATCTGGCCGCCTTCCTTCTGCTGGGCCGGGTTGAAGTTGCGGACGTAGCGGCTGAACGTCTTCATCTGCTGCAGGTAGTGCGCGGCCGTCATGTTGCCGCCGCAGTCCCAGTTCTCGTTGCCGATGCCGAGATACGCGATCCGGTAGGGCTCCGCGCGCCCGTTGGCGGCGCGCTCCTTCGCGAGCGCGGTCGGCTTGGCCGACGTGAGGTACTCCAGCCACTCGGCGCCTTCCTGCACCGTTCCGGAGCCGACGTTGACCGAGAGGTAGGCCTCGCTGCCGATCTGGTCGATGAAGTCCATGAACTCGTGGGAGCCGAACGTGTTCGGCTCGATGACCCCGCCCCAGTCGGGATTGAGTGTCGCCGGGCGAGACGCGAGCGGGCCGATCCCCTTGCGCCAGTGATACTCGTCGGCGAAGCAGCCGCCCGGCCACCGCACGTTGGGCACCTTCAGGGCCCTGAGCGCCCCGACCACGTCGTTGCGAATGCCGCGCGTGTTCGGGATGGGCGAGTCGGGGCCGACCCACACGCCTTCGTAGATGCCCTTGCCGAGATGCTCGGCGAACTGCCCGAAGAGGTTGCGGTCGATCTTCGCACCCGGCCTCGAGCCGTCGACAGTCAGCGCGATCGACCCATCGGGCTGCTGTTGGGCAGCGGTGCCGAGCACGAGGCTCGCCAGCATGACGGGCAGCGCCAGGACGGCACCTTTTCTGGGAAGCAGGACAGGCATCACTCGCGAACTCCGGCGCACGCAGACTGCCCCTTGTGACGCGGCCCGCGCACGCATGTCATCAGCCACCGGTGGTTACGATGGGCCGGAGCGTATGCGCTTTCACTCGGGCTGGTCAACCTGGCTACGGCCTGCACGCACTGCGGCGATCGCGTCGCGCAGGGAACGCCGACACCCCGCGCCGGACGATCGCCGATCGCGAGCACCGCGCCATGGCCGGCCTGTCGATGGGTGGCTTCCAGACCGTCCAGATCACCCTCAACCGCCTCGACCTGTTCTCGCACACCGGCGGGTGTCCCGCGGGCTGCTCCCAGCGGGGTGGGACTGGATGCCGATCCCGGCTTGGAGTTCCTGCCGGCCTCATGGGAGACTCCGCCCATGGCCAGGTTCCTGATCGAGCTTCCGCACGAATCCGAGGTCGTTGCCTGCGCGCGCGCCATCAAGGTGCTGCTGGAGAGCGGCTCGCACTTCCTCTCGCACGCCGACTTCGGCTGCCGTGACGGCGTCCACAAGGCATGGATCGTCGTGGAGACGGACACGAAGGACGAGGCGCGGAGCATCCTGCCCCCGCTCTATCGAGACCAGGCGGTCATCGTGCAGCTGGGCCGGTTCAGCGTCGAGCAACTCGACGCCCTCATCACGCATCACACCAGCGGGTGACCGGCCGGCGCCGGGAGGTCGACCTGGCCCATCGACACGGCAAAGGTGAAGGCCGAGTACGAGGACGGCCTGCTGCGTATCACGGCGCCCATCGCCCCCGACGCACAGCCGCGACGCATCGAAGTCACGACGGCGTAGCGCCGAACCTCGCGCACGGCGGGGCCGGCCGCGCCGCGGAGTGACTGGCCTCGCCGGCGTGCTTACGCGTCGCTCGAGCCGCCCTCGATGGCCTGGACTTCCAGGTCCTCCTGCTTGGCGGCTTCCATGGACTCGGGCTCGAGTTCCTCGGCACGGCGGTTGAGCGTCACGAACACACCCCAGGCCGCGAGCAGTGCCGCCGCCGACACCACCACGGCGGCCGCGTGGGGCAGGTGCGCCGGGTCGCAAGGCCTGTATGCTGAGGTGGCCGCCCGGGGCGTATCCGCCACCGCCCGCGGCACGAGATACGACGGAGGCCTCGTGACGTCCCTGACTCGACTGCATCGCAGCCTGGCTGTACTCGCCGCCCTCGCGGCCATCGCCCTCGCGGCCCCTCCAGTGGCCGAGGCCCAGACACGGCTGCTTCGCTTTCCGGCCATCCACGGCGACCGCGTTGCCTTCACCTACGCGGGCGACATCTGGGTCGCGCCTGTCACCGGTGGCACCGCCACGCGCCTGACGGCGCATCCCGGCATGGAGGTGTTCGCCCGCTTCTCGCCCGACGGGAAGTGGATCGCCTTCACGGGCCAGTACGACGGCGACGAGCAGGTCTACGTGATGCCGTCGACCGGCGGTGAGCCGAAGCAGCTGACCTTCTACCCGGCGCGCGGGCCGCTGACGCCGCGGTGGGGCTGGGACAACCACGTGTACGGCTGGACGGCAGACGGCAAGGGCATCCTCTTCCGATCGATGCGCGACGCGTGGACGCTCGGCCTGAACCGGCTCTACACGGTGCCGATGGCGGGAGGGCCTGCCGAGGCGCTGCCGATGCCGGAGTCTGGCGCCGGCGACTACTCGCCCGACGGCACGCGCGTGGTGTACTCCCCGCTGTTCCGCGACTTCCGCCCCGAGAAGCGCTACGGCGGCGGCATGGCCAACGACCTGTTCATCTTCGACCTGGCCACCCATGACGCGCGCCGCATCGTCGACCACGCGCGAAGCGACCGCGATCCGATGTGGATCGGCAATGCCATCTACTTCACGTCGGACCGCAACGGCACGTTCAACATCTACGCGTACGACGTCGCGTCGGGCAGGGTGACGCCCGTCACGACGAGCCGCACCTGGGACGTGCGCTGGCCCAGCTCCGACAAGCAGGGCCGCATCGTCTACGAGTTGAACGGCGAGCTGCAGGTGCTCGACGTCAAGTCGGGCCGGAGCACAGCCGTCGCGATCACGGTGCCAGACGATGGCGCCTGGAAGCGTCCGTCGCGCGTGTCGGCGGCGGGGCAGATCGAGGACTTCGAGCTGTCGCCCAAAGGGGAACGCGCGCTGTTCACGGCGCGCGGCGACGTGTTCACGCTGCCCGTCGAGAAGGGACCGACGCGGAACCTCACGACGTCCTCTGGCGCGCACGACAAGTGGGCGCGCTGGTCACCAGACGGATCGCGGATCGCGTTCATCTCGGACAGGTCCGGCGAGGAGGAACTGTACGTCGTCGCGCAGGACGGGACCGGGAAGGCCGAGGCGCTCACCAGCGGCGGCACGGCCATGCGCTACGCAGCCGGAGTGGGCGCCAGACGGCAGGCGCATCGCGTTCAGCGACAAGGACGGGAAAGTGCTCGTCTACTCGTTCGACGACGAAGGCGCTCACCCAGGTCGTCGACGCGCCGCACGGCCAGGTGCGCGACTACACGTGGTCGCCGCGCGGCAACCACCTGGCGTTCAGCATGCGGGGCGCCAACGGGTTCAGCGCGATCCACGTCTGGAGCGCGCGGCGACGGGCAACTGCGGACGATCACCGACGAGATGTTCAACGCCGAGAACCCGGCGTGGGATCCGGACGGCGACTATCTCTTCTACCTGAGCGACCGCGACTACGCGCCGCAGATCTCGAGCGTCGAGTTCAACTACGCGACCAACCGCACGACAGGCATCTTCGCCCTGGCGTTGCGCAAGGACGTGAAGCATCCGTTCCCGCCCGAGAGCGACGAAGTGAGCGTGACCAAGGCCGACGAGCCGCCCGCGGCGCCGAAGCCGGTGGCGGCCGCGGCTGCCTCCACGAGCCCTGACGCTGCCAGGACCGACACGCCGAAGCCGGCCGACAAGCCGGCGGCCGGGGCGACCGCGGCAACACTGGCGATCGACTTCGACGGACTGGGCGCAGCGCGTGGCCCGTGTGCCCCTCGAAGGCCGACAACTACGGCGGCCTGACGGCGAAGAAGGGACACCTGCTCTACGTCGTGCGGCCGGGCTTCTACTACGGCCGCCAGAGCGACAGGAAGGCGTCGCTGCGCCTGTATTCGCTCAAGGATCGCAAGGAGACGACGCTCGTCGACGACGTCGAGCGGGTACGCGCTGTCGGCCGACGGGTCCAAGGTGCTGGTGCGCGCCGGTGGCGGCTTCACGCTCTACGATGCGACGCCCGGCGGGCGCGTCGACCAGGAAGGCCGTCTCCACGGCTGGCCTGATGGTGGACCGCGTGCCAGCCGAGGAGTGGCGCCAGATCTTCAACGAGGTGTGGCGGCAGTACCGCGACTGGTTCTACGTGCGAGAACATGCACGGCTTCGACTGGGAGGCGATGCGGAAGCAGTACGAGCCGTGGCTCGCGCACGTCGCGCACCGCTCGGATCTCAACTACGTCATCAGCGAGATGATGTCGGAACTGACGGTGCAGCACGCCTACATCGAAGGCGGGGACTTCGCGATGCCCGCCAGGCCGTCGGTCGCGCTCCCGGGCGCCAGGTTCGAGCTCGATCGCGGCGGCGGGCCAGTACCGCATCGCGAAGATCTTCGCGGGCCAGAACGAGGAGGCGACGTATCGCTCGCCCCTGACGGAGATCGGCGTGGACGTGAAGCCCGGCGATTACGTGCTGGCCGTCGACGGCGAGCCGCTCACGGCCCGACGAGGATCCCTACAGGCTCCTGCGGCACAAGGCCGACCGGCCCGTCGAGCTGACCGTCAACGCGCACGCCGACGCTCGAGGGCGCGCGGAAGGTGACGTTCACGCCGATCACGAGCGAGAGCGACCTGATCTACCTCGACTGGGTGCAGGCCAACCGCGCGCGCGTGGATGCGCTCTCGGGCGGCCGCGTCGGCTACCTCCACATCCCCGACATGGGGGCCGCCGGCATCTGCGGGAGTTCATCAAGTGGTACTACCCGCAGCTGCGCAAGGAGGGGCTCGTCGTCGACGTGCGCGCCAACGGCGGCGGCAACGTCTCGCGCATGCTCATCGAGCGGCTGCGCCGCACGCTGCTCGGCGTCGACTACGGCGCGCACCGACGACCAGGCCGAGCCCCTATCCCGACGGCGTGTTCATCGGGCCGATGGCGGCCATCCTCAACGAGACGTCGTCGAGCGACGGCGACATCTTCCCGTACATGTTCCGCGAGGCGGGTCTCGGCCCGCTCATCGGCCGGCGCTCCTGGGGCGGCGTCGTCGGCATCTCGCCGCGCGGGCCGCTGATCGACGGCGGCACGCGTCTTCGTGCCGCTGTCGGGCCTGGCGAGCGCGAAGGGCGAGTGGGTGATCGAGGGCTACGGCGTCGATCCCGACATCGACGTGGAGAACGACCCGAAGTCGGTCATCGCGGGCAAGGACCCGCAACTCGAGCGCGCCGTCGCCGAGGTGATGAAGAAGCTGCAGACACCTGTGGCGCTGCCGAAGAAGCCAGCGCCCCCGGTGAAGGTCGAGAAGCGGTGAAACGCTAGCGGCTCGACGAGGCCGCCAGCGTCACGGGCTTGAAGAGCAGCGGCGTTCAGCGTCTGGTGTCCGCCCATCGACAGACCGGCAATCGCCGTGTTCGCCCGGCCCTTCCGCACGCGGTAGTGCGACTCGATGTAGGGTTTGACGTCCCTCACGAGGTCGTTCACGAAGGCCTGCGTCGCCTCGCCGCCCATGCCCGCGATCCCGCGGACGTGTCCCGCCGTCATGACGACGATCATCGGGACGGCCTTCTTCCCGGCGATGAGCGAGTCGAACACGAAGTTGGCCCGGCCCACCGACGTCCAGGAGTCGTCGCTGTCGCCCGCGCCGTGCAGCAGGTAGAAGACGGGGTAGGACGCGGTGCCTGTCTCGTATCCCGGTGGCGTGTAGACGTGCATCCGGCGGAACTGCCCGAGCGACGCCGATCTGTACGTCACCGCGGCGACGGCGCCGTGCGGTACGTCGGTGACGTCCCACGGCTTGCTGCCAGGCACGTGCGCCACGCTCCACGTGTTCTGGAACGACTCGCTCGTCGCCGGGTTGCGCGGATCGATCGTCGCCACGCCGTCGACGTTGAAGTTGTAACGGTAGCTGCCGGCCTCGGGCGCACTCACCGTGATCGCCCAGATCCCATCGTCGCCCCTGGTCATCGCCGACGCCGCCGGCACCAACCCGACGATGTCACCCGCCGAGAGACGGACGGCCTTCGCGTTCGGCGCGTGGATCCGGAAGGTGACACGTCCGTCGGGCGCCACTTCGGGCGAGACGTACTGCGGAGGCCTGGCTGGTGCGGCCGGGGCGCCTGCGTGCCGTGGCCGCCTCGGTGGCGCCACTCTTGCAGATGGCACCCGGCATGCCCCGGGCCCACGTTCTGCTGGTTACTCGCGACGCCGACATCGCCACGTTGTATTCCGACTGGTTGTCTCGCACGGCAGCTCTGCAGACGACGTGCGTCTCCAGCCTGGACGAGGCGCAGTCCGAGCTCGCGCGCAGCGAACCCGACCTCGTGCTCTACGACGTGTCGCGGTTCTCGCAGTGGGACGAGTGCGCGTGCCTCGGCCGCGCGCCCGACGCGCCTCCGGTTGTCGTGCTGACGGGCTGGGTGACCGAGGACGGGAGGTTCCGCCGCCGAGCGTTCGAGAGCGGCTGCTCGGCCTTCGTCGCGAAACCCTGCCACCCGCGCGTGATGGCATGCGTGCTGCGCCGGGTGCTCGACGGCGAGCGCCGCATCGCGCTGACCTGATCCCATCGATACCGGGTCGGTGCCCGACGACGGGTCAGGGCCGACCGCCGTCCCCCGGGGCAGCCACCGTCCCGGGACGTCGAATCCCCAGCCGTTTCATCTTCGAGTGAAGCGTCGTGGGCTTCACGCCGAGGGCGCGCGCGGCGCCTGCCGGCCCGCTGACCCGCCACCCGCTCGTTTCGAGCGCCCGCAGGATGGCCTGGCGATCGGCGTCCGCCAGCGTCGTGACCGGCGTCTCCGGCTGGGATGCCGGGCGTCGTGGCTCCTGTTTGGCCGCCCTCGATCCACCGGGTGGCGCGATCGTGACGGCGCCCGCCGGCACGACCCGACCGTTCGTGAGCAGGACGGCTCGCTCGACGACGTTCTGCAGTTCGCGGACGTTGCCGGGCCAGTCGTAGGCCGTCAGCCTGTCGAGGGCCGCCGGTGCGAACCCTTCGATGGTCTTGCCGACCTGGTCGGCGCAGCGCATCGCGAAGTACGTGGCCAGCAGCGCGATGTCGCCGCGCCGTGCGCGCAAGGGCGGCAGCCTGATGGGGAACACGCTGAGCCTGTAATAGAGGTCGGCGCGGAAGCGCCCGGTGGCCATCGCATGCTCGAGATCGACGTTGGACGCGGCGACGATCCGCACGTCCACCGGAGTGCTCCGCGTGCTGCCCACGCGTTCGACGAGGCCGTCCTGGAGCACGCGCAGCAGCTTGGCCTGGGCCTCGATCGGCAGGTCGCCCACCTCGTCGAGGAACAGCGTACCGCGGTGCGCGAGTTCGAATTTCCCCGCGCGCGCCTGAACGGCGCCTGTGAACGCCCCGCGTTCGTGCCCGAAGAGTTCGCTCTCGACGAGTGCCTCGGGCAGGGCCGCGCAGTTGACAGGCACGAAGGGCCTGGCGCGGCGGTGGCTGCCGGCGTGGATGGCCCGGGCGACCAGTTCCTTGCCGGTGCCGGTTTCGCCCGTGAGCAGCACCGTCGAGTCGGCGTGCGCGACGATGTCGATCTCGGCGCGGATCTGCTCCATGGCAGGGCTGGAGCCCACCATGGCGTGCCGCGTGGACGACGACCCGCCGTCGCGCAGCGCGGCAACCTCCTCGCGCAGTTGCTGTCGCTGCTCGAGCGCCTCGCGCAGCCGTCGGCGGTCGCGCTCGCTGTGTTCGAAGAGGCGGGCGTTCTCGATCGTGACGGCGGCCAGGGCGGCGAGCGCTTCGAGGCGCGCGAGGTCGGGCCCCGTGGGCGGGCGCGCGGCGGAGAAGCGCGGGGAGTCGAGCGCGAGCACGCCGACAGGCCGGTGTTCCGAGACCAGCGGTGCCAGCAGAAGCGTCTGGAGGCGCGACCTCCGCATGCGCGCGTCGTCGAACCAGCCGTGCTCCTCCGTCACCCGGGGCACGAACACAATCTCGCGGCGGGTCAGCGCGCGCCCCACGAGCCCGGCGTCCTCGGGGATGGCCAGGTCGGCGTGTGCATCGGCGCCGGCGCCCCGCGACACACTGACCTGGAGTTGCCGGCGATCGTCGTCGCGCAGCAGGATCCAGGACGCCGTCGCACCGAACAGCGTCTCGGCGGCTGCCAGCGTCGCCTCGCAGCGCTGGCGCACGTCGAGCGGCTGCGTCAACTGGCAGAGCGCGGTGAACACGGCACGTTCGCCAGCGCCGAGTTCGTCCAGCCGCCGCGTGGCGCCTTCGAGCGCGTAGGTGAGCATCCAGAGCGTGTCCCGAGACTCGAAGTCTATCAACGGCGCGCGCCCCCCGCCCGGGAGTGGCCCCGATCGCGGGGCCTCACGATTCACCGGCTCGGCTCCGCTGGAGGGGCGACGCCTGCCAGCACCGTCAGCATCCGGGCATACCGGGCGTCGGCCTCGGCGATGCGCTTGCGATACTCCCGCTCGTCCAGTTCGGCGTCCTTCCAGCGTCCGTTACAGGCCAGGCTGGTGTGCCCGTCGTAGATGATGTCGAACGCCTCGCCGCGCCCCTCGAACCCCAGCCCGTCGGCATTCAGGTCCTGCACGAAGAACTTCGAATCCTGCGCCGGCGTACCCTGCAGGTCCATGTAGATGTTGCGATGCTCGCCGCGCTCCAGCCGCGCCGCCACGAGATCGATGGACGGATGGGTCGCGCTGACGACGAGCAGTTGGCCAGGCACGCGGAGTGCGGCGATGAAGCGGTCGGGATGCTCCGGGTCGCGGACGGCGATCGCGTCTGCCCGTACGGCATCCAGGCGCTGCAGGAGCGCGTGGGTCGCCGCCGGGGACTTCAGATCGTCCCCGCGCACGGGGCCTGGTGCCAGGATTCCGGCCGCCAGCACAGCCGTGCCGGCGATCGCCACGGCATGCAGCCTCATGATGTCCTCCTTGCGTGGGGTTGCGTCGCCGCGGCATGCGGCACCGGCGTCCACATGCACGACTCACGAATCAAGAATCGTGCGCGGCGACTGGCCGTGACATTTGCGGCTGAGGATGTCGAGCAGTCAATCGATGGACTGGCGGCATGTCGCCATATGACGACAGGTCGCCAGAATGACGACAGGCAATGCGAGTTGCGATCCGGCTGTACGATGGTCCGCGTGACGGGATCGACAGGCCATGTGCAGCGGGTGGCGGTGCTCGTCGCCGTCGTGGGCATCGCCATGACGGCGTCAGCCCAGGGCCCTGATGCGTGGCTGGCGACGATGTTCGGGCTGTCGCCCGGCGCGCTCGCGCGCGTGGACAGGGGCGACGTGGTGGCCGAGGCGCTCGACGCGAATGATGGGCGGGAGGTTGCGCTCGTCGGCGTGGCCCGCGTCGACGCGTCCCCCCACGCCTATTTGCAGCAGATACGGGATGTCTCCACCTTCATGCGGGGGGACATCGTCGAGGCGGCCGGGACGTTCGGCGCCCCCGCCACGACGGGCGATCTGGTCCGCTTGTCCCTGACGAGCGGTGAGGTCGAGGCTCTGCGCCGGTGTCGCGTCGGCAGTTGTTCGCTCCAGGCGCCGGCCGCGGTGCTCGAGGGCGCGCGCCGACTCGCCGCGGGCGGTACAGGCACGCACGCGGCGTTCGAACAGCTGTTCCGTCAGTTCCTCGTCGACACGGTCAACGGGTATCGCAGTCGCGGCCCGGACGCGCTGCCTGTCTACGTCGATGACTCCGAGCCCGTGTCGGTGGCGCGCGAGACGCGCGATCTCCTCGACGACGACGAGCGCGTGCTGCCGCGCCTGCCCGACCTGCGCCGGCTGCTCGTCGGCGGCTCCAGCATCGGCGCCGGGGAGACACCGAGCACGTCTTCTACTGGGCGCGTCAGCGTGTCGGCCGCTCGTCGGTCGTGACGGTGACGCACGTGGTGCTGCGCAGGGCGGACGCGATCGGGACCGGCGCGCGTGTGGCCGCATCGATGCAGTTGTACGCCAGTCACTACTTCGACGCCGCCGTCGGCATCACACTCGTCTGGCCGGCTGGCAGCGGCAGCACGCTCACGTACTACAACCGCTCGCGGGTGGACACCTTCGGCGGCGTACTCGGCGGACTCGTTCGGCGGATCGTCCGCTCGCGGGCGCGCTCGACGCTGGAGTCGGTGCTCGCGGCGCTGCAGCGACGGGTCGCGCCGCAGGCTGCCGACGACACGTCCGGACGCGACCCCGGTGCCGCGTTCGCGCGCCCACTGCCGGGCGCCGCTCCCAGGAGTATCATCGCGTGGTCCACGGAGTCAGCCCCATGGTGAGTGGTCCCGATCAGCAGCCGTCCGCCGCGTTGACCGACACCGACAGGGGTGAGATCGCCTTCGACGCGCCCGTCGATGTCGAGGCGTACGGCCTGTCGGACGTCGGTCGCGTGCGTGCCTCCAACGAGGATCACTTCCTCATCGCCCGCGTCGGCCGCTACTTTGAAACCGTCACCACGAGCCTGCCACCCGGCGAGGTGCCCGAGCGGGCCGACGAGGCGGGCTACGCGCTCGTCGTCGCGGACGGCATGGGCGGGCACGCGGCCGGCGAGTATGCGAGCCGGATGACGATTCGCGAGATGGTGCGAGTCGCGCTGTCGCTGCCGGACTGGATCGTCCGGCTCGATGAGGACACGGTCGGCGAGGCCACCGGGCGATCGGAACGGCGCATCGAAGTGGCTCACGAGGCGCTGCGGGCGGAGGGCCGACGCGACCCGGGCCTGCGCGGCATGGGCACCACCGTGACGGCCGTCCGCAATCTCGGGCGCGTCCTCCAGATCGCTCACGTCGGCGACTCCCGCGCCTACCTGCTGCGCGACGGACGGCTGTCGCGATTGACTCGCGACCACACCTACGTCCAGATGCTCGTGGACGGCGGGCAACTGACGCCGGAAGCGGCCGCGCGATCCAGCGCCCGCCACGTGCTCCTGAACGCCGTCGGCGGCGTCAACGACAACGTCCGCGTGGACGTCGAGCGCCTGCTGCTGTCCAATGGCGACAGGATCATGCTGTGCAGCGACGGCCTGAGCGACCTCGTGGACGACGAGACCATCCGGTCTGTCCTGGTGGCGGCGGGTACTGCAGCGGAGGCGTGTCAGGTGCTCGTCGATCGCGCGCTGACAGCCGGCGGCCGCGACAACGTCACGGTTGTCGTCGCGTCGTACCGGTGGAGTGAACGCGCCCCGACGGGCTGATTCGTCGCCGGCCGGACAAGTCCGGCCGCTACATCCCCCGCACCGGCCGGACAAGTCCGGCCGCTACATCCCCCACACCGGCCGGACAAGTCCGGCCGCTACATCCCCCACACCGGCCGGACGCCAGGGGGGCCTTCCCGGCCGCGCTCGGAGCGCGGGCCCTACCTTCCGTAGGGCGGTGATCCTCCATCCGCGACCTCGATACGCACGGTCTCGCCCGCGCGCAGCGAGAGCGGCAGACCCTGCACGAGTTCCGCGCCGAGCCGGACGGTCGGGGCGGCGTTGCCGATGCGCACGGTGTAGCGGCGGTCGTGCTCGACGGTGAACCACTCGGGCCACTCGTTCAGCCGCGGGTAGTTCATCGGGAGGTGCAGGTGGTCGCGGTGGCGCGGGTAGTCCATCCGCAGGGTTCCGGCCCACGGGGTCTCCGCCGTCACACTCATCAGCACGCCCTCGCCCTCGCGCGCCGCGCCGAGGTGGACACGTCGGTCCCACGGCTCGAGGCGCGCGCCCTGGGTCTTCCACATCACGTACATCAGCGCGGTGCGAATCGTGTTGCCGTCGCCGTGCCAGTCCTCGACGATGCCGTCGGGCCGCACGACGTTCAGCATCTTCTCCGTGGCGATGTCGATCTGCGCGGGCAGGTCGGCGTGCGGGAGGCGGTTGAGCAGCACGAGCGCCGACTCGATGGCGTCGGAGTAGGAGTCCGCGCTCCACCATTTCACCGGCGGGGTCTCGTCGAAGAGGTACTCGGGCCTGGTGGCGACGGTGTTGATGGCCTGCGCGACCGCCTCGCGAAAGCGCGGTTCCCCAGTCGCCATGTAGGCCGTGTACACGCCGTTGAACATGTAGCCCCAGCAGTGCGCGTGGCGTCCGGCAATGGGCGCGCCGCTGACGATGTCGATGTCGTGGTGCCAGACGCCGTCCGCGGTGCGGCCGACGGCGAGCAGCCTGTCGATCATGCCGATGAACGCCGGCCTGTACTGGGCGGCCTTGTCCGGCCGCGCGTGCATGGCGAGCACGAAGGCCTCCGACAAGCCGCCGACGATCTCGTTGCCGTGGTCCGAGAGCACGAATCGCGTCGTCAGTGGCTTACGGGTGGCGATGTCCCACCTGTCGGCCGGCAGCCCCCCTGTCGTGGGCAGCACGTCGAGGAAGTAGAAGTCCGCGATGGCGAGGACCTGGTCGAGGTAGGACTTGTCGCCGGTCTTGAAGTACAGCCGGCTCAGCACCTGCAGCATGTTGCCGTTGATCTCGGTCGTCTGCGCCGGCAGCCGGCCGCGGGAGGTCTCGTAGGGTGCGTGGCGGACGATGTCGGTCGCGATGCCCTGCATGCGGTGGTACCAGGGCGTGTCGCCGAACAACTCGGTCAGCGGGATGAGGCCGTCCTTCATGTACTCGCTGGAGCCGAAGATGATGCCGTCCATGTCGGGCGTCGCGCGGATGAAACCCCGACCGCCGCCGCGGACGTCGTCGGACAACCGGCCGACACGCGTGGTGAGCAGCGTCTCCTGCCTGAGGATGTCCAGCATGGCCCCGTGGTAGACGGCCGGCTCGGTCAGCCTGGCCGCCATGACCATGAACGGATAGAGGTCGGCCGCCGTGTTGGCGACGATCCAGTCCGGGTCCGGCTCGCTTCCCTGGAAGCGTCCGCGATGGGGGAGGAGGCCCGTGACAGGGTCGCGCCGCGACAGCCAGCCGTGCATCACGCGATTGCTGACCTCGAGGGCGCGGGTGGCCTGCCGCGCGTTGCGCGCAGCCTGCTCGGCGACCTCGTCGGAGGCCAGGGGAGCAGCGGAGGCCAGCGCCAGCGTCACGCCAAGTGCCAGCGTGGCCCGGCGGCTTCGGATTCGAGGGCGGCCATTCGGCTCAATATGAGACATGACGTGAGACGGATGAGGCGGAGTTGGAATGCATTCCATAAGGAATTCTGTTGTTGACTCTGGCGAAATCCGCTTCATGCTATGCCGCATCGACCAAGTCGTAAACGCTGAGCCACCCGGCTGTCGTTCGATAGGCCAGACCCGGTCGGTTCTGCGTGCGTTCGCTAGGCAGTCCTGCTCAACTGGAGGCACACTCTTGAAGCCCTTCCCCCATCTGCATCGCATCCTCGTCGTGGCCCTGGTTGCGTGCATCGCGCTGGTCGTGCCGGCGCGTGCGGGCGCCCAGGCGCTCTACGGCAGTCTCACCGGTTCGGTGACCGACAACACCGGCGCGGCCATTCCTGGCGTGTCCGTGACCGTCACCAACGAAGGGACGGGCCTGAAGCTCGACACCGTCACCGACGGTGAGGGCGTCTACGCCGTCCGCAACGTCCTGCCCGGGACGTACACCCTGACCGCCGCCCTCCAGGGCTTCAAGAACTTCACGCAGACAGGCATTCCGCTGACGGCGGGCAACATCCTGCGCATCAACGCGACGCTGGAGATCGGCGACCTCACCGAGTCGATCACGGTGACGACAGAAGCCGCGCTGCTCAAGACCGACAAGGCCGACGTCAGCGTCGAGCTGCAGCCGAAGGAAATCACGGACCTGCCGCTGAACCAGTTCCGGAACTACCAGGCGCTGATGAACCTGGTGCCGGGTGCGACGCCGGGCGCCTTCCAGAACTCGCAGGGGTCCACGCCGCAGCGCTCGCTGAGCGTGAACGTCAACGGCGTGAACCGGAACAACAACAGCACGCGTATCGACGGCGCGGCCAGCATCAACATCTGGCTGCCGCATCACGCGGGCATGGTGGCCTCGGCCGAGACGATCGACAACGTCAACATCGTCACGAACAACTTCGACGCCGACACCGGGATGGCCGGCGGCGCGGCCATCGCCGTGGTGACCAAGTCGGGCACCAACAATCTCCGCGGTTCGGCGTTCTTCTTCCACAACCGAGGACGAGCTGGAACGCCAACACGTTCTTCAACAACGCCAACGGCCTCGAGAAGCCCCCGGTCACCGCATCGATTTACGGCGGCACCGCTCGGCGGCCCGGTCGTCAAGAACCGGCTGTTCTACTTCGGGTCGTACGAGCGGTTCTACGAGGAGCGCGGCTTCCAGGAGACCTTCGCGGTGCCGACGGAGCGGATGCGCAACGGCGACTTCGGCGAGGTGCTGGCGGCTTTCCCCAACTTCCGCATCTACGATCCGCTGACGGGCGCGGCCAACGGCACGGGCAGGGAGGCCTTCCCCGGCGCCGTCATTCCAGCCAACCGGATCAGCAGCATCTCAAAGCTCATCCAGGACACGTATCCCGCGGCCAACGCGGGGGATCTGAACCGGAACGGCATCGCCGACGACTACGTGGTGCGGCGGGCGCCGATCTTCGACCGCCACAACTACGACGCGAAGATCTCCTTCAACCGTTCGAGTGCGCACCAGATCTGGGGCAAGTTCTCCTACCTCGACGCCGATGTGCAGGACCGGTTCCAGCTGGGCTTCCAGGACGTGGCGCCCGCGCCGACCAAGGTCAAGGCGCCGGTCATCGGGCACACGTGGACGCTGTCGCCGACGCTCATCCTGGACGGCAACTTCGGCGTGACGCTCAACGAGCAGTCGGGCCTGGCGCCGGACTACGGCACGAACTGGGGCAGCGACATCTGGGGCATCCCCGGGACCAACGGCGGCGACATCCGCCAGAGCGGACAGCCAATCATCAGCACCGGGATGAGCACGCTCGGCAACGTGTCGTCGTGGAACCCCTACTTCTACACGACCTCGGTGTACTCGTTCTCCCAGGCGCTGACCAAGGTGGCCGGCCGTCACGAACTGCGCGTGGGCTACGACTTCAACCACCTGGAGATGAATCACTGGCAGCCCGAGATCGGCGGCCGGTCCCCGCGGTTCGTTCACCTTCGGCGGCAACGTCACGGGCGCGTCGGGCTACCAGCCCGTGGGCGGGTTCAACAGCTACGCCGGCTTCCTGCTCGGCCTGCCCAGCGCTTACGGCAAGAGCCTCCAGGCCGAGGAGATGACGACGCGGGAGTGGCAGCACGGCATCTACGTGCGCGACCGCTGGCAGGTGAACGACAAGCTCACGCTCAACGGCGGGCTGCGGTTCGAGATGTATCCGACGATGACGCGCGCCGACCGCGGCATCGAGCGCCTCGACTTCAACACCTGGAACGTCCTGATCGGCGGCTCGGGGTGGCAATCCCAACGACGTCGGTGTCAGCGGCAAGCCCGTCTACGTCGCGCCCCGCATCGGCGCGGCCTACCGCATCGACGACAACACGGTGTTCCGCACCGGCTACGGCATCACCGTCAACCCGATGCCCTGGTCGCGTCCGCTGCGTGGCTTCTACCCGGCCACGATTGCCTTTGCCAACTCGCGCGGCGGGCTTCGGCTCGGTCGGCTCGCTGGAGCAGGGCATCCCGCCGATCGTGGCGCCCGACCTCAGCAGCGGCGCCGTGCCGCTGCCGCGCGGCGTGGACATGCGCACGCCGAACCCCGACAACGTCGACCGCGCGCTGCTGCACCAGTGGAACGTCACGCTGGAGCGCCGCCTGCCCGTTCGACCTCGTGACGAGCGTCGCGTACGTCGGCACGCAGAACAACGGCGGGTACGCCGACATCAACCGGAACTACGCCGAACCCGGCACGGGCAACGCCGGCCGCCAGTACTTCGCGCGCTCGGCGGCAACGCCAACATCCTCGACTGGGGTTCCTGGACGACGAGTAAGTACCACTCGCTGCAGGTGGCGGTGAACCGGCCCTTCAAGAACGGCCTGCTGCTCAAGGGTGCGTACACCTGGAGCAAGGCCATGAACGAGACCGACGACGACGGGTGGACCGGCCTCACGTGGAACATCCCGAGCCAGTACTCGCGCAACTACGCGCGCGCCGGCTACGACCGCACGCACGTCCTGCAGATGGGGTTCGTGTACGAGCTGCCGTGGGCGCGTGAAAGCACGAACATCCTCGGCTACCTGATCAAGGACTGGCAGGTGAACGGCATCTTCTCGGCGTTCTCCGGCACGCCCTTCACGATCGGCGGCAACAACCCGCAGTTGCTTGCGCCGGGCGCCGGGGCCATCACGGCCAATCAGAGCGGCGACGTGAACGTGATCAACGACCCGGGCCGCGATGCCAAGTGGATCGACCCGAGCATCTTCTCCAACCCGAGCGGGCTGACGTGGGGCAACTCCGGCCGCAACGCGTTCCGCCGCCCGGCGGTGTGGAACCTCGACTTCTCGTTGTTCCGCAACATCCCGATTGGCCGCTACCGGGTGGAGTTCCGTGCGCAGGCGTCCAACGTGCTGAACCACACGCGCTGGTTGAACCCGGACACCAACCAGAACAGCCCGACGTTCATGCAGTTCGTGTCGTCTGGCGCCACAGACGCCCCGCGTATCGTCCAGCTGGGGCTGCGCTTCCAGTTCTAGGTCGAGGAGGGCGCCTCGCGCCCTCCTCGCCCAACGTTCACGCGCGGACGGCTGATGCCGTCCGCGCGAGTGCCAGGTCGGCGTCGGCGCCCTGGCGCCCGTGCCTCTTCGCACGCACTGGTAGGGCCGGCTCTCCGAGCCCGGCCTTCCGGGGGCCGTCCTCTGCGATGGCCTGCGGTCCTCGCCCGCCCTGGCGCCCGTGCCTCTTCGCACGCACTGGTAGGGCCGGCTCTCCGAGCCCGGCCTTCCGGGGGCCGTCCTCTGCGATGGCCTGCGGTCCTCGCCCGCCCTGGCGCCCGTGCCACTTCGCACGCACTGGTAGGGCCGGCTCTCCGAGCCCGGCCTTCCGGGGGCCGTCCTCTGCGATGGCCTGCGGTCCTCGTCCGCCCTGGCGCCCGTGCCTCTTCGCACGCACTGGTAGGGCCGGCTCTCCGAGCCCGGCCTTCCGGGGGCCGTCCTCTGCGATGGCCTGCGGTCCTCGTCCGCCCTGGCGCCCGTGCCACTTCGCACGCACTGGTAGGGCCGGCTCTCCGAGCCCGGCCTCCCGGGGGCCGTCCTCTGCGATGGCCTGCGGTCCTCGTCCGCCCTGGCGCCCGTGCCTACTTGCCCTTGAACAGGTTGGGGAGCAACCGCTCGTGCAGCAGCCATCGCCACGTGGCCCAGTCGTGGCCGCCGTTGCCGCCGATGGCGTAGTCGTGCTTCACGCCGTGCCTGTCGAGGATGCCGTGGAACACGACGCTGCGGTTGGTCGGCTGGTTCTCGTGCGTTCCGAGGCCGACGAGCAGGTAGTCGACCTTCGCGTTGATGCCGGGATCGTTCAGGAACTCCGGCGTGGACGTCTCGGATTCCGGATCGCCCGCGCTCAGGACGCCGAACGACGCGAACAGCTCGAGCGCCTTGAATCCGACCAGCTGCGTGTGTCGTCCGCCCATCGACAGCCCTGCCAGTGCGCGCCCGTGGCGGTCGGCAACGACGCGATACCGTGATTCGACCAGCGGCAGGATTTCCGTGCGCAGTTCGGTGTCAAAGAGGCGGAACGTCAGCTCCGCGTGCTTCGGGTCGCTGCGGTGCACGACCTGGTTGTTGGGCATCACGATGATCATCGGCGCCGCCTTGCCTTCGGCGATCAGGTTGTCGGCGATGAAGCCTGCGCGGCCGTCCAGCCACCAGCCCGACGCGATCTCGCCACTGCCCCCCAGCAGGTAGAGCACGGGGTACGCCCGTGTCGAGTCGTAGCCGGGGGGCGTGTAGACGTACAGCTCGCGCTCGCCGCTGAGCGCCTTCGAGTGATACACGTGCCGCGTGATCGTCCCGTGCGGCACAGGTCGCGCGTCGTAATAGGCCGGACCGCTGTCGTGCACGACGAGCGTGCTGTAGCCGGGCTGGTTGCCGAACCCGCCCACCGTGTTGCCGGGATCGACGACGGAGACGCCGTCGATGAGGAACTTGTAGACGTAGATGTTCTGCGGCACGGGGCCGATCGTCAGGGTCCACGTGCCGTCGGTGCCCCTGGTGAACGGCCAGGAGGTCGTGGCGCGGCCGAGCGCCGCGGCTATCGTCGTCGCCGCGAGCTGCACCTCTTGCGCGCGTGGCGCCTTCAGGCGAAACGTCACCATTCGCCTGTCGTCGACCTCCGGCGAGATGACGCCGGCCATGAAGGGAACGAGGCCGCTTGTGTTGCGGTGCGGGGCCCAGTCCAGGTTGATGTGTGCCTGCTGGGCGCTGGCGACGGCGGCCGGAGCGATCGCCAGCACGGCGAAGGCGAAGAGTCGAGCGACGAGGACCGTGGGCATGGGTGTCGTGGCCTGTGATGTGGGATGCGCGGGCATCCTCGCACGTCACTGCGAGCGCGACAAGCGGGCGACCGGACAGGTGTTGGAGGATACGTAGCGGCCGGACGTGCGTGGCGCGCCGTAGCCGCGGGCAAAGGCGGGTCCGGCCGTCTGGTGGGGGACGAGCTGCCGTGTGCGGGACAAGTCCCGCACCTACCCAGTAGCGCCCTGTGCGGGACAAGTCCCGCACCTACGTATTCGGCGGTCGGTTTCGGTGGGGACCGGAGGCCGGGCGAGAACTGCGGCGGGGCCGGGCTGGCCCCGCCGGTGAGCGTTGCCCGCCGAGGTCGCAGAGCGACCGGAGGCCGGGCTAGAACTGCGGCGGACCTCCTGAGGTGGAGGTCCGCCGGTGAGCGTTGCCCGCCGAGGTCGCAGAGCGACCGGAGGCCGGGCTAGAACGTGAAGCGGGTCACGAGCTGCAGCGTCCGCGGCGGCGCCACGCCAGTGATCGCGCCAAAGCCCGTTGGCCGCACCAGGTTGCCTGCCGCGTCATACGGCAGGTTGGTGATGGTCGGGTTGGTCAGGCTCGCGAAGTTCGCCGTCGTGTTCACGGTGGTGAACTGCGTGTGGTTCAGGGCGTTGAAGATGTCGACGCGGAACTCGAAGCGCATGTTCTTCGGCAGCGCGAAGACCTTCGATACGGACATGTCGAGGTTGTTGATCGGCGGGAGATTCATGAAGAACCGTGCCGACTCGGCGCCGTCGCTGCCAGGCTGCGGTGGCGCGAAGCACCCGGTGTTGAACTGCACGTACGGGTCGCTGCTCCAGCCGTTGCCCGGGTCACAGGTGACCACGATGCGCGCGTTCGGGTTGCCGTCGGTACCTGTCAGGTTGGCCGCGCCGATGCCGGGGATGTTGAACCCGACGCCCACCGGCCGTCCTGTCGTCCAGCGATAGACACCAGACAACTGCCAGTTGTTGGTGAAGATGCCGGCCAGCCCAGACGTGAGCTCGGGCGTCTGGTAGACGAAGTTGGTCACGAAGTTGTGCGGACGGTCGTTGGAGAGGTACGAGTAGTCGAGCCGGCGAATCTCGGCGTCGGTCTGGTTGGGCACGCCCGCGGCGAAGTCGTCGTTGTTGATGCCGAGGGCCTTGGACCAGACGTAGAAGAACGAGAACATGAACCCGTTGTCGTACCGGCGGTTGATGCCCGTCTGCAGCGAGTGGTAGTTCGAGTAGCCGGTGTAGTTCCACATCCGGATGTTGCCGTACCCCGGATAGGGACGCAGCAGGTCGGTCGGCAGCGCCGTGGCGCCGGGCACGGTGCTCGGGGCCCGTGTCGGGTCCTGATTCTGCGGCGCGAACGTCGCGCCGAACGGCAGCGCGTTGATCTGCACCTGTCGCAGGAGGTCCTCCGACTTGGAGCCGACGTAGGCGAGGTCGAACATGAAGTTCCTGAACAGCTTGCGCTGCATGCCGAGGTTCCACTGCGTGACCTTGGGCGGCTGGAAGTCGTAGACGGTCGGGTTCATCGCCAGCGTCGGGTTGGGATCGCCCGTGCCTGACGTGAGGCTCTGCAGCGTGCCCCACTCGACCCTGGAGTTCAGCACACCGGGCGCGTTGGCGATCATGTCGAACACCATGTTGCCCTGCGGCCTGTCGTAGAAGATGCCCCAGCCGCCCCGGAGGATGGTGACAGCCTCCCCCGTCAGGTCGTAGACGAACCCGACGCGCGGTGAAATCAGGAAGGCGCTGCCGTCCTGCAGTTCGGGGTTGATGCCCTGGCCGGCCTGGAACGCGCCGTTGAAGCGATCCGAGTCAGGTGTCAACCGGCCGATGAACCGGCCCTCGACGGTGTTGTCGAGCGAGGGTGTCACGCCAGAGGAGATGAGGCGCGGATCCGATACCGCGACGGTTGGAGCCCGAGCACGGGGAGGCGCCGATGCACACGGGGGTGTAGAGGCGCGCCGCCGCCGATTCGTTGAACTGATCCGGCAGGAAGTTGGACGCCTGCTCGGTGTGGTCCCACTGGGGCGTGAGGTAGTAGAAGCGCACGCCGTAGTCGAGCGTCAACCGGTTCGCACGCCAGTTGTCCTGCACGTAGAACTCGAAGTTCGTGTACCGCCACTCGGGGATCGCGAACTTGTTGGCCTGCGTGTAGCTGTTGAAGACGCCCAGCGCCGCGTTGGCGTAGCCGTACCCCGAATCGAACGGGTTGTTGGCGTTGTCGGCGAAGTTGATCGTGCTGTTGAAGCTGCCGAAGATGCTTTGCGGCTTGTAGCTGTTCTGGTAGTAGACGCCAGCCTTGGACGTGTGCGTGCCCCACACCCTGGTCATGTTGGCCACGACGTCGTGCGTGATGTTCTCGTTGGTGAAGGGGCCGCGGTCGGTCTGGTACTCGCCGGCGTTGGCGGTGCGGCCGCCGCGGAACTGGAACCACGGCACGTAGTCGCCCTGCACGGCGTCGGGGAACAGGTACGGCAGCCCGCCGGTGCCCGCGTTGGCCCGGCGCAGCGTGTCGAGTTGCAGATCGTAGTTCAGCGAGTTGGACGCGCGCCCCCAGCTCAGTTCCACCGATGTCGTCGGGTTGATGACGCCGGTGGCCGACAGCATGTAGTTGGAGCCCGGGTGGATGAACTCGACGGGTGTCGGCAACTGGCCGCTGCCGTTGCCCGCCCACGTGGTGCCGTAGGCCTGCAGGATGTTCTCCTTCGTGTTCATGTAGCGGCCGGTCACGCGCCACTTGTCGGTGACCTGATAGTCCATGCGCAGCAGGTCCTCACGGCGCGGCGCGCTGTCGGGATCCTGGCTCGTGAAGTTCAGGCCCTCCCCGGCACCGCTCAGGTTCGCGGCGGGAAAGATGTTGAGGGCGGCCAGGCCGGGCTGGTAGAGCCTATTGGCCGGGATGCGCCCGAGCACACCGCCGTCGGCGAAGCACCCGCGCTGGTCGGACGGTCCGCACGGCAGTCCGGTTGTGTAGTCGCGGATGTACGGGAAGGGATTGCCGCTGGCGTCCACGCTCTGGGAAAAGTCTCCGGCGCGTTCAAGGGCGGTCGGCACGCGGGTCCGACGCTCGCCCGCGGGGTTCGACCGGCGCTGGTGCTCCTGGCTGAAGAAGAAGAACAGCTTCTTCTTGTCCTGGTTGAAGCCAGGGAAGAACACCGGGCCGCCGATGGTGTAGCCGCCGTCGTTGCGCGAGGTGTTGGCTTTGGGAATCTCGGGGTTGACCCGCTTGTTGATCGACGAGTTGGCGTCCCAGTCCGACCGCCGGCCGTACCAGTAGCCGGACCCGTGGAAGGCCTGCGAGCCGCTCTTGGTGACGACCTGAATCTGCGCACCCGTCGCCCGGCCGTACTCGGCGGCGTACGAGTTGGTCAGCACCTTGAACTCGGCCACCGAGTCGATGTTGGTGGTGGCCATGTTGCCGCCGTTGTTGCCGGTGTCGATGTTGGCGACACCGTCGATGGTGACGTTGTTGGAGTTGGCGCGCATGCCGTTCACGGTCAAGCCGTCGGCCGCGCCAATCTCACCACCCGCACCGTTCTGCTGCGGCAGCGCACCGGGAACGAGCAGGGCGAAGTTGAAGAGCTGACGCCCGTTGTTGGCGATGTTGGTGAGGGCCTGGTTCTCGAGCGCGAACGACCGTTCGCCGTTGGTGGTCTGCAGTTCGCTGACGCGGCTGGACACCGTCACTTCCTCCGACATCTGCCCGACTTCGAGGGCCAGCGGCGGGATGGTGAGGCGATCGTTGGCGTTGACCACGAGGTTGGTCTGCTCGAGGGTCTTGAAGCCCTGCAGCGCCACCTGCAAGGTGTACGTGTCGGGACGGACGATGGCGAAGACGAAGCGCCCGTTCTCGTCGGTGACGGCGGTCAGGCTGTTGCCTTGCGTGCGGCTGGTCAACGTGACCACCACACCGGGCAGCATGCCGCCTTGTTGATCCTGGACGGCGCCCGAGACCGAGGCGCTCGTGGTCTGCGCCTGGCTCGGTACCGCCAACCCCAGGACCACGAGACCCGCGAGCGCCGTGCGCACGAGTCGTTGGAGCCTTCGGTCGAAGGACATGGGACCTCCCTCTCTCAGCATTGGCTTGGCAATGCTTAGTTTGACCCACAATGTGACGAAACGCGCAGACTCTACTCGAAGCCGAGTGGTATGTCAAGTGCCCAGGAGGGCCAACCAGCTGTTTACCTCTCGGTGCTCACCGGGGTCCGTACTCGCGGGCCAGCGCCAGTCCCAGGGGGTGGGTCGGGTTGCGCTGCAGCAGGCGCTCGACGGCCCGCAGCCCGTCGCTCGTGCGCCCCGCGCTCAGGTGGATGCGGGCCAGCGTCACGTACGCGCTCTCGAACGCCGGAGTGCGGCTGAGCAGGTCCTCGAGCAGCGCCACCGCGTCGGCCTGCTGGCCGCGCGCAACGAGCGCAAGCGCGAGGTTGTTCGCCGCGTCGCCGTAGTCGGCGCGCGTCGCCAGTGCCTGGCGGAACAGGCGCTCGGCCGTGTCGAGATCGCCCGCCCGTCCATGCAGCAGGCCGAGGTTGTTGAGCGCTTCAGGGAAGTCGGGCTGGAGGGCCAGGGCCCGTTCGTACAGCGGTCGCGCCTCCGACTCCCGGCCCGCCAGCAGGAGCGCATACCCGAGGTTGTTGAGCGCGTCTGGGTAGTCCGGGGTCGTCGCCAGCGCTTGTCGGAACCGCCCGATGGCCCCCTCGAGGTCGCCCTCCTGGGCGACGAGCGTGCCGAGGTCGTTGTGCGCTTCCGACAACGCCGGGTCGAGCGCCAGTGCACCTTCGTAGGCGGTCCTGGCGCGCGCGGCCTCGCCCGTCTTGGCCAGCAGCGTGCCGAGGCGGTAGAGGACCGACGCGCTCGGGCTTGCCTTCGAGGCCCGCTCGAACGCCACGATGGCCTCCGCCTCCAGGCCCTCGTCCAGCAGCTCGCGGCCGAAGGGCAGGAAATTGCGCATCGGCAGCCGCGCATGGAAGGACCCGCGGAAGGGGAGCGCCCGCGCGAGCCGCGCGGACTCGGGCACGTCGATGGCCGCCGCATCGGCGGCGATCTGCCCGGCGTCGACCCCGTCGCGGTACGCGCGGACAATCTGGCCGACTCCGTCGAGGAGGAAGGCCGTCGGCAGCGGCAGGGGCTGCCGGTTCATGAACAGGTGTCGATGCACGATCGCCCAGAGCAGGCCCTGCGCGCGCGTCGCGTGCACCACGGGCACACCTGCGGGCGCGGCGGCGCGCACCCGAGCCTCCTGGGCCTCGTCGTCGAGTGCGACGGCCAGCACGCCGATCCCGCGCCGCGTCGAGGCGCGCACGGCCGCGCGCCAGCGCGTCGATCGCCTCCGTCGCTGCCGCGACGTCGCTCCGCCACAACGAGCAGCACGGCGGGTCGTCCCGCCAGCGCCGCGAGCGACCTGGGCGAGCCGTCCAGGGCCGTCGCCGTGAATGCCGGCACGGGGAACGGGTCGTAGAACCAGGTCCCGCCTTCGCCCTCTCGACTGCGCTCTGGGCTGCGGCGGGGCTCCGCCGGCGAGCCGTCCTTCCCGGAGGCGGCGGGACCGTTCGGAGAGCGGGCCCTCCCAAAGTGAGGGGAAGGAGACATCGCGGCGTTCCGCGCGAGCGGTTCGCGTTCGAGGGCACCGACCCTCGGTGAGCCGGTAGCGCGTGTCGATCGGGAGGTCCGTGAACACCTGCTCGCTGCCGGCAGGCCAGCGCACGGTCAGTCGGCGCACCGTCTGGCTCGCGCCGAGGCCGAACAGGAGCTCGCGGGAGTGCTGCGGACACGAACCCGGAGCCTGCCTGCACGTGCCTGACCATGCGTAAGGACTCGGTTTCCACGCGGACGAGCGGCGCCGACGGCGTCGCGGTTGCTCGCGGTTCCCGTGAGACGGATGGCCAGCGCGCCGCGGCGCGGGTGCGGTGTTGCGGAAGCACGCGCAACTGCGGGGGCCTGCCGGGCCGCCATCACGGCGAGGTCGGGATCGCCGTCGCGGATCGAGGTCGAGCACCGCGAAGCCGCGGCCGTCCTGATCGAGGTCGAGGGCCAGCCGCGCCCGAGACGTCATCGAAGGCGCCGTTGCCGTCGTTGCGCAGCAGCACGTTGCGCTGACGGCTCGCGATCGAATCCCCGCACGAGCCTCTGGTTGATGGCCCTCCATGCGTCGTCGTACGGCATGCCCTTGATGCGCGTGAGCGGCGAACGCGCGACCACCTGCCGCCAGAAGTAGCCGTCGAGGTCGGTCTGCCCGTCGTGTCGCGAGAGCATGCCGTTGGCGACGTACAGGTCCTGCCATCCGTCGCTGTCGACGTCGATGGCATCCGAGGCCCAGGCCCAGCGGCCGATCGTGACGCCCGCCTCGACCGACGTGTCGTCGAAGGTTCCATCGCCACGGTTGCGGAACAGCGAGTTGCCGCGCGCGTGGTGGCGATACCGGGCGCGCACGTCCGGCGGCGCGTCGGGCATGAACGCCGGTGAGGACGTCACGCGCTGCCCCGGCGCGCTCCACATGTTGCCGGCGTAGATGTCGAAGCCGCCGTCGTTGTCGTACAGTCGACGAAGGTGGCGCTCATGCCGGCGGCGTAGTCGAGCACGCCGGCGCGCGCGGCGATGTCCTCGAAGCGCGACGGCGCCGCCGACCTGCCTGCCGAGGTTGCGATAGAGGTTCTTGGTGCCGAAGTCGTTGGCGACGAAGAGGTCCGGCCAGCCGTCGTCGTCGATGTCGCCCCACGCGGCGGCGAAGTGGTAGCCGGTCGTTGCCCTCGTCGAGCCCCACCTGCGCCGTGACGTCGACGAAGCGTCCGCGCCGTCGTTGCGGAAGAGCACGCCGGGCGGTCCGTTTCGCGCGTCGTGGTACGGCATCGGCGTCCCGGCCTTGTCCTCGCCGGCGCCGAAGAAGTACGAGTAGCACGCACAGGTAGCGCGTCGAGGAAGCCGTCACGGTCGTAGTCGGCCATCGTGACGCCCGTGAGCACGCCCTGCAGTGGCGAGGCGAACGCGAAGCGCGCCAGGCGCGACCGTGAAGCGTCCGCGGCCGTCGTTGACGAAGAGCAGCGGCTGCAGGCTCGTGGCCACGACCAGGTCCTGGTCGCCGTCGTTGTCGATGTCGGCGAAGAGCGACTGCGCCGTGTCGTCGAGCAGGCCCAGGCCGGCGGCATCCGTGGCGTCGTCGAACGTGCCGTCGCCGCGCGCCCGCAGGAGCCTGTTCGGCAGTCCCGCGGGTTGTGCCACATAGAGGTCTTCGAGACCGTCGCCGTCGGCGTCGCCCACCGACACGCCGTGATGGCCGTTGGAGTCGCGCGTCAGCACCGAGTCGAGCCGTGCCATCCAGGCATCGAGGCCCGTCGAGAACTGGCGCACCACCGGACCCGAGGCGTCGAGCACGCCGTCGGTGATTTCCTCGAACACGGGGACCGGGGCGCGGCTGATCACGTGCGGACCGGCTCGCCACTCGGCGACCTGCCAGCTCCCGTTGGCGCGCCGCCATGTCATGCGCCACGTGCCAACGTACCCGGCACGCGCGCCGCTGGCCGTCTGTCCGACGATTTCGGCACGCACCTCGATCTGGATGTCGGCAGGGGTGCGCGGCGGGCTCGGCAGGGGCGAGGGGCGCGTTCGGGGCGCGCGCCCTCGCTTGCGTGGCTGGTTCGATCGCGGTGACGAGGAACTCCGTGACGCCAGGCGTTCCGAGCTGAGCCACGAGACGCCGCAGGTGCCCGGTGACAGCCCGCGCGTCGAGCGTGCGCCCTTCCTCACCGACGCCGCGCCTGATCTCGATGCCGGCTCCATCGCCTGCAAATGGCGTCTCGTCCCACAGTCGCGCGCCGCGAAACCCCTGCGCGAAGAAGTCGGCGGGCAACGCGGGCTGCCTGCCGTCCCCCTCGAGCCAGGCCCCAACGGTGGCGAGCCGCGCCTCGATCGCCTCGGCGTCGCGCTCGGTCGTGAACGCGTCAGTGCCCGCTTCCAGATGCGCGAGGTAGGGGGCCAGCGCCTCCGGCGTCGTGAGCGCCGGACTGAACACCTGCGCAGGCGCCTGCGACCGCACACCCGATGCCGCCAGTGCCACCACAACGACGATGGCGATCGCCAGGCGCGTGACCCGCATCAGCGGGGGACTCCGGCAGGTGACACGCGCGCGTCGGGACTCAGGGTCAGCGTGTGCAACCGGTCTACCGCCAGCGCCCGCCACGCCCACCGTGCCCCGCCGGGCATACGCACCTCCACGTCCACCGGTCCGGCGTTGGTGCCGAGCCCGAACTGGAGCCGGAGGTCGTTCTGCGACATGAAGCTGCCGCCCGAGCGCACCTCGCGCACCTGCCGCCCCTGGCCCGTCGTGACCGTGACTCGCGCGCCGATGGCGAGGCGGTTGCCCGAGGGCGCCATCACCTGGAGCGCCAGCCAGTGATGGCCGGTGGCCTGCCTGTTCTCGAGCAGCGTCGGTGTCTCATCCATGTTGCTGACGACAACGTCCGGGTCGCCGTCGTTGTCGAGGTCGCCCACGGCCAGTCCGCGGCTGACCTTCTCGATCTGCAGCCCCGGCCCCGCCGTGTCCGACACGTCGCGGAACGCACCGCCGGCGTTGAGCAGCACCTGGTTCCTCTGGGCGAAATGCTCGCCGAGGTCCGGATGGCTGTCGACGTCGGCGAAGATGTGCCCGTTGGCGACGAACGAGATCCTGTCGTCCGTCAAGGTCGGCATCGAGGAACGCGACGCCCCAGCCCATGCGCTGGAAGGTGGACGCCGCCAGTCCCGCGGGTTGCGACGCGTCCTCGAACAGCGTGTCGCCGAGGTTGCGGAAGAGCGTGTTGCGGTCGTGGGCGAACGCCGTCAGCACGAGGTCCATGCGGCCGTCGCCGTCGGCGTCGCCGGCGTCCACGCCCATGCCTGCCTGGGCCCGCGCCTCGCCGTTGACCGCCACCCCAGCCATCAGGCCCACGCTCGAGAAGCGCCCCGTACCGTCATTCCTGTACAGGAAGTTCGGATTGGAGTCGTTGGCCACGAACAGGTCGATGGCGCCATCGTCGTCCACATCGGTGGCGACCACGCCGAAGCCGTACGCGCCGGCGGCGTCGGTGAGGCCGCGCGCGGCCGTGGCGTCGGCAAAGCGTCCGCTGCCGAGATTCTCGAAGAACACGTCGGCCTCACCGGGCAATCCTGCCGGGCCGACCATGATGGACGGGCCGTTGCGCCACCTGAGCGTGCGCTGCGCGCGCAGGACGTCGTCCCACGTCGTCTGCACGTAGCGCGCGACGTAGAGGTCCAGGTCGCCATCGGCGTCGGCGTCGAAGAACGCGCACCCGGTGCTCCAGCCTCCGGCGGCCACGCCAGCCGTCGTCGCGACCTCCTCGAAGCGTCCGTCACCCTTGTTGCGGAAAAGGAAGTTCGGTCCCCAGTTGGTGATGTAGAGGTCCACGCGTCCGTCGCCGTCGGCGTCGCCCGCGCACACGCCGTTGCCCCAGGCGGCGGCATCGACGCCCGCCTTCGCGGAGATGTCCTCGAACTGCCAGTTGCCGAGGTTGCGGTACAGAGCGTTGCTGTGGGGAATGCGCCGGCGGGAGGCGTCGAGCTGCGCGGCCGTGACCAGGTAGATGTCGAGCCAGCCATCGCCGTCCACGTCGACGAGCGCCACGCCGTTGCCGGGCGACTCGAGGATGTGGTCTTTGTCGGCCCGCCGTTCCAGGTGCGTGTCGGCAGCTGCGCGCGCTCGTGAAAGGTCACCGGCGACGGGCCGCCGGCCCCTGCCACGGGCGTGGGCGGGGCAGCCGGCGCCGGGCCCATCGCCGAGGCATGTCCTCCGTAGACGGGCTCCCTGACCCGGGCCTGGCTGTAGCTGCCCTGGAAGGACAGCCCGAGCGCGACCTCTCCCTCCACGGCCACACGGACCCTGTCGAGCAGGGCACGCAGGGACGCGGCGTCGACCCGGCGCTCGCGGCGCGCCGCCCCGATGTCCTCGCCCGGGCGCTCTTCGCCTGCAGAGACCTCGCGCAGGGCTGCCGCCGCTCGCCGCAGGTCCGTGGCGAGCTGCTCGCGAGCAGGTGAGGCGACCGGCGGTGCTGCCATGCCGTCCAACGACTCGGCCAGTTCGTGCAACGCCGCGCGGCGCACCGCCGTGGTCGCGGACGAGGCTTCGCTCCGCTCGAGCTGCGCCACAGCCTGGCGGTACGTCGCCGACATCTGTCGGGCCGGTCCCGGAACGCTCGGCTGTGCATCGGGGCGCGCAGGCAGCGCAACGATCGACAGGGCGCCAATCAGCCAGAATCCGGCCACCAGATCTCGCGGGCGGCTCCCCCGCGCACTGGTCGCCCGGGGGGCGTTCAGGATGACCCGACTCACGATGGTCCCATTCTGGACCATAATCACCACGGCCGGGTTCACGTGCGTCGCATCAACCCCACAGAGTTCCGGATCGCCCACCGCGGCACCTCCAGGGAGATCAACCGCCAGATCGCGTTGAATCTCATCAGGACGCGCCAGCCCATCTCGCGGGCGGAACTCGCGCGCCTCATGGGGGTTCGCCGGGGCGCGATCAGCCGGCTCGTGCAGGACCTGCTCGACAGTGAGCAGATCTTCGAAGGCGAGAAAGGCGAGGCCAAGCGCGGCCGCAAACCCCAGTACCTCTTCCTCGAGACCCGGCAGCGCTGCGTCGTCGCCGTGGACGTCAGCGCGAGCCGCACGCTCGTGCAGGTGGCGGATCTCCTGGGGCAGCCACTGCAGCCACTTTCAGAACTGGTCACACCGGTGGATGCGGCTGAGTTGGTGCCCTCGCTCGCCACGGCGATTCTGAACCTGCTGGCCGACAAGTCCGTTGTGGGCGAGTGCGTCGGCATCGGCGTGTCCATTGCCGGGCTCGTGGACCCCATGGACGGCCGTCTGCTGCGCGCGCCATCACTCGGGTGGCAGGACGTGTCCCTCCGTGACCCCCTTCAGGACGCCACGGGACTCCCGGTGGTGGTCGAGAACAACGTGAAGGCGTCCATGCTCGCGCAGCTCTGGGCCGTGCGCAGCACCACAGCGGAAGGGCCTGTCGTGTTCGTCAACGCCTCGGACGGCGTCGGTGTGGGGATTGCCCTCGACGGACAGCTGGTCCGCGGCGTGCGGAACGGCGCCGGCGAGTTCGGGCACATCCCGCTCGACATGGACGGTCCGCTCTGTGGCTGCGGTCTGCGCGGCTGCTGGGAGACCTACGTCTCCGTTGGTGCCACCGTCGCCCGCTATCTGGGACGGAGCGCGAGCTGGCCGGAGTCGAGCCGCCCGACGACGACGGTGCCGGAGATCGTGGCGCGTGCGCGCGAAGGCGAGGCGCGGGCGATCGAGGTGCTCGACCAGACAGGCGCGTACCTGGCGCGCGGTCTCTCAATCGTCATCAAGGCCGTGCAGCCCGCGCGCATCTACATGAGCGGCGAGATCACCGACGGGTGGGATCTCGTACTGCCGTCGATGCGGCGGACCCTGCTCGAGCTGTCCCTCGTGCCCGAGGACGCCGACACCGAGATCGTCGTCGTTCCGCTCGAGGATCAGCCCCGCCTGCGTGGCGCCGCCGCCCTCGTGACGAGCCCGGCGTTTGCCGCGCCTGTCGTGGCCTGACGACGGCTCGAACGGTCGGCAGACCGTCAGGCCGGGCCATCACGCGGCGTCGACCTCGCCCATGACACACTTGCGTCGCCACCGCCTCCGCCCATGTAATTGGCCGAACCCATGCTGCCCCTGAGCGACGCGCCGAATCCGCCCCGCACGCCGATCGTCACGTATGTGCTGATCGCCGTGAACGTCCTGGTGTTCCTCGCGTTCACGCTCCCCATGTCGGGCCAGATCCCATCGCCGGGCGACCCGAGGCTGGCGGCGTACGTCGAGGTGCTGCGCGAGTCGCTGCCGGCCAACGTCCCGATCCGGGAGGCGATCGGGTCGCTGAGCGTCTACGACCTGTTCGTGTTCGAGCACGGATACAAGCCGGGGGCGCCCCAGTGGGCCGACCTCATGGCAGCGATGTTCCTGCACGGGGGCTTCATGCACCTGTTCGGGAACATGCTGTTCCTCTGGATCTACGGCGACAACGTCGAGTACCGGCTCGGTCGCTGGAAGTACCTGTTCTGGTACCTGGCGACAGGTGTGGCCGCCACGCTCGCGTTCGCCCTGCTCGCGCCGGGGTCACTCGTGCCGATGGTGGGTGCGTCCGGCGCGATTTCGGGTGTACTGGGCTTCTACTTCGTGTGGTTCCCGCGCAACACCGTCAGGATGTTGCTGCTGCTGATCCCGTTCATCGTGCGCGTCGTCGAGGTCCCGGCGCGCATCGTGCTGGGTCTCTACCTCGTCATGGACAACCTCATGCCGATGCTGCTGGCAGGCGGTGACGGCGGCGGCGGGTGTCGCGCATGGCGCCCACATAGGCGGATTCGTTGCCGGCGTGGCAGTCGCGTGGGTGCTGTCGCGCTGGGAGGTGCAGACCACGCCCGAGGAGTACCGCGCCGAGGCCAGGGCCGTCGCGGCGCCGGGCAGCGTCGTTTCCCAGGCGTTGCGGTCGGGAGACATGGCCACGGCCGCCCGGGCGTATTTCGCCCTGCCGCCCAGGGAGGCACAGGGCGCGCTCGACCCTGCGCAGACGCTCGCCCTCGGCGACTGGTTGTCCGAGAACGGGCACGGAAGCGCGGCCGTCACGCTGTTCCAGCGCTACCTGCAGGCTCACCCCACAGGGCCCGGCGCTGCCGAGGCTCACGTCGGCGCCGGCATGGCGCTCCTGCGGCACATGGACCAGCCCACGTCCGCCTACCAGCACTTCATGGCGGCCCTCCGGCTGGCGCCCTCGCCCGACGTGACGGCGCAGGCACGCGCGGGGTTGGCTGCCATCACGTCGCGGCAGAAGTTCCCGGCCCGGCGGTTCGTCCAGTAGCTCAGCGGGCTTCGAGGTAGGCCGTCACGCCGTCGCGCACGTGCCGAGCGGCTGTGGCCAACGCCGCGCGCATCGTGTCGTCATCGAGGCGTACGCCACGCGCCTCGAGCAGCTCCGCCGCATGCGAGGACACGACCTGGTCGTGTGCCGACAGCGCTGTGACGAGCGCGGGCAGGGCCGCGTGCGTCGCGACGATCTGCTCCGCGTACGCGCGCGCCGACGAGAACACGCCGTCGCCGTCGGCATCCACGTAGATCGGCGCCGTCAGGCCGAAGACCACGGGCGTCCACGCCGGGCTCGTCGGCTGGTACGGAGTCGGGATGGCCCACGAAGGGTCCGTGACGCCAGGACCGCTCGCGATCACCACCACGAAGTAGTCGTAGCGCCGCGCGGGCAGCGCCCACGTCACCGACGTCTTCTCGACGCGGGCCGATGCGGCGGGGGCAATCGGCGTGTGTGCCGTCTCGATGCCGTTGACGAACAGCGCCACGCGGTCGGCGCGCGTCCACGTCGCGCCAGACACGCCCGCCTCGATCGTCCTGGCGTCGTGCGCGTTGACCAGATCACCAGGTCCTGCCGTGCCGACGCGCGCCTGCGCGAAGAGGCCGAGGCTGACGACCACGCGCCCCGCGCCAAGGCTCGCGACGGTGGCATCCACCGGGATACGCCCGGGATCGGTATCGGGTGCGCGGACGTACGTCCGTCCCTGGCCGACGATGAACCGGCTGACGTCGTGCGAGTCGCTCGCGCCGATCGGTGTGACGCGGAGTCCGCGGTTGAGGAGGGCGAACCAGCTGCGAACCGGCTCCATCCAGTCCGATCGCATCGCGCCCGAGTTGACGACTTCCATCGCGGTGAAGGGGCGGGCCAGCCCGCGGCTCGCTCCCGTGACCGCGTTGAAGTTGGCGCGCGCAAACGGCGTGAAGCCGCTGTGCGCGTCGTGGGGATGGTTGAGGATGGCGACAGCCCCGTCACCCGACGACGCCGGGAAGACGTTGAAATGGCCGGTCTTCGTCGTCACTTCACGGCCGGTGATCGGCGTGACGCGGCCCGCGACTGCCATGGTCGCGAGTGAGCTGGTGTAGTCGGTCTCGCGATCGTGCTCGGTCGCCACGGCCAGTTCGACGCCCTCGCCCGCCAGGGTCAGCATCCGTTCGGCCAGCGTCGCGTCGCCATGCCCGCTCACGTCGAGCGTGTGGATGTGCGTGTCGGCCGCCACCCACCCCTCGGTCGCGACCTCACGCGTGAGGCGCAGCGACAAGTCGCGTGTCTCGCCCGACCGCAGCGAGACCCATGCCTCCCGCATGCCGTATTCGGGCCCTCGCGTCGCGCGGACACGATAGCGGCCGGGCCGCAGGCCCACGCGTACGGCATCGCCACCCGTGTAGGCGACGCCCGGGCGCACGGCCTGTCTCGATCCGGGCAGCGGCAGCAGGGGCACGAGGGTGTCCGACTCGTCGACGATGGTGACGCGCCCCGGAAGCGGCGCGCCCTCGTTGTCGGTCACGCGGACTTGCAAGGTGGAACCGCCCAACACCGCAGCCAGCGGAACGGCTTCGAGGCGGATGTCGTGGACCACGATGTCGTCGGGGACCTTGGACGGGCCGATACGGAGCGTGTTGAGGCCGTCACGCAGCGTTCCTGCCGGAACGGCCACCGCGTGGACGAGGTCGGCTTCCATGCGCGTCAGGCTGCCGAGCGGCCGGCCGTTCAGCTCGAGGGCCCACGCTTCCTTCACATCCTGCTGGCGTATGAGGAGTGTCTGCTCGCCGTCGTTGGCCCTGCCGTCGAAGGTCACGGCGAGAGACTCGCCTGCCGTCGGCCAGGACGCGAAGCGATCCCACTCGGGCCGGCCCGTGACGCCGAGGTGCGCGGGCTGTGCGAGCAGGGGGCGCGCGAGCAGGGGTTGCGCGTCCGCGGGCGGCACGAGGAAGAGGCCGAGGAGCACCGCGATCGCTGCGACCCCGGCGGTCGGGCCGCCCGGGTACTGGCCAGGGACGCCAAGGGCGCCAGCTGTGACGGCGCGAGTGGGTGAGCGCATGGGGAGGTGTCGAGTGTGTGCCAGCTCGCCGGTCCCCGTCGAGCCAGGGGCCCGCGTGCCGCGGGACTCTTGTGAATCTCGTAGGTGTGAATCTCGTAGGCGCCGGACTCGTCCGGCGGCCGGGCCGTGAATCTCGTAGGCGCCGGACTCGTCCGGCGCTGTCCGCGGGACAAGTCCCGCGGCTACGAACCACGAATTCGTACCTGGCTGGCGGCGCCGGCGCCATGAATCGCTCGTCCGGCGGCCGGGGCGTGAATCTCGTAGGCGCCGGACTCGTCCGGCGCCGTGCGCGGGACAAGTCCCGCGGCTACGAACCACGAATTCGTACCTGGCTGGTGGCGCCGGCGCCATGAATCGCTCGTCAGGCGGTCGGGCCGTGAATCTCGTAGGCGCCGGACTCGTCCGGCGCTGTCCGCGGGACAAGTCCCGCGGCTACGAACCACGAATTCGTACCTGGCTGGTGGCGCCGGCGCCATGAATCGCTCGTCCGGCGGCCGGGCCGTGAATCTCGTAGGCGCCGGACTCGTCCGGCGCTGTCCGCGGGACAAGTCCCGCGGCTACGTAACGGTCCGGCATGTTTCGGGCGGCCGCGAGGTGATACCGTGCTCGGACGCGGGCGCCAGGCGGTGTGCCGCGCTGCAACAACATGTTCGGACGACAGACGGAAGGCGCGGTCGTGTGCAGCAGTTGCGGCTCCCTCGTGGGGGTCCGCGACGCGGAGTGCCTGAACTGCGGGCGCCGAAACCCGGGGATGTGGGGTTACGCGCCTCTCCTGCGGCGGCTCGGGCGGGATCTCGGATTCGTCCCCATCGTGCTGCTGGGCTGCGGCGCGCTGTACGTCCTCACGCTGATCGTGTCCGGGCCGCAGGCCCGGGCCAGGGGGCTGTTCTCGCTGCTGGCGCCCGACACGTCCAGCCTCTTCCTCTTCGGATCGAGCGGCGCCATCCCCGTGTTCCGCTTCGGCCGCTGGTGGACGGTGCTGAGCGCCAGCTGGCTGCACGGCGGGCTGCTGCACATCGTGTTCAACATGATGTGGGTGCGCCAGCTCGCCCCGGCAACGGCCGAACTGTACGGCCCGGGCCGGTGCGTGATCCTCTACACGGTGGCCGGCGTCTGTGGCTTCGCCGCCAGTTCATTCGCGGGCGCGTACATGGGATGGATGCCCCTGCCCATGCTGCGCGGGTCGATGTTCACCGTGGGCGCGTCGGCGTCGATCTTCGGCCTGCTGGGCGCCCTCGTCTACTACGGGCGCCGCGCGGGCAGCAGCGCCATCCACGGGCAGGTCGTCGGTTACGCGATCATGCTCGGCCTGTTCGGCCTGATCATGCCCGGCATCGACAACTACGCGCACGCCGGGGGCTTTGTCGGCGGGTACCTCACGGGCCAGTTCATGGACCCGCTCGTCCCGGAGCGCGGCGATCACCTCCTGATCGCCCTCGCCTGCCTGGCAGCCTCGGCGCTTGCCGTCATCGCGTCCGTCGTGCTCGGGCTGCCGCACGTGAGCTGAGTCCGACGTCGGCGGGATTGCGCGCCGACAGCGCCGAGGGTCACCAGGTGCCCTCCGGCGCGCGAGGCGCCGACGGCGTTACTTCGGCAGCGCGTACGCGACCAATCCCGTCGGCCCGGAGTGGGGCGTCGGCACGGCGCCGGGCCCGGTCGGCTGAGTGGCCGACGCCGTGACCAGCAGGATCTGCCGTCCCTGGTGTTCGTACATCGACGGACCGCCGCTCGTGGGGCCGCCGAGCGGCAGCGTCGCCAGCTCGTTGCCGTTGGCGCTGTCGTAGACGTGCACCTTCCTGTCGGCGGCGGTGGCGAACACGAGGCCGGCGCCCGTGACGATGAGGCCGCCCTTCACCGTCGCGGCCGATCCGGTGCCCGTGATGCCGAGGGGCAGCAGCCGCAGGTCGTCGCCGAGCCCCTTCTGCCAGGCGATCGCGCCCGTGTTGAGGTCGTAAGCCGTCAGTGTCGTGTACGGCGGCTTGATGATGGTCGGGTACAGGCCAAACCCGTCAGTGACCGGATACCCTTCGCGGACCACTTCCTCTGGCGCGCCAGCCCGTGCCGGCCGCTTCTCGCCCGGCTTCAGCAGTCGGATGATCGTCGGCACGTTGAAGCCGATCACGTACACGCGGCCGTCCGTCGGGTTGGCGGCCGTGCTGCCCCAGTTGGATCCGCCCTGATTGCCGGGCATGTGCACGACCTCGTCGAAGCCGATGGGCGTGAACGGGCCCTCGTTGCGCGCCCTGGCGATCCGTTCGCGCCACCGCGCGCGGTCCTCGTCGGTGAGGATGTACGGGTTGAGGTCGTCGACGGTGAACGACTGGCGCGAGAACGGCTCCGGCCTGGTCGGGAACGGCTGCGTGGGCGACAACTTCTCGCCGGGGACTGTGGTGCCCTGCGGCACCGGGCGCTCCTCGATCGGCCAGATCGGCCGGCCCGTCGCGCGGTCGAACACGTAGAGATATCCGGTCTTGCCCGCCTGCGCGACCACGTCGATGGCCTTGCCGTCGTGGCGCACCGTCGTCAACTGCGGCGCGGAGTTGTTGTCGACGTCCCAGATGTCGTGGTGCACCGTCTGGAAGTGCCACACCCGCCGGCCGGTGCGGGCGTCGAGCGCGATGACGCTGTCGGAGAACAGGTTGTCGCCGTGCCTGTACCCGCCGTGGAAGTTGTACTTGGCGCTGCCCGTCGGCACGTAGACGATGCCGCGGGCCACGTCCACGGAGGATTCCGCCCAGTTGTTGGCGCCGCCGACGGTTGCGCGGGCGTTGGCCGGCCACGTGTCGGCGCCGAACTCGCCCGGGCGCGGCACGGTGCGGAACGACCAGGCGAGCGCGCCGGTGCGCACGTCGTAGGCGCGGATATCTCCTGGCGCCGACGTGTACTCGGTGTTGGTCGCCGACCCGAGGATGATCAGGTGCTCGAAGACGCGACCCGGCAGGCGGCTCTGTTGCTGGACCGTCGAGGGATCGCGATCGAGGCCTTCGCGCAGGTCGACGACGCCGTCCTTGCCGAACGTCGGGATCGGCTTGCCCGTCTGCGCGTCGTAGGCCCGCAGCATGTTCAGCGTGCTGAACAGCAGGCGGCGGTCACGCCCGTCGGGGCTCTCCCAGTAGTTCAGGCCGCGAATGGCGAAAGCCTTGATCTCGTCGGAGGCCCAGATCTCCTTGCCCGTGCCGGCGTCGAGCGCCACGATCCGGTTCCCGCGGGCGCGCGTGTAGACCACGCCCCGCACCATCAGCGGGTTGAAGTCCGTGTCGCCGTCGGGGTAGGTCCATGCGACCTGCAGGCGGCCCACGTTGGCCCTTGTGATCTGCGTGGCCGCGACGAACCGCGAACTGTCGGGTCCGCCGGCGTAGTCACGCCACTCGCGCGGCGTCGTCTGCCCCGCGACAGCCGCCACGGCGACGAGCACCGCGACGATCACACCGAAACCGGCACCCCACTGCCGCGAGCGCACCACCTGCTTGACGGGCATCGAACCTCCTTCGATCCCATCAAGTGTATCCCGCTGACCTCATCTGGCACGGTCGGAGCCGGGGCTGGCCAGAGCGGCGAGCTGGTCTTCCCGGCGCCCGACGCCCCCCGCGACCTGCCGCGGCGGCGACGCGGACGCCGCCGCCCGCTCGCTCGTGGCGCACGCGGCCGTGACCGCACGTCAATCGCCAGCCCATCATCGCCGTGCGACTGGCTCCAGCCGCACGATGCTGGTCGGCGTCCCCGCCCGGTTCTCGAACGCCACGTACACCAGGCCGTCGGGGCCCTCGCGCACGTCGCGGATACGTCCGCGGCGCTGCAGCAACTGCTCGACGTTCACCACGCGGCGTCCGTCGAGGGTGAGCCGCACGAGCTGCTCGCCACCCAGGCCGCCGGCAAACAGGCTGCCCCGCCAGAGGGGGAACGCATCGCCCCGGTACCGCATCAGCCCTGACGCGGCAATCGATGGGATCCAGACGTGCACCGGCGGTTCCATGCCCTCGCGCATGGTCCCGGGGTGGATGGCGGCGCCTGTGCGATACATCACGCCGAATCCGACGACGGGCCAGCCGTAGTTCTTGCCACGCTCGATCAGGTTGAGTTCGTCGCCGCCTTGAGGGCCGTGCTCGGTCGCCCACACGGTGCCGTCGCCGTCGATCGCGAGTCCCTGCTGGTTACGGTGTCCGTACGACCAGATTTCCGGGAGCGCGCCCTGTCGGCCGACGAACGGGTTGTCAGCCGGCACCCGTCCATCGTCGTGCAGGCGCAAGACCTTGCCGTGGTGCGTGGACAGGTCCTGCGCGGGATGGCCCTCGAGGTCCTTCGGATACACCTGCCGATCGCCGATGGTCACGTAGAGGTACCCTGCGCCGTCGAAGGCGAGGCGCGACCCGAAGTGCCCTTCGCCCTCGGACCACGCCCTGGCCTCGAGGATCGTCTCCACGTTGACGAGGCGGTCGTTCTCGAAGCGGCCCCGCACGACGGCGGTGGTGTTGGTCGTGCCATCGGCGCTCGGCTTCGAGAACGTCAGGTAGATCAGGCGGTTCTCCGCAAAGCGCGGATGCGCGGCGACGTCGAGCAGGCCGCCCTGTCCACCCACCCGCACCGCCGGCACGCCGGGCACGGCCTCAGGGAGCAGCCGACCCGCACGCACGATCCGCAGGCGTCCGGGGCGCTCGGTCACGAGCATGTCGCCGCCAGGCAGGAACGCGATGCCCCAGGGAACGATGAGGCCATCAGCCACCGTGACGATGCGGAAGTCGTGCTGGGCCGAGCGTTCGTGGGGTTCCTGTCCGTGGGCCAGGCCGGCCAGAGCGAGGAGGACGGGTGCCGCGAGCAGTCCGGCGGCGAGTGAGGCGGTCGGGCGTCGGGCCATGGGGCATAGAATGGCCCACCTTGCCAGGCCCGCCAACATTGCCCGTGGTCATCGAGCGCCTCACCCGGGCCTTTCCCCTGTGGGTCGTTGCGGCGGCCATCGTGGCGCTCGTCGAGCCGCGTGCCCTGACGTGGTTCTCGGGGCCGCTCCTGACCTGGGGCCTCGGCCTGATCATGCTCGGCATGGGCCTGACGCTGGAGATCGCCGACTTCGCGCGCGTGGCGCAGGCGCCTGGCACGGTCGCCGCGGGCCTGGTGCTGCAGTACACGGTGATGCCGGCGCTCGGGTGGACGCTTGGTTACGCATTCGGCCTGCCCACGCCGTTCGCCGTGGGGCTCGTGCTGGTGGCGTGCTGTCCTGGTGGCACCGCCTCGAACGTCGTGACCTTCCTGGCGCGCGGCGATGTGCCGCTGTCGGTGACGATGACGGCCGTGTCAACGCTGCTGGCGGCCCTGATGACGCCGGTGCTCACCGAACTGCTCGCCGGCAGTCGCGTCGAGGTCTCGGTGATGGGCCTGCTGGTGAGCACGCTGCAGGTGGTGATCCTGCCCGTCATGGCAGGCCTCGCGCTCACGCGCTTCGCTCCGCGGACGACCGCGCGACTCCAGACGGTGGCGCCGCTCGCGGCGGTGATCACCATCGCGCTCATCGTGGGCAGCATCCTGGGGGCGGGTCGTGACGACGTGCTTGCCGCAGGCTTGCGCTTGCTGGGGGCGGTGGCCGGCCTGCACGCGGGCGGCTTCGGGCTCGGCTACGTCCTCGCCAGGGCCGTCGGCCGCCCCGAGGCCGCCGCGCGCACCATCGCCATCGAGGTCGGCATGCAGAACTCCGGGCTCGGCGTGGTCCTGGCTCGGCAGCACTTCGCGAGCCCGCTCGTCGCCATTCCCTGCGCCATCTCCAGCCTCACGCACTCGGTGATGGGCAGTGTCCTGGCGGCGTGGTGGCGCCGATCGGCGGCCGACGCAACGTCCCGGTGACTGCCGACTCTGCAGTCCGACCGCCCGTGCTCGAGGCCATGACTCCGGCCGAGCACGTGGTGAGCGGCGAGTTCATCGCGGTGCAGGGCTCACCGAACGCGGCGGTCTCACCCGGCTCGTCGCGTCACCTGCAGCGCGCCAGACGGGCATCGCGCGACCTGCGCGGCGATTGCGTCGGCCGTATCGGCGTTCACGTCGACCCATCGTGCGCGGCTCACGTCGAATACGGCGGGCAGGCCCCGGACGCAGATGGCCGAGTGGATGCAGATGGCGGGATCGAAAGTGACGGTGATGTCCTGGCCTTCGTACGTCTGGAGTGGCTTGGGCACGCGCAGGGTCCTCCGGGGCGGTGTCGCAGTGTCTGGTTGGGATCCTCACACATGCCGAGGCGTGTGTCGACCGCGCGTCACATCACGACGGGAGCAACGCTTCGAAGCCGGTGATCAACTGCGCATCGCGCAGCCGCGGCCCTCGCACGATCGCCAGCGTCTGGCCGTCGCGCGACACGGCGAAGTCGTACAGCACCTGATCCTCGAAGTCGGTCACGCGACGCATCGGCCCTCCGTCGAGTGGTTGCAGCCACACGTTGGCGCGGTCGTTCCTCACCGTGTCGAGGTAGAGGCCTGCCTCGGTGAGCCCGAGGCGACTGTTTGCCGTGGGCGGCTCGGCGGGGAGATCGAGCAGCAACGGCCCGCCGTTCAGCGACATGATGCCGAGGCGGATGCCGCTGTCCTGGCTCACGTGGTAGAAGGCGACGCGTGTGCCGGATCGATCGACACTCGGCCCAAACGACGGTGTGCGCGTGAGGCGTGTCGGTGACGCGCCATCGAGCCCAATCCGGAACAGCGAAGGCATGCCTTCGACCAGCGCGCCGTAGACGATGACGCGCCCGTCCGTCGACGCGCCGACCGAGTCCACGCGCACGTCGCGTGCGAGCACCCGGGCCGTCGATGCGCCGCGGGGCAGGAGACACAGTTCGGCGCCAGAGCTCTTGCGCACCACGTACAGGATGCTGCCGTCGTCGAGTACGACCGGAAGCACCGGCGACTCTCCACGTCGGGCGGGCACGACGGGACTGCGCGTGGCGCCGCCGGCATCCACCTGCCAGAGACTCACGCCGTCGGCCGTCGGGGACGTGTAGACGAGACCGCCCTCACGCGTGAACGCCACGCCGCCAAGGCCGTCGCGGGTGCTGCGGCTCATGCGCGTCGGCCGGCCGCCCTTCACGGGCATCGTGGAAATGGCGGCCGACCCTTCGCTGCCGACCGTCACGAGCGACTGCCCGTCGGCGGTCAGGGAGATGATCCGGTAGTCGGTGAGATTGGACGTCACGCGCCGAACCGTGCCGTCGGAGGCCGAGACGGCCCAGATCTGACTCAGGCCCTCGTCGGCCGCGCGCGCGATGACGAGCAGCGACCGGCCATCGGGCATCCAGCCTGCCTGCGCGAGGAACGGCCATCCCGGATCCGACAGGGTCGTCATGGCGCCGGTGTCCACCGACACCAGCACGAGACGTGCCCGGGCCTCGGCGTCTGCCGAGCCGCGACGACCCACCGCCGTTGCGATGGTGCGTCCGTCGGGCGACCACGCCGGGGCGCCGAAGAAGATGCCCGCCATGTACTCCGGCAGCGTGACGCTGGCAAGCGCCCGCTCGCCGGTCCCATCGGTGTTGGCGACGATCAGGGCCGTTGCGCCAGGCGCGGGATGGCGGAGGCGCAGAAAGGCCATCCGCGTGCCGTCGGGCGAGAACGTCGGCTGCGAATCGATGTCGCCGATCAGGCGCGTCGGCGAGCCACCCAGGGTGGAGATCGCGTAGAGCGCGCCGTTGATGTCGTCGGACGTCTTCTGCCCGAAGACGACCCGATTGCCGTCGGGGGTGAAGGTGTGGCCCCAGTAGGCCACGTTGTCGTCGGGCACCAGCCGGAGCGATTGCCCGCTGGCGAGCTGCTGGATCCACAGGCTCTGGCGACCCTGCTCGGATTCGACGTAGGCCAGGTAGCGTCCATCGCCGGAGATGGACGCGCTGATCACGGTGCCCGACGTCGTGAGCGGCCTCGTCGCGAGCGCGGGTGCCGCCGCGGACGCCGTGGGCGATCGATCCAGGAACGCCCGCGAGGCGTAGCCGCCTGCGAAGGCGCCGGCCATGCCAGTGGCGGCGACCAGCAACTGCCGGCGCGTCGGTCGGGCCGCCGGTGCCGTCGCCGGCGTCATCCCGCTCGAGGTCGGTGCGGTCACGCCCCCGAACATCGAATCGCCTGGCGACCCCGTGCGCAGCCCGCCCTCACTCAGCAGCAGTCGTGCCTCGCCGATGTCGCGGAGGCGCTTCTTCGGGTCGCGCTCGAGGCAGCGCCGCAGTAGCGCGACGACGGGCAGGGGCACCGTGCCCGGGAGCCCTGCGAGATCGGGCTCGCGCGTCAGTACCGCGGCGAGCGTCTCGGCCACCGAGTCGCCCTGGAAGAGGCGCCTGCCCGTGAGCATTTCATGGAGGACGACGCCGAACGCCCAGATGTCCGACCGCTTGTCGACCGGACGGCCCTTGGCCTGCTCCGGCGACATGTACGCCGCCGTGCCGAGGACCACGCCGCGCTCGGTCATGGCCGGCGACGTCAGTGTGGGCGGGATCGCGCCATCCGAGCCACCGCTCGCGTGGCTGGACCCGTGGCCATCGATGGCCTTCGCAAGGCCGAAGTCGAGCACCTTCGCCGTGCCGTCGGGCCGCACCTTCACGTTGGCCGGCTTCAGGTCGCGGTGGACCACGCCCTGCTCGTGCGCCGCCTCGAGCGCCTCGGCGATCTGCGCGGCAATCGGCAGTGCCTCGTCCGGCGGCAAGGGGCCGCGCGCGATGGCGACCGTCAGGTCGTCTCCGGCGACCAGTTCCATCACGAGCGCGCGCAGGCCGCCCGGCGTCTCCTCGATGCCGTAGATCGCGGCGATGCAGGGGTGGTTGAGCGAGGCCAGCGTCTGGGCTTCGCGCGTGAAGCGGGCGAGGCGCTCGGCGTCGCTGGCGAAGGCCTCGGGCAGGACCTTGATCGCGACATCGCGGTCGAGCCTGGTGTCGCGGGCGCGATAGACCTCGCCCATGCCGCCCGCGCCGATGGGCGCGACGATCTCGTAGGGGCCGATCCGGGTACCCGCGGCGAGACTCATGAGCGTGACGACGGCCGCCAGTGTACCCGAGGCGCTGGCTGGGCTCGAAGTAGAGTGGAGGCCGTGACCGCCACATCGTCGAACGACCACGCGACGTCTCCCGCCGATGTGTACCGCGAACGGCAGGTCCGGTTCGCGGCGATTGCCGACGCGCTCGCATCGCGGTCGCGCGGGTATTCGCGCGCCCGGCTCGCCGCCGCGGCGCTCGCGTTCGTGGCGCTGGTGCTCGTCGTGCGTCAGCCGTCGTGGTGGGCGGCCGCGGCTGCGTGCCTCGGTATCGTGGCGTTTCTGTGGCTCGTCGGACGCCACGACAGGGTGGAGCAGGCGCGCGAGGCCGCCGAGGCGATGGTCGCGCTCAACCGCGACGCGCTCGCGCGGCTCGCGCGGCTGTGGAACGACCTGCCGCAGCCGTGGGGCGCCGATGTCCCCGACGACCATCCGTACGCGGCCGACCTGGACGTCTTCGGCCACGCATCACTCGCGCAGGTGCTTGGTCCGGTGCGCACGCCGACAGGACGGGAGACCCTCACGCAGTGGCTGCTGCACGGCGGGTCCTCGTCGATCGACGAGATCCGCGCGCGCCAGCAGGCCGTCCGGGAGCTGACACCGGCGATCGACGTCCGTCAGCATCTCGCCGCGCTCGCTCGCACGCTGCCGGATGCGGGGCGTGGCTGGGGCCGCGCTCGCTTGCCCCGAGCGCAGTCGAGGGGGAGAGCGGGCCCTACCGAGGGGGCGGGCGCCACCGATGCGGGCCCCGCCGAGACTGGCGCGGGCGGCCTGCCGACAGCCGTGGCGTGGGCGGAAGCCCCGAGCGCCCTCGAGGGGCGGTCATGGGTGATGCCGTCAGCCATGGTGCTCACGGCCCTGACCCTCGGCGGCGCGATCGCGTCGGCTGCTGGCGTCACGGGAAGCTGGTGGCTGCTGACGGGCGCCCTGGGGTGGGTCCTGCGCTGGTGGGTGCACGGGCCGCTCGAGGCCACGATGGGAGGCGCCTCGGGCGAGTTGGGGCTGCGGCCGTGGCGGGCGGTCATCGATCACCTGCACGCCACGCGCTTTGCCGCGCCGATGCTCGCCGCGGCGCACGCCGAGATCCAGCAGGCCCCGGCATCCCTGCGGGCGCTGGAGCAACTCGTCGCGCTCTCCGACGTGCGGCACTCGCTGTGGCTCTTCGTGCCCCTCCAGACGCTCACACTGTGGGACCTGCACGCGTGGCGCCTGATCGAGGGGTGGCGGCGCCGTCATGGCCGGGAGGTGCGCCGGTGGCTCGAGGCCGTCGGGCGCGTGGACGCCGCGAGCGGGCTGGCATCGCTCGCGTTCGACCACCCGGACTGGACGTTCCCGGAACTCGACGCACACGCCGATCGGATCGACGGTGTGGCCGTCGGGCACCCGCTGCTGCCCAATGGCGTTCGTGTGGTCAACGACGTGCAGGTGGGTCCGCCGGGCCGGTTCCTGCTCATCACCGGCTCGAACATGTCGGGCAAGAGCACGCTGCTGCGCGCGATTGGCCTCAACGTGGTGCTCGCCCATGCCGGCGGGCCCGCCTGCGCAACGACCTTCCGCCTCCCGCGCCTCGCCCTGCACACGAGCATGCGCGTGTCCGACTCGCTCGAACTCGGGCTGTCGCTGTTCATGGCGTCGCTGGTGCGTCTGCAGCAGATCGTCGAAGCCGCGCGCGCGGCGACGGCCGACCGCCGTGCCTGCTTCCTGCTGGACGAGGTGCTCCAGGGCACCAACAGCGCGGAGCGGCAGATCGCCGTGCGCACGGTGATGCAGCACCTGCTGGGGTGCGAGGCGATCGGCGCGGTGACGACGCATGACCTCGAGCTGGCACGCGATCCCGCGTTCACGGCCCACGCCGACAGCTTCCACCTGCAGGAGACGCTGGCTGGCACCGGCACGGACATCACGATGTCGTTCGACTACCGTCTCCGGCCTGGTCCGGCGCAGGCCGGCAACGCACTCCAGTTGCTGCGCATGCTGGGGCTCTCGCGACGATGAGGCCCACCGGCACGGAATGCCTCCGAGGGCCCAGTGATTCGGAAGTACGAACCAGCGGATTGCGAGGATGTCCTGGGCGTGTGGGCCCGCGCGTCGGCCCTGGCGCACCCCTTCCTCGGCCAGGATTTCCTGGACCTGGAGCGCCACAACATTCCCCACGTGTACCTCCCGAAGGCAGAGACCTGGGTCTGGGAAGCCGACGGGCATGTCGTCGGGTTCATCTCGCTCCTCGGCAACGAGGTCGGGGCCATCTTCGTCGACCCGGGATCTCATCGATCGGGGATCGGGCGGGCGTTGATAGGTCGAGCGCAAGCCCTGCGAGGAGATCTCGAGGTCGAGGTGTTCGAGCGAAACCTGATGGGCAGAGCGTTCTACGCGAGGTTGGGCTTCGAGCTCATGCACCGCACGGTCCACGACCAGACTGGCTTCGACGTCATGCGGCTCCGGCTGGCAGCCGACGAGGCTCCCTTCGACGTAGGCGACGGCCCAACGGGCGCAGGCGGGCGATAATGCGAGCAATGCTGACACCGAGGAGTGTTCGAGGTCCCGGTCGCGCCGTGGCCGTGGCAGGGCTGCTGCTCGGTGCGACACTGATGGCCGCGGAGCAGGTCCGCGTGCGGCCGTCACTGGCACCCGATACCGTCGCGCGCGAGTGGACGCTCGACGGGTCGGGCACCTGGGCCATTCGCGATGGCCTGCTCGCGCTGGTCACCGCGGGCAAGCCCGGAGGGCCGATTCGTCGGCCGTCGGCGCTGGCGATCGTCAATGGCCCCGACCTGGGCGAGACGACGCTCGACGTGGATGTGCGATCGACGGCCGCCATGCCTGATGTGACGCCGCGGCGCGACGCGCTGCTCGTCGTGGGCTACCAGTCGCCGACGACGTTCTACTACGTGCACCTCTCGGCCGTGCGCGACGAGGTCCACAACGGCATCTTCCTCGTCAACGACGCCGACCGCAGGCGCATCGACTCGCTGTCGAACGTGGCGCCGCTCGTCGATCAGCAGTGGCACCACATGCGGCTGGTGCGCGTGCCCGCCACGGGCCGGATCGCGGTCTACGCGGATGGGGGCGCAGAGCCGATCATGGTCGCCACCGATCGCACGCTCGGCTGGGGCCGCGCGGGTGTCGGGTCCTTCGACGACACCGCCGAGTTCCGCGACGTCGTCGTCAGCGGCACGCCGAAGTAACGGCGAACGTCGAACGGCCTGCCGCGCCGAAGCCTCCCGGCGAAGGCGGGCCGAACGCACCAGCCTACCGTGCCGTGCCGCGGAGGCGCGCGATGACGTCGCGCAGGTCGGCCGGCGGGCCCTGCAGCACGGGGTTCCAGAGGTCGCCGACCTCGTCGAAGCGCGCAAACGCGTTGTCGATCGTGAAGTCCTCTGGTCGGAAGTCCTGCTCCAACTCGTCCCAGGCGAGCGGTGTCGACACGCCGGCGAACTGGCTGGCGCGCGCGCTATACGCGCAGGCGAGCGTCTTGCCCTCGATGTTCTGCAGGTAGTCCACGTAGACCGTGCGGCCGCGCCGCGCCACGGCACGCTCCACCGTCGCCACGGCGGGGTGCTGCGAGGCCACGGCCGTGGCGACGATCTGGCACAGCAACTGGCCCGACTCGTATGTCGTCTCCGGCGCGAGCGGCACGTAGATGTGCAGGCCGGATGAGCCCGACGTCTTCAGGGCGGCCGGGACGTTCAGCATGACCAGGGCCTCGTGGACCCACCGCGCCACGTCGCGCACCTGCGCGAACGGCACGCCGGGCATCGGGTCGAGGTCGATGGCCGCGAAGTCGGCGTGCGACGGTGCGTGCACCCGCGAGAACCAGGGGTCGAACGAGATGGCCCCGAGCTGGGCGGCGTAGAGCAGGGTCAGGAGCGATCCGCCGACGAGCCGTGGCGTCGGTCCGTCTTCGTCCTCGTCGCCCTCCACCACCTCCACACGCACGCCTGGTGGGACTGAGTCTGGCGCCCGTTGCTGATAGAACGCCTTGCCAAGCACGCCGTTCGGGTAGCGCTTCATCACCAGCGGCCTGTCGGCGATCACCGGCAGGAGCCAGGGCGAGACCCGCGCGTAGTACCTGAGGAGGTCGCCTTTCGTGAAGCCGCCCCCCGGCCAGAAGACCTTCCGCAGGTTGGTGACGTCCAGCGTGCCCTCGGGCAGTGTCAGAGTCCCGTCGCGCCCCGCGTCCTCGAGCGACTGGAGCTGCTCGACGATGGGGGTGACAGGAAGGACGTCGGCAGTCACAGAGGTAGGGCCGGGAGTCCCACGTGGCCGCTGTCCCTGACGGCGCGGTGACCTGCCCTGAGCGGAGCCGAACGGGACGTCCACCCCCTCCATGCCCACGTCGTCGCGAAGACCCAGGAACACCGGATGACGCAACCGCCCCTCGGGTGTCCACTCGCTGAAGCGCACCTCGCACAGCAGTCGGGGCTCGACGAAGTGCTGACCGCGACCTGCCGGCGCGTCGACGAACGGAGACGTTGGCCTGGCGAGCGGGCGCAGGCGGGCGAGGATGTCGGTGATGGCGGCGTCGCTGAATCCGGTGCCGACGTTGCCGGCGTAGCAGAGCGTGGCGTCGCTGCCCCGGACGGGTCGCGCCCGGTTCCCGCGGGCGTCGACCGGACTGCCGACCATCAGCGCGCCGAAGCCCGCGCGCGTGCCCTTCGGGTCGGTCCAACCCCCGATGAGCAGCGTGGCCCGCTTGTGCAGCTTCACCTTGCGCCAGGTGCGCGAGCGAACGCCCGACAGGTAGGGCGCGTCGGCGTCCTTGACGACGAGGCCTTCCCAGTCCTCGCGCTCGGCCTGGGCCAGCACGCGCGCGCCGTCGCCGGCGATGTAGGCCCCTTCGCGCAGGCGCTCGTTCGTCCGCACGTGCAGCAGGTACTCCAGCCGGGCGCGACGCGCGGCCAGCGGCAGCGGTCTCAGGTCCTCGCCGCCCTCGCGCAGCAGGTCGAACGCGATGAGGGCGGTCGGGACCGTCGCGGTGCGGGCCTCGATGTCGCTGGTGCCCGTCAGGTGCATGCGCGACTGGAGCGCCGTGAACGAGGTCGGGCGCCCGCGGGCGTCGAGGGCGACGATTTCGCCGTCCAGGATCACTGGGCCCGACAGCTGCGCACCGAGGTCGCGGAGGGCCCTGACGATCTCCGGGAACTGCGCCGCCTTGTCGTTGCCGTTACGCGACAGGAGGCGGACGCGCGCCGTCGGCAGCCCTGGCTCGACGATGGCGATGGCCCGGATGCCGTCGAACTTCTGCTCGTAGACCAGTGATGAGCTGGAGAGGTTGACCGCGCCCACGTCGGTGGGTGTGGCCAGCATGGGCGCCGGAGGCACCTCGTCACGCCAGGGCTGGACCATGCGGGCCATGGGGCGTAATCATCGGAGTGTCAGGGACCGATAGCAACCGTTACGGCCGTCGTCCATCGGCCATCGGCTGTCGGCAGCCGACCGCGACGTGGGTTGTTCCGAGGGCCGACGGCCGGGCGAGACCCGTCTGACGAAGGCCTGCAGTTCCTGGCAGAGGGTGAGTTCATGGCCGCACGAGCGACGTGGAAGGGACATCTCAAGCTGAGCCTGGTGACCATCCCGATCCGGGTGTTCCCGGCGACGGACGCGCACGCGACCATCAGCTTCAACCAGTTGCACGCCGAGTGCCAGACGCGCATCCAGCAGAAGAAGTGGTGTCCGCAGTGCGAGCGCGAGGTGCCCAACACCGAGATCGTGAAGGGCTACGAGTTCTCGAAGGGCCGATACGTCACCGTCGGGGAGGACGACCTGGCGAAGGTCCGTCCGGAGTCCACTCGGCTCATCAACCTGACGAAGTTCACCACCGTCGACCAGATCGATCCGATCTACTTCGAGCGTCCCTACTACCTCGCACCCGACGGCCACGTGGCGGCCGAGGCCTTCGCCGTGATTCGCGAGGGCATGCAGGGCAAGGCCGGGATCGGCAAGCTGGCGCTCTACGGACGCGAGTACATCGTCGCCGTGCAACCCCGCGACAGGGGCCTCGTGATGTACACGCTGCGGTCGGCCGACGAGGTGCGAAGCATGTCCGAGATCGAGGAACTCGACGGCGTGCCGGCCACGCTCAGGCCCGAGGAGGTCAAGCTCGCACAACAGGTGATCGGCACCTTCGAGGGCGACCTCGACATCGCGAGCTTCCACGACTCCTACCAGGAGGCGCTGCGCAGCCTGATCGACGCCAAGGTCGCCGGCGAGGAGATCGTGGAGACCGAGGCGGAAGCGCCGGCCAAGGTGGTCGACCTCATGGAAGCGCTGCGGCGCAGCCTCGAAACCGTGAGCGCCGGGAAGAAGACGCCGGCGAAGGCCTCGCTCGGATCCACGGGGTCCGACGCCGCGTCCACGAAGCCCCGCAAGCGCGCCAGCGCCTGATGCTCGTCGCCATCACCTGAGTTCCGTCGCAGCGAGCCGCCTGTACAATCGGAGGCCGCGCGCTCCGACCCGGTGCGCCCGAAAGGACCTGTCGTGATCGAGTTGTTGACCGCCGCCTGGCCCGGCCTGCTCGCCCTCAGCGAGGTGGTGCCAGAAGCCGCCACCGCTTCCGCCGCGCCGCTCTGGAGCGTCAAGAGCCTCATTTCACTGGCCACGCTGGCCTCGCTCGAGATCGTGCTCGGCATCGACAACGTCATCTTCATCGCCATCCTGTCGGGTCGACTCCCGAGGGAGCAGCAGGCCAAGGCCCGTCAACTGGGGATCGCGATGGCCGTCATCTCGCGGCTCGCGCTGCTGCTGGCCATCTCGTGGGTGATGGGGCTCACCCGCCCGCTCTTCACCCTCCTCGGCCAGGCGATCTCCGGCAAGCAGCTGATCCTGCTGCTCGGCGGCCTCTTCCTCATCGGCAAGGCCACCTACGAGATTCACGACAAGCTCGAGGGAGAGGAGCACCACGGCAGCGGGGCCGGCAAGGCCGGCGCGACGCTGGCGGGTGTGGTCGCGCAGATCATGCTCATCGACATCGTCTTCTCGCTCGACTCCGTCATCACCGCCGTGGGCATGACGCCGCACGTCCCGATCATGATGGTGGCCGTCATACTCGCTGCGGCCGTGATGCTGATCTTCGCCGGACCGATCAGCAACTTCGTCGCGAAGCACCCGACGATGAAGATGCTGGCGCTGGCGTTCCTCATCCTCATCGGTGTGATGCTGGTCGCCGAGGCCTTCGGGCAGCACATCGACAAGGGGTACATCTACTTCGCGATGGCGTTTTCACTGCTCGTGGAGTTGCTGAACATGCGGCTCCGCAAGAAGCCAAGCGAGCCGGTCGTCCTGCACCATTCGTCCTTGCCCACCCAGCCATGAGCACGAGCCGACA
>CAVQRQ010000022.1:0-783033 GCA_963715265.1 uncultured Acidobacteriota bacterium
CAGCGGTCCTCATCGTGGAGATCCCCGCGCTGCGGGAGCGGGGCGACGATGTGGGGCTCATGGCCAACGAGTTCCTGCGGCGCTACGGGGCGCAGCACCTGCGCACGGGGCTCACGTTCGCGCCCGACGCGCTCCGCGCCCTCAATCGGCACACCTGGCCCGGGAACGTGCGGGAGCTGCAGAACCGCGATCCAGCGTGCGGTCATCATGGCCGACGGCAGGCGCGTCACCGCGCGCGACCTCGAACTGACCGACGCGAGTGGCGGACCGTCAAGCCGGCCCACACTGCGGGAGGCGAGGGAGCGCGGTCGAGCGGGAGGTCGTGCAGGCGGCGCTGCGGCGTCACGGTGGACAAGATCACGTCGGCCGCTGAGGAATTCGGTATCAGCAGGCCGACGCTGTACGAGCTGATGGAGAAGCTCGGCGATTCGCGCGGCACTGAGGCACGGGCCGACGTCGACGAACGGCTCCCGTGAGAGCCGTCTGAGCCGGTGCAGTTCCCGAGCAGACAATGCTGTCGCCACCATGCGCCTGGACTACAAAGTGGCGAGGATCGTCGAGCCTCGTCAGCGCCGTCGAAGTCCGATTTCAACCGCAACGCCTCTCTCAACGCTTGCTTGGCGGCGGTCTTGTCACCCGACTGCGCCAAGGCCTGCCCGAGGGCGAAAGTGGAACCCGGGATTGTCGGGAGCGCTCGCGATCGCCTCCCTGAGCGGCGGAATCGCAAGCGATGGAAGCTGCTTCTTCAGGTACACGTAGGCCAACGTGGTCGTCGATCTCCGGATGGTCCGGAATCACAGACTTCGCCGCCTGCGCGAGCGTGAGTGCTTTGTCGAGATTCTCCCCGTGCTGGCATACATCCAAGCCAGGTTGTTGGACGCAACCGCGGCACGCGGGTCGCCTTCGACCAGCCTCTCGTAGCGCTTCCGCGCTTCCGCGTCTTTGCCCTGCGCCTGGAGGATCTACCGGCCGCCATGGTCTGTGGGCCGACCGCGTTCGGCTGCCGCGAGGCGAGCCTGTCGAACTCGGCAACCGCAGAGTCGAGTTTCTTCTGACTCAGGTACACGCGCGCCAGCGTGCCGTACGCCTCGAGATTCGACGCATCGACCTCGATGGCCTTCTTCAAGTACGCTTCGGCGCCAGCCAAATCGCCGGATGCCGCCCACGTGCTTCCGGCCAGCGCCAATACGGGGCTGTCAGAAGGTGTCCTGTCCAGCCGCCGCTGGACGCGTGCGCGTGCCTCGCTGGCCTTGCCGTCCTCGAGGCTCATCGACACGAGCGTCATGAGCGGCTCGAAGAGGTCGGGGTCCAGACCGAGCGCTTGCTCGAATGCGGCGCGAGCCCCGGTGCGGTCCTTCCGAGCGCGCGCGACCAGGCCTGCCTGTGTGTGAACCGGTGCAACCTTCGGGTAGTCTTTCAACAGGCGCTGGGTAATCGCAGCAGACCGTTCAATCTCCCCTCGCGCCAGGAGGCTGCGAGCGAGCACCAATTGCGCACCCAGGCTGCCCGGCTGTGCCTGTGCGGCCTCCTCGGCCAGTTGCGTCGCCGCCGGCAGCGAATTGCGCTCCATCTCCACCAGAGCCAACCGGGTCTGCGCGATTGCGGCACGTGGGTTCAGCTTCAGGACCTGCCGGTACGCCGCCGCCGCCGCATCGAGGTCGCGGCGCGCCTCTTGTACGTTGCCAAGGAGGAACTGCGCGTCGACGAGGACCTGGGATCCTGCCAATTGCGACCCTGGCATCGGCCAACGCGTCGTCGAGCTTGCCATCGGCGAGTACAAGGCGACCCCGGACCACGCGGGCGGCGCCAAGCGTCGGCGCCTTCGTGATCACTTCATCAATGGTGCCAAGCGCTTCCTCGCGCTTGCCTTCGCCAAGCAGAACGTCGGCGAGGCGAGTGCGGAGCGAGAGCCCAGTGGCGCGGGTCCTTGCTGAGTTCCTCGTGGACCGTCCTGGCATCGGCTGTTCGGCCTGTGGCGACGTAGTAATTCGCAAGGGCCAGCGTGCCGGCTGGAGTCTTGGTGACGTCGGCAATCTTCTTGAGGTGAGTTTCGGCCTCGGCAGCTCGTGGCGACTGCAGATAGAGGATCGCGAGAGCTCGGTGCGCGAGCAGATTGTTGCCATCCAGTACGAGCGCCGACTTGAAGGCGGCTTCGGCCTCGGCCTGCCGTTTGGTGCTCCAAAGGAACTGGCCGAAGGCAATCCGTGCCGACACGGATTGCGGATCGCCGTCGATGGCCTGCCTGAAAGATGCCTCCGCGGCGGCCAAGTCACCCTTGGCCGCCTGCAGGCGCCCAGATTCGTCCTGATGCTGGACCGCGGATCGAGGCTCAAGGCCTCTTGCGTCTCTTTTAACGCACCATCAAAGTCCTGCAAGCTCGCCATCGCGCTCGCCCGCACCACCAACGCGTCGACGCTTTTCGGATTGATGGACAGAGCCTTCTCTGCCGCGCGAACGCGCATCCTCAAACCGACCGGCCGCGCCGAGCAACGTTGCCGCCTTGAGCTGCGCGTCGACATCCTTGGGCAACAAGTCCGCGGCCCGCACGAACTCTGCGAGCGCCCTGTCGCCGCTGCCCTGTCTGAGGTACGCCTCCCCCAGCTTCACACGCGCCGCGGCGAGCAAGGGCTCCTTCTCGACCGCGTTGCGGTACTCGAGCACCGCCGACGCCAGGTCTCCTCTGGCGACTGCCGCGTCGCCTCTTGCGACGTAGGTTTCCGCCGATCGCGAGCATCCGGCAGTGGAGATCGCGATCGCACACCACACGCCCGCCCACGCCGTTCTCCGGAAGAGTCGCACGTGAATTTCCTCCGAATCGACGATACCACTTTAGCCCCGAGTCGCCCGTCGGTTACACGCGGCAGAAAGGGCCCGGGTCCAAGGTGTCGTCTCCCCACACACTAGCGAGGCGGCGTCTGTCGGCCTTCATCAGCGAGACTCGACTGGAGTGTTGGGACTGCAGCGGTCAAAACAAAGGGGGCTGATTGCTCAGCCCCCTTTCGCGAACAGAAAACCCCTACAGGCTTGTCAGCGTAGCCGCCGCTGAAGCAGTCCAACGCCCGCAAGCGCCAGTCCAAGGAGTGACAACGTCATCCCTCCGTCTGGCGTGGGAACGTCAGGTGGATCTGGGCAGTCGACGCCGGGGGTCGGCACCAGAACCCGTTGGTTTGGTGCTCCCGCCGTCACTGAGCGCTTGGAAGTGCACCGCCGTCTTGTCCACATCCAACGGGACAGTGATGCTGTTTCCCGTTGCAAGGGTGACGAGAACAGAACCCGTCGCGCCAGCATCGAGGCCGTTGTTGATACCATTGTTTGAACCCGCCTGGAACTCCAGTTCCATCCCGGAGTTCCCGATCGACCAGGCGAGTCCCCCGAAATTGCCGGTTGCATTGCTGAAGTTAATTTCGGGCGTGAAGTCGAAACCGAACGCCGTCAGGATGTTCAACGGCGCTGGATTGGTTCCGTACTCTCGACTTGTTCGCGAAATCGAATTGCAGTTGTGTGCTCGACACCACAGTCACTTTGATTTCGGCGATGCACTGGGCACAGGCAGGAGTCGCCCCCGAACCATAGTAGGCAAACGTCGCGCTGCTGCCCACGGTGCTCAGCGTGACCAGTGCCGCCTGGGCTGTCCCGGCGCCAAGCGCCATCGCCGCTACGGCGGCCAATCCAATCGTCTTGAGCATTTATCTACCCTTCTTCGTATTCCCGGTGGGGACTCTCCCCACGCTGACTTACCCAGTATGCATGAATGGGACCAACTGTGAGTCGGTGGGGGCGAGATACCACAAAACAAACGTATCGTTATGAAAATAAACATGTTGCGTCAGACGTGCCATTGGAAGCGGCCGTCGATTGGAATCGAGCCAACGACGAACTGTAAGATATCCCGACGGAGCCAACTGGCGTGCCTCTTCTGCCCTGTCCCGCCGGGCAACCGACCCGCCACGGACCCGGCGGAACTGCCGACCGGAGCCGCGGCCCGGTTGGAGGGTTGGCTGAGGCCCGAATCAAGTCTCCAACACGGCGCACAAGCTCAGGCAAAAAACCACAATGACCCTCGACGTGTGCGTCGGAAAGTCTTACGGTTTGAGATGCGTGATTCGGGGCGCTTCGCAGACGGCAGATGACTTCCTGTCAGGCGATTCATGGCGACAATCTTGCATGCGTCAGTGCGGCCGCAGCGGCAACAGCCCTTCGTGTCTGGTCCGGCGCTGTGCTGAAGTTGTATTTCGCGCGACATGGCTGGGCGGAACAGTTTGCCGGCCACCCGGGAGAGGAACACCGTGAAGAGACTCCTAATAGCAACTGTTTTGACCACGGGCATGGCCTCCGCTGCCGTGGCCGGGCCCCTTGGCCAGACCGGCTCCTTCGCGTGGACGCGCGTCAACGGCTACTACACGGGGTCGGGCGGAGAGTTCACCGTGGGTTCGTACACGGGCCTCTCGAACGCCAGCTACGTCGACACAGGCGCCAACCTGACGTCCACCAGGAACATCGATACCGCCCTCACGGGGGAGTTCAGCTTCCAGAGCTTCTGTCTCGAGGTCGGCGAGAGCGCCGTCAGCCCCAGCTACTTCGTTGTCGCCAGCGGTGCCATCCGCTCCGGTGCGGCGTCTGCCGACCCGCTCTCGCTGGGCACGGCATGGCTGTACAGCCAGTTCGCCCAGGGCATTCTCAACGTGCCGCTGGTCAACAGCTTCGGCAACTACTTCTCTGATCCGACACCCCCCGTCCCGCGACCAGGAGGCCGGGTTGCTGCAGCAGGCAATCTGGTGGCTCGAAGGTGAGACGACGGGAACGACCGACGCCAACTACGCTGACAATCCCTACGCCGCCGCCGCTGTCGCGCAGTTCGCCAGCATCGCTGGCGCGAAGCACGACGCGCCTGCCGGTTACCTCGGCGTGTACGCGCTGAACAACTTCGCCTCGGCCGCGGCCAGAAACCTCTACATCAACAACGGCACCGTCAGCGAAGCCACGCAGGACATGCTGTACTACTCCGTTGCTGACGGCGGTGCGACGCTGATGCTGCTCGGTGGCGCCCTCGTGGGCCTCGGCGCGCTGCGCCGCCGCTACGGCATCTGAACTCCTACCGACGAGCCGTTCAGCAGGACCGGGGGGCCGCAGCCATGCGGCCCCTTCTTGTTGTGGGCCTCTCGCCCTGGCCTCCCCCACACGTTCGGGAATCGCAGGCACGTGTCGGAATTCCTTACAAATTCCGCAAGCCCAACCATTGTGTGACGCTCGGCCGTCACGGAGCGAGTCAGCCAAGCATCACTGGAATTACGACATTTCGGCACATGACGATTGATCGACAGGGTCCAAAAGTCCCTTGGCTCGATGCTTGCTTCCAATAGGTTCTACCGGCCCCTGGAGGGTCCACCGGCGTACCAGACGCTCGCACGTTGAGGCAGGATGCCGCACTCGAGCAGGTAAGACAGGCGCATACGCGATGACGAAGACAGTCGCTCGGGCGGTTCTGGCGGTCGGTGTCCTGATGTCGGCGGCGGGCGCCGCCACGGCCGGACCTATCGGTGCCACGGGTATCTTCAAACTCACGCGCGTCACCGAGTTGAAGGACGGCGCCGGCGGCGAGTTCACGGTCTACGACGTGACGACCCGCGATGGCGCCCCCTCCAGCGCCCTCAGCAATGCGGGCTACAATGCGGGCGCCCCGGATGACCCGGCTGCGGCCACCAAGAACGTGCCCAACCCATTCCCCGGTCTCCCCGGTGGGCCGCGGATCCCCGAGAGCTTCCAGACCTTCTGCCTCGAGCAGACCGAAGACGCGCTCCTCGTGAGCCAGAGCCTCGTCAACCACTTCGTCGTCAACAGCGAAGCCGCAGAAGGGGGAGGCGGCTCGGTCAACGGGCGCGACCCCATCTCGAAGGGCACGGCGTGGCTCTACAGCCAGTTCGCCCAGGGGGTGCTCAACGTGGCACTGGGGGCCGAATCGACCGGCAACTACTTCTCCTCCCTCGCCCCGGCGCGCAAGAAAGAGGCCGGCTATCTGCAGAAGGCCATCTGGTGGCTCGAGGAAGAGTCCTCGCCGGAGCCCTACAAGCTGGCCGCAAATCCGTACTACCAGGCGGCGCTCGCGCAGTTCGGCGGTGACGCGGGCGCGAAGGCGAATGCGAGTGTGGGATACCTCGGCGTCTACGTGCTCAACAACTTCAGGACGGACGCAGCGCTCCAGCAGTTTCTCGACACCGGATTTGCCAACCGGAGCCTCAGAGGCCAGGACTTCCTTTACTACCATGAGCAAGTGACCGTCCCGGACGGCGGCGCCACCCTCATCCTGCTTGGCGCCGCGCTCGTGGGCCTCGGCGCCCTCAAGCGGCGCCTGAACGCCTAGCACAGCTAGGTAGGGCCGGCTGTCCCAGCCCGGCCCACGACGGCCGACCGCCGCGAAGCGCCCGGACCCCTCAACCGAGCGTCCGCAGAACCCGACGCGCATCCTCGGCGCCGTCGAAATCCGCCTTCAGCTTCAACGCCTGCTCCAGCGCCTGCCGCGCCGCGGCCTTGTCGCCCGTCTGCGAGTACGCAAGCCCCAGGTGGTAGTGGAACGACGGGTTCGTCGGGTCCTTCTCGACCGCCAGACGCAGGGGCGGGATCGCCAGCGACGGGAGCTGCTTCTTCAGGTACACGAACGCCAGCGTGTCGTTGACCTCCGGGTGGTCGGGGATCTCGGCCTTGGCTGCCTGGGCGAGCTCCAGCGCCCGGTCGAGCTGCTCGCCGCGGCTGGCGTAGATCCACGCGAGGTTGTTGGACGCCACGGCCGCGCGTGGGTCGATCGCGACCAGCTTCTCGTAGCGCGCCCGGGCCTCCGCTTCCTTGCCCTGCGCCTGGAGGATGAGCGCGGCGGTCGTCTGGGGGCCGACCGACCTGGGCTGCCTGGCCGCGAGCTTGTCGAACTCCGCCACGGCGGCATCCAGCTTCTGCTGCGAGGCGTAGAGCTGCGCGAGGGTCGCGTACGCGTCGAGATTGGAGGCGTCGGCCTCGATCGCGCGCCTCAGGAAGTCCTCGGCCTTCGCTCCATCGCCACTGGCCGCCCACGTCCGTCCCGCCAGAGCCAGCACCTGGCTGTTGGCGGGCGTCTTCTTCAGGCGCTCCTCGATGCGCCCCCGGGCCCGGGACGGCTCCTGCGCCCCGAGGTCGAGCGAGACGAGCGCCGACAACGGCTCAACCAACCGCTCGTTCAGGCTCAGCGCCTTCTCGAACGCCGCCCTCGCCCCCGCGGTGTCGCCCCTGGCCATCGCCAGCATGCCCACCTGCGTCTGCACGTTCGCCACGTCTGGTGACTGCAGCACCAGCGCCTCCGTGACGGCGGCGGATCGCTCCAGATCGCCGCGAGCGAGCAGGCTCCGAGCGAGCACCAACTGCGCCGTCAGGTTGCCCGGTTGCGCTGCAGCCGCCTGCTCGGCCAACCGGGTCGCCGCCGGAAGCGCATTGCGCTGCATCTCGATCATCGCCAGCCGCACCTGCACCGGTGCGGCGCGCGGATTCAATCGGAGCGCCTCTCCATACGCCGCCGCGGCGGCGCCCAGATCCCGCCTGGCCTCCTCGACGGTGCCCAGCAGGTAGTGCGCCTCGACATTGGCGGGGTCGGCCTTGACCGCCCCCCGCGCGTCCTGCAGGGCCTCCTCGACACGGCCATCGGCGAGGCGAAGCCGACCCCTGACGAGCATGGCCGGCACGGCTCCCGGCTCCTTCGCCAGCACATCGTCCAGCATCCGGCCGGCATCGGCGCGCCTGCCCTCGGCGATCCGGATGGCGGCCAGCCTGGCCTGCGCCATGGCCCACGTCCGCGCGTCGGCACTCAACGTCTCGAGCACCGCCACGGCGTCGGGCACCCGCTGCATCGAGACGTAGTAATCCGCGAGCGCGACAGCCGCGACCGGCGTCTTGACGGCCTCGACGACCTTCTTGAAGTACGGCTCCGCTTCCGCCGCACGATCCGATCGGAGGTAGAACGCCGCCAGCCACCTGTTGGCCGTTTCGTTGTCCGGCGCCAGCGTCAACGCCGACTTGAATGTCTCCTCGGCCTCCGCGGTCCGTCCCGCACTCCAGAGGAACTGCCCGAGCGAGAGCTGCGCGGCCACGGACGTCGGGTCGGTCTGGACGGCCTGACGGAACGACGCCTCGGCCTCCGTCACGTTGCCGCGCGCGGCTTGAATCGCGCCGAGGTTGGACTGGATCGCGGCCGTCGGGTCCAGGCTTGCCGCCTGCTGCATCTGCTCGAGCGCGCCGTCGAGGTCCGTGAGGCCGGCCAGGGCGTTCGCGCGCAGCACGAGCGCATCAACCGACTTCGGATTGACGGAGAGCGCCTTGTCGGCGCGGGCGCGCGCGTCCTCGAGCCGTCCGGCGAGCAGGAGCAGCAATCCCGCCTTCACCTGCGCCCCGACGTCGGTGGGCAGCAGGTCGGCCGCCCGCACGTACTCGCGTAACGCCTCGGCCGCGTTGCCCTGCCGCAGGTACGCCTCGGCCAGCTTCTGGTGCGCCGGCGCGAGCAGCGCGTCCTGCGCCACGGCGTTCCGATACTCGAGCACCGCCGCCCCGACGTCGCCCTTCGCCATCGCGGCATCGCCGCGCTCGACGTAGTCCTGGGCGCTCTTCGAGCACCCGGCCATCGCCAGCGCGATCACGGCCAGGCCCGCGGCCCATCTCATCCGTTGGGAACGATTGAAGTTCGGCATGTCTACCGGAGGATAGCTCACCCCGGTTATCGGACAAGATCCCTGTCGCGCTCCTCGATGTGCAGCCCCACGGACGCCGTGCCGAAGCTCGCGATCTCGCGCACGCGGCCGCGCACCTTCACGAGCGCGCCCCTCGACGGCGTGCCGCGCTCCGAGGACAGCACCGTGATCTCCGCCGTCCCATCGTCGATCTTGTAGAGGCCGTAGGGCACCAGCGGCACGCTCCACGCGCTCGTCACGCGTCCGGTGACCTCGACCTGCTTGTCGTCGAACTGCCCGGGGTCGTTGCGGATGTCGGCCACCGAGCGGGCCCGCACCGCACACCCGGCGATGGACAGGGCGAGCAGTGCGACGACGAGAAGGAGAGGGGAGAGAGATTTCTTCATAGGTAGGGCGCGGTCTCCGACCGCGCCGTTCAATGGGAGAGGCGCGGTGTCCCTGGGCACCGAAGCGCATGGCGCGAAGGTGGCCCACCGCGCCGCTGCAGATGTGTCCCACGGTGCCGTTCGTCTCCGGCCGCACCCATGCACGACGGCGGCGTAGGAGCCCTACCAATGGCGTAGGGACACACGCCGCCGTACCAATGGCGTAGGGACACACGCCGCCGTGCCAAATACTGAGGCTGCGCACGCGTCGCCCACGAACGACGGAGTGCGGCGATGCCAGCGCCTGCCTAAGTGGTTCGCACTCCGTTGACCCGGCGCAACCTCACGCTACTCCACTTCAAGGCGCGTGCCAGCGCCGACGCCCGCACGGGCCATCGAATCGCAGCTCCAGCCCGCTCCCGACTACGCGTCGCGTCCTGTCCCGATGACGCTGGGACAGGACAATGGCCTCCGCCGGAGTCGAGTCGCCCCTGCGCATCGGGCGACGTCTGGCGATGTGCGGAGGCGTATGGTTCGGCAGGGTGCGTACCGACGCGTCAACCCACGCGCGCGCGCGTCTGTTCGAGGCGATCGAGCAGTTCGGGGGCGTCCTTCAACTCCGCAAGGGGCGCCAACTGCGCGCGCACGTACGGCCAGTCCAGCTGCCGGGCTTGACGGACGATCACGCCCTCGATGTCCACCCAGTCCTTCGGACGGTCGGCGAAGGCCTTGAGGACGATCAGATCCTCGGCGGAACAGGTGCGGAGCGAGACATCGGGCGGGTAGGTGAACCGCGTGGACCGTTCGACCGCCAACTCCTCGAAGGGCAGGCCGCCAAGCGCGATGTCGAGTCCCACACCGGACTTCGCGCGTAGCAGCAAGACACGGTTGTGCTCGGCGAACGCCGCGGCATCTTCGATACGTGGCGGAAACGCATCGAGCAGAACGGACACGAACGCCCGCTCGTTGCCGAAACCCGTGATGAGCGTGAGGTCGACGTCGATCGTCTCGCGCGGCTCTCCCCAGCGGAGGACAGCGAGTCCGCCGATGAAGCAGAAGCGCCAGTGCTGCGCTTCGCAGACGGCCTGCAGGTCGGCTGCGGCACGAATCAGCGCGTTCACGGCTGCGGCAGCTTCATGAACAGCCGCTGCTGTTCGATCAGCCCCGACGTCGGCGAAGGCGCGCGCGGCGGCACGTGATAGTCAGCCTCGCCGCAGAGAAGCGCGATCGCGGCGAACGTATCGAGCTCCCGCAGCTCCTCTCGTCGGATCGCCTCGAGGCGCGGGCCTGCGTCACGCCAGGTGGCGGCCCAGGCGCGGCCGAGGGCCAGCTGTTCAGGCGACCACTCGTCGAGTGCCGATCGTCGGGACTCCATGACTGATCGTACCCTTCGCGCATACCGACGCCAACGTCCATCGCAGTCCTTCCTTCCCGGTGAGGTGCCCTGTAATCCGGTGAGGAGTCCTTCATCGACCAGTTGGCTGGTAGGGCCGGCTCGCCGAGCCGGCCGTCACCTCGGGACACATCACGCGGGGAACAATGACCCCAGCGTGGCCAGATCGTGAAGCGGGACCGCTTCCACGCGATCGGTCAGAGGAAATCGCTTCTCACCCGGATAGACGACCGCGACGCGGTCGAGCCCCAGGTCGTCCAGCGCGATGCGAATCGAGGGCGTGATGCCCGGCGTGTCGGTGCGCTTGCACTCGACGCCGACGAGGGTGGTGCCGCGCCGCAAGACCAGATCGATCTCCGCTCCCTGATGCGTCGCCCAGAAGCACGCCTCGTCGTGCGGCTCGGCGGCCAGCACCTGCTCCATGGCGAACCCCTCCCACGAGGCGCCCGCCTTGGGGTGCGCGAGCAGCCCCTGCATCGAGGCGATGCCGAGCAACTGGTGCAGCAGACCGCTGTCGCGCACGTACACCTTCGGCGCCTTGACCTGCCGCTTGCGCAGGTTCGCGTGGTAGGGCTGGAGCTGCCTGACCATGTACGCGTCGGTGAGCAGGTCCAGATACCGGCGTGTCGTCGGCTCGCTGACGTCGAGCGCCCGGGCCGGATCCGTGGCCTTCCAGGTCTGGCCGTGGTAGTGCGCCACCATCGTCCAGAAGCGCCGAAGGGCAATGGCCGGCGTGCGGACGCCCCACTGGGGGAAGTCGCGCTCGAGCAGGGTCTGGATGAAGCTCGAACGCCAGGCCAGGCTCGCCGCCTCGTCCTGGGCCAGGAACGCGCGCGGAAAGCCGCCACGCAACCAGAGCGACGATGCGGCACCGCTTCCTGCCTCCCGCAGCGTGAACCCGCCCATCGTCACCCACTCAAGCCGCCCGGCGAGGCTCTCCGATGTCTGTCGGAGCAGATCGCCCGACGCCGAGCCGAGGATCAGGAATTGGGCACGGTTGTCGTCGCGGTCGACGAGGACGCGCAGGACCGGGAAGATGTCGGGACGGCGCTGCACCTCGTCGAGGACGACGAGGCCCGACAGGGCGCTCAGTGCCGTCATCGGTTCGCTGAGACGCGAAAGGCTCAGCGGATCCTCCAGGTCGAAGTAGTTGACCGAGCTCGGAGCGACGAACTGGCGGGCGAGCGTGGTCTTGCCGCATTGGCGCGGCCCGGCCAGCAACACGACAGGGCTCCGCGAAAGCGCCAACTGCACCGTCGCGGACAAGTCTTGCCGGGAGAGCACCAGTCATCGTACCAAGAAAATCGGATCCTTGGTGTTCGATTTTCATGGTGATTCATGGGCTCCCAGCGTGTTGCCCTTCCTTTCCGGTGAAGAATCCTGCATTTCAACCGACGCGTCCTTCATTTCGAATGCAGAATCCTGCATTGACCCCGTAATGCCCTCCGACGTCCCCACTTCTCGCATCCGCGTGCTGCGCGATGCTCCACCTCGCCGGCCGGCGCGTTACGTCCTGTACTGGATGATCGCGGCGCGACGCCTGACCGACAACTTCGGGCTCCAGCAGGCCGCATGGTGGTCGCGCGAGCTCGGCCTCCCGCTCGTGGTCTTCGAGCCGCTCCGGGTGGCGTACCCGTGGGCCAGCGACAGGCTGCACGCGTTCGTGCTGCAGGGCATGGCGGAGCATCGCACGGCGGCGGCCGCGCGTGGCGTGAGGTATTACCCCTACGTCGAACCCACGCCGGCGCTGGCAAGGGCCTGCTCGAGCGTCTCGCGCAGGACGCGCTGTTGTCGTGACGGACGACTACCCGAGCTTCTTCCTGCCGCGGATGGTCGACGCCGCCGCGCGGCGGCTGGCGTGCGACTCGAGGCGGTGGACTGCAACGGCCTCGTCCCGATGCGCGCGACGACGACCGTGTACCCGACGGCGTACGACTTCCGCCGCTACCTGCAGAAGTCGCTGCTCGCCCATCTCGCGGAGTTCCCCATGCGGGATCCGCTCGATGACCTGCCGGCTGGCCCGGCGTCGATCGCCGACGATGTCCTGGCCCGCTGGCCCGAGGCGGACCGGCGCTTCTCGGGCCGCACCGCCGCGCTCGCCGACCTGCCGATCGACCACGCCGTCGAGCCGTCGCCGGTGTCAGCGGCGGCGCGTCTGCCGCGGAGGCGCGCTCGCGCACTTCGTCGCGCACGCCTTGCCGTGTACGACCAGGAACGCAATCAGCCCGACACCGACGCCGCGCGGGTCTCTCGCCGTACCTGCACTTCGGGCACATCGGCGCGCATCGCGTCTTTTCCGACGTCATGACGCACGCGGGCTGGACCACGAGGCGCATCGCGGCGAAGGCGACGGCAGTCGTGAGGGATGGTGGGGGGCGTCGGCAGCGTCGAGGCGTTCCTCGACGAGCTGGTCACGTGGCGCGAGGTCGGGTTCAACTTCGCGGCCAATCGCACGGACCACGACCGGTACGACTCGCTACCCGACTGGGCCCGCGCAGCGCTGGCGGCTCATGCGAGCGGACAGGCGCGCGCACGTCTACTCGCTCGAGGAGTTCGAGCGGGCGCGAGACGCACGATCCGCTGTGGAACGCCGCGCAGCGGCAGCTCGTGCGCGAGGGCCGCATCCACAACTACCTGCGCATGCTCTGGGGCAAGAAGATCCTCGAGTGGACGCCGAATCCGCGCGACGCGGTCGCCGTGCATGGTCGAGCTGAACAACCGGTACGCGCTCGACGGCCGCGACCCGAACTCGTACAGCGGGATCTTCTGGACGCTCGGGCGCTACGACCGTCCCTGGGCGCCGCGACGCGACCGGTCTTCGGCGTCATCCGCTACATGAGCAGCGCCAACACGGCGAAGAAGCTGCGCCTGGCGCGCTACCTCGAGACGTACGGCGCGCAGGGGCGACTGATCGGAACGTAGAGCGTAGAACGGCCTGCCGCGCCGCAGCCTTCGGCGACGGCGGGCCGAACGGCGACCCTTGTGAATCCCGTAGGCGCCGCCTGCCTGTGAATCTCGTAGGCGCCGGACTTGTCCGGCGCCCTGCCCGCGGGACAATCGCCCTGCCCGCGGGACAATCGCCCTGCCCGCGGGACGATCGCCCTGCCGCGGGACAAGTCCCGCGGCTACGCACCTCGGCGCCCTGCCCGCGGGACGAGTCCCGCCGCGACGCACCTCGGATGTGGCCGCAGCCTTCGGCGACGGCGGGCCGAACGGCGACCCTTGTGAATCTCGTAGGCGCCGCCTGCCTGTGGATCTCGTAGGCGCCGGACTTGTCCGGCGCCCTGCCCGCGGGACAATCGCCCTGCCGCGGGACAAGTCCCGCGGCTACGCACCTCCGCGCCCGCGGGACAAGTCCCGCGGCTACGCACCTCCGCGCCCTGCCCGCGGGCAATCGCCCGCCGCGCCGCGGGACAAGTCCCGCGGCTACGTACCTCGCCGCCTGCGTCAGTGGATCCGCAAGGCGAGCTGTGCGAATGTCGCGGCCTCCGGTTGCGGCGGTGTCACGGGGATCGCCAGGCCCTCGATGACGCTCTGCGAGACGCGGACGAGGGTGGTGACCTGTGCCGCGTACGCCTGCACGGCGTGCGCGAGGTAGGGGTCGTACTCGTAGCACCGCGTCAGCGGGACGGTGTCGACGACCTCGTCCTTGAGCTTGAGCGGCTCGGCCAGCTTCAGGTGACCCCGGCCGTCTGGCTCGCGTGAGAGCACCTCGACGGGTACCAGGACGGGCACTTCGTTGTCGTGTTGAACGTAGAACAGCACGGTATGCAAGGTCGTGCCTCGGTCGCAGGGGGAGCCGCCCGGACGATCCGGGCAGTGCAGTCAGGGAATCGGCACCCACCCGCAAAACCACAGCTGAGTTGTCGGAAAAGCGACACGTCGTGCCAATCGACCTGGGCGCGCGCGCCCAGGTCCCTCTCCGCATCACGCGCTGGCTGTCGTGAGAGACGCAAGTCACGCGCTGCATCGCGCGCCGGGGGCGGTCGGCTGGTGTCGGGCAACCAGCCTGCTCGACGTGTCCGTGGGTTACGCTGCCTGCACTGGCTTGAACTCGTAGTCCGCCAGCGGAGGCTGGCCGAGAGACGCCAGAAGCTCGTTGATGCGTTCCAGCGCCACGGACTGAGGCGCCGTGATCTCTACGCCGATCGGTCGACCCGCGCTGTTGTAATCGACAACAAGGAGCCCGTCAGGGGTTGCCACGCTGCGCGAACTCTTCTCCCCTGTGGCATGCGAGAGGTGAAGGTAGGCGGCGAAGGGCCGGCCCTTGCGATACGTGACCTGCAGCGATCGTTCGGTCATGCGGGCACCTCGTAGACGGTCACCACGACGAGCAGCCTGGCCTCGGCGTCGGGCTCCACAATCACGATCCAGGCCCCTACCTTCGGCTGGTCGGCACCACCACGCTTGCGACGATGAGGCCGCCGGCGATGGCCACGGCGGTGAGAATCATCGTGAAACCCGCCGTGACGCCGACGACGACGTTCTGATCGAGCAGGCTCGCGAGCGACCGGTAGCCGATGCTGCCGGGGACGAGCAACAGCACGCCCGGCACGAGGGCGACCGAGGCCGGACCGTAGCCGCGCCTGTCGTACAGGTTCGCGAGGATTCCCACGACGAGCGCGCCGAGCGACGCGGCCATGGCCGGGCCGAACGACAGCGCCGCGAGGCGCACGGTGGTGTAGCCGATGGCGCTCGAGAGCCACAGCCACGGGAAGTCCCGCGGCCGCGCGCGCAGGAGCAGGCCGAACGCCAGCGGCGCGACGACGAGCGCGACGGTGAGCGTCCACTCTGGCAGTTTGCGCGGCGACACCGACCGCACGGCGCCAACGAGGTCCTGCGCCAGCTCGACGCCCACGGCCACGCCGAATGCGATGGCGACGAACACGAGCAGCGCCCCGCTCAGCCTCGCCGTGCCGGCGGCCAGGTGTCGTCGCGCGAGTTCGGTCATCGCGACAGTGACCGGGAGGCCCGGGACGAGCGTGATCACGCCGCCGAGTGTTGCCGTCGGCACCGACAGGCGCATGTCGCTGAGGGCCGCGACGCAGTTCACGAGCAGCGACACGGCGAACGCCGCGACGAGTTCGAAGGCGTGCGTGCCGTGCGGGAGCCGCCTGGATGCGAGCGAGATCAGCCCCGTCATGAGGCCGGCCAGCCCGGCGACGACCACCTCGTTCATCCCGCCCAGGAGGATGCGGCACACGACGGCCGACGCGAGGCCGTAGGCGAAGACCCGGACGATCGGGTGCGAGATGGCCGGCAGCGCCATGATGGCGTCGATGCGCGCCGACCCCTCGACGACGGTGAGGCGCCCCTGCTCGACGTCGCGCGACACGGCGTCCAGCCTCGCGAGCTTGCCGAGATCCACGTCCCCCGGATAGACGCGGATGAGGTGGGTTCGCTGGCGTTCCGGCGGGCCGAAGGCCGCGAAGATCGACGTCGGCGTCGTGAAGAAGTTCGCCTCGAGTCCGAGCCGGTCGGCCATGGCCTGGAGGGCCTGCTCGAGCGAGTCGGCCGACATGCCGTAGACGTGCAGCGCGCGCCCGAGCCGCAACAGGAACCCGACAGCCGCTCTGTCTGGCATCACGGCGCCCGGTACGTACCCGCCGCCCGATCCGTATCCCTCGCCCTCGGGTCTGTAGCCGCCGGACTTGTCCGGCGGACGACCCGCGCCCGATCCGTAGCCGCCGGACTTGTCCGGCGAGTGAGCGCAGCCTGGTGTGTAGCCGCCGGACTTGTCCGGCGGTCCGGCGGCCGGACGAGTCCGGCCGCTACGTATCCGACGAGGGTCGCCTCGACGATGACCTCGCCTTCAACGACGTCGTCGAGGATGGAGGTCCGGCGGACTGCCCCCGCCCGATCCGTAGTCGCCGGACTTGTCCGGCGAGTGAGCGCAGCCTGGTGTGTAGCCGCCGGACTTGTCCGGCGGTCAGGCGGCCGGACGAGTCCGGCCGCTACGTATCCGACGAGGGTCGCCTCGACGATGACCTCGCCTTCGACGATGTCGTCGAGGATCGAGGTGTCGCCCGTGATGGCGCCGATGATCGTGTAGGCGTAGTCCAGGCGCGCGTTGTCGACGAGGTTGATGAAGATCTGGCCGTCGCCCGTGTCGGGTCCGCGCGTCGAGATGCCGACGGTGCCGCGCACGTGGCTGAGGGCGGTGAACTCGTCGCGCGTGAAGGCCGCGGCCCCGGCGTACTCGTTGGCGGCGGGGCTGCCGCCCTGCACGACGAACCCGGGCTCCACGCGGTGGAACGTGCGGCCGTTCCATTCACCGGCCCGCACCTGCGCCACGAGGCGCGCGACGGCCGTCGGCGCCTGTTCCGCGTAAAGCCGCAGGACGAGGCGCCTGTTGCCACGCAGCGTCAGCGCCAGCGTCGTCGCCCCCAGGCGCTCGACCTCCTCCCACGTGGGGACGTGGACGGCCCCGCCGTCGCCAAGGCTCCGGCGGGCAGGCGGAGAGCCGGACCCACCTTCGGCCGGGCTCGGAGAGCCGGCCCTACCTTCGGCGCGCAGCAGGGCGTCCACGCGCGCGGCGACGAACGGGTCGAAGTCCTCGAGGTACGGTCGCAGCGTCGTGGCACGCTCGGGGTCGAGTTCGGCGATGCGCTCGATGAGCGCCACGCGCGGGTCGCGCGACGTGTCGCGCCTCTGCGCCGTGAGGCGCGCGAGGGTGGCGCGCAGCGCCGCGACGATGTCGGCACGTGGGATGGTCCGCGGGACAAGTCCCGCGGCTACATCGGAGGTGGAACCAGCGGTCTCCCGCGGGACAGGTCCCGCGGCTACATCGGAGGTGGAACCAGCGGTCTCCCGCGGGACAAGTCCCGCGGCTACATCGGAGGTGGAACCAGCGGTCTCCCGCGGGACAGGTCCCGCGGCTACATCGGAGGTGGAACCGGCGGTCTCCCGCGGGACAAGTCCCGCGGCTACATCGGAGGTGGAACCGGCGGTCTCCCGCGGGACAAGTCCCGCGGCTACACCAGCCTCGCCCGCGGCCGATACCCGTCCCCCGGTCCCCGCTCCCCGCTCCCCGTCCCCCGATACCCGTCCCCCGGTCCCCGTAACCCGTTCCCCGATACCCGATACCCGGTCCCCGTCCCCCGATACCCGTTCCCCGGCACCCGTCCCCACAGCCGTCGCGGCCTCGAGCACGAGTTGTCCATCGTCACTGCCCAACGCGTCGACGGCGGCGGCCGTCAGTCCGGGCAACCGCGCCTCGCGCCAGGCCTGCAGCGCCGCGTGGCGGACGTTGACGTCGCCGTCGCCCGCGAGCCGCGCGATGACGTCGGCCTGTCTTGTGTGACGGGCCGCGCGGGCCGCATACATCCGGGCCTGCCATGTGCCGGCGTCTGCGGCGCGGACGACGTGGGCTCGCGCCGCGTCGGGGTCGGTGCGTGCGAAGGCGACGAGCGCGTGCGCCGCTTCGTGCCAGGCCTGCCCGAACGCGTCGGGTCGATCGAGGCGCGCCACACAGGTCGCGCGGCATGCGGCCGCTTCGCCGAGGGCATCCAGCGCGGCGAGCCGGACGTTGATGTGCGCATCAGACGCCGCGGCTTCCGCGACCTCCGTCAGCGTCGGTCCGATCCGCGATGCCACGGCATGCCGCACGATCACGGCGGAATCCCCGAGCCATCCCCTCGCTCGCGAAGGCAGGGCGCGCTCTCCCTGGGCACCGAAGCGCGTCGCGCGAAGGTGGCCGACCGCGCCGCCTGTCATCGAAGCCTGACGTGACAGGGCCATCACACCCAGGCGCCTGACCTGGGCGTCGGCATCGGTGACGGCCCTGTCGGCGAGCGCCGGGGTGAGGCGATCCATCGACAACAGGCCAGAAACGGCGAGGCGGCGCATGCGCGCGCGCAGGACGTCCCGAGGCGTGTCGCTCGCGACGCGCCGCTCGTCGTAGAAGGATCCGAGCAGGTCGGCCAGTTCCCCACCAGGGCGCCGCTCAGGGCCAGCCCCCGACTCCCCACTCCCGACTCCCGACTCCCGACTCCCCACTCCCGCCCCCCGACCCCCCACTCCCGATTCCCCACTCCCGCCCCCCGACCCCCGACTCCCCACTCCCGACTCCCGAACCCGATCTGCCTCGATCCGCGCCGCTCGGCGCGCGAGGGCCTCGGCCCCGCGTGCCACGCCGAGTTCGACGATGGGGGGCGCCGTACCGGGGCCGCCGAGTCTCGCGATCAGGGCGCGCAGTGTCCGTGCGGCGTCGTCGATCTCCGCGTCCGTGGGGAACGGGAGCCGCCCGTACTCTTCCGCGAGCGCGGCGCAGACGAGCATGTCGGTCTCGCGACCGAGCGCGTTGCCGAGCGCCTGGCGGGCGGTGGCGAGGGCCTCTGGCGCGCCGCTGCCTATGTGCGCGATGGCGAACGCGGCCTCGCGGCGCACGTCCAGCGACGGGTTGGCGAGCGCGGCGACGGCTCGCGGGAGCCACTCCGCGCGCTGGGTGCGTCCGATCGCCCGCAGGGCCGCCACCTGGACGTCGGGCACCCCGCTCGCCAGCGCCGCCTCGATGACCGACCGCTGCGCCGTCGTCGACACGCGCGCGTCGTCGGCTTCGATGATCGCCGTCCGCGCGTGAGGCACGGGCGCCTGCGCGGCGCTCCCCGCGCCGAGCAACATGACCAACAGGAGGGTAGGGCCCGTTGTCCCAACGCGGCCCGTCACGGTCGCGCAGAGGGCCGGGCTCGGAGAGCCGGCCCTACCTTCTGGGCACCCGGCCCTGCCGTCCGGCGACGCCGCCCTACCTCGGTGCAAGGACCTGCCGATCCTCCACGGCCATCGCGTAGCGGGCGGAATACTCCAGCATCTGGGTGGCGAGATTCGAGGGGATACGACACCTCCACGTCTGTGATGGCGCCGGCCTCGTCGAGCACCGGCGTCAGACGGGGCATCACGAAGCCTGTGTACGACGGCAGGTCGAGGCGATCGACGCGCGCGACGACCTCGTCGCGCAGGGCGGGGTCGAAGTGGATGCCGTGCGCCTCGAGCAGCGCGACGGCCTCGTCGTAGCGGCCCTCGGACTTGATGCGCTGCACGAGGGCGAGCATGCGTCCGACGCCCTCGCGGAACGCCTCCACGTCGACGACGACGTGGTACGTGCGGCCCTCGCGCGTGCGGCGCTCGATCGCGGACGTGTGCGCCATCAGCCAGTGCACGATCGCCTGGCGGTTGCGCATGTGGTCTTCCTCGAGGTGCGTGCCCTTGCGCACGCGGCGCAGCTGCACGAGCGCGTTACGCGCGTAGCCCTCGTACTCGGCGCGCACGATGTCGGCGTGGTGCTCGGCCGGCAGCAGGCCGAGTTCCACCATCACGGGATCGGCGATGAAGTACAGCGCCACGAGATCGGACCGCGTCTCCTCGAGCGCGGAGTACTGCTCGCGCAGGACCGACTGCGGCGACCCGACGTTGGGCGCCATGCGGCCCGACCCGTGGCCGATCACCTCGTGCAGGCTCGTCGTCAGCTCGCCGGCGAGGGCCTGCCAGCGACGCGACCGCTCGCGCTCTTCCTCCGTGAGGCAGAACTCCTCGCGCAGGCTTTCGGGCTGCGACTTCTCGTACGCGAGGGTGACGTTGGCCAGCGACACCGACTTGCTGCCGTACACCTCGCGGATCGCCTCGTCGTTGGGCAGGTTGATGCCGATGGCCGTCATCGGCCCGGCGTCGCCACACTCGACGAGAACGTCGATGGCGCGGGCAGACACCCCGACGACGTCGGTGCGGCGGTACGCGGCGGCGTACGGCATGTGCCGCTCGAACCACGCGGCGTGCCCGGCGATGCGCCGGATGTGCTCGGTCTTCTCCGGATTCTCGTGGAAGACGATGCCTTCCCATGCGCCCTTGTGACCGCGCGCGTCGAGGTACACCTCGATGAAGCCGTTGATCGTGTCGACGGCCGAATCGGCGTCCTGCACCCACGCGATGTCGTAGTCGCGCCTGTCGGATTCCTCGCCCGTCCTGTAGAAGCGGATGAGCGCGTCGAGCGCCTTCGCCGTCGCGGGGGGCGCGATGGCCCGCGCCGCCTCGAGGTGCGCGACGACGCGCGCAAGCGTCGCGCCGTAGCGGCCGCCGATCCGGCAGACCTCCTCACGCAGGCGGCCCGTGTCGTCCTTCACGAGGCGCGAGTTCAGCGCGTACGCTTCCTCGAAGCCCCACAGGTCTTCCGACGAGACGTTGGCATAGAGGTTGTTGGCGCTCGCCGTCAGGATGTCCTCGCCCTGCGCCGGCGTCTTGCTCGTGACCATCGGCCTGTACGACTCGTCGAGGAAATCGCGAGCGTGCGCCTCGACGAATGCCTCCGGCGACGCAAGCGGCCGGTAGGGCTCGCTCTCCCCCTCGACTGTGCCCGGGGCAAGCGAGCGCGGCCCCGACTGCATGACGGTTCGCAGCGCCGTAAGCAACTGCTCACGCGTCAGCTCGAGGACGAACTTCCGCGAGGTGATGTGCTCGTACGGGCCCGAGTTGATCCAGAACAGCTTCGTGTACCGGGCGATCGCGTCGGCGGTCGCCGGTTCGAGGGACGCGCGCGCCTGGAACAGGGCCTCGATCGCATCGCGCATCGCGAGCGCGTGCTCGTAGCGCTGGTCGTAGTAGATGTCGCGTCCGGCGAGCGCGGCCTCGTAGAGGTGCCAGGCCAGCCGCCTGTCGCGCGGCGACAGCGTGTGGAACGCGTCGGCGTAGAGTTGCACGACGGCCGCCGGCCCGACGCGCTCCAGCAGGTACCGCTGCTCGCTCATGACGCCGCCGCCTTGCCGAGGGCCACGCGTTCTCGGTGGTCGGGGATGTACACGGGCCAGTCGAGCTCCTTGTTGATCCTCGTCGCGAGCACCGACATCGCGTCCTCCTCGCCATGGACCAGGAACGTCCGCGAGGGGGGACGTGTGAAGCCGCCGAGCCACCGCATGATTTCGTTGCTGTCAGCGTGCGCCGACATCTGATCGTTCTTCGCAATGCGCGCCGCGACGGGGATGACCTCGCCGTGGATCTTCACCGTGGACGCGCCGTCCACGAGCGAACGGCCGCGCGTGCCGGCTGCCTGGTAGCCGACGAACAGCACCGCGTTCTTGGGGTCGGGCAGCAGCTGCTTCAGGTGGTGCAGCACGCGTCCGCCCGTCGCCATGCCGCTGGCCGAGATGATGATGCCCGGCGTCGTCGAGCGCGTGAGCGCCTTGGACTCCTCGGTGTCCTTGACGACCTGCAGCCGGCGCACGTCGAACATCGGCTCGTGCGGCGACTCCTGCATGTCGGGGTCGAGCTCGTGCGGGCGCGCCGCGTAGAAGGCGAGGGCCTGCGCGGCCATCGGGCTGTCCACCCACACGGGCACCGCCGGAATCCGCCCTTCCTTCTCGAGGCGCTCCAGCCAGTACAGCACCTCCTCGACGCGGCCGATGGCAAACGACGGGATCACGACCCGGCCCCGCTTGCTGATGGTCTCGTTGATCACCGCCTCGAGCCCGGCGCCGCTGTCGTCCTCGCCGTGCGTGCGGTTGCCGTACGTGGACTCGAGCAGCAGGACGTCGGCCTCGGCCACCGGAGAGGGGTCGGGCAGCACGGGCCTGTTGTAGCGGCCCAGATCCCCGCCAAACAGGATGATCCGGGGTTCGTCCTCCAGGGTCATCCGGACGAACGCCGATCCGAGCAGGTGTCCGGCGCCGATGAACTCGATCGTCACGCCCGGGGCGACGGGCACGGGCACGCCGAACGAGACCGGCTGCAGCTGCGTCAACGCTCGCCTGGCGTCGTCTTCGGTGAAGAGTGGCAGCGCCGGGTGGTGCTTGGAGTAGCCGTGCCTGTTGGCCTGGCGCGCGTCTTCTTCCTGGATGCGTCCGGCGTCGGGCAGCACCAGCGTGCAGAGGTCGCGGGTGCCCTGCGTGCAGAAGATGCGTCCCCTGTAGCCCGAGGCCACGAGCTTGGGCAGCCAGCCGCAGTGGTCGAGGTGGGCGTGCGTCAGGACGACGGCGTCCAGGTCGCGCGCCGATACGCCCAGCTCGTGCCAGTTGCGCTCGCGGAGGGCCTTGAGCCCCTGGAACATGCCGCAGTCGACCAGAACACGGTGTCCGCTCGTCGTATGCAGCAGGTGGCGGGAGCCGGTGACCGTTCGCGCGGCCCCGAGGAACGTGATATCGCTCATGTCAGGGAGTCCGGTGGGGGAGACCCCGTATTCTATACTTCGCCCGGGGCAGGGACGCCTTCCTGATACGCCCTGGGCACGGGCGCCCCTCTGTGACGTCCGGTCTGAATCGCCTGGGCGACACCCGCGAACCGAAACCGGGAGGCCGGGTTGGCCGTGCGCCGCCCTGTCGATCCGACAGAGGAGACATTCGATGCATTTTCGTACAGCGGTGGCCGCGATCGGCCTGATGGCGTGGGCGACGGCTGCCTCGGCCGACGTCAAGTTGGTCGCGCAGATGAGCGGCAAGATGATGGGCCGCAGCCCGTCGGGCGAGACGGTCACCTACATCAAGGGCAACAAGATGCGCACGGACCAGACGATGGGGGGCAACGAGCTCTCCACGATCATGGACGTGGACGCCGGCGAGCTGATCAGCATCAATCACAAGAACAAGGAAGCGGAGATCTGGAACATCGGCGACCTGGCCAAGACGATGCAGACAGCCGGCATCGCGGCCAGCGGCGTGGACGTCCAGATCACGCCGAACGACCAGTCGAAGGACGTCGCCGGCTTCAAGGCCGACGGCTACGACATGACCGTGGCGGTCAAGTCCACCATGGGCGGACAGGCCGGCCTCGCGATGACCGTGAGCATCTCGGGCCCCGCGTTCCTCTCGAAGGCCGCGCCCGGGGCGCAGGACTACGCGAACTTCTACACGGCGGCAGCGGACAAGGGCTTCTTCTTCGGAGACCCGCGTGCCGCCAAGGCCCAGCCGGGCAACGCCAAGGGCATGATGACGCTCTACAGGACCATGGCGGAAAAGGGCATTCCGCTCGAGTCGCGCCAGACGATCAAGCTGTCGGGCGATGGCCCCATGGCGGCGGTCTTCGCCAAGATGGGCGGCGGTGAAATCTTCAGCACCGTGAAGAGCGTCTCGGACGACCCGATTGCCGACGACGTCTTCACGGTGCCCGCCGGGTACAAGATCAAGCGCCAGAAAGTCGAGTAAGGTAAGGGCGCCTCGTCGAGGCGCCCGCCTCCCAGTGCCTTCCTTCATCGACGCCATTCACGGCTCGTCCTCCGTCTACGCCGTCGAGCTCAGGCCGCCGCGCGCCGAACTCAGCGCCTCGGCCGGCATCGACGCCTGGATCGACACGTACCACGCCGTGCGCCGGCTCGTGCGGCACGGGCACCACGTGTGCCTCACCGACAGCGCCGTCGGCGCGCACGAGGAGGACAACCTGCGCCATCTCGTGCTCAACCTCGGCGACGACGTGCCGCGCGACCATGTCGTGCCGTTCCTCACGTCGAAGCACTCGCTCGAGTACTGCCTGTCGTACGCGGATCGGGCTCATCTGCACGGCTTCCCGTCGCTCGTCGTGCTCGGCGGCGACAAGTCGATCGGCACGCCGCGCTGCGTCGAGCACGCGTGGGAACTGCGGGCCGCCATCCGGGCGCGCCAGCCCTCGCTGCGCCTCGGAGGCTGGGCGAACCCGCATCGCGATCCCGAGCGCCAGGTCGACTTCCTGCTGGACCCGCACTTCACGGGCGAGTACTACCTCACGCAGGTGGCGTCGCACCACGAGGTGCACGACGTCGAGCGGTTCCTGAACGCGGCGGCGCGGCGCGGCGTGACGCTGCCAGGCGTCTTCGGGGTGTTCTTCTACCGCAGCGCGCGCCGGCGGACGCTCGACATGCTGGCCGAGTTCATGCCCGTGCCCGTGGAGGCGCTCGTGGACGAGTTCGGCGCGGGGGCCTCGGCCGAGACCGTCTGCGCCCGCACGATCCGGATCCTGCGGTCAGCCGGGGTGCGGCACTTCTACATCAGCAACCTTCCGCTGACGAATACCGACGCGGTGCTGCACCGGATCCTCGAACAGGCGTCGGAGTAGCCCGGCCTCTCCGCGCCCGGGAGCAGGCGCGCCAGCACGGCTTCGGTCCGCTTGAACATCCGCCGCCACAACGACTCCGGGTCCGGATCGAACACGACGGGAGCGTCCGCTTCGTGCACGCGCCATGCGCCCTGCCGGGTCTCGGCCTCCAGCTGCCCGGGGCCCCAACCCGCGTAGCCTGCGTAGACGCGCAGTCGGCGCGCGTCGGCTCCTCCGGCGAGGAGCGTCTTCAGCGCCTCGGACGTGTTCACGAGATACACGTCGCGGCCGACGGATTGGCAGGCGTCGCACGCCGCCCGGGAGAGGGCGATCACGGCCTCCGGCGACACGGGCCCGCCGATGAAGGCCGTCGCGCTGGCGCCCCCATCCCCGACACCAGGCAGCGCGCGCGACAGCGGCACCCCTGACGGCCGGTTGAGGACCAGTCCTGCCGCCCCGTCCTTCGAGTACTCGATGAGGAGCACGACGGTCTCGGTGAAGTTCGGGTCGGGCAGATTGCGCGCCGCGACGAGCACTTTCCCCGCCGCGAGTTCGCGGACGACGACGTCGCGCCCGGGCTGGAGGGCCGCGGGTTGCCCGGCGACAATTGCCGTCCCGGATCCGGCGATCATCACGACCCCGCACAGGCCAGCACGCCAGCCCGCGCGGCCGTTGCGGGTGCGGAGCCGGGGCATCGCGCCGTCGATCGAGGGCGCGACAGGGGGCCGGTCGGCCGAACAGGACCTCACCGATCCGGATCCTGGGGCAAGCCGCCGTCCACGGCATCGGCCGGCGTCGTCACCGCATCGTCGCCGAGCCGGAACGCGCCGTCCTCGGCCGACTCCAGCAACTGGCGGGCGCGATCCGCGTCGGCGTCCGCGACGCAGATCTCCACGCTGCCCGGGCCATCGATCGTCAGGCCGTGCGTGTTGCGCAGTGACTCGCCGCGCTCGGCGGTGGGAATGCCGGCGGCCTCGAGGAACGCGCGGACCTGCTGCGCGTGGATCTCGCCGCTGGCCATGAAGACGTACCGCAGGGGCTGGTCCATCCGTACCTCCACCGAAGGGCGAGCGGGCCGCGCCTGGCGCGGCTGACGCTCCCGCTCAGTCTACCCCTGCAACGTTCGCCCTCCCTCCGTCGTCGGAACGCCTTGGAGGATTCCCAACGATGCTCACTCGACGCGAATGGCTGAACCTGACTGTCGGGGCCGGTGCCGCCCTGACCCTCGACCGGACACTGCTCCACGCCCAGCAACCCCTCATCACGCGGGCCATCCCGTCCTCGGGCGAGAGGCTCCCCGTGATCGGACTGGGCAGTTCGGCGACGTTCTCTCAGGTCGCCCGCAGCGAGGACGTGACGGCCCTCCGTGAGGTGCTCAAGGCGCTGATCGACGGCGGCGGGACGGTGTTCGACACGGCGCCGAGCTACGGCGCTTCCGAGGAGGTGGCGGGCCGCCTGGCCGCGGAGCTCGGCATCACCGAGAAGATCTTCTGGGCCACCAAGGTCAACGTGGCGCCGCGCGGCGGCGGCCCGGCCGACCCGGTGGCCGCGAAGGCCCAGATCGAGGCGTCGTTCACCAAGCTGAAGAAGGCCAAGGTCGACCTGATCCAGGTCCACAACCTGGGCGACGTCCCGACGCAGCTCGGCATCCTCAAGGAGCTGAAGAAGTCGGGTCGCGTCCGCTACATCGGCGTCACCAGCACCAGCAAGGGCCAGTACGCCGACCTGCAGGCGGCGATGCGCAACGAGCCGCTCGACTTCATCGGCGTGGACTACGCCATCGACAACCGCGACGTCGAGACGACCATCCTGCCGCTGGCGCAGGAGCGCAAGATCGGCGTGCTGGTGTACGTGCCGTTCGGCCGCACGCGGCTGTTCAAGCGCGTCGGCGACCGCCCGGTGCCCGACTGGGCCAAGCCGTTCGAGGTCGCCACCTGGGCCCAGTTCTTCCTCAAGTACGTCGTCGCCCACCCGGCCGTCACCGTCGTCACGCCGGCGACCAGCCGCGCCACGAACATGGTCGACAACCTCGGCGGCGGGCGGGGATCGCTGCCCGACGAGGCGACGCGGAAGCGGATGGCCGAGTTCGTCGACGCGCTGCCAGGCGCGTAGGGCAGCGCTCGGGAATTGCAGAATTTCAGGAATTGCAGAATTTCATCCGCAGGGTCAGTGCCTCGGCGTGCTGACCCTCGGACTGCACCTCACGCGAATTCGTCGGGGCGATGCAGGAATGGCGAGATGACCCGGACGCCGGCGAGTTCCTGCCCGTCCTGAAATTCCTCGGTCAGGAGATACGGGCATCCACTGACGCGCGCGGCCCCGACGATCAGCGCGTCCCAGAAACTGAGACCGTAGCGATCCTGAATGTGCCACGCGTGCTCGAACACGTGGTGGTCAATCGCGACTGGCTGCCATTCCGTGAGCGCCGCGACGTCGCCACGGGCGACGTGCCGATCGAGGCCCGGTTTCAGCTTCTGCGTGACGTTGACGTAGAACTCCGACAGGACCTGGCCGCTGACCCGGCCCGCCGCGAACGCCACAGGACGTCCATCCACTGCGCCGCCTGCGCCTGCTTGACCGTGTCCGCGCTATCGCGCGCGTACACGAGGACGTTGCTGTCAACGAAGACCGGCGCGGTCGTGGAGGTCGTCTCGCGTGGAACAGGAGCGGCCGTTGCTGATGGCACGGGGAGTCACCGAGAGGTAGCGTTCCATCGCGACGTCATACGCCTGACTGCCGCGCATCCGAGCGGCAAGCATGTCGCCCACGAACCGCGAGACGCTGGTGTTCTCGCGAGCGGCCTCCAGGCGTGCCCAATGTGCGACCGTCTCGTCAAGCGTAATCGTGACGTTCTTGAGACTGCGCATGACACGATTCTGGTGTCGCACGAACTTCGTGTCAATTGCGCGTTCCCGCGTCAAGCGGCTGCGAGCAGCAGGCAACTTCATCGACAAGTTCAGGGCTTCGAAGTGCTGACGCCGTCAGTCGAACTCCTGCCTCCTGCCTCCTGCCTTCCTGTCACATCAAGTGCCGTCCGCCATCGACGCGGACGACCTGCCCCGTCACCCAGTCCTGGTCGAGCAGGCCCATGACGGCGTGGGTCAGGACGTCGGGGCCACCCCAGCGGCTGAGGGGCGTGGCCTGTATCACCGCGTCCTGCATCTCCGGCGTCGAGCCGGCCGCGGGGAGGATGGGGCCGGGAGCGACGGCGTTGACCTGGATACGGTCGGGCGCGAGTTCGAGCGCGAGGGCCTCGGTCAGGGCGACCACACCGGCCTTGGCCACGTAGTAGGGGACGTACCCGGTATAGCGCGGACGTCCGCTCGCCGCGACCCAGTCGCTGCAGAGGACGATGTGGCCGGCGCCCTGCGCGCGCATGTGGGCGGCCGCGGCACGCGCGCAGTGGAACGAGGCGTCGAGATCGACGGCGAGTTGCTGACGCCAGGTGTCTGGCGTGAGGTCGTCGATCGCCACCCGCTCGTACACGGATGCGAGGCAGACGAGCACGTCGAGCCGCCCCGCCCATCGCACCACGTCGTCGACGAGTGACTGGCAGGCGGCCGGGTCGCGCAGGTCAGCCGGCAGCGCCGTCGCCCGACGGCCAGCGCCCCGGACGTCCTCGACAATCCCCGCGATCACCGATCCCGACAGCGAGTGGGACAGGGCGACGTCAGCGCCCCGCGCCGCGCACGCCCGCGCGAGCGACGCGCCCATCCGCGCGCCGCCCGTGATGAGCACCACCCTGCCGCTCAGCTCCACGGCCTACAGGCTACACGCTACACGCAGGGCACGGGTTGCGGGTCACGGGCCGCGGGTTGGCAGCCGACTCCCCACTCCCGACTCCCGACTCCCCGACTCCCCGACTCCCGACTCCCGACTCCCGACTCCCGCCCCCTCTCAGAACGCAAACGTGCCGACAAACGCCGACCGCTTGTCGATCTGCTGCCAGCGCGTACCGAGCGCCTGTCCCGTGAACGTCTGGTTACGGGTCAGCCCGACCTCGGCCTCGGCCCCGCGCGACAGCGGGTGGAACCACTGCATCGCGCCGCACGACGGGTCGTGGTGGATGTGCGCTTCGACCTGCAGCTGCGCGTCGCCGGCGAGCACGGACGCCGCGTGGTGCGTGCTCTCGAAGGCGATGGGCACCGCCTGCACGTCCACGATGCGGAAGGCGAGGTCGCCGATGGCCGTCCTGGCCATGGAGACGAGCGCGTCGCGCTGGGCCGCCGTCGCCCTGTCGTCCACGTACAGGAGCGTCTTCACGAGCGTCGGCGCCTCGCCGCCCATCTCGCGCATGCCGAGGTTGTGCGTGCCCGAGAGCGCTGCCACCACCGACAGGCCGTCGATCGAGACGCCACCCACCTGGCCGCGATCGACGCGCCAGGCCAGCACCGCCTGCCGCCCCATCGTCTCGGCCTCGCTGTTCATGATGCAGCCGCCCGTGAAGACCTCGGCGGTGCGGGCCTCGACGTAGGTGCCGGTGACCGTTGGCACCGCCGTCGGGGTCGCGCGCGTGGTGAGCGAGTCGGCGGCCAGCGCCGGTGCGGCGGCCAGGAACAGGGCGAGCGTCAGGGTAGAGCGGGTCATGGGAACCTCACGGGCGAAGTCGGTACGAAGTCCGGGGCAGGGAGTGCAGACAGGCTCCGCTCCACCTGCGCGTTCGCCAGACATATCTGGATTCAACAAGGATGCAGGCAAAGCCCTGCAAATTCAAGGTGAAGAATAGGTTCGGAGCAGACCGTCATCCTCCTCCGATGTCGTGGATCGGAAGCAGCATGAGGCCGACGAGTCGCGCCACGCCTCGTATCCGCTGATCGAGGCTCAGGAGTGCGACGCCAGGGACTGCCGCCCGCGCGACGAGCGCCGACGCGACATGGATCGCAGCCAGCGAACGAATAGGGGCGCCCGGAAAGGGTTGCCTCGCACGCTCGACGATCTCTGGCCCCATCACCAGCACGTGCCAGTGCGCGGCGGCCGCGGCCAGGTAGGCGCGCCGATCGGCCGCCTCCGCTTCCGTCAGGTCTCCGAGGGTCGCGGCGCGGTGGAGCGCCCGATCGCATTCAATCAGGGTCAGGTCAGACGTGAGGACGACCCGTGTGTCGGCCAACGTCTGGCGCACGAACCCCCCGGCATCCTCATCGAGCAGCCAGGCGAGCACGGCGCTCGACTCCACATACAGACTCACGCCGGCCCACGCTCCAGCTCGAGCAGTTGCGCAGAGGTGTACCGCGGCCGACGCGTGCGACTGAGCTCGGGGTAGAGGTCGCTGTCGCTCGTGGCGCCGATCACGACGAGGTTGCGGCGCGCCAGGGCGAGCAGACCCGGCGGGACGGACGCATCGCGCGAGCCCTGACCCGGGGCCGCGAGTTCCGCCACGACCTGGCCGCGATCGGTGACCAGAACAGCCTCGCCGGCGCGAACCTGGCGGATGTACTCGCTCAATCGATTCTTGAGTTCACGCACGCCAACCGTTTTCATGTTCCGTCAATGTAGCGTCACGTGGCTACATTGTCAAAGCTGCACGGCCCCCACCCCACTCGGCCTGCGCAGCACTCTTGTCTCTGCATCCCGCAGGGCCCTGCTCCTCCCGACAGACACGACTGCCGACCCCGTCAGGATGATCGCGATGGCCGCGGCGATGCGCCATGTGAGCGGTTCGCGGAGCAGCCAGGTGCCGAGCAGGACCGCGACGACCGGATTGACGTACGGGTAGAGCGAGACGACCGACATCGGCAGGTGGCGGAGCGCGTACGTGTAGGCCACGAAGCCGATCAGGCTCCCGGCAAAGAAGAGGTAGACGATTGCCACGGCGCTGCGCGGTGACCACGCGAGCCGACCGAATTCGCCGAGCACGGCTCCGGCGAGCAGCATCACGAGCCCTCCGGCCAGCATCTGGAATGCCGCGGCCACCAGCGGGTCGGTGTCGCGCAGCCGCGTCTTGGCGACCGTGGACCCGATGGCCCACCCGATGCAGGCCAGCTGCGTGGAGACGAGCCCGCCAACCCACGTCCAGCCCGAGGTCGCCGAGAGCGCCAGCCGGAGGTCGGGCCAGACCAGCAGCAGGATGCCCGAGAAACCGACGATGAGCCCGGTGAGGGTGCGGCGGGTCAGCCGTTCGCCGCCAGCCAGGGCCTCGATCCCCACCATCCAGAACGGCGTGGACGCAACCAGCACGGCCACCAGGCCGCTGGCCATGAACTGCTCGGCCCAGACGACACCGCCATTGCCGAAGCCGAGCATGGTGATGCCGATGACGAGAAACGTCGGGGTACGACGCCAGTCGGGCCAGGAGTGGCCGAGCGCGCGGAGCGCCACGGCCAGCACCGTGCCCGCCAGGGTGAAGCGCATGCCGCCGAGCAGGAAGGGCGGTACGGTCTCGAGGGCGACCTTGATGCCCATGTAGGTCGTACCCCACAGGAAGCAGACGGCGATGAACGCTGCCCACGCCCACTTCTCTGTCGAACTGCCCGGCAACGCAGGAATCACGATGAAGGATGGCACAGACGGCAATGCAGGACAGCAGGCCGGAATGCAGGATGGGCCACCACAAAGCGCTACAGAGGCGCCGCTACGCGGGACGTGGCCCTCAAAGATCATAGCGGCGCGGTCGGAGACCGCGCCCTACCTGCACGAGCGGCGCGGTCGGAGACCGCGCCCTACCTGCATGAACGGCGCGGTGGGGAGACCGCGCCCTACCTCAATGACAGCAGCCGCGGCCGTTGCCCGACACGCAGCAGGCGGCGTTGGCGGGGCTGCCGTCGGGTCCCATGGCCTTCTGGGTGTGCGTGCACCAGTAGGCGGTCGCGTCCCACTGCCCGGCGTGGTTCAGCTCACCGGGGTCCGGGGTGGAGAGCACGTACATGCCCTTGTGGCGCAGGTGGGCGCAGTGCGCCTCGGGTGTTACCAGTCGTGATGCGGGTACGGGATGATCAGCCACGAGGCACCTCTCAGGCCGTGACGCCGGCGGCGTGCAGGATGGCGCGCTTCACCGCCGTCCTGGCCACCTGCACCTTGTATGCGTTGTCGGACATGGGCGTGGCGCCGGCCAGGGCCGCCTCGGCGGCCTTGAGCGCCGTGGCTTCCGTGATGGCCTGCCCCTTCAGCGCGCCCTCGGCCTCGGGCGACCGCCACGGGATCGGCGCGACGGCCCCGAGCACGACCCGCGCGTCGGTCACCGTGGTGCCCTGCATCTGGAGCGCCACGGACGCGAACGCGATCGGCCAGTCGTGCGAGCTGCGGAACCGCACCTCGTAGGTCGCGCTCTTCATCGCCTTTGCCGACGGCACGATCACGTGCGTGAGCAGTTCATCGGGACGCAGCGCCGTCTCGCCGTAGAGATTGCGCTCCGGCAGTTCGTAGAACTCCTCGGCCAGCACCTCCCGTTCGCCGCGCGGACCGGCGATGCGCAGCCTGGCGCCGAACGCGACCAGCGGCACCGCGAGGCTCGACGGGTGCACGATGTGGCACGGGCCGCCGCCGAGGATCGCGTGGAACTGGTTCTCGCCGTCCACCGAGTAGCACCGCGCGCCGCCCTTCTTGAGGCACGGGAACTCCTCGTTCCGGAAGTACCAGCACCGCGGGCGCTGCATCAGGTTGCCGCCGACGGTCCCGAGGTTGCGGATCTGCGGCGTACCGGCTTCGGCCGCCGCTTCGGCCAGCGCCTTGTACTGTCCGGTGACCGTGGCGTGCGCCATCAGGTCGACGAGCCGCACGGCCGCGCCGATGCGCAGTCCGCCATCGGGCGTCGCGGCGATCGTGCCGTCGAGGCCCTTGACGTTCACGAGGCGGTCAGGCGTCGCGATGCGGTCCTTCAGCATCGACACGAGGTCCATGCCGCCGGCCAGCGGCAACACCTTCCCGCGCTCGCGCCCGAGGGCCGCCAGCGCCTGCTGCTCGTTGGCAGCCTTGACGTATGCGAACGGCTTCACAGTGTGCCTCCTGCGCGTTCGCCCTCGAGGGCGGTGAGTACCTTCTGCGGCGTCAGCGGGATGCTGCGCACGCGCACGCCAATCGCGTTGGCGACGGCGTTGGCGATGGCCGCCGCCGTGGAGATCGTCGGCGGCTCGCCGATGCCGATCACCCCGCGTTCGGGCTGGTTCATCAGCATGATGTCGATCTTCGGGATGTCGCTCATCCCGGGCACGAGGTACCACTCCATGTTCGGGTTCACCTGCGCCGCCGTGTTCCGATCGAGGATGCGGTCCTCGTAGAGGGCGAAGCCGACACCCATGGTCATCCCGCCGATGCACTGGCTCTCGGCCGTGAGCTGGTTGACGATGAGGCCGCAGTCCTGCACGCAGAGGATGCGGTCGACCTTCGTCACGCCCGTCTCGACGTCCACGGACACCTCGGCAAACTGCACGCCGCTCGACCCGCTCGCCGACAACCCGGGCTCCCACCCCGCGTTGACGGACACGGGCGTCGTCTGGAGCCGCTTGCAGGCGTCGGCCCACGACAGGCCCTTGCCCGGCGTGCCCTTCGCGTGCACCCGCCCGCCGCTGGCGACGATCTGATCCGCGGGGACGCCGATGGCCGGCGCCACGCGCGTGGCGAGCTCCTGCAGCGCCTTGCTCGACGGTCACCCGGATCGCCGGCGACACGGCCGGCGCCGTCGTCGACCCGCCGCTGCCGCCGCTGAACGGGTAGTTGCTGTCGCCGATCTCGACCTTGATGTCCTTGACCTGCAGGCCGAGCGTCTCGGCGGCGATGACGGCGATGAGCGTGCGCGTGCCGACGCCGAGGTCCTGGGTGCCGCAGCGCACGACGACCCCGCCGTCGGGCAGGATCTCGCACTGCGCCTGGGTGCCGCGTCCGCCCCCGCCCCAGCGGTTGGCCGCGCAGCCCATGCCGCGCTTGATGGGGCCCGGGGTCGGGTCACCGGTCGGGTGCCGCTTGTCCCACCCGAACTTCGACGCGCCGACCTTGAAGTACTCGCGCCACATGGCGTTGGGCGCCTGCGGCGGCAGGTTGCGGATGCGGAACTCGACCGGGTCCATCTTCACGCGGTCGGCCAGTTCGTCCATCAGCATCTCGGTGATGAAGCACCCCTGCGGATGGCCCGGGGCCCGCATCGCGCGCTGCTGGCCGGCGTTGATGTAGACGTCCTTGTGGACGCGCCGCCGGTTCGGGAACGTGTAGATGTACGGCAGTGGGAAGCCCGAGGACGCGCCCGCGCCACCCGTGCCCCATGACTCGGCGTCGAAGGCCGTCAGCATGCCGTCGGCGGAGACACCGGCCTTGATCTTCGCGTAGGCCGACGGGCGGTTGCCCGCGGCGAGGTGCTCCTCGCGCCTGTCGAGCATCAACTGCACGGGCGCCTTCGCCTCCTTCGCGAGGCGCGCGCACGCGATGCCCTGGACGTCGGGGCCGAACTTGCTGCCGAACCCACCGCCCATGTGCTGGGTGATCACGCGCACGTTGGCCTGCGGGACGCCGAGGCTCGTGGCAAACCCCTCGCGGGTGCCGTGGACGGCCTGCGTGCTGACCCACGCCGTGAGCTTGTCGCCCTCCCACTCGCACACGCAGCCGTGCGTCTCGAGCGAGACGTGCGTCTGCACCTGCGTGTTGTAGCTCTGCTCGACGACGTGCGCGGCGGAGGCGAAGCCGGCCTGGAGGTTGCCTTCTTCTTCGGTCTGGGACGCCTTGACGTTGCCGCCCTCGAAGACGGACGGCGCCTCGGGCCGCAGCGCCTGGTCGATGGAGGCCAGGAACGGCAGCACCTCGTACTCGACCCTGATGGCGCGGGCGGCGTCGCGGGCCTGGTCCTCGGTGACCGCCGCGATGGCCGCCACCTCGTCGCCCACGTACATCACCTTGCCGCCGGGTTTGGCGATCGTGACGGCGGCCTTCACGCCTGGCATCTTCAGCGCGGGCGCGAGGTCGATGGACGTCACGCGGGCGTGCGGATGCGGCGACCGCAGGATGCGCGCGTACAGCATCCCGGGCCGCTTGATGTCGTAGGAGTACTTCGCGCGCCCCGCGACCTTGGCCGGGCCGTCGATGCGGTTGACCCGCGTGCTGAGCAGGCGGCGCTGGGCGGGCCAGGCGTAGGGCGAGTTGGTGGCGGTCGCCGGGAGGTTGACCTCCGGAACCTGCGCCTCGCCCGTGATCTCTTCGGTACCCGGAGGCCGGGCTGGGACAGCCGGTCCTACCGTTGACAGCATCGGTTCGTCAGCCACGGGCCCCTCCCTTCACCGACAGCGCGGCTTCGAGCAGTCGCACGTAGGTGCCGCAGCGGCAGATGTTGCCGTCGAGGGCCTTCTTCGCCTGGTCGGGCGTGGGGTTGGGCGTCTTCTCCAGCAGGGCCACCGTGGACATCACGAAGCCCGGCGTGCAGAAGCCGCACATCGTGCCGTCCTTCTCGAAGATGGCCTGCTGCACCGGGTGCAGCACGGTGCCCTGGGTGAGCCCCTCGACGGTCCGGATGTCGGCGCCCTCGGCGTCGACCGCGAGCATCGAGCACGCGTACGCCGTGCGCTCGTCGATGAGCACGGTGCAGGCGCCGCAGGAGCCGCGGTCGCAGACGCGCTTGGCGCCCGTGAGGTCGAGCTGCTGGCGCATGGCGTCGAGCAGCGTCGTGCGCGGCTCGACGGTCACCGTCTTCTTCTGGCCGTTGATGGTGAGGGTGAGGGGGGCCGCGTCGGGGCCCACGACCGCTGCGGTCTGGGCCTCGGCTGTCTCGGGCGCGATGGCGGCTGCCACGACGGGGGTGACGCCGACGGACTTGAGGAACGTGCGCCTCGAGAAGTTGGGACCGGACGCCGACGCCTCCGCCATCGCGGAGGGGGGAAGGTCCCCACCGGTAGTGCGTGAACGCGTGTGATCGGGCACGAGTACCTCGCTGTTGGGTGAGCGGGACTGCTACAAGGCCAAAGACTACCACCATGAACGCCGAACGTGAGGAACGGCCGAATGGGCCGCGGCCATGGACGGCCGGGACGGCCGTCCCTCCCTAATCGAGGACCGGGGTCAGGTAGGGCCGGCTGTCCCAGCCGGCCGTCGGCGACAGCGAAGCGAATGCCGCGGCCATGGACCGAACGTAGACCGCGAATGCCGCGGCCATGGACGGCCGGGACGGCCGTCCCTCCCTAATCGAGGACCGGGGGCAGGTAGGGCCGGCTGTCCCAGCCGGCCGTCGGCGACAGCGAAGCATCACTGACCGTCGGACAAGTCCGACGGCTACAAGCGGTCCCGTGCGCCCCGTGCCCCGATACCCGTGCCCCGTGCCCCGATACCCGTGACCCGTGCCCCGATACCCGTACCCCGAGACCCGTGCCCCGTGCCCCGATACCCGTGCCCCGATACCCGTGCCCCGCGACCCGTACCCGTGCCCCGTGCCCCGTGCCCCGGCCGTCCATGGCGCGGACCCGTGTACGATCCGCGCCGTGCAGCACCCGGCACAGCCCGTCCGTCCGCGCGCGCTCTCGCCGGCGCAGTTGCTGATCCTCAGTTTCGCGGGCCTCATCGTCGCGGGCACGTTGCTGCTGTCGTTGCCGTGGGCGTCTGCCGCCGGGTCGCGCCTGCCCCTGCACTCGGCGCTGTTCACGGCCACCTCGGCCGTGTGCGTCACCGGGCTCATCGTGCTCGACACGCCCGTCGACCTCTCCGTGTTCGGCCAGGTCGTGGTCCTGCTGCTCATCCAGACCGGCGGGCTCGGCTACATGACGTTCTCCACGCTCGTGGGCGTCGCGCTCGGCCGGCGCATCACGCTGCAGGAGCGGCAGACCCTCGTCGAAGGGCTCAACGCGTTCGGGCCGGGCGAGGTGGTGCGGTTCGCTCGCGGCGTGTTCAAGGTGACCGCCATCATCGAACTGACAGGGGCCGTGATCCTGGGCGCGTGGTGGACGGGCACCCACGGTCTGGCCCGCGGCGCCTGGCTCGGTGTCTTCCATGCGGTGTCGGCCTTCAACAACGCCGGGTTCTCGCTGTTCTCCGACAACCTGATGAGCGCGGCCGACGAGCCGCTCGTGCTGCTCACCGTCTCCGTCCTCGTGGTGCTCGGCGGCATCGGGTTCTTCACGATCCTCGAGGTCGCCTCGCTGCGGCGGCGGGCCCTGCGGCTGTCGGTGCACTCGCAGCTCGCCCTCACAGCGTCAGCCGTCCTGCTCGTGGGCGGCACTGTCGCCTTCTACGTGCTCGAGCGCTCCAACCCGCTGACCCTTGGCGGGCTGTCGTGGGGCGACGCCTGGCTCGCGGCGTGGTTCCAGTCCGTCGTGACGCGCACGGCCGGCTTCAACTCGGTCGCCATCGGGGCCTGCGGCCCCAGCGCGCTCTTCGTGATGGTGATCCTGATGTTCATCGGCGCCGCGCCCGGCAGCACCGGAGGGGGGGTCAAGGTGACCACCGTCGGCGTGATGCTGGCATCGCTATGGGCGACGGCCCGTGGCGAGGCCGAGGCCACCATCTTCCGGCGGCGCATCCCGCAGGATCAGATTGCCCGCGCGTTTCTGATCTGCCTCGTGGCGTTCCTCGCCGTCAACGGTCTGGCGGCGGTCCTGCTGGCGTACGAGAGCCGGCAGCTCCTGCCGACGCTGTTCGAAGTCGTCTCGGCCTTCGGCACGGTCGGCATGTCCACCGGGGAGGGGTCGAGCCCCCTGAGCCTGAGCGGGCACTTCAGCATCGCCGGCCAGTTGCTGATCACGCTGATGATGTTCGCGGGCCGCGTCGGCCCGTTGACCCTGCTGATGGCCGTCGCGCGTCGACGAGAGCTGTCGCGGGTGCGATATCCGGAAGGGAAGGTGTTGATTGGTTAGTGAGCTCGGCAGAGGCAACACCGACGATGCCCCGACCCTGTTGATGAATTTCTGAAATTCCTGAGATTCTGAAATTTCGGTGTTCCCCCCATGTCCAAACGTCTCTATGCAGTGATCGGCCTCGGCCGGTTCGGGTCGGCCGTCGTGTCCACGCTGGTGTCGCTCGGACAGGATGTCATCGGGGTGGACGACAACGAGGATCGCGTGCGTGAGATTGGCGAACTCACGACGAACGCCCTCCAGATCGACGCCACCGACATCCGCGCCCTGCGGCAGGCGGGCATCCACGACGCCGAGGTCGCCGTCATCTCGATCGGCGAGAACATCGAGGCGAGCCTGCTCGTCGTGATGCAGGTGAAGGACCTGGGCGTACCGCAGATCATCGCCAAGGCCGTCACGCCGCTGCACGGGCGCATCCTCGAACGCCTCGGCGTGTCGCGCGTGATCTTCCCCGAGCGCGAGATGGCCGAGCGCACGGCGCGGAGCCTCGTCATCCCCAACGCGCTGGACTACATCGCGCTGTCGACGGATCACTCGCTCGTCGAGGTGACGGTGCCGGCCCCCTTCGTGGGCCAGACTCTGAAGAGCATCGACCTGCGCGCCAAACATGGCCTCACGCTGGTGGCCATCAAGCGCAAGGTGGACGGCCAGGAGAAAACGATCGTGTCGCCTCCAGCCGATCAGCTCCTGCTCGCGGACGACATCGTCTCGCTCCTCGGCAGCAACGAGCGGCTCGCGAAGATCGAGACGATCAGGTAGGGCCGCGTGTCCCCTTCGACTGCGCTCAGGGCAGAGCCACGCGGCCGCTGTGAACGAAAACAACCCCGGACCGTGGCTGGGGGCCACGACCCGGGGTCGTGTGGCTGGGGAGCCGGCCGTACGGTGGTCCGCACCGGCAACGCCTGAACGGTGCCGCCGGGGTCACGCCCGCACGGGTAGAGAAGAACTGGTCCCGCGTCCGAAGCCCTTCAGCGACGCCGGCGCGAGGCCGCGGCGACGCCGAAGAGCCCCATGCCCATCAGGAGCAGGCTCGTCGGCTCGGGCACATCCGGCGGATCGCAGTCCACGCGGCACGGCGGGATGTCGACGCACTCGGCCGCATCCGCGCAGTACATCTTGGACGACCCGGCGCGAGCGCTGCCCGGCAGGCCCGTGCTGGTGCCGCGCACGGCGAACAAGCCGCTGGCGTCGAAGGTCGCCGGCAGGAACGACGCGTTGGTCAGGCCCCCGCTGAGGTGCGACACCAGGAAGCTCGTCGACTGGATGTCGTTGGCGCCGATGCCGTTCGACCCGATCTCGACGGCGAGGTCGAACTTCTCGAGCGGGTTGACGTTGGGGTTGCCGCCGATTGACGAAAGGGCGTTGGCGCTCTGCGCCGAGGCCGTGATGTCGGCTCCCACGAACGAGAACCCGCCGACGAGCGTGTCGTCAGCCGTGTTGAAGAAGAAGCCCCGCAGATCCGTGATGGCGGGGAATGCCAGATTCGGTGCCACGAAGACGGTGAACTGCACCTTGCCAGCCTCCACCGCATCGTTCAGCGTGATGCCGATGCGGACCGGGTCGCTCCCGGCGCTGTCCTCGAGGAAGTAGGTGATGGAGGCGGCCTGGGCCGTGTGGGCGCCGAGGACAAGGGCGCCGAGCGCCAGTGCGAACTTCTTCATCTTCTGTCTCCCTGCCGTGGGGTGCGCCGTGCTGGGGTGGCTGCGCACCGGACTCGTTGGCTCTTCAGAAAGCACGTGGCGTGCCAACAGGGAAATCAGACAGATCCTGGCATTTCTCGCGTGGAAGTCCCCCCGCGCAGCTGCGAGAGGCTGCTTGGGGCAATGCAAAAGACAGCCTGATAGATGACAACAGGCAAAAAGAAAGCGCCGACGCCCCTGGGAAGGGGGCCGGCGCTTGGAATCCGAACGTGCGAGCGTGCTGTTTCCTGGCGGGTGGTTACTGCCGACGACGGCGGTAGCCGGCGACGAGCACGCCGAGGCCGAGCAGCGCGATGGAGGCGGGTTCGGGCACGTCGAAGTCGCCGTCCGTATCGTAGAAGCTCAGGTGCGAGAGCCCAAATGGCTGCCCGTTGCTCGGGTTGGTGGGGGTGGCCCAGACGTCAGACAACTCGTCTTCCGCGCTGAACAGGTTGAAGTTGGGGCCGCCCTTCGCGACGAAGAACGAGATGACGGGATCTCCGGGGCCCGGCGTGTACATCCAGGTGTTGGTCGCGAGGTCGAACGCGAACTCGCTGCCGTCGACGGTCGGGAAGAGGGCGTCGTTCAGGGTGATCTGCGACAACTGCCCGCCCACGACATCGAACTTGATGATGATGGGGGACTGATCGGCGTCGTATTGCGCGGGGATGACGCAGTCGGCAAAGCCCTGGCCGAACACGCCCGCGCAGTCGTTGCCGTCGATGGTGGCAATGAGTGCGGCATTGGCATCGGCGGCGCCAACGCCCAACGTCAGAGCTGCCACGATGGGCAGCGACTTCAAAAGGTCCTTCATTTCGTTCACTGGCCTCACGTTCAGGGTCAAACCACGTACTCCACGGACAGCAGCACAAGGTGTGCCAGAACCGCACACGCGCTGATGGTCTTTACTTTGAGAGACTTGTGAGCCATCTGAGCCGAAAACGCACACATAAAGTTGTTCATGACCGAGACAATAGTCTGCAAAATCGACGCGTGCCTGCGTGCTAGACTCCGACATTCCCCTCAGGAGTCCTCCATGACCTCCCGACGCGCGTTCCTTTCACGGCTCGGCACGACCGGATTGGTCGTCGCGGCCGCCCTCACAAGCGACGGACTCTCCCTCATGGCGCGCGCCTCGGACCAGGCGCGAGGGCGCACGGCCCTCGACCTCGCGTCGGACGAGGACTTCTGGCGCGAAGTCCAGCTCGGGTTCACGCTCGACCGCACGGTCGTCAACCTGAACAACGGTGGGGTGTGCCCCAGTCCACGCGTGGTCCACGAGGCCTTCAAGCGGTACCTCGATCACGCCAACCAGGCTCCGGCCTTGAACATGTGGCAGGAACAGGAGCCGAACCTGGAGCGCGTGCGCCAGGGACTGGCCGCCGACGCGGGATGCGACCCCGACGAACTCGCCATCACGCGCAACGCCAGCGAGGCCCTCCAGATCGCGCAGCTCGGCATCGACCTGAAGCCGGGCGACGAGGTGGTCACCACGACGCAGGACTACGGCCGCATGCTCGACACGTGGGAGCAGCGCGTGCGCCGCGACGGCATCACGCTCACGAAAGTCTCCTTTCCCGTGCCGCCCCCGTCCATGGCCGACCTCACGCAGCGGCTCGCGCGCGCGCTCGGCCCGAAGACGAAGGTGCTCCACTTCTGCCACATCACGAACCTCACGGGGCAGATCTTCCCCGTGGCCGACATCTGCAGGGCGGCCACGGCCCGGGGCATCCAGACCATCGTCGACGGCGCGCACGCGTTCGGCCACTTCCCCTTCGCCATCCGCGACCTCGGATGCGACTACTACGGCACCAGTCTGCACAAGTGGCTGCTCGCGCCCATCGGCACCGGCTTCCTCTACGTCCGCCGCGAGCGCATCCCGGACCTGTGGCCGCTCACGCCCGCTGCCGAGTCCAAGGCCGGCGACATCAGGAAGTTCGAGGAGATCGGCACGCACCCGGCCGCCAACCACAACGCCATCGCGGAGGCCCGCGTGTATCACCACACGATCGGCGGCGAGCGGAAGATCGCCCGCCTCAGGTACCTGCGCGATCGCTGGATGCGTCGACTCGCCGATCACCCGAAGACCACGATCCATACGAGCTTCGATCCCGCCCAGGGCGGGGCGATCGGCAATCTCGGCACGCCCGGCCTCGACCCGGCCCGGCTCGCGTCCCACCTCTACGCGCAGCACCGCATCATCGTCACGCCCATCAAGCACGAGGAGTTCGAGGGGATTCGGGTGACGCCCAACGTCTACACCACGCTGGAGGAGGTGGACACGTTCGCGACCACGATGGAGCGGATTCTGGAGAAGGGCCTGCCCGCGACGGCGTAGGCAGGTCGCGTGGCCGGAGACCACGCCCTACCCCACGAAGCGGTAGCCGAGGCCGTGCACCGTGAGCAGGTGCTGGGGGTGGCGGGGATTCGGCTCGATCTTCTGCCGCAGCCAGGCCACGTGCACGTCCACCGTCCGCGTGGACGGCATCGCGTTGTAGCCCCACACCTCGTTCAGCAACTGGTCGCGCGAGACGACCTGGTTGGGGTGTGCGATCAGGTAGCGCAGGAGCTGGTATTCGCGTGCCGACAGCTCGATCCGCTCGTCGCCGCGGAAGACCTCGGCGCTGCGGAAGTCCACGCGCACGTCGCCGAAGCGATAGCCCTCGTCCGGGGGCGGGTTCGCCGCCGGGCTGGTGCGGCGCCGCAGGCGCGCCTCGATGCGCGCGAGCAGCTCCATCATCTCGAACGGCTTGGCGAGGTAGTCGTCGGCTCCGAGCTTGAGGCCGACGACAGTGTCCACGACCTGCCCGCGCGCCGTGAGCATGATCACGGGAGTCTCGACGCCCTGCTGGCGCAGGTCGCGCAGCACGTCGAAGCCGTTCTTGCGCGGCAGCATCACGTCGAGCAGCACGAGGTCGAACTGCCCCGTGGCCGCCCTGTCGAGGCCGGTCTGCCCGTCGCCGGCCGTGTCCACCACGTAGCCTTCGCGTCGCAGGCGATCGGAGAGCGTGAGCTGGAGTCCGGGTTCGTCCTCGACGAGCAGGATGCGCGCCGGGTCGTTCACGACGCGTGGCCCCGGCGCTGGAGCCGGGCGTCCACGGAGGCCAGCGGCTCCTCGGCGACGACGGGCGCCGCCACCTCGGGGGCCGACGGGATCAGCAGCGTGAACGTCGTGCCGCGCGGACTGCTCTGCACCTGCACGCGCCCGCCGTGCTGCCGCACGATGCGGTCCACGAGGCTGAGTCCGAGGCCGCTGCCGTGGACGTGCCCATCCACGGCGTGCTGCCCGCGGTAGAACGGCTCGAAGATGCGCGGCACGTCGTGCTCGGGGATGCCGCTGCCGTGGTCCGACACGCTGATGGCCACCATCCGCCCATCCGCGGGCCCGATCCGCACGCCGACCCAGCGGTCGGCACCGCCGTACTTGATCGCGTTGGAGATCAGGTTCTGCACGGAGCGGGCCAGGGCGGCATGGTTGGCGCGCACGAGGACCGGGGCGTCAGGCGTGTCGAAGTCGACGTGCGTATCGGTCTCGCCCAGCAAGGGGCCCGAGGCCTCGATGGCTGCCTGCACGACGTCGGCGGCGACCACCGGCCTGACGTCGAGGGACCGGCCGGCCTCGAATCCCGCGAACTCCATCACCTGCTCGACCATCTCGGTGAGACGCCGCCCCTCGCCGGCAATCAGCTGGCCGTAGCGTTGCACCTGGTCCTTGTCGGCCACCACGCCGTCGGCGAGGTTCTCGGCGGCCGATTGGATGACGGCGAGCGGCGTGCGCAGCTCGTGCGACACACCGGCCACGAACTCCATCTGCTGCGCGGCCAGCGTGCGCGCCCGCGCGCTCGACACCACCAGCATCGCGATGCTGGCGCCAAGCAGCGCCAGCACGCTCGAACTGACCAACAGGTTGCGGCGCCGTGTCGACGCGACGACGGCCTCGAGGGAACCGGCCTGGTGGGCGAAGTCGGCGCGCCACAGGGGCTGCCGTTCGGGTCGTCGCCCGTCGCCGTCTGCCCCGCGCCCCCCGTTGCCCGCGGCTCCGCCCGTCGCGAGGGGCGCTGCCGTGATGGTGATCCCCGGCGCGGGCGGGCCCGTCTGGCCCGGCGCCTGTCCGGGGCGTGCCTGTTGCCCCCGCCTGTCGTCGACCACAACGAAGCGGTTGAACTCCCGCATCCGCACTTCGAAGAAGTCTTCGGAGGCATCCGGCGCCGCGATGGCGCAGGTGGCCGCGGCGTCGGAGCAGAACACCTGGGCCCTGCTCGCGCGATCCACGATCGACACGCGGTACGCCGACGCGCGTGCCTCGCCGAAGTGCCGGGCGATGAGGTCGGGCAGGAACGTGTCGCGGACGAACGCCGTATCGAGCAGCACGACCGTGTAGTCCCACGGCCGGCGCTCGCGCGAGAACACGATGGCCCCGCCGGCGTTCACGACAGGCACGGGCGGACGGGCGATGACCAGCGCCGGACCCTCGGCGACGACGGGCGGCACCAGTCCGCCTGGTCCGCGCTCGACGGGCGCCGACGGGCGGCTCGTCAGCTTCGTGAGGATCGCGGACAGCTCGCGCGGCGCGGATGCCACGGGCACCAGCGCTTCGGCATCGCGGTCGTAGGCCGACACTTCCGGCGTCCCTGCCGAATCATCCTGTGGAAGCGAAACGACGAAAATCTGGCGTACGAGGCCCGGATGGGGCGCGGAGCTGAACCACCGCTGGAAGTGGCCAATCGAGTCGGGCGTCGTCGTCACGCCCGGCGTCGCGCCGCGGTCGGCCTGCAGCCAGAAGTACGCGCGCGTCAGCTCGCGGTCGAACTCCTGCGTGAACTGCGAGACCTGGTTCCGCAGGCTGGTCTGCATGCGGTCGCGCTCGTCGGCGCTGATCTGGCCGAGCCAGCGCCACTGCAGCGACCCGAGCGCCAGCAGCAACGCGGCCAGCACCGTGGCCAGCGCGAGCGGACCCCACGAGCGGACACCGGAAGGCATGCACGAAATCTAGCACCGGAATCGCGAGATATCCTGCGGCGGCACAGAATTTTACGTGCTTAACAACGAATCGGGCCGGCCCACCCCTGCGGATGGACCGGCCCGTTCGTCTGCGGCCCGGAGCCGACTGGTCGCGCCACCCTGGAAGGACTGCGCCGGCCCCGGACGTTCTCGACACGTTCAAACGTAGGGCCGGTTGTCCCACCCGGCCGTTCCCTTACGACAGCATGCGGAGGACGACGCGGCGGTTCTCCGCGCGGCCGGCCTTGGTCTTGTTGTCGGAAACCGGCTTCTCCTCGCCGTACGAGATGACGTTGATCTTGTGCAGCGGCACCTGGTGCGTCTCGTACAGGTAGCGCTTGACGGCTTCGGCGCGTCGCAGGCCCAGCTGCTCGTTGGCCTTGGGCGTTCCGATGCTGTCCGTGTGGCCCTCGATCTCGAAGAACACGCCCTTCGGGTCGGCCTGCAGGTCGGCGATCACCTTGTCCACCGCCGCCTTCGCGTCGTCGGGCAGATCGGCCTTGCCGAACGTGAATCCACTCTTTGCCTCACTCAGGACGACCTCGTACACGAGGCGGCGCCCCGCCTTGTCGAGGGCTTCGGCACGCGCGCCAGCCGAGTCGGCTGCCGAACGCGCGGCGCCGGCCGCGTCGCCTGCCGCCGCGGCCCGCGCATCGGCGGCTCGAGCGGCGTCGCCGGCCTCACCGGCCTTGCGGTCCACGTCGTTGAGCCGCTGCTGCGTCTTCTCGACGTCGCCCGACAGGGTCGTCACCTTGCCGTCGACTTCTCCTACGCGGGTGTTGACGTACTTCTTGGTGGCGCACGCCGTGCTACCGGTGACGGCCAGCGCACTCACGGCCAGGGCTATCAGGGAACGCTGCAACATGGGGTCTCTCCTCGCTATGTCTGACATTGGGCAATCAATTGCCGTTGGATGACGGCTGGGCGAAATAACCGCTGCGGGCTCGCACCTGCAGGTCGGGGTTCCGGGTGCGCACGGCCACCTGATGCCAGCCGGCGCTGGTCGAGGACTCGAACGCCAACTGGTACTGGTGCCGCAGGTCCACCACGAGACGACGGGCAATCACGCTCGTTTCGGAGGGCGTGGACGCGATCAACATGTCCCCGCCGGTCCAGTACGCCAGGTTCGCGAGCCGGGTCGTGATCGGCTCGCCGTCGCTGCGCAGCGTCGCGCCGCCGTGCTCGGGGTGATTGAGCGGCGACATGACGACGACGACGTACACGGGCACGTCGATCGAGCTGGCCATGGCCGAGACCTCGGCGACGGTCTTGCTGCTCGCGGTGTCGAGTCCGTCGGTCACGACCACCACGGCCCGTCGCGGCGTCGGCCTCGACTCGAGGTGCGCGGCCGTGCCGGCGATGGCGTCGTACAGCGCTGTCGTGCCGTAGGCCGAGAGCTTCGGCAGGGAACCGACGACGTCGGAGACGCTCGTCGTGAACGGCTGCACCTGGTGCAACTGCTGGTCGAACGCAAACAGCGCGACCTCGTCCTTGCCCGCGTCGAACCAGGCGAGGAGGTGTCGAATGACCTCGCGCGCGGCGTCCAGGTTGTTGGAGAGCTTCATGCTGCCGCTCTGGTCCACCAGCACGCCGAACGACACGGGACCCTGGTCCGAGAAGCCGAAGTCCACGATCGGCCTGGCCGCGCCGTTCTCGAGAATCTGGAAGTCGTCGCGCGTCAGGTTGCGGACGTGCCGGCCGCGGCGGTCCTTCACGACGGCGTTGACCGACACGAGACTCACGCCGGTGCGGAACAGGGGCGCGGGTTCCTGACCACGGGCCGGTGCGATCACCAGCGCCGAAGCGAACACACCCACGAGCCAGAGCCGCCACATCGACCTCATGCCACCCCGTTCATCATCAAGATGCTTGCCAGCGCCCCTGTCTCGGAAACAGCCGGCAATCCCATCCCTGGAAGCACTAGTGATGAGCGAAATCATGTAAGAACGACCACGAGGGGTGTAGCTCTTACACGATCCATTGCAGAGCTATGCTCACCGGAGTTCATGTCTCGACTTGTCGACGGCGCGACCGCGAACCTGTAGGGCTACAATCCGGCCATGGCGACCACGACCACGCCCCTTCCTGTTGCTGACCGGGTCAGCGGCTTCACCTATGCGATCCGCAACATCGTGGTCGAGGCGAAGAAGGTGGAGGCCGCGGGGCGCAAGGTGGCCTACCTGAACATCGGCGACCCGATTCCGTTCGGGTTCGTCACCCCCCCGCACCTCGTGGAGGCCGTCAGCAGGGCAATGCGGGACGGGCACAACGGCTACACGCCGTCGCCCGGCATCCTCGAGGCGCGCACGGCGGTGGCAGAAGACTTCTCGAGCCGCGGCCTGTCGATCGACCCGGACAGGGTGCTGCTGACGTCAGGCACCTCCGAAGGCATCGAGCTGACGCTCACGGCGCTGCTCAACGCCGGCGACGAGGTCCTGGTGCCGACGCCCACGTACCCGCTCTACACGGCGGTCATCGCCAAGCTCGGGGCCGAGGAGCGGTACTACAGGACCGATCCGTCCAACGGGTGGCTCCCGGATTTGGAGCACCTGGCCACCCTGGTCACGCCCCGCACGCGGGCGCTGGTGGTCATCGACCCGAACAACCCGACAGGCGCCGTCTATCCGGCCGACGTCCGCCGGCAGCTCGTCGAGTTCTCGGAGCGACACGGCCTGTTGCTCATCGCCGACGAGGTCTACGCCGACCTCGCGTACGCGGGCCCCGTGGAGCCCCTGGGCCTCCTCGATCCAGACGCGGCGATCATCTCCTACTCGTCGCTCTCCAAGGCCTACCTGGCGCCGGGCTGGCGCGCGGGGTGGATGGCTGTCGGCCGATCGCCGCGCCTCGATGGCCTGCTCGGCGGCCTGCGCAAGCTGGCCGACGGGCGCCTGTGCAGTCCCGGGCCCATGCAGTACGCGATCACCGCCGCGCTGCGTGGCGATCGCAGCTTCCAGGTGACGCTGCGCGACCAACTGCGCGAGCGGGCCGAGATCACGACGACACGGCTCAACGCGATTCCGGGGATCCGCTGCGAACGGCCGGTGGGCGCGTTCTACGCGATGCCGCAGGTCGAACTGCCGCCAGGCGCGACAGACGCCGACTACGTGCTCGGATTGCTGCGCGCGACGGGCGTGCTCACGGTGTTCGGATCGGGCTTCGGTACGGACCCCGCCATGGGCGCCTTCCGCGTCGTGTTCCTCGCGTCGCCCGAGGATCTGCACCGCATCTACGACCAGATCGAGGCGTTCACGGGCGAGTTCCTGGCCGGTCGCGCCGCCACAGGTGGGTAGACCCGGCTCACCGGGCCGGTGGCCGGCCCCCCTGCCGCGAGGGGATGTGTGGTGGGCCACCGCGGCCTACATCCTGCTCGCCGTCGCCTGGACGTGGCCCCTGGCGACGGGCCTCGGACGGGACATTCCCTGGGACCTCGGAGATCCCCTCCTCAACTGCTGGATTCTCGCGTGGCACTTCCACCAGGCCGGCCGCCTGCTGGGCGGCGACCTCGGCGCGCTCGGCGACTGGTGGCATCCCAACATCTTCCACCCGTCACCGTACGGCCTCGGCCAGTCGGAGCTGCTGATCGCGCAGGCGCTCCAGGGGGCGCCCGTCCACGCACTGACGGGTAACGTCGTCCTGACGTACAACCTGCTGTTCCTGTCGACGTTCGTGCTGTCGGCGGTGGGCGCCTTCCTGCTCGTCCGCAGCCTCACGCGCAGCGGCCTGGCCGGGTTCGTGGCCGGCCTGCTCTACGGGTTCGCGCTCTACCGCGTGAACCAGGGGCCGCACCTGCAGGTCCTCTCCTCCCAGTGGTTCCCGTTCGTGCTGTGGGGCCTGCACGAGTGGTGGCAGTCGGGGCGGATGCGGCACGCCGTTCTCGCGGGGATCGCGCTGGCCGCGCAGAACCTGTCCAACGGCTACTTCCTCATCTACTCGGCGTTGTGGCTGCCGCCGTACGTCGTCGCCCAGGTGCTGCTGCGGGGGCGCGTGCGTGACGCGCGCGCCTGGCTCGGACCGCTCGTCGCCGCCGTCATCGGCATCGCCCTGACGACGCCGTTCCTGTACCCGTACCTGCAGCTGCGGCGCCTGGGCCAACCGCCCCGCCCGGTGTCCGTGGTCGTGGACTACAGCGCAGACACCTTCGGCTGGCTCACGGCGAACGACCAGTTGCGGTTCTGGGGCGCCAGGCTGCAGACGCTGGTACGTCCCGAGGGCGACCTGTTTCCGGGACTGGTTCCGCTGCTGCTCGTCGTCGTCGCGATCGTGCTCGTCACACGGGAACGCTGGGACGAGGCCGCTCCCCGGCGGTCCGTGCCGATGCGAGTCCTGGCGGCGATGGCGTCCGCGTTGCTCGTCGGGCACGTCGTCGCCATCGCGATCGCGCTGTTCACCGGCGCGCGCCGCCTCGACCTGCGGCCCTGTCGTCATCGGCATCAGCGACGGCGTGCGGCTGCTGACGGGCCTGGCGCTGAGCCTGGGCGTGCTCCTCGCCGTGTCGCCCCGCGCCCGGGCCGTGTTCCGCGACGACCCGCAGCGCCCCCTCTTCCTCTGGATCGCGCTGGGCGCGCTGACGGTCTGGCTCTCGTTCGGCCCGGTGGTGCACATCGGCGAGCGGATCGACAGGTCGTGGCCGTCCGTGTACGCGCTCGTCCTCGACTGGGTGCCCGGCGCCGACGCCCTGCGCGTGCCGCCTCGCATCGCGATGGTCACGGCGCTCGCGCTCAGCGTGATCGGAGGCCTGGCCGTCTCGGCGCTGTCGCGTTACCGTCACGGTGCGCTGGCGAGCGCGGTGCTCGCCGCCGCGTTCGTCGCCGAGAGCTGGCCGGCGCCAATTCCCCGCAACGTCAGGATCGACACGTCGCCGCTGCGTCCGCTCAGCGAGCCGGTCCCGCCCCGGCCGATCGAGCATCCGCTCGCGCGCGCGCTGGCTGCTCTGCCCGCGGACGCGGTTCTGGTGGACCTCCCGTTCGGGATCCTGCCGTACGAGATCTGGTGGCAGTACCTCTCGATCGGACACTGGCGCCAGCGGGTGAACGGATTCAGCGGCGACGTCCCGCCCGGATTCCTCGCCTTGAAGGACCGGCTCGAAGCGCTTCCCGACAGGCTCGCGACTGGCACCGCCGGCCCCGGCGCCGCGCGCGCCGCGCTCGACGCCCTGCACGCGCGGGGCACGACGCACGTGGTGCTGCATGCGGATGCATGGAAGTCCCCGGCACCCGCGGACGCGGTTCGCGCGTGGCTGGTCGAGGCCGGAGCCACGCCACAGACGAGGGTCGGCGCGACCGAGATTTGGCGGTTGCGTTGAACGAACCGAGGCGGCCGTCTATGCTCCGGGCATGAAGTCGTCAGCGCAGGGCCTCCCTGTCAGGCCCGACGCCGCCCACGTCGCCGCCATCGTCGACTCGGCGATGGATGCGATCGTCGCCGTGGACGACGACCAGCGCGTGGTGCTGTTCAACCCCGCCGCCGAGCGCATGTTCGGGGTGAGGGCCGACGAGGCCATCGGCACGTACCTCGAGCGCTTCCTGCCGGAGCGGTTCAGGTCTGCGCACAGGGCGCACGTCGCGTCGTTTGCCGAGACCACCGTCACCAGGCGCGCGATGGGCGCCCTCCACCCCCTGATGGCCGTCAGGGCCGACGGTACCGAGTTCCCCATCGAAGCCTCGATCTCGCGTGCGACCACGGCGGACGGGCGCACGCTCACCGTCATCCTGCGAGACGTCTCCGAGCGGATGCGCGCCGAAGCGTTGTTAGCGGATTACACGAAGGAACTCGAGCAGTCACGGGCCAATCTGCGTGCGCTGTCGGCGCAGCTGCGCGACGCGCGCGAGCAGGAACGTGCGCACATCGCGCGCGAGGTGCACGACCGCCTCGGCCAGTCGCTCACGGTGCTGAGTCTCGGGCTCGATCGGCTCTACCAGGACCTCGACAGCGCCGCACCCGCCGTCGTCGACGGGGCGCGCCGGGAGATCCACTCGCTCGCGGCGCTCGTCCAGGACGCGATCAAGCGCATGCGCCGTCTCGCCTCGGAACTGCATCCGGCGGTGCTCGACCATCTGGGGCTGGCAGCGGCCGTCGAGTGGCAGGTGCAGGACTTCGCCGACAGGACCGGCCTGGTCAGCCACGTCGACGTCGATCAGTCGCTCGACGTGCCGAGGGACGTCGAACTGCCGCTGTTCCGCGTATTGCAGGAAGCGCTCACAAACGTCGTGCGGCACGCCGAGGCGCGCACCGTCGTCGTCGCGTTGCGCCTCGCCGAAGGGGGACTCGAACTCGTGGTCGATGACGATGGTCGTGGAGTGGTCGAAAAGGGTGGGAAGCCGGCCGGATTGGGGCTGCTGGGGATGCGCGAGCGGATCGTCGACTTCGGCGGGAGTGTCGCCCTCTCCGACCGCCCGTCGGTCAACGGCGCCCGCCTCGTCGCGCGCGTGCCGTGGCCCGTGGCGCGGCGGGAGGCGCGATGATCCGCCTGCTCATCGCCGACGACCACCCCATCGTCCGGCACGGCGTCGTCCAGATCCTCTCGCGTGAGCCCGACATGCAGGTGGTGGCCGAGGCCGGCGACTCGGCGCAGGCGCTCGAGGCGGGGCAGCGTCCCGAGGTGGACGTCGCCGTGCTGGACCTCGCCATGCCCGGGCGCGGCGGCCTGGACGTCCTCCGTGAGCTGAAACGCGTGCGACCCACGTTACCCGTCCTGATCCTGAGCATGTACGGCGAGGACGTCTTCGCCATGCGGGCGCTGAAGGCGGGCGCGCACGGGTATCTCACCAAGGAGAGCGCGGCGGCGGAACTCGTGCTGGCGGTCCGCACCGTCGTGGCCGGCCGGCGGTACGTGACCAGCGCGCTGGCGGAGCGACTGGCGGCGCTCGTGGGCGGCGCCATGACGCCCAACCCGCACGAGCAGCTGTCGGATCGCGAGATGGCGGTGTTCCGGCTCCTGGCGGGCGGCTACACGGTGACGCAGGCCGCCGATGAACTGGCGCTGAGCGTGAAGACCGTCAGCACCTACCGCGCGCGCCTGTTGCGCAAGCTGAACCTGCGCACGACGGCGGACCTGGTTCGCTACGCCGTCGAGCACGGGATATAGAGGGCAAGTCGGGAGTCGGGAGTCGGGAGTCGGGGAGTCGGGGAGTCGGGGAGTCGGGGAGTCGGGAGTCGGGAGTCGGGAATGGGGAGTCGGGAATGGGGCTCGGGGCTCAGAGACACGCGAAAATCACGCTTCGCCTCCACAACCCGCGCGAACATCGCATCAGGCATCAAGCATCGGCAGGCGTCCCGAACGTCACGGAACGAGGTTGACGATTCTCTGCATTTCATGCCCGTCCCGGGCCCACGTCGGGATCCGGAGCTTGACGGTGAACTTGCTCAGGGGAGTGGCGGCCTCGCCCCGCGCCCTGAAGTCTCCCACCCGATAGAATCTGGCCACGCGGCCGGCCACCGGGCCGGAGATGGCGGCCATCAGATTAGGCAGGATCAGCGTCTCGTCCGGAATGGGCAACATGGTGACCAGGCGCGTCATCTCCTCCACGCCGGCCAGGTAGTGGCCGGTCTTGTTGGTGATGACGACGATGTGTCCGGCAAAATCGACAACGAGTTCTCCGGCAGCGGCCGCGGGCGCCCCACCGAGGAACGTGGAGTGATGGAAGCGCCCCACCTTGTGCGAGTTCACGTACAACTCTCCGCCCGGGCTGAGCACGAAGATGCCCCAGTGCTGGCCGCCGAACGCGCTGTGCATGTCCCAGGTGGTCTTTGGCTGATCCCACATATCCCGAACGGAACCCGTCCCATTGACCACGGCCCTGTACTTCACGCGCCGACCCTTCTGGTCCTCGGTGAACAACTTCACCAGTGCGGCCTTCGTCGACGTCGGCATGTGGGGGTCGAATTGCCCGACCTGATTGATCCCGCTGTTGCCCATGTAGGTCCAGAAGTCCCCGACGCCCCCGGCCAGCCAATCTGCGTAGCGTGGGGACAGTACGAACCCGGGGCGATGATGGGGGTCGAGGCGCTCGAGCCAGTAGCTGCGCTTGGTATTCCCGATGGTCTTGAAGTCGGCGGGCCCGGAGACCATCTTCGCGCCCAGCGTCTGGATCTCCGCGTAGCACTGGTTCGCCAGATCCGCGAGTGCGGTCCACCGGGCCGTGCTCTGGACGTGGGCGGTCGGGCGTTCTGAGGTGAGGAAGTCGCCGCTGATCATCATCACCGTGTCGAGCGCCTCGATTCGGGGCCCTGTCGCACCTGCCGGTAACCCGTTGTACAGGTTGACCATGTCCGCGATGCGTGTGAAGTAGTCATTGGCTCCCGCGGCAGCCGCGGCACCGAGAATCTGAGTCGTGTCGAGTGGCATGCGTGTGCCTCCTGTTGGCGCCGTTCCCGTGGGCCTCGGAGGGCCCGGCGACCGCCCTGGTCAGTGCCGCAGGTGACCACCGCGCGCGCCCGCGCCGAATGACGGCGCCGCCGCGCCCGAAGCGGATGCATCAAAGCCGAGTTGGAGGGGGAAGTCTATAGCATCGGCCGTCTCGCGCTGCATTGCCATGTCAGCGCCGCGGCCGACCGACTTGCTGAGTTGCTTCGTGTGCGCCTATGGCACACTCGTGGCCTCGTGTGCATGGGCGGTGTCCGCACACCGGGTCTGACACTCGCGGATTCCCGGCGGTTTTCGACCTGGCGGTGCCGGCATCGTACTTGTAGTCCCAGGGGCTGGAGCCCCCCATAGGCTCGGAGACGACCCATGGCGATGCTGCTCCGCAAATTCCTTCATCGAGACCTCTCCCGGGGAGAAGTGGCGATCCTCGCCTTCTTCCTCGTGCAGGCGCTCGACGCCGCGTTCACCTACTGGGGTGTCACGCTGCACGGGCGCGACATCGAGGGCAACCCGCTGGTGGCCTCGCTGATGTTGTCGATAGGCGAGGGACCGGCCCTGGCGTCGGCCAAGCTGGCCGCCGCGGGCTGCGGCATGATCCTCCACCTCACCCACGTCCACCGGATCGTCGCCGCCCTCACGGCCTTCTACGTGTGCGCGGCCCTGCTGCCCTGGGTGTACGTCTTTACCGCCCTGCAGCCGTAGGGCAGTCCGCAGAGCATTCGCGGCGCGGCGGGTCGGCAGGCGGGCCGGGCTGGGACAGCCGGCCCTACCCACGCGCGGCCGGGCTGGGACAGCCGGCGCTACTGCGTGAGCTGGGACAGCCGGCCCTGCCTGCGTGAGCCGCTTGCTACACTGGCGGCGGCATGCGTACCGATCCGCTCGCGTATCTCGGCGACCAACTCGAGGACCTCAAGGCCCAGGGGCTCTACCGCAAGCTCCGGATCCTCGAGAGCGAGGCTCGCTCGACATCGGTCTACGACGGCGCGTCCGTCGTCAACCTCTCCTCGAACAACTACCTCGGCCTCACGACGCACCCGAAGCTCAAGCAGAAGGCCATCGAGGCCATCGAGCAGTTCGGCGTCGGGTCGGGGGCCGTGCGCACCATCGCCGGCACGATGGCGATGCACATGGAACTCGAGCGGCGGCTCGCCGAGTTCAAGCACACCGAAGCCGTGGTCGTCTTCCAGAGCGGCTTCACCGCCAATGCCGGCACGGTGTCCTCGATCCTCACGCGTGACGACGTGATCGTCTCCGACGAACTGAACCACGCCAGCATCATCGACGGCTGCGCGCCTGAGCCGCGCCGACATCAAGGTCTTCCCGCACAAGGACGTCGGACGCCGCGCGGAAGATCCTGAGCGAGCTGCCGTCGGCGCAGCGCAAGCTGCTGATCACCGACGGCGTCTTCAGCATGGACGGCGACCTCGGGCCCCTGCCGGCGCTCTGTGAGGTCGCCGAGGACTACGGCGCGATCATGATGGTCGACGATGCCCACGCCAGCGGCGTGTTCGGCCGCAACGGGCGCGGCACCGTCGATCACTTCGGCATGCACGGCCGCGTGGACATCCAGGTCGGCACGCTGTCCAAGGCCGATCGGAGCGCTCGGCGGCTACGTCGCCGGCAGCCGGACGCTCATCGAGTTCCTGTACCACCGCGCGCGTCCGTTCCTCTTCTCGACGTCGCACCCGCCCTCGGTGACGGCCAGCCTGCCTCGCGGCGCTCGACGTGCTGCTCGAGGAGCCGCGAGATCATCGATCGGCTGTGGGAGAACACCCGGTTCTTCAAGGCCGGCCTGCAGGCGCTCGGCTTCAATACCGGCATCAGCGAGAGCCCGATCACGCCGGTGATCGTCGGCGAAGCGGCGCGCGCGCCATGCAGTTCTCGGATCGCCTGTTCGCCGAGGGCGTCTTCGCGCAGGGCATCGCGTTCCCGACCGTCGCGCGCGACAAGGCCCGCGTGCGCACCATCGTGTCGGCGGCCCACACGCGCGAGGAACTCCAGTTCGCCCTCGACGTATTCGGGAAGGTGGGTCGGGAGATGGGGATTGTCTAGAACGCCGAACGCAGAACGTCGAACGTCGAGGTAGAACGTCGAACGACACGTCCAGAATCGTGGCCAAACAGAAGCTCGGCGATCGTGCCCGCGCGTTCGTCGACGAGTACACGCGGGACCTGACCGCGCGCGACCTGCAGCGTGTCTTCACGCGCGAGACGCCGGACATGGTGTCCTTCTTCACCCAGGGCACCGATCAGGCCGAGGTGACGCAGAAGGACTTGCTGCGGCATCCCATCCGGAACGCCAGGCGGTTCTTCCTCGCCTTCGCCATGCGGCTCACGGCGGCGCGCCGCATGCTCTACGCGGGCGCCGTGCTGCTGTTCGCCTTCGGCCTCATCGACGGGCTCACCCCGGACCCCGGTGAGCCCCTGTGGAACACGGGCACCTTCAAGCTCCTCGTCGCCTTCGGCCTGATCCACCTGATCCTGCTGCTCGAGGTGGCCGACAGGCTCACGCTCAAGCACGAACTGAACGTGGCGCGCGACATCCAGCGGGCGATGCTGCCAGCCGGCACGCTCACGGTCGGCGCGTTCGAGGCCCATGGCGAGACCCAGCCGGCCAACACGGTCGGCGGCGATTTCTACGACATCCTCCCGCGGTCCGACGGTCACGTCCTGGTCATCCTGGGCGACGTCGCCGGCAAGGGCACGCCGGCCGCGCTCATGATGGCGTTGTTCCTCGCCATGACGCGGACGCTGCTCGACGAGTCGCTCCCGCCCGCCGTCCTTGCCATGCGCCTGAACGACCAGTTGATGCGGCACGCGCCACGCTCCCGCTTCATCACGGCGTTCATCGCCCTGTGCGATCCCGTCAGCGGCCATGTGCGGTACGTCAACGCGGGGCAGAATCCGCCGATGCTGCGGCGCGCGTCGGGGCAGCTCGACTGGCTCGATCCCACAGGCATGGCACTCGGTCTGTCGCGCAAGGCGACCTTCGAGGAGCGGGAGCTGACGCTCGAGCCCGGTGACCTCCTGGTGGCGTACAGCGACGGCATCACCGAGGCCGAGTCGCCCGCAGGCGTCGCGTTCGAAGTGGAGGGCCTGCGCGAGCTCGGCGACCAGATGGCAGGGTTGCACGCCGGACAGGTGGCTCGCCGCGTGATCCACGACGTGAAGGCCCACACGGACGATACGGTGCTGTTCGACGACCTCACGGTCCTCGTCTGCCGGCACCTCTCCGGGGACGAGCCGCCGCCGTTGCCGTCCGCCTGACAGGGCGCGGTCTCCCCGTCGACTTCGCCCAAAGCAAGCGACGGTGCCGTTACTTGGACGCGGATGGATGACGGCGGGGTGAGGACACCCCGCCCTACCGGGGCGGCGGCCGGACCTGGCGTTGCCGTACGTCGGGCCGCCCTCGCACCACCCCCGGACCGGCCGGGACCAGGCTGTCCGCGCGGGGCGGGGGGTAGAATCGATCGAGCCCCATCACGACATGAGACTGCGCCCGGGGGTCCTCATCGTCTCGGCGCTCCTGTGGGTTTCGCCTGCCGCCGCGCAACAAGCCGACTCCGTCGGCGCCCTGCTCGTGCGCATGGAGCAGGTCCTGGGCGCCGGGGGCGAGCTGCCCGAGGTCCGCACCCTCTTCACTCCCGCCGCCGACGCCAGCCACGTCGAGACACTTGCGTCGGAGGCCGCCCGTGACAGCACGACCCGGGCGGTGGTGCGGGAGCGCGACCGGCAGGACCTGAGCGACGGCGCCATCCGCATCCTCGCCGACGTGCTGATCGAGACGGCGGTCCAGGCCCGCGTGTCGACGTGGCGGTTCGACATCGTCCCGGCCACGTCGGTCGACCCCCAGCCCATCCAGCACCTGGTCCGCGCCGCCGCCCGCCTGAGCGTCGTCGACGGACTCGTGCGGCTCACGCTCTCGGACAGCGCCTACGCCGTGCGCGATCTTCGTGTCCGCGGCGAGGACCTGGAGATCGTCGTGCCGTCGGGGACCGCCTACGTGGCCGAGGTCCACGGCCTTCCCACGGCCCTTGTCGTGATTGGCGACGGCGAGGTGACGTTCTCACCGCCCGCCGAATCGGAGAAGGGCCAGATCAGGCTGATGACCGGCGACGAGGTCCTGAAATCCAAGGTGTCGCGCCTGTTCCTGCGCGTGAACCCCAACGACGTCGCGCAGCGCATCACGATGGACGCCCTCAGTGCCACCGACCCGGACCGCGGCGCGTTCGAGAAGGCCCGGCGGCTGTTCTCCGAGCAGGTCGGTCAGTCCTACAGCCTCGACCTGAACGACCTCAGCCGCGAGAACTGGAGCCTGGTGCCGCCCATCGGGGATCTGCTCGTGGACATGGACTTGTCGCGCCACGGCCTGCTCTCGTACGCGCGCAGCGGCTCCGAACCCGAGGACGTCTCGCTGTTCGACCGCAAGCGCCGCAAGAACGTCTCGGTGTACACGTCGGCCCGCAACCTCGCCATCCGCGGCACCCGCCAGTACAACGAGGAGGATCGCCTCGACTACGCCGTCGTCCACTACAACGTGGACGTCTCGTTCGACCCGTCGCGCCTCTGGCTCGACGGCCGCACCGACCTCGACCTGCGCATCACCGGGCCCGCCGTGCAGACCCTGACGCTGCGCCTGGCCGAACCGCTGGTCCTGCGGGCGGTGACGTCGGACGAGTTCGGGCGACTGCTCGCGCTGCGCGTGCGCGGCCAGAACAACATCGTCGTGAACCTGCCGGATTCGGTGCGGCAAGGGCAGAGACTCCGCCTGCGCGTCTCGTACGGCGGCCGTCTGCAGCCCGTTGCGCCCGATCGCGAGGCCGTGGCGGCCGGCCAGCAGCAGATGCTGTCGGAGGCCGCGATCGAGGCCGAGCCCCGTTTCGTCTACAGCCAGAGGTCCTACTGGTATCCGCAGGCCAGCGTCCTGGGGTTTGCCACGGCCCGGATCCGGGTGACGGTCCCGAGTGACTACACCGTCCTCGGCAGCGGCATCCCCGAACCGCCGGTGCCCGTGACGACCGACGGCAAGTCGCGGCGCGCGTTCACCTTCCAGGCGCTGCAGCCCACCCGGTACCTGTCGATTGCCGTCAGCCGGTTCGTGCAGGTCGTGACCGGCCAGATCGCGCGGCCCACACCAGAACCCGAGGCGGGTGGCGCCGGCGAGCGGTTGTCGAGGATGGCCCCGGGCGTGTTCTACGACACGGCAACCGTCGAGCTGTGGAGCCAGCCGCGGCAAACGGCCCGCGCGCGTGACCTGCTCCAAACGACCCTCGACATCCTCGAGTTCTATGCCGACATCGTGGACGACGTGCCGTATCCGTCGTTCACCCTGGCGCTCGTCGAGGACCCGCTGCCTGGGGGGCACAGCCCTGCATACTTCGCCGTCCTCCACCAGCCCGTGCCTGGCACGCCGTTCCGCTGGGCGCGCGACCCGGTGGCCTTCGACGACTTCCCGGAGTTCTTCATCGCCCACGAACTGGCGCACCAGTTCTGGGGGCAGGCTGTTGCGGGAGAGAACTACCACGAGCAGTGGATCAGTGAGGGCTTCTCACAATATTTTGCGCTGCTGTACGCGCGGAAGATCCGTGACCCTGACGTGGTGACCGGCATCGTGCGGCACATGAACCGGTCGGCCATCGACGCAAGCGACCAGGGACCCATCTGGCTCGGCTACCGCATCGGCCACCTGAAGGGGGAGAGCCGGTACTTCAGGTCCACGGTGTACAACAAGAGCGCGATCGTGCTGCACATGCTGCGGCGTCTCGTCGGCGAGACGGCGTTCACCCGCGGCCTGCGGCGCTTCTACGGCGAGAGCCGCTTCCGCCGCGTGGGCACCGAGAACTTCCGTGCGGCCATGGAGGCCGAGCACGGACGGCCTCTGGAGCGCTTCTTCGAGCGGTGGGTCTACGGTTCGGACGTGCCGGTGATCAAGGCCACCTGGGAGCAGGTGGACCCGGTGACCGCGGGTGCGGACGGACAGGCGCCCGGCGCCGGGATGCTGCGGATCATCCTCGAGCAGGGCCCGAACGTGCACGATATCCCGATGACCGCCACCGTCCTCTATTCCGACGGGCGCGCCGAGGAGGTCCTCGTGGTGGCGTCCGACGAGGTGACCGAGGTGCAGGTTCCGGTCACCGGCCGGGTCAGGGACCTCCGCCTCAACGAGGACTACGCGGCCCTCGTGAAGGTCGAACGCCCCCGGCGCGCGGGGTCCTGACGCCCGGGCGGCCAATCCGTAGGCGCCGGACTTGTCCGGCGCGCTGCTCTCGTGAATCCCGTAGGCGCCGGACTTGTCCGGCGCCCTGCCCGCGGGCCAGTCCCGCGGGCAGCGCTCGTCCGCAAGAGGGCGGCCGGACAAGTCCGGCCGCTACGTATCCGTTGCTCTTTCGTAGCCGCGGGACTTGTCCCGCGGGCAGCGCGCGTCCGCCGGACAAGTCCGGCGGCTACGGATCAGGCGCTTGTCCCGTCCGGCCGCTACGTGTCCCTCGCTCTGCTATGATCGGCGGCTGCGGCCCGCCGTCGCCACGGGCTGCGGCGCGCCAGGGCTCGAGAACCGATATCCCGCCTAATCCCTTGGGAAATCCTGAACACATGGACACAGTCACCCTCACCATCGACGGCCGCGATGTCACCGTCGCCAGGGGCACGTCGGTGCTGCAGGCGGCGATCGAGAGCGGGATCGACGTGCCGTACTACTGCTACCACCCGGGTCTCGGCGTGGATGGCAACTGCCGCGTCTGTCTCGTCAAGATCGAGAAGATGCCGAAGCTGCAGGTGTCGTGCTCGATCACCGCAGCCGACGGCATGGTGGTCCACACCCAGACCGAGGACGTCATCAAGGCTCGTGCCGGCGTCTTCGAGTTCCTGCTCCTGAACCACCCGCTCGACTGTCCCGTCTGCGACAAGGGCGGCGAGTGCCCGCTGCAGGATTTCTCGTACACCTTCGGGCCGGACGCGAGCCGCAACGAGTTCCCGCGCCGCGTGTTCGACGGCGAGGGCGTGAAGGCCGACGTCGACTTCGGCCCCACGCTGATGCTCAACCGGAACCGCTGCATCATGTGCACGCGCTGCATCCGGTTCATGCGCGAGATCGACGGCGACGCCCAGATCGGCGTGCTGACGCGCGGCAACACGAGCGAGATCGCGACCTTCGGCGAGCAGGGCATCCACTCGATCCTCTCGGGCAACCTGATGGACGTGTGTCCCGTGGGCGCCATCACCACGCGCGACTACAGGTTCAAGTCGCGCCCGTGGGACAACCCGAGCGCCGTCGACACGATCTGCACGCTGTGCGAGAAGGGCTGCAACACCACGGCGTGGCTCCGCGCCAAGCCCGAGTGGGCCAAGGGCGCCACGCTCGTGCGGTTCACGCCGCGCCTGAACCCCGACGTCAACCAGTTCTGGATGTGCGACATCGGCAGGTTCGACTACCACTGGATCGAAAGCGACCAGCGCCTCACGCGGCCCATCCTCGCGTCGGCCGGACAGGACCAGCAGGTGGTGACCTGGAACCAGGCGCTCGACAGGCTCGGCGAGGTGCTCCGCACCGCCGACGGCACGGTGCGGTTCCTCCTGTCGGCCCACGCCAGCCACGAGGAGATGTTCGCCTTCGGGCGCCTCGGCCAGGCGCTGCTCGGCGACGCGGCGCGCGACGCCTTCGACGTCGCGTGGACGGTCTCCGAGAAGGCGCAGCCGGCCAACACGAAGTTCGTGGTGCCGCCCGTGAACGCGCCCAACGTCGCCGGCGCGCGCATGCTCGGCCTCGTGGGTGAGGTGACGGGCGCTCCCGACCTCGGAGGCCTGAGGCAGGCCGTCGAGGCAGGTTCCGTCCCGGTGCTCTACGTCTTCGACCCCGGCCCCGCGGGATCCATGGGCGACCTGTCGTGGGTCGTCGAGGCGAAGAAGGCAGGAAAGATCGGCACGCTCGTCGTGCAGGGCGTGCTCATGACGCCCCTGGCTGCCGCCGCCGACATCGTGCTGCCCGGCGCGGCCTTCATCGAGAAGGACGCCTCGTACACGAACGGCCAGGGCCGTCTGCAGTTCGCGTCGCGGGCGTTCCCGGCTCCCGGTGAGGCCCTCGACGACACGGCCATCGTGCTCAAGGTCGCCCGTGCGGCCGGGCACGACCTCGGCTACACGTCCGGCACTGCCGTTCGCGCGGCCATCGCCGAGATGCTGCCGGGGGAGCCCGGACTCGACGGCATCGCCGCCGCGACGTTCGGCCAGGCCCGGCACGCGAAGCACTGGCTGCAGTCGAGCAACGCGTCCGAGCGGGTCAAGTGGGACACGCTGTTCCAGGACCTGCCGCCGGTGAAGTTCGCCGACATGCTCAAGCCGAAGCCGGCCGCCGACGTCATCCCGCTTCGCCCCGTCGAGTGAAGCAGGGCGCGCCGCTCGTCAGGCGGTGCTGCGCCTCGGGCGCATGAAGGACGAAGGCACCGCGGCGCCCGAGGTCGCGTCGATCCTCAAGCGCGACTCCTGTGGCAAGGCGCTCGACATCGCCCGCCTGGCGCGCGACATGATGGGCGGCAACGACGCCGGCTGCCTCTCATTTCAGACTCATGACTGATGGCTAGACTCCAGGGCACTGGAGGCGAGCGACCGTGCGGATTCTGCTCGTGGGTGTCGAGGCCGGTGCGTGCCGGACCATCCTCGCTGACGACCACTACAGCCCTGCGACCGTCGACGACGTACCGAGCGCACTCGATCGCCTTGCCGACAGGCCCGTGGACCTGGTCATCCTCGACGACGCCTGCGGCACCGCCACGCGCCGGCTCGTCAGGGCGCTGCGCGAGAGCGAGGCCCGTCTGCTCGTCCTGTGGCCGGACGCCACGGCCGACGACCGGGCGGATGCGCTCGACGCCGGGGCAGACGATTGCCTGAGCGCCCCTGCCGAGGACGTGGAACTCCGAGCCCGGGTCCGCGCGCTGCTGCGCCGTGGCCACGGCGGCTTCCGTGGCGCCCTCCTCGAGTACGGACCGCTGACGCTCGATCCCCGCACTCACCGGGTGCGGGTGCACGGCGTGGCCCTGGATCTCTCCGCAACGGAGTACCGCCTGGTGCGCTGTCTCCTGCTCCACGCCGAGGCCATCGTCACCCGCGAGCAGTTGAACCAGGAGGTGTGGGGCGGCGAACTCGATTGGCGCTCCAATGCGCCCGACGTCTATGTCTCGTATCTGCGCCGTCACCTGGCAGGGCGCGGCGGTGTGGTGATTCGCACGGTCCGAGGTGTCGGCTACGCGCTCGGCGTCGCACCGGGCGGCGACGTGCCGGCCACGAGCAAGGCGTCTTCTTAGCGTTCTCTCACCAACGAGGCGCACCCTCGGACAACGCCGTCCGCGTAAGTTCGACACGCCCTTTTGTCATTCCTCCATACGCCCGGCACCTTGCCCGGCCCCGCCTGCGCGGTCGACGGCCTGGACCTCCGTTTGCACCAGGAAGGTCATGGATTCACGACAGGAATCGGGGGCGTGGCGACATGCCACGAACCTAAGAGCGGGATGAGTGGCTTGCCGAAGCGCGGACGGCTGGAGTGCCCAGTCGCTTGCCGAGCCCGCTGGTCGTCTTCGTGAAAGGAATGGCGATGCACCCAACGACAGCAATACGCCCCCTACGCACTCACCTCTGGCGGAGCGGTGTGGCCGGACTCGCGGTGGTTGTGACCCTTGGCGCCGTCTTGACGGTCCGCTCCCGAGCGGCCACGAGCACACCGTTCCGATACAACGTTCTGGCCGTCAGGAGTCAGGCCACTGGCGGTGCCACCGTCGCGCCCGGCGACTACCCGGTCATCACCTTCTCGGTGACCAATCCGATGACGGGCGCCGCCTACGACCTGAAGGCCGACCCGGCGTGGACGACGGGCGGGGGCGTCAGCAGGCTGTTCCTGCAGATCGGCTGGAACACGAAGGACTTCACCAATGCCGACAGCGGGAGCAATGCCGTCGGGGGCCGTGGGGCGGCCATGCCGATCCCGATCAACGCGCTGGGCCTCACCCCGGTACCGAACGGAGATGGCACCTACGACGTTACGTCGCCCCTGCCCGTGCCGGTGACGGCGACCGGCACGGGCCAGGTGGCCATGGAGGGACATCCCGCCGGTCAAGACGCGACCGGGGCCTGGACCGTGCGGATCCCGGTCAAGAGTGCCTTCCGCACCTTCCCGATCACGGGAACCAAGACCGTCGCGCGGCGCAAGGTGGTGACCATCAAGAAGTGCCAGGGCTGCCATCGATCCGACGGGACCGGCGCCGCGTCCCAATTGACGCTGCACGGCAGCAACCGGACCGAGGAACCTCAGGTCTGTGTGATGTGTCACAACCCGAACAACACCGACGTGGTCTATCGCCTGGCCACGGACCCGAAGGTCACGGTGGGCCGTTACGTCTACCCGGAACAGAGCCTGGACTTCAAGACCCTGGTGCACGGCATCCACGCCAGCACCACCGGCTTCCGCAAGAAGCCGCTCGTGGTCATCGGATTCGGTCACTCGATCTTCGACGCCAGCACGCTGCACAAGTACCCCGGCGAGCTGCGAAACTGCGTGGCCTGCCACATCGACAACGGCACCAGGGGCACGTTCGAGCTGCCACTCGGCCGGGCCGTGCTCGGCTCGACGTTCGACACCAGGAGCGCTCTGGCGAGTGGACCCGCGATCATCGACACCGACCCGACCGACGACGACAACATCAGTCCCACGGCCGCCGTCTGCTCGTCGTGCCATGACGAAGGCGAAGAGATCGACCACATGGTGCAGACCGGCGGAGCGTCGTTCCGCACCAGCCAGATGGCCCTCGATCAGGGGACGGTTGTCGAGCGCTGTGTGGAGTGCCACGGCCCCGGGAAGAAGATGTCGGTGAGACGGGTGCACGAAATCAGATAGCCGAGGCGACCCCACGCACCGTCCATCCGTCGTCCCGAGCGGGCATAAAGGGCCTGACCCGCGCGCCAGGTCGGCGTGTGGTGGTCCTACGGCGTCATCACCCTCAGGCTCCGCGGCCGGACCTCGAACACGCGCGTCACGGCCGCGGCGCCCACCTCGCCGTCGAGGTGAATGGGGAGGGCGCGGGCCTGCGAGAGTTCCACGCGCCGCGCCCGAGCCGTGTAGACCCCGGGGACCCGGGTGATCGATCCGGCAAACAGACGCCACCCCTGCCCGACCAGCCGCGCCGCCGTGATGCGGGGCACCGCCACCACATCGAACGCCCCATCGTCGAAGGCCGCCAGCGGCGCGATGCGTGCGCCGTGACCGTACTGCTGCCCGTTGCACACGACGACGAGGTGCCCCTCGAACTCGATCGTCCTGTCCTGGTCGAGCACCAGTCGGAAGCGCGCGGCTTCGAACGTCCTCCACTCCCGGAGGATGGCGGCCAGGTACGGACGCAGGCCCCGGCGCACGTTGTGCGTGTTCACGACCTCGGCCACGGCCGCGTCGAAACCCACCCCGGCGAGGTTGAGGAACGTCCGCCCGTCGACGACGCCCGTATCGATGTCGTGCGGGCGCCCGTGCAGTGCGACGTCCACGGCTGCCTCGACATCCAGCGGCAGTCCGAGCCCCCGCGCGAACCCGTTGCCGGACCCGCCCGGGATCACGCCAAGCGGGACCCCCGTGTCGAGCAGGCCCCCGGCCGTCTCGTTCAGCGTGCCGTCACCGCCCCACACCAGGACGCGGTCGGTGCCCGCCGCCAGCGCGGCCCGCACGGCGCCGGCCGCATCACCGGACCGCGTGGTCTCCGTGGCACGAACCGTCGTGACCCCGTGCGCCTGCAACAGGCGACGGACCAGGGACAGGCGCCCCTCCCGGGGCACGCCGCGCCGCACGGGACCCGACGCCGGGTTGACGATGAGGTCGGTGGTCAATGGATGCGTGATGGCTGATGCGTGATGCCTGGTGCCGCCTGATGCCGTGCCCGGTATCCGTCGTCGAGTTGCTATAGTACCGACCGCATGCATCGGAATGCGTGGACGACTTCGGTAGAGCCGGCGGTGGCAGCCCGGACGCCTCGCACGGGAGTGCCGACGACATGACGCGCGCGTCCGTACGGATCGGACTGGTACTGCTCCTCATCGCAGGCCTGGGCCTCGCAGGCTGGCAATCCTACGTCCTCGAGCAGCGCCGCCTCGACGGGCTCCGCCAGGTGCAGTCGCTCGACGCCCTGCGCGAGCAGGTTCTGCGCGCACTCGACGAGTCGCGCACGGCGCAGCAGGCCTACCTGGCGGAGGGACAGGGCCTCGATTTCTGGGAGGCGAAGTTCGCCGAAGCGATGGCGGGTCTCACACAGGGCCTCGCCGCGCTCCGATCGCAGGCCGCCGGGCAGCAGCCTGCCGCCATCGAAGCCCTCGATGCCGCCGATCGCGCGCTCAAGGTCTACGAGGGCGTCGACCGACGGATTCGCGGGTTCGTGGTGAACGGCTCCGTGCTGATGGCCGCCGACGCGGTGTACGAGGACGGCATCAAGACATCCGGCGTGATCCGGTCGAGTGTGGAGCAGGCGCACGCCGCGCTCGTCGGTCCTGCCCGGATCGGCTACGACGAGCGCCGGCTGCAGTACGTCATCGCCGGCGCGGCTGCCGGAGCCGGGCTCCTGGTGTCGCTGCTCCTGATTCCGACAGGACGCCGCGAGGAGCCGGAGGTCGAACTGCACGTCCCCGGCAATTCGCTGCACCTCTCGGAGCGCACCAGCCGCGTACAGGCCCCGACCCCGCCGGTCGAGAGTTCGCCGGCCGACACCATGAGGAGCAGCGACACCGGCAGCGCGCCAGCCGAGAGCCTCGCCCTCACGGAAGTCGTCCCTGTCTCGCCTCCGGCAGTCACGTCCGCGCCGCCCGCCTCTGCGGCGCCCCCATCTGCGGCGCCTGCGGAGGTTCGCCGCGCCGTCCTCATTGACGAGGCGCTCGACGCGACGGCGCAGGTCTGCACCGACCTGGCACAGGTCAAGGACGCCGACCAACTGCGGGAGGCCATCGGCCGCGCGGCGCGCCTGCTCGATGCCTCGGGCGTGATCGTCTGGGTGACCGACGCCGCGGGCAAGTCGCTCAAGCCGCTGTTGACGTATGGGTATCCTGAAGAGGCCCTGCGTCGCATTCCGACGCTACCTCGAGACCAGGACAACGCGACGGCCGCGGCCTGGCGCGACGCCGTGACCCAGTTCGTGGATGCGACGGACACGGCGCCAGGGGCCATCGCCGTGCCGCTGCTCGTCCCTCAGGGGTGTATCGGGGTGCTCGCGGCCGAGATTCGACACGGCCGCGAGACCGACACCGCCACGCGCGCGCTCGCGCAGATCGTGGCAGCCCAACTGGCCGTCCTCATCCCAACCGAGTCGACGTAGCGCGGTCGGCCGCCGCCTGACGCTTGTCGTCGGCGAGGCGACGCGTCCGATCGGGCTCGCAGCCCCCACGGGCGGCGGCGGGCTGCGCCTTGATCACGAGCCGCATCCGCGCGACGTCTGGCTTGGCGACCCTCGGCGGTGGCGGGGGCAGCGGAAGCTCCAGTTCGCCCGGCGCCGGCAGCCCGAGGTCGCTGAACGGCAGAGTCACTGGCGTGGCGGCGTGACTCACTGTCGTTGCTGCCATCACGCACGCGCAGACACCCAAACGCAGGACGGGGAACGTCACGGCCACTCTCCTCCAACGAGACACTGAGGTTGTGTCGAACGTAGACGGACGACCGGGGGCCGGAGTTCGGCCCCCGGCGCACTTATGCCGTGAACCGCTGCCGTCGCGGGGCAGGACGGTCGTCTGATGTGGCCGACTCGGCCTCCAGCGTGACGGTGACCGTCTGCGACTTCTTGTCTCGGGTGATCTCGACCGGCACGCTCGTGCCACCCTCGACCGACGACAGGATGTCGAGGATGTCGCCCGTGTCCTTGACGGGCTTGCCGTTGACGGCGGTGATGACGTCGCCCGCCCGGATGCCGGCCTTTGCTGCCGGCGTGCCGTCGTTCACCTGCGTCACGAGCGCGCCTTCCTTCACGCCGAAGTACGTCGCCAGCTGGTCCGAGACCGGCTGGATCGCAACGCCCAGCCTGCCGCGGCCAGTCCATACCCGCACGCCGCCCTCGGGCCCACGTCGGAAGAAGAACTGCTGACCGGGCCCACCCTCGGGACCGCCACGGGGCACGATCATCTCGAACTCGCGGTCAGGGCCACCCGGGCCTGGCACCACGCGACGCTCGAAGCGCCGGACCAGGGGTCGCTCGCCGTCCGGTCCAGCCATCGGACCGGTGCCCTGCCAGGTCATCGCGCGCGGCGCCTGCACCTCCGGTGTGACCGACGCCGAGCCCTTCGTGGTGCCGCGGACGTACGCCACCTGCAGCGCGCGGCCCTCGGGGGATTCGCCGATGACACGGGCCAGCTGCCTGGCGCTGCGGATGGTCTCCCCGTCCACGGACACGATGATGTCCCTGGCCTGAAGGCCCGCCTTGGCGGCCGCGGAGTCGGCCGGCACCTCGATGACGTACGCGCCCGTGATCCCGGCCAGGCCGGCAGCCTTGGCCTCCTCGGCGGTCACGTCGCGCGCGTTCACGCCGATGCGCGGCCGGCCCCCCATCATGGCCAGGCCCGGCAGGTCCTGCATCGCATCGTCCACGACGACGTGCACGTCGATGTCCTTGACGGCCTCCTGCGCGGCACGGGTGGCCTGTTCGATCGTCCGCTGCAGGTCGATGCCGAGTTCGCCGTTGCGAAGGCCCGCCTGGTCCAGCGCGTCACGTACGGCCTTTTCGACGTCGGCGGCCAGCCTGTCGGGATCGGGGATCGCGTCGGCGGTCGGCGCCTTCGGGGCGTCCTGTCCATGGAGTGTGGGGCTGGCGACGAACACGCCCGCGGCGACGATGGCCGCGGTGGCGGCGCCGGCCACCATGAGTCGGGTCTGCATTTCGGAATCCTCCTGGGTCAGTCGACGCGGCGGCGTGCTCATCGAGACGCCGGCCACCTGGCCGGCGCGAGCACTCGTTCCCTCGTCGAGCCCGCTACGGCACATGAGACGGAATTGACCCCGGGAAGGTTGGCCTCGGGAGGATTACACTTGTGACAGACCCGACCGGGCCCGGGCCCTGTCAGATCGACACGTCACGGAGATCACTTTGAGTCAGCAAGTACAGGATCCGGCAACCGAGGCCCGGAAACGGGAGATCCTCGCAGAAGCCGAGTCAGCCGGCGTGAAGTTCCTTCGGCTGCAGTTCACCGACATCCTCGGCGTCATCAAGAACGTCGAGGTGCCCGATCGTCAGTTCACCACCGCGCTCGACGGGCGGGTGATGTTCGACGGCGCCTCGATCGAGGGGTTCGTGCGGATCGAGGAATCGGACATGTTCCTCACGCCCGACCTCTCGACCTTCCGGATCTTCCCGTGGATGCGATCCGTCCGGCGAGAAGGTCGCCCGTCTCATCTGCGACATCACCAACCCCGACGGGACGCCGTTTGCCGGCTGCCCGCGCCAGACGCTCAAGCGCGCGACTGCCGAGGCGCAGGCCCGGGGGTTCACCATGAGCGCGGGCCCGGAGGCCGAGTTCTTCCTGTTCCAGACCCGCGACGACGAACCGACGACGGAGACGCACGACGCGGCGGGGTACTTCGACCTCACCCCCGTCGACCAGGGCGAGGACGTGCGCCGGCAGATCGTCCTGATGCTCGAGCAGATGGGGTTCGAAGTCGAGGCCGCGCACCACGAGGTCGCGCCGGGCCAGCACGAGATCGACTTCCGCTACGACGACGTGCTCACGACCGCCGACAACGTGAGCACCTTCAGGTTCGTGGTGAAGAACGTCGCACGGCGTAACGGCGTGCACGCGACGTTCATGCCCAAGCCCGTCTTCGGCGTCAACGGCTCGGGCATGCACACGCACCAGTCGCTGCTGCGCGACGGCGAGAACGCCTTTCACGACCCGGACGGGCCGTTCGAGCTGAGCCGCACCTGCATGAACTACATCGGCGGCCTCCTGCAGCACGCCGAGGCCTTCTGCGCGGTCACCAATCCTCTGGTGAATTCCTACAAGCGGCTGGTGCCCGGTTACGAGGCGCCGACCCACATCGCCTGGTCCGAGCGCAACCGCAGCCCGCTCATCCGCATCCCGGCGCCGCGGGGCGCCTCGACCCGCATCGAGTTGCGGATGCCGGATCCCTCGTGCAACCCGTACCTGGCGTTTGCCGCGATGCTGCGTGCCGGCCTCGACGGCATCGACAACGACCTCGACCCAGGCGCGCCCGTCAGCAAGAACATCTACAAGATGTCGCAGCGCGAGCGCCGGTCGCTGCGCATCGACGAACTCCCGCACAACCTCGATGCGGCCCTCGACAAGCTCGAGCGCAGCACGCTCATGCGCGAGACTCTCGGTGAGCACATCTTCGAGCACTTCATCGAGGCCAAGCGGCGCGAGTGGTTCGAGTACCTCCAGCAGGTGAGCGCGTGGGAGATCCAGCGGTATCTGAAGGTGTATTGACGGCCGCGTGGGACACGCGGCCCTCCCCACCCCATGCATATCCTGTTAGCAGACGATGACGAGTCTGTCGCGATGGTGGCGCGGCTGGGGCTGCGGCGGGCGGGGTTCGACGTCACATTGGTGAGCGACGGCCACGCGGCGCTGCGGGCGGCGCGCGAGACGGCCTTCGACGCCCTCGTGCTCGACTGGAACATGCCCGATCTCGACGGCATCGACGTGTGCCGCGAGCTGACGGCGGATCCGTCGTGGACGAAGGTGCCCATCGTCTTCCTGACGGCGGCGTCACACGACGGCGCCGGGCAGGAGGCCGTGGCGGCCGGCGCGTGCGGCGTGATCTTCAAGCCCTTCGACCCGATGAGCGTCGGCGAGCAGGTCAGGGCGCTCATCGACCGCTGAAGGCCGAACGGTGGCGTAATTCCCTACGTGACGGCGGGCTCCAGCATCCGGATCGATCCCCGGGCCGCGTCGATCTCGGCCTGCACGCCGATGGGCACGATGAACTGCCGTTCGATGTGGCCGATCTGGGCGCCCTCCCACGCCGGGACCTTCAGCGGCGCCAGGTAGTGGTCCAGGATGTCACTGATGGTGAGCGACCCGAAGCTGCCGTCCCCGGGCGTGCACCTGGTACACCGGCCGAAGACGACACCCGCGAGCTTGGACAGGATGCCAGCCAGCTTCAACTGCATGAACATGCGGTCGATCCGGTAGGGCGCCTCCTCCACGTCCTCGACGAACAGGATGCCGCCCTCGAAGTCCGGCAGCAATCCCGACCCGATGATGGTGGTGAGCACCGTGAGGTTGCCGCCCACGAGACGGCCGCGCGCCACGCCGGGCGTGATCGTGCGGATACGGTTCTCGGTCGGCACGAGCTGGTCGCCAGCCTCCAGCGGGTTGGTCATCGTCGCGGCCTCGCCCTCCATCAGCACCCTCCGGAACCAGTCGACGTTGTAGCGGTTCCACTCGGACGCGCCGTTGATGCCGTGGAAGGTGACGAATCGTCCGCGCGCATGGACCGGCAGCAGCAGGGCGGTGACGTCGCTGTAGCCGAGCAGGATCTTCGGGTTGCGGGCGATGACGTCGAAGTCCAGGTGCGGCAGCAGCCGCGCACAGCCCCATCCGCCCCGCAGGGCGTGGACGGCGGCGACCTCGGGATCGGCGAACATCGCCATCACGTCCGCGGCCCGATCCTCGTCCCGGCCCGCGAGGTAGCCGTACCGGTCCATGAGGTGCGCACCGAGCCTGGCCTTCAGTCCGAGCGCCGCCAGCGACTCGACGACGATGTCGACGTCGATGGGGTCCCACGTGGCGGATGCGGGGTCCACGATGCCGACGACGCTGCCCTGTCGAAGTCGTCGGGGTTTGCCCATGGCACCCGCGGCGCCGGCCTGCGCCCCGACCTGTCCGGGCGCCGGCAGGGCCATCCCCGCGCCGATCGGGACGACGAGCGATCGGTGCAGGAACTCGCGGCGGGTGCTGGACATGCGCGAGATAGTACTGCCATCCTGCACGGGCGATGACTCGCCGGGACTGGCTCCGTCGACTTGCGGCCGCGGGCGCGGCCGGGACGATCCCCGGCGCGGAGCGCGCTGGCGCGATGCCGGCCCTGGGCGATCACGCGGACTGGCTGCGCGACGCCCTGCCGGTCCTGCCTGTCGAGCCCCGCCGCCTGCGGGCCTACGACCTCCGCGTCAAGGCGGCGTTCGCCGCTGCCAGTGCGAATGTCCCGCGGCGCGACGGCAGCGCCGACGAGCGCGTGGTGCCGGGCTTCCTGGCGATGTTCAGCAAGGGACTGCCCCACGACGCGCACGGCCTCGTCGATCCGGAGGCCTATCGCGCGCTCGCGCGCGCGGCGGCCCACACGGGCGACGCCCGCTTCGAGGACGTCCCGCTCGGCGGCGACCGCCGCCTCGTCTCACCGCAGGCCGCGTTCGCGTTCGCCCTCGATGGCCTGGATGCGGCGATGCTCTCGGTGCCCGAGCCGCCCGCCTGGGGCTCGGCGTCCTTCGCCGCCGAAGCGGTCGAGGCCTACTGGGCGGCCCTGCTGCTGGATGTCCCGTTCGCTCGGTACGGCGAGGACCCGGTGGTGGCTCGCGCGGCAGCGGACCTCGCGCGTGCCGGCACGGACGCCTCGCCGTCCACGCTCTTCATGCGGCCGGCGACATCGGCGTGGCACGGTCCGCTCGTGTCGCAGTTCCTGCTGAGGCCGGTGCCGATGGGCGCGCTGTCGTTGTCACCGCGTGTGCCCGCGCAGACCACAGGGGAGTCGTTCCTGGTCACCTGGGACGACTGGCTCGCCTCACAGAACGGGCAGATGCCGACGCGCGACGTGACGTACGCCGGACGACGCTACGTCTGCTGCGGCCGCGACCTCGCGACATGGGTACGGACCGACTACCCTGGGCAGGCTGGCGTGCAGGCGGCCCTGCTGCTCGAGGCCCTGCGTGCGCCCGTGACGGCGGAGCATCCGTACGTGCGGTCGCGCAACCAGGCGGGATACGTCACCTTCGGCCTTCCCTTCGTCGTCGATCTCGCGTCGAGGGTGGCGATGCACGCGTTGCGGGCCGCGTGGTTCCAGAAATGGGTCGTGCATCGACGGCTCAGGCCGGAGGAACTGGGCGGGCGGCTCGAATCGGCCGCTGCGGGCGCGCCACTCGTGGCGTGGCCCGAGGCCAGGTTCGCGCAGTCGGACGCGTTTGCCGAGGCCAGGCGCCGCACGGGTACGTGCCTGCTGCCGATGGCGTGGCCCGAGGGTGCGCCGCTGCATCCGGCGTACCCCGCGGCGCATGCCGCGACGGCCGGGGCCATGGTCACCGTCCTCAAGGCCTACTACGCCGAGCAATGGGTGCTGCCCGATCCCGTCGAGCCGACCGCCGACGGCGGCGAGGTGCGGCCAGTCGAGGCGACGCTCACCGTCGGGGGCGAACTGGACAAGCTGGCGTGGAACGTCACGATGGGCCGCAGCTTCGCCGGCGTGCAGTGGCGCAGCGACGCAGAGGCCGGGCTGCGACTGGGCGAGGCGGTCGCCATCGCCCTGCTGCGTGAGTTGCGCGAGTTGCTGCCGGAGTCGCACGGCGCGTTCACGCTGCGCGCGTTCGACGGCACGACGATCGAGGTGTAGGGACACCCCGCCCTACCGGGGGGGCGCCTCGCGTCGCTCGGCCGCGCGAAGGTCGGCAAGCGCGCGACCGAGCAGGCGAATCTGCTCCCCGTATTGGGCCCAGTCGCCGGCGCGCTGCGCGTCCATCGCGCGCTGGTAGTGCGCCTCGGCCTGCTGTACCAGCGAGCGCATCTCCGGGCTGTCGAGGGCAGACGACCCGGCTGCGGCGCCAGGCCTGCCGGCGTCCTGCCCAGCACCCGTGGTCGACTCGGTCGTCGTCGCGGCGTCCGATGGCCGCATCAGCGATGCCATCGCGGCGGCGTCGAGCTGGGGTGTCCGACGAGGCGCGGACCCATCGGCGGGGAACAGGCGGTCGAGCGCCTTCGTGAGCGTCTCGTCCATCACGATCTGGTTCTGGTACGCGACGATGACGCGCTTGAGCTCGGGAATCTGTCCGCCCGAGGCACGGAGGTACAGCGGCCGGATGTAGATCAGCGACTCCTCGATCGGAATCACGAGCAGGGTGCCCTGGATCACCTCGGAGCCCTGCTGGTTCCACAGCGTGATCTGCGGCGAGATGGCCTGGTCCTGGTTGATGCGGGCCACGACCTGCCGCGGACCGAAGACCACCTTCTGCTTCGGGAACTGGAAGACGGCGAGCTTGCCGTAGTTCTCCCCGTCGCTGCGGGCCACCATCCAGGCCGCCAGGTTGTCCTTCTGCCGCGGCGTGAACGGCAGCATCTGGATGAACTCGGCGCCACGCTCGCCGGGCAGCTTCATGATCGTGTAGTACGGCTCCATCCTGACCGCGCCGGTCGCCGATGTCGATGGAGGGCACCTCCCACTGGTCCTCCTTGTTGTAGAAGACCGCGGGGTTCTTCATGTGGTAGGTCGAGAACATGCTCGCCTGCACCGCGAAGATGTCCTGCGGGTAGCGAAGACGCTGCCGCAGTGCCGCAGGCATGTCGTCGAGCGGCAGGAGGAGACCGGGGAAGATCCGCCCGAGGTCTGCGCGATCGGGTCGGTCGGGTCGACCAGGTAGAACCGGGTGGTGCCGTTGTAGGCGTCGATGACCACCTTGATCGAGTTGCGGATGTAGTTGATCGACCCGTTCGTGAACGAGGAATTCGTGCCGCCGCTGACGGCGCTCGAGTAGGGGTAGCGGCTGCTGGTCGTGTAGGCGTCCTGGATCCAGTACAGGCGCCCGTCGGCGATGGCCAGGTACGGGTCCTGGTCGTAGGTCAGGAACGGCGCGATCTTGCGCACGCGCTCGCTGATGCGCCGGTAGTAGAGCACGCGACTGTCGGCGCGAAGGTCGTCGGAGAGCAGCGCCTTGCTCGATCCGAAGCGGATCGCGAACATCAGCTTCCGCCAGAACGAGCCGACAGGAACGCCGCCGTTGCCGGCGTATTCGCTGAAGACGTTGTCGTCACCCGACGGGTAGTGGAACTCCTTCGTCTTGGTCCGCACGAAGACGTGATCGTTGGACAACTCGCCGAAGTAGATGGACGGCTCCGAGACGGTCAGGTCCACCGTGGACTCGGGCGGCAGGTTCTTGATGAACAGGATGGGCAGGCCCTCGGGGGTCACCTCGTTGACCGGCCCGAGCGTGAGCCCGTACCCGTGCGTGAAGGTGAGCCGCTCGTTGATCCAGGTGCGGTTGGGCAGGCTCTCCGAGTTGAGCTCGCGCGCCGACAGCATGATCTGGCGGTACTCGCCCGTCGATCGTGTAGCGGTCGTTGTCGACGGACACGAAGTCGTAGTACGTCCGGATCTCCTGGATCTGCGAGAACGTGTCGAGCAGGGGCTGGTGGTCCCACAGGGGCACGTTGTCGATGGTGTCGGCGTTCCTGTCGAGATCCGCGCGCGTCAGCGTGGCGTCTCCCGACAACTGGCTCTCCGCCACGGTGTCGAGGGCGAAGGCGGCCCGCGTGGCGGTGATGTTGTGCTGGATGTACGGGGTCTCCCTGACCTGCTCGTTGGGCGCCACGTAGAACCGCTGCACGATCGTCGCGTAGGTGGACCCACCCAGCGACACGAGGATGTAGGCGCCGAGCGCGAGCGTGATGGGCCACAGCCGCACGCTGAAGGCCTGCACGGCTGCCAGCAGCGCGCCGATCACGCCGGCGGCGGCGAGCACGCGCAGGGCCGGGATGCGCGCGTGCACGTCCGTATAGGACGGGCCCGCGATGATGCCCGACGCCTCGAACATCTGCTGCGGGATCTCGAGCCAGTCTCCGAACGCCAGCGCCACCAGCAGCAGCCCGAGCAGCAGCGAGAGGTGACGCCGCGTGCTCTCGGTGATGAACACGCCACGCCCCATGCGGAGCCCGAGGTTGCCGGCCAGCGCGTACGCCGCGGCCGTCGTGATCACGGCCAGCAGCGCCATCGCGAACAGCAGCGTCTGGACCATCGCCAGGAACGGCCACTGGAACAGGTAGAACGACACGTCGCGGCCGAGGACCGGGTCCACCTGTCCGAACGGCACGGCCTGCGTGTAGGCGAGGTAGGCGCTCCAGCCCGAGGACGCATACCCGGCCAGCAGGAGCGCGAGCAGGCCCGACACCATCCAGACGACCGGCCGCAGACGCCTCGGCTGGAGCGAAATCGTGCGGGGGCCCTCCGGTGTCACGACGACGATGTTGCGGAGCGGTACGGCGCCGAGCGCGACGAAGAGATTGAAGGCGAGAAACCCGCCGGTCAGCAGGAACACCGTGCTGCCCATGGCGGACCGCGTCGTCAGTGACTTGAGGAACACCGCCAGGTAGCCCAGCTCGCCGAACCACAGCCAGTCCGTGTAGAACTCCGCCAACGACGGGATCGCCATCAGCAGGAATATGCCGAGGGCGATGAGCGGTGCGCGCGGGATGTCTCGGATGGCCATGGGGGACTGTCGCTATTGTAGGTCGTCTTCGACCGATGGTGGCCGACAGACGTGCCAGATGTCGTGGACCAGCCCGCCGTGCAGCACGGCGCCTCCGCGCCGCATGCCCAGTCGGCGGGCCACTCGCTGGGAGGGTTCGTTCTCCGGGCGGATCAATGCGATGATCTCGCGCACCCCCGCCAGCCTGAAGCCCAGCGCAAGGCACGCGCGGGCGGCTTCGGTCGCGTACCCCTGGGCCCAGGCGTGACGCACGAAGTGGTAGCCGATCTCCAGGTGCGCCCGTCCACCGAACGTGCGCACCTGCAGGCCGCAGTCGCCGAGGAACGTCCGCCCGCCGCCGTCGTCGCGGAGCACGGCCAACAGGCCCGTCCCGTGCTCGCGGTAGCGCGCCATGGTGCGATGCAGCCACCATTCGGTCTCGGGCAACGTCATGACGCCCGGGAAGTAGCGCATGACGATCGGGTCGCCGAGCATGGCGGCCAACTCTGGCAGGTGGGAGAGGTCGAGAGGGACGAGCACCAGTCGCTCGGTGCGGATCGGCAGGTGCTCGTGCAGGACAAGTGGCAACTGCATCGCGGATTACGTCACCGCCGCCTCAGAGAATACGTAGCCGCCGGACTTGCCTGGCGCGCCGTAGCCGCAGGCGAAGGCGCGTCCGGCGCCCCCCGCGGGACAAGCGCCCCCGCGGGACAAGTCCCGCGGCTACGAATCGCGGAAACACGCCCCCGCGGGACAAGTCCCGCGGCTACGAATCGCGGAAACACGCCCCCCGCGGGACAAGTCCCGCGGCTACGAATCTCTGGGCGCGCGCCGTCAGCTCTTCGGGCCGCCTGCAAGCGACTTGAGGTACGCGAGCCCCGCCGGGACGTTCTTGTCCGGATCCGGTGACTCCTCCTCGATGATGTGCCACTCGACGCCCGTGGATCGCGCGGCTTCGACGACGCCCTTGACGTTGACCTCGCCGGAGCCGAGCGCAACGCTCGTGTCGTCTGGCGCATGTCCGGTCCAGTCCTTCTTGGTGCCCGGCTTCATGTCCTTCAGGTGGGTCATCACGATGCGGTCGGGATACTGCTTCAGCAGGGCGACGGGATCCGCGCTGCCGTGATGCGCCCAGAAGATGTCGAGCTGGTACTTCACGAGCTTCGGGTCGGTCTGTGCGACCACCATGTCGAACAGCGTGCGTGTGGACGTGCCCGGCGCGAACTCGAAGCCGTGTGCGTGGTAGAAGAACTGCAGGCCCGCGGCGGCGGCGTTCTTGCCGGCCGCATTGAATGCGGCGATGGCCGCCTTCGCGTCGGCCTCGTCGAACGTGCCCTCGTGCGGGAACCACGCGTTCCCGACGTACTTCACGCCGAAGAACTTCGCATCGTCGAGCAGCTTGGCCGAATCGGCAGGGCTCGCCAGGGCCTTGATGTCCGCGTGCATCGACACGGGCGTGAGTCCGGCCTTGGCGAGTTCGGCCTTGAACTGCTCGCGCGTGAGGCCGTAGGTGCCGGCCAGTTCGACGTGCGAGAAACCCATCCCCTTGACCTTGGCCAGGGTGGCCGGCACGCCGTTGGTCTTGAAGCTCTCGCGGAAGCTGTACAACTGCAGCGCGACGGGGTTCTTGAACAACGGGCCTTGAACGAAACGGGCCGCGGCGGCACCCGCGGCGGCCACGGACGAATCCGGACCCACGGTGCCGAGGCCCACGAGCGCGGACGCAACGGCCGCGGCAAGCAGGGAGTGACTGAGACGCATGAACGCTCCTTGGGGAAGAACACGGAAAGTATATCGGGTTGTCCTGTATGCTCGTGCGCGGATCCTGCAGATGTCTTGTCGCACAGCCGATAAGAGCGTGCAAGGACCGACAGCCCGCTCGTGCGGGCGCTTGTGCATTGGAGGCACGATGAACGACGTGAACGAGACGAACGACGCTGGCAGCACGGTGACCCCTGAGGTGATGCCGGCGGCCGCCGCCGCGGCGCCCGCGCCGGCCAGGAAGCGCGCGAAGAAGGCCCCGAAGAAGGCAGCGAAGGCAGCGAAGCCCGCGAAGGCCGCCAAGCCTGCGAAGGCTCCAGCGGCGAAGGCGGCCAAGAAGGCCGTCGTGAAGAAGGCCGTCGCGAAGCGGGCCGCCAAGAAGGCAGTCGCCAAGGCGGTCGTGAAGAAGGCCGCGAGGAAGGCGGTGGCCAAGGCCGTCGTGAGGCGCGCTGTCAGGAAGGCCGTCGCCAAGGCCGTCGTGAGGCGCGCCGTCAGGAAGGCCGTCGCCAAGGCCGTCGTGAGGAAGGCCGCGAGGAAGGCGGTGGCCAAGGCCGTCGTCAGGAAGGCCGTCGTGAAGAAGGCGGCGCCGAAGAAGGCCGCCAAGAAGGCCCCGGCCCGCAAGGCCAGCAAGCGTCGCTGACCCGTGTCATAGCCCGGCACATGACAGGCGCAGTCCTTGGCTGCGCCTGTCGTGCATGGCACGATGCGGCTCGTACATCCGGAGCGGCGCGGTCACGCGCCCGGCAACCCCGGCAGACACGCCAGGGTGCCCCGATGCCAGCAGCACGGCATCGATGTGGCGGCAGCGAATCGCTGTCGCAAGCTCGTGTTCCATGCCCCTCGGCATGGCGGCAGCTCCGGAGCCACGCTTGCGCAAGGAGCCCGTCATGTGCCTCGATCCCCGTCCCGAACGTCTGCGCCGACCCCGTCGTTCCACTGGTCGCGTGACACTCTCCACACAGGCATTGGCGGGTGTCCTACCCAGCCGCCGCTCCGCACTTCCGTTGTCCCAACTGGTCGTGCGTCCCTCCGCGCTGTGGGCGATCGACACCCTCGCCGGCGACGACGACCTCGTCGCCCGGGGCTGGGTGGTGCTCAGCCGGGAGGCATGACGGCGAGCCGTTCGAGCGCGTCGGGCGCGAGGCGTCCCCAGTAGCTCGCGTAGAGGTCTTCGGCCTGTTCCCGCTCGATGTGCGGCAGACCCTCGAGGATTGTCGTGCGGTGCGGCTCGGGGATGTCGGCTCCACCAACGATGACGACGCCGAAGAGGGGGATGGTCGCGTGCGCATCGCCAGCCGTGCGCGCACCGGCGAGGGCGCGCAGCGCCTCGATGCAGCGCGACACGTGATGCCGCTTCGCGTCGTCGGCCGTGCCCGTGGGCAGCGGTCCCGAGCGGGCGTCCTCGAGCGCCAGGAGGAGCGTGTCGGTCTCGATCACGCACGGCAATGTGATCGGGCCGTCCACGAGCGTGACCACGCGCGGACCTGGACCAGCCGTGATGCGCCCAGGGTGACGCACGGCGCCCCAGTGCACCTCTTCGAGTTGCTCGAACAGCCGCGGCATCCAGCGGCCTTGCGGGTCAGCGGCCATCAACGCCTGCAGGATCTCGGGGAGCGTCGCCATGCGGATATTAGACAATGTCCGACCTCCTTCCGGAGACGCTGACTGCGCCTGCGCTACCGGCCCGGCGCCTCCCAGTCCCTGTCGCGTTCGTCGAGCACGAGCACCCAGTCGTTGCCCGAGGCCGGCTCGCCCGGCGGGTCCAGCGTGAGCGGGGCGGTGCTCTCCAGTTCGCCGATACGGCGGCTGTCGCCCGTCCGCGGGTCGAACCACCAGCCGATGAGCTTCCGCCCGTTGAAGGGCGTGAGGGTGAGCGTGACCGTCTGGCCGAGCGGCAGGTAAACGAACGCGAACCCGTCGCCGCGCAGCACGCGGATGTGCGCGTCCGCGTTGGGCGCGTTGGCTCTCAGCAGCGTCTGGTCGGCACGCGTCGTCAGGAACGGGCGCGACTCGATCAGGCGGCGGAGGTACCCCATCTGCACGGCGCCAGGCCTGTCGATCGCCACGTGCCACGGCATCTCGGGAAAGGCGATGGGCGTGCGACCCGTGTCGTACATCTGCCACACGCACTGATTGCCATAGGTCACGCCCGTCGCGCCGGCCAGGACGGTGCGGTAGGCCTGCCGGCGGACCTCGGCATCACGGAAGTAGCCGTTGAGCGCGTTCCAGTTGATGGGGTGGTCCTCGTAGTTGATCTCGCCGTCGAGCGTCGGCTTGTGTCGGCTCAGCGCCAGGTCGCCTTCGATCCACTCCCACGCGCGCTGGTCGCGCGACCCGTGACCGCTCTGCATCATGTGGACGTCCAGCCACGGCTCGTCGTGCAGCCACGTGGACGAGCGGGCGCCGCCCATCGGGTGGTAGGAGATGAGGTGAGCCGTGTCGACCTCCCGGATGCCAGCGGCCATGGCGCGCCAGATCGGCAGCGTGTTCACGCCCTCGTTGACGACGGGACGATCGCCGCCGAGGATCCAGATCACGTTCGGCTTGCCCGAGAAGCGCGCGGCGATGAAGCGTCCGAAGACGCGGGCGTTCGCCTCGGTGAACACGACGGGGTCCTTGGCCCACATCGGCAGCACGTGCGCGCCCCATGTGGGCAGCAGCCCGACGTACAGCCCCCGCGAGGCGGCCATGTCCACGACCTCCTCGACGTGATCCCAATAGTCGTTGCGGGGGCCGTCCTTCACATCGGGCCGCGAGGGGTCGCGGTCCACGAGCGGCAGGTGGCCGTACGCGTTGGGCTCGGTCAGCCCCTGGAACTCCGCCAGCCCCACCGCCTGGATCACGGTGAATCCCTTTGCCTGCCGGTTGTCGAGATAGCGCGCCGCCTCCTCCCGCGTGAGGCGGTGGAACAACTCCCAGGCCGTGTCGCCGAGCCAGAAGAAGGGCGTGCCGTCGGCACGGACGATGTGCCGGCCGTCGGCGTGGACCGTCAGCGGCCCCGTCTGGGCGTGAGCCGCCACCGGAAACACGACGCACAGCCACGCCAGACCCGCGAGCATGAATCGCATGGCGCCCATCGTACCTGCACGGATGGGCGCGCTCGCCTGATACGATCCACCCGTGAGCTCAGATACACCCGACATCCAGACTGGCTTCGCTTCCCTCGGCCTCTCTGACGCGCTCGTCGCTGCCGTTTCGGCGCTCGGCTACGAAGAGCCCACGCCCATTCAGCGGGAAGCCATCCCCGTGCTGCTCGACGGGCGCGACGTGCTCGGCATGGCCGGCACGGGCACCGGCAAGACCGCCGCCTTCGCGCTGCCGATGATCGAGCTGCTCGCGCGCAAGGGCGCCAAGAGCCTCGCCCCGCGCGGCCTCGTGCTCGTGCCGACCCGTGAGCTCGCGATGCAGGTGGCCGAGGCGCTTCACAAGTACGCACGCGGCACCGATCTGGCCGTCGCGCCGCTCTACGGCGGCGCACCCATGGACGTGCAGATCCGCGCCCTCCGGCGAGGCGTCTCGATCGTCGTCGCCACCCCGGGCCGGGCCCTCGATCACCTCCGGCGTCACACCCTCGACCTCCGCGCCCTGCGGGTCGTCGTGCTCGACGAGGCCGACGAGATGATCGACATGGGCTTTGCCGAGGACATCGAGTCGATCCTCGCCAACGCGCCCGAGGAGCGGCAGACGGCGCTGTTCGCCGCGACGATGGCGCCCAGGCTGGAGTCGATCGCCTCCACGCACCTGAACGATCCCGTGCGCGTCGCGATCGCCAAGGAGAAGCGGGCCGCGGGCAAGCTGCCGCGCATCCGCCAGGTGGCCTACCTGGTGCCGCGCATGCAGAAGACCGCGGCGCTCGGCCGCATTCTCGACGTCGAGACGCCGACCTCGGCGATCGTCTTCTGCCGTACGCGCACCGAGGTGGACGAACTGACCGACACGCTCGCGGCGCACGGCTACGGCGCCAAGGCGCTGCACGGCGGCATGGAGCAGAAGGCGCGCGATCGCGTGATGCAGATGTTCCGGACCGGGCAGGCCGACGTGCTGGTGGCCACCGACGTGGCGGCCCGCGGGCTCGACATCGAGCACGTCTCGCACGTCGTGAACTACGAACTCCCGATGTCGCCGGAGGTCTACGTCCACCGCATCGGCCGTACGGGTCGCGCCGGCCGGGAGGGGATCGCCATCGCGCTCGTGGACCCCCGCCAGCATCGGGCGCTCCGGCAGATCGAGGGCACGACGCGTCAGAAGATCGAGATCCTGCCCGTGCCCACGGAGGCCGACCTGCAGGCCCGCCGGCTCGACACGACGCTCGCCGCCGTGCGTGCGCAGATCGTCGAGGGCGGCCTCGACCAGGCCCGCGCGGTTGTCGACAAGCTCGCCGAGGAGTTCGACGTGCTCGAGGTCGCGGCCGCGGCCATCCGCCTGCTGCACGACGATGCCACGGCGTCAGGCCCGGCACGCCCCACTGCCGGGAAGGGCGGGGAGCCGTCCCTGGACGAGGCCCTGGCCAGCGCGGCGAAATCGGAGGCGCGTGCGTCGAGGTCGAAACCTGACGACGGCGTGCGCGCGCGCCGTCCGCGCGACGAGGGGGAACGCCCCGCTCGCGGGGCGAAGCCGGGGCCCCGGGGCGCGCGGGGCGCGGCCGGTCCTCGAGCGACGCTGCATGTGAACATCGGCAAGGAGGCCGGGCTTCGTCCCGCCGACCTGGTGGGCGCCATCGCCGGCGAGGCGGACGTGGACAGCAGCGTGATCGGCGCCATCCGCATCGGCGACGACGCATCCACAGTCGATGTGCCCGCCGCCCTGGCCACGCGCATCATGATCTCGCTGCGCAACGCGAAGGTCCGCGGCCGCCGCGTGATGGTCCGGAAGGACCGCGACGGCTGATCCCGGTGAGGCGGCTCATGGCAGAGCTGTCGGTGGTTCCACGCTTCTCGTCCCCTGCGGGGGCTCGTGCGCGCCACTGTGATTCTGTGGCAAACATCACAGTTGCTGTGCCCGATGCAGTCTATCGTCCGCGCGCGTGAAGAGGTCTCCCTGAGAACCCGGTCGCCTTCCTCCAGCGGGTAGCCCCTCTGAAGCCGTCGACTAGTGCATTCGTGGTGTCACTGCCATCCGCCCTCCCGCATCTTGAGTGCAGGAGGGCGCATGTCTCGGATTGTCATTCTCGGAGCGGGCACCGCGGGCACCATCGTCGCCAACAGGCTTCGGCGACGGTTCGCCTCGGGCGTGAAGGCCGGCACCACCACCATCACGGTCGTGGACCAGGACAACGTCCACGTCTACCAACCGGGGCTGCTCTTCGTCCCGTTCGGCATCTACGACGCCGACGACATCGTCCGACCGCGGCGCGCGCAGGTTCATGACGCCGTCACGTACCGGCAGTCGACCATCGAGCGCGTCGTTGCCGATGAGCACGTGGTCGAGCTCGCCGATGGCGAGCGACTGCCCTACGACGTTCTCGTGATCGCCACGGGCACGCGCATCGCACCCGAGGAGACGGAGGGACTGACGGGTCCGGGCTGGCGAGAGAAGTCCTTCGACTTCTACACGGTCGAAGGGGCGCGCGCGCTTGGCGAGAAGCTCGCCACCTGGGAGGGCGGGCGCCTGGTCATCAACGTCGTCGAGATGCCCATCAAGTGCCCTGTGGCGCCTCTCGAGTTCGCGTTCCTCGCCGACTGGTTCTTCACGATGCGCGGCCTTCGCGACAAGGTGACCATCACCTACGCCACACCGCTGGACGCGGCGTTCACGAAGCCGAAGTCAGCCGAGGTGCTGGGGCACATGCTGACGGAGAAGGGCGTTGCCCTCGAGACCGAGTTCAACGCGGGGCGGGTGGACGGCGAGGCCGGCATCCTGGCGAGCTGGGACGAGCGCGAAGTGCCCTTCGACATCCTGGTGAGCATCCCCTTGCACCAGGGCGCCGAGTTCGTGAAGCGGACGCCGGGCCTCGGCGACGACAACGCGTTCGTCCAGACCGATCCGCGCACGCTGCAGAGCAAGCTGGCACCAGACATCTTCGCGCTCGGCGACGCGACGAACGTCCCGGCGTCCAAGGCGGGCTCGGTGGCGCACTTCGAGGCCGAGGTGCTCGAGGAGAACATCGCGCGCTTCCTCGCGGGCGAGCCGGTCAAGCCCGACTTCGACGGCCACGCGAACTGCTTCATCGAGACGGGCTTCGAGAAGGCGCTGCTCATCGACTTCAACTACGACACCGAGCCGCTGCCCGGCACCTTCCCGATCGCGGGCATCGGCCCGATGCGACTGCTCGAGGAGTCGCGGGTCAACCACCTCGGGAAGATGGCGTTCAAGTGGGTGTACTGGAACATGCTGCTCCCGGGCCGCGACATCCCGCTCGTGGGGCCGCAGATGTCGATGCGCGGCAAGCAGACGGTTGGTGTGTAAGGGAATACTCACGAACGTAGAACGCCGAACGCCGAACGCCCGGGCGTTGAACGCGGCAGACCGAATGGCAGGGCGCGCTCCTGGCGCGCCGTCAACGAAAGGACGCACATGAGCACGGAAGTCATCACGGGAGTGGAGCTGGACGTCGACGCCGAGGGCTTCCTCCAGAAGCCCGAGCAGTGGACGGAAGCCATTGGCCTCGCCATCGCGAAGGAACACGGCATCGAGATGACCGACCGCCACTGGCAGGTCGCGAAGTTCATGCGCGAGCGCTATCTCCAGACGGGCACGGCTCCGACGATCCGGACGCTCGGCAAGGAGTCGGGCGTGGAGATCAAGGAGCTCTACAAGCTGTTCCCGAAGGGGCCGGCGAAGCTGGCCGCGAAGATCGGCGGCATCCCGAAGCCGAAAGGATGCATCTGATCATGTCCGACACCATCGAGAAGGTCTCCATCATCATCTCCAAGGGCTCGTTCGAAGGCGTGTATCCGGGACTCATCCTGGCCAACGGCGCGCGCATGGAGGGCATCGAGGTCAACCTCTTCTTCACGTTCTTCGGGATGGACGTGATCAACCCGAAGAAGAACGGTTACCTGAAGGTGGCCACCGTGGGCAATCCCGGGCTGCACATCCCGACAGTCGTCGGCGCGCTGCCTGGCATGTCGGCCCTGGTGACGCACCAGATGGAGAAGAAGATGGAGGAACTCGACCTGCCGCCCATCCCGGAGTTCGTGCAGATGATCGCGGACTCGGGCGCGAACCTCTACGCGTGCAAGGCGTCGGTGGACATGTTCGACCTGAAGAAGGGCGACTTCATCGGCGACCTGCAGGGCATCATCACCGTGGGCGACTTCTACGGGCTCGCCGCGGGCGGGCAGATCATCTTCACGTAGTCGGTCGACATGGCGGATGCCTCACCGAGGCGTCCGCCACGCCGGCCGTGCCCCGCTTCACCATTCCCGCGATCCCGCTTCCCCGACGACCTGGCAGTTCCTGCCACGCCGGGCGGGAATCCCTCCAGAAGTTCCCGATCTGCATGCCGCGCGAGTTGGCCCGGCTCCTGCCTCACCACTCTCGGTCCGGACGCGGCGCACCCACGCACCGCGGGCTGCGCACGCTGGACGTGAGGCACGAAATGGACCATACTCGTATGCATGAGGACGACAATGATTCTCGACGAAGCCCTGCTGGAGGAGGCCCGCCGATTGACGGGGGTCAGCGAGAAGACGGCGCTGGTACACGAGGGCCTGCGTGCGCTCATCGCCCGCGAACACTCGGCGCGGTTGCGGCGTCTCGCGGGTTCGGACCCCTCGGCGTCGGTCGCCCCCCGGTCGCGTCGCCGTCCGAGGCCATGACGATCGTCGATACCTCGGTGTGGATCGATCACCTGCGTCGAGGCGACGCCGAACTCGCGGCGCTCCTCGACGAGGGCATGGTGCTGGTGCACCCGTTCGTCATCGGCGAGATCGCCTGCGGCACCCTGCGGCAGCGCGCCGTCGTGTTGGGGCACCTTCGGCACCTGCCGGAGGCGCCCCTTGCGACCGAGGACGAGGTCCATCACCTGCTCGAGGGGCATCGCCTCGCCGGTCGAGGCCTCGGCTGGATCGATCTGCACCTGCTCGCGTCCGCACGGCTCGCCGCCGTTCCCCTGCTCACGAGGGACCGCGCCCTCCGCGAGGTGGCCCAGGCCGTCCTCGCGTGACCCGCCTGCGGCGTAGTGACCCCGCCTGGGGTGTGGTGACCCCGCCTGCGGTGTAGCCGTCGGACTTGTCCGACGGTCCGCCCCGACACCCCGTAGCCGTCGGACTTGTCCGACGGTCAGCGTTGCCCGCGGGACAAGTCCCGCGGCTACGAACCTCCAGTTCGTCCCTGGCTGGTGGCACTGAGTCCGACGGTCAGTTCCGCCCCGACACCCCGTAGCCCCGACACCTTGTAGCCGTCGGACTTGTCCGACGGTCAGCTGCCCGCGGGACAAGTCCCGTGGCTACGAACTCGGATTTGTCCCTGGCGGTGGCACTGAGTCGGACGGTCAGATCCGCCCGGACACCCCGTAGCGCCGCACCGCAGGCGAAGGACGCGTCCGGCTCAGCGTGCCCGCGGGACAAGTCCCGCGGCTACGAACCTCGAATCTCGAGGTTTGACACGCACACGTGAGGTACGCCACCGGCGCCCTGCGCTACAGTTCTACGACTTCGGCGACGACTGGCTGCACGGCGTGATCCATGAGGGCACCGCGATGCCCGCGCGTCCGTTCCGGCATGCGCTCTGCCTGGCTGGTGAACGGGCCTGTCCACCTGAGGACTGCGGCGGGCTGAGCGGATTCGCCGAAGTGCTGCACGCGGTGGCTCATCCCGAGGATGCCGACGAGGATCTCGTGGCCTGGCTGCCGCGCGACTACGATCCCGCCAGGTTCGACCCGGCCGCCGTGAAGTTCAGCAATCCACTGACGCGCCTGCGCGCCATGCGCCGCGGCTGACTCGCTACTCGGCGGGGCTGGCGAACGCGGCCCCGAATGGCGCCGCCGCCAGATACGCCACGGCCGCCGCCACGACGGCGCTGACAAACGGCGCGGGCCATTCCAGCAGGAACGCGCCGGCCGCCCATACGACCATCCCGGTCGCCAGCGACGCGAGGGCGCTCGCGTTGCCGCCGATGCTCGTGAACAGGCCGAAGGTCCCCACGACGAAGATGCCGGCGCTGCCGAACGACGAGGAGATGGCCACCAGATCCGAGATGCTGTCGGAGGCCAGCGCCAGCCCGTACGCCAGCACGCCGAGCGCCAGCACGCCCGCTCGCGACAGCCGCAGCTTCGCGCGGTCCGACAGGTCGGGCACCAGTTGCAGCGCGACGTTGTGGGTCAGCAGCGCCGAGCCGGCGAGCAGCGTGGAGTCGACTGTCGAGAGGATCGCGGAGATGAGCGCGCCGGAGAACAGGATGTAGGGCACCGTCCCGAGGTGCAGGCGGGCGAGTTCGGGAATGACCTGCTCGGCCTCCTCGAGGCCCGGCACCAGCAGCGGACCGCAGAGGCCGAGGACGGCCGGGATGAGGCCGACGGCCAGGTACATGCCCCCGCCGACCAGGCACGCGCGCCGTGCCGTGTCGGCCGTCCGGCAGCCCAGGACGCGCGAGATGATCTCGATGGCGAGCATCGAGCCCACCACGGGCACGGCCCACGCCTCGAGCACCACGTACCAGGGCGTATCGGCTGCTCCGAGCACGGCCAGCCGCTCGGCAGGCACCTGCGTCCAGGCGTCCTGCAGCGCGCCGCTCATCAGGAGGGCGCCTCCCAACACCAGCAGGCCGACCACCACGGCGACGCCCTGCACGACGTCGGTCCATGCGTCGGCCAGCAGTCCGCCGACGGTGGAGTAGCCGACGACGAAGATCGCGGCCGCGGTTATCGCGACGTCGAGGGGCAGTGACGACGCGTGCGACACGATGTTGCCGAAAGCGCGGATCTGCGCCGCGCCCCAGAGGATCGACGTCGGCACCATCAGGACGATGGCGAGGCGCTCGACAGACACGGAGTAGCGCTGGCGGAACAGGTCGCCGAAGGTGGTGAAGCCGCGGTTCCACAGGGGCCGCGCGTAGATCAGGCCCACCAGGAGAATGCAGGCCACGTAGCCGAACGGGTCGGCGGATCCGCCGGACAGGCCGTCGGTGTAGATGGCGCCGGCGGCGCCCTGGATGGACTCGGCGCCGAACCACGTCGCGAAGATCGAGAAGGCGGCGAGCCCCACGCCGAGCGATCGTCCCGCGAGGATGTAGTCGGACTCGGTGCGGATGCGCCTCGACACGACGATGCCGATGGCCAACTGGATGGCCAGGTAGCCGAGGATCCCCACCAGCAGCCAGTTCATGTGGGAGGTGATGGTATGCCAACAGCCTGCGGTCGGGGAGATCCGTGGCCGCGGGACTTGTCCCGCGGACCCGGTCGGCTACTGACGGCCTGTTCATCCGTCCATCGGGCTGGAGGTAGGATGACCGACGTGAGCTGCGTCTTCTGCGATCGCATCGAGAACGGGGATGTGCTCCTGTCCAACGGCTCCGCCGCGGCCTTCCACGACGGTTTCCCGCTCAATCCGGGTCACACACTGATCGTCCCTCTCCGCCACGAACCGTCCTTCCTCGATCTGGACGAGGCCGAGCAGGCAGCGGTGTGGGCACTGGTTGTGCCCGTCAGGAAGTTGATCGAGGCCGGTGGGCTCGTTCCAGATGGTTACAACATCGGCATCAACATCGGCGAGGCGGCCGGTCAGACGGTCGCGCACGCTCACGTGCATGTCATACCGAGGTACTGCGGGGATGTCGCAGACCCCAGGGGCGGCGTGCGCCGTGTGATCCCGGACAGGGCGCGCTACTGGGAGCGACGGTAGTGCAGGCTGGCAGCCAGTCAGAACCCATCCGGTTCGCGGAGCGCGTCCTCGAACTTCTCGAGGACGGCCGCTACACCTCGACATACAAGTACGCAGTGCTGCTTGGACTGATGGACCTGTGTCTGGAGCAGACGCAAGCATCCGGGGCGCCACCAGTGATGGTCACGACGCGCCAACTCGCGGAGAAGACCGTCGAGCTGTACTGGCCGCACACCATGCCTTACGTGAACGCCGCTGGGGTCGTGGCCCTGCGACAGAACCGTGGTGGCCAAGCCGAGATACTGACGAGCATCTCGCGCTTCCGTAACAAGCATGCCCCCGATCCCAGTGCGTCACGATGGGAGGCCATGCTGAAGGCCGCGGACTCGTACGAGCGACTCGTGCGGGAGATCGAATGGAAGTTGATCGAAATGCCCCTGCCGCGGCTCCAGTCGCTGGCAGGCGAGCAACTCGCGCTGCTCTACCACATTGCCTGGGATGGGGATGTCGGAGTGCGAGCAGTCAGGCGGTACCAGCGGGGCGATTCGTTGTCTTTCGACAATCGGATTCTGCTGCAGCCAAATGTCGGTGAGTACCTCTTGCAGCTCAACGGGCTGCTGCGACCGCTCGTACAGCGGCAGTGGGCAGGCATGGTCGCGCGCCTCAATGCGCTCGAGGAGTCGCAGCTCGACTCGTACCTGTTCGGGCAGATCGACTCCCCACGGCTCGCGTGAGGGCCGGGCTCTGGGACATCCAGGAGCGTCGCTGCTTCTACTGCGGTCGTCGCGTGAGCGAGCCGACACGTGGCGATGTGGACCACTTCCTGCCGTGGTCACGTTACCCTGACGACAGCCTCGACAACTTCGTGTTCGCGGACCGACGCTGCAACAGCGACAAGAGCGCGTCACTGGCGGCCGCTACTCACCTGGAGCGCTGGTCACGCCGCCTGCACCCGGGTACTTCCAATCACTCAGCCCTGCAGGAACTGTCGGCTGGAACCCGATGGGAGCGGAACGCCGAGCGAAGTCTCAACGTGGTGCGGGGAATCTACCTTCACCTTCCCGTCGACGCACGCCTTTGGCTGCGTGCCCGGGACTATACGCGCCCGGAGAGAGGTGTCATCAACATGGCGCTCATGGTTCGCTCGCCTTTGTAGCACGACCGGTGTGTGATCTGTGGGCGATGGCCGCCTCAGAGAGGCGCCCCTACCGTCAGAAGCCGAGGTCGTGCCAGCCGAGGATGGATCCGGCCAGGAGCGCCGCGATGCCGAGCGCTGCCGCCGACAGCACGCCGTACGCGAACGCGCCCTTCAGCAGCTGCGACCGCACCGACTCCGTGTCGCCCTTGAGCACCCGCAGCGGACGCCCCGTGCGGTCGTCGTGTACGAGCCCGCCGCGCGCCGCGGAGTAGCGGCCCATCAGGACGACGGGCTCGCCCGGCGCGATGACCCACTCGTGCAGCGTGAGCTCGGCGAGCGGCGGAGGATCGGCCTGCCGCAGCTTGTCGCGACGCAGAGGACCGTCGAGCGGTGCGTCCCAGTCGAACCCGGGCCGCGCGATGCCGGCCTTGCCGACCTCCGGGCTCACACCACGCATGAACGCCGCGAAGTGCGCCTGCGCGGCGGCCGTGTTCTCCACGAGCGACGACCACAGCTCGAGCTCCAGCCGGCTCCGCACCTCGAAGGTGCCCTGGCGTGTCAGGAGCGAACACGGTGTCGACCCCTCACCCCACCAGTAGGCGATCTCCCACGTGTTCTTCTGGCTGGGTCCCGACCTCTCGCGCCGCCACGCCTTGTAGCCGTACGCAACCGCCGCCTGCCCCGTGAACGGCGTCGTCAGGGGCGCCATCGCCTGCAGCGTGCCGCGGACGACGACGAAGGCTCCGTCACCCGGCCGCCCGACGTCGTCTGCCCGCCCGACGGCCGCCCGCTCACGGAGTCGCTTGAAGGCGGCCCGCCCGAACTGCACGCCGAACCACGCGGCGAGCGCCCCCCCGACGAGCGGTCCCCCGACATCGCTCCAGTGCCCGACCGTGCCCGACCACACCCACAGTGCGACGAACGCGGCAATGCAGGCCGCGAGGAGCAGGATCCACACGACGAGCGAGCGAACGATGTGGGTCATGGCGGCCATAGCCTACCGCGTGTCGCCCAGCGCCTATGGGAGTAGGCTTGAAGCGGAGGAGCGTTCTCATGCGTTCGCAGCTCGGCCGCCCCAGCCTCGCAGGCCTCGTCGTCCTGTCGGTCACGTGCATCGCGGCGTTCGCGACGGTCGCCGCTCAGACACGGCCGCTCAGGCTCGTGTCGACGGCATGGTCCCCGTTCACCAACCAGGCCGGTCAGCCGCGCCTCGCCCTCGATCTCGTCGAGGCGGCGCTCGCGCGCATCGGCCAGCCGTCCGAGACGACGATCGTCGAGGCCGGTCGATTCACGCCAGCGCTGCTGACGGGCGACTTCGACGGGAGCGCGGCCGCCTGGAAGGACGCCGAACGCGAGCGCGTGCTGCTCTTCTCGGAGCCGTACCTGGAGAACCGGCTCCTGCTCGTGGGACGCAAGGGCGCGGACGTGTCGGCGACGACGCTGTCGGCGCTCGCCGGGCGACGCATCGCGCTCGTCGAGGGCTACGCGTATGGCGAACAGGTCGAGAAGAGCGGACCGACCTTCGTCCGCACCAGGAGCGAGGAGGACAGCCTGACCCGGTTGCTGGCCGGATCCGTCGACTACGCACTGATGGACGACCTGGTGGTGCAGTACATCCTCGACCACCACGCGAAGGAGGCGCAGGCGACGCTGCAGCACGGGTCGACACCGCTCGTGACGCGCCCGCTGTACCTCGCCATCAGGCGGTCGCACCCCGATGCGCAGGGCATCATCGACAGGTTCAACGCCCAGGTGCGGGGCATGATTGCCGACCATACGTACCACCGCCTGCTGGACGTGGACTGGATCAACGCCGACGTCGATGGCGACGGTCTCTTCGAGTACGTTCCCGAGAACGACACGATGGGCGCGACCGAGCCGCGACGGGCCTACTCGATCTACTCGACGCCCGAGCCTTCCGTGCCCATCACGGCCCCGGCCGAGTCGACACAGCCGCGCTTCTACGTCGGCGGCAACATCTACACGACATGGGCGTCAGTGCCCGACCGCTACAAGTCCTCGGGCAGCATGCCCCCGCCGCCGGCCCGCGCGACGGCGAGCCTGTTCCGATTCTCGTGGTAACAGCAGGAGATCCAGGACACAGATGAGTTAGGTAGGGCCCGCCGTCCCGGCGGGCCGTCACCGCATCCTCGGGCCGTCACCGCATCCTCGGACCGTCACCTACACCGTTGGCATCGCTGCAGCGAGGGACGGCCGAGACGGCCGTCCCTCCCTAACCCACTTAGATGTGACACTGGCCAGGACGCTCTGAGATGCTCTGAGATGTAGCGGCCGGACTTGTCCGGCCGCATGGCCGTCGGACAAGTCCGACGGCTACGTATCAGGGGACTCTCCGTCGGACAAGTCCGACGGCTACGTATCAGGGGACTCTCCGTCGGACAAGTCCGACGGCTACGAATCAGCGGGTTACGTCGAATCAGCGGGTCACGACGAATCAGCGGGTTACGACGAATCAGCGGGTTACGAATCAGGGGGCGACGACGACTCTCAGGTCGCGCGTGGTGCGATTGCCGCTGAAGTCCTCCACGAACACGCGCAGGACGTACTCGCCTGGCGGCATCCCCACGGTATCCCAGAAGCCCGGCGTCGCCACGCCATCCCGATACGCGGTGGTCGCCACGTACAGAAACTGCGTCCGCCGCGCGCCGTACTCGGGAATGCCGCTGCCCGTCGCGTACACGAGCCGTGGCGCGTCGGCATCGCGGCGCATCCTGTCGAAGCGGATGGTCTGCCGCGGCGCCTCGAAGCCGGGTGCGGGCCTGCCTGCCCTGTCGAGCACCTGGTAGCCGACGTCGCGCACGCCGAGTCGACGGTGCGCGGCGTTGCCGTCGGCCCGGTCCCAGGCGTCCACGACGATGCGCACGCGTCCGCGCACGGTGACGGGTTCGAGCGGCGGGAGCCGGGTGGGCCGTCGCGCGCGGCCCCGCGCTCGTCCCCGCCCGCGCACTGCTCCGACGCGATCCGGATTGAGCGGAGTCCATGCCTCGTCGAACAGGCGCACGCCGGCGGATTCGATCGTCGGGGGAATGGCGTCGCGGAACTGCACGAGACGGAACCGCAGGGGATCGTGCTCCTCGCCGCTCCAGCCGACGTTCATGTGGACGTGGTTGAACCGGTTCACGCTGCCGACGACATCGCCTGTGCGGAAGAGCGCACCCCGCTTCGCCCGTATCCGCACCATGGCGCCCGAATCGTCGTACACCGGCGCGAACCGCGAAATGTCGAGGGCGGCCGCTGTCCGGCCAACCCTGATGTGGATGTAGGCGATGTCGCCGATGCGGACGCCCTCGTTCAGCGTGTCGAAAGCGAACGCGGCAATGGGGCTGGACACGATGCCGTCCCGCACGGCCCGTACCGTCGTCCCCCGTGGCTCGCGGATGTCGAGACCGGCGTGAAAGCGCTCCTGCCCCGCCTCGCCGCGTGCCTCGCCGAAGGTGCCCGCGACCTCGTGCGGACCGTCGAGCGTGCCGACAGGCCAGAGTAGCGGTATGCGTGCGAACGCGTCCGCGTCGAAGGCTGGTGCAATGCGCGGGGCGGGAGGTGAAGCAAGGTCCACGTCGCCCCACGGCCACTTGTAGCGGTGCCTCGCCGATGTATCTGCCGCCGTTGCATCGGAGGTGGCGCCACCCGTGGAGCGCTCTCCGGAAGTGCCGAGACTGGCAGCAGCAACGGGCGTCACGAGGCGCACGAGCGCGTTGCCCGCGTCGGCGATCACAATCGACGCCGGAGCATCGCGATCGACCTCGCGAACAGCACGAGGGGGCGCGACTCGGAGGGCCTGCCCCACCATCGCGATGCCCGAAGGCCGCCTGAATCGCGCGTCGCCGCCGACCCCGTCGGCAAACCCGGATGCGCCGCCTGCCAGCGCCCGCGCCGTGCCGTCGGCATTCAGCACCACGAGGTGACCGACCTCGTCGACGACATACGCATCGCCGCGCGCGTCGATCGTCACGGCCATCGGGCGCACGAGTGCGATGCCTGGCGTCGCGAGCGTCGTGACGACGCCGTTGGTCCCGATGGCGCGGATCGCGGCGTTACCTGTGTCGGCCACGAGGATGCGTCCGCGTGCATCGACGGCGACGCCACATGGCGTGTCGAAGCGGGCCTCCGCACCCGTGCCATCGCGGTGGCCCGTCGCGCCCGGTCGGCTGGCCGCGTCGTCTACCGACGCACCCGACGAGCCAATCCTGTCGTCGTGACCGCCGGCCAGCGTCCGCACGGTGCCATCCATGTCGATCACGCGGATGCTGTCGTTGTAGGTGTCCGCGACGACGACGCGACCGGCGGCATCGACGGCGACGCCCACCGGCGCGTTGAAGCGGGCCTGCGCGCCCGGACCGTCGGCGAACCCGGGCACGCCGTCGCCTGCCAGCGTCGTGACCGTCCCGTCAGGTGCGACACGCCGGATCGCGTGGTTGCCCGTGTCGGCGACGACGAGCGCCCCGTCGGGAGCGAGCGCGAGGGCCGACGGGGTGGCGAAGCGCGCCCGGGCGCCGGGGCCGTCCACGAAGCCTCGACCTCCGCCCGCCAGTGTCGTCACCGAGCCATCCGCCGCCACGACCCGGATGCGATGCGATGTCCCGGCGTCGCTGACGACGACAACGCCGTCGGGCCGGACGGCGACGCCGAAGGGCTCGGAGAAGCGGGCACGGTCGGCGGCCTCGTCCCGCCAGCCGGATCGTCCATCCCCAGCGAGCACCTGGGCGGCCCCAATCCATGGCGCGGTGGGCGGCTCAGGGCGCGTCAGCCACCAGGTGGCTGCCAGCGCCGCGGCCAGCATCACGCCGAGGAGCCCCCAGAGGGCGCGAGTCAGTCGCACGTCACGATCGTATGCTGGTGACATGCGTCACGAGTCACTTCGGTCGTCGGGCACCTCGGCGTGGCGTCCGTTCGTGCGGATACTGCTTGCCGCGTCGGCACTCGTCGTCGCGCCGGGTATGGCCGCCGCGCAGCCCGCCGCGGCGCCCTCACTCATCACCCCCGAGCAACTCGAGCCCATGCTCGCGGACCCGTCGGTCGTGCTGCTGCACGTCGGCGAGCAGGCCGAGTACGATGCCGAGCACCTGCCCGGCGCGCGGCACGTCGAGACGCGGGCGGTGGCGGCCGAGGCGCAGGAGGGCGGGCTGACGCTGCAGCTGCCGGCACGGGCCGACCTCGAGACGAAGCTCGAAGCCCTGGGCATCGGCGACAGTTCGCGCGTCGTGCTCTACATGGGGAAGGACTGGATCAGCCCCACGACGCGGATCGCGTTCACGCTCGACTACGCCGGGCTCGGCGGCAGGACCATGGTGCTCGACGGCGGCATGCCTGCCTGGAAGGCGGCGGGGAAGCCCGTCACGCGGGATGTGCCGCCACCGCCGGCCCCTGGCTCGCTGACGATCGCCCCCCGGCCCGATGCGGTGGCAGACCTCGCCTGGGTGCAGGCACACGCGGGGAAGCCCGGCACCGTGGTCATCGACGCGCGCAACACCCCCTTCTACACGGGCGAGAGCGACAGCCGAGGACGAATCCCGCGCCCGGGCCATGTCGCGGGCGCCGTGAGCCTGCCTTACGACACCTTCGTGCGCGATGGCAGGTACAAGCCGAGAGCCGAGCTGGAGGCCATGCTGAAGGAGGCAGGCGTGACCGCGGGTACGACAATCGCGACCTACTGTCACATCGGGCAGCAGGCCACCGTCCCGTACTTCGTGGCTCGCATGCTCGGGTACGACGTGAAGCTGTTCGACGGGTCGTACGAAGAGTGGGCCCGGACGGATGGCGCCCCGGTGAAGAAGGGCACCGACCCGTAACCGCTCCCGACTCCCCGACTCCCAACTCCCGACTCCCGACTCCCGTGATCCTCCTCCACACGTCCGACTGGCACGCCGGCAAGGCGTGGAAGGGGCGATCGCGTCTCGATGAACTCGCGGCCGTGCTCGACGACCTGGCGCTGGCCGTCGAGCGTGAGCGCGTCGACATCGTCCTGATGACGGGCGACGTGTTCGACTCCACGTCTCCGTCGGCAGAGGCCGAGCGGCTCGTGTTCCGCTTCTTCCGGCGTGTGGGACAGCTCGACGTGCCCTCGGTCGTGATCGCCGGCAATCACGACAGCCCGGCGCGCGTCGAGGCCTGGGCGCAGCTTGCCGAACTCGCGCGCGTCACCGCCTGCGGTGTCGTCAAGCCGCACGACGAGGGTGGGTCCGTCGTGATCCGCACGAGAAGCGGCGAGCAGGCCATCGTCGGGATGATCCCGTTCGTCGGTGCGTCACAGGTGCTGTCGGCCGAGCAGCTCGGGGCAGCCGACGTCGAGCTGTCGTCCACCTATGCGCGCCAGATGGCGAGGCTGTTCGAGGAGAGCAGCCAGGCCTTCCGCGCCGACGCCGTGAACCTGCTCCTGGCGCACACGCACGTGCACGGCGCCGTCGTGGGCAGCAGCGAGCGCCGGGTGCACGTGGCGGAGGAGTGGGCGGCGTCGCCCGCCAGGCTGCCCGCCATGGCCAGCTACGTCGCGCTGGGCCACATCCATCGGCACCAGGCGATTGCTGCCGCGCCGGTGCCCACGTGGTACGCCGGCGCGCCGATGCAACTGGACTTCGGCGAGGAAGGCGAACCGAAGTACTGGAATCTCGTCGAGGCGCATCCGGGCGAGCCGGTCAGCGTGACGCCGCGTCCCTACGTGGGTGCGAGGCCGCTGCGCACCGTCAGGGTGCCCGCGTCGATGTTCGAGCGGCCGATCGGGGACGACGGAGCGTCGGGCTCGCTCTTCGACGAGCCCGTCGTGGATGCCGCAGACCGGCCGCACCTGCGGGTCGTTGTCGACTGCACCGGTGCGGCCGTCGCGCCGGACATCAACAGGCAGGTCCGCGCGGCGATTCCCGGAGTGGTCAGCGTGGACCTGATCCGGCCGCGCCCCGATCCGGCCGAGCGGCAGCCGACCCTGCAGGGCATGTTCGCGCCTCGTGACCTCTATGCCGCCTACCTGCGGCAGCAGGGCGAGCCTGGCGGCGACGCGATCCTCGATGCCTTCGAGGAGCTCTACGAGGCCGCGCGCACGGACGAGGACGAGGCATGAGGCCGCTCTCGCTGGACCTGCACGGGTTCACGTGCTTCCGCGATCCGCAGCCGCCGCTGGACCTGTCCGAGCACACGTTGTTCGCCATCACGGGGCCGACAGGCGCGGGCAAGAGCTCGCTGCTCGACGCCATGACCTTCGCGCTCTACGGCAAGGTGCCGCGCATGGGCCGTGGCAGCGTGAAGGACCTCATCTCGCACGGTCGCGACCGCCTGTCCGTGACGCTGACGTTCGCCATTGGCGAGCGGACGTTCGTCGTGACGCGCATGACCCGTCGCAGCGGAGCGGCCGGCGTCTGCCAGCTCGACGAGCGCGTGGGCAACGCCGCCGTCACGCTGGCGTCTGGCGTGCGCGACGTGGACACGGCCGTCCAACGGCTCGTGGGCCTCGACTACGACGGGTTCACGCAGGCCGTGGTGCTGCCCCAGGGCGAGTTCGCGCGCTTCCTGAAGGGCGCGCCTGCACAGCGGCGCCAGATCCTGCAGGACCTCCTGCGGCTTGGCGTCTACGGGCGCATGCAGACGCTCGCGGGGCAGCGCTGGCGCGACGCCAGGAAGGACGTCGAGCTGGCCGAGCGCGAACTCGAGGCCTGCGCCGACGCGACGCCCGCGGCCATCACGGCCGCCGAGCGGGAGCTGGCCGAGTCGCACGCGCGCCATGCCGGCCTCGCCGAGGCCCGCGACACGGCTCGCGCGTCGCGCGTACGAGCCGAGGCGCGTGCCGCAGTCGCCGCGGAACTCGACGCACGGCGTGAGGAGCGGAACACGCTGCTCGAGGAGGAGCCGCATCATCTCGCGCGCCTCGATCGCGTGGCGAAGTCGCGCCGCGCGCGACAGTTGAGCGCCGAGCTCACGCAGCACGCCCGCGACGAGGCGGTCCACCGCGACCGGGCCGAGGCAGACGCCAGGGCGCGGTCCCGGCTGTCAGCGACGCGTCGCGCGTCCGACGCGTCGCGCGCGCGCCTGCAGGACGCCCAGCGCGCCGTGGCGGACCTCGCGCCGCTTCGGAGCCGTGCCGACGCCCTGAAGGCGCTCGAAGGCCGCCTGCAGCTCGTCGAGTCGATCGAGGCCGAGTGCGCGGACCTCGCCCGGGAGCGTGATTCGCGTCGCGACGAGGTGAAGGCGCGCCGGGCCGATCGTCAGCGGCTGGACCAGGTGCTCTCTCACCTCACTGACGATGTCGCGCGCTTCGAGAGAGCGCTCTCGGCATCGACGTTCGACCCGGCGGAGCTCTCGGCGTGTGAGGCCGGCCGTGATCTCGCCCGGGAATTGCGAAGCGCCCGCGAGCAGGGGCCCGCGCTCGACGCCGGACTGAAGCGGTCGCGTCGCGATGTCGCCGACGCCGAACACGCCCTGGGGGTGGAGGCGGCCACGCTCGACGAGACGCGGGCAGCGCGCGTGCGGGCCGAGCAGGCCCGCGAGGCTGCCATCCGGCGGCTGACCGACGCGCAGGACATGCATCGGGCCATGACGTTGCGTAGTCACCTGCATGCCGGGGACGCCTGCCCCGTGTGCGCCCAGCCGGTGCTCGTCGTGCCCCCGGTGGACGACGCGCCGGAACTCGCGGCCCTGCTCGACGCGCAGAACGAGTCGACGGATGCCTGCCGGATGCTCGACCACCGCCTGACGCGCGTCCAGGAACAGCACGTGCGCGCCGCAGCCACCGTCGAAGGCGCTCGCGGGCGGCTGGCGGCCCTCACCGAGCAGCAGGTGGAGTTGCGGACGCGAGTCGCCTCGAGCATCACCGCCCTCGGCGAGACGCTTGCCCCCTACCTCCCCTCTTCGAGTGCCGCCATGCCGGAGCACTGGCTGCTGGAACGGCTCGCCGTGCTCCAGGGTCTGCGCGCCGAACGCGAACACGTCGAGCGGCAGCGGCAGGTGGCGGAGGCCTCGCGTGTCGACGCCGCGCACCGGGTGGCGCTCGTCATCCAGGCGACCGAACTCGCCGAGCGCGAACTGGCCGCGTTCACCAGCAGGCTTGCGTCCAGGCAGTCGACGCTCGCCGAGCAACAGGCCGACATCCGGCGTATCACGGGAGCCCCGGACCCACGCGCGGAACTGGCCGATCTCGCCAGCCGCATCATCGAGATCGAGGGGGCGCTCGACGCGGCTCGCGTCGAGGCGATGCAGCACGACACGGAGCTGGCGGCGGCCCTCGAGGGCGAACGCCTGGCTGCGCGCGCGCTCGCCGAGGCGACGCAGGCGCGCGACGAAGGGGCCGCGCGCATTGCCGAGGCGCTCGCGGCGGCAGGCTTCACGGCGGTCGAGGACGCGGTGGCCGCGCTGCTGCCGGATGCGGATCTGGCACGCCTGGAGGACGCCGCGGAGGAGTACGCCCGCCGACGCTCCACGCTGGAGACGCAGGTCGCCGACCTCGAGACACGACTCGGTCCGGAGCCCACAGGACCGGCTGTGGTCCGTGCGTGTGTCGATGCCGAGCGCGCGGCCGATGAAGCCATCCTCGACGACCTGCGCCGGACCGCCCAGCTCGAAGTGCGCCTGAGTGCGATGCGCGCACGTGCGCTGGCGGTCGCGGCCGCGCAGTCGCGGCTGGCGGTGGCGCGCCAGGCGCACGACGTCTTCGCACGCCTGGCCGCGCATCTCAAGGCCGATGCGTTCCAGGCGTGGCTCCTCCGGGAGGCGTTCGAACAACTGGTCGCGGGGGCCTCGACGCGGCTGATGGAGCTCTCGGGCCGCTACACGCTGCAGTGGGTGGACGACGAGTTCGTCGTCGTGGACCACGACAACGCGCAGGAGCGCCGGGCCGCAGACACGCTGAGCGGCGGCGAGACCTTCCTCGCCTCGCTCGCGCTGGCGCTCGAGTTGAGCGAACAGGTCCAGCGGGCCGCCGGTGCCGTGCGCCTCGACAGCCTGTTCATCGACGAAGGGTTCGGCACCCTCGACGCCGCCTCACAGGACGTCGTCGCCTCTGCGATCGAGTCGCTGCAGGTGAGCGGACGCATCGTGGGCATCATCACGCACGTCAGGGAACTCACCGAACGCATGCCCGCGTGCATCGTCATCGAGAAACAGCCCGACGGATCGCGCTGGTCACTCCGCTGACGGGCGCCCCTGCCAAACGGGCTAGGATGGATGGATGGCCCGCCTCCTCGCATTCGCCCTGCTGTTGTCGTTCGCTGGCGCGCCCGCCCTCGGCCAGGCGCCCGTCGATGCCCCGACGTTCATCACGCCCGCCGAACTCGCGGCACAACTGAAAGACCCCGCGCTCGTGCTGCTGCACGTCGGCGACAAGGATGCGTACGCCAGGGAGCACCTTCCCGGCGCCCGCCTGGTGACGCTCGGGATGATCACGGCAGCGCCGCAGCCGCCGCTCCAGAACGAGATGCCCGCACCAGCCGATCTGGAGGCCAGGCTGGAGGCCCTCGGCATCGGCGACTCGTCGCGGGTTGTCGTCTACTTCGCCGCGGACGAGATCCCGCAGGTGGCGCGGGTGGCGTTCACCCTCGACTACGCGGGACTTGGGTCACGGACGGCGATCCTCGACGGCGGACTCCCGGCCTGGCTGCGGGCCGGACAGCCCGTCACGACGGACGTGCCCGCATCGCCCTCCGCGGCGTCGCTCACGGTCCGGCCGCGCACGGCGGCCCTCGTCGACCTGGCATGGGTACGGGCCAACCTGGACGCGCCGGGCCAGCGCATCGTGGATGCGCGCCCCACGACCTCGTACACGGGCGAGGACGACCGCAAGGGCGAGTACACCCGCCCGGGGCACCTGCCCGGAGCCGCGAGCCTGCCCTTCATGAGTCTGTTCAACGAGGACAAGACCCTGAAGTCTGCCTCCGACTTGAGGGAGCTGCTGGAAGAGGCCGGCATCGGCCCGGGGCAGTCCGTGGTGACGTACTGCAACTCGGGCGTCCAGGCGTCGGTGCCCTACCTGGTGGCCCGCATGCTTGGTATCGACGCCAGGCTCTATGACGGCTCCTTCCAGGAATGGATGGCCTCGGGCGCTCCCGTCGTGAAGGGCAGCACCCCCCGCTAGACCCCAGGCCTCACTCGCGTTCGGCCCCCCTGTCGCCACGGCAGCGGGCGGGGCCATGCGCGATTTCTGCCGCGGTGCCGCTTGCCGGGATCGCAGGAAATTCGAAGGGGCTGGTCCACTGCGGGCCAGCCCTTCGTGTTTCGGCACCCGGGCCATTGGCATCCCTTCTGCTGAGCATCGAGGTGCGGTCGGCAGGCGCGATGGTGCCGATCAAGAACTGACTTGCGCGCACCGGTCTTTGTTGTCATACTCGCAGTATGGCCACAACAACAGTGCGCTCGACCTATTCTCTGGACGTTGAGACCATGAAACGAATCGAAAGTCTTGCGAGGCGGTGGGACGTGTCGAAGTCGGAAGTGCTGCGGCGAGCGATCCGGATGGCCGACGAGCAGTCGGCAACCTCGGAGCGCATCCAGGCGTTCAGGCGACTGCAGGCCTCGATGAACCTGACGACGGAGCGGGCAGACGCGTGGGTCGCCGAGATTCGGGCCGAGCGGGACGCGTCGCGGATCCGGGGTGTGGGCGAATGAACGCGCCGCTGCAGATCGATACGAGCTTTCTGGTGCGTTCCTTCGTCCCCGGCAGTGCCGAGTCGAGGCGGATGGCGGCGTGGCTCGAGGCAGGGCGTCCCATTGCCATCAGCGCTGTTGCCTGGGCGGAGTTCCTGTGCGGGCCCCTGGCTGATGCCGACCGCTCGGACGCCGCCCAGTTGCTGGGAGAGCCACTGCCGATCGCCGCCCGTCACGGCGAACTCGCGGCGCACCTGTTCAACGTCACGGGTCGCCGCCGCAGTTCCCTGCCGGACTGCCTCATCGCTGCTGTGGCGATGGACGCCAACGCGCCTCTCGCCACAACCGACTCCGCGTTTGCGCGTTTTGCCGAGGCCGGGCTCGAGCTGGCCGGCACCTGAAATCACGCGCCGGGCACCCCACCGCCGCGCCCCGCTCTCGACCGAGTCATCACCGTCTTCAACGACACAGTCGGTGCGCCGATAGGCGCCAATGAGCCCCTCACCCACGGGCAGCGTCAACAGGCATTACTCACGGGCAGCACTCACGGGCGCCGGTGGTGGGCGTCGAGCAGCGCGTCACGGAAGCGCTCAGCCTGCTCGATCCACCTCACGGCCTGATCCCGAGACGGCTCGAGGTCGAAGACGCGGTGATGGCACGCGTGACTCAACTGGCTCCATGTGCCATGGGCTTCCGCCACGGCAGCCGCGGGCAGGCGGTCATGGAGCATCAGGAACTGCGCCCGCCGAGGCACCGTGGTCATCACGGGTGAGGTGAAGGCCCAGTACTCACCCAGCCATGTTTCCACGGACTGGCGCACCAGCAGGGCCACGGCGCGCGTGGACCACGGCAGCGTGCTCCACTCGGTCGAGACGCACAAGCGGCGAGCGATCTCGAGCAACTGGGCGGGATCGGTCGCCCCAGTCATGACACCTTGACCTTGAGGAGGGCGTCGCACAGTGCGCGGGATCTCGACACCATGGCTCTCAGGTCTCCGGAGAAGCCTTCGTGGGCACCGTTCTGGCAGTCTCTGACAAGTGCCGCGGCGTCCACGACCGGCAGTTTGCCCAGCCGTGAGGTCAACTGCGGGTGAGCGTTCTCGTCTTCGAAGAACACGAGACACAGCAACTCTCGGAGCCCCTTCCGCGTGAGACGTTCCTCCACCTTCGCGTGGGCTGCTCCCTGGAGGAGCCAACGGCGACGGAGGTTGTCCACGCAAGCCGCCTCGAGGGCTTGCCGACAGAACCCGGGCACCACACGGCCGGCGATGTCTTCCGGAAGGTGCGGCGTGCTGGTGACGGCACTGGCGTCCTCGATCCGCTGCTCCCAGGGACCCACGAGCGGCGACACGACGACACTCGAGGACACGCCCCGCGTGACGCGGCGCTTCGAGTGGGGCAGGTCGAGACGGTCGAACGCCTCGGGCAGGCGCGCGTCGTGCGTGAAGACCACGACCTGCCGATGTCGCCCCACCTCGGTGAGCACGCGCGCGAGGCCGTCCACACGCGCCTCATCCATCGCCTGCACGGGGTCGTCAACGATCACGAAGCCGAACGGTGTCGCTCCGAGCAGCACGCGGGGCAGGAACAGGCTGAGCGTCATGGCGTTGAGTTCGCCCTGGCTCAGCACGCCCAGCGCCGGCGCTTCCTGCCCATCCACCGTGACCTTCAAGGTGACGCGCTGCTGCACGCCCTGTCCGCTGAGCTCGATGTCCTCGAGCTTCACGCTGCTCAGCTGCCCGATGGTGTTCCAGAAGTCGATGGCCTGCTGTTTCACCGGGGCGAAGCGCGCCCGCCGCTCGGCGTCGATCGCGGTGCCCACCCAGGTCTTGGCCTCCCGCAGCGGCTTCTCGGCTGCCTTCGCGTGCTCCGCCTGCCTGGCCGTCACGATCCACTGAGCGATTCTCGAGCGCCAGCGGCTGCCATGCCACGTCGCGCTGCCGCGTCTCGGCGTCTGCGGAGCGTGCCAGCGCCTCGACGGCGGCGACGACGGCGCCGCCGTGCGTCTCGATGTGCGCGGCCAGAGCCGCGGGATCGTCGATCGTGGCGCCTGCCGACCAGGTCGACCAGCACGAGCGCGCCGCTTCCGCACCCTGCAAGCCGGCATCGCTGGCGTGTTGCAGCGCGGCCGGCACCGTGGTGCAGAGGCCCTGGGCATCGTGGACCAGCGACCGCACCCGGGTGCCGAGCGCGCGCGCCTCGGTCGCGGCCTCGTCGAGATCCCTCAGACGAGTCGCCGCGTCTGTCTGCCAGGCTTCGTCGAGCGGACGGTCGCTTCCGCAGACGGGACATGCGTCCTGCGGAGCCGCCGCTGCGAGCGCGAGCGCCTTGCGCAGCACATCCGACAGCTTGAGCGTGATGTCGTCCGACCGGCCGCGCAGCGCATCCCGAGCCTCCGCGACCGATTGCAGCTCGCTGGGCAGCGAGACCACGCGCTCTGCATCGACCGGAGGCACGAGCGCGGCGGCACCCTCGAGCAGGCGCCCGCGCACATCGTCCGGCCGCGCCCCGACGAGTCCGGCAATCGCGTCCACGTCGCGCTTGCTCTTCTCGAGGAGGCTCGCCACGACCGGGAATCTGGACTCGTCCGGGTGCGCGGCGGCGGCCATGCGCACCCGCGCGGCGAGTTCCAGTGCCGCCTTCCGCGAGGCCTCGACGATCTTCTTCCGCGAGTGTTCGGCGCTGGCCAGGACGTCTCGCACGAGCACGTAGTCGTCGAGGCCGAGGCCGGCGATGAGCGCCTGATAGATACGCCCCGGGCCGTCCTCGAGCATGCCGCCGAGTTCGCTGTAGCTGAGGAATGGCCGGTACTGCTGGAGCGCCTGCAGGAGACCGCTCTCGGCGATCGGCTGCTTCGACCGGCCCGGAGCCACCACGTGTGTGTGTCCGGACTCGAGATCGTCGGGGTCGCGCCACGTTCTCTCGATGCGCGACGGTGCCGGGTCCCCGACGTGCATCGTCTCCACGACGAGTCGGGGCGGCAGGGCGCTGTGGACGTTGCGCCAACCCAGACGCCACTCCTTGCTGCCCTTGCCGAGCCAGCGCGCGCTCGTGCCTGTGAGGGCGACCTCGGCCCCTTCGGCGAAGCTGCTCTTGCCCGAGCCATTGCGTCCGACAACGAGCGTGACGCCAGGGCCGGGCGTCACCTTGAGTGTCGACTCGTCCCCGACACCCCGGAACGAACGGACCTGGATGCTGGTGAGATACGCCGGAGGCACTTCGGGGGCCGGCGTACGCGCGGTGACGGCGGCGGGTCGCGCCGGCCGTGCCGTCCCGTCACAGAGTCGGTCGAGCGACTCCTGCCCCTCGCACGCGGCGAGCACGTGCATCGCGAAGTCGTCGTCGGCCTTGCCTTCGTCGAGAAGGCGCTGGAAGAGCAGGTCCTGAATCAGGGATGCCGACACGTCGTCTCCGTCAACGAACGCCAGAGTGAAATCGAACACTTACAGGAGCAGCCGGGCGCCGGCCACGGCTTCGACCCGCCAGCGGCACACCGAAGGCCCCCGTGCACGCACGCCTCGGCAGCCGCCGCGTTGCCGATCCTAACGCCTCATCGAGGCGCCCGAGCCCTGGGCCGATGGCGGTATCCGACTGCGGTCCGACGGTGCGCATCGCGCATCATGCGGGCCAGGCGCGGTGGGCAAGTCCGGGGTGTATGATCCGCGCCATGCCCCTGCTCGACGTGCGCAGGGTCGCGACGATGGCCGGACTTGCCGGCCTCGTGGCGGCCGGTGGCCTCCGGCTGACTGCCGAAACCCCGCGCGCGCCCGCCGCCACAGCCGCCCTGGCCCTGGGCCTGGCGCCCGCTGCCGACGCTCCGCGCGCGCCGGCGAGCCAGGCGGTCCCCACCGCCGGGCATCGCGCGTTCGTGCAGGAGTACTGTCTCGACTGCCACGACGACGCGTCGAAGGAGGCGGGTCTGTCGCTCGAGGCGATCGCACCCGGCGACGTTGCCGCGCATGCCGACGAGTGGGAGAGGGTCGTCAGGAAACTTCGCACGCGCCAGATGCCGCCCATCGACGAGCCGCGTCCAGACGAGGCGACCTACCAGGCCGTGATCGCCTCCCTGGAAGCGTCGCTGGATCGCGCGGCTGCCGCGCGACCCAACCCCGGCCGAACGGCCACGATCCGCAGGCTCACGCGCACGGAGTATCGCAACGCCATCCGCGACCTGCTCGCGCTCGACGTGGACGTCGCGACGCTCCTGCCGCCCGACGAGTCGAGCTACGGCTTCGACAACGTCACGGCCGGCGAGTTGTCGCCGACCTTGCTGGAGCGGTACATGTCGGCGGCGGAGAAGATCAGCCGGCTCGCCGTCGGCAGCCCGAGCCGCGTGCCCGGCGGCGACACGTTCAGGGTGGCGCCGGACCTCACGCAGGAGGAGCACCTCGACGGCCTGCCCATCGGCACGCGCGGCGGCACGGTCGTGCCCTACACGTTTCCCCAGGATGGCGAGTACGAGATCCAGGTACGGCTGCGCCGCGACCGCGACGAGAAGATCGAGGGCCTCAGCGAGCCCCACGAACTCGAGGTGCTCCTGGATCGGCAACGCATGCACCTGTTCGAGGTGGCCCCGCGTCGTCCGGCCGGGCCGGGCGAGCCCGCTCGCGAGGCCGACGCACACCTGACCATTCGCGTGCCCGTACGAGCCGGACCTCACCAACTCGGCGTCACGTTCGTGAAGAAGCCGTCGGACCTGCTCGAAACCCCGCGGCAGCCCTACCAGGCACACTTCAATTCCTACCGTCACCCGCGGGTACAGCCTGCCGTCTACTCGGTCTCGATCGTCGGGCCCTTCGGCGCATCGTCGGCCGGGGAGTCGCCGAGCCGTCGCCGGATCTTCGTCTCACGTCCGTCGACCCCGGCGCACGAAGAGCAGGCTGCCATGCGCATCGTCTCCACGCTGACGCGCAGGGCGTACCGGCGTCCCGTCACGGATGCCGACCTGCGCGGACCGCTGCGCCTCTATCGGACGGCTCGGGCAGACGGCGATTTCGATGCGGGCATCGAGATGGCGCTGGCCGGTGTGCTGGTGAGTCCCGAGTTCCTGTTCCGTGTCGAAACCGATCCCCCGGGACTGCCTCCGGGCACGCCCTATCGTGTCGGCGATCTCGCGCTCGCCTCCCGCCTCTCGTTCTTCCTGTGGAGCAGCATTCCCGACGATGAACTCCTCGACGCGGCGATCGCCGGCAGGCTGCGCGAGCCGGCCGTGCTGGAGCGCCAGGTGCGGCGCATGCTGGCCGACGATCGCTCCCGCGCGCTGGTCACCAACTTCGCCGCACAGTGGCTCCACCTGCGCAGCCTCGATGCGATCACACCGGACATGCGCCTGTTCCCGGACTTCGACGACAACCTGCGGCAGGCGTTCCGGCAGGAGACCGAACGGTTCGTCGAGAGCGTGCTGCGCGAAGACCGGAGCGTGCTCGACCTGTTGCGGTCCGATTACACGTACCTCAACGAACGGCTGGCGAAACACTATGGCATTGCGCGCATCTACGGGTCGCGCTTCAGGCGCGTGACCCTGGGTGCCGAGAGCGGGCGCGGCGGGCTGCTGCGCCAGGGCAGCGTGCTCACGGTGACGTCGTATGCCACGCGCACCTCGCCGGTGCTGCGCGGCAAGTGGGTGCTCGACAACATCCTCGGCGTGCCGCCGCCGCCCCCACCACCGGACGTGCCCGCGCTCGAGGACAACACGGTCGACGGGAGCCTCTCGGTGCGGGCACGGATCGCGGAGCACCGGCGCAACAAGGCGTGCGCGCGGTGCCACGACTCGATCGACCCCGTGGGCCTCTCGCTCGAGAAGTTCGACGCCGTCGGGCGTCGCCGTCGGCTCGAGGACGGCGTGCCCATCGACGCGGCCGGCGGCTTGCCCGACGGCAGCCGGTTCGACGACGTCGGCGGGCTCGAGGCGGCGCTGCTCCGCCGCCCGGAGCTGTTCGTCGGCACCTTCACCGAGAAACTCCTGACGTACGCGGCGGGACGAGGTGTCGAGACGTTCGATGCCCCCGCGGTGCGCGCCATCGTCCGCGACGCGCGGGCGACCGAGTACCGCATGTCGTCGATCGTGCTCGGCGTTGTCAGGAGCCAGCCGTTCCAGATGAGGATGTCGCGATGATCATCACGAGGAAGGCCATCCCGAGGCGCACGTTCCTGCGGGGCATCGGCGCCGGCGTGTCGCTGCCGCTGCTCGACGCGATGGTGCCGGCCATGACCGCACTGGCGAAGACGCCAGCCCGCCCCGTGCGCCGGCTCGGATTCGTCTACATGCCGATGGGCTGCGACCTGCCGCGGTGGACGCCGTCGGCCCAGGGGCGTATCACGGAGTTGTCGCCCACGCTCCAGTCCCTCGCGCCTGTCGCCGATCAGCTCACGATCCTGTCCAATCTGGAGCTCAGGAACGCGTATCCGGGGACGCACGCCACCTCCAACGCCGCCTTCCTGAGCGCGGCGAAGGCGAAGTGGACCGAAAGCACGGACTACTACCTCGGCACGACGGTCGATCAGGTCGCCGCCGCGCAGATGGGCCGCGACACGCTGTTGCCGTCGCTGGAGCTGTCGATGGACCTCCTCCAGACGGTCGGGCAGTGCGACAACGGCTACGCCTGCGTGTACCAGAACAACCTCTCGTGGTCGTCGCCGACGACGCCACTGCCGGCCGAGGCGCATCCGCGGCTCGTGTTCGAGCGCCTGTTCGGTGAAGGCGGCAGCGCCGCCGACAGGCAGGCCGCGCTGCGGCGGCGGGCCAGCCTGCTCGACTCGGTGCGGGAGGACATCACGCGGCTCCAGCAGTCGCTCGGGCCTGAGGATCGGGTGCGTGTCGACCAGTACCTCGACACGGTCCGCGAGGTGGAGCGGCGCATCCAGAAGGCCGAGGCGCAGACGATGGACGCGCCGCTGCCGGACCTGGACCGTCCGGTCGGCGTGCCGGCCTCCTACGCCGACCACGCGCGCCTGATGTTCGACCTGCAGGTTCTGGCCATGCAGGGCGATGTCACACGGGTGATCACGTTCCAGCTCGCGCGTGAGACGAGCAACCGCACGTACCCCGAAATCGGCGTCGCCGACCCGCACCACCCGCTCACGCACCACGGCAACGACCCGGACAAGGTCGCGCGGATGGCGAAGATCAACGCCTTCCACGTGTCGCTGTTCGCGTACTTCCTCGAGCGCCTGCAGGCCACACCCGAGGGCGACGGCACGCTGCTCGATCACTCGCTGTACCTCTATGGCAGCGGCATGGGCAACCCCAACATCCACGATCACGTCGATCTGCCGATCCTCGTCGCTGGCGGGGGTGCGGGACCGTTGAAGGGCGCGCGTCACATCCGGTACGCCGAGCCGACGCCGCTGGCCAACCTGCACCTGACGATGCTCGATCGCGCGGGTGTGCGCCTCGATGCGTTTGCCGACAGCCGGGGCCGGATCGACGAACTGCTCTCGTTCTGAGGACGTCATGACCTGCGTACGGCGCCTCGGTCTCTTCACGGCGGTGTGGTTGCTGGCTGTCGCCGCCCCGTGCGTGGCCGCTGTCGACGCGCCGCTGGCCGACGCGGCGGAACGGGCGGCGTGGCCGCAGGTCCGCGCGCTGCTGACGCAGGGTGTGGACGTGAACGCGCCGCAGGTCGATGGCATGACGGCGCTGCACTGGGCCACGTACCACGACGACCTGGCCGTCACCGGCCAGTTGGTGCGGGCTGGCGCGAACGTGAAGTCCGCCAACCGCTACGGCGTCACGCCGCTCTCGCTGGCGTGCACCAACGGCAACGCCGCCATCGTCGAGATCCTCCTGGAGGCCGGCGCGGACCCGAACGCGAGCCTCCCCGGCGGAGAGACCGCGCTGATGACGGCCGCGCGCTCGGGTTCGCAGGCGACGGTCGCGCTCCTGGTGTCGCGCGGGGCGCTGGTGGACGCCAGGGACGATCGTCGCGGCCAGACAGCCCTGATGTGGGCCGCCGCCGAGGGGCACGCCGCCGTGGTGGCCACGCTGATCGGGGCGGGTGCGGACATCAACGCGCACGTGCCGTCCGGGTTCACGCCATTGCTGTTCGCCGTGCGCGAAGGGCGCCTCGACGTCGCGCGCGTCCTGCTGAAGGCAGGAGCCGACGTCAACGAGGCGATTCCGGCCGACGGTCCCGGCCCGCGTCGACGCGGCTACGGTGGCGGCGTTCCTCCCGCCGGCACGACCCCCCTGCTGATGGCCGTGAGGAACGCGCACTTCGAACTGGCCGCCGCGCTGCTCGATGCCGGTGCCAACCCGAACGCGGATGGGACGGGGTACACGGCGCTTCACGCGATCACGGCGGTGCGCAAGCCCGGCGTCGGCGACAACGACCCTGCCCCCGAGGGGTCCGGCTCGCTGACCAGCGCCGAACTCGTGAAGGCGCTCGTCGCTCGCGGCGCAAACGTGAACGCACGAATGACGCGCCGGGTGAACCTGAACAACACCCGACTGAACGAGCGCGGCGCAACCCCGTTCCTCCTGGCCGCGCTCACAGCCGATGCCGCGCTCATGAAGCTGCTGGCCGATCTCGGCGCCGACCCGAACCTGACCAACGTCGACGACAGCACGCCGCTGATGGTCGCGGCCGGCCTGGCCACCCGATCGCCAGGAGAGGATGCCGGCACCGAGGCCGAAGTGCTCGAAGCGCTGCAGGTGGCGCTGGACCTCGGCGCCGACGTGAACGCCGTGGACAGGAACGGCGAGACGGCGATGCATGGCGCTGCCTACAAGAACCTGCCGAAGGCCGTGCACTTCCTCGCCGCGAAGGGCGCGCGCATCGACGTGTGGAACCGGCCGGACAAGTTCGAGTGGACGCCCCTGGCGATCGCCGTCGGGTATCGGTTCGGCAACTTCAAGCCCTCGCCCGAGACCGAGGCCGCCATCCGTGAGGAGATGATCGCGGCCGGCGTCACGCCGCCCGCCGTCATCGTCGCGAAGACGACAGATCAGACGCGTACTGACGCGCCATCGCCCGGTGGCTTTCAGTACGGGTACAGGCGCGCCACGTCCGCGGGCGTCGCGCCTGCCCGTCTGAGGTGTCGCACGGGCCCGGGGTCGTAGCTCTCGAGCGCGTCGACGCACGCCTCGGCCGCCGCCGCGTTGCCCGCCCGCAACGCCTCGTCGAGACTGGCGAGCGCGAGGTTCCGGGCGGCAACGGGGTTACCGCCGCGCGCGGCCACTTCGAGTGCCTCCCGGCCCGCGTCACCGGCCCACCGGTCGGCAGACCAGCGCACGTGATCGGGCAGCGTGGCGTCTGCGCCGAGCTGACGAGCGAGCGTTCGCGCGTCGAGGTCGTCGGGCTGCAGCAGGAGGCGCCCGCGCACGATGGCGAGCTCCACGTAGCGCGGTCCGAGTCCCCTGTAGCTGCCGGCGCCGAGCATCCTGTCGTGAAACGCCCGTGCCCGTCGCAGGGCCGGCGCATCACGCAGCGCGCCGGCCAGTCGCGCCCACTCGGACAGCGGGTATGCGACGTCCTGATCGGCGTAGACGGCCGCACAGGCGCGGGCGAGCGCTTCCTGCGTGGACAGCGCCGCAGCCTCGCGACCCGTGACCGCCTGCAGCCTGGCCAGGGCGCCGCGCAGCCGCAACTCGGGCACCGACGACTCCGCGATGTCGGTGTCGGTCGACCGGGCCGCCAGGGATTCGACGAGGGACGGCGCGGGTGTGCCCGTGTCGGCTGACTGCTGAACGACATGCGCCACCACCTGGACCCGCACCATCCGGGGCAGCGACGCGATCCACTGCTCGGGGATCTCGTCCAGCGTCCCGCCGTTGACGTGATGACGGGCCGCCACCGCGTGCGCGAACGTGAGGCGATGCCGCGCCTCCGGCGGCAGGTCGGTCCAGTGCCGGAGCGCGTCGCTGGCGCCCCTGGCCACTGGTCCCCAGTCCACGAGCGCGTCGCTCCCAATCAGGGCCAGCCTGAAGAAGCTCTCCGTCAGCTGTTCGCGGCGGTCCGGGTCACGACCAGCCGCCACGAGCAGTGTCGAGAGCCGATCCCCGAACGCGAATTCGATCGCCTCCGAGGCATGCGTGACCGGCACGACCTGCAGCCGGCCGCCCGCATGAGCCGCCGCTTCCTCGCGCTGGCTGGCCGCCACCATCAGCCTGGTGATGTGCGGTGCCATCCGCACCAGTCCCGCCACCTTCTCCGGAAGCCCGCCTACGGGTCCGACGACTCCGGCCGCATCGACGGCGGCCGACGCGACGATGTCGCCCGGCAGCGCGCAGTCGAGGACCGTGGAGGAGAGAGAGAGACAGAAGGCGAGGCCGAACGACGGTCCGTCGATCGGGTGTCGGAGGTCGGGCACACCCAGATCCGAGCGGATCGACGCCAGGCACGTGATGTCGGGCAGTCGGGCCGTCGCGTCGTGCATGCTCGTCCAGAGCACCGGCAGACCGCGTGGGACGGCAATCCCGGCCTCACGCCAGGACGCACGCGTGACCGGCCCGAGCGTGGCCCCGCCACCGGGGCCGCCCGCGGCGACGTGCCAGAGGGCGACCGTGTCGTCCTGCACCGTGAGGGCCGCCAGCGAGCCGACGCGAGGCGACGGTATCGCGCCGCGTCTCGCGATCAACCTGTCGAGCCTGTCGCCGGGCCCTGGCCAGCACCACGGTCCAGCCGCCAGTGCCTCGTCAGCGAGGTGCGGGCGCAGCCACGGCATCAGAAGTAGTGGGCCTCGAAGTCCGTGCTGCCCCACCAGGCAGAGGGATCGCCGAGCGCCACGCGTCGGAGGCGCTCGTCGGTGACCGCCACGTCGGCGGTGAGGTTGATCCGGATGGCGCGTCCCGTCCGATCGGTGGCCTCGAGGGCGGCGTCGAGATCGCCACCGGCGTCTGCTTCGCGCAGCAGCACGCGGACGCTTTCGAGGTCGTCGCGTCGATGGCACAGTCGCGCCCAACTCGCCGAGGCTTCGGCCATGTCGGCCGACAGCGTGTCGAACAGGTCGGCCAGGTCGTCACCGAGTGTCTCGGCCCGGCGCACGGCCTGCTGTTCGAGCGCCTGCCTGGCGGCCGGGGCGAGCGCGCGGGCCCAGCGGCGTGGGGCCAGTTCGGCCTCGCTCACGAGATCCTGCAGGCGGCCGGCCGCGATCAGCGCGGCCACGTCGCGCGCCTCGGGCTCGCACAGCCTGGTGAGCTGGCCGGCCAGCGACGTGCGCGTCCAGCCATCGGTGCCGGGCGCATCGGTCAGGCATCCCTGCATCCAGGTGTCCTGCGTCTTCACGGTCCACTCCTCCAGAGGCGGGCTGGGCCACGCGTACACGGGGCGCAGCCACAGCGCGCCGGCGTCTCGCCAGCCAATCACGAGCGGCGTGCCGCTCAGGGACTCGATCAGGAAGCGCCCGGCCTGCTGGAGCGTCACGCGGGCGATGCCCGCCTCGTCTGCGGCTTCGGCGTGCGTCCCGCGCAGTCCCGGCCGCACCTGGAACGCTCCGCTGCCGCCCGATATGACGCGCAGCTGGCCAACGGCCGGATCGACGGCAATCTGGAGGCCGAGGGCGTCCATCACAGGGCTGTGGGCGGGCAGCAGCGACGCGGTGCCCTGGCCGTGTCCCAGGGCCTGCGGCCCTGCCGCGGGCATCGCCAACTGCTCGGTCTCACCCAGCATGTCGTGCGAGATGCCGAGCGCCAGCAGCTCCTGCTGCATCTCCGGTGTCAGGCTCATACGTACTCCTGCGCGGCGGTTCCGCCGTCGCCCCGCTCGATGCGCGGCGCGAAGATCTCGGCAGCCACGCGTCGCACCTCGACCTCGAGCTCCGGCGCGAGCATCGCGCCCGCCAGCCACTCCGACAGCCTGGGTACGTCGCGCGGCGCGTTGCGCGGCGACTCGAGGAGGTACGCGCGCATCCGCTTGTGTCGCTGATAGACCCTGTTGCGCACCTTGGCGAACGTGTCGCCACGGCCGCCCTCGCGATCGACGATCTCGTCGACGGTGGTCTCATCCTCGGCGATGGCGCGCAGGTCGTCCGCGTTCATCAGGAAGCCCGCTGGATTCTGCAGGGACTTCGCGATCGTCGGCAGCGCCTGCTCGAACAGCGTCGTCCTGGCCTTCTCCACGAGCGCCTCCGTTTGCCTGGCGATCGCCGTCTGCTCCGGATTGTCGTTGTCGACGGCCTCGTAGCCCCCCCGACCCTCCTCGTCCGGCGTCGCCGACACCTCCCGGCGCCGGATCTTCTGCGCCTGGCGATGCATGTCGATCTGGCGGTTGCCGAGCGCGCGCAACAGGTAGGCCTCGGCCTCGCCGTCCGTCGACGTGTACCGCCGGGCGCCGGGCCGGCTCGTATACAGCCTGACGAGCACGTCCTGCACCACTTCGTCGCGCCTGTCGCGATCGACAGCGCGCTGGGCGAGGCGGGTGAGCGCGCCGTAGACGAGGGCCGTCGCGTCGGCGCGGCGACTGGCCTGCTCCGGGGGAAGGGTGTCGTCCACCGGGGCCATCGATACGAGTGCGTCAGACAGGGTCATACCCAGGAATCTCTCTCCCCGGCGAGCAGGCCCGGGTCATCGAAGCAGACCGCACATGGGGATGACGCGCGGCCCTGCCGCCCTCTGACACCGGCGCTTTCAGGCGGCAGGACGAGCGTTCTCGGCCAGCAGCGCCCGCGCGGCCGTGGCGATGGCCGGGACGTGCTCGGCCCCGACGATGCTCAGCAGCGGCAGCAACGGCCCCGTGTCTGCGATACCGGCGCTTTCCACCGCCTGGTGCAGCACGCGGATGGGGTTGATCGCGTTGCGCAGGTCCTCCAGCGGCGCGAAGATGGCGCGGATCCGCTCGGCTTCGTTCCAGTCCTGCCGCTTCACGGCAGCCAGCATCGCCTGCGACAGCCGGGGGGCGACGCAGACGCACCCGCTCGTGAAGCCGCCGAGGCCGAAGTCGCGCACGTGGACGATGGCTGGCTGCTCGCCGATGCCGCTGATCACCCTGGCCGTGTCCATCAGCGACACCAGGCGGCGCAGGTACGGGTCGTCGCCGGTGTCCTTGCGCACGACCGCGTACTTGACGGCAGACACGATGCCTTCCCTGTCGAGGGCCGCGACGTCCTCGGCCTCGATGTAGCCGTCGTTCTTGACGTAGACGATGGCAGGCACTCCCGCCGCGTCCACGAACTCCCGGATGCCGTTGGCCACGCCGGCGCTCGTCGTGATGCCCTGCTGGGGCAGCACCATCACCGTCGGGAACGCATGACGGCGGATGACGCGGGCGTGTTCGAGGAGCAGCGGATAGGTCGGCCCTGCCGACGGCACCACCAGCGACGCCGGACCGGCCAGCCTCGCGAGCATCGACAGCGCCTCGTCGTACTCACCGAGCGGCAGATGGTAGAAGTTCGCGTTGCCGCCGTAGAGGAGCAGCGTCACCCCGCCGTCCTCGAGGTGACCGATGATGCGCCCGTTGGCCTCCTCGGCGAGCGATCGGTCCGCGTGGCGCGCCAGCGGCGGCACCGCCATCACGGAGCGGTTGAAGTGGTCGGCTGTGAGTGAGGTGGTCAGCATGGGGTCGTGCTCAGTAGATGTCCGGCTCCGGCGTCGGCGCGCCGCGAGCGAGGAACGTGAAGTCGCACCCGTCGGGCGCCTGTGACGTCTGGTCCAGGAACAGCCGGCTGTATCCGCGCTCGTAGCGACGGGTCGGTGCGACCCAGGCAGCCCTTCTCCGCGCGAGTTCCTCGTCCGTGACGTCCAGGTGGATGCGCCGTGCCGCGACGTCCAGCTCGATCAGGTCGCCGTCACGCACCAGGGCCAGCGGGCCGCCGACGGCTGCCTCGGGCGCGACGTGCAGCACGCACGTCCCGTAGCTCGTGCCGCACATGCGCGCATCCGAGATGCGCACCATGTCGCGGACGCCCTGCTGCAGCAGCTTCTTCGGGATAGGCAGCATGCCCCACTCCGGCATGCCCGGGGCGCCGACAGGCCCGGCGTTCTGCAGCACGATGACGTGATCGGCGGTCACGTCGAGGTCGTCCCTGTCGATGCGGGCCTTGAGGTCGGCGTAGCTGGCGAACACGAGCGCGGGTCCCTTGTGCGACAGCAGCCGTGGCTCCGCTGCCGTCGGCTTGATCACGCAGCCATCGGGCGCCAGGTTGCCGCGCAGCACGAACGTGCCACCGGCCGAGGCGAGCGGACGGTCCAGCGGCCGGATGACCTCGTCCGAGAGGACCTCCGCGGTCTCGATCGCCTCACCCAGCGTCCTGCCCGAGACGGTCCGGCAGTCGAGGGCGAGGTGGTCGCGCAGCCGCGACAGCAGCGCGGGCACGCCGCCTGCGTCGTGGAAGTCCTCCATGAGGAACTCGCCCGCGGGGCGGAGGTTGACCAGCACGGGCACCTCGCGCGAGACGCGATCGAAGTCCTCGATGGTCAGCGGCACGCCGGCCCGGCGGGCCATCGCGATCAGATGGATGATCGCGTTCGTCGATCCGCACAGCGCCATGTCGGTAACCACTGCGTTACGGAAGGCGTCGGCCGTGAGGATGGCCGATGGGCGCAGGTCGTCCCACACCAGATCGACCGCTCCTTCGTCCGGCGGCCGTGGCCATCCGGGCATGGGCGGAATGGACGGCGGGAATCGTCGCCGCGCCAGGCAGCGTCATCCCCAGCGCCTCGGTGACGGACGCCATCGTCGACGCCGTGCCCATCGTCATGCAGGTGCCGGGGGAGCGCGCGATGCCCTCTTCGACCAAACGCATGGCGCAGGAGTCGAGGTTGCCGGCCTTGTACTCGGCCCAGTACTTCCAGACGTCAGTGCCGCTGCCGAGCCGCTCGGTGCGGTAGCGACCCGCGAGCATCGGGCCGGCAGGCACGAAGATGGCGGGCAGGTCCATGGAGATCGCGCCCATCAGCAGGCCGGGCACGGTCTTGTCGCACCCGCCCATCAGCACCACGCCGTCGATGGGATGCGACCGCAGGACTTCCTCGACCTCGAGCGCCAGCAGGTTGCGGTAGAACATCGCCGTCGGCTTGACGAACATCTCCGACAGCGACAGCACGGGCATCTCGACAGGGAACCCGCCAGCCTGCCACACGCCCTGCCTGACGTCCTCGGCGCGCTCGCGGAAATGCCCGTGGCACTGCTGCAGGTCGCTCCACGTGTTGAGGATCGCGATGACCGGCTTGCCCTCGGCGTCCTCGGCGCCGTAGCCCATCTGGCGGAGGCGGCTGCGGTGCCCGAGGCTGCGGAGGTCGTCGGGAGCGAACCAGCGTTGCGACCGCAGGTCGGAGACCGGGCGCCGCCCGGGTCGGGCCTGCGCGGTCGGGGTCGGGTCGCGTGAGTCGGGCATCGGTCTGTGCTGGCAAAAACCGTCGCGGAAGTCTACGCTAACCGCCTCTTGAATCCACTGCCCATCCTGGCGATCGCGCTGGCGATCGTGATCACCGGCGTGCTCGTGCTCCGGCTGCACGCGTTCCTCACGCTCATCGTCGCGGCACTGGCCGTGGCGGCCCTCACGCCAGCCGCCACGGTCGAGCGGTACGAGCTCACGCGCGAGGGCGTCCGGCTCGACCGCGTGTCTCCCGATGGCGCCATGGCATGGGCGACCGTCCGTCGGGGGCAGATCTCGCCGGGTGTGTCGTACGACGTGTATCGCCTTCAGCGGGGAGCGCGGCGTCCGCGGCGGATCGGCGTCGCAGGATTGGTCGATCCGGCGCGTCGGCCTGGCCTCCCTGCGGCAGCCGCCGCGCCACAATCGGCAGGGCAGGTCGCGCTCGACGTCAGCTCGACGGAAGCGGGCGTGACGCTGGAACCAGGCGACTGGGTGACCACGCCGGCCGCCGGCCGCGCCGCGGCGCGAACTGCTGGCGAGACGGTCGGCACCCGCGTGGGCGCCGGCTTCGGCCGCACGGCGCTCGACATCGGCATCCTCATCGCGATGGCGTCGATCCTCGGCGCCTGCCTCATGGCCGCCCGCGGCGCCGAGCGGATCGTGGTCTCGACCCGCCGCGCCCTCGGGCCGTCCCGCACCCCGCTGGCCTTCCTCGGCAGCGGGTTCCTGCTCGGCATCCCGATGTTCGCCGAGGCGGTGTTCTACCTGCTGCTGCCGCTGGCCAAGGCGATGTGGATGGAGACACGCCGGAACTACGTCCTGTTCGTGCTCGTCATCGTCGCCGGGGCGACGATGACGCACTCGCTCGTCCCGCCGACGCCGGGACCGCTCTTCGTCGCCGACGCGCTGGGCATCCCCCTCGCCCTGATGATCAGTCAGGGGGCCATCGTTGCCGCCTGTGCCGCGCTGGGTGGATACGCCTACGCCCTGTGGGCGGATCGGCGATGGGGCGACACGATCCACCCGGTTGTCGCCGAGTCTCCCGCGCCGATCGGGCCGCCGGGGACTGGCGGACCGGCTCTCCCACCCTTCTTTCTGTCGGTGCTGCCCATCCTCCTGCCTGTGATCCTCATCAGCGCCGACTCCGCGCTCGCCTCGTTCCCGCCGGGCGTCCCGGCCTGGGTGTCGCGCGCGATCCACGTGCTCGGCGACAAGAACGTCGCCCTGACGCTGTCGGCCGGCTGCGCGCTGGCGCTGCTGGCCTGGTACGCGCCCGTGACCGATTCGTCGGTGCCGCCGGACAAGTCCGGCGGCTACACGCCCCCGGCCCAGACCCCGCCGGCTGCGTCACCGGAAGACCCGCCGGCTGCGTCACCGGAGAAGTGGTCCATGGCCCCGGCGCCACCAGCCGGGCACGAATCCGAGATTCGTAGCCGCGGGACTCGTCCCGCGGGCAGCGCTGCGTCACCGGACAAGGCCGGCGGCTACACGCCGCCGGCCCAGACCCCGCCGGCTGCGTCACCGGAAAACCCGCCGGCTGCGTCACCGGAGAAGTGGTCCATGGCCCCGGCGCCACCAGCCGGGCACGAATCCGAGATTCGTAGCCGCGGGACTCGTCCCGCGGGCAGCGCTGCGTCACCGGACAAGGCCGGCGGCTACACGCCGCCGGCCCAGACCCCGCCGGCTGCGTCACCGGAAAACCCGCCGGCTGCGTCACCGGAGAAGTGGTCCATGGCCCCGGCGCCACCAGCCGGGCACGAATCCGAGATTCGTAGCCGCGGGACTCGTCCCGCGGGCAGCGCTGCGTCACCGGACAAGTCCGGCGGCGCAATCCCTCAGGCGCGCGCGTCCCGCGGCGACGCCATCCGGAAGGCCGTGCGTGCCGGCGTGGTCGAGGCTGGCGAGATCATCCTCGTCATCGCCGCCGGCGGGGCGCTGGGCGCTGTGCTGCGTCAGGCGGGGCTGGCCGAACTGGCCAGCGCTACGGTGCCGTCGCAGAAGCTGCTGCTGCTCCCAATGGCCTGGGGCGTGACGGCGCTCGTACGTACCGCGCAGGGCTCGGCAACGGTAGCCATGATCACCGGCGTAGGTATCGTGGGGCCCATCGCGCTGGCGGGCCAGCTGCCCTACCACCCGGTCTACATAGCCACCGCGATTGGCGCGGGCTCCAAGATCGGCATGTGGATGAACGACAGCGGCTTCTGGGCCATCTCGCGCATGAGCGGGATGACCGAGGCGCAGACGCTGCGGACCGCCAGCGTCATGGTGTTCATCGAAGGTTGTGTCGGGCTCGCCGCCACGATGGTGCTCGCCGCCATGTGGCCGCTGGTCTGAAGTCGTCACTCTCAGGAGGTTCGATGCACGCGTTGTTCCTGCGTCTGCCCGCTGCCGTGCTGGCCGCGGCTCTGGTCATTGCCGGCACGGCTGTCGCCCAGCCCACCCCACCCGCCCCAGGCGGCGATCAGGACCCGCCATCGGGCGAGCGTCCAGGTCCCAGCGGTCCCGGCGCCCGCGACACGAGTCCCGAGCCGAAGGCCTACGACAAGGTCATCACGAAGGAGGCCGTGTCCGACGCGGGCGTCTTCACCGTGCACCGCATCAAGGACAAGGTGTTCTACGAGGTGCCGTCCGCCGAACTCGGCAAGGAGTTCCTCTGGGTGACGCAGATCGCCCGCACCACGCTGGGCGTCGGGTACGGGGGGCAGGCCGCCGGCCGTCAGGTCGTGCGCTGGGAGCGGCGTGGGAACCGGCTGCTGCTCCGCCGCGTGTCGTACGACGTCGTCGCCGACAGGTCGCTGCCCATCGCGCGCGCCGTCGCCGCCGCGAACTTCGAGCCCATCGTCATGAGCTTCAACGTCGAGGCGATCGGCAAGGACGACGCCGCCGTGATCGACGTCACGCGCCTGTTCACGAGCGAGCTGCCCGAACTGTCCGTTCGTCCGCGCCTGCGGGCCCGGGGCTTCGACGCCTCGCGCGCGTTCGTGGAGCAGGCCCTCGCCTTCCCGACAAACGTGGAGGTGCAGGCCATCCACACGTACACGGTCCCACCGGAGGCCGGGCCAGGGCCGACCGGACCGCCGGCGCCTCCGAACCCGTTCCAGGCTCCGGCGCTGCGCCCCGGCAGCTACAGCGTCCTGATGCACTTCAGCATGGTCAAGCTGCCCGAGCAGCCGATGATGCCGCGGCTCTACGACGACAGGGTCGGGTACTTCACCGTGCGCCAGATGGACTACGGCGTGAACGAACACCGCGCGCCCGAGCGCCGCTACATCACGCGCTGGCGCCTCGACAAGAAGGACCCGTCCGCGCCGATCTCCGAGCCCGTGAAGCCCATCGTCTACTACGTCGATCCGGCGACGCCCGCCGCGCTGGTGCCATACGTCAAGAAGGGCATCGAACAGTGGCAGCCGGCCTTCGAGGCCGCGGGGTTCCGCAACGCGATCGTGGCGAAAGACGCGCCGACCGACGACCCCGAACTGGCACCCCGAGGACGCGCGGTACTCCGTCGTGCGCTGGCTGCCTTCGACGATCGAGAACGCGAGCGGACCGCACGTGAACGATCCGAGGACGGGCGAGATTCTGGAGTCGGACATCCAGATGTACCACAACATCATGAACCTCCAGCGCGCGTGGTACTTCACGCAGGCCGGCCCGCTCGACGCGCGCGTGCAGACGCTGCCGATGCCCGATGACCTGATGGGCGAACTGGTGCAGTACGTGGTGGCGCACGAGGTGGGACACACGCTCGGCTTCCAGCACAACATGAAGGCCAGCTCGCTCTATCCCGTGGAGAAGTTGCGTGATCCGGAGTGGCTGAAGACGATGGGCCACACGCCGACCCTCATGGACTACTCGCGCTTCAACTACGTGGCGCAGCCGGAGGACCGCATCGATCCGAAGCTGCTCATTCCCGGCATCGGCCCGTACGACGTCTTCGCGACGAAGTGGGGCTACGCGCCCGTCGCGGGTGCCAAGACGCCCGACGAGGAGAAGAAGACGCTCGACGAGTGGGCGCGCGTGCAGGACACGACGCCCTGGCTCCGCTTTTCGACGGAGGGCAGCAGTGGCAGCGACCCCGGCGAGCTGACCGAGGCCGTCGGCGATGCCAACGCCGTGGCGGCGACGACGCTGGGGCTGGCGAACCTGGAGCGGGTGGCGGCGATGCTGCTGCCGGCGACGACTCGTGCCGGCGAGAACTGGCGCGACCTCGGCGAGCTGTACGGCCGGACCGTGGGGCAGTGGTCGACGGAGTTGAACCACGTCGCGGCCGTCGTCGGCGGACTGCAGTCGCAGCAGAAGCACGGCGGGCAGGACGGCAGGCGCTTCACGCCGATCCCGAAGGCGCGGCAGGCCGAGGCGGTGGCGTTCCTCAACCGGAAGGCCTTCACGACGCCGACGTTCCTGCTCAATCCCGAGATCCTGCGGCGCGTGGAGGCCGTCGGATCCATCGACCGGGTGCGCACGGCGCAGCAGCGCATCCTCTCGAACCTCCTGAGCCCCGCACGCCTCTCGCGCATGGTCGAACTCTCGGCGATCGACGGCGCCGCCGCCTACCAGCCGACGGCGTTCCTGGGCGAGGTGCGGCGGGGACTCTGGTCGGAGCTCTCGGCCGGGTCCGTGACCATCGACCCGTATCGCCGGAGCCTCCAGCGTTCCTACCTCGCGCTGGCCACGGCGCGCATCACGCCAACGCCAGACGAGGCGCGGGCGCTCTATCGCGGCGAACTCAAGGCGCTCGACGGCGAGGTGCGCGCGGCCCTGCTCAAGACCGGCGATGCCGCGACGCGGCGCCACCTCGAGGACGCGCGCGTCGAGATCGCGTCGGCGCTCGACCCGCAGCGGCTGATGGCCGAGGCCGCCTCGCCTCGTCCGGGGACGGCCACGCGCGGCCTCGCCGCCTGGGAGCTGGAGCTGCCGCCCGTCGACAACGAATGGTCGTGCTCGGTGCTCGACGATCTGCGGTAGGGCGCGGTCTCCGACCGCGCCGCTGCGATCGCGCACGACGGCGGGGTGGGACACCCCGCCCTACCCGTCGCGCACGGCGGCGGGGCGGGACACCCCGCCCTACCCGTTGCGCATGACGGCGGGGTGGGACACCCCGCCCTACCGTTGCGCACGACGGCGGGGTCGGAGGGTCAGCCCCGCCGCCTGTACCCCTCGCTGCCCTCGCCAATCTCGCCAGCCGCGACGAGTCGACTGACAGCCGACTCGAGCGCGCTGGCGAGCGTGCTGCCGGTTCGCTCGAAGCCGAGGCGCGTGCGCGCGTCGGCCATGAGTGCCTCGCGCCGCAGGATCCGTCCGCCCGCCAGGGACGCCAGCAGCGCGCCCTCGTACTCCTCCGGCGCGATCCGGTCTGCCGGCATCCCCGTGCCTGATCTGTCGCGCGGCACGCAAGCCGATCCCGGTGCCCAGAGGAACTCGCCACGGCGCTCGACCTCGCCGCGCCGCCCGGCCTCGTCGCAGGCGGCACGCACGTGCGCGCGGATCCGCGACCCGACGCGCTGGTCCCAGTAGCCGGCGATGCGGCCAATCACGTCGTCTTCGTGCACGGGCGACTCGACACCGACGACGTGGACGACGACAGGGGCGAGCGCCTGCACGTCGTTGTCGAGGACACCGCCACCGCGAAGCGACCTCGGTCGTCCGGCCTTCTCGTACTGTCGCGGGCCGGCGTCCTCGATCGCCCGCGTGCTGGCCGTCCCACCCGGCTGCGCATCCACTCCCGGCTCGACGCCCGGCGCCTCCGTGTCACGGTCGAACGGTTTTCCGTCGGCATCTACTGACGCATCGGCGACGGGCGTCGGCGGCACGGGACCGTCCACCCGGTCCTGGGCAGCCGCGGCGGTCTGCGACTCGACGACCGACCTGCGCCGCGCCCTCGTGTCGGCGATCGTCTGCTCGAGCCGTTCCATCTGTCCGGCGCGATCCTTGAACCAGTCCGTGCTCCAGAGCCTGAGGATCGTCCAGCCGCGCGCCTCGAGCACCTGCTGCCGCAGGCGGTCGCGATCGCGAGCCGTTTCCGACGAGTGGTACGACACGCCATCGCACTCGATGCCGAGGAGGAAGCGGCCCGGAGCGTCGGGGTCACGCACGGCGATGTCGATGCGGTAGCCGGCCACGCCCACCTGGGTCTGCACGGAGTGCCCGCGCCGGGCGAGCTCGACGGCCACCTCCTCCTCGAAGGGCGACTCGGCGCCGCTGGCCGCCGCGACCGACGGATGGTCGAGGCGTCCGGACTCCGCGAACTCGAGGAACGCCTTCAGGAGCGGCCCGCCCCGCGACTGCCCGTCCTGGATGTCGCCGGCGCGCATCGACGAGAACACGCGCATGGCGCGTCGGGCTCGCGTGACGAGCACGTTCAGCCGGCGCCAACCGTTCTCGCCATTGAGCGGCCCGAAGTTCTGGCGCAGTCGGCCGTCTCGCGCCCTGGCGTACGTCACGCTCAGGAAGATCACGTCGCGCTCGTCACCCTGGATGTTCTCGAGGTTCTTGACGAAGAACGGTTCGTCACGCGCGCGATCGAAGAAGAGCTCGATGTCGGGCTCGTCGCGCCGCCGCTCCTCGAGCAGGTCCTGGATGGCGAGCTGCTGGCGGAGGTTGAAGGTGCCGACGCCGAGCGTCAGCGGTCGTCGTCCTGCTCTCGCGCCGGCGAGTTGTTCGCGCGCGAACTGCACGACGGCGTCGGCCACGCGCCTGGCCTCGGCGAGATTCAGGCCGCGCCCCTCGTACACGCCGTTGCCGACGAACTCGAACCGGAGGCCCAGCCGATTGGAGAGGGGCTCCACGCTCGGGAACGTCAGCAGGTCGGCGTCGTAGAAGCTGGCGTTCGAGAACGAGATGAGCGACTCGTGCGCGCTCCTGTAGTGCCATTTCAGGCGGCTCATGGGCACGCCGCATCCCATGAAGGCCTCGAGGATGCTCTCGGCGTCAGGCACGTCGAGGCCCTCCTCGTCGTCGGCGGCCAGGCCCACCTCATGTCGGGCGGCGAAGAAGCTCGTGGGAGGCAGCTGCTTCGGATCGCCGACCACCACGAGTTGCGCCGCCCTGGCGATCGAGCCGACGGCGTCCTCCGGCGGCAACTGGGACGCCTCGTCGAACACGACGAGGTCGAAGGGCGTGCCCGACGCGCGGGTGAACTGCGCAACCGAGAGCGGGCTCATGAGGAAGACCGGCTTGATGGCACGCACGGCGGCGTCGGCACGCTGCAGCGTCTCGCGGATGGGCCTGTGATTGCGCTGCTTGGCCATCTCGCGGCGCAGCACGGGCATCGCATCGTCGATGGCGTCGTCGTGGAGCCGTGCCTGCACGCGTGCCCGCAGCGCGGCGACGAGGCGAGCGCGGTTGTCGTCGAGCACGCGCCTGTCGAACTCGCGGAACTCCCGCACGCGCTGCTCGTGGGTGAGCGCATGGAAACGCGCCAGGGCGGGCCGTTCCTCCACGCACCGCCCAAGCCAGGCGAACCAGAAGGCTCGCAGGAACGCGCGAGGCAGGTCGTCGTACGCGACCTGCCCTGCCTCGACAGCCGCGAGCAGGGGCGCGGCGAGGGTCGCGCGCACGTCGTTCTGCGCCGCGACCAACGCACCCCAGCGAGCGGCACGTGCGGGCTCGGCGGCCAAGCCCTCCAGCCGCGCCTGGAGCTGGTCGAGCGGCAGCTGCAGCAGCGACGGCCTGTCGGTCCGCCACTGCAGCTGCGTCGCCAGGCGTCCGACGGTCTCCGCCAGCGCCGCCGCCACCTGCGTGAGGTGGTCCGCTGCCGACACATCCGCGTGCCCCGCCGCCGCCAGGGCCACGGCCCTGGGTGGAAGCGCTTCCTGCCGTTGGATCCGATGGAACTGCCCGATCCAGCTCGCGCAGGACACCAGGGTCTCGACGTCGGACGACGCTCCACGCCAGTGCGCCCCGAAGTGTGCCTGGCCCTGAGCAAGCGCCGCGTCGAGTGCGGTGCGCAGGTCGCGGGCTGCCGCCACCGACTTCAGGTCGTGCGCCTGCTGGGCGAAGGAGGGCGCGTAGCCCGGAAGGCGCTGCGCCGTCCATCGCTGTCGAATCGCCCGCTGCCGGCCGTCGAGCCACCAGAAGAGCGTCGAGACGATGCCCGACCGCTCCTCGACGTACGCGATGTCGCTGGCGTGATCGCCCGACAGCGCCTCCGGCGTGAAGCGTCCGGCGAGCTCGCGCTCGAGATCGCGGAGCGACCGGAGCTGCGCGACGAGGCTGGATACTTCTGCCGGCATTGTCTCCGGAACGGCCCAGGCAGCGTTGGCGAGGACGTCCGCTGGCACGCCTGGCGAGCGGCGAAGCAGATCGGCGACGTCGCGTACCCGTGCGAGGTGTGCGAGGGTCTCGAGTGGCGGGACGCCGACAGCGTCGGTTGCCGCTGTCGAGGCCGCGAGGAGGGCGGGGACCGCAGCGGCCGACTCACGGGCCGTCGCGACGAGTGCGTCGAGCTGGTCCTGCGGGTGGAAGGTCCGGCCGGTGTCGCGCCAGGGATGCGTCGTCGGGTCGCCCGCAGCGCCGGCGGCAGCCACGAGCGCCTCCAGTGACGAGACCATCCGATCGAGTGCGTCCTGCCCCACCTGCACGGGATCGCGAACGGCGTCCACGCGTGGCGCCTGGATCACAGGGGCCAGCTGCCCGTACGCGGCGAACGGCGACACCTGCAGGGCGCCGAACGGCTCGTGGAGCGCCGCGACGTACTCGCCGAGCGTGGCACGAAGCCCGGGCAGCCTGGCCCCGGCGTCCCCCGATGCGCGAATGGGCTGCAGCGAGGCGTCGAGCGCCGACGCGATGCTCCTGATCACCTCGCGCTTGCTCGATTTGGTGGAGTGCAGCTCGAGGCAGAACTCACCGAGGCCGGCCTGCTGCAGCCGCTGGTGCACGACGTCGAGGGCGGCCATCTTCTCGGCCACGAAGAGCACGCTCTTGCCCGCGTGCAGCGCCTGGGCCACGAGATTGGTGATCGTCTGCGACTTGCCGGTGCCCGGCGGCCCCTCCACGACGAGGTCGTACCCGCGCTCGGCGGCGGCGAGCGCACGTTGCTGGCTGCCGTCGGCGTCGACGACCTGCGCGCCACGCTCGGGTGGGTACTCCTCGTCCAGCCGTGCCTGCCGCACGTCGTCGGGCAGGCCGAGCCCTCCGCCCTTGATGGCGCCGCGTCTCGTGATCAACTGGTGCACGAGGCGATGCGCGACGACTGCGTCGGCGTTGGCCTCGAGGTCCTTGTACATCACCAGCTTCTGGAACGAGAACAGCCCCAGGTAGATGTCGTTGGTGATCCGCCAACGCGGCCCGACGAGCGCCGCGGGCAGCCTGTCGATCCGTGCCTGCACCTCGACGAACAGCGACTGCAGCGCGCCGACGGCCTCGGTCGTGTCACCTGTCGCTGACGGCGGCACGGCTGGCGTCGCGTCGGTCGAAAGATCCGGCAGTGCCAGGTTGAACTGGCGTCGCAACAGCTCGGCCAGCGCGGGATTGACCATCGGTTCGTCGTCGGCCAACTCGAGGACGAACGGGGACCGGGCGGACTGCCGACGGAGCGCGACGGGCAGCAACACGATCGGCGCACGGAGAACCTCGTCCGATCCCTCTGCGTCGGTGTAGTGCAGCAGACCGAGGGCGAGGAACAGCGTGTTCACCCCCTGCTCCTCGATCGAGAGCCGCGCCTGCTCCTCGATGCGACGCAGCGAGCGATCGAGCGCGTCAGGTGCGAGTGTCGTCTGCAACTCGGTGTCGCGCTGGGCATCGGTCAGCGCGTCGGGTGCGTACGGTTCGAACGAGGCGCCCAGCGCCGCGTGTTCCTCGTCGTCGAACGGATCGTCCGCGGTGCCGGCGAGACGGTTCGTCGCTTCATCGCTGGCGATGGCGGGATCGACGGTGCGTTGGACGGCGGGCTGCGCGCCAGCCGGGGCGCCCGCCCGCGGCGCAGTCGCGTCGCGTGCCGGCGCGAACGTCAGCGTGCGCTCCGCGTCGTAGAGCAGCCGGAACACTTCGGCGGGCTGCTCATCGACGATGGCGACAGTGGAGACCTTGAGGGGGCGGAAGTTGATCGCGCGATTGCGGCGCGTCAGGTCGAGCAGTTGGCGCTTCCAGGCGTCGAGCGACGCGCCGACGGCCGCCTGTACGGACTCTGGGCTGGGCACGGGGGCATTCTAGGGGAACGCGGCCAGAGACCGACGCGGGCGCGCCCGCCCGACGGGCGCGCTCCTATCGGGCGGCCGCCAGCCAGATGCCGGCACCTGGCGTGGTCACGGCGTGCTGCCTGCCGCCCGGCCATGTCGCGGAAGGCCCCCACTCACCCGTGTCGATGGAGACCCACCGCACCTGGAGAGCGCGGCTCACACCTGTCAGGTCCACGACGACGGTGCCCGGTGCCGGGAAGAAGAGCGCGCAGGCGTGGTCGTTCGCCATGGCGAGATACGCCGCGTCGGGCGCGCGGTCGCGCAGGCGCGCGTTCGCGGGCTCCAGCGTCCACGGCTTCACGAGGCTTTCGAGCTTGCGCGCGGCCCGGATGGACGCGACGGCTTTCGCCGAGAGGCCGAGGCCGGACCTGGGCCGGTGGAATCGCACGGCCGCGGCCCCGCCAATCAGGTGGCGCCACCAGCGATGCAGGCCGTCGAGATCGGTGCCGTACGGGCCCTCGTCCGCGCCGTAGGTCTTGACCGTGTTGATCGGCCGGGGGCGTGAGGCGAGGCGTTCCCGCACCCACTGGAAGCGGTCCCAGTGCGCCTGGCCCCTCTGGTGGTTGTTCTGCGACACGTCCACGAACGAGTAGCGGTCCGGATGGTCGAACGTGCGCCGATGCTGCGGCCCCGTGAGGTCGTGGTCGTCCCACATCTCGGTGACGTGTACCTCGACGCCCGCGCGGCGGGCGCGTTCCCTGATGAAGCTGGCCCAGTAGGCACCCCATGCCTCGTCGCCCGACGTCTCGTTGTCGATGCAGTACAGCACGTGGGGCTGCGGAAGCGTCCGGGCCAGGACGGCGTCGGCGAAGCGCTCCTGCACGGCCAGCAGCGGCGCGATGTTGCGCTGGCCCGGTGTACTGAAGAAGAAGGGCTGCTCGTTGCTGCCCGGGTGGTTGGGATACTCCCGGGCGAGTCCCGTCGATTCCGCCGTGTACGTCCGGGTGTTGGCCGGGTTGTACGGGCTCGGTCCCCAGTTGTTGCGCGAGTAGTCGAAACGGTCCCACAGCTCGATCTGGACCACGATGCCGCGATCCCGTGTGAGGGCGAGCAGGCGTTCGAAGCGCGACCAGTACTCCGGATTCCACTGCGCGAGGTCGTACGAGCCGTCAGCGGCCTGGAGGAAGGGGTACACCTCGAAGCCCCCGTCGCGGCGGTCGCTCATGGTGTTCCGGATGTAGTTGCCGCCGGCGGCCGCGAGCGCGTCGAGGTGCGCCTCGAGGTCGGGGATCTGGAAGAGGTTGTCGTCCTTGCTCCCGCCGAGCAACAGGACCGGCTCCCCCCGGTACTGCCAGTACCGGGGATCGGCCGGCCATGGGCCGATGCGGCCAGCGCCCGCGCCAGCGCCGGCGTTCCTGCTCTGGCCCCCCGCATTGGCGTTGCGTGGGCCGACGATGGCAGAGGCCAGCAGCGCGCCCGCGCCCGCGAGGACGGCCCGACGAGTCCGTGGCATGCCACGAGTGTAGACCGTCGCGGGCAGCCGGGCCTCCTCACCCCGGTCACACCACGGGCGTTTCTTCGAGCCTGATCGCCAGCCCTGTTCGCCAGCCGCCTCAGCTGTCGTTGTGCTAGGTTGAGCCATCTTGGCCCGGAGACTGTAGCCGTGCGACCGAACCCGACCCTCCTCCCGCCCTTCGCGCTATCGGCCGTGCTGGCCATTGCCGGGCCCGTCGCGGCCCAGAACCAGGCCGCCCTCGAGAAGGCATTCGAGGGACGCGAGGTCATGGTGCTGATGGACATGCCGGCCTCGCACCAGGGCGTCGACCTCTACCTCCAGCGCGAGCCGGAGATGGAGTTCGGCGAGTACGCGAGGCGCGTGAAGGCGTACGGCGTCGCCCTCCGCAAGGAAGATCGCGTGATGATCACGACGATCAAGGTGAACAAGAAGAACATCGAGATTCACCTGGGCGGCGGGGGATACGGCACCTGGGGCGACGACAGCGGCTACGTGTCGCCGACCTACGTCGGCAAGTCGAAGCGCGAGCAGGATCTCGAGAAGGAGCGGCGGAACACGACCGACCCGGACCGGCGCCGGGCCATCGACCGCGAACTCGGGTACCTGCGCGACGAGCGCGAGCGCGAGGAGCGAGCCAACAAGCGCGAGGCCGAGGCGCTGACGGCGATCAAGCAGCGCGAGATCTCCATGAAGCGCCTCGACGGCGGATCCCGGTTCAACATCTGGTACGCGGACAAGCGGCTCGAGAAGTGGGCGCCGACGCCCGAAGAGCTGATGTTCTCGCTGGCCAAGTACATCGACTTCGGGGGCGGCAACGGCGACGGCATCCCGGGTGTCTCGCGAGGCACACCGGGACAGCGCCTGGCTCCCGATACGGGCCGCGGGGGAGCAGGCCGTGAACGCGACGTCGAGATGGCGTCCACGTCACTGCGCCGGGGCCTGAGCGTCGACGATGTCCACGACCTGCTCGGAACGCCCACGAAGCGGCGTTCAGCGAAGCAGGGAGACCTCGACTCGGTCGTGGAGACCTGGGAAACGCGCGACAGCATCACCGAGGTCACCTTCGTCGGTGGCGTGGTGGTGCGCTTCACCTCGTCGAGCAAGTAGTCGCCGACCTCGGCCGGGCGGCCTATCCGCGCGAGCGTCGGCAGAAAATCCCTGGCTGAGAGACCCGCCGCGGCGATACTCTGCGGGTCTCATGAGCACCTATCTCGATTCTCTCTTTTCCCTGACCGGCAAGGTCGCTGTCGTCATCGGCGGCACCGGTGAACTCTGCGGCGCCATGGCCGAGGGGCTGGCCGGCGCGGGCGCCGAAGTCGTCCTGGTCGGGCGCAGCGCCGAGAAAGCCGAAGCGCGCCTGACGAAGATCGCAGCCATCGGTGGCTCGGGCTGGTTCCACGCTGCCGAAGCCAGCAGCAAGGCTGAACTCGAAGCCCTGCGCGACGCCGTGGTCCAACGCAGCGGCCGCATCGACATCGTCGTCAACGGCGCCGGTGTCAATTCCGCCACGCCCTTCTTCGACATCGCCGAGGACGAGTTCGACCGTATCGTTCGAGTCAACCTCAAGGGCGTATTCCTCGGGTGCCAGGTGTTCGGCAAGTACCTCGTGGACCGCGGGCAGGGCGGCTCGATCATCAACATCGGATCGATGTCGGGCCTCGTGCCGCTGTCGCGGGTGTTCACCTATTCGGCGACCAAGGGCGCCGTGCACAACCTCTCGTTCAACCTCGCGCGCGAGTGGGCGCCGTACAAGGTGCGCGTCAACATCCTGGTCCCGGGTTTCTTTCCCGCCGAACAGAACCGCAAGGTGCTCACACCCGAACGCGTCGCCAGCATCATGGGCCACACGCCGATGCAACGCTTCGGCGAGGCCCGCGAGTTGATCGGCGCCACGTTGCTGCTCGCCAGCGACGCCGCGGGCGCGTTCATCACCGGTGAAGAACTGATCGTGGACGGCGGCTTCCACGCGATGGCGATCTGAGCTCTCACTCATGTCTGCCATCAACACCTTCCTCCTCGATCACAATCTGCGCATCGCGCAGAACCCCTGCATCAGCCCGGACTTCTGCCTGGACTGGCCCGGGTTGTCGGCCGACGTCAGGGCCGGCCGGGTCAGGGAGTACTCCAGGAGCCGCTTCGCCACGGCGGCCGGCGAGTGGACCCTGCTCGAGAACGCCTCCGGCGACTGTGCCTGGAAGCTCCACGCCCTCGCGACACCGCTCGCCGAGGGGATGGCGCTCGGCGATGCGACCTGCTTCCCGGCCACGTGGGCGAACCTGCTCACGCTGAAGAACCTGATCCAGGAGCACGACGCCGGCTCGACGATCTTCCCGACCGCCGGTGCGAACCTCGGGCGCAGCACGCTTGGCGTCGGCGCGCGGTTCACCACGCTGCACTGGCCAGCCGTCGAGTGGGCGATGAGCGCCCTCGGGATCGGCCTCACCGCCAACCAGAACTCCATCCCGCGCGAGCTGGTCTACGACGTCGATGCCATGCTCGGCAACCGGCTGGACACGGTGCCGTTTCCCTTCATCGGCACCAACGTCCCCGAGGGGCACCAGGGACAGAGCGTCGAGGGCATGAGCCACGGCTGCGTGCTCTCGAAGCTGAAGACGGGTTTCCACAACCGCCGCATCGCCTGGTCCTTCAACGCCGACCACCAGCCCATCGGAGGCAAGTTCGACGCCCGCGAGGAGGCCCTCGTGCGCGGGTGCCTGCTCGCCAGCTACATCACCTTCGATCTCTCGCCCGAACTCGCGCTCGACCAACCGGCCAGCCTCGCCGACATCCCGGCCGACGTCATTGCTCAGGCTCGGGCGCGCGTCGCCGCGGCCGGCCTGCACCTCGACGACGCGTCCTTCGCTCAGTTGCTCGCGACGGTGTGGACGCCGATGCGCAAGATGCAGCGTCGCGACGAGCAGTACGCTGCCGCCCGTGCGGCGGCATTCACCACGTCGGTCGGGCGCACCTACCTGCGCGAACTGTCAATCGACGAGTTGCCGGGGCTGACCGCGCCAGAGACGACGGCCATCATGCTGGCGCTCTGCGAGGTGCTCGGCATGCCGGTGAACTTCGTGGCGCCGGCCTTCGGCTTCCAGAAGAACACGCCGTATCCCGACAACGCCGCCCTCCGCACGCTCATCGAGCGGCAGTGGGACGTCTGCAGGCGGTTTGGCGTCAGCATCGGCTTCCACTCGGGATCTGGCAAGTCGGCCGAGAACTACCGGGTCATGGGCGACGTCACCGGTGGGGCGCTCGAGATCAAGACCAGCGGCCGCTACACCTACGAGATGGGTGTCGCGCTGTCGCAGTCCACCGATGCGGCCGACGCTGCGCTGTGGCGCGACTGGTACACCTTCACCGTCGACATGGCCGTCGCCGGCGCCTTCAGCCCCGACGCCACCGAGCAGAAGATGGCCCGGACCTTCGTCGAGACGACGCTGGCAGCCATGGGGAAGCCGATCGATGTCTTCGCGTCGTCGGCCGACTGCCGGGCCGCGCTCGAGGCGCTGCCGCCATCGCCCGAGTACATGGTCTTCTTCGAGTACAACTTCCTCTACGTGCTGGCTGCCGGGGGCCGGGCCGACAAGTCCGCCCTCGGCGACCACACGCCGGCGGGTTACGCCCAGCGCGCGCGCTTCTACGCCATCAGCCCGGAGGCCAGGCTTCGGTTCTCCCGGCGTGTCGCGGCCTATCTCGTCTTCCTCGCCGACACCACCGGCCTCGCCTCCCGGGAACGCTGTGTGGCTGCCAGCCGACGCCTCGACGGCTACACCACCCTGGACGCGATGCTCGACGACATCAGCCTGTGACAGGCGCACCGCACGGCCATGAGCGCTGATATCCGTCGAGACTTCATCCGGGCCTGGATCGCCACCGCTGGTACCGTGGCGCTGGCCCACACTCCATGTCGCAACGGAGGAGGGCTGAGGCATAGACGAGGTGGCGTTCTTTCGCGCCGAGCGCGCTGAAGCCCAGGAGGTACTGCAGACACGCCTGCGCGAGGTTCCCGGGGCCGTGCTACGGGTTCTTCCACAGGCGTCGCACAATGTGCCGAAAGAGGATCCGGACTTCCCCCTTTTGACAACCTTCAGAACATGCCCAGGGCGATCTTGGCGTCCTCGGACATCAGGTCCTTCGTCCACGCCGGTTCCCACACGACCTCGACGAAGGCGTCCGACACCCCTTCGATGGCCTTCACCTTGTAGCGGACTTCGCTCGGCAACTGCTGGGCGGATGGACACGCTGGCGACGTGAGGGTCATCTCCACCTTCACGCGGCTCTCCGCATCGGCCTCGATCTTGTAGATCAGGCCGAGCTCGTAGATGTTCACCGGAATCTCCGGGTCGAACACGGTGCTGATCGCCTCCACGACCTTCGGCGTCAGCTCCGCGGTACGCGCCTCGTCCTTCGGCCCGACAGCCGTGGATCCTGCTGCCGGCGCGGGAGGCTCGAGCAGCGCTCCGACGTCGAGGCCGTGACCGTCGACGGGTCTCGGCACGTCGGGCGTGTCCACGGGGGCCGCGAGCGGGTTCTCGGCACCCTCGGCGGCCCTGGTCGTCTCGGGGGCCGCGGCGGGGTCGGACTTCCTGAACAGGGATGAAAACATGGGGGCCTCGTGAACTTCAGAATTTCAGAACGTCACTGCCCGCGCCAGACGTCGGCGTGTCGGGATGGTGGCGCAATTCCGAAATTGTGAAATTCTGAATGTCGAACGTCTACTCGGTGCTGACCGTCGCGCCGGCGTTGTCGATCGCGGCCTGCAGCGCGTGCCACGCGAGCATCGCGCACTTGACGCGCGACGGGTACTCCTTCACGCCGGAAAGCACCACGAGCTTGCCGACCTTGTCGTCGTCGGCCTCGGCCTTGCCCGTCACCATCTCGTGGAAGGTGTCGAACATGCCTCGCACCTCCTCGGGGGTGCGGCCCGTGACGGCCTCGGTCATCATCGACGCCGACGCCTTGCTGATGGCGCAGCCGTTTCCGATGAACCGTGCTTCGGCGACGCGGCCCGCCTCCATGCGCACGTACACGCTCACGCGGTCGCCGCACATCGGGTTGTGCCCGGCGGCCTGCGAGGCTCCCTCGATCACCCCGAAATTCCGGGGCCGCTTGTTGTGGTCGAGGATGACTTCCTGGTACAGGTCGCGCAGTTCCATAGGGCTATTCTCTTACGCGAAGAACCGCTGAACCTTCTTCACGCTCGCGACGAGGGCGTCCACGTCCTCCGCCGTATTGTAGAGGCCGAACGACGCCCGCACCGTCGACGGGATGCCGTAGAAGTCCATGATCGGCTGCGCGCAGTGCTGGCCGGTCCTCACGGCGATGCCGTCCTGGTCGAGGAACGTGCCCACGTCGTGCGGGTGGACGTCGCCGACGAGGAACGACACGGCGCCGGCCCTGTCGGGCGCCGTGCCGACAAGACGGATGCCGTCGATCGCCCCGAGCTGCTCGCACGCCTGATCCATGAGCGACAGCTCGTGCCTGGACACGTCCCCGAGGTCGAACCGTGACAGGAAGTCGATGGCGGCGCCGAAGCCGATCACACCGGCGATGTTCGGCGTGCCCGCCTCGAACTTGTACGGCACGCTCGTTGTAGTCGGTGTGCTCGAACGTGACCGACGCGATCATGTCGCCGCCGCCCATCCAGGGCGGCATCGACTCGAGCAGCGCGCGCCGGCCGTACAGCGCGCCGATGCCGGTCGGCCCGTACATCTTGTGGGCCGAGCAGGCATAGAAGTCGCAGCCGAGTTCCTGCACGTCCACCGGCATGTGCGGAGCGGCCTGCGCGCCGTCGAGCAGCACCGGCACACCGTGCGCCTTCGCGAGGCGGATGATCTCGCGCACCGGGTTGACCGTGCCCAGCGCATTGGACACGTGGATCACCGACACCAGTGACGTGCGCGGGCCGAGCAGGCGCTCGTAGGCCGCCATGTCGAGCACGCCGCGCTCGTCGATCGGCACCACGCGGAGCACCGCGCCCGTCTGCTGGGCGACGAGCTGCCACGGCACGATGTTGGAGTGGTGCTCCATGCGCGTGACGAGGATCTCGTCGCCTGGCTTCAGTCGAGGCCGCGCGAAGCTGTACGCCACGAGGTTGATCGCCTCGGTACAGCCGCGCGTGAAGACGATCTCGGCGCTCTCCCTCGCATTGAAGAACCGCGCGATGCGCTCCCGTGCGCCTTCGTAGGCGGCGGTCGCGCGCTCGCTCAACCTGTGCGTCGCGCGGTGGATGTTGGCGTTGTCGGTCCTGTAGTACCTGTCGGTCGCTTCGATCACCGACAGAGGCTTCTGCGTGGTGTTGGCGTTGTCGAGATAGACGAGGGGTTTGCCGTGGACGAGCTGGTCCAGGATGGGGAACTCACGTCGTACGGCAGCAGCGTCGAACATTCGGCTTTGACGAATCACACGTCGCGGCGTTGGTAGGGCCGGCTGTCCCAGCCGGCCGTCATTCCCTGATCGGCAGGCGCGCGAGCAGCACCTGCTCGAGCGCGTGCCGCACGCCGTCGATCCGGATGTTCTCCACGACGGACTCGGCAAACGCGTGAATCAGCAGCGCGCGCGCGTCGTCCTCGCCGATGCCCCTGGCGCGCAGGTAGAACAGCGCCTCGGCGCTCGAACTGGCCCACGGTCGCACCGTGCGTGCACTTGACGTCGTCGGCGAAGATCTCCAGCTGCGGCTTGGTGTCGATCGTCGCGTCGTCCGAGAGGAGCAGCACCTGGTTGGTCTGCTTGGCGTCGGTTTTCTGCGCGTCCTCGCGGACGAAGATCTTGCCGTTGAACACGCCGCGGCTGCGGCCGTCGAGCACGCCCTTGTAGATCTCGAGGCTGCGGCAGTGCGGCTTCGCATGGTCGATCGCCGTGTGGTGTCGACGATGCGATCGCCGTCGGCCAGGTACAGCCCGTTGACCGTGCACTCGATGCCCTCGCCGTCGAGCGTCGCGTTGATGTCGTTGCGCGTCAGCAGGCCGCCGAGCGAGATGTTGTGCGTGGCGAAGACCGACGCGCGCGACAACTGCAGGTGCGTGCTCGCCACGTGGAACGCCTGCAGGCTCTCGCGGTTGACCTTGTAGTGATCGACGTGCGCGCCATCGGCAGCGACGATCTCGGTGATCGCGTTGGTCACGTACGCCGCGTCGGCCCCAGCGAAGCTCTCGACGATCGACACCTGGCTGTTGGTGCCCGCGACGACGAGCGTCCGCGGGTAGGACGTCCCCGCGCCCGTCGAGAAGTACAGGACGTGGATCGGCGCCTCGACGACGGCATTGGCCTCCGTCACGACGACGACGCCGTCGCTGAACCAGGCATCGTTCAGGGCCGTGAAGCCCTGCTGCCGGAGCCGGATCGCCGTGCCGAGGTGCTGCTGCAGCAGGCCCGGATCGCTGTCGAGCAGCGAGGCCACCGTGGCGATGCGCACGCCGGCCGGCAGCATCGAGTGACGCGACAGCTCGGGCGCATGTCGGCCGTCGACGAACACCAGTTGCGGGCCGTCGAATTCCTGGAACAGGAAGGTCTCCACCACCCGCGCGTCTGGCGTGGACGATGGTGCCGGACGCCCGGGTACGTCGGTGATGCCCGCGAGCGGCGTGAAGCGCCACTCCTCGTGCCGCGTCGTGGGAAGCCCCTCGTCGCGAAACGTGGCGGCCGCGCTGGCGCGCGCGGAGCGGAGCCACGCCGGCTCGGCGGCGCGTGCGGCGGCGAACTCGTCGAATCCCGTCAGCAGGGAGTCCTGGGAAGCAGTGGCAGGCATTGGTCTGGTGGTTACGCGCCGACGGTGGCGTCCTCGAGCCAGCCGTAGCCCTTCTCCTCGAGCTCGAGCGCCAGCTCCTTGCCGCCGACTCCGGACGATGCGGCCCTCCGACAGCACGTGCACGAAGTCGGGGACGATGTAGTTCAGCAGCCGCTGGTAGTGCGTGACGACGATGACGGCGCGGTCGGGGCCGCGCAGCGCGTTGACGCCGTCGGCCACGACCTTGAGCGCGTCGATGTCGAGGCCCGAGTCGGTCTCGTCGAGGACGCCAGCTTCGGCTCGAGCACCGCCATCTGGAAGATCTCGTTGCGCTTCTTCTCGCCGCCCGAGAAGCCCTCGTTGACCGAGCGGCTCGAGGAGGCTCGGGTCCATCTCGAGCAGCTTCATCTTCTCCTTCGGCACCAGGGTCAGAACTCCATCGCGTCGAGCTCCGGCTGGCCCCGGTGCTTGCGCATCGCGTTGAGCGCCGCCTTGAGGAAGTAGGTGTTGTTCACGCCCGGAATCTCGACCGGGTACTGGAAGGCGAGGAACACGCCCTCGCGGGCGCGCTCCTCCGGGCTCCATCTCGAGCAGGTCCTTGCCCTCGAACAGGACCTCGCCGGCGGTGACCTCGTAGGCGTCGCGCCCGGCCAGCACGCTGGCCAGCGTGCTCTTGCCCGAGCCGTTCGGTCCCATGATGGCGTGCACTTCGCCCGGCCTTCACCGCGAGGTTGATGCCCTTGAGGATCTCCTTCTCCGTCGACGCGCGGCGTGCAGGTTCTGAATCTCCAGCATGCTCATGGTCGACTCACTTCCTGCGAGGGCTGGCGCTCGGCGCCTAACCGACGCTGCCTTCGAGGCTGACGCCCAGCAGCTTCTGCGCCTCGACGGCGAACTCCATCGGCAGCTCGCGGAACACTTCCTTGCAGAAGCCGTTGACGATCATGTTGACGGCGTCCTCGGTCGAGATCCCGCGCTGCTTGCAGTAGAAGATCTGGTCCTCGCCGATCTTCGACGTCGAGGCCTCGTGCTCCACGCGTCGCCGTGGTGTTCTTCACCTCGATGTAGGGGAACGTGTGCGCGCCGCACTGGTCGCCGATCAGCAGCGAGTCGCACTGCGAGAAGTTGCGCGCGCCTTCGCGCGCCCTTGGCGATCTTCACCAGGCCGCGGTAGGTGTTCTGGCCGTGGCCGGCCGAGATGCCCTTGGACACGATCGTGCTGCGCGTGTTCTTGCCGATGTGGATCATCTTGGTGCCCGTGTCGGCCTGCTGGTAGTTGTTGGTCACGCGCCACCGAGTAGAACTCGCCCACCGAGTTGTCACCCTGCAGGATGCAGCTCGGGTATTTCCAGGTGATCGCCGAGCCGGTCTCGACCTGCGTCCAGCGAGATCTTGGAGTTGCGTCCCGCGCACTTGCCGCGCTTGGTGACGAAGTTGTAGATGCCGCCCTTGCCGTCCTTGTCGCCCGGGTACCAGTTCTGCACCGTCGAGTACTTGATCTTCGCGCTCGTCCAGCGCGACCAGCTCGACCACCGCGGCGTGCAGCTGGTTCTCGTCGCGCATCGGCGCCGTGCAGCCTTCGAGGTAGCTCACGTAGCGCCCTTCGTCGGCCACGATCAGCGTCCGCTCGAACTGGCCCGTGCCTGGCGCGTTGATGCGGAAGTAGGTCGACAGCTCCATCGGGCAGCGCACGCCCTTGGGGATGTAGCAGAACGAGCCGTCGCTGAACACGGCCGAGTTGAGCGCCGCGAAGAAGTTGTCGGTGTAGCGGCACGACCGACCCGAGGTACTTGCGGACCAGCTCGGGGTGCTCCCGCACCGCCTCGGAGAACGAGCAGAAGATGATGCCGAGCTCGGCCAGCTTCTCCTTGAACGTCGTCGCCACCGACACGCTGTCGAACACCGCGTCGACGGCCACGCCGGCCAGGCGCTTCTGCTCGTCGCAGCGGAATGCCCAGCTTCTCGTAGGTCTCGAGCAGCTCGGGGTCGACCTCGTCCAGGCTCTTCAGCATCCTTCTTCGGCTTCGGCGCCGAGTAGTAGCTGATGTCCTGGTAGTCGATCGGCGGGTACTGCACGTTCGGCCACGCGGGCTCCGTCATCTTCAGCCAGTGCCGGTAGGCCTTCAGCCGCCACTCCAGCATCCACTCCGGCTCGCCCTTGCGGAGGGAGATGGCCCGAACGGTCTGCTCATCGAGTCCCGGCGGGAGCGTGATCGGCCTCGACGTCCGTCGTGAAGCCGTACTTGTATTCCTGCGTGGCGAGTTGTTCGATCGTGTCGGTAGACGTGCTCATTGGCGTTCCTTCAGGGTCGGCTTCGTGAAGCCCCATCCCGGAATGGTTCGGACGCCGCCAGGTGCGCTGCGGGTGCGGTCCGTCATGGACCATCCCCCGGGGGCGTCGAACCGTCCCAATATACGACTTTATGGGTCGGTTATCAAGTCGCAAGTATCGCAACCCTTTGATCCCAAAGAGGTTAGTCCCATAAATTTGAGACTGATCTCAAAATGGCGAAGCCGCGGGCGCTCTGGTCAAGGCCGGTCTGACTGTGGCAGCCTCCGCTGGTCCTGCACATCTGACTGGAAGGAATCGTCCGTGCCCAACTGCGAGGAGTGGGCCGACGGGACTGGCGGCATCCGCTTCGCCACGGCCAGCACGGACGCCAACGTCCAGATCGGCAAGGTGATCAACATCGAGCCGCGCACCGACTGGGGGTACGTGGCGCGCTGAGCGGCGATCGGACTGGCCCGAGGTGGCGGCGCCGTTCCGGGGCACCCACTGCCACGTCTGCAAAATAGAATCGTGATTCTGTAAAGCAAGGCGTGCTGGAGCGGGCCGCAGCCGGCAGGTCTCGGAGTCGCTCGCCGGACGCCTGTCGCTCGTCGAGCTGTCGCCGTTGTTGTGGAACGAACTCGAGACCGACCCGGCGCGCCGCCGGCTCTGGTTGTGCGGGGGGTATCCCGATGGGGGCGTGCTGACGCCGCGTGCCTTCCCGTACTGGCACCGCGATTACCTGACGCTCCTCACGCAACGCGACCTGCCCACGTGGGGGCTCCCCGCGAAGCCCGAAACGACAGAGCGGCTGCTCCGCATGCTCGCCGCGCTGCACGGCCAGGTCTGGAACGCATCGCAGGTGGGGCAGAGCCTTGGCCTCTCCTATCACGCGGTCAACGCGTATCTGGACTTCCTCGTCGGCGCCTTCCTCATCCGTCGCTTGCCGCCTTACAGCGGCAACATCCGGAAGCGACTGGTCAAGAGCCCGCGGGTGTACTGGCGCGACTCGGGGCTGTTGCACGCGCTGCTCAACACTCCCGACGACGCGACACTGCTCGGTCAGCCGTGGGTCGGCGCCAGCTGGGAGGGCTTCGTGATCGAGCAGGCGCTCGGCGCACTCGCGTCACGCGGGGCGCCGTTCGAGGCCTCACACTTCCGGACGAGCGACGGCCACGAGCTCGACCTCGTACTCGAGGTGGGCGGGCAGGTGCTGGCCGTCGAGATCAAGCTGACGGCCGCCCCCAGTCAGGCCGACATGGACCGCCTGAATCGCACCGCCGACCTGATCGGCGCCACGCGGCGTGTGCTGGTCACCCGCACGAGCCGCCCGTCGGGCGACGACGTGCGCGTGTCGGCCAACCTGTCGACGTTCATCGAACTGCTGGCGCGGGCGGGATGAGCCCGGCGCGTTCGGGGAACCCGCCGCGCGCCGAAGGTGCAGATCGGCGGGCCTGTAACGCGCCCTACCTCCGCTGCAGGTCGCGCAGGGCGCGCCAGCCGATGAGCTTGACGTCCCGCGCTCGAGCAGCGCCTTCACCGACGCGTCGTCGGTGAACAGGTGGTACTCGGTGTCGCGCTCCTGCCAGCTGTTGGTGATGTGCTGCATCTCCTCGCCGGCGACGGCGGGGTGGATGTAGAGCTCGGTCACGCCCGGCCTCAGCTCGGAAATCATCCGGCGCCAGTAGACGTCGGTGCCCTCACCCGGCTTCTTCTGCTGGTGGATGAGGTAGTCGGGGTAGACCGTGCCGTCCGCGTCGAGTTCGCCGCGCAAGTGCCCGCCGCCCAACTTCTCCAGCAGGTCCTGGTTGCCCATGCGAATGGGGAGGTCGAACTCCTTCGCGAGAGTCCGGTACACCTGGTGGTAGCGCATGTCGTACTGCAGCGCGCCCATGTGCGAGTCGAGGTGGGTGACGTCGATCCCGCGATCGAGCGCCTTCCGGATCTGCGCGCGCGCCTCGATCCCGGCCTGCGCCGGCGTCGCGTTCTTGTAGATCGGGCCGATGTCTGGCCAGAGGTAGCCCTGCGGCGTCACGAGCCCGGGCACCTCGGCCTTGTTGGCGACCGGTCCCCACCTGTAGACCTTCCACTCGCTGGTGTGCGTCAGGTGGAGTCCGAAGTCGGCCTTCGGGTTTGCCGTCGCGTACGCGGCGATCTCCTCGAACCAGGGGCAGGGCACCATGATCGTCCCGCTCGTGATCAGGCCCTTCTCCATGCCGTGGCGGGTGGCCACGTTGGCCGCATGGCTCATCCCCACATCGTCGGCATTCACGATGAGGACGATGTCGGTGGCTGTGAATCCGAGTCGCTCGGCGAGCGAGGGACGGCCAGCGGGCGCCTGCGCGCCCGGGCGCGTGGTCGTCAGCAGCAGGATCGCGATCAGCGCGCCTACGAAGAGAAGGACGATTCGACGCATTCGAGAAATCTACCAGAGGCAGGGTGCGGTCTCCGACCGTGCCGCCATCCCATCCTCGGGCAACGCTGGTGGGAAGGGTGCGGCGATCCGATCGATGCCGGCTCGTCGATTGCAGTCGAGCCCACCGGATTCGCACATCGTGTTCGTTACAGGGGTGACCGAGCGTTGTCGCTGTTGACCGGATATCACGGCCGGTGACGCATGACGCGTCGAGGTACGACATGGCCAAGCGAACTACGCGTGGTCCCCGTCACACGCAGGCGACATCAGGCCGGTCCAGGACGGACCGGTCGTCGTCGACGGCGCCACAACCGCCATCCATCGGCGAGACGTACGCGGCACGGTGCCGCGCCCTGCTCGCGTACGCCGCGCCGGCAGAGCCCGACGACGCCCGAGCCCTGTCGATCGCGGAGGCCGCCGTCCGCGACGCCCTCGGCGACGGCTACGGGGTCGAGGCGCTCGGACCGGGCGCGCGCGACTATCGGGTGAGCCGCGCGTCGGGCGCGCTCATCGACCCCGGCCGGGCGTGGACACTCGCACGCGCGCTCCAGGCGCATCGGGACGTCGCCGAGGCCGAGCCGGCCATCGATCAGCCCGGGCTGGAGCCGCCGCCCGGCGTGCTGGAGCGGCCCGCCGTCGGCCCAGCCATTCGTCCTCGCGACTTCACGCCGGACGTCCCGCTGCCGTGCGCGTCGGGCGACCCCGAGTGGAGCCTCGCGCTGTGTCGGGTCAGGGAAGCGTGGGCCCTGACGCCGCCGACGCCAGCGGGACGCGCGAAGGGCGAGGGCATCGTGATCGGCCACCCCGACACGGGCTATACGCGCCACGCCGAGATCTGGGACCAGCCCCCGCGGGTCCGCGTCGCGGAGAGCTACGACTTCGTGCTGCGGAAGGCGGATGCGCAGGACCCGCTCGAGGCCGGCAACCCTGGACACGGCACGACGACGGCCAGCGTGATCATGAGCGCGACGGGCGGCCCCGGCGCCACGTTCGTCTCGGGCATCGCGCCAGCCGCGACGATCGTCCCGCTCCGTGTCACGCCCCGTGTCGTGCTCGTCGGCTTCGACAGACTCGCGGAAGCCATCCGTTACGCGACGGACAGGGGCTGCCACGTGATCTCGATGAGCCTCGGCGGTGTGACCCCGTCCGGCACGCTGGCCCGTGCGATCGGCTACGCCGTCGGCGAGGGCGTCGTGGTGCTGGCAGCCGCCGGCAACGTGTGGCCCTGGGTCGTGTACCCGGCGCGGCTCGACGAGGTGATCGCGTGCGCCGCCTGCAATTGCCAGCGCGGTGTCTGGAAGCGGTCTGCCAGCGGTGACACGGTGGACGTGACGGCTCCGGGCGAGACCGTGTGGGTTGCGCGACCGGGCAGGGACGCCGGCCAGACGGACGACATCGTGGACGTCGGGTCGGGCACGTCGTACGCGGTCGCGACGACAGCCGGCGCCTGCGCCCTGTGGCTGGCGTTCCACGGGCGCGACGCGTTGATCGCGCGCTACGGCAAGGCGCAGCTGGCCGCGGTGTTCAAGGAGGTGTTGGTGACGCGCGGCGTGGACACGCCGCCGGGCTGGCGCACCGACAAGCACGGCGCAGGGATCCTCGATGTCGAGAAGCTCCTCGCCGCGCCCCTGCCTGCGACGCCTCCGGCCTCCGGGCTGCGCGTGCGAGCGTCCGTTGCGCCACGCGCGCTGAACGACGTCGATCGCTTCCTGACGTACTACCCGGACGTCGATCCACAGCGCGTGCGCCGTGGCCTGGCGCGCCTGCTGAAGACGACTGACAGCGAACTGCCGACACTGCTCGCCGAGTTCGGCGACGAACTGCTCTTCCATGTCGCGACCAACCCGGACGTGCGCGCCCGCGTCCTGAAGGATGCAGGACCGAAGAAGCGGGGGCAGCTTCTCGTGCCGCCTGCCGCATCGGGTGCCGTGCGGCGCCGGCCTGCGGGGCGCCTCCCACGGGAGGGCTCACGGGCATTGCTGGCGCGAATGGGATGAAGCCCACCCCCATGCGCCTCGTCATCGTCGTCACGCCTGCCCCTGACGGCGGGTGGACGCGCGAGGTGCGCGATGCGGCCGGCGCGGCGATTGCCGGCTCCGTGCGGCGGATCCACCCGCTGCCGTTGCCGCATCCCGACGACACGCTGCTGCGCTTCCCCGCGTGTACGCCGCCCCTGGCCGAGGGGTGTGCGGACGCGGCGGCGCTCCACGGCCTCGACGCGCGGACGCTCGGTCGCTGGTACGCGAACATGGCCTCGGGCAAGGCCTCCGACGGCATGCCGCTGCAATTCGGCCGGTACCTGTTCGAACTCGCGCTCGGCGCGGATGTCTGGTCCCGTATCGTGACGATGGCCGGCGACGCTCCCATCGACCTCCGCCTCGACTGGCCGAACGACGACTGGGCCCTGACGCGGCTGCCCTGGGAACTCATGCACGACGGGCAGTACTTCCTTGCGGCGCGTCCTGGGCCGCTCGTGCTGATGAGCCGGCAGGTCACGGCACCGGGCGCGCCGACGGCGCCACGCCTCTTCTCGCCGCGCGTCCTGTTCGCGATGGGCGCGCTGCAGGACGACACCGAGATCCGCGCCGGCGCCGAGTACCTCGGGCTCCTGCGACGGCTGCAGGCCCTCGACCTCACGCTCGACTCGCGCGTGCTTCGCGACGCGACGGCGGAGTCGCTGCAGGCCGCGGTGATGGAGTTCCAGCCGTCGGTCGTCCACTTCATCTGCCACGGCGGCTTCTCCGAGGGCCGCGGCGCGCTGCGGCTGCTGGCGTCCGATCCCGGCCTGCCCTTCCAGGACTACACCGCCCCGCAATTGCTGGCGCTGCTGGGCTGGACCGACGAGGCGAACGACGTGCACTACCCGCCAGTAGTGGTCCTCAACGCCTGCTACGGCGCCACACCAGCCCCACCGAGCGCCTCCGATCCCGTCGATCAGCTGTCGGGAATCCAGGTGTTCGGCGGTGGGACGGGCGTGCTGCCGACGGCTGTGGGCACGGTGCCGCTGGCTGCAGAGCTGGTGGCCGGCGATGGCGTCAACGGCGGGCCGGCGCTCGTCATCGGCATGGGCGGCAAGGTCGCGGACCTGGCGTGCCGCCTGTTCACGCGCCAGTTCTACCAGGCGCTCCTGCGCGGCGACCCGACGTGGTCGGCGGCCGCCGGACGACGCGGCGCATTCACGCACGGGTTCGATCCGCTGGATACGGTGGACTGGGCCACACCCGTCGTGTTCGCCGAGGCGGGAGCCTCGCTGGCCGTGGACCTTGCCGAGCTGCAGGCAGCCCGCAAGCGCGAGGCGGCCGTGCGTCAGTTCCGGCAGCAGGCCGACCCGGCCGCGTTCTGCGGCCGCCTGCGCTTCTTCGACCAGTGGCGTGAAGCGACGGCGGCCCCTCCCCGCGCGGCGCGGCGCCTGCTGGGCATTGCCATGACCGAGCTCGACGAGGAGAAGCAGCTCGGCGGATCCCGGCTGCTCGAGGAACTGGCGGCCACGGCAATCCACGCCGGACACGTTCCCTGCCTGCGGCTGCACAGCCAGGCCTCACCCGAGCGCGCCACGGACATCCCCGGTGTGGCGCGCGAGATTCTCGCGGCGGCGATGCAGACCCGCCTCCGCTTCGGCCTGCCTGCCCTCTGGACGCCGCAGGTCCTCGAACTCACCAAGCACGCGCGCGGCCGCCAGGCCGACGTCAATCCGGTCGTCGACGCCGCGTTCGCCCTGAACGAGACCGAGGGCTTCCGCACGGCGCTGCAGATGGACCTGTGGGCCCTGCGCGATGAGGTCGTGGCTCATCTCGGCGGGCCGGCCGGGCGCACGCGACCGCTCGCGGTCGTCCTGCTCGACGAGGTGCAGCGGTATGCGGGAGCCGCGGGCCGCTTCGTCGTCGACCTGCTGCGTTCCGGGGGGCTGGGCACCGACCAGGACCCGATCCCCGTCGCATTCACCTACCGCAAGGACCCGAACTACGCCGAGCCATTCGAACAGGTCCGCAAGGCCCTCGACGCCGTGTCCAACTGGGCCATCCGGGAGGAACTGCACCCTCTGCGCGAGGCGGGCACGGATCGCTCCATCTACCTCCACCTGCTGCTGCACCGCGCGCCGCCGCTGGTTCCGTCTGCCACGCTCGCGGCCCGCGACCTAGACGAGTGGTTCGCCTTCATCCACGACGCCACGGGCGCGGGGTATCCCTCGCACCTGAAGAGCACCGCGAGGGAACTGCGCATCGCCCTGCGCGCGTGCCAGATGGCCAGCGTGATCGTGGAAGCCGACGACGAGCAGGTGCTTTCGGCGCTGGAGCACTGACGGGCATGGCCTCGGAGACACCCATGCCCCTGCCGCGGCCGGCCGACGTGCTGGCGCGTGCGCGCGCCGAGATCGTCCGTGAATCGCTCGCGGGACCGACGCCGGGCGAGTCGTCGCAGGCCGCGCGCTGGCTCTGCCTCGTGCCTGCGTGGACACCGGTCCTCGCCACGCGCTGCGGACTCCCCGGCTGGACCGCCGCCGGGGAGACGGCCGTGCTCGATCGATGGCGCGCCGAAGGGCTCGTCGAGACGCTGCACACGCCGCTCACGATCGACGACACGGCGCAGGTCGCACCGCCGCAGCACCTGTTCTGGATGCCGCGGCAGGCGCGCGCGGCGTGGCTCTCGCGCTTGACAGCCGCCGACGGGCGCGACGCCTGCGTCGCGCTCACGCGGGAGATCGCGCTCCGAATCCTCGCGCAGCCCAGCGACAGGCACATGCCGACGGCGACGTGGCGATGGGCCACCGTCGCGACACACGCCACCAGTCCCGCTCCGACGCTGCGCCAGGCATTCCAACGCGAGATCGACGACGCCCTGTCGCAGGGGCGCCCGGACGAGGCGTGGTTGTGGATCGAAGCCCTCCAGCGGGTGGCCGACGTCGTACCGGGCGAGGCCACGACGCTGCACCAGCGGGCCGTGCGGCGGCTGGCCCTGTTCGATCGCGAGCGGAACGACAGGGCCATGCTGGGCGACTACCTGCCGCGGCTGGCGCTGTTCGAGGCGTATCGCGAGATCGTCACGGGCCCGGACCACGTCTGGGCGCTGCACTTCCTCGGCGGCGGCGGGGTCGGCAAGACGATGCTGATGCGCGCGCTGACGTCCGGTACGGCGGAGCACCTGCCGCCCGGGTTCGTCCTGCCGGCGACGGTCACCGCGCGAATCGACTTCGACCACATCGACCCGGACTACCCTGCAAGGCGCCCAGGCCTGCTCTTCGCCCACCTGGCCGAGGAACTCCGGCTCGAGGACGACAGCCTGCGCGCGTCCGAGGGCTTCGCGCTGCTCTTCAACAAGATCGCGCTCATTCACGAGCAGGCCACCACCGAGACCACGCCGACCGCGGACGTCGACGCCATGCTCGACGTCTTCGCGTGGGCCTGCGAGGCCGTGGCGAGTTCGCGCAACGCGCGTGTCGTGCTGCTGCTCGACACGTGCGAGGAGCTGGCCAGGCTCGGTCCAGACGGCCAGTTGCCCCCGAGCATCGAACGCACGTTCAATCTGCTCGAGCGGCTGCACGTGAGGCTGCCATCGCTCCGCGTCGTCTTCTGCGGTCGCCGACCGCTCGCGGGCACCTACGCTGGCGGCGACGTCGTCTCGGGCCTGCTTCCGACGCGCGCCTGGCTGGGGCTGCATCGCGTGTCGGCGTTCTCGGAGGACGAGGCGAGGGCGTACCTCCGGCGAGTCCGAGTGCCCGACCGGCTCGTGCCGGCCATCCTCTCGCGGAGCGTCGCGGCGGCCTCGTCCGCGGTGCTCGGGCTCCCGCCCGAGCCGACGCCCCGCTACAGCCCGTTCGACCTGTGCGTGTACGCGACATGGGTCGCGCGCGACGCCAGTGTCGAACCCGAGGCCATCACCGGCGATCGCGTGGACCACTTCGTCAGGATCCGGATCCTGGACCGGATCCACAACGGAGACGTCCGGCGATTGCTGCCGCACGTCGCACTGCTCGGCCGCTTCGACGAGGCCACGCTGCGCGCCTGTGCGGACTTGCGTCCGGATGTCGCCGACGGCGTGGTGCGCGAGATCGGGTCGCAGGAGTGGATCGAGCGAGAGCCCGGAGGCTCCTGGGCCGTCGAGCCCGAGCTGCGCGTGCGGTTGCTGGGCTATTTCGAGCGCGAGTCGCCACGCGAACTGGCCGACGCGCGGCGCCGGGCGCTGCCGGTGCTGTGGCGGGCGCTCGAGGACGAGGGACTCCCCGTTCCGGACGAAGCCATCGTGCAGGCCCTGGTGCCGATGGTGCGCGGGGACCGCGAGAGCCTGCTGCGAATCTGGCGGGTGATCGACACGCGCCTGGTCACCAGCGGGCGGTCCGCGTGGGGCGCGCGGGTGCTCGGCCGCCTGCTGGCCGATGAGACGGCCCTCGCGTCGGACGGCGTCGACTCGGCCGCATGGGGCGCGTTGGTCACGACGTACGCCGAGTGCGTGCTCCAGGAGCAGGGCGGGGCAGCCACGGCCGACCTGTGGCGTCGCGCGTGGGACGGCGCGAAGGCGCTCGAGGGCCCGCGCGAGCGGGCGTCGGTCCTGATACGCATCGCGGCTGGCGGCCTGACGGCAGCTTCCCGATCCTGGCGGGCAACCTCGGGGGACGCCGACTCGGCATTCGACCTGTGGCTGCTGCGGCTGTACAACCGCGTGACCGACCGAAGCGTCGACGTGATTGCCACGGCGCCGGAGGGCGCACCAGGGCAGTGGCATCTGCCGGCCCACGCCGCGACGGCAGCGTTGATGGCGTGTGCCGACGCGGCGGAGCGCCACCCCGATCCACTCGAACCGGCCCACCCGCTGCTCGAGCGCATCGCGACGGTCGTGGCCGAAACCCCGCACGCGTCGGTGCGCGCGGTGGTCCTGAGCTGCATCGGGCGGTTCGCGGCCCGAAGGCAGGACGCCGACCTCGCGCGCAGGCGACTGGTCGACGCCCTGCAGACGCTGGCCGAGTCGGCGGACCGCGACCCGATGCCCGGGCTCCAGTGGCCCCCGCGCGTCGACCCGACCTCGTGGGTGACGCTCGAGGCCATGCGGGGTCTCGCAGGACTGGAACCCGTCGAGGAGACGCTGGCGAGGTTCGACGCACTGCCGACGCCGCGCAGCGCCGTCACGGTGAACCGCCTGGAGTCGCTTCGCCTGCGCCTGGCGGCCGCGAGTCTCGTGAGCGAACCCGCCGGTGGCCTGCGCGGGGAGGGCGACCCGATCACAGCCAGACCGACGGCCGCAATCGCCGCTGGCGACATCGCGGCGCCCGAGACCTTCGGGCACATCGCCGTGTACCCGCGGGCCGTGGCCGTCGCGCTTCATCACGTCGAGTCGGGCCGCCCCACCGTGGGCCTGCGCCTGCTCGGTGAGCTGACGTCAGTGGCGTACAGCGCGCGGAACACGGCTGTCGCCACTGCCGTCGAGCGAGCCAGAACCGAGGCCGTGACCCGCATGCGCCTCGGCGAACTCGGCGGACACAGCCGGCAACTCGTCGCGGGCGCAGGTGTGCTGCCGCTCATCGAGCGCGAGCGGATGCGGGCTTTCGTGCCCGACGCGACCGGGCTTGCCTTCGACGACGAGGTCATCCGCACACGCTGGGATGCGCACGGCGTCTGGCGTGCGGCGCGTGCGTTCGGAACCCTGGAACGGCAGCGACTGGGCGAGGCCGGTCGCCGGATGCTTACGCGGCGCGCCGGGGACGGCCAGGGCGAGTGGGCCCGTGCATCCGTCGCGCTCGACCTGGTCGAGTGCAGTGAACTCGGAGCAGACGTCGACCTCACACTGCAGGGACTCCCTCCCGTCTCGCCCGAGGACTGGTGGAGCCGTCATCCCGCGCTGCCCGAGCAGGCCCTGCGATTGTGGATCCGGAGCGCCGCGCTCGGCGTGTCGCCGGGCGGTCCGACGACCCTGCTCGTTCGTTGTCTCGGCGTACGCCGTGCCGCGGCAATCGCCATGGAGGAGGGCGAGTTGCTGGCCCTCCGCCTCCCCACGCCGGCTTTGCGGCTGTTGGCCCTGTCGCTCACGTGGTACGAGGACGCCCACGATCCCCTCGGGATCTGGCAGGTCACGATCCTCCTCGCTCTCACGCGCGTGCGCGCAGAGGTACCCCGCGACGGCATCGACCTCACGGCCCTGCAGGCCGCGCATCAGACGCTCCTGGAGCGCCATGGTGACAACGGCGGCGGGCTTCCGCCGTGGTCCCAGCTGATCGGAACAACGGAACTGCCGCTCCCCGGCGCGAGTGAGTGGGCGCCCTGGTTGCATCGCGTGGTGGCCCTGCACCACTGGGTGACGGGCGGCGTTCGCCCAGAGGTCCTGTTCACGAACCCGCAAGGGCTGCCCGTCGAGTTGCGTGACTGGCCCATGGACGGATCCGGCGTCGCGGCTGCGACAACCAGCGAGACGCGAGTGGCTGCCGTGCCCACAGGGCGCGCATCGGACGGGCCAGCCCCCGGGGCCTCCAGGCCCCCATCGCCACCACCGCCGACACCCGTGCCGGTGCCACCGCGGGCGACGCGCCCGCTCCAGCCCGCTGCGCAGCCGGACCGGCCCGAATCCGGCAGCGTGCCGGTGCCTCTCCCGGTGGACGGTGGTACACGCGCCGAGCGGACGCCGGCGCCGAGGGTGGCCATGGCGGTCGCGGGGGCACTCCTGCTGGTACTGGCCCTGCTCGCGCTGTGGTTCCTCGCCGCTCGAGATCCGGAGGGGTCGCTGACGTCCGCCGTCGTTCTCGGCATCGCGGCTCTCGCGCTCGTCGGGGCGGGTGGGTGGGTGTGGGTACGGCGACGACAGCGCCTGGCAGCCGCCCCGGCCGAGGCGCCGCCATGGGTCGTCCGGGTGGCGCCCGTCACCAACGTCGGTGCCGCCGACCACGCTGGTGCCCTCGACGTGCACGTCGCGATCGCCGACGGCGACGGGCACCTCGTGGCCTCGCCCACCCTGCGCGTCCGCAGGACGGATGCCTTCGCCGGGCTTGACGCGCAGCGGCAGCCGCCGTCGGGCACCGCGCTGTCGGCGCCGCTGGCGACGTCACCGCCCGTCGAGCGGTTGTGGCTGGAAGTCGCGCTGCCGACGGCGTGGCCCTGCTGGGAGGCGCTGTTGTGGTCCGGCACGTCGGAGTCCACAGGGCTGCGTCCCAGTGTGGTCAGGTTCCTCCGGCCGTCTCAGCCCACGCGGCCGACCGAGGGTCCCGATGGGCCCTGGCCGGTGGCGACCGTCTCGGCGTCGGCGGCCGACGAGCGGCAGGCGGCCTATGCCTGGGAGCCGTCGCTGCGCGCCGGGCGGGTGGCGCTCACGCGCGTGGCCGCCGAGGCGGTACGCGCCGGTGAACCGCTGACGGGCTTCCGCCTCGTGCACGTCACGGCGCAGCCCGTCGAGACCTCGCATGGCCTGTTCTTCGAGGTCGCCGCTGGCAGCCCGCAGGTCAAGGAGTCGTTCGAGTCGATCGTGGCCGACAGGGGCACGCTCTTCGACGCGTCACAGCTCGCGCACACGTTTCCGACGGCTGTCTGCATGCTCCTGCAGCCGCCCCGCCGGCCGGCGCTCGACCTGACGCCCGCCGGCCGTGAGACGTGCGCATCGCTGCGGACCATGGCGGCGGCCATGGCCACCCACGGCGTACCGCTCGTGATCGTGCTGCCGCCGTTGGACGGCGAGGTCGCGGCACACGTCGTCAGGCTGCTGGGGCGGCGCATCCCACGCCTGCGCGACGGCACGCTCGACCCGCACGAGTTCACGAGGCGTGCGCGAGAAATCGTGTTCGGTCACGCGCAGCGCCTGCTGCCGCGCGACGCGGCGATCGAACTCGCGCTGCAGGTCATCGTCCATGCGCTGTGACCGAGGCGCCCAGGCCGGCCGTCCTTCTCGACACCGACCGTCGATGGCCGGGTTCAGGCGAGGCCCCGCCGGAGGCGCCGGGCGTCGCACGCAGCAACCAGACAGGAGCGAGACATGAAGAAGCGGGCATTCTGCGTCGGCATCAACGACTACCCCTACGACGGGTCCGATCTCAACGGCTGCGTCAACGACGCTCACGGCTGGGCCAGGGTGCTCAAGGAGTTCTACGGGTTCAGGGACATCACCATCGCCCTCGACAGGGACGCGACCAAGAAACGCATGCTCGATGGCATCAAGTCGCTGCTCAAGGGCGCGAAGGCGGGGGACGTGCTCGTCTTCACGAACTCGTCGCACGGGTCCTACAAGGCCGACACCGACGGCGACGAGGAGAAGTACGACGAGATCCTGTGCCCGTACGACATCGCCGACAACGACATCGTGGACGACGAACTGCGCGAACTGTTCGAGAACGTCAGGGACGACGTGCGGTTGTCGGTGATCCTCGACAACTGCTTCTCCGGCACGGCCACCCGCGCCCCCGTCTCCGAGATCATCCCCGGGCTGCGCACGCCGGACGACAGGCGCGTGCGCTTCCTCAGCCCCGCGCTGCGCGGAGGCAAGGTGCTCCAGAACCCGTGGAAGGCGAAGCCGAAGCGCACCGAGAAGCACCCCGAGTCGGCGATGAAGGACGTGCTGCTGACGGGCTGCACCGACAAGGAGTACTCCTACGACGCCAACATCGAGGGCACGTATCACGGAGCGATGACCTTCTACGCCCTGAAGGCCATCCGTGAGGCGCCCGACGCGCTCACCTACAATCGCCTGCACAGTCGCATCACGAGCCTGATCGAGGACTACCCCCAGCATCCGCAGCTCGAGGGCAGCAACGCCAACAAGCGCCGGAAGCTGTTCGCCTGACGCGCGGCACGATCTCCATTCGACGGGGGCCGTTGTCGAGAGAGGGCAGCGCGTCAGACCGACGGCGGAGCGTACCCCTCCACGATGAACGCCCGTCCCACGGAGTTCGCCAGGCGGACCTTCAGTGCCGCCTGGTAGTCGTCGGAGAAGTAGAAGGCCTTCGCCGCTTCGACCGAGGGGAACTCGATGACGACGAACCGCTCGGGATGCCAGTCGCCTTCGAGTGGCGTGACGGCGCCACCCCGCGCGAGGAAGCGTCCGCCGTGCCTGGCGACGCTCGCGCCGGCGAGGTCGCGGTACGCGGCATAGGGTTCGGGGTTGGTGACGCGGACTTCGACGATGACGTAGGCGGGCATAGGGATTCGGGGTACGGGGAACGGGGTACGGGTAACGGGTAACGGGTAACGGGGAACGGGGAACGGGGAACGGGGTACGGGGTACGGGGTACGGGGTACGGGGTACGGGGTACGGGGAAGGGGCACGGGGAACGGGGTACGGGGTACGGGGATTCGCGTCAGGCTGGCGTGCGCTCGTGGATCTCCTTCGCTCGCCTGAGCGCGTGCTGCACGCTCGGGGCGATGTTCTCGGCGCCGATGTGCTCGACGAACCTCGCCTGGCGGAGCATCCGCGCGGGCTGGTCGTGGGCACCGCAGAGGAGCAGATGCCGGCCCGACCGCTTCAGGCGATCGGCAAGCGTTTCGAGCGCGTGCAGGCCCGTGGCGTCCATCGCGGTCATGTTGCGCAGGCGGACGATGACGATCGGCTGCAGGCCGGACAGGTCCCGTGTGGCCAGGCCGAGCTTGTCTGTCGTACCGAACAGGAACGGCCCGTGAATCCGCAGGATGCTGACGTAGGGCGGCACGTCGTGCAGCTGCAGGCTGTGCTGCTGCCCCTCCTCGATGTACTCGGGCGTCACGACGGACACACTGCTCGTCTCGGAAACCCTGTGGACGTAGAGCAGCGCGGCGAGCACCATGCCGACTTCGACGGCGACCGTCAGGTCCGCGAGCACCGTGAGCAGGAACGTCACGAGCCACACGGCGCGGTCGGTCTTTCCGATCCGCACCACGCCGGAAATCTCGAACCACTCGCCCATGTTCCACGCCACGACGAACAGCACGGCGGCCAGCGTGGGCATCGGGATGTGCCGGGCCAGCGGCGCCATCACCAGCACGACGGCCAGCAGCGTCAGCGCGTGCACGATGCCGGAGATCGGCGAGGTCGCGCCGGCCCGGATGTTGGTGGCGGTGCGGGCAATCGCGCCCGTCACGGGGATGCCTCCCACCATCGGCACGGCGATGTTGGCCACGCCCTGCGCGAGCAGTTCGGCGTGCGGGTTGTGGATCTCTCCGGTCATGCGGTCGGCGACGGTGGCCGACAGCAGGCTCTCGAGCGCCGAGAGCAGGGCGACCGTGAGGGCCGCCGGCAGCAGCGGGATGATCAGGTCGGCGCGGAACTGCGGAATCGCGAATGCCGGCAACCCGCCAGGAATACCGCCGAACCGGGACCCCACCGTCTCCACGACACCGGGCAGCAGCATGCTGGCCAGCGTGCCGCCCACGAGGGCCACGATGGCGCCGGGCAGGCGCGGCACCAGCCTGGGCACCAGGAGGATCACGGCGAGCGACACGATGGTGAACGCCACAGCCGGGGCCTGCGTGGTCGGCAGCGCCGTCCAGTACGCCGCCATGCGGTGGAGGAACTCTCCCGGCACCTCCGTCATCGTCAGCCCCAGCGCGTCCTTGATCTGGGTGGAGGCGATCAGGATCGCGATGCCGTTGGTGAACCCGATGACGATGGGCCGCGGGATGTACTTGATGGCCGTGCCGAGCCCCGTGACGGCGAGGGCCGTGAGCATCACCCCCGCCATCATCGTCACCATCAGCAGGCCCGACAGCCCGTGGGCCGCGATGATGCCGGAGACGATCACGACGAAGGCGCCGGTCGGGCCCCCGATCTGGACGCTGGACCCGCCGAGCAGCGAGACGAGGAGGCCGCCGACGATCGCTGTGTACAGGCCGGCTTCCGGCGTGGTGCCCGACGCGATGCCGAAGGCCATCGCCAGCGGGAGGGCCACCAGGCCGACGGTGAGGCCCGCGAGCACGTCCGACGCCAGGCGATTCGCGGAGTAGCCGGAGGCGAGCGCGTCGAACAACCGGGGACGCAGGCGAGAGAGATCGAGGTCACCCGGCGCGGAGCTCACGCCTGCATTGTCCGCCGTCCAGACCCGCGCGTGAAGCGCCCGGTATACTGCTCCCGCGGCATGTCCGGCCGGACCGCTCCTGGAGCGGATCCCATCCTTGCCCGTCGGGGGCGAGCCCGCCGAGTCGTCGGCGGTGCGCAGCGGGACCGGCCGCGACCATCATGTCTGACACGCAGCCGCTCGTCGGCGTCATCATGGGCAGCAAGTCCGACTGGGAAACCATGCGGCATGCCGCGGCCATCCTGGAGCAGTTCGCCGTGCGGTTCGAGGCGCGCGTGGTGTCGGCGCACCGCACGCCGGAGCTGATGCGCGAGTACGCGCACGAGGCGGAGGACCGTGGCCTCGAGGTGATCATCGCCGGCGCCGGCGGGGCCGCGCACCTGCCGGGCATGGTCGCGGCGCAGACGCTCGTGCCCGTCATCGGCGTGCCCGTGCAGAGCAAGGCGCTCAACGGTCTCGATTCGCTGCTGTCCATCGTGCAGATGCCAGGCGGCGTGCCCGTGGCAACCATGGCGATCGGCACGGCAGGGGCCAGGAACGCGGGGCTGATGGCGGTCGCGATGCTGGCGGTGCGGCGTCCCGAACTGCGGGACCAGCTGCGCGCGTTCCGCGAGGAGCAGGACCAGCAGGTGCGCACCGAGCCCATCGAGTGATGTCGGTCATCCTTCCGGGAGCCACGATCGGCGTGCTCGGCAGCGGGCAGCTCGGGCGCATGTTCGCCATCGCCGCACGCCGGCTCGGGTATCGCGTCCACACGTACTCGCCCGACCAGGACTCACCCACGGGGCAGGTCGCCGATCACGAGGTGACGGCGTCCTACGACGACCTGTCCGCGGTGGCCGCGTTCGCGCGCGACGTCGCGGCGGTGACCTTCGAGTTCGAGAACGTGCCATCGCGGACCATCGACGCGCTCGGAACCGGCGTCGTCGTGCGGCCCTCGGGACGCGTGCTGCACGTGACGCAGCACCGCGTGCGCGAGAAGGAGTTCCTCGTCGCGGCCGGCATTCCCGTGGCGCCGTTCGCCATCGTGCAGGAGGCCGCCGATCTGGAGGTCGGCATTCGGCGCGTCGGGCTGCCGGCGATCCTCAAGACGGCCAGTTTCGGCTACGACGGCAAGGGACAGGTGCGGATCGGCCAGGTCGGGGATGCGCCGGCGGCCTGGGCCGCGATCGGACGACATCCCGCGGTGCTCGAGGGCGTCGTCGAGTTCGCGTGCGAGGTCTCGGTCGTCGTGGCGCGCGGCGCCGACGGCGACATGGTGGACTACGGCGCCATCGAGAACAGCCACAGCCGCCACATCCTCGACGTGTCGGTCTGGCCGGCCCGCGTGTCCGCCGACACCGCGCGGCAGGCCGTGGACCTCGCCCGCCGTGCGTGCCTGGCGCTCGACGTCGTCGGCGTGCTGTGCGTGGAGATGTTCGTCACGCGCGACGGCGGCGTGCTCGTCAACGAGCTGGCCCCGCGCCCGCACAACTCCGGGCACCTCACGATCGACGGCCACGTCACCTGCCAGTTCGAGCAGCAGCTGCGAGCCGTGTGCGGACTCCCGCTGGGCTCCACAGCCGCGCACGCGCCAGCGGCGGCGATGGCCAACCTGCTCGGCGACGAGTGGGCTGGCGGCGAGCCCGAGTGGGCCGCGGCGCTGGCGCTGCCCGGCGTCAAACTGCATCTCTACGGCAAGTCCGAGGCGCGCCCGGGACGAAAGATGGGCCACCTCTCGGCCACGGCCTCCACTCCCGACGCCGCCGAGGCCCTCGTGCGCGAGGCCCGACGCGTCCTCACTGTCCGTTGATCGTCGATCGAATCGACGTCGACGACGATGTCGTGTGAGAGAGAGTTAGGGAGGGACGGCCGTCCCGGCCGTCCATGTCCGTCGTCGTGCGATCGAATCGACATTCACGCGATGTCGAAGGAGATGGCCCGCTGGGACAGCGGGCCCTACCGAAACCAGGTCGATTGCCGATTGCCCAGGGGTGACGTCCGCGACACGAACCGCGAGGGCGATGTGCCCGGGCTGCGGCCAGACGATGGAGGCGGTGGAATTGGCCGCCCGCTACGGCCGCACCGTCGAAGTGGACATCTGCGACGGCTGTGGCGGACTGTGGTTCGACCACGCGGAGAGCCAGCACCTGAGCCCCGGCGCCACGATCGCGCTGCTCGAGCGGTTGACCCTGCGCCCCTCGCGCGCCGTCAACGGACGATCACCGTGCCCACGCTGCCGGCAGACGCTGCTCCAGGTGCACGATCAGCAGCGCGCCACCCGGTTCACCTACAGGCGCTGCCCATCCGGACACGGACGCTTCATCACGGCCTATCACTTCCTGCGCGAGAAGCACCTCGTGCGCGAACTCACGCACGCCGAAGTGGAGGAGGTCCGCGCGCGCATCACGCAAATCAACTGCGTCAACTGCGGCGCGCCCGTCAGCCTTGCCGGTGCGCTGGCCTGCGGCCATTGCGGCACCCCTGTGTCGATGGTGGACCCGCAGCAGCTTCGGCGTGAGCTGTCCGCTCTCCATGCCTCGGAGGCGCGCGAGGGCCATGTCGATCCGGCACTTCCCATGCGCCTCATGCAGGAACGCGCGGCGGCAGAGCGCGCCTGGGCCGGCATGCCGGGCGACAAGTCCTGGGTGCATGAGCTCATGACTGGCACGGACTCGGGCATCGCGCAGGCCGCCATCCGCCTGCTCGGTCTGCGGATCCGATAGGGCAGGGCAACAAGCAACGTAGAACGGTGCGGCGGCCATTGACGGATGAGCTGGGGCGTTGGACAATGCCGCCTCCAATTCCGGGAATTTTCTCGAGGTACTTCATGAAGCTGCGAATCGGGTTGGTGCTGGCGGCAGGTGTACTGATGTCGGGTCTGGCTGGCGCCCAGCCAGCGGACCAGGCCGCCGAGCAGGCGCGCACCGCGGCTGAGGCCCGGGAGGCGTTCGAGTCGACGCTGCCCTGGACATTCAGAGGCGTCACCTATCCCAGCCAGCGGCACTTCGTCGAGAACTTCAAGTGCGGGGCCGAGAAGTACAAGTTCGCCAGGCAGGCCGACGAGGAGAAGTTCATCGACTTCGCCAGGGGTAAGCCCGGTGGTGGGGGCGGGACGCCGCCGACCGTGACGGGCGGTGTGATCGACGTGTACTTCCACGTGATCAACAAGGGCTCGGGCGCTGCGAACGGCGACATCCCCAACTCGCAGATCACAGACCAGATGAACGTCCTGAACGCCGCATTCGCGGGGACGGGATGGTCGTTCAACCTCGTGTCGACGGACCGCACCACCAACGCGGCCTGGTACACGGCGGGCCCCGGCACCGCGGCAGAGGCGGCCATGAAGGGCGCGCTGCGCCAGGGCACGGCCGACGATCTCAACATCTACGCCAACAACATGGGGGGCGGGCTGCTCGGTTGGGCCACCTTCCCCTCGTCGTACAGCGGCGACCCGTCGGACGACGGCGTCGTGATCCTGTCGGCCAGCATGCCCGGAGGCAACGCGGCGCCGTACAACCTCGGCGACACGGCGACGCACGAGGTCGGCCACTGGATGGGGCTGTACCACACCTTCCAGGGCGGCTGCACCAGCACAGGCGATCGGGTGTCCGACACGCCAGCCGAGAGAAGCGCGGCCTACGGATGCCCCACCGGTCGCGACTCGTGCGCCGGCGCGAAGTACCCCGGAGTGGATCCGATCACCAACTTCATGGACTACACCGACGACTCGTGCATGTACATGTTCTCGGCGGCGCAGGACCTCCGCATGGATCAGCAGTTCTCCACGTATCGCTACGGCAAGTAGGTCGACGGGCACGAGTGGTGGCACCATGACGACAGGGCCCGGCACACCGCCGGGCCCTGTCGCGTTTGCAAGGGGTAGGGACGGCTCTCCGAGCCGTCCGTCCACCGTCGAGAAGCGAGCGCACATGCGAACCAACCCGAGCGTCATCCCGGTCGCCCTGGCCCTCCTCGGCGTGTCGGCCTGCCTCGCGGCCGCCGATGTCACGTCGGCGCCGGTCACCTCGGCCTCTCGTGCCTCCGCGCAGGGCCGGTTGCGACCGCCGGCATTCGTGACCTGCGACCGCAATCACCTCACCAGCTTCACAGGCAGGGTCGTCTCCCTCGAGCGGAGCAGCGACACCACGACGTTGCGCATGGAGACCGACGAGAATACGAAGGAGGTATTCACGCTGCGCCACGCCGGCGCGGACGCGACCGCCTGGTTCTACCTGGCCGGCACGCCGTTCACGCCAGCGGACTGGGCGACCCTGCTTCCCGGGGGCACGCTGCGCGCGGGAGCGCGAGCCACCGTGTGGGTCTGCACCGACGAGCCCAATCCCAGGGTCGACTGGACGCTGCCCGACAGGCCGTAGCCGATTCGGAGTCACCGGCTACGTGATGCTTGCAGTCCGTGCATGCATCGCCTACAATCAGTGCATGCAGTACACGATTCGCGGAGTGCCATCAGCCGTCGACCTCGCCCTCAGGGAGCGCGCTCGCACGGAGGGCAAGAGCCTGAACGAGGCCGTGCTCGACGCGCTGGCCGAAGCCTCTGGCGCGGCCAGGGCGCCGCGAAACCGTCGCGACCTGTCGGACGTGGCCGGGACGTGGAAGCCCGACAAGGCCGTCGACGCCGCTCTCGCTGACCAGGATCGCATCGACGAGGAACTCTGGCGGTGAGAGTGGCCCTCGACACGAACCGCTACGTCGATCTCTGCCGGGGTGTCGACGACACGGTGCAACTGGTGGCGGAGGCCGACCTCGTCGTCCTGCCGTTCGTCGTCCTCGCCGAACTCCGCGCGGGCTTCGCGCATGGCCGGCGGGAAGCCGAGAACGAGCGCGTGTTGCGCCGCTTCCTGCTGAAGGACGGCGTGCGTGTCGTCTTTGCGGACGACCAGACGACGCACCACTACGCGGCCGTCTTCCGCCAGCTCCGCAAGCAGGGAACCCCGGTGCCCACCAACGACATGTGGGTCGCGGCGCTCGTGCTGCAGCACAACCTCGCCCTGCACGCCCGCGACAGGCACTTCGACCACCTGCCGCAGCTTGTCCGCGTCTGAGCCGCCTCACTCCGCCGCAGGAGACTCGACGGAGCTCGACACAGGTTGTCGGCTACCATGCGGCCAATGCCGCCCGTTCCCGCCCGCATCCGGCACGCGTGGGGGATCGCCGCGCTCGTGCTGCTGGCGAGTGCGGGGAACGCGTCAGCGCATGCAGGCTCGGTAGCCTTCTGGCGCGTCGTGTTTCACGCCACCGACGCGCGAAGCGAGATCCTCGTCTCCCTCGACGATGTGAGCGGCTCGGCGCCGGGGGTCATCGCCGAGGCCGGCGACGTGCCTGTGGAGCGACTGGGCTCGTTCGGCGAGGCGATCCTCAGGCACTTCATCGTGCTCCACCAGAGCACGCCCGCCCCATCCCGGATCCTCGGCGCGCGCGTGCTGCCGTCCGGGCTGCTCGAACTGCAGGTCCTCCATCGGTTGGCGGCAGGCGCTTCACCCGTCGCCCTGCACGCCACCTTCCATGACCTGACCGACGACTCGCACCGGGTCATCGCCCGCGTGGAGCGTGGCGCCGTGGTCGCCTCTCTCGTCTTCACCGTCGCGACGCCCCGGCACGCCCTGCCGGACTCAGGTCGCGCGTCGTGGCGCGACGCCGTGGCGCCGGCCGGATCCGTGCGCGCCATGCTGCTGCTCGGCATCGCGCACATCCTCACCGGTTACGACCACCTGGTCTTCCTCGCGTGCCTCCTGATCCCGGGCGGGACGTGGCGTTCCCGCATCGCGATCGTATCGGCGTTCACCGTGGCGCACAGCCTTACGCTCGGACTGGCGGCCATGCAGGTCGTGACGCCGCCCGCGCACTTCGTGGAGCTCGCAATCGCCGTGAGCATCGCGTACGTCGCGATCGAGAACCTGCTGTCGGGTCCCGCGGGTCCGGTCGGACGGGGTCGTGGGGATCGCCGGACAAGTGATCCATGGCCCCGGCGCCACCAGCGCGGCGGCGTCACGACGGGCGGCACGGGCGGATCGACAGGAGCAGGCACGAATCAGAGGGTCGTAGCCGCGGGACTTGTCCCGCGGGCAACGCCGGACGAGTCCGGCGCCCACGAGATTCATGAGAGGCCCGCGGCCACGTATGCGAGTGCCAGTCCGGCGGCGACGGATGCGACGGCAGGTCCGGCGGGGACGTATGCGAGGTGGCCGGTGGCCTTCGCGTTCGGTCTGGTGCACGGGCTCGGGTTCGCCGGAGGGCTCGACGTGCTGGACCTGCCCGTCGGGCAGTGGCTGGCGGCGGTGCTCGCGTTCAATCTCGGCGTCGAGATCGGCCAACTCGCCGTCGTGGCCATCGCGCTGCCCGTCGTCCTCATCATCGCCGGGTCGTCGTGGCATCGGCGCGTCGTGCAGTACACGTCGCTCGCCGTTGTCTGCCTTGCCACCGTGTGGTTCATCGAGCGTCTGCCATGACCGTCATGCCTCATCCATCTTCGACTGGACCTCGCACGCACGCGCGCGTCGCGGCACTGCTGCCGCTCGGCGCGGGTCTCGTGTTCGCGGCGCTGTACCTCTACACCGCTTCCGCGGCAGCCGACGGCACCCTGCGCGTCACCGTCGTCGAGCGCGGGTCATCGACGCCCACGCCCGTGCGCGTACGCATCACCGACGCCGCAGGGACACCGATCAGCAAGGCGCCGCTCGGCGCGCTGGCCATGCCTGGGGAGGCGCTCGGCGTGCCGCCCGAAGCTCTGGCCATCATGTGGGGTCGTGACGACCGCGCCGACGGCTACGCGACGCAGCCCGACGGCGCGTTCTACGCGGACGGGTCGTTCGAGGTGAAGCTGCCGCCCGGCGACTACCTCATCGCGTTGACCAAGGGTTACGAGTTCGTCCGGCAGCAACATCGGGTGACCGTCGAGGACGGCCGCAATCTCCGCCAACGCTACGAGCTTCACCGCTGGGTCGACATGCCGAGCCAGGGATGGTACTCGTCCGACGACCACATCCACCTGCGCCGGTCGCCCCGCGAGAATCCGCTGATCCAGCGCTGGCTGGCCGCCGAGGACGTTCACGTCGGCAACCTGCTGCAGATGGGCGACTTCCACACGAGCTACTTCACGCAGTACGCGTTCGGCGCTGCCGGCCGGTACATGGCCGGCGGACGACTCATCTCGCCAGGGCAGGAGGATCCGCGCACGCCGGAGATCGGCCACACGATCTCGCTCGGCGCGTCCGACGTCGTGCGCGTACGGCCCGTGGACGCGTACTACGGCTACGACCGCACCTTCGATCGTGTTCACGAACTCGGCGGCGTGAGCGGCTACGCGCACCAGGCGATGACCTTCCACGGCTATCGCGGCATGACACTCGACGTCCTGCAGCGGAAGCTCGACTTCGTGGAGCTGATGCAGTTCTGCGCGCCGGGAGGGCCGCTCATCACGACGCACTACTACCACTTCCTCGATCTGGGCTTTCCGCTGACGGCCCTGGCCGGGTCCGACTTCCCATGGTGTGGCCGCACGAAGGCGTTCGGTGCGGCCGAAGACGAAGGGCCGCGCATCGGCGATGCACGCTTCTACACGCGCGTCGAGGGCCCGCTGACGTTCGAGGGATGGATCGCCGCCGTCAAGGCCGGCCGCACGTTCGTCACGACCGGTCCGATGCTGGACCTGAAGGTGGACGACGCGCTGCCTGGCGCCACACTCGACCGTCGCGAGGGTGACACGCTGCGCATCGTGGTCGAGGCCAGGGGCCACGCCACCGACGTCCCGCTGCGCGACCTCGAACTGGTGGTGCACGGCGAAGTCGTCAAGGCCGCGTCGGCAGGCGAGGGCGGACAGTCGGCGGAGCGGTTGCGCCTGACGCACGACCTGCGCGTTGGCGGCCATGGCGTCTGGGTGGCGGCGCGAACTCGCGGCGGGCCCACGCAGGCCGCGCACACGACGCCCGTGTACATCCGGGCGGGCGGCGTGGGATTCGCCAATCCCGCGACGGCGCCCCGGTATCTCGAGGCGTCGGAGGCCTACCTCCGCGAGATCGAGGCCGAGTTGGCCGCGCCGGGAACGGCCGTCAACAACCAGCTCTCGCGCTACCGGGCGGGCATCGAGCGGCGAATTGCCGACACGCGGACCATCCTTGCGGAGCTGAGCAAGCGCCACGCCGCTGCACGGTGACGCCAGTCGCTGGGCAGCCGCGTGCACGGCGGTGGGTAGGGCCGGCTCTCCCCCTCGACTGCGCTCGGGGCAAGCGAGCCCGGCCGCGCCGACGCGTCAGAGGACGCGCAGATCCGGGATGTCGCGAAAATCGTTCGGGTTCAGCGTCCAGATCGCGCCACCAGCCACGAGCGCACACGCAGCGACGGCCAGGTCGATCTCGCGCCCTCGCGCGCGCGGCACCTGTGCGTACAGCCGTGCCGCGACGACGGCCTCCGCCACGGCGAACGGCACGGCGGCCTCGGTCGGGAAGAGTTCCTCCTGCGCCTCGAGCTCGACGCGCGTGCGGGGCCCGCGGAGCCACTCGTAGAGCACGATCGTCGAGAGCATCAGGCGGTGCCCCTCGCGTGTCAGCGCGATCAGCGTGTCGAGCGACCGGCGCGGTCCGGTCAGCGCATCCACCAGCGCCGAGGTGTCGACGTGGACGATCATGCGGTGCGATGACGGCGTCCGCCGGCGCGGCGCCCGGCCCGGATGGACCGCAACTCCGCGTCCACGTCGGCGGCGGGACGGGTGGGCCTCGCCTCGCGCAACCGCTCGAGCACGCTCAACGCGTGCTGGCGTTCGCCATCACTGAGTCGACCGGCCCGCTCGGCGTACTCGGCGACGGCCTCACGCACGACCTGGCTCTGGGCCTTGCCGAGGCGCGCGGCGGTCTGCCGAATCCGGGCCACCGTCCCATCGTCCAGGGAAAACGTCACGCGTACCATAACGTGGGAATAATGCCATAATCGGTGCTGTCCCTCAACCGTTGACCTCACGCCAACGACGGGTCAACATCATCGCGCCTTTCAGCCAGGGGAGTGTCCGTGTTCGATCGTGATTGCCTCGCGGGCCTGCGTGTCGGTGTGCCCGTTCTCACCCTGTGCGCGGTCGCGCTGCTCATGCCGGCAGCGGCGCTCCGGGCGCAGACGGCAGAGGCGCCTGCTCCCGCCGCCAGCGACCCGGATGTCCTCGGCCAGCAGCGACTCTTCTCCGCGTGGCTCGAGGGCCAGCGCGCGTATCGCGGCCTGCCCGGCGTCGTCGTCGGGGTCGTCGCCGGCGATCAACTCGTCTGGGCGAAGGGCTTCGGCTACGCGGACGTCGCGTCGAAGCGGCCCATGTCGCCGCAGACGAAGTTCCGCATGGCGTCGCACTCCAAGCTCTTCACCGCCACCGCCATCATGCAGCTGCGCGAACAGGGCAAGGTGCGGCTCGACGACCCGGTGTCGCAGCACCTGCCCTGGTTCCGGATGGCGCCGGCTGGAGACGATGACGGGCCGATCACGATCGAGCAGCTGCTGACGCACAGTTCGGGGTTGCAGCGGGAGGCCGGCGACCACTGGGTGTCCTTCCAGTTCCCCACGGGCGAGGCCTTGCGTGCGCTCATCGGCGGCCGCCGCGCCGCGTTCGCACCCCAGGTGCGCTGGAAGTACTCCAACCTCGCGTACTCCGTGGCGGGACAGGTGATCGAGGCCGCCAGCGGTGAGTCGTGGGCCGAGTACGTGACGCGGAACATCTTCGTGCCGCTGGGCATGTCCTCCTCCAGCGTGGACCGCGACGTCGAGGGGATGGCCACCGGCTACGGACGGCGGATGCCCGACGGCACCCGCGAGACCTTCGGCTTCGTCGATGCCCGCGGCATGGCCGCGGCCACCGGCATCACGTCGACGGTGGAGGACATGGCGAGGTTCGTCTCCGCGCAGTTCCGGCGCGGCGCCCGCGGCGGGCCCCGCATCCTCGGCACGGGATCCCTCCGCGAGATGCACCGGATCCGCTCGCTCGAGCAGAACTGGACCGTCGGCAACGCCATCGGCTTCTCGGTGAACCGCGTCGGCGACAAGACCTACGTCGGGCATGGCGGGTCGTACCCCGGCTACACGACGCAGACGCTGATCGACCTCGACGGAAGCGTGGGCGTGATCGTCCTGACCAATGCGCAGGACGCCGAGCCGTCGGCGATCGCCCGGCAGTTGATGGGCAGCGTCGGTGAGGCCGTCGCGAAGCGCGCGGCGCCCGAGCCGACGGTCGTCCCATGGGATCCGTCGTGGGGGCGCTTCGCCGGGCTCTATCGTGGCCGCGGCCTGGACTGGCAGGTCGTGCTGCTCGACAAGCGGATCGTCCTCCTCAATCCGGCGGCACCAACACTGGAGAACCCGATCGCCCTCGAGCCCCTCGGGGAGGGCCGGTTCATGTACACGGCGCGGACTGGAGGCGGCGCCGTGGGTGAGGTCGTGCGGTTCGTCGAGGAGAACGGCCGCGTCGTCCGCATGTACACGGGCGACGGGTACGTCGATCGCGTGCCCGACCCACAGTGAGCCGGTAGGGCCGGCCTCGGATGGGTAGGGCCGGCTCTCGGATGGTAGGCCCGGCTCTCGGATGGTAGGGCCGGCTCTCGATGGTGGGCCCCTCCGAGCCCGGCCCCCACCGCTCTCCGGGCCCCGCCCCTACGGCGCGTCGGGCGGGCGTCCCTGCCGTGGGTAGAAGTGGTACAGGCTGATCTCGCGGTCGTGCCAGGGACGACGGGAGACGAGGCGGATGTCGGGGGCGCGCGCGTCGAGGGCCGCGATGAGGCGCTGGTACTCCCCCTCGCGCATGAATTCGCCGTGCACGAGCACGTAGCGGACGTCCAACGCTTCGGCGACCGCCTCCGATTGGGGATCGGGGAAGCGCTGGAACTGACTGACCATGTCCACGAACCGTTCCGAGAAGAAGCCGCTGTAGCCGTTGACCAGCGTCTGCCAGTGGAACGTCGAGTAGTACATGTAGGTCGGATCGTGGGGGTCGATTGGCAGTTCCAGCAGCACCGCGGGGGTCGGTGCGCCGGGGCGCCTGATGACGCCGGGGTTGGTGTCGACGCCCCTGTGGCGCAGCAGGTCCGTGTAGCTCTCCGGCGCCGTGGTCGCCACCACGCGCAACTGCAGGGGCGCGACCCACGTGTCGACCAGCACCATCGCCAGCAGCGCCGCCGCCATGCCCCACGTCGCAGCGCGTCCCGTGGCGATGGCGAGCAGACGTGCCGTGCCATAGCCGGCCAGCACAGCCAGTGCCATGCCCGCCATGACACCCATGCGCGACGGGACCCGCAGACTGCGAAACGCGAGGACGTAGTCGTAGAGCGGACCGTAGAGCCAGCCGTTGAGGCCGCGCGCGATCTCGAGCGACAGCAGCAGCCCCGCCAGATACGCGACGCGTGTCAGCGACAACGGCGGCCACAGGGCCACCAGTGCCAGCACCACGGCCATGACGCCAGGAAACAGCCGCCGTTCCGGCTCGCCCAACCTTCGCGACCATCGCCCGTGCAGCCAACTCCGCTCCGGCGCGGCCAGGAAGTGTTTCCACTCCGCGCTGCCGGCCTCGACCTCCGCTCGCGACCGTTCACCCACGACCTCACGCGCGCGGCTGTGCACGACGACAACCGGGGCGGCGAGGCTGCCGGCCAGGACCACCGCCAGCGCGAGGGCAGGGGCGCACGCGCGTGCACGCCGCAGGTCCGCGAGGAGCAGCACGCCCCCGACGACAGCCAGGAAGGCCCCCAGGAACAGCGCGTTGTACATCGACGAGAGCGCCTGTCCGCCGACGGCCAGGCCCAGGACGATGCCCCAGAGCAGGCGGCCTCCGCCCAGCAGGCGGTGAAAGGCCCACAGCGCCAGCGGAATCCACTGCGTCTGGAGCAACTGGAAGTGCGCGTAGTGGTCGAAACGGAACGGCAGGAACGCGAACACGGCGCCGGCAATCACGCCGGCCAGCCCGTTGCCCGTGAGGTCGCGCACCAATAGGGCCGTGCCCACGCCCGTGAGGACGAACGCCGCCAGCAGCAGCACGTTGTAGACCAGGATGGGGCCGGCGCCGAGATAGAGCAGCGGCGCGCCCATGACGCCAGGGGCCAGCAGCGTCTCCGAGTAGGCCAGCGTTCGGCGTTCCGGGTGGAAGATGTTGCCGTCGAACACGTGCGCCGGGGCATACGGCAATTGGTGCGCGACCCAGGCGAGCGCCCACGTGTTGAGCAACGGGTCGGCCGGGTCGTTCACGCGATTGGTCGCGTACCGCGCCTGCGGCCAGGTCATCGCGACCGTCAGCAGCGTGAACAGCGCCAGTGTGAGCAGCGCGTACCGGGTGGTGGACCCCGGGGCGGGAGTGACGGCGGCCGGCGGCATTGGCAGTCGGCCGAATTGTACCGGACCGTGCCGGACGATTCGGTCGCCGTCGCGGTTCCGCCGGCGCCCTGTCGGGGCTCGGGACGCGAGACGCCGGACCAGGGCGTCGGCCCCCGGTCCCGGTGCTGTCTCGCATCCCTGTCGTCAGGCGTGCCTGGCGGCAGAGACGTCGTCTTCCTCGTCGTCCTCGCCCGTGTCCGGCATGCGTGAGACAGGCCTGTGCTCCACGAGGGCCATGTCGGCGTCGAGCGGCGGCGCGTGCAGGCGCATCGAGAAGTAGAGCGCCAGCGCGAGCACCATCAGCAGCGTGAACAGGAAGACCAGCAGCAGGTTCCAGCCGAGCGACCGTACAGGTCCGAGCAGTTCCGACTCGGCCTGCGAGACGGCGACCAGCCAGGACAGGTTCGAGAACGTCCGGCTGAGCTGGCTTCGCGCCACACCCACAACGTAGGGCGAGCCATCAGCGCCGGTGGCGGCGAAGTGCATCCCGTCCTGCCTGACGCCCTCCGTCGACACCCGCCCGGCCAGCCCATCGGCGAGTTCCTTCGCGGCGAAGAAACGGACCGACGGGTCGTTGGACGTCCGGCTGAACACCACCTGCCCGTTCTCGCGGACCAGTGTTGCCAATCCGGTGTCGCCCAACTGGAGCCCCGCGACAGGCGCCAGCAGTTCACGGGCGTCGAACACGACCCGCACCACACCCGTCAACTGGTCGCTGTCGTCGGCGGGGACGGGTGCCGAGACGTGCATCACCGACACATCCTCGTCGCTCTCCCAGCGCAACTGGGTCACGAACACGCGGCCGGTGGCCCCGTCCTCCACCGTGGCCTTCCACCAGTCCTCGCCGGACGAGTCGCGCGGCGCCATGGCCCTCGACGCCGCGACGAGTTGCCCCTGCTGGTTGGTCACGATGATCTCGCGATAGACCGAGTCGTGGGCGACCAGAATCCGCGAGATACCGTGAGGCGCTGTTGGAAGCCAACCCGGCCGCGTCTGGCGCCGGGGCTGCCCGGACTGCCTCCCGGACGTCGCGGGTGCGCCCCAGCATCGAGACGTCGAGCACCTTGCGGTACACGTACGCGTCGACACCGGCGGCGGTCTGCTCCGCGACGTCGGCGAGGTGCTCGCCGTACGTGTCACGCAGCGTGGACTGGGCGATGAGGAGGACCAACAGCACGCCGCCCACAAGAACGGGAAGGCTGACGAGCAGGAAGACCGAGAGGACGGTCGAGTTGATCCGGGGAAAATGGGTACGCATTGAACGACCCCTTTCCGGTGCGGCGATTTGCCGCATCTGACGATATGGCCACCATGCGTCCGATGGACGCCCATGTCAAGGACGTTCGTGTGCCCTCATGGCCTGGCGACGGGTTCGGCGCCGAAATACTTCCTGACGATCCAGTCGGGCTGCCACTGGTCGGGCTGGCGGGGACGCCCGGTCAGGTCGATGCCCGGGGGCTGCCGGTTCTCCGCCGGGATCGGAGCCGTGTCGCCGAGGCGCGCCTGCCATGACCGCATGAGACCCTGCAGGCGAGCCACCTCTGCCGAGTGGTCGCCGTTGCCGATCAGGTTCGTGACTTCGTGGGGGTCGGCCCGGAGGTCGAACAACTGCAGGTGGCCGAGCGTGGGATACGCGATCAGCTTCCACCTGTCGTCCCGGACGGCACGCTGCGTGGTCATGTACGCGAGGAACAGCGAGTCGCGCGTCCGCTGCGCGCGTCCCTCCCAGACAGGCCGCAGGGACGTGCTCTGGATGCCATCGGGTGGCGCCACGCCCGCCACCTCGAGCACTGTCGGGAAGAGGTCGTGGAGGTAGGTGAAGCTCTCGCTGCTGCGTCCCGCGGGCACGCCGGGGCCGACGAGCATCATCGGCACCCTCGTGCTGTGCTCGAAGACGCTCTGCTTGCCGAGCAGGCCATGGCTGCCGAGCGCCAGTCCGTTGTCGGCGACGAACACGACGAGGGTGTCCCTGGCGCGCCCCGTCGCCTCGAGTGCCTCGAGGATGCGGCCGATCTGCCCGTCCAGGTGCGTGATCAGCCCGTAGTACTCGGCGAGCTGGTCGCGGACCATGCGCTCGGTGCGCGGCCAGGCAGCGAGGTTCTCGTCGCGGCCACCCTTCATCGCGCCGTTGTCGAAGGGGAACTGCGGCAGGAAGTTGGGGGGCAGGGGCGGCAGGCTGTCGTAGTACGGCTCGCGGAATTCGAGAGGCGGCTGACGCGGGTCGTGCGGGGCGGTGAACGCCACGTAGGCGAAGAACGGCGCCGGGCCCTCGTGTGACCTCAGGAAGTCGATGGCCGCGTCGGCGAACAGCTCGCTCGAGAACGTGGTCTCGACCCGCATCGGCGTGAGCCGGCCGTCCGGGCCGAGGTCCTTGACGGGGACCTTCGTGTGGTCGGACATGCCACCGAACATCACGGTACGGCCCTGCTGGAACGCCCGCAGCCACGACGCCTCGCCGTTGTGCCACTTGCCGGTCCCGAACGTCACGTAGCCCGCGCGGCCGAGCACCTCGGGCAGCAGGGGGGCGTCGGCCAGCGTCGACGTCTGCACGCGGAACCACGAGCGGCCGCTCATCAGCATGGCCCGGCTCGCCACGCATACGGCGCCGCTGTCGCCGCCGAGCACGTAGGCGTTGCGGAAGCTGAAGCCGCGACGCGCGAGATCGTCGAGCGTGGGCGTGCGGATGTGCGGGTTGCCGTGCGCGCCGATCGTGTCGGCACGCATGTCGTCGGCGAACAGGAACAGGATGTTGGGGCGCTGCGCCGCAGCCTGCGCCGGCGTCGTCGCGTCGCGCGCGGTCACCCCAATCCCGGTGAGCGCCAGGGCCGTCACGAGGCCCGTGGCCCAGCGTAATGGCTTGTGCATGCGGCAGAGTCTATCGTGCCGGGAACCCGGGACGCGCCCCGGCTGTTTCAGGGGATGATCGGCACCTCATCCCGCCGTCGCGGAGACCTCACGGATGCGCACACGCTCGACGCCCGTCGCACTCGCCATCGTCCTCGCCGCCAGCCTGGCGGGACCGGTGCTGTCAGCGGGGCAGCCGGAGATTTCGTGGCGGACGTTTGTCGAGGCCGCCAGCAGCGACCGTCGTGTCCAGCGTGCCGCGCTCGAGGCCATCGGCGCCCGATGGCGCGACGGCTACACGCCCATGCTCATCGACGGCATCCGGTTCCTGCCGTCGCCCCGACTGTTTCAGGGAGGAGGTCCCGCGGAGGATCCGGCACAGGGAGACGGGATCGAGGGCCCGCCGCTGCCTCCGCAGGCCGCGGCCTCGGGCCAGGGCCCGACGGCAACCCGGCTCATGGCGGCCGAGGCCAGAGGACGGGTCACCGCCTTCCTCGAACGCCAGACCGGACAGAAGTTCGGCGACGACCTGCGACGGTGGCGGCGCTGGATGTGGTCGCGGCCCTACGACCCGCACCCCGACTACGCGGAACTCAAGGCCGAGCTCTACGGCCGCATCGACCAGCGGTTCTCCGCCTTCTTCCCGTCGCGCGTCGACGCACGGATTCGTCTCGACGAGATCGATTGGGGCGGCGTGCCTGTCAACGGCATCCCGCCGCTTCGTCGACCGATGCACGTCGGCGCACCGGCCGCCACCTGGCTTCGCGACAGCCACATCGTCTTCGGGCTCGTGGTCAACGGAGAGGCCCGCGCGTATCCCCGCCGCATCCTCGCCTGGCACGAACTCGCGACCGACACGCTCGGCGGCGTGGATCTCGCCCTCGTCTACTGCACGCTGTGCGGCACCGTGATCCCGTACGACAGTCGCGCGGACGGGCGATCGTTCACGTTTGGCACGAGCGGCCTGCTCTACCGGTCCAACAAGCTGATGTTCGACGAGGAGACGGGCAGCCTGTGGTCCTCCCTCGAGGGCATCCCCGTCGTCGGTCCGCTCGCCTCGTCAGGACTGCGCCTGGCGGTGCGTCCCGTGGTGACCACGACGTGGGGCGAGTGGCGTCGCGACCATCCCTCGACGACCGTGGTGTCGCTCGACACCGGCTACCGCCGCGACTATGCAGAGGGTGCGGCGTACCGCGAGTACTTCGCCACGGACGCGCTCATGTTCGAGGTGCCGACGACCGACAGGCGCCTGAAGAACAAGGCCGAAGTCCTCGTGCTCCGGCCCGAGGTCGTGGGGCAGGGCAGCAGCGGGGTGGCCATCGCCGTCGACCGGCTCGCGCGCCAGCCGCTGTTGGCCATCGAGGCCGGCGGGCGCGCCCTGCTGGTGGTCACGTCGAAGGCCGGCGCGAACCGCGTGTACGAACGCGGCGGAGAGACGTTCGTGGCCATCGAGTCCGACGGCCGGGTCCGGGATGCCTCCGGGCGGCTGTGGACCATCACGCCCGACGCGATGGTGCTCGAGGGCGCCAGCCCCCTCGCACGCGTGCCGGCGCACCGCGCCTTCTGGTTCGGGTGGGTCGCTCAGCACCCGGACACCGCGCTGTACAGGTAGGACCATCCCCGCACCCAGGAGCGTGCCCCGCTCCTCTAGCCGACGAATGTGGCGATGGTGGCCAGATCGTGCCGTTCGATCGCGGGCACCTGTGCGCCTTCCTCCGGGTACCCGACCACGAGCAGCAGGAACGGGCGCTCGTTGGCGGGCCGGCCCAGGATCTCGTTGAGGAAACCCATGGGGCTCGGCGTGTGCGTGAGCGTGACGAGGCCCGCGTGGTGGAGGGCCGTGATGAGGATCCCTGTCGCGATGCCCACCGACTCCTGCGCGTAGTAGTGCTTCACGCGACGGCCGTCGGGCAGCAGGCCGTAGGCTTGCGCGAAGATGGCGATGAGGTACGGCGCCCGCTCGAGGAAGGGCTTGTCGGCGTCGGTCCCCAGCGGCGCGAGCGCGTCGAGCCACTCCTGCGGCGCGCGGTGCGCGTAGAACTCCCGCTCCTCGCGCTCGGCCTCGACCCGGATGTGCTGCTTGACGGCCGGATCGGCCACGACGACGAAGTGCCAGGGCTGCATGTTGGCGCCGCTCGGCGCGCTGCCGGCCGCCATCACGCAGCGCTCGATCACCGATCGGGCGACGGGGCGGTCGGAGAACTGCCGGACGGAACGGCGCCGCCGCACGTCGGCGAAGAACTGTTGGGCGCGCCGCTCCATCTCGTCGGGTGGGTACTCGATCCACGTGGACAGGGGCGCAAACGTCGGGGTGGTCATATCGATGGCTCGCGTCAGCGGGCGTCGTATTCGAACTCGGCGACGCAGCCGTCCCAGACGACGATCTGCGAGTTGCTCCACATCCAGTTCCGATACGACTCGCAGCGCGCGGTGCCGAACTCGCGGATGATGCGGACGTTACCGCGGATGGCGGCGGCGCATTCCTGCCGGCGCAGGTTCCGCGACCCGCACCGCAGCGACTCGGTGCGCCCGTTGGCGATCTGTCCCGACGGCGTCCATGCGCCCGCCTCCACCTCGAAGCGCGCGGAGACGACCCGTTCGGCACGCGGGTCGTAGGCGCAGGTGAAGGTCAGCGGCGTCGGCTGGCGGTGCCGGTCATCCAGGCGGAACTGGCCTCGCCCGCTGACGTCCAGATACCCACCTCTGGCCGCGACGTTTGCCAGCTCCGGCAACTCGATTTCGACACGCTCCAGCCGTCGATATCCCCTCTCCCTGGCATCGGCGAGCACCTGCCCGCCGACGGCCAGCCGGCACGCATCGATCGCGTCACGGGAGGCGGCAGGGAGCGCGCCGGCCGGCGACGGCGTTTCGAGCGCATGCGTGGACCGCACGACACGATCGCGCATCTGGTCGTACCGGCACTGGAAGATCAGGATCTGCCAGTCGAAATCCTCGCCGTACCTGGCGCGCCCGCGGCCCTGCACGTCCACCGTCGTGCCCCTGGCCACGAACTCCGCGTCGGCCGGCGCGATCTCGACGGAGGCCCGCTGGCGGTCCATCCCGCGCTTGCGGACGTCGTCCTCGAGGCCTGATTCCAGGTGTGTGCTGCACGCCTTCAGCAATCGGCCTTCCTTGACCAGCTGCGTGGGCGGTCGGCTGACGTCGTCGCCGTTGGCGTCGATGGCCACGAAGGTCACCGAGCGCACGGCCCGCGTGGCCCGATCGACGCGGCACTCATAGCGCACCGGCAGGGCCGGCACGTCGTGGGCGGGCTGGTACTGCTCGGTGCCCGTGAGCACCGCCTCGCCGCCCTCGTCCCGCCACTGCGCCTTTGCCGCCTCGAACGTCACGGCAATCGCCCCGGGATTGAGGCCCGCTGCCGTGGCCTCGTCGAATGCCTTCTTCCACAGGGCACCGCGGCACTCGAGGGCCAGGCCGTAGGTATCGGTCTCCTGCCACCCCCGAACGGGAAAGACGATGCCCGCGAGCAGCAGGAAGACGGCGCAGGCAACCACGGCATGGAGAACGCGGGTGTGGGTCATCACAGATCGGCTGTTTCGACCGCCGATTGTACCCGTCCCCGACTCCCGACCCCCGACTCCCGACTCCCAACTCCCGAACTCCCGAGTAAGCTGTACCCCTCTGCTTTTCCCTGGAGGTGTCATGAAGCGCTGGTCGAGTGCTCTCTGTCTGTGTGTTGCGATGTCGTGTCTCCTTCCGGAGCGCGCCCGCGCTCAAGCACCGACGCACCCGCTCGACCCGCTCACCCGCCTCGAGCACTTCTCGGTGCTCGAGGTGCTGCAGCAGGCGGGCAGACTGACCGATGCCACCCGGTTCACGCGCATCGAAGTGAAGGAGCCCGAGAAGGCCGTCGTCTACGGCTGGAAGACGGGGATGCCGATCCCGCGGGCAGCGGAGGTCGTGATCTCGGAAGGGCCGCGCGTGTTCGAGGCGACGGTGGACGTCGCGGGGAAGCGGCTCGTGTCGTGGACGGAGCGCACCGGCGTGCAGCCGATGTGGCTCGAGAGCGAGTTCGGCAGCGACGTCGTGGACAAGGTCATGAAAGACCCGCGCTTCGCGGAGGCCCTGAAGCGGCGCGGCATCGCGAACGCGCAGTTCGTCAACTGCCTCGCCGTCCCGCCGGGCAACTTCGGTGAGCCGAAGTACGCCGGCAAGCGAATCGGCGTGCTCTCGTGCCGCCTGCGATCGGGGTACCGCAACACGTGGGCTCGCCGCCTCGAGGGGCTGATCGTGGTGATGGACATGCACGCGAAGGAGATCCTCGAGTTCTCCGACGACGAGACCGTTCCGATCCCGGCGGGGGGCAACGACTTCGATCGCGCCGCCGTGGGCGCGCTGCGCGAATCGCGCACGCCCATCGAGGTGCGGCAGCCCAACGGTCCGGCCTACACGATGGACGGCCATGTCGTCTCGTGGGATCGCTGGCGCTTCCACGTGCGGCCTGATTCGCGCGTGGGCATGATCGTCTCCACGGTGACGTGGAAGGATGGCGAGCGCGAGCGGCCCGTGATGTACCAGGGGCACCTCTCCGAGATCTTCGTGCCGTACATGTCCCCGCAGAAGGACTGGTACGTCCGCACGTTCATCGACGCCGGCGAGTTCTCGGCCGGTGGCCTGGCCGACACGTTGTCGCCCGGCGTGGACTGCCCGGACTACGCGACCTACATCGACAGCGTCGTGCCGCAGGGCCGGGGGTGGCCCGCCGACAAGCAGCGGGTGATCTGCCTGTTCGAGCGGACGGCCGGTGACGTGATCTGGCGGCACGGACCCGAGGGTCGCCCCCAGCGGGAACTGGTGGCGCGCATGGCCGCCACGATTGGCAACTACGACTACCTCGTGGACTGGCGCTTCCTCCCCGACGGCCAGATCAAGGTGAGCCTCGGGGCCACTGGCATCGTCGAGGCGAAGATGACGGCCGCGAGGGACGCGCGCGTGGCCTCCACCAACGGCCCCGAGTCGCGCGGCGACGCCTACGGGCGCTTCGTCGAGCCGCACGTGGTGGCCGTCAACCACGACCACTACTTCAACTTCCGCCTCGACATGGACGTGGACGGCGCCATCAACAGCGTGGTGCGCGACGAGATCGTGCCGAAGACCCTGCCCCCGGGACACCCGCGCCGCAGCATCTGGGTGACCGACACGAAGCCGGTGCAATCCGAGGCCGAGGGCAAGATCACGATGGACATGCACAAGCCGTCCCTCTGGCGCGTCACGGGCTCGCGCGTGAACCACGTCGGGTATCCGTCGAGTTACCAGTTGCTGCCCTCGCACACGATCCACACGCTGCTGAGCGCCGACGAGGTCGCGCGCCAGCGCGCCGGCTTCATCGACCACCACCTGTGGGTGACGCCGTACTCTGCCGCCGAACGGTACGCGGCGGGCGACTACCCGACGCTCAGCACGCCCGGGCAGGGCCTGCCGGCCTGGACGAAGGGGAACAGGTCCGTGTCCGGTACCGACGTCGTGCTCTGGTACACCTTCGGCATGCACCACATGGTGCGCGCCGAGGAGTGGCCCGTGATGCCGGTGCTGTGGCACGAGTTCGCCCTGCGGCCGTTCGACTTCCACGATTGCAATCCGACCCTCGACGCGGGCATGAAGCCGTAGGGAGGCGAATGCGAGGGGCGTGGGGGCTGCTCGCCTCGGCGCTGCTGGCGATCCTGCACGCGCAGGCACCCGCCAGGCGCGCCGAGCGGGCACAGGTGGGGCCGCTGCAGGCCTGGGTCGCTCGCGGCGCGTCGGGCGTCTGCCAGGTGCGCCTGCGCAACACCGGCGAGTCCATCGTCGAGGCGTGGAACGTCACCGTCCGGAGCGCCGACGCCCGTCACACGATGATCGTCGAGCACGACGGCTGGCGCGACGCGTACCACCTGCCGTCCGCTGCGCTGCGCCTCCAGCCCGGTGACACGCGGGCGTTCACCGTTCATGAGGACGGCGCCGCGGGCGATCTCGATGTCGAGATACACCTGGTGGTGCAGGCCGATGGCACGGCGTACGGCATGGAGGCGGCCTCGTCGCACGTCGCGCGCGGCGAACGGATCCTGGCGCGGATGATCGAGGGGCGCAGGAAAGTGGCCGAGGAAGCCGAAAGGCACGTCGACATCGTCCAGGCGTCCATCGGGCGGGATGGCGTCGCGCGTGTCCTCGCGCATCGCGTCGCGTCGTCAACGCTGGAGAACGAGGGCGACTGGAACTGGTGGCGCGTTCGCGAGGTCATCGAGGCCGCCGAGGCGCTGCCTCCGGGTGACCCGGCCGCCGCCGACCGCCTCTCAGCGGCGCTGGACCTGCTGCGCGAGGCGCATCGTCGAGGGATGGCGCCGGTTGCGCTGGCGCACACGGATCCGCTGATGGCATCGGCCGTCGGCAGGTGCGATCGGTAGTTCCGAGCCCTCCACGAGATCCGTGCCTCTCACGCCAGCACGCGCCATCAGGTCGCCGGAGCGATGAGGCGAACCAGTTCCTCCGGGTGCGCGGCGCGCTCGCGCGCCATCTCGACGTCGATGTGGCCGGCCTTCACGAGCGAAGCCAGCGACTCCTCGAACGTGATGGATCCGAACCGCCGCGTCAGCGAGATCTCCTGGTGCAGGTGATGCAGCTGGTTCTTGCGGATGTGCTGCCGGGCTCCGTACTGGACCATCAGCAGCTCCACGGCAGGGACGAGTCCGCCTGACGTCCGCGGCAGCAGCGACTGGATCAGCACCGCGCTCAAGGCCAGCGCGATCTCCTGCCGGATCGTCGCCTGCCGCTCCACGGGGAACGAGTCGGCCATGCGCGCCACGCTGGAGGTGACGTCGGTCGTGTGGACCGTCGAGATGACCAGGTGCCCGGTCTCGGCAGCGGTGAGCGCGAGGCGCATCGACTCGGGGTCCCGCATCTCGCCGACGACGAGCACGTCAGGCATCTGGCGCAGCGCGGCCCGCAGCGCCGTCGGGAAGTCCGGCGCGTCCACGCCGATCTCGACCTGCTCGACGAGCGAGCGGCGGTGCTGGTGCTCGTACTCGATCGGGTCCTCGATCGTGATCACGTGTCGTGCGTCGCGCCTGTTGATCTCGTCGACCAGCGCCGCCAGCGTCGTGGACTTGCCCGATCCCGTGCCGCCCCCCACGAGCACGAGCCCGCGGGTGAGGCGCGCGAGCTGCTCCACCTGCGGCGGCAGCGACAACGTCGACAGGCGAGGGACGGACCTCGGCAGCGCGCGGATGGTCGCCGCGGCGCGTCCGCGCTCGCGGTGCAGGTTCACGCGGAAGCGGCCGACGCCCTCGAGGCCGAACGACGCGTCGGCGATGCCGTCACGGGCGTAGATGTCGCGCGCGTGGGGCGGCAGCGCCGGCAGCACCGTCCGCTCGATCGCCTCGCCCCCCAGTACGTCCGTCCCGATGGGGATGATCCGCTTCTCCACGCGCGCCGAGGGCGGGGCGCCGGACACGAGCAGCAGGTCCGACCCCTTCCGGCGGACGACCTCGCGCAGCCAGCCCTCGAGCCGGCCGGTGTCCGTGGTGACGTTGACGATGTCTCCCGGCTCGCGCGCCTCGTCGTCGGGCGCCGTATCGCGGGCATCGGCTCGGCCGTCCGCCGCAGCCTCGAGGTCTGTCGACAGCAGGTGTACCTCCGGACGATCACCCGACCCCGCAGGACCCGCGTCTTCCCCCGGCTCCGCGACGCCTCCGTCGCGTGACGACGCGGCAGGGTGACGCGCGTGCAGTTCCTCGATGAGGCGATCGATGTTCGATTCGGCCACTATGATTCCCTCGTGCGCCTGACCATTGTGCTCCTGTGTGGCCTTGTCCTGGCCACGCCGCGACAGCAGGCGGGAAACGATGCGGACCTCCCGTCGCTGCTCGGTGCGCCCCAGCGCGTCACGGCCGGCGTGGACCTCTTCCGCATCGACGGCCCCGTCGACCTCGCCGAACCGGGAGGTGGGTTGCCCTCGGGCGGCGTGCCCGCCGATCGGACGCCGCGGTCGATCCGGCTCCTGCGGCTCGACCCCCGCCGGGTCCGGCTGGCCTCGGCGCTGGCAACAGGGGAGGTGCCAGGTCGCGCCCCCGTGCTCGACATCGCGAGGCGCGCGAAGGCAATCGCCGCCGTCAACGGCGGCTTCTTCTCGCCCACGGGCGATCCGAACGGTCTGCTGAAGATCGACGGCCGCCTGCTCAGCGACACGGGTCGCGCCCGCGGAGCCGTCGCCATCATCGAGGCAGCCGACAGGTTCGGCGGCCTCTTCGACCAGGTCAGCGCCAGGGTCCACCTGCGCTTTCGGGCCGCGAAGCAGTGGCGAACGGTGCCCATCGACGGCGTGGACACCACGCGAGGACGAGGCCGGCTCGTGCTCTACACACCGGCCTCCGGTGCATCGACGGACACGGCGGGCGGCCTGGAGTGGACGCTTCGTACGAGGGGGAGCACGCTTCGCGTCGTCGATGCGGGCCGCGGCGCGTCGTCCACGTCAGGCGACGGCACGATTCCCCGGGACGGGTATGTCCTCTCGTACGGTGGATCCACGGTGCCGGACGCCCTCGCCGGGATCGAGCGCGCGTCGTCGATTCAGGTGCGCGAGGCGCTGCAGGTGGGGTCCGGTACGCGCGGGCGTGACTGGGCGCGTGCGACGACAATCGTCGGCGGGGCCGGGCTGCTCGTCCGCCGCGGTCGTCCGCTCACCGACTGGGCCGTCGAGCAGCTCTCCGCCGGTTTCGAGACGACGCCGCATCCGCGCACGGTGATCGCGGTCGACAGCAAGGGCCTGTGGTGGCTCATCACGATCGACGGCCGACAGCCCGGTCGCGCGACCGGCATGTCGTTCCTCGAGATGCAGACGCTGCTTCGGCGTCTCGACGTGACGGACGCGCTCAATCTCGATGGCGGCGGGTCCACGACGATGGTGGTGGGCGACGCCGTGGTGAACCGGCCATCGGATCCCACGGGGCCGCGGGCCGTGAGCGACGCGATCCTCGTCATCGCGCCACTGTTGTAGGCTCTCTCCGGCACATTGCCAGTCCTTCGGTCAGCCATGCCCAGACCCACCGTATCCACAGCCGCCCTCGTCGCCTGCGCCACGCTCGTGTTCTCGCTGGCGGTGCCGGCCCGCACCCAGTACCGCGTGCAGCCCGTAGCCGAGCGGCCCGGTCATGCCGCGCTCGGGCTGATGCTGCGGCAACTGGGCACCGTCGGCACGCTGATGATGTCGACGGCCCACCCCGACGACGAGAACACCGCCCTGCTCGCGCGCTACAGGTACGAGTACGGCATGCGGACGGCGCTCGTGTCGGCCACGAGGGGCAACGGCGGGCAGAACGAGATCGGGCCGGAAATCTTCGAGGCGCTCGCCGTCCTGCGCACCGAGGAACTGCTGGCCGCGCACCGGATCGACGGCGCGGAGCAGTACTTCACGCGCGCCGTGGACTTCGGCTACTCGTTCAGCCGCGACGAGACCTACGAGCGGTGGCACCGCGAGAAGATCCTCGAGGACTACGTCTACTGGATCCGGAAGCTCCGTCCCGACGTGATCGTCGGCTTCCTCTGGGATCACACGCAGGGCGGCGGGCAGCATCACCAGGCCTCGTCGGCGATTACGGCCGACGCGTTCCGGCAGGCCGGAGATCCCACGAAGTTCCCCGAGCAGATCGCGGCGGGACTGCGGCCGTGGCAGGCCTCCAAGTTCTACTACACGGGCAGCTTCTTCGGCGGCGACTCCGCGCCCGCCGACCAGGTGTGCCGCGTGGACGGCAACCAGTTCGATCCCCTGATCGGCCGCACGTACAACGAGCTGGGATCGGAGGCCAGGGCCATGCACATGTGCCAGGGCATGCCTCAGCTCGTCTCCCTGCCAGGCCCCCAGCCACGGGCATACGTGCTGCACGACACCGTGCTTCCGCAGCCGAAGGCGGAGCAGAACGCCGATCTCTTCGCCGGCATCGACACCGGTCTGCGCAGCCTCGCCCGGTATGGCAGAGGGGGCTCGCCGGCGCTCGGACTCGCCATCGAGGCGCTCGAAGGGCAGGTGCGCAATGCCCGGATGGCCTTCGACGCGAAGGGCGTGGCCGGGGCGCGCGCCGCACTCCCGCAGGTGCTCACGACCGTGAGGGCTCTGCGCGCGCAGCTCGTGAACATGCACCCCGACGCGGACGCGCGGTTCGAGGTGGACTTCCGCCTCGAGCAGAAGGAACGGCAGGCCGAGGAGGCCCTCCGGATCGCGCACGGACTGCGCGTGGACCTGCTGGCCGATGACGGGCTCGTCGTCGGCGGTCAGACGACGAAGGTGACCCTGCGCGCCTTTGCCGGCGCCGGGGAAGGTGTCGCGGTGAAGGCCGTCGAGTTCGGCGGGTTCGATGGCCCGGCGGCCTGCGCCGCGGCGGCCGTCGAGGGAGGGCGGCCCTTTGCCTGCGAGGCCAGTCTCGTCGTTCCGGACACGGCGAAGCTCACGACCGCCTACTGGAAGCGACTGCCCGATCGCGACTACTACGACTTCGATCCTGAGGCGCCGTTCGGGCTGCCCTTCGAGCCGACGCCGTTCACGGCAAAGGTGACCCTCACCATCGGCGGACTCGATCAGGACGTGACCTACCCGGTGCAGTTCCGGCACGAGGGCAACGTCTTCAGCGGCGAGAAGCGGCAGGAGTTGCTCGTCGTGCCGGGGCTCGCCGTGAAGCTCGGCGCGGATGTCGTCGCGTTCCCGGGCGGCGGGCAGACGCGCGACATCAGCGTCACCGTGACCAACCACGCGAAGCGAGGGGGCGAGGCCAGCGTCAGGCTCCAGCTCCCCGCCGGGTGGTCGTCCACGCCGGCACGCGCGGACGTGTCGTTCGCGCGCGAGGACGAGGCGCGCCAGGTGCGGTTCGCCATCACCCCGCCGTCGGGCACCAGGCCCGGACGCTACGACGTCAAGGCCATCGCGACCCGCGACGGGCAGTCGTACGACAAGGGCTACGAGGCCATCGAGTATCCGCACATCCGCCGTCGGCACCTCGTGGGCGACGCGTCGGGCAGCCTGAAGGTGCTCGCCCTGCAGCCGGTGACGGGCGTGACGGTCGGCTACATCATGGGCGTGGGCGACCAGGTGCCTCCGGCCCTCGCGCAGCTCGGCGCCAGCGTCGAGTTCCTCACGCCAGAGCAGCTCGCGTCGGCGGACCTCTCCAGATACAGCGTCGTGATGACGGGCGTACGCGCCTACGAGCGCCGCGGCGACCTGCGGGCCTACAACCAGCGCCTGCTCGACTACGCGGCGCAGGGCGGCACCGTGATCGTCCAGTACAACAAGTTCGAGTTCAACGAGGCGCAGTACGGACCGTACCCGGGAACGGTGGGGCGCCCGTCGCCCAACCCGGGTCCGTTCGGCCGGTTCACGGCCGAACGCGTCACCGACGAGACGGCCCCGGTGAAGGTGCTGGTGCCGTCGCACCCCGTGTTCACCACGCCGAACAGGATCGACGAGGCGGCGTGGAGCGGGTGGGTGCAGGAGCGCGGGCTGTACTTCTTCGGCACCGAGGCGGCCGACACGCGATACGTGGATCTGATCGAGCTTGCCGACCCGTATCCCAACAACCCAGGCCCCAAGCGCGGAGCGCTCGTCGAGGCCACGGTCGGGAAGGGCCGATGGATCTACGTCGGCCTGAACCTGTGGCGCCAGCTGCCGGCGGGCACCGACGGGGCGTACGCGCTGATGGCCAACCTCCTGTCCCTCGGGAGGTAGCGAGCGCTTTCCTGCATAAAGTGAGCGCCGAGACTTGCGCGAAATGGCCCCCGGCTGGTCTACTGTCGCATGCTGACCGTCGAGCCTGGCGGAATGTCCGTTCCCCAGGCGCCGCTGTTCGACGAGTACCGCCTCGCCCGCGCCTACGACGAGATGTTCGGCGCGCCCGGGGGGCCGCGTCCTCACTACGCGGCGCTCTTCGACCAGCTCGGCACGCTCGACGCCACCGAGTTGCAGCGCCGCCAGCAGGTGGCCGACCGCGCGTTCCTCCACCAGGGCATCACGTTCACCGTCTACGGCGACAGCCGCGGCACCGAACGGATCTTCCCCTACGACCTGCTGCCCCGCATCATCACCAGCGACGAGTGGCGACGGCTGGACCGCGGCCTCACCCAGCGCATCACCGCGCTGAATCTCTTCCTGCACGACATCTACCACGAGGGCCGGATCCTCCGCGCCGGCGTGGTGCCGCGCGACCTGGTGTTCAGCTGTCCGCACTACCGCCGGGAGATGCGCGGGCTCCGCGTGCCGCGGCGACAGGTATGTCTCGGTGGCCGGCACCGACCTCATCCGCCTCGTCGACGGCACCTTCGCCGTGCTCGAGGACAACCTCCGCGTGCCGAGCGGCGTGTCGTACATGCTCGCCAACCGCGCGGTGATGAAGCGCACGTTCTCGCGGTTGCTCGCGCGCTACAGCGTGCGGCCGATCGACCACTACGCCCAGGCGCTCCTGCGAACGCTGCGTGACCTGTCGCCGCACGGCCGGCCCAACCCCACTGTCGTCCTGCTCACCCCGGGCGTCTTCAACTCGGCGTACTTCGAGCACGCGTTCCTCGCCCGCCAGATGGGCATCGAGCTCGTCGAGGGCCGCGACCTCTTCGTCCACGACAACGTCGTCTACATGCGCACCACGTCGGGCGCGCAGCGCGTGGACGTCATCTACCGGCGGGTCGACGACGACTTCGTCGACCCGCTGGCGTTCCGGGCCGACTCCCAGCTCGGCGTGCCGGGCCTGTTCAACGCCTACCGCGCGGGCAACGTCACGCTCGGCAACGCCATCGGCACCGGTGTGGCCGACGACAAGGCCGTGTATGCGTACGTGCCGGCGATCATCAGGTTCTACCTCGGCGAGGACCCGATCCTCGACAACGTGGAGACCTACCTGCTCGACGACCCTGCGCAGCGCGACCACGTCCTGCAGAACCTGGGCAGCCTGGTCGTCAAGGCCGTGGGCGAGTCGGGCGGCTACGGCATGCTGATCGGGCCGCACAGCACGGCGGAGCAGCGCGCGCAGTTCCGCGACCGCATCATCGCCAACCCGCGCAACTACATCGCGCAGCCGACGCTGGATCTCTCGTGCGCGCCGTGCTTCGTCGATGGCCGCATCGAGCCGCGCCACGTCGACCTCCGACCGTACATCCTGGCCGGACAGCAGACCGTCATCGTCCCCGGGGGGCTCACGCGGGTGGCGCTCCGACGGGGGTCGCTCGTCGTCAACTCCTCGCAGGGCGGCGGCAGCAAGGACACGTGGGTACTCGAATGAGCGGGGGTCCGATGCTCTCACGCGTCGCCGATCACCTGTACTGGCTGAGCCGCTACCTGGAGCGGGCGGAGCACACGGCGCGCCTGCTCGAGATCAGCGCGATGCTGCTGCCCGATTGGACGCCGGAGTCCGCGTCGCGCCAGGGCGTCCGGATCCTCAGTGCCCTCCAGGCCCTCGACGCCCAGCGGGCGGGCCTCGTCGATTTCCCGCGGCTCGCCGTGGCCCTGACGGTCGGCGACCGCGACGAGTCGCTGCTGGCCTGCGTGTTCCACGCCCGCGAGAACGCGCGTCAGGTGCGCGAGCAGATCAGCGTCGACATGTGGGAGGAGCTCAACCGCCTCCACCTGCGCCTGCAGGCAGCCCGCGGGGACAGCGGCTGGCAGGAACAGCCCGAGGACCTGTTCCGCGAAGTCCGCCACTCGATCTACCTGTTCAAGGGCATGACCAGTTCCACCATGGCGCGCGGTGAGGGCTGGCAGTACATGGAACTCGGGCGCTTCCTCGAACGATCGATCAACACCTCGATGCTGATCGACGTCCACCTGCGCGAGTTCCACGAGAACCTCCGGGCCACGGTGGAGGCCGTCGAGTACGTGGAGTGGCTGTCGCTCCTCCGGTGCTGCGCCTCCTTCGACGCCTACGTGCGGCTGCACTCGGCGACGATACGGCCGCTGCACGTCATAGACTTCCTCGTGCTCGACGCCCAGTTTCCCAGGTCCCTGCGCTTCTGCGCCGATCGCATCGAGGAGTCGCTCAGGCGCCTCTCGCGCCTGTCCGGGCGCACGCAGCCCGCGCGCGTCGAGCGGCTCGCCGGCCTGCTGCGGGCGTCGCTCCAGTTCGTCCAGATCGACGAGTTGCTGCACGGCGACCTGCTGCAGACGCTCGAGCACGTGCGCCGGCAGTGCCGGCTGATCCATCACGCGACCTACCAGAGCTACATCTCGTATCAGCTGGAAAGCGAGATCGCGTAATGACTCGCCTTCCAACTCGCTGGCCTCGAGTGAGCTGAGCATCCATGCGATATACGGTGTACCACCTGACCCACTTCCGTTACGACTCGCCCGTGAGCGAAAGCGTGATGGAGGTCCGCATGCAGCCGCGCACCGAGAGCGTGCAGCGCTGCCTGCGTTTCGAGCTCGCGACGACGCCGAGAGCCCGCGTGTTCGCCTACCAGGATCCCGAGGGCAACGTCATCCATCACTTCGACGTGCCGGCGCGGCATCGCGAGCTGACGGTCGTGGCGGAGTCGGTCGTCGAGTTCGTGGCCGATGTCGTCATTCCCGATCGCTGCGATGAAGGGGCGTGGGCCATCCTGGACGAGGAGGGCACGCGCGAGCGCTTCTTCGAGTTCCTCGAGCCGTCCCACTACGCCCGTCCCACCGAGGCGCTCGAAGCCTTTCGCCGCGAGATCGGCCTGCAGCGCGAGGGCGATCCGCTCTCGCTCCTGCTCCGGCTGAAACACAGGATCTTCGAAGCGTTCGAGTACGCGCCGAAGTCCACGCGGGTCGACTCGCCCATCGACGACGCGCTGGCGAGCAGGAGCGGGGTGTGCCAGGACTTCGCGCACATCATGATCGCGCTCGTACGCGGCCTCGGCATCCCGTGCCGGTACGTCAGCGGGTACCTGTTCCACGACAAGCGGGGCGAGGAGCGATCGGTGGACGGCGCGTCCCACGCCTGGATCGAGACGTGGCTGCCCTCACTCGGGTGGGTCGGCCTGGACCCGACGAACAGGGCGCTGGCGATGGACCGCCACATCCGCGTCGCCGTCGGGCGTGACTACCACGACGTGCCGCCGACGCGCGGCGCCTTCAAGGGCAACGCCCGCAGCGAGCTCGGCGTCGCCGTCCGCGTGCAGACGACGGACGCCCCGATCGAGCCCGCCGACGTGATGCCGGCTCTCTACTGGGCCGCGCCGGAACCCGACATCGTGCCGCTCTTCAACGAAGACGAGCAGGAACAGCAGCAGCAACAATAGGTGGGGCGCGGTCTCCCCTTGGACTCCGCTCAGGGCAAGCGACCGCGCCGCTGCGGACAGCGGCCGGGTGGGACACCCGGCCCTACCTCTTCACAGCTGCCTGCCCCTTCGCGATGTCGACGCGCGAGAGGATCAGGGCGCCCACGATGAAGTAGGCGATCACCGACAGGATCGCGCCCCGGCTCGACCCGGTGAGTGCGATGGCCGCCGCAAACGTGAGCGGTCCGAGAATGCCCGCGGTGCGCTCGGTGACGGCGAAGAATCCGAAGAACTCCGACGATCGCTCGCGCGGAATCATGCTCGCGAACAGCGAGCGCGACAGGGCCTGGCTGCCGCCCTGCACGGTGCCGACGAAGATCGCCAGCATGTAGAAGTGCACGGCCGATGTCATGAAGTAGCCGAAGATGCTGATCCCCGTGTAGACCGTCAGCGCCAGGAAGATGGCCTGCTTCGCTCCGATGCGGCCCGCCAGCCACCCGAACACGAACGCGAACGGCACACCCACGAACTGCACGAGCAGGAGCGCCGTGATGAGGTGCTGCTCGGCAATCCCCAACTGCGCGCCGTAGAGCGACGCCATGCGGATGATCGTGCCGATGCCGTCGTTGTAGATCAGGAACGCCAGCAGCATCAGGAACGCCTGTCGGTACTTCCGCAGGTGCGTGAAGGTCTCCTTCAGGTCCGCCAGCGCGTGCCTCGTGGCCTCGCCGATGGTCCCGCGCACCCCCCGGGCCAGATGGGGCTCGGGCACCCGGCGGAACAGCGGGATCGAGAAGACGAACCACCAGAGGCCGACGCTGAAGAACGCCAGCCGCGTCGCCACGCCCGCGTTGGGCAGGCCGAACACCCCCGGCTTCAGGATCCACGCGACGTTGACGAGGAGCAGCAAGCCGCCGCCGAGGTACCCGAGCGCGAACCCTGACGAGGAAACCGTGTGGAGTTCCTCCGGGCTGGCGATGTGGGGCAGCAGCGAGTCGTAGAACGCGATGGACCCGCTCACGGCGATGTTGGCCACCATGAACAGCCCGATTGCCAGTGCCCAGTCGCCCTCCCCGATCAGGGCCATCGCCATCGTCGCGATCACGCCGACGACCATGAAGATGCCGAGGAACAGCTTCTTGAAGGGTCGATGGTCGGCGATGGCGCCCAGCAGCGGCGCCATCACGGCGCTGATCGCGAGCGCGATCGTCGTGCCCATGCTGAAGTTGAACGCGGCCGACTCCGGCGTCAGCCCCTTCGCTGCGACGTTGTTGTAGTAGACGGGAAAGACTGCCGCGACGATGGTCGTGAGGAACGCCGAGTTCGCCCAGTCGTAGAGCGCCCAGGCCCGCAGTTCCGGTCTGCCGAGGCCGAGGCTGTCGAGCCACGATCGGCCCGGAGCGATCATCGGGGAACCTCGCCGCCAGGCCTGGCGGCCTGCGGCAACGGGGCTGCGGCAGACGGGTTGGCCGATGGAAGCGGCAGGGTCATCGGCGTCAGTGCTGTCGGTGGCTGCTGCATCTCGTTGGCGACGACGGGCAGCATCACGACGTGCTGTGTCATCCAGGCCGTGTCCGGGGTCTGCAGCCACGCGGGGATCCGGCCGCCCTGATCGGCGTCAGGGAGCCGGAGCCGCGACACCCAGACCTCGGTGCCCGACAGCCGGTCGGCCTGGCTCGCCGGGACCGTGGCCCGAAACGTGAGGCCGTCGGCCGGCACGTTGTGGTGCCAGGCCTGCCATCGGCCCCCTCGCGTGCGCCCGGCGAGCGACGACCGCGTCGGCACAATCGATTCCGGCAGCACGATCGCCATCGATCGCCATTCAGCGTCGGCAGGCGTGACCGTGATCTCGATGTCGACGTCGCCGGCGCCGCGCAGCAGCGTGGCGCCCACCAGTGCCGGGGTGGCGGTGGCGGGTGGTGGAACGCTGCCACGGAACTTGTGAGCCTTGGGGTTGACCAGGGCCCCGGGGACGCCGGAGCTCTCGACAGGCTGCCACACGACGTTGGCCGGTCCTCCCGCGCCGATGTCCACGCCTGGCTCGTTGCCTTGCAACTCCCAGTACGCGGTGCGGCGGACGCGGTCGTCCACGAGCAGCGCCGAGCGCTGCTGCGGGCGTTCGGCGGTGTAGGCCGGTGCCATCCACGCGAGCAGCCCCGTCACCACGAGCGCCAGCATCAGCGCTCCCGCCGCGACGCCGTGGCGCACTCGCCAGCGCAGGCGTCCGACGAGCACGGCGAGCACCGGAGGCCAGAGGGCGATGCCGCCCAGGAAGAAGACGGCGGGGTACGCCCACGTCGGTGTCACAACGGGCAGGCGTCCGAGGAGCGTGACGGCGAAGGCCAGCAGCGTCGCCAGGTCTGGCGCCCAGAGGACCCACGCGATCAGCGCCGTCGCCGCGCTCGCGACGCGCGCGGGCCAGGTCCGCTGGACGGGTGCCGTTCCGGTCAGGGTGAGCGCCAGCGGCACCAGGACAGCCGTCGCCACCAACGGCATCGACAGGAGGTACGACGCCGCAGGGGCGTAGAGCAGGGCGACGACGAGCAGGACGACCCACACGGGCAATGCGGCGAACCAGACGCCGAACGGCGTCCCGTCTGGTCGCCATGAGGTCGGCAGCAGCGTGGCGAGGCGCCGCACCAGCCAGCTGACAGTCACGACGAGGACGGTCATGAGGGCGAAGAGCCGCCACGGGGACGCGAACCACGGGTGCAGTTCGGGCCGGCTCGCGCGGACCAGCCATACCGCCGCCAACAGCGCCCCGAAGACGGCGCTCGACGCGATGGCGGCCCAGAGTCCCGTGACCACAACATTGCGCCACCCGCCAGTGCGTACCAGATGGCGCAGGATGGTGATCCATGCGATGCACCCGAGCAGTGTCGCGAGCCACCCCGTGAAGACGCCGGCTCGAAGAGACCACACGAACGCCCAGCGATCCAGCACCGAGACGTACATGGACGGCATCGGTAACGGCGCGAGGGACGGGCGGGTGTCCAGTGCCTCGACGACCTCGAGCACGGTGCGCCCGGCGCTGGCCAGCACGCGGGACGTCACCCTGTCGGCGCGATCCCGATCGGTGTGGTACGTGTAGCCGTCGCCCGTCGCCGCCATGTTGATGCCCGACACGCCAGGCAACTCCTTGAGGATGGAGAAGTCCGTGTCGTTGGGCAGCGCGTCGTAGATGGCCTGCATGTACGAGCCGCCGTGCGGGTGTGACGACGAGGCCCACGCGCGCAGCGCCGGGCTCGTGCCCGGGCCGGTCTCGAACAGGACGAACGGCGCGTCGGTGCCAATGGCCTCGAGGTTGATGAACGTCCGCAGGCGCGCGCGCACCTCGGGGTCGGCGGCGAGTGCCCGGGCGCCCATGAGCCCCTGCTCCTCGCCGTCGGTGATGAGCAGCATGAGCGAATAGCGCGGCGAGGGCCTGGTGGCGAGCAGGCGAGCCGCCTCCAGCGCCACAGCCGTCCCGAGCGCGTCGTCGCCGCCGCCGGGTCCCCATGCGACGGAGTCGTAGTGCGACACGATCCCGATGGCGTCGCGCTGCTGGCCCGGCCGAACCGCGATGATGTTGGCCACGCGCGTCGTCTCGCCGGCCTCCCGCCACACGGCGTCGCTCTCCTGAACCCTGACGTCGAAGCCGTAGAGCTGCAGGGTCTCGATCAGGTAGGCGCGCGCCTTCTCGTTGGCGGGCGTGCCCGACCAGCGGCTGCCTTCCGAGGCGAGCCGCGCGACGTGCGCGCGGGCGTTGTCGACGATGAAGCGGTCCGATCGCGCGCAGGCCGACAACGACAGGCCCAGCAGGGCGATGAGCGCGACGGGCGCGCGCCAGGAGAGTGCGGGCATATGCCCGGAAGCGTAGCAAATTGCCGACGGACGCAGGCGAAGCGCTCGCGGGGCCCGGCAGCGAGGTGCGTCCAGTGGCGAGGGCGACCGGTCAGGCGACCTGTCTGGCGATCTCAGCCCTGGGGCAGAGACGGGAAGCGAGCCTGGCGGCTCGTGGGTTGGGGGTAGACTGCGACGATGGCTCGATGCGAGGGGCCATTGATGAGAGGGACGGGCATGATGCGAATGGCGTGGCGTCGAGATGCCACACGAACCCGGGAGGTGCACATGCGATTGAAGACTGCCGTTGCGATTGGCGCGCCCTTGCTGGCAGGGTGCATCATCGTGGCCGCCACACGGAATGGCGGAGCGACGACCCACCAGGCCACGAGCCTGCCTTTTCAGATCCAGGTCGTCGCGGATTTCGAGTCGCCGTGGGCGATGACCTTCCTGCCAGACGGACGCATGCTGATCACCGAGAAGGCAGGAACGCTCCTGCTCGTGTCGGCCAACGGGCAGCAGAAGACGCCGGTCGGCGGGATCCCGACGGTCTCCAGCGAGGGACAGGGTGGGCTGATGGACGTCGTGCTGCACCCGGCCTTCTCGACCAACAGGCTCGTCTACTTCAGTTATGCCGAGGCAGGGCAGGGAGGCAAGGGCGTCGTGCTCGCGCGCGGCACCTTCCAGGACGGACAGCAGCCGCAGCTGCGCAACGTCGAGGTCCTGTTCAGGGCCACGCCGTACGTCGATGGCGACGGTCATTTCTCCGGCCGCATCGCGTTCTCGAGGGACGGCCACCTGTTCTTCGCCAACGGCGAGCGCCAGAAGTTCACGCCCGCCCAGGATCCCAAGGCGACGCTGGGAAAGGTCCTCCGCCTGAACGACGACGGGACGCCCGCGGCAGGGAATCCACTGGCTGCCAAGGGCTTCCATCCGGCCATCTGGTCGTACGGTCACCGCAACCTGCTCGGGCTGGCGTTCGATGCCGACGGCAACCTCTGGGAACAGGAGATGGGGCCCAAGGGTGGGGACGAGGTCAACCTGATCCTTCCCGGGAGGAACTACGGGTATCCGATCGTGTCCGAGGGCGATCACTACGACGACAGGCCGATCCCGCGCCACGCGACGCGCCCGGAGTTCGAGAAGCCGAAGGTGAGCTGGAATCCCGTCATCTCGCCTGGAGGCCTCATGGTGTACTCGGGCAAGCTCTGGCCACAGTGGAAGGGCGACCTCTTCATCGGCGGCCTCTCCAGCCAGGCACTGGTGCGCGTCGACGTGGACGGCACGAATGCGACCAAGGGCGACCAGTGGCCGATGGGCGAACGAATTCGAGAGCCCGAAGAGGGTCCGGACGGCGCGATCTGGGTGCTCGAGGATGGGCGCCGCAACGGGAAGGGGCGGCTGCTGAAACTGACGCCCGTCGGTCCCGGGCCGCGTTAACCGACGCCGCTGGCCCCCGTGTCCACGGCGCGCGCGGCGTGGTCAACCGCACTCTGCTTCACGGCCGCGGACGACGCGACGGCCCTGCCGTGGGCCACCGCGCGCGGTGACCACCGTCCATTGCCGCTCTCCTCGTCCGTCGTCGCAGTAGATGACCACCCAGTCGTCGGTCCTCCCGAGTCGATGGGCCAGGGCCGTGTTCGAGAAGAGGGCCGTGTAATGGCGGCGCCCACGCGTCGCATGGAGAATCGGCAACCAGGCGTCGCGCGAGGGATTGAACCGGCGAGGCGCAATCGTCACCAACCGTCCGGCTGCGGCCTTCTCGCGGTACTCGCGGTCGACGTCGAGAATCTCCCGGACCGAGGGCTGACCGTCGTACTCCGACCGTGCCGGCGGCTTGACGCGCGACAGACGATGCGCCAGCGAGTCGCGAATGCCGGCCAACCGCTTCTGGCCGATCCCGGCCACCTGTTCCAGCCGGCCGTCATGGGCGGCCGCCTCGAGATCCTCGAGGGTGTCGAGTCCGAGGTCGTGATGGAGCCGATCCGCTGTCCGCCGCCCGATGCCCGGGACGGAGGCCAGGAGCGCCAGGGGATCGCCTTCGCCCCGCAGCCGCTCCAGCATCGCCAGACGCCCACGCGCGAGCAGGTCGCGAATGGCGCGCGCGATGCTCTCGCCGACGCCGGGCAGTGCCTGCAGTCCTTCCAGGCCCTCCAGCGCGAGGATGTCGGACACGGGCCGGGGCAGCCGTCGCACGGTGTCGGCGGCGCGTCGATAGGCGCGCACCCGGAACGGGCTGGCTCCCTGCGTGGCCAGAAGTTGCGCGACCTCATCCAGTCGCCCGGCGATGTCCGCGTTGAGCCGCTCCGCCACGTGCGATCCCATGGTGAGCGCGACGCGGATTTCCGGTCAACATCCGGTCGTGAGCGACGTGCGGCACGCTTGGCGCCGGCGTGATGCTGGCCGCGCGCGTGGGGTCTGATCCCAATCCCTGCCACAACTGATGACCGCGTGGACGACTCGCGGCATACGGCGAGGGCCGCTCCGTCCACCGGACGCAGCGGCCCCTGCCTCGAACGGAGGCGGCGCGGTGTCAGTGCACCTTGAGCTGCCACACGCCCTGCCCGTGCGTGGCGGCGTAGAGCACGCCGCGCTCGGGCACGAGCACGAGATCGGCGACTGTCACGTTCGGCAGACCGGCAGCGGGCAGGTGCCACACCGGCGACTTCCTCTGCTTCTGCACCACACCGAAGTCCGTGCCCGACGTAGAGTGTGCCGCGATCGCTGACGACGATGGAGGTGGCCGGGATGTCACCGAAGCCGTTGATCCTGTGGCCGTCGAGGTTCGCGAAGGACACCTGGCCGCTCGCCGGGGGTCGTAGCGCATCTCGAAGACGTGGCCCGGCGTTGCCGGCGTCTTTGCGTTGAACCCGCTGTAGGTGATCCACGCGTGGTTCGGATCGGCGGGGTCGACGAAGATCGACGTCGGGTAGCGCGGCGGATCGATCGTCGACTGGCTGTCGAGGCGCGTGAACTGCACGCTCGCCGGCGCAATCGTCGTCGGCGTTCTTCGAGATGAACACGCGGCCGAGGCTCGTCGCCACCCAGAGGGTCGACGCGTCGCTCCTGCCGCGTTCGACGACCGACGACCGAGCCACCGGCGCGGTCGCCCCAGACGGGCGCCGTCAGGCGGCCGTTCGTGCCCGGGTCGCCGAGCGGTTTGAAGTCGTCGCAGATGTCGACGGTCGGCTGGTAGACGCCGTTGCCGTCGATGTCGCCGTTGCCGGTCCAGACGTTGCAGGCGTCGAGCACGGCCTGCCGCGGGAAGGCAGGGTTGAGGCCGTTGTTGCCCGCCCGGAACACGTGCTCGCGACCGTGCCAGAGGCGGCCGGGCACGACAGGGTCGGTGATGGCGTTGCCGATGAAGGGCACCTGCTCATTGCCGTAGAAGACGAACAGCGTGTCGGAGACCCACGTGATGTCGGTCTGGTTCTGCGGCGTGAAGCTCACTTCGATCTGGCCCTGCTGCCACGCCGTCATCCGGAAGTTCGGGTTGCCGCCGAGCGCGTCGTAGCCGTTGTGGCCACCGTCGGCGATGTTGGTGTTGAGCCACGTGTCGCCGCCCAGCGTCTCCCAGGAGCCGTTGTCCTGCGTGCCGCCGGTGATGATGTCGGGGTTCGCCTTGTTGTAGTCGATCTGGTAGAAGTGCAGCGTCCGCAGGCCCTTGTTGATCGGCTCCAGCCGCTCGGGAATGCGCGACAGCACGAGCTGGCAGAAGGCGATGCGCTGTGGCGCGAGGTTGGCGAGTGCCTTCACGGTCGATGCAGTCGCCGGAGTCGTTCACGAACACGCCGTTCGACCGGATGATCGCCGCCGTCGCCCAGGTCGAAGAACTGCTGCCAGTTCCGCGGATTGGTCACCAGGGCGTGGTGATCCGGATGCGCCTGCACCGGATAGCACGTCGTCGGACGCGTCCTCGGTCATGTCCGTGAAGTGCACGCCGGCATTGGTCGAGAGCAGGATGCCGCGGCCGTTCGATCGACCGGAGACGTAGTTGTTCTCGTTGTACTCGTAGTCGCCGAGCAGGTACACCGTGTCGGGGCCCGCACCGGGCGGCACGTACACGTAGTTGTCGTAGCTGCACTGTCCGTCGCAGTAGCCGAAACTCGAGTAACCGGCGGCATTGGCGACGTTGTTGCTCGTGAGGTCGACCCACGAGGCGGCGGCTGCGGCGGCTGCGGTGTCGCGCACGGCGTCGTTGCGGCGGAAGCGGGCGAACAGCACCGCCGCCGCCGACGCCCACGTACATCCGTGTCTCACCGCTCGGCAGTGCGACCACGTCGAACTCGGCGCGCTCGGCGGTGCTCGTCGCCGAGCCGACGCGCGGCATGATCTGCTCCCAGGAGTCGCCGAGATTGCGCGAGCGCCAGATGCCGCGCGAGAAGAACGACACGTAGACCGTGTTTGGGTCGACGGATCGAACATCACGCGGCGGGCGCCCCGCGGTGAACACGGCGTCTGGTTCAGCGCCACCTGGTCGGGCGTGCTGGAGGTGCAGAGGTCCGCCGCGCCCTGGCTCACGAGCTGCCACGATCCGCCGCCATCGAGCGAGCGGTAGAGGCCGAAGTGCGGAGCGCCGGGGATGAGCGCGTCGACGCCACCGCAGCACGTGTTGGTCACGCCCAGCACGCCGCGGCCCGACGCCGCGAATACGACGTCGCGAGTTGCCGGGCTGCACGGCGATCGATCCCACGGCTCGGCCGGCGAACTCCGGCTGCCCGATCGGGCCCTGCCACGACTTGCCGCCGTTGGTCGACTTGTAGAGGCCCACGCCGGCCGTGCATCCGCTGCCGCAGGCGTTGGGCTCTCCCGTGCCCGCCCAGATCGTGTTGGCGACGGCGTCGTTCGGATCGAGTGCGAGCGCCGCCACGTTGTTGTGCTCGAAGGTGTGCGACTGGAACTGCCAGGTCGGCTCGGTCGCCAGCGCATCAGGGGTCATCCACACGCCGCCGTTGGCGTTGGCCAGCCAGAGGCGGCAGTCGCCGCTGGTGCAGTCGGGGTCGATGACCGCGGCAATCGAGCGCCCGCTGAAGTTGTCGGTCCACGAGTTGTAGACGGAGCGATCCCGGTACGGATTGTCGGCGCCCTTCCCGTAGACGGGCCCGAGCGGCGTCCAGGCGCCGCCGCCCACGGCGGGCCGCGCCTTCAGGTTCAGCCAGTCGCTGCGAGCTCCGGCGAACGCCTAGTACGGGATGTCGAGGCCAGGCGTGGAGTGTTCGAGCCAGTCCTGCGCGCCAGTCCCGCCGGCGACCTCTTCGATCAGCGTCGCGGCGCCCGGACTGAAGGTGGCCATCGCCGCGAACTTTCGCGCCAGTCCGGTCGGCAGCTTCTTGAGCCGACCCTGTTCGAGCGCCGCGGCTGCGTCGGGCGCCGGCCGGTCCAGGGTCAGCGGCACGATCAAAGCCGCCAGGGTGAGCGTGAAGGCGCCGAGATACAGCCGGTTACGCATGCGATTGCTCCTGACCAGGTGCAGCCCATGCAGGCCCAGCCCAGGCAGGCGTGCACGGGAACTGCGGAGGCTGCATTCTTCGCCAGGGACGAACGCCGGTCAAGATGCGGTTGCAAGGCGCGCCGTCACCTCCCGGACGGCGCGATGCGCGGCGCTGACCGCTCCGGCCAGGAAGCCTGGTTCGGTGTCACTGGTTTCGCTCGCACCAAGCGAGAGGCGCTCCTGCCACACGCCCGTGACCCACGGCCCTGCGGACGGATGGGGATGCCCGCTCGCCAAGCGGTCGAGGCGAGAGGCGGTCAGCGGATCGGCGGCCCAGTCCTTGACGAGGGTCGCCCGAGGGTGCAGGGCATCGGGGCCGTAGAGTCGTGCCAGCTGCTGAAGGCACGACGAGGCCAGGGCGTCCTCTCCGAGCGACGCCCGCATGTCTGCGCCGACGCTGACGAAACCAAACAGCGCCGGCCGGCCCGATGCCGTCGTCGCGTCGTGAATCTCGCCGAGCGGACCGACGAAGCTCTGCGCCGTCCCCGACAACCCGGCCTCCCGCCAGAAGGGCCGGTCGTAGATGGCGAAGAACTTGGCGTGAGGCGCCATCCACGTGGCCGTGTCCGTCCAGTGTCGTGCCGTGGCCGGCTCGACGACCGGGGCGAAGGCCACCTGCGCGAGCAGTCTCGGAGGCACGGCGGCGATCACCTGCTCGGCCAACAGGATCTCTGCCGAGCCATTCGCCCTCGCCGTGGTCAGCGCGACGTGCGTGTCGGTCAGCGTCAACTGCGTGACCCGCGTGCCGGTCACGACGCTCTCCGGTGGCAGGCGCGCCACGACCGCCGCAGACAGGGCGCTCATGCCACCGGCAATCCGCATCGACTGCGGTTCCTGGTGGGTGGCACGATACCGCCAGGGCGTTTCGCGTGACATGCGCTCGACGAGCACGTCACCCGCGTCGTGCTGCGCGAAGGTCTGCAGTCCCAGCGCCTGCACGAGAGACGCCAACTGGGGTTGGACGTGCGGCCAGAACCAGGAAGGCCCGAGGTCGAAGCCGTCGCTGGAGAGTGCGCCGTGCTCGTCGGTGGACAGGATGCGTCCGCCCAGGCGCGTGCGGGCTTCGATGACCCTGACGTCGATGGCTGCCGCACGCAGGAGCCTGGCGGCCGACAGACCGGCAAGCCCCCCGCCGATGATGGCGACCGTGGTCCTCATGCGGACCATTGTCGCCTGCCGACTACCCCTTGTAGCCGAGCAGCCACCGTGGCAGCACGAGCGTCAGGTCGGGGAACGCGGCCAGCAGCGCCAACCCGACGAGCAGCGACACGAGATACGGGACATACGCGCGGCTCACATCGTCGATGTCGACGCGAGCGATGCCGGCGGCAATCGTCAGGCCGACACCAACGGGTGGAAGGAAGAACGCAATCCCCATCGCGGCGATGATCACGATGCCGTAGTGGACCGGATCGATGCCGAGCCCCCTGGCGATGGGGAAGAGGATGGGACCGAAGATGAGGAGTGCTGGAAGCCCCTCGAGCAGCGCGCCAATCACGACGAAGAGCACGACGGTCAGCGCCAGGAAGCCGACGGGGCCCGCGCCAACCCCGCCGATCCACTCGCCGAGCGTCTGCGGCACCCACTCGCGCACGAGGATCCACGCAAACGCCGACGCCGCCGCCAGTACCCACAGCGTTGTCGCTGTGACGACTCCGCTCTGCGCGAGTTGACCGACGATCTCGGTGCGCCGCACGCCGCCCATGAAGATGCCGGCGACAAGCGCGTACACGACGGCGATGAGCGCGGCTTCGGTGACGGTCGTGGCGCCGGAGAAGATGCCGCCGAAGAGCAGGACCGGGAGGCCCGTCGGCACGATCGCGCGCCGCAGCGCCCGTCCGAGTTCGGCGTACGAGGCCCCGGTCGTGACCGGCCAGTGCTGGCGCCGCGCCCGCACCGCGATGAGCACCAGCAACGCGGCCGCGAGGATGAACGCCGGGACGAACCCGGCCAGGAAGAGCGTGACGATCGACAGGTTGACCAGGGATCCGAGCACCACCATGGTCAGGCACGGCGGCACGAGGATCCCCATGGCGGATGCCGCCGCGACGACGCTGACCGATTCGGGTCCGGAGTAGCCGGCCCGCCGCATCGAGGGGACGAGCAGCGAGCTGATCGCCGACACGTCTGCCGCCGTCGACCCCGAGATGCCGGAAAAGAGAATCTCGGCGACGACCACGACCATCGCCAGGCCGCCGCGCACCCTGCCGACGATCGCCATCGCCAGATCCACGATGCGTTCCGAGATTCCGCCCGATTCCATCAGCGCGCCGGCGAGGATGAAGAGGGGGATGGCGAGCAGCACGAACGAGTCGACGCCGCCGAGGATCTTGATCGGGAGAATGATCAGGCCGACGCCGCCGATGCCGAGCAGGTAGGTGAGCGAGGTCAGCGCGAGGGTGAACGCGAGCGGCAGGCCCAGGGCCCCGGTCACGAGGAAACCGATGATCAGCACGACCAGCGGGGCGGCGCCAGCGACGAGTGGCACCAGGACGGACGCGATGGCGAGCGCGGCGGTGCCGATCGACCACGTCAGCGACGACCGGTCGCGCCACGGGCTGATGCCGTCGCGGTACAACTGCTCGCACACCACGAGCGACATCAGGACCAGCGTGACCGGCAGGATGCCGGAGATCCATGCCCCCGAGATACCGCTCGCCGGCAGGCTCTCGCCCATGCTCGCGATGGTCAGGTGATAGGCCGGACCGACCAGGAACAGGAAGAAGGTCAGGAGCACCAGGCGCAGGCCGCGATCGACTGCCTGCCGGTGTGGCTCGGAGACCAGGCGCACGAGCGCGGTCACCCGCGGGTGCTGGGCGTGCCGCAGCGCCGTGATGCCGCCGACGCACATCAGCCACGTCAGCAGGAGGCGGGCGATCTCCTCGGTCCAGGGGATGGGTCTGTGCAGGATGTGCCGGCCGATGACCTGCAGGCCGACGACGGCGGCTTGCGCGACCACGAGCACCGCGATCGACCACCGGAGCGCGTCGTCGACGCGCGAGGCAGCCGCCGGAGACGCCGCCGGCGCGCTCACCCGCGGATCGCCTCGAGCCAGGAGGTGATGCCGAGCGCCTGCGCCTCGCTCGTCCACAGCCGCTCGGCCGACGGCTGCAAGGCCCGGCCGTCGATGTCGCGGATGGTCATCCCGTTCTTCGCCAGCTGTGCCGTCGCCGCCGTGTCCTCGGCGGGACCCATGGCGCGCTGCCGCCGCGCCGCTTCGAGCGCGGCGCCCTCGAGCGCGGTGCGGATCTCTGGCGGAAGCCGTGCGAGCGTCACTGCCGAGGCCCACAGGCCGAGCACGCCAGCAATATGGCGCGTCCGCGCCATGAAGCCCGCGATCTCGTAGAAGCGCTGCTGCAGTGTCGTGCTCGCGTCGTGCTCGTAGCCGTCGATCACGCCCGTCTGGAGGGACGTGTACACCTCGCCAAAGGCCATCGGCGTCGGGCTTGCGCCCATCAGCTCGACAGCCTTGACGTAGATCGGCGACTGGATCGTCCGAATCTTGAGCCCGGCGAGCTGACCGATGTCGGTCACGTCGCGCGATCGCGTGATCACCTGCCGGAAGCCGAACGAGTCACCCCAGGCCAACGGACGCATTCGGACCGATCGCTCGAGGTAATCGGCCGCCTCGCGCCCGACGGGGCCATCGATGACGCCATGCACATGCGCCCAGTCGCGCCACATGAAGGGGAAGTCGAACACCTGCAGCCGTGGCGCGACGCCGCCCCAGATCGCCGTGCCCGAGACCATGAAGTCGACCAGGCCCTCCTGCAGCTGCTGCACGACCTCGCGTTCCTGGCCGAGCGTGCCGCTGGCGAAGACACGAACCGTCACGGCGCCGGACGTCGCCTCCTCGGCCAGCGTCCGGAACGCATCGCCGAAGACGTGGAGCGCCGTCGTGCCCGAGGCCATCGAGTGCGACAACCGCAACACGAGGGGCCCGCGCCCGGCGCGCGATCGGCAGCCGGCGGTGAGCGCGGCTGATCCGATTCCGGTCAGGAACGCGCGGCGGTCGATCGCGTCGGGCACGGGTGGATGTCTCACGGCGTTGGAACCTCGCCGCCCGGCGCTGTCGCGCGGCGACCACGCGCCGCGCTCGGGCCTGGGGCGCTGCCGATGGTACTCCGGGGGGCCTCCATCGTGACCGTCCCGCTCGTGCGCCACCGCCGCAGTCGCTAGCGGCTCGCCATGTGCAACGCCATCTGCCTGATCAGATCGTCGAAATAGTCGGGAACGGTGGGACCGAAGAACGACATCGTCCGCGGCTCGTACCCGTCCATGTGGTAGTACCGAGGCAACACCACGTAGCCGACGTAGTCGCCGTTGAAGCTCGTGATCACGGCCTGACGACCTGTCCGCGCTCGCAGGAAGTGCTTGATCCCCAGGGCGAGTTCGCCGCTGAAGTCGCAGGGCGTGGATACCCACACCGCGTCCTGGAGCCGGAACGCCTGAAGGTACGTGCGGGTCCTGGCGGGCACCAGCTGCCCGGCCAGCCACGGCCGGAGCCGGACGCCGTCGCTGACGCGCACGTTCAGTTCCGGCAGCGCGACCTCGAGTCCGAGTGTCCCGAAGGCGACCTGCCCGGAGATCGGCACCGTTGGCAACTGGTCGAGCAGTCGGCGCGCCAGGGCCTCGCCCATCAAACGTGCGCCCTCGTGACCCCGCGTGGATGACACCGGACCGTGACTGCCGACGCCACCGGCCAGGAACACGGCGATGCCGCCGGTCGCCGACTCGACGGCGCGCTGCCACCAGCCCGGGTAGTCCGCACTGAACTCCATCACGGCGGCCGACAGTACCGTGGCATGAGCCGAGTAGCTGCCCAGCACGCCGATCCGGCCGCCTGCCTGCTTCAGCACGACGAAACTGAACTCGGCGTCGGCGGTCCCCCGTTCGCCGACGAGCCTGTTCCGCACGAACTCCGGCGCGTCGAAACGCCCCTGGCCCAACTCGGCGGGCGCGAGGTCACCGATCGACTCCGCAATGGCGGCGACGATGCGGTCGGCGAACCAGACGCGTGCGCCAGGCTGGAAGTCACCCGCGAACGACTCGCCGACCAGGCCGTCGGCCCACCCACCGAGGCTGCAATGGGTGTGCGTGGCACTGAGGTACACCTGCTGACGCGTCAGGTGCAGTTCGGACTCCACGCGGCGCATCACGGCTTCGGTCACTTCGGGTGGGATGATCAGCGCGTCGGCGCCGACCATCACGCCGACGCGGCCAGCGACGCGCAGAGCGACTGCCTTGACCTCGAGGTCGTCGTGCGTGCCGGTGGCGGGCTTGCCGTCCCGGTTGCCGAAGCCCGCGAGCGGCATCGAGCGAAACCGGCCCCGGACCGGGTCGTCCCGATCGGCGCCGATCGTCGGGGTCAGCCGCGCCCGTCCGAAGCCGGCCTCGAGGGCACCGATGACGGCCCCGCTCGCCTGCATCGACTCGCGGAGGCGAGCTGCGGTCTCGGTCCCGTAGACCGACGTGATGTAGGGGCGATGATCGACGCCGTCGAGCGAGACTCCTGCCACGACAGGTACGAACAGCGTCGTGCCCAGGGACAGTCGCAGCAGGAGTCGTCGAGGCTTTGTCATGCCTCTCCTTACGGCTCGGGCAGCCTCAGCGCGAGACGTCCGGTGTAGATCGCCATCCCGACGACGGCGTCAACGCCCATGGCGTCGAGCTGGTCGATCTCGTCCTGCGTGGTGATGCCGCCGGCTGCGACGACCCGTCTCGACGTGGCGGCGCGCACCGCGCGCACGGCATCCATGGGGATGCCCTGCATCAGTCCCTCCGTGTCGACGTTGGTGTAGAGGAACTCGTCGCAGAATGGCTCGAGCGCCCGCGCCGCCTCGACGGCCGTGACGCTCGTGGACTCCTGCCAGCCGCGAATCGTGACGACGCCATTCGAGCTGTCGACGGCCGCAATGACCCGCTCCCGGCCGACCGCATCGGCGAGCCGCGCGGCAAAGTCGAGGTCGAGCTGTCCGCCCTTGAAGAGAGCCGAGCTGACGATGACGTGCGTGGCGCCCAGCGAGAGCACGAACCGCGCGCGCTCGATCGAGCGGATCCCGCCGCCGACGCGGCATGCCTTCTCGGCACAGATCTTCCGCATCAGCGGCTCGTTGGCGCCGCGCTCCATCGCGGCGTCCAGATCGATCAGCTGCACCTTGGGAAACGGGCGGAAGCGGTCCACCCACGATTGCCAGTCGTCGGTGGCCAGCGCGAGGCGCTTGCCCTGGACCAGTTGCACCACCTGGCCGTCGCGGAGGTCGATTGCGGGTATGAGCATCGGAGACGGGTATCGGGTATTGGAGACGGGTATCGGGTATCGGGTATCGGGTACCGGGTACCGGGTATCGGGTATCGGGTATCGGGAGTCGGGAGTCGGGAGTCCGGTAGGGCCGGCTGTCCCAGCCGGCCGTCGGGTCATCGCAATCGCACGGGAATACCCTGCGCGTCGAGGTAGGCCTTGAGCTCGCTCACGGCGTGCTCGCTGAAGTGGAAGACCGACGCCGCGAGCGCCGCATCGGCGCATCCTTCCGTGAATACCTCGGAGAAGTGCTCGAACGTGCCGGCTCCACCCGAGGCAATGACCGGGATGCTCACGGCCTGCGACACCGCGGCCGTCATCGGCAGGTCGAACCCGCTGCGCGTGCCGTCCTTGTCGATCGAGGTCAGCAGGATCTCGCCAGCGCCGCGATCGGCAGCCTCGCGGGCCCACTCGACCGCATCGCGACCGGTCGGCGTCGATCCGCTGCGCACGTACACGCCGAAGCGATCGCCCTCGAGCGTCGCGTCGATGGCCACAACGACGGCCTGCGAGCCGTAGCGTCGCGCGAGGCTCGTGATGAGGGCCGGGTTGGCGACCGCCGCGCTGTTGATGCTGACCTTGTCGGCGCCGGCCTCCACGGCCGCTGCCGCATCGTCTTCTGACGCGATGCCGCCGCCCACCGCCAGCGGGATGAACAGCTCCCTGGCCACGGTTGCCACGGTCCGCGCCATCGTCCGCCGCTTTTCGAGGGTGGCCGTCACGTCGAGAATCACGAGCTCGTCGATGCCCTCGACGTTGTAGCGGCGCGCGAGTTCAGCAGGGTCGCCCGCGTTGCGAAGGCCCTCGAAGTTGATGCCCTTGACGACCTGTCCGTCGCGCACGTCGAGGCACGCGATGATCCGCTTGGAGAGCATCACTGCACCTCTCGGCCTTCGTCGATCGGCCTTCGGCCGTCGAAGGAAGACGGGAGTCGGGAGTCGGGAGTCGGGAGTGGCTGCAGCACGCCGGTAGGGCCGGCTCTCGGAGCCCGGCCCTCGGATGTCACGTCGAGGAAGTTGCGGAGCATGCGGAGCCCCGTTTCGCCGCTCTTCTCGGGATGGAACTGCGCGCCGAACACCAGGCCTTGCTCCACGACGCTCGGGAACGGCACGCCGTGCTCGGTGAACGCGACAGTGGCGTCGCTGCCAGGCGCAACGTAGGAGTGCGTGAAGTAGGCCTGCGCACCGTCCTCGACGCCTTCGAGCAGCCGCGACGGCCTTTCCGTCTGCATCAGCGCATTCCACCCGACGTGCGGCACCTTCAGGACACCGGGTGCCGGGTGCCGGGTCCCGGGTACCGGGGGAACCGCCACGCACGATGGATCCAGCTTCACGCACCGCCCCGGCAGCACGCCGAGGCCTGGAACGTCCGGCGCCTCCTCGCTGCCTTCGAACAGCCACTGCAGGCCGAGGCAGATGCCGAGCAGCGGGATGCCGGCGTCCAGTCGCGCGCGAATCGCTCGGTGCCACCCGGCATCGAGCGCGCCGGTGGCGTCGAAGTGACCCACGCCGGGCACGATGATCGCGTCGGCCTGCGCGAGGTCCTCCGGAGATCCTGGCGTGAGGATGTCGGCGCCCACGGCCGTCAGCGCCTTGCGCACCGACGTCAGGTTGCCGGCCTTGTAGTCGATGAGCGCGACGATCACAGCAGACCCTTCGTGCTCGGCAGCATGCGCGCGAGCTGCTTGTCCTTCGCGCAGGCCACGCGCATGGCCCGGGCAAACGCCTTGAAGACGGCCTCGATGCGGTGATGGCTCGAGCGTCCGTACATGACCTTCACGTGCACGTTGGCGCGCGCGCCCTGCGCGAAGCCCTCGAAGAAGTCGTGCAGCAACTCGACCTGCAGATCGCCGACGACGCGCACCCTCACGCCGAGATCGACGACAGCGTGCGGGCGTCCGCTGAGGTCCACGGCCGCGATCGCCAGCGTCTCGTCCATGGGCATCAGGAAGTACCCGGCGCGGTTGATGCCGACCTTCGTGCCCAGCGCCTGCGTGAAGGCCTCGCCGAGCGCGATGCCCACGTCCTCGACCGTGTGGTGCTGGTCGACGTCGAGATCGCCGTCGGCCGACAGCGTCAGGTCGAACGCGCCGTGGCGGGTGAACAGCTCCAGCATGTGATCGAAGAAGCGGATGCCGGTGCGCACGTCGTACCGGCCCTTGCCTTCGATGCCCAGCGCGATGTCGATCTTCGTCTCGCGCGTGTGCCGCTTGATCACGCCCTTCCGCACAGGATCTCCTCCATGGCGTCGATGCACGCCCGGGTGTGGGCCACGAGGCCTGTCGTCACGCGCACGCAGCCCTCGCAGCCCGGCTGCTGGTGTCGGTCACGGATGTAGATGTTCCGCGCCTGGAGGCCGTCGAGCAGCGCCTGCCGCCAGTCGCCGGCCTGCACGAGCACGAAGTTGGCGTCGCTGCGCACGAACGGCAGGCCCCACCGCTCGCACGCCGCGTACAGGAGGCGCTTGGACTCGGCGACCTCGACGCGATAGGCATCCATGTACGCGCGGTCGTCGAGTGCCGCCTCGAGCGCTGCCACGGCGAACACATTGAGGCTGTAGGGCGGCAGCACGCGCCGGAGGCGGACCATGACGTCCTCGCGCGCCACGAGCGTCCCGACGCGCATGCCGGCCAGCCCGTACGCCTTCGCGAACGTGCGGCCGACGACGACACTGGGCCAGTCGTCGAGGTGCGGGATGAAGCTCTCGCCGCCGAACTCGACGTAGGCCTCATCGAGCAGCAGGAGGGCGCCAGGGGGCAGCAGCGATGCGAGCCACGTGATCTCGTCGTGCGTCAGCGAGATGCCGCTCGGGTTGCCCGGCGACGCCACGAACAGCGCGCCCGTCCGCGGCGTGACGGCTGCGGCGATGGCCTCGCAATCGAGCGAGAGCCCCGGGCCAGGCATGACCCGCACGACGGTGCCGCCCACGGCGTCCACGGCGTCGGCGTACATCCCGAACGCCGGCTCGAGAATCACCGCATCCGTAGGCGCGGGACTTGTCCCTCGTGCAGGCTGAGCCCCCGCGTTCGTAGGCGCGGGACTTGTCCCGCGCGCAGGCTCAGCTCCCGCATTCGTAGGCGCGGGACTTGTCCCGCGTGCAGGCTGAGCCCCCGCATTCGTAGGCGCGGGACTTGTCCCGCGCGGAGGCTGCCGGACAAGTCCGGCAGCTACATCTGGGGGGCCGGCAGCCACGCCTGGGGGGCGGGCAGCCACATCTGGGGGGCCGGCAGCGACACCTGACGGCGAGCGGAGCTGTGCAATCGCGACAGCGAAGATGCCCTCGTCCAGGCCGTTGGTCAGCTGCACGCGCGAGGCGGGTACGCCGAAATGCCTCGCCACAGCCCCGGTCACCGACGAGTAGTCGGGGTACTTCGCGATGGACTCCCGCGTGACGCGTGCGATGGCCTCCATCACGGCGGGTGAGCAGCCGCCCGTGTGCTCGTTGAGGTGCAGCCGCAGGGCATCGGCGGGGGCGTCCGCGCGGTCGTACTCGTACGCGTCGGGCGCGCCGGCCGTCATCGCGTCTTCCCGCGGGCTGCTCGGGGAGCGGTCCCTGTCCTCCCGCACCTCGGGGCTCATCGGCGTGCCTTTCGTGGTCGGGCCACCCGGGGAACCACCCCTGTCTTCGGCGGTACGCCCAGACGGGCGCGGATCGAGGCCGCGTGGAGTTTCAGGCCTTCGGCGTCTGCCAGCGTCGCGGCCGTCGGGCCGACGAGGGCCACGCCCTGCTTCGTGAGCTGCTGCACGCTGGAGACACGCACGAAGTCCCAGGCATGCAGACCGCCGCGGAAGCGCGCGGCGCCGCTCGTGGGCAGGACGTGATTGGATCCGATCGCGTAGTCGCCCGCGGCCTGCGCGGTCCAGTCGCCGATGAAGATGGACCCGGCGACGGGGATCATCGCGGCCACGTCCTTCGCGTCGACGACGAGGTGCTCGGGCGCGATCCTGTTGGCCAGCGCCGCGGCTTCTTCGATCGTCCTGGTCACCACGATGGCGCCGTTGCGCGCGAGCGACTCGGCCGCCGGCGTGCCCTGGGCGTCGGGGCCAGCGAGCTGCGCGTCGATGGCCCTGGCCACCTGGCGAGCCAGACGACGCGACGGCGTGAGGAAGATGGCCCGGGCGTCCACGTCGTGCTCGGCCTGCGCGAGCAGGTCCGCCGCGATCCACTCCGGCGTCCCGGCCCTGGCGACCACCACGATCTCGCTCGGGCCCGCGAAGAAGTCGATGGCGCAGTCCCGGGCGACGAGCGCCTTCGCGAGCGCGACGTACGCATTGCCGGGGCCCACGATTTTGTCGACGCGCGGCACGCTCTTCGTGCCGTACGCCATGGCCGCGATGGCCTGGGCGCCTCCCAGACGGAAGACCCGGTCGACGCGGGCTTCGACGGCGGCAGCCAGCACCGCGGCGTCAGGGCGCGGGCAGGCGACGATGACCTCGGGGACGCCCGCGGCGCGCGCCGTGACCGCGGCCATCAGCAGGGACGAGGGAAGCGGATATCGCCCGCCGGGGACGTAGCAACCCACGCGCTCGAGCGGCACGACGCGCTGCGACACCGTCACGCCGGGGGCGACCTGCCGCGTCCAGGCGGGCGGAACCTGTGCCCGGGCCACTGCCGCGATGTTCCGCGCGGCCTTCCTGATGGCGGCCCTGATGGCGCGAGGACACTCCGCGGCACCGGCGTGGATCTCCGCGGGCGAGAGTTCGATCGGTCCCTCGAGCCGGTCGAACTTCTTCGCCAGCGCGATGAGCGCGCGGTCCCCGCCGGCGCGGACGTCGGCGAGGATGTCGCGGACTGCCGGCTCGAGGCGGCCGTGATCGTCGGGCGTGCGATCCAGCAGGCGTCGCAGCGCCCGGGTGTCGGTGGACTCGAGGATCGGCAGCATGCTCACATCACGATCTTGTTCAGGGGGTACTCGACGATGCCCTCGGCTCCGGCGGCCTTCAGCTTCGGCACGATGTCGCGCACGGTGCGTTCCTCGATGACCGTGTTCACGGCCACCCAGTCCGCGTCGCTGAGCGACGACACGGTCGGCCTGCGCAGGGCCGGCACGAGTTCGAGCAGCCGGGCGAGTCCGTCGCGCTTCACGTTGAGCATCAGTCCGACGCGTCCCTGGGCCTCGATGGCGGCGCGGAGCAGCAGCGCGATGTTCTCGATCTTGGTCCGCTTCCACTCGTCAGCCCAGGCCGCCGGGTTGGCGATGAGCTGCGTCTTGGACTCCATCACCGTGTCGATGATCCGCAGGCGATTGGCGCGCAGCGTCGACCCCGTCTCCGTGGCCTCGACGATGCCGTCGGCGAGCACGGGGGGCTTCACCTCCGTGGCGCCCCAGGAGAACTCGACGGTGACGTCCACGCCCTTCTCCTTGAAGTACCGCTCGGTGACCCGCACGAGTTCGGTGGCGATCGTGCACCCGGCGAAGTCTTCTGCGACCCTGAAGCGCGAGTCCTCAGGGGCGGCAAGCACCCACTTGACGGTGCCGAAGCTCTGCTTGGAGTACACGAGTTCCTGGACGGGAACGACTTCGGCGCGCGAGGCGATCAACTGCTCGGCGATCCAGTCCTGCCCCGTGAGGCCGGCATCGAGCACGCCGTCGGCCACGTATCGGGCCATCTCCTGGGCGCGGATGAGCATGCACTCCAGTTCGCTGTCGTCCGTGCCCGGGAAGTAGGACCGGGTGCTGACGTAGATGTTCCAGCCGGCGCGGGCGAAGAGCTGCACGGTGGAGTCCTGCAGCGATCCCTTCGGAATGCCAAGGCGGAGGGGCGGCATCAGGCCACCTCCTCACTGAAGCAGCTGACGGTGCCCAGGTGGCAGACGTTGCCGTCGCCCTGGCGTTGCACCCGGGCCAGCACCGTGTCGTTGTCGCAGTCGGTGAGCAGGCGGACGACCTTGAGCCGGTTGCCGGACGTTTCGCCCTTCATCCACAACGTGTTGCGGGTGCGGCTGAAGAACGTGACGAACCCGGTCTCCCTGGTGCGGCGCAGCGCCTCCTCGTTCATGAAGCCCACCATCAGCACCTCGTTGCTGCCATCGTCCTGCACCACCGCGGGCACGAGCCCGTGAAACTTCTCGAAGTCCATCCCGCATTCCTCGAAAATCGCCCCTGAAAACACGAAAGCCCCGCCGGTGAGACCAGCGAGGCTGCAGGGGGCGTGCTGTTGTTCGGGTGTCGCGAACGACGTGTTCAGCAAGCGCGCAGGCCATCACCGGTCCCACAGGCGTGGGCATGGTGGTGATGGTGATGGTGCTGGCTGCGGCACGCCATGACCCGCTCAGGGTAGCCGGGGACGGAGCGGGCTGTCAACGCGTCCGAGTTGACAAAACAGGCCGACCGTACGCATGGTAGGCCGTTACAGACAAGTCCTGCGGTGACTTCCGGGCGGTCCGGGAGTCCGCGAGGAACGTGCGGTCGGCGCCGCTCCCCGGGGGACCGGCATGCGTGCGCCAGGCCGATACAGGGAGAGAGACATGCGGAAGTTCATGCTGGGCGTCGCCGCGGCGACCTTCGTGTTCGGTACGGGCCTGTCGGCCGAGACCAAGACCGTCACGGGCGTGCTCGTCGACGTGATGTGCAACACCAAACAGGGCACGGCCAAGGCGACGAGCACGGATCATTCCGACTGCGCTGCCGCCTGCGCCAAGAAGGGGTCGCCCCTGGCCGTGGCCAGCGATGCGGCCATCTACGAGGTCGTCGGCGCCTGGACCGAGAACAAGAACGAGAAGCTCATCGAGTTCGCGGGCCACAAGGTCGAGGCCACGGGCGACGTGGTGGAGAAGGACGGCAAGAAGGTGCTGACCCTCACCGCCATCAAGATGGCGCACTGAGCGAGGTCGCCCCTACCTTGCGGTCGGCAACCGCAGGGTCGCGAGCACCGGGAGGTGGTCCGAGGCCTCGGTCCGGATCACCTCTGCCGACACAGGCTCGAGGCCACGCACGAGGATCCAGTCGATGCGCCGGGTGGGGGCCCGCACGGGAATCGTGAAGCCCTCCCCCTTGCCCACGGCGGCCCACGCGTCGGTCAGTCCTGTCGTCAGCCGCAGCCACGTGCGGCTGCCCGGCACGTCGTTGAAGTCCCCCATGGCAATCATGGGGCCGTCGCCCCATGCGGCGATCATCTCCACCATCGCGTCCGCGCTCGCCGCGCGATCCACGTCTCCCCGACGATGGTCGAGATGTGTGGTCAGCACCAGCACCTTCGTCCCGTCGACGTCGATCACCACCTGAAGCACACCCCGCTGTTCTCCGCCATCCGTCGTCGGCAGCAGCCTGTTGCCCTCCGACACGATCGGCCGCGACGTGAGCAGGGCGTTGCCGTAGTCACCGCCCTGGTGGTCGATGTTCTTGCCGAACGCGAACCGCATGCCGGCGAGGTCCGCGATCTCCTTCAGCAGGTCGCGTCGTCCTGATCGCTCGACGCCCCGGTCCACCTCCTGCAGTCCCACGACGTCCGCCTTCGAGTCGCGGGCAATTCCGGCGATGCGTTCGACATCGACCCTGCCGTCGAGGCCCTCTGCGTGGTGGATGTTGAACGTCAGCACGCGCAACTGACGCGCGTCCGGCGCAGCATCCGGCTGCCGGGCCAACCGTTCCGCGCTCGCGCGGGCAGCGGGGAACGTCGGCCATCCGGCGCCAATGCTCGCCGCCAGGGTGCACGCGCAGACTGCCAGGCACCGCCGCGTGATGCCAGGGGCGCTCACGCCGGCAACTCCTCCGGTGGCGCGTCGGGACGTCCGCCGCGGTCGAGCAGCGCCCATCCGGTGAAGAGCTCCAGGTGCCGGATCAGGCCGCGGATCTCGTCGACCACCTGCGCGTTCACGGATTCGAGCGGCAGCCGCGGCGACGTACCGCGATAGCCTGCCAGCGACATGGCGGCCTTCAGGCCGGCGACGCCGTACTGCACCGTGACGGCCCTGGCGAGCGGCGCGAGGGCTCGCTGCAGCGCCAGCGCCTTGTGCAACTGGCCCGTCATCACGTAGTCGAACAACTCGACGCAGAGGTTCGGCGTCACGTTGGCCACGGCCACGATGCTGCCCGTGGTGCCGCTGAGCAGCGCGGCGTACGTCATCGCCGCCACGCCCGTCAACACGCTGAAGTCGTCGGGCACGCGGGCGAGCACGTCGGTGACGTGCACGATGTTGCCGCTCGAGTCCTTGAGGCCGACGATGTTGTCGTGCCGCGCCAGGCCCGCGATCGTGGGCGCTGCCAACTCGGCGCCGAAGACCGCCGGCTGGTTGTAGAGGAGCACGGGGATCGGGCTCGCGTCGGCCACGCGCTCGTAGTGGTCCATCAGGACGTCCTGCGTCATGAAGCGCGTATACGACGTCGGCGGCCGCACGAGCGCATGGGTCGCGCCGTGATCGCCAGCGCGCCGGCAGGCATCGACAGTGGCGCGTGTCGAGTCGCACCCCGTGCCGGCGAGCAACAGGCGTCCCGCCGGCATCGCGTCGCGGGCGATCCGCACGATGCGGTCGGCCTCGCCGGGCTCGACGAGGAACGATTCACCGTTGGTGCCGAGCACGAGGAGACCCGAGAGCCGGGTCTCCATGAGGGAGGTGACCGTCTCGTGCAGAACGCCCTCGTCCAGTTCGTCATCGGTGAACGGAGTGGGCAGCGGAGGGAAGACGCCGCGGAGCATGGGAGCATTGTATTCAACGCAGAACGCAGAACGCAGAACGCAGAACGCAGAACGCAGAAGGTAGAAGGTAGAAGGTAGGGCGCGGTCTCCGACCGCGCCGCTCTCGACAGCGGCGGCGTGGGGACACGCCGCCCTACCTCCTCTCGGCGAGGAGGTTGACCGCCAGCGTGACGAGGGCGATGGCGGCCGCTGGCGCCAGCAGCCACGGCGCGTGCCTGAGCGTGAACGGGTTCGAAGCCTCGCGCAGCATCGTGCCCCAGGAGGGAGTCGGCTCGGAAAACCCGAGGCCGACGAACGACAGCGTGGCCTCGGCGAGGATGAACGCCGGGACGAGCAGCAGCGCCTGTGTGGCGATCACGGGAAGGGCCGCCGGCAGCAGGTGGCGCCTGATCGCCCATCCAGGGGAGGCGCCCGCCGCCTCCGCGGCGAGCACCGACTCCCGCGCACGTTCGGAGGCGGTCACGGCGCGCACGGCGCGCGCGACGATGGGCCAGCCGGCCAGCGTCAGCACCGTCGCCATCAGCGCAAACAGCGTGGCGAACGGCAGGGACAGGGGCAGTGCCGCGCGCAGGACGAGCACGACGTACAGGGCCGGCCAGGCGATGAAGAGGTCGGCCACGCGCATGAGGGCCGTCTCGAGCCAGCCTTCGCGCCTGCCGGCGATCAGTCCGGCGAGGACCCCAATCGACACGGCCCCGACGACGCCCGCGAGGGTGAGTCCGAGCGACAGCCGGGCGCCGTGCAGCAGGCGGGTCCACTGATCGCGCCCGAGCGAGTCGCTGCCAAGGGGCAGCAGGGGTTCGTCCGCGTCCCGGCTGCTGACGAGCCGCCCCGAGAACCAGTCCAGCGGCAGCCGTTCGTCCAGCGTCCTGTAGGTTGGTGGAAGCCGCTCGACCAGCACCCGTCTGTGCAGCGACGGCGGCGCGAGGGCGAGGTCCGGATGCTGGCTCGAGCTGTCGCTCGTGGCGAGCCAGGGCGCACTCAGCGCGGACAGCAGGACGAGGGTCAGGAGCATCGCGCCTGCGGCGCGAGCGGTGGTCACGAGCCCGCGCTCCGCGGATCGATCCAGGTCTGCAGGACGTCGGCGCCGAGTGTGGCCGTCCCGACGATCAGCGCCGCCGCCGCGGCGCAACCGGCGGCCAGGTCGAAGTCGCGCGCCATCAGGGCCTCGTAGGTCAGGAGACCGAGGCCGCTGCGGGCGGTCACCAGCTCGATGGCGAGCGCGCCGCTCAGGAGATGTCCGGCGAGGACGCCGACAACGCCGAACACAGCGGGCAGCGACAGCGGCCAGGCGTGGCGCCAGGTGAGGGTCACCCGCGGGATTCCGCGGGCGCGCGCTGCCTGCAGGCACGGCTCCCGCGCGACGACGTCCATGGCCCGCGACTGGAGCCGTTCGATCACGGCCGCCGCAGGCAGGGCCAGCGCGATCACCATCACGAGGAACGACGGCATTCCGATCCCTGACGCCAGGACCGCCAGGACGAGTGCGACGACGAGGGCCGGGAGCGACAGCAGGAGAATCGGCGACGGCCGCAATGCCGCGTCGCACCATCGTCGAGTGCGACTGGCTGCCGATGACGCCGGCCGGAACGCCGATCGCGAGGGCGAGGACCAGCGCGACCGCACCGGCCCACAGGGTCGATGCCGTGCGCTGGGCGACGAGCGTGAGCACGGGTTGGCCGTAGCGGAGCGACGTTCCGAGGTCCAGCGTCGCCAGCTTCGCGAGCCGCTCGCCGAGGCGCACGAGCACCGGCCTGTCGAGGCCCAGCCTGGCGCGTTCGGCGGCCATCGACGCGCTCGATCGCAACCCGTCGTCGAGCGGGTCGCCGGGCGCGAGTGCCGTGAGCACGAACGCCCCGATGAAGGCCACCACGACGAGGGCGAGCGCGAAGGCGATCCGTCCCGCGAGCGCGCGACGCATGGCCTAGCGCACGCCGATGGCGGCGGCGTTCCAGAGCACCTGGGGGGCGAGCAGTCCTGGCGCGACGTGGACGAGGCGCCCGCTCGTGGCGATCGTCACCCGCGGCGCGGCGAAGACGATGATGGGCAGTTCGGCATCGAGCAGCGTCTGCGCCCGCACGACGGCCTGACGGCGCTCCCCGGGGTCGGTCATCGACAGCTGACGCGTCATGAGGTCGTCCACCTCGCGCTCCCACGGCGTGGCCGGGGAGGCCTGCCCGGGATTCCACAGGTGGAAGCGGCCCGACGAGAGCCAGAACTCCATCAACCCCGAGGGGTCCGTGTCCGACCCCGGCAGCGCGTGATACATGGCCTCGTAGCTGCCGTCGACGAGCCGCTGCTGGAGGCCGCGCGCGTCGAGACTCGCGATCTCCATCCGCAGGCCGACCTTCGCGAGGTTTTCCTGGAGCACGAGCGCGGCGCGCTGGCGGATCGTGTGTCCCTGCTGCACGAGCAGGGTGAAGGCGGCCGGCTGGTTGTAGATGTCCTCGCGCACGCCGTCACCATTGCGGTCGCGCACGCCGATGCGATCGAGCAGGTCACCCGCCATCTCGGTCGAGTACGGGCGCGGCGCGAGGTCGGCGGCGTGCCACGCGCGATTGCCCGGCGTGATCATGCTTGCCACCTGCACTGCGGCGCCGCGGTAGACGGCGTTGATGAAGCTGGCTCGATCGACGGCGTGGGAGATGGCCTCGCGCAGTTCCCGTCGTCGGAGCCACGCGCGCCGATCGCCGCCTGGCGCCGTCGGCGCCAGGTTGAACCAGAGCATGTCGGTCTCGAGCGACGGGCCGAGTTCGAAGAGCTGCAGCCGCCCCTGGGCCGCGAGCGTGCGCGCTTCGGGCAGGTCGTCAGGGCGCAGTTCGGCCGTGATGACGTCGGCCTGACCGTCGCGCAGGCGCAGCATCTCCGCGTCCTGCGACGGCACGATGTCGAGGCGCAGCCTCCCGGCACGCGGCAGGTGCGCGCCATCGTCTGTCGTGCGCCAGTAGTGCGGGTTGCGCACCAGGTGCAGGGCGACGCCAGGCTCGTGCCGCTCCAGGATGAACGGTCCCGCGCCGACCATGCCCGCGGGGGGCGCGTCTGGCGTCCAGGCGGTGCCGAGCGTCCCGCTGGCCACCAGGCTCGCGTACCGCGCGCGCGGCAGGATCGGGAGACCGTGGAGGGGGCGCAGGCCCGGCCCGTAGGGGGCCGGGTAGTCGAGTTCCACGGTCCGATCGTCCACCACCTTCGCTGTGATGGGCGCTCCGGCCACCCGCAGGCTGTCGGCCAGCGGGCTGCCGACGCGCTCGTCGTGGGCGGCCTCGAGGGAGAAGACGACGTCGCCGGCCGTGACGGCGGTGCCGTCGCTGAAGCGGGCGTTGGGGTGGAGGGTGAGCCTCACGCGTCGGCCAGCGTCGGCCACGGTCCACGACTCGGCCAGCGCGGGCTCGATGGCCTGCGTCGCGTGGTTCAACCGGACGAGCGGCTCATGGATGAGTTGGCTCGCGACGAGCGACGCGCGGTCGCCGGCCAGCAGGCGGTTGAGGCTGCGCGGCTCGGAGCGCAGCGTCGCGACCAGCTCGACCGCTCGTGATGATCCGGTCCCGCCATCCCGCCGCCCGAGGAAGAGAAACAGGCCGGCGACAACGACCAGAACGACGAGCAGGATCCCGGCGAGACGTTTCATGCGGGCGGACAACTCCTTGGCTGGACCGGCCAAGATCTTGACCGATCGACACTCGACAGCGAGATCCGCAATGGCTGAGCTGATGGATGAGGTCTCAAATGGCTGTCCGTCGAGTTTGCGCCTGATCGTGTGTCGGCCGTCGCATCCCGCCACTGCAGGGCCGGTCAGGACAGGTCTTCCTGACGTCCCAGATCGCTCATTCGGCCACATGGCACGGCACGTGAATTAGGTGCACACGTCGGATCTCCGTCGCTCATGGGTGCCGCCTCGTTCCACGGCACCCGGGAAGGCGGAAATCCCGGTGGTTCTCCCCCCACGCTTTTCTGGAGCTCGTACGATGTCTTGCCGTCGCCCGTCCAACCCGCGCCCCGCCCGCGCCACCGTCGCCCGCACAGTGGTCTGGGTGTCCATCGCCTTCGCGATGCTGGCCCTCTCGACCCCGCTGCGGGCCGACGGGCACAAGGCCCGCCTGTCGCGCGGGCTCGCCGAGAAGATCGGCGCCGGGCAGTCGCGGAGCGTGATCGTGGCGGGCACCAGCGAGCAGGTGCGCGACCTGGCCGTGCGGCACGGCCTGACAGTGGAGAAGGTGCTCGGGTCGGGCGGCGTGCTGCGCGTGGACGACGCGGCGGCGCTGCTGCGCCTGACGTCGGACCCGTCGGTCCAGTCGGTTGCCGACGACGCCCTGGTATCGGCGCACATGGCGACGGAGGTCACGGCGCTCGGTGCGGATCAGGCGTGGGCTGGCCTGCTGGGTCTCGCCGGCGTGACGGGAGAGGGCGTCGGCATCGCAATCATCGACTCGGGGATGGCGGCGTTCCACGAAGCGCTGCGCGGACGCGTCGTGGCGTCGGTGGACTTCGTGCAGCCGCGGCTGCGCGGCCTGGATGGCTACGGGCACGGCACGCACGTCGCCGCCATCGCAGCCGGCAGCGTCACGACGGGCGCGGGCCGGTTCAGCGGCGTGGCTCCGGGTGCGCACGTGGTGAACCTGCGGGTGCTCGACGCGAGCGGGCGCGGCACGACGAGTGACGTCATTGCGGCCATCGAGTGGGCGATGGCCAACAAGGACGCCTACGGTCTGCGCGTGATCAACCTGTCGCTCGGCCGTCCGGTGCTCGAGAGCTGGGTGGACGACCCGCTGGTGCAGGCGGTCGAGCGCGCGAGCCGCGCGGGACTCGTCGTCGTGGCGTCGGCGGGCAACTGGGGCACGCTGCCCGACGGCACGCGGGTTCGCGACGGCATCACGTCGCCGGGCAACGCGCCGTCGGCGATTACCGTGGGCGCGGTCGACACGATGGGCACGGCGGCGCGCAGCGACGACCGCGTCACGGACTGGAGTTCGCGGGGCCTGACGGCGATCGACGGGTTCCTCAAGCCCGACCTCGCGGCGCCCGGCCGGCGCATCGTCTCGGCGGGTGCCCAGAACAGCACGCTCGCGGGCAAGGCCGACGCGGTGCTGACAGGCGGCGGCGCCACGCTCTATCAGCGGCTCTCCGGCACGAGCATGGCGGCGGCGATGGTCAGCGGCGCGGCGGCGCTCGTGCTGCAGGCCAACCCCGCGCTCAAGCCGTACCAGGTCAAGGCGGTGCTGCAGCTCACGTCGCAGCGCGTGCCCGGTGCGGGCGCAGCGGAAGGCCGGCGCGGGCGCAATCAACGTCGCGTCGGCAGTGTCGGCTGCCCGACTCGGTTTTCAGAATCTGCCATACACGGAGATCGCCGGCGAGTCGATCGACCGCAGCGGCCTGACCTTCGCCGCCAGGGTCGACGCGAAGACGCTGGTGTGGGGTGACACGCTGGTGTGGGGCGACACGCTGGTGTGGGGTGACACGCTGGTCGTGGGGTGACACGCTGGTGTGGGGCGACACGCTGGTGTGGGGCGACACGCTGGTGTGGGGTGATACGCTGGTGTGGGGCGACACGCTGGTGTGGGGTGACACGCTGGTGTGGGGTGACACGCTGGCGTGGGGTGACACGCTGGTGTGGGGCGACACGCTGGTGTGGGGTGACACGCTGGTGTGGGGCGACACGCTGGTGTGGGGTGACACGCTGGTGCTGGGGTGACACGCTGGTGTGGGGCGACTGAGATACAAGGAGATTAACCCCAAGCGAGTGCTGTAGACTCTGCAGCACTCTCGTGCCGTTCAAGCTACCCGGTTTCGCTCCGGCGTGCCCTTCGATCGGGAGACGCCATCGCGTGCCTGCGACTGCTCCACGCATGCGATCTGCCGACTGCCGTCCGCGCACTCCTGCTGTCCGATGTCCATCGACAGGCTGGCAACGTAGCGCAGGCTCATGCGGCGCTCTCATCGCTGCCGGGTGACGTCGCGAACCCGGCCCACCGACTTTTTGCACTCAGGGTTCAGGGTGAATTGCTGGGGGCCTCTGGCAATGTCGACGATGTCTCTGGCGATCTCGCGCGAGCATCGCTTGAGGGTGAGTCCTCAGACGAGCACGAGCAGGTTGCCCTCGCATCTCTATCGCGCTTCACACTTCTCGCCAGCCATCGTGGCTTGGCTGAGAGCCAACACGCTCTCGAAGGTGCTAAACGGGCCGTCCTCAGATGTGGCGATGGCCAACTGATGGCGGCGCTCCATGCTCGCGTCGGACAAGCACACGCGCAACGGAGCCTGCCGAATCTAGCAACCTTTGAACTGCGTTCGGCACTCGCTCTGCTCGAACCCGAGCCCAACGCTTCAATCGAAACATTCGCGCGGCTGGCCCTGTCCGGAGCCGAGTACCTATTGGCCCGGAACCACGAGGCCGCCAAGTGGGCCCGATCGGCTTGGAACCTGGCAGAGGCCAATGGCCTGCAATCCCTGCAGGCTGCGGCTCAAGCGAACTTGGCCTTCCTTGAGTGCCGCCGCGGCGATCTGACCAAGGCTAAGGCCCTCGCAACTGCATCACTCGGAGCCGTCCCGAGCGTCTCGCTTGCAAGAGGAGCCCTCCTCGACACACTGGCAAACGTGGACTTGAGTTGGGCGAGATCGACGCTGCAACAGGTGCAGTGGAGGAGATTGAGTCACTCATTACGACCTTCAGTAGCACCACGCTGCTCATGGTTGACTCAGCTCCGGTTCGCGCTGCTCTGGCGAGACGCAACGGCAGATTGCTCGCAGCACACTCAGTCCTATCGGAGGCGCGTACTGCGGCCGAATCCCGGGGGGACGCAGTCAGCTGGGCGAAGGTCACCCTGTTAAGGGCAGAGGTGCTCTGCGCCCTAGGCGATTGCCATGCAGCTGATGCCGACATGGTCAGCGTGGTCGAGCAGTTGAGAGTTCCCAGTGCTGAGGTTTTGGGACTGCTGGCGCGCGCACGCGCGGTCCGAGCCAGTAGGGACGGCGACCGACGCAGGTTCGTGACGGAGTGTCGGCGGGCTGGCCGGGTCTTTAACGCCTCAGGCGATCGCTTCAATGCACGGCAGACGGTTGCGCTGCAAGAGACCCTTGAGAATGGCCAGTGGCCGGTGGGCGGCCAGTTGTCGACACGGAAGCATCGCCTTCACTTCGAGTTGGCTGAGAGCCTCGCGTTTGTCTGCGGTCTGCTGCCTCAACCGCATCTTGCGGCGGCAGAGGTCGTCAGGCTTCTAAAGCGAATGCGAGTGATTGATGACGCCCAGGTGATTCAGAGACCAACTGCCTTCCCCGAGGCCGACTGCGAAGTTGCGCTGGGCACGGTCGGCACCGACACATTTGTCCTGAGCGTGCATTCGCTGCAGGACCCCACCTCTCGAGAGACCGTGGCGCACATCCTCAGAGTGCTGCGGCTGGCGGCAGCTGCAGTACGGGCTGACGCCGAGGCCAAGCGACAAGTATTGTCGTGGGAAACTTGACGTAGAACCAGCCCGCCGGGGCGGCCTCTACATCTCCAGTGAGATGAAACGACTGCTGTCAACCATCCGCCGCGTGGCGCCGAGCGACCTCCCAGTCCTCATAGCCGGGGAGACGGGGACGGGCAAGGAGATCGTCGCGCAGGAGCTGCACGACCTGTCGACGCGTTCGCAGCGGCGCTTCATCCCATTCAACGTGTCGGCCGTGCCGCGCGACATGCTGGAGGGTCAGTTATTCGGCCACAGACGCGGGTCGTTCACGGGCGCCGTGAACGACGCAAAGGGACTCATCCGCGAAGCCGAAGGCGGCACGCTCTTCATCGACGAGATCGGAGAACTCGACGCCGATCTCCAGCCCAAACTCCTGCGCTTCCTCGAGAGCGGCGAGATCCAGCCGCTCGGGGAACGGCCTCAGCACGTGGACGTCCGCATCGTCGCGGCCACGAATGCGAGACTCGAAGACCTCGTCCGACAGGGCCGATTCCGCGAAGACCTCTACTACAGGCTCAACGTCGTGTCGCTGACGATCCCGCCACTGCGCGACCGCCGCGAGGAGATCCCCACGCTCGTCAACCACTTCCTGACGACGCACGCCAAGGCGGCCGGCAAGCTGATCCCCCAACTCACGCCGCAGGCGCTCGAACGGCTGTCGGCCTACGACTGGCCAGGCAACGTGCGCCAACTCACGAACGAACTGAAGCGCATCGTCGCGCTGTGCGACGAAGACGAACTCGTCGACGTGAGCCACCTGTCGCCGGCCATTCGACAGCCTCCATCCACGCCCGCGCCGACGACGGCCACCGATGGCGCAACCGTGCGCATCCACCTCGATCGCCCGCTGCAGGACGCCACCGACGATCTCGAACGCGCGGCCATCGCGCGCGCCATGCAGCTCTCACGCAACAACCAGGCAGACACGGCGCGCCTGCTCGGCATCACGCGCAAGGGCCTGTACCTCAAGCGCCGCCGCCTCGGGCTCGGCGGCGAGCCCGAGGACTGATTCAGGCCCCCGCCGCGTTGTCTTCTCGACTTCGCGGCTTTTCACCTTCCCCCTTCGACTGCCCGACTCCCAACTCCCGACTCCCAACTCCCGACTCCCAACTCCCAACTCCCGAGCCCCGAGACCCGAGCCCCGCCTACCCCGCCGGCGCAAGCGGCTTGCCCGCGCCGGGCGAGGCAGCACCCCAGTTCTTCCCGACGAGCGACGCGACTGTCGCCGCCACCTGGCTCTGCGACGCAGGGGGATGCCCCGCCTTCCACACGCCTCGCGCCGGCCAGTTCGGTGCGGCGACGACGGCCCACACGTCCTGCGCGCCCTCCACGTCCTTGCCGTGGCTGTGCCAGTCCTCGACGGTGTTGCCGCGGCCGTGATCGGTGACGATCATGAGCGCGGTCTTCCCGCGGAACGCCGGCGTCGACTCGATCACCTGCCAGAGCCCCGCCAGCCAGCCGTCGACGCGGTGCAGGTATTCGATCACGCGCACGTAGTTCTTGACGTGCGACCAGTCGTCGGTCTCGTCGAGGCCGATCCACAGCGCCCGCGGCTGGTGCCGTACGAGGTGGTCCAGCGCGAACTGCCACGTGTAGTGGTCGTAGCGCGCCGTGTCCCAGCCCGGCACCGTCTGGGTCTGCGCGGCGCTCAACGCCTGCATGCGCGGGTCGGGCACGTCGTAGGCCTGGTACCCGGCGTTCGTGTAGACATCGTCGTCGCGAGACGAGGCGATGGACGTGAAGACGTCCCACGACCCGAAGCACGCCACCTGCTCGCGCGTGGCGCCGAACTCGCGCCGCAGGAACTGCAGCACGGTCTCGAACGGGTAGCGCCTGTTGTCGTTGCTGTCGATGACCGCGTCATGCGGCATGCCGGTCATCAACTCGGCATACCCCGGATAGCTGAAGCGGTGCGTGTTCCCGAGCCGCATCACGCTGCCCGCGACGTGATCGCCGACGATGGAGCCGTGCTTTGCGAGAAGCGTGCCCCACAGGAACGGCATGAGCGCCTGGCGGCGCGCCTCGCGCGTCTCGCGCCAGTAGGCCTTGTAGATCGGGTGGTCCTCGGCCTTCGTCTTCGGACCGAGCACGTGCCGCAGGATCGTCGTGTCGAGCCCGCCGAACATCTCCTGGGTGCGCACGCCGTCGAGCGAGATGACGATCACGCGCTCGGCGACGCCACCGGTTGATGCCTGACCCTGCGCGGCTGCGGCCGTGCGTGAGGCGAACGAGGCCGCGACAGGCGTCGCGACGAGGGACTGCAGCAGTTGGCGTCTGTTCATGGGTGTGCCTGCGGATCGGCCGGTGCGGCGGCGCTGGCCCGCGACGAGTCGTGCAGCGAGACCGACGCGATCGTCGGCACGCCGCGCGCGTCGTGAATGGTCACCCGCAGGCGCGACGCCGTCGTGACGGCTGTGGCGACGATGCGGGAGTGGCCGATTGTGGTGCCCGTGGCGATGCGCGACCACGCGTCGCCGGTCCACGCCTCGATCTCGAAGAGCGACACGCGCTGCCCCAGCGCGACGTACTCCTGCAGGCGGATCCTGTCGAACCGGACGGGCGCGCCGAGATCGACGACGACACTCCCGGTGCGGACATCGCCGGTGGGCGCCCAGTAGGTGTCGAGGTCGGCATCGAGCACGGCCGCGGGTGCGTGTCCCGCCCGGGACGTGGCTGCCGTCGCGCGCGCGCCGGCGGGGACGAGCGAGACGCCGTACACGCGATCGACGAGATCGCGCATCCCGGCCAGCGCCTTCACGTCGTTGTCGTGAATCAGGCCGCGGTCGTCAGGCGGCACGTTCAGCAGCAGGTTGCAGTTCCGGCCGATCGAAACCTCGTGAAGCCGCAGCAGCGTGCGCGGCGACTTCACGCGCGCGTTCTCGGCCGCGCGCCAGAACCAGCCGGGCCGGATCGACACGTCGCACTCGCCGGGCACGTAGAACCGTCCGAGTTCCGATCCTTCGGGCAGATCCATGCTGAGCGGCGTGCCGGGCTCGTACCTGTCGCGGTCGAGCATCGCCCAGTTGGTGAGCGGCGCCTCGCCGCGCTCGTTGCCGATCCACCGGATTCCGGGTCCCGCGTCGCTGAAGATGACGGCGCCGGGCTGCAGCCGGCGCACCACCTCGTGGAAGCGCGGCCAGTCGTACACCTGCCGCTTGCCGTTCGGCCCCTCGCCGTTGGCGCCGTCGAACCACACCTCGAAGATCTCGCCGTAGTTCGAGAGCACGTCCTCGAGCATGCGCACGAACACGTCGTTGTACCCGGGCGTCCCGTAGGCAGGGTGGTTGCGGTCCCAGGGCGAGAGGTAGACACCGAACTTCAGGCCCTCGGCCCTGGCTGCGTCCGACAACTCGCGGAGCAGGTCGCCCTTGCCGTCGCGCCAGGGACTCGCCGCGACGGTGTGCGTGGACTCCCTGCTCGGCCAGAGGCAGAAGCCGTCGTGATGCTTGGCCGTCACGACGACGCCTTTCATGCCGGCGGCCTTGAACGCGCGAACCCACTGGCGGGCGTCGAGCTGTGACGGGTTGAAGATCGTCGGCTGCTCGCGGCCCGATCCCCACTCGGCCCCCGTGAAGGCGTTGGGCCCGAAGTGCACGAACGCCGTGAACTCCATCCGTTGCCACGCGAGCTGGGCGGCCGACGGCACGGGCTCCAATGGGGTCGGCGCCTGCGCGGAGGCCATGCCTGCAAGCAGGAGACCGCAGGCGAACGGGACGACGAGGGAGCGCCGGCGCATGCGGAAGTCTAGATCACGGCCGATCGTCGATGCCGCGCCGGGCGACACCTGTGCCTCCTGGCCTGCGCAAGCCCCGCGGAGCGTGACCACGCGGCCCGGCTCAAGCGATCGCCGTCCGGGCCGAATCCTTGTGCATGGGCACCCGGTCCGGATTCGCCGACGTGCTGCTCTCGATGCTGGCTGGCGAGCCGCCTCCCGTGGCGCCTGGCCGGCAGACGGAGCGGCGCATCGCGAGCCCGGGCTGGGTCCATCGCCTCGAGCCGCTGCGCGTGGCCCGGGCGCATGCGTTCCACCAGCGCTACCCGCAATCGGTGTCTGCAGCACCTGCGGCGGCGGGGATCCCGGTGGGCGCGGCGCCAGAGCCCCCGCGTGGTGGCCCGAGGTGGCGTACGCCGCGCGAGCGCGTCGCCATCCAGTTGCTCAACCGCCTCGGCGCCAACCTCACTGACGCCGCGACAGACGAGGACATCCGCAGCGCGTATCGCCAACTGGTGCGCGAAACGCATCCCGACAGGCATCAGGACGCCGACAGCGCCGCCCTCGAGGCGCACGCCCGAAGGCTCCGCGCCGTCATCCGGGCCTGGGGTGTGTTTCAGGGCCACGCCGCCGCCTGACGGCCGCCGCGAAGGGCCAGCCTTACCCCGACTCCCGACTCCCAACTCCCAACTCCCGACTCCCGAGCCCCCTACCCGACCTCGGCCCGGATCCCCTCGGCCAGGCGGCTCATGCCGGCGGCGACCGTGTCGCGATCCAGCGCGCCGAACGAAATCCGCAGCGCGCAGGTGTGGGTGACGCCGAACGCGCTCCCCGGCACCACCGCCACCTTGTGTCGCTCGATGAGGCGACGCGTCAGCGTGAACGCATCCATCGTCGTCCGCACGCGCAGCAGCACGTAGAACGCGCCGTCGGTCGGCGGGGCCTCCACGAGGTCGCCAATGCCCGCGAGCGCATCGTGAACCTCGCGGCGCACGACGTCGAGGTCCGCCACACGCGGCGCGCAGTACGCGCGGCCGACACGCAGGGCCGCCGCCGCCGCGGCCTGACAGACGAGCGGCGGGCAGATCAGGTTCGTGTCCTGGATCTTGTTGACGGCATCGAACAGCTCCTCGGGCACCACCATGTAGCCGACGCGCCAGCTCGCGAATCCGTACGCCTTGGAGAGCGAGAAGAGCGAGATGGTGTGGGCCCGGCTCGCCGGGTCCGATCCGGGCGAGTAGTGGCGCGCGTCGCCGTACGTGAAGTACTCGTACACCTCGTCGGTGATGTGCACCAGGCCGTGCTCGGCACACAGCGCGCTGACGGCGCGCAGGGCCGCCTCGGGGTACACGGCGCCCGTGGGGTTGTTGGGCGACACCGTCACGATGGCGCGTGTGCGGGGCGTGATCGCCGCGCGCATCGCAGCCAGGTCGAGCTGATAGCGCTCGTCGGTCGGCACCGCCACGGTGCGGCACCCGATCATCGTGAGCGCCATCTCGTGGTTGAAGTAGTACGGCACCGGCAGGATCACGTCGTCGCCGGGGTCCGTGAGCGCCAGCACCGCGTTGAGGAACGCCATGTTGCCGCCCGCCGTCACCATCACGCGGCGGCCCTCCAGCACGAGGCCGTTCTCGCGCGCCACCTTGTCGCGCAGGATCGCCAGCAGGTCGGGCTGCCCCTCGACGGGGCCGTACCTGTGGTCGGCAGGCTGCCGGCCGAAGCCGTGCAGCGCCTCGATCACCGCAGGCGGTGGGCCATACGACACGATGCCCTGGCCGAGGGAGATGGTGCCCGGGTTGGCCCTGATCAGCTCACCCAGGATCGGGATGACAGGCGGCTGGATGTCCGTGATGCGGCGCGGGAGGTACACGCGCCCCATTTCATCACGCCTCGGCGCGGGCGGCCGTGTCAGAAGCGGAAGGTCACGCCTGCCGTCGCGCGCCAGAACGTGAAGTCGCCCAGCACGAAGTCGCCCGGGTCGGGGAAGTCGTCGTCCGGGTCGTCGTCGCGAAGGCTGCGGAAGTGCCGCAGGTCGCCGCGGATGCCCACGCTGTCGGTCAGGAAGAGCATCAGCCCCCCGCCGTAGTTGATGCCGAAGTCGTTGCGGCTCAGGCCGTCGAAGACGTCGAACAGGTCGAGGTTGAACCGCATCAGGCCGACCCCGGCGGTCGCGTACGGCCGGGCACGCCCGAGCGGGGCGCCGACGAGCACGTTGCCCATCAGAGTCGTGACGCTCCCGCTGCTGCCGAACTCCCCGAACTCGTCCTCGACCTCGAAGAAGTTGGGCGCGTAACCGAGAATCGACCTCGAAACCGACGATGGCCCCCGTCGCGCCCAGGGCGCCGCCGTACACGGTGCGGTTCTCATCGGTCGGCGTGTCGGTGACGACGCCAATCCACGGCGTCGCGAGTCCCCCTGTCGTCTGCCCGTTCGCGGGCGCAACTGCGAGGAGACCGAGGCAGAGTGAAGTCAGCAGCAGCGTACGCATGGAGATCAAGGCGCCCTCCCGGGGCGTGGAACCGGCTCTGGTCATCGCCGAGGACTTGGACGAAGCAATTCAGGTGCCGGATGCGAGGCGCGCCGCTGTCTCGCGAATCAGGGCCCACGCCATGGCCAGATGGGCCTCGGTCGTTCGCGCGTGTCCAATTGCGAGACGAAGCACGTACGCACCGCCGAGCTTCGTGTGCGAGAGGAAGATCTGCCCACCTGCATTGAGATCGTGCAGGAGTCGTTCGTTGAGGGCATCGACAGCAGCCGCGTCGTCGGGGACGTCTCCCGGTTGCCTGACGGGTCGTGCCCGGAAGCAGACGACGCTCATGGGCACGGGTGCGAGGCGCTCGAATGCGGGATCGGCATCCACCCATCCCGCGAAGACCTGGGCCAGGCGCAGGTGCTCCGCGATGCGCGACCGCATCCCCTCGGCGCCGAAGTAGCGGAGCACGAACCAGAGTTTGAGCGATCGGAACCGCCGGCCGAGCTGCACGCCCGTGTCCATCAGGTTCCGGACCTCTGGCGCTTCGCTCGTTCGCAGGTACTCCGGCACCAGCGAGAAGGCCTCGCGCAGCAGGTCCATGTGGCGGCAGAAGAGGACACTCAGGTCGAATGGCGTGAGCATCCACTTGTGCGGGTTGACGACGAGCGAGTCGGCGCGTCCGGCGCCCTCGAGCACCCACCTCATCTCGGGCACCAGGGCTGCTGCCCCGCCGTACGCCGCGTCGACGTGCAGCCAGACGCCCTCCCGCTCGCAGATGTCGGCGATGGCCGGCACGGGGTCGACGCTTGTCGTCGAGGTCGTTCCGGTTGTGGCCACCACCGCCAGCGGACTCCGACCAGCGGCCCTGTCGCTGGCCATGGCAGCGGCCAGGGCGGCCGGATCCATCCTGTAGGCCTCGTCGCAGGCCACCTTGACCACGGCGTCGTGCCCCAGGCCGAGCAGGATGACGGCCTTGTCGACGGACGAGTGGGCTTGCTCGGAGCAGTAGACGCGCAGTCCCACGGCGTCGTCGCGGCCGGCGAGCCCGGTGCGCCGCACGCCGCGGAGCGCCCGTTCGCGCGCGGCCGCAAGGGCGTGGAGCGTGGAGACCGACGCGGTGTCGTAGATCACGCCCTCGAAGGCGTCTGGCAGGCCCATCAACTGCCGCAGCCAGGCGAGCGTCACGGCCTCGAGTTCGGTTGCCGCCGGCGAGGTGCGCCACAGCATGGCCTGCTGGTTGAAGGCCGCCGACAGGAACTCGGCCAGCACGCCGGGCCCACTCGCGCAGATCGAGAAGTAGCCGAAGAACGTGGGGCTGTTCCAGTGGGTGAGCCCCGGCACGATCACGCGTTCGACGTCGGTGAGGATGTCGCCGATCGCTTCGCCGTGCTCGGGCGCCGCCTGCGGCAACCGGCGAGCCAGCTCGCCCGGCTGCACCTGCGCCAGTACGGGGTAGTTCCCGGCGTGCTCGAGGTACTCGGCGATCCAGTCCACGAGCGCGTGACCCGCGGCGCGGAACTCGTCTGCCGGCATGTCGCCCAGCGGGGCGGGGGTTCGGGGGATGGGCGGGAAGGGCATCGGCCTGGCGGGAGCGGACGTCAACCGCGTGCGTCGAGGAAGCGCTGCACGAACTCCAGCATGGCAGGGCTCTTCAGGCCGATGGCCCGCCCTTCCGCGAGGGCGGCTTGCGGCGTCCAGCCGTCCTGGACGACACGCTTGATGGCCCACACGGCCCCGACCCTGTTGGCCGAGGCGCAGTGGATATACGCGGGGTGGTTGGCCGGATCGGCGACAACCTGGAGGAAGCGCTCGGCCGTGTCGAAGTCCGGCGCAATCGGACTCATGGGCAGGTGGTGGTAGCGGAGGCCAGCCGCGGCCACGGCCTCCGCCTCACCATCGACTCCTGTTTCGCCATCGAGTCGCAGGTTCACGACCGAGGCGAATCCTTCTTCCGCGAGCTTCGGGAACGTGTCCCAGGGCGTGTGGCCGGCGCACGCGATCGTGGCATCGACCCGCGTGTAGTTCACCGGCCCGGCACTCATCCGCCGAAGTATAGCCCTCGCTACCGCTCCACCTGCGTCGTCACGGCGTCGGAGACGCGGACCGTCAGCGACTGCCCGGCGCGCAGTTCCGCGGGCTTGCGGTCGCCGGCCATCGCCCAGCCCGTGCCGCTGCCGGCCCCGGTCGCCGCACCGATGACGGCGCCCTTGCCGCCACCCATGATGGCCCCGAGGATCGCGCCGCCGATGGCTGAGCCACCGATCTTGGCGGCACTGCGGCCGGCAGGCGACTCGCCATCGCGGTAGACGGTCTCCGTGGGCAGCCGGATTTCGGTGCCGTTGGCCAGGACGAGCGTGTGGAATCGGATGCCCAGGCGCGACCGCTCCTTCACGCGCCCGCCCTCTTCGACGAGGGTGACATTGCCCAGCAGGCGCGAGCCGGCCGGAATCACGACGTCACCACCGGACAGGAGGTCGCGGGTCACGCGGGCCCGGACGGGATCCTCGACGCGGGCGGTCGTTGTCGAGACGCCGTTCTCCACCTGGATGCCGATCACGGCGTTGGCCGGGATGGTGACGGATTCGAGCCGGCGCGCGGGCGCGGGCAGGGGCGCCGGGTCGTTGGCGGGCGCCCGGCTCGGCACCGAGGCGTCTGCCGTCGTCGAGTCGGCGTCGCGGTCTCGCGACGGCCAGCGGTCATCGGCCTGGCTGCTGTCGCGGCTCGACGTCGTGTCGCGCGATGGCCACGTGTCGCGTGGCGCCGCCTCCGGGCGCGCGGTGTCCTGCGACGGGGCCGTCGTCTGCTCGGGCACCGACGTACCTGGCGTCACGGCCGTCTCGCGCGGGGCAGGACCTGGTGTCGCACCGGGCCGCCGTGTCGCGGGAACGGGTGCGGACCTCGCGGATGCCGTTGCAGGGCGCGGCGATGCCGTCGGGGACGTTGGCGCCGCGGTTGGCGGCGTCGAGGCGCGAACGGCTGGCTTGGTCGACGAGCTGGATGGCCTGGCAGCGACAGGCTCGCGCGCGGCGACGGGCGCTGGTTCGGCCGACGGTACCGGAGCCTCCACCGCAGGCACGATGTCAGCGACGGTGCCCTGCGTGGGATCCGGGGTCCTCGTCTCCAGAGCCGCGGCGACCTGTCCGGCCGGCACCTCGGCGGCCGGCGCCGCCATCTGGCGGGCGGCGATGTAACCGCCTGCCCCGGCGGCGGTCAGGCAGCCAAGGACGAGGGCAGATGCAAGGAGGACACGCTGTTCCATGTTCTTTGTGCTCCCGCCGGCAGATCCGGCGCGGTAAGCACCTTCGCAAAGACCGTGCCCGCACCCGGCTGGGCATTCCGGCCTGAATCGACGAACGCGAGGAACCGAAGTGACTCCTGGTCAGGACACCTGTTGCGACCCGAGGGGGACAAGCGGGTATGCGGCGAGTCTTGCATCACCCCGGGCATGACTCGCACGCCACGGGGAGGGACTCGCACGCTCTTGCGAGGACTGGTGGGGCTGCTGGCCCTGCTGCTGCCTCCGGCTGCCCTGGCCCAGGACCTGACGCTCCGCGACGTGATCGAGCTCCACCGGACCGGACTGGGCGAAGACCTCGTGATGGCCGTCATCGAGGCCGACGGCGGGCCCTTCACGCTGACCCTTGCCGACATCCAGGATCTGAAGAGCGACGGACTCAGCGAACGGGTGATCGCGACGCTTGTCCGCACCGGTGCCAGGCACCAGGAGGCAATCGACGGCGACAGGGGCGCTGCGCTCGTCGTGCCTGTACAGCAGGTCACGACCTACTACGCGCCCACGCTCGTGATCATCGCCGTGCCGCCCGGCGAACTGGCCCCGCCCCAGGTGGGCCAGGACGGAAGGGCCCCCGGCACGTTCGACAGCCGCGGAGGCCCGAGGGTGGCCCCGCCCCCGGCCACCTGGGTGACCCGTCGGACAGACGGCGCCAACGTCACGTCGTCCGGCGAGATCCGCCGCGGAGTGCCGCCGGCCGCGTGGGTCACGCCACGCGACCCGAAGCCCCGGGAGCGACCGGCAGACGGGCCAAGCCCACGGTGAGGGCCGCCCCGGCGGTCAGGTCTGTCGCGGGCTGATGCGGGGGACGTACGCCTGGCAGTCGCGCCGCCCGGCCATCCAGTACCCGAGCGCCCGATGGAATCCGTCCACGACCACGAGCGCGGCGCGATCCGGCTTGATCCGGTCACCGACGCCCTGTGGCGACACGACGATGGGGGAGGGGGCGGACCGCGAGGCGTGCGTGATGCGGCCCCAGCAGGAGGGGTTGGCGGCGGCATAGGACACCGCGTGTGTCGCGAGCCAATCGTGCGCCTCCTGGAGGGGCGCGCCGGCATCGCCGTCGCCGAGGCGCATGGAGTCGCCATGGCAGGCCTCGCCGGCGTGGGCAGGCAGCCACAGGGCAGACAGTTCGCGCTCGTCGAGTTCGACGAGCTGCCAGCCATCCGCCTCGGCGTCCAGCAGGGCGATGAGCGGCAGGGCCCAGCGTGCGGGCGCGTGCCCCGGGTACGACGCGTGGCCGACGTCCGCGTCGATGTCGGTCCTCGAGATGTCGGGGCGAAGGATGCGCATGGATTTCCGAAGCCGCGTCCATCTTGCTACAGTCGCGCGGTGACGTTCCGCTTGATGGCCCCGGCACTGGTCGCGGGGCTCGCCCTCCTCGGCGCCGGTTGCGACAGCTCGTCGACAACCCCGACGTCGCCCTCTGCAGGCGTTCTCCAGGTGGCGGCGGCCCGACCTGTGCTGCGCGCCGGGGAGACCGAGCCGCTCACTGTCACCAGCAACGGCGCGCCAGTGTCGGGTGTCGCGTGGGTGAGCAGCGACACGAGCGTACTGTCGGTCAACGCCGCGGGTCTCGCATCGGCGGGCCGCGCCGGTCGCGTCACTGTGACAGCCACGGCGGGGTCGTCGTCTGGCAGCCTGGCGATGCGCGTCGTGCCGGACTACCAGGGCACATGGACCGGGGGTATCGCCCGGCTGCAGTTGACGTGCGCGGTTTCGTCCACTGCCCCCATCTGCGCGCCGGGAGCGGTCACGTCCGGGACCGTCGAGTTGCGGATTCAGCAGAGCGGCGGCCAGCTCACGGCAACGCTGCTCGACTCGGCCGAACCGGCGGTGCCGGTGCCGCTGACGGGACAGGTCGAGGCCGACGACCAGATGGCACTCGCCGGACGCGCGTCGCCCGCCTCGCAGGTCCTCCGGGTGGACGTCCTCACGCTGCGCGGGACGCTCGACGTCGCGCTGGGGGCGGTCACAGGCAGCTATCAGTGGATCGTCGATCGCGCCCCTGCCGCCGGCGCCGCGTTCCAGGAGGACTACCGCGCGCAGGTCCAGTTCCGCGACCTGCGCCGATAGACCGCCGGTCCGACGCCGAAGCGGGTCGTGACGCAGTAGACTGGATGACGTGCCGTCCCCCCCGGATGTCATCGTCGTGGGTGCCGGGCTGATCGGGTGCGCCACTGCCCACACCCTGTCACGCCAGGGGGCGAGCGTGCTGGTGCTGGACGCCGGGGTGGCGGGCGGCGGGGCGTCGCAGGCTTCCGCCGGCATGTTGTGTCCGCACATCGAAGGTGCGCACCGCCCGGTCCTGCAGCGTATCGGCGCCGAGAGCCTCGCCCGCTACGACGGCTTCATCCATCGCGTACGCAGCGACTCCGGCATGGACGTGCCGTACGTGCGGCAGGGCACCCTCCAGGTGGCCGACACGGACGAGGATGCTGTCGCCCTCGCGGACCTCGCCGAAACCCTGCACGCACAAGGCATCTCGTGTCATCTCGCGACAGGCGAACACGAGGTGCGCGAGATCGAGCCCATGGTCCGACCGCACCGGGCTGGCCTCCTCATCGAGTCGCATGGCGCCGTCCGCATACGCGATCTCGTCGACGCGCTTCGCCACGCCTCGCTTCACCTGGGCGCGCGCTACCTGTTCTCGGAGCGTGTGGAACGCATCTCGCTCGACGGCGACCACCTGGCCGTGGGCACGCACGCGCAGACGCTGCACGCGCGCCACGTCGTCGTGACGTCGGGCGCGTGGTCGATGACGCTGCCATTCGACGGACATCCGCCGATCCCCACGCACCCTGTGAGGGGCCAGTTGCTGCGACTGCAGACCACCAACAGCCGGCTCAGGCGCGTGCTGTGGGGGCCGTCGTGCTACATGGTGCCGTGGGCCGATGAGGTACTCGTCGGCGCGACGGAGGAACACGTCGGCTTCGACGCGCGGGCCACTGTCGGCGGTGTCGTGCAACTCTGCATGGCGGCGCAGGCGCTCGTCCCCGCGCTGACCGACGCCACCTTCAGCGAGGTGCGCGTCGGCCTGCGCCCTGGTTCGCCCGACGGCCTGCCGCTCATCGGGCCCTCGCGCCGGATGCCAGGGCTCGTGTACGCCACGGGCCATTTCCGCAACGGCGCCCTGCTCGCGCCGCTCACGGCGGATCTCGTCGCCGACATCGTGCGTGCGCCGGAGACGACGGTTCCCGAGGCGCTCGCGGCGTCCCGATTCGATCTCTGAAGGCCGCGGGCCGACCGGGCGCGCGGCGTCGCACGAAACCACTGAGGAGGCACCTGTGTCAGACCACCTCGATCCGGCGCACCTGGACGCCGAACTCGCCACGCTGCCAGGCTGGACCGTGAAGGGCAACGCCATCGAGCGTCAGTTCACGATCACGAGCTTCCCCGACGCGGTGGCGCTGCTCACGCGGCTCGCCTTCGAAGCGGAGTCGGCCGACCACCATCCCGACTTCGTGCTGGAGTACCGTCGCCTCACCGTGCGCTTCTGGACCCACACGGCCGACGGCGTCACGCAGAAGGACGTGGATGCCGCGCGCGTCGCCAACCGCCTCGTCGGGCAGTACGCGGTCTTCGAGAAGTAGCGGCAGTAGCGCCGCGCGGCCCGCGCGGCCGTTCGCGGCGACGCGTCGACCCAGGCAGGGCCGCGTGTCCCCACGCGGCCGCTATCGACGCCTACGAAATCGGGAAGATGGTCTCGACGTCGTCGGCAGGGCGGGGGATCACGTGGACGCCGACCAGTTCGCCGACGCGCCGCGCCGCGGCCGCCCCGGCATCGGTGGCCGCCTTCACGGCCGCGACGTCGCCGCGCACGATCGCCGTCACGAGGCCGGCGTCGACCTTCTGCCAGCTGACCAGGGTGACGTTGGCGGTCTTGAGCATGGCATCGGCCGCCTCGACCATACCCACCAGCCCCCGGGTCTCGATCATCCCGAGCGCCTCGCCGATTTCAGGTGCCTTTGCCATAGCGGAGAGAGTCTAGCAAGAATCGGGAACCGGCAACCGGGAATCGGGAACAGGGACCCGGGTCGAGAGTCGGGACTCGTCAGTTGACCAGTCCCCGCGCGTCGACGGCGGGGCGATCGAGGACCTGCTCGCCGTCGGCCACGACATACCGGTTCGTGAGATTGGCGACGACGCAGGCGTGGTTGGGCACGATTGTCACGCGATCGCCGATGCGCAGGCGCGGACCGCCGGAGACCCGGACGACGGCATGCTCCTCGGAGAGGCGCTCGATGAGGAGGTTGGCGTCGGGCTGCCCGTCGCCGTCGAGCACCACGCCGTAGCCCTCGGCGGCTCCGCCGTAGCCCCGCGCGCCGTCCGACGACAGCACCTTGCTGCCGGAGTCGAGCACGATCCGGTCGCCACCGGCCGACACCACCGACGCGTGCACCCGGAGCGCGCATCCGGACCAGTCAACCACCCCGAGACCCACCTGCGTGCGGTCGTGGAACACGTAGTTGCCCGGACGCAGTTCGGTGATGCCGTCGAGCGCGGCGCTCACGAGCGCCTGGGGCGTCGAGCCGACGCTGATCTCCGCAAGCACGACGTCGTGCGCGCGGCACCCCTCGACCAGCTCGAGCAGCAACGCGATTTCCTCCCGCGCGATGCGCGCCACGTCGTCGGCCGAGGACGCGGCGTACGAATGCCCGGCGTGGCTCAGCAGGCCGCGGAGGTCGAGGCCGGGCATGCGGCTCACCGACGTCGCGAACGCCACGGCGTCGCGTTCGCGCGGATCGACGCCGCACCGGTGCGTGCCGACGTCGATCTTCACGAGCACCGGTAGCCGGCGCCCCTGTTGGCGCATCACGTCGGACCACGCCTGCGCCACCCCGAGGTCGTCCACGACGATGGACAGACGGACGCGGTCCATGAGCGCGAGCACGCGCGGCGCGTAGGTCGGCGACAGGGGATAGGCGATCCGCAGATCCTCGATGCCGGCGTCGGCGAACACCTCGGCCTCGCCGGGCTTGGCGCAGGTGAGCCCGATGGCGCCAGCCTTCACCTGCTCGCGGGCGATCCAGCCGCTCTTGTGCGTCTTGCCGTGCGGTCGCAGCCGCTTGCCGCCCGCTGCGGCCGCCTGCGCCATGCGCGTGATGTTGCGGGTCAGTGCCGGCGCGTCGATGACCACCAGCGGCGTCTGGAGTTCGGAGAGTGTCGCCACGGCATAAGCCTACAGCGACCGGCAACCCCACCGGTCACGGCAACAGCCGTCGACGCTCGCGCCTCTGCTTGGTGGTCGGGCTGAGTCGGCTGTGCTCCGCGCTCTCGGAGACAACTGCAGATGACGCGGCTGGGAGAGGCGAGACGCCCGACACATGCGCATCCACTCGAGGCCCGCGCTAATAGTTCCCATCCCCACCCAGCCCGTCATGCTCAGGTCGCGCGGTCGGGCGGGACGGGCACGGGGCCGCTTGCTCGTGACCGTTGCGGAGCATAGCCTTGGCGCGTGAGCGTCACGCCGACATCCAAATCGAGTGCCGAGGGGATCCGTGCGGTCGCGGCCCTGTTGATCGGCTTCACCATCGGTGCGGCGCTGAACGCCGTGCGTCCATCGGTGGCGACGACCCTGCTCGGCATCACCGATCCGGTGGGCACGCTCTGGGTCAACGCGATCCGGATGACGGTGATCCCGCTGGTCACCTCGCTGCTGATCACGGGGGTGACCCAGAGCCGCGCCGGTGGGGAGGTCGGGCGCCTTGGGGGGCGCGTGTTGCTGGTGATGAGCGCGATGCTGGTCACGATCCTGAGCCTGACCGCGTTGCTGGCGCCGCCGATCTACCGGGCGTTCAGCGTGGACCCGTCGACGGCCCGGCGGCTGCGCGACTCGGTGGCCGGCGGCGTGGCGAGTGCGCCGGAGATCCCCTCGGTCATGTCATGGGTGACCAGCCTGATCCCGGTGAACCCGGTGAAGGCGGCCGTGGACGGCGCGATGTTGCCGCTCATCGTGTTCACGATTGCCTTTGCCATGGCCATCCGGTTGCTCGACGAGCGTGAGCGTGCGCCGGTCGCCGCCTTCTTCCGCGGCGTGTCCGAGGCGATGATGGTGATGGTGCGCTGGGTGCTGGCCCTGGCGCCGTTGGGCATCGGCGCGCTTGCCGTCTCGCTCGGGGTGCGGCTCGGAGTGGGGGCCGCCGGGGCGGTGGGGTTCTACTTCGCGACCCTGCTCGGCCTGCTCGTCGTGGCGATCCTCGCGATGTACGTGATCGCGTTCCTGTTCACGGGGGTGCCGATCGGGGTGTTTGCGCGCGCCATCCTGCCGGTGCAGGCGATTGCCGCGGGGACGCGCAGTTCGCTCGCGGCCATCCCGGTCATGATCGAAGCCGCCACACAGAAGCTCGGAGTGTCGCCGGCGGGCGCGGGGTTCGTGATCCCGTTCTGCGTCTCCACCTTCCGGCCCAACCTGACCGTGTCCTGGATCGTCGGCGGGCTGTTCCTCGCAAAGTTGTACGGCATCGACTTTCCGCTCTCGTCGGTGATCACACTCGGGGTGGCCGCCGCGGCATTGAGCTTCTCGGTACCGGGGATCCCGAGCGGAAGCCTGTTCATCATCACCCCGTTCCTGGTCCAGGTGGGGCTTCCGGCGGAGGGGGTCGGGGTGTTGATCGCGCTCGATGCCCTTCCCGATGTCCTCAAGACCACCCTCAATGCCACGGCGCAGATGACCGCGATGACGATCGCGACGCGCCCCGACCGTATCAGCGTCGCGGGAGCTGCGACGGGATGAACCACGCCACCGCGATCCGTCGCGGCTCGAAGGCCGTGCGCCACGTCATGGATGTCCTGTGCGCCATGCCCTCGATCAGGACGTCCGCAGCGGGCGCGCGTGGCCATTCGCTTGAGCTTGCGGGCGCTCGATCCGAGCAGCACGAACCGCAGGTCACGCTCCTCGATGGCGCGCGCGCGAGGCATTCTACGTTGGAGGCCCCTGAGCGGTGCCGACGGTGGCCTGAGCAGATCCCGATGCCCTGCACTATTGTCTAAAGGACGATGCACTGGGGCCAGCCGACGCTTGCACACACACGACCGGCGGTTGGCGCCGTCCTGCTGGGCGTGTTCCTGCTGGCCACGCAACTCGCGCCCGTTGCGCATATCGCGACCCATCGTGACGATCACACGCACGGGCCGGCGGGCGACCACGAGGAACCCCATCGGTCCGCCGCGCCGACGGACCAGGCTCACGGCCGGCAGCAACCGCACGGCCAGCCCCACGATCACGACGACCACGACGATCGCCACGGCCACGACGGCGCGTCTGCGACACACGCACACCCGGACGCGGACGCTGCGCCGGGACATGGCGACGCGCCGGCCGTTCCCGTGGGGCACGAGCCCGATCACGGGCAGGCCAGTGCCGCGCACTTCTGCCTCGCCCTGGTCCAGGGGCCGCCACCGCCGCACCTGCCGCCGCCGGCCGAGGCCCGCGCACGCCCGGCCGATTCCACGCTCCGCGCACGGTACGCCGCACCGCGCCCGCTGCCGCCAGCCCGCGGACCTCCGCGGCCGGCCTGATTCCCTCTTCCACCGCAGGGTCGTCGGGAATCTGGCGACGCCCGTCCCAGACGGGTGTCGCGTCAGCCGAGGTCTATCAATGGCAGGACGTCGCAGGAGGGGACACGTGTCCCCAGGACGCTGGAGAGGAGTGGTGTGCGCGGCGCTGGCTGCCGTGTTGGCGTCGCCGCCGGGCACGTTCGCACAACAGGTCGCCGGCAGCCGCGTGCAGGGACAGGTGCTCGACACGACAGGGCAGCCGCTGCCGGGTGTGCGCGTCGAACTCGAGGGGGCGGACTCGCCGCTGCTTGCCGAGACCGCCCCCGACGGGCGCTACCAGATCGATGCCGTGCCCGCGGGAACGTATGCCGTCCGCTTCTCGCTCCCCAGCTTCGTGACGCTGCTCCGGCGCAACGTCGTCGTGCCGCCGGGCAGCACGACGACGGAGAACGCCACGCTCTACGTCGCGGCTACGGCCTCAGTCGTCGTGAGTGGACGCAGTACGTTCCGCAATCTCTCGACAGTCTCGGCGCAGGATGAACTGGTCGGCGTGGCCGACACCGCGAGTACCGGCGTCGTCACGGCTGTCGAGTTGAACGAACGCGCGCGGCGACGTCCGGCCGAGGCACTGGAGAGCGTGCCTGGCATGGTCGTCAGTCAGCACAGCGGCGAGGGCAAGGCCAATCAGTACTACCTCCGCGGCTTCAACATCGATCACGGGACGGACCTCGCGCTGTCGGTGGCGGGCATGCCGGTGAACCTCCCCACGCACGGCCACGGCCAGGGCTATGCCGACCTGAACTTCCTGATTCCCGAGTTGTTGAGCGGCATCCAGTACCGCAAGGGGACGTACGCGGCCGAGTCGGGGGATTTTTCAGCGGCTGGAGCGATCAGGATGAGTTACCTCAACAGGCTCGAGGCGCCCCTGGTCCGTCTGGAGGGCGGCACGTACGGCTACGGACGCGTGCTCGCGGCGGCTTCGCCGAAGGTCGGCAACGGCCATCTGCTCGTCGCCGCCGAGGCGATGGGCAACGACGGGCCCTGGGATCGGCCGGATGTCATGCGCCGCTGGAACGGGCTCGTGCGCTACAGCCAGGGCAGCGCGACGAGTGGCCTCTCGTTGACGGCGCTCGCCTACGACGCCAGCTGGAACTCGACCGACCAGATCCCTCGAGACGCGGTCGATGAGGGCCGCCTGTCGCGCTTCGGCACTCTCGATCGTACGACCGGCGGCTCGACCCACCGCGTCGGCGGCATGGCCGAGTGGCAGCGCACCACCACCGCGGGCATCACGCACGTCGAGGGCTATGCCTTCAGCTATGGCCTCGACCTGTTCTCCAACTTCACGTACTTCCTCGACGACCCCGACAACGGCGACCAGTTCGAGCAGCGCGACGACCGTGCCGTCTTCGGCGGCCGGGTCCGCCACACGTGGGCGACCACGATGTTCGGCCGACGCGCGCAGGTGAGCGTCGGCGGCGACGGCAGGCGCGACAGCATCGGCGCCGTGGGGCTGTACCGGACGGTGGGACGCAGACGGCTGTCGACGGTGCGTGAAGATGCCGTGGGCCAGACGAGCGGCGCGGCCTTTGCCGACGTGCAGACGCAGTGGTCGGATGTGGTGCGCACGACGGTCGGAGTGCGTGGCGACGTGTATCGGTGGAACGTCGAGGCCGGCGATCCGGTCAACGGCGGCACCAGAACCGATGGCATCGTCAATCCGAAGTTCAGCGTGGCGTTCGGACCGTGGCGCCGCACGGAACTCTATGCGAGTGCGGGCGGAGGCTTCCACAGCAACGACGGACGCGGCGCCACCATCCGACGTGATCCGGTCAGTGGGGACCCGGTCGATCCGGTCGACCCCCTGGTCCGGGCACGCGGGGCCGAGGTGGGGCTGCGTACGCTGGCGCTGCCGAGGCTGCACACGACGGTCGCGCTGTGGGGTCTATGGCTCGACTCCGAACTGCTCTTCATCGGCGACGCCGGTACGACGGAGGCCAGTCGCCCGAGCAGACGCAGCGGCATCGAGGTGGATGCCGACTTCCGGGCGGCACGGTGGCTCACCCTCGACGCGAGCGTTGCATACTCGCGGGCGCGATTCACCGACGATGCGCCGGAGGGCAATCGCATTCCCGGCGCGATCGAAGGGGTGGCAAGCGCGGGACTCACGATTGCGCCGACCAACCGGTGGAGCGGAAACGTGCGCTACCGCTTCTTCGGGCCGAGGCCGCTCGTCGAGGACAACAGTGTCCGCAGCCGGCCCTCGAATCTGGTCAGCGCCGAGGCGGGCTACCAGTTGACGCGGGTGTGGCGCCTCAAGACCGACGTGTTGAACTTCTTCGATTCCCGGAGTTCCGACATCGACTACTTCTACACGTCGCGGCTGCCCGGCCAGCCGCCGGCCGGTGTGGCCGGCATCCACTTCCATCCCGTGGAGCCGTTCACCGTGCGGGTGGCGTTGGTCGCGAGCTTCTGAGTGAACGGCGGTTCGTCGGCACTCGCGGAGGCTCACCGCGACGTGCGCGCGAGGCCAGCGTCGGACTTCTCCCTGTAGCGCCCGCTCATGGCGAGCCAGGTTCCGGGGATCCCGAGCGGGAGCCTGTTCATCATCACCCCGTTCCTGGTCCAGGTGGGGCTTCCGGCGGAGGGGGTCGGGGTGCTGATCGCGCTCGATGCCCTTCCCGATGTCCTCAAGACCACCCTCAATGCCACGGCGCAGATGACCGCGATGACGATCGCGACGCGCCCGGACCGTATCAGCGTCGCGGGAGCTGCGACGGGATGAGGGCGCTGTCAGGGGCGACCGCGTGAGCACTCCGCTTCAGGCCAGATCGGCCGTGCGTGCCCATCACGAGCAGGTCAGGTGCGAGAGCCGCCGACTGCGCGAGGATCTCGCGGGCCGGAGGGCCGTCGCGGAGCAGTACGTCGACACGCCCGCGCGGTGCTGGCATCCCGATGAACCGCTCCACCTCCAGCGCGCGAACCCCGCACTCGAGATGCCTGCGATGCCTACTTCTTCTTCACGGGGTCGCGATCGCTCAGTGTCTTCATGAACGCCACGATCGCGTCCTCCGCCTCTTCGTCGAGCTCGAAGTTGCCGATCGGCTTGCCCTCGAACAGTTCGTCGTTCAGGTTGTAGGGCACTTCCGGCGCGGGCCACGCCTCGACGTCGCGGGTGTTGTAGAAGTGCACGACCTCCTTCAGGCTCTTGAAGGCGCCGTTGTGCATGTAGGCCTTCCTGAACCCAATACCCGGCCGCTTGTCCACGTTGCGGAGGGTCGGAGTCTTGAACTTGCCGTCGTTCGCGGACGCGAGCGCGGCATATGCCGGGTCGGGGTGGAGGGCCAGGAATCCGCCCAGGCCGTAGTCCACCCATGCGTCACCCAGCGGGTTGATCGGCTCGCCGTTGTCCAGGTGGACCCTGTCCATCTCGTAGAACGGGTTGTCCGGGTTCTTCGGCACGCCGATGTTGTCGAACTCGAAGTTCGTGAACAGCGGCGGCACACCCCCCGGCCCTTCCACGTGGCTGATGTGGCAGTCCGAGCAGTACTCCCCGAACTCGATCAGGCCGTCGAATTCCTGCTCGCTCAGGATGCCGCCCGGGTCGAGCACCATCTTCTCGCCTTCCGCGAGACCGCACGCCTCGGCCGAGTTGCCGGCGGCCAGGCAGGCGCGCCAGTAGTCGTCGAACCTGGAGTTGAACGGACTCTTCTCTGCCGAGCCCTCATACGCCGCGATCGAAAGACCGATCCTGTCGTAGGTGGCGATGGAACCGGCCGCGCTGCAGTCCAGGGAGCCGGGGCCCCACACTTGCTCGAAGAGCATTGCGTACTTCGATCCCGCCACGTGCTCACACACCGCCTGCGCGCCGGCCATGTTCTGCTCGACGGGGTTCAGGAACGGGCCGAGCGCCTGATCGGCCGCCGGGTTGCCGAGGCGCTCCCCGGTGGCACGGCCATCCCAGAAATTGCCGCCGACGAACTCACCGCTGACGGTGTCGAAGTGAAAGATCGGTGCGAAGGTCGCGTATGCCGATGTCGGAGGCTTGCGGTTGCCGAAGCGCGTCGGAACGGCGCCTCGATACACGGCACCATGCACGTTCGGCCCGGCGACCGAACCCGTCCACCCGGCGCTGGGGCCATGGCAGGTGGCACACGAGATCGACGCGGACGGCTGCGAGATGTTGTCAAAGAACAATGCCTTGCCCAGTTGCTCCATGGGCGTCAGTGTCACCCCCGAGACGGGTACGGCCTTGTGCGTGATCGCGACGCTGCCGGCCAGGAGAAGGAAGGCTGGAAGCACAAGCTTGGGCATTACGGACGTGAAGCTCATGGGGCCGCTCCTCAACTCTGTCGTCTTGCGGAATGTCTTCCCGAGGTCCGTACGGCACGACCTACCCACGCACCGAATGGCAACCAGAACGCTCGGTATTCCCGCAACCCGAGGGCGACTGCACGCGGTGCGCGGCTCGGCCGGGAATGAAGCGAGAGACGTGCCAATGCGAGCTGTCGCCGTGCCGCGAAACCTGGAGATGACACAGTGCCCGGCCAGGCGGCGAGCACGGATGGATGCGCAATCCTCCGCAACCACCTCGGAATTGTCCGGGTGCGCCCGTGCGCCGATCCTGGCTCGAGGAAGCCCACGCGAGCGGACCTGATACGCCAGGCCGAAGACGTGCTGCGGCGCGAGACGTCGGCCAACGAGGTGTTTCCCCTGCACATCCCCGGCGTGTCAACGCTGCCGGTCGTCAGATGTCAGGAATCCGACCTTACGCCAGCAGCTTCTCGATCACGTGGCCATGCACGTCGGTGAGGCGGAAGTCGCGGCCCTGGAAACGGAAGGTGAGCTTCTTGTGGTCGAGGCCGAGGAGGTGGAGGATCGTGGCGTGGAGGTCGTGGACGTGCGCGCGGTCTTCGGTCGGGCTGAAGCCGAGCTCGTCGGTCTCGCCGATGCGCGCGCCGGCCTTCACGCCGCCGCCGGCGAACCACATCGTGAACGCGTCGATGTGGTGGTTGCGGCCCATGGTGTCGCGGTTCTCGCCCATCGGCGTCCGGCCGAACTCGCCACCCCAGATCACGAGCGTGTCCTTCAGCAGACCGCGTGTCTTCAGGTCGAGCACGAGCGCGGCCTGCGCCTGGTCGACCTCGCGGCAGACCTTCTCGAAGTCGCCCTGCAGGTTCTCGCCGGGGCCGCCGTGGCTGTCCCAGTTGGTGTGGTAGAGCTGCACGAAGCGCGTGCCGCGCTCGACGAGCCGGCGCGCGAGCAGGCAATTGCGCGCGAATGAGGGCGCGTCGCCCTCGATGCCATAGAGCTTCTTCGTGGCCTCGCTCTCGCCCGTGAGATCGATCAGCTCGGGGGCGCTGGCCTGCATGCGCGAGGCCATCTCGTAAGCGGCGATGCGCGTGTGGATCTCGGCATCGCCGGTGGCCACGGCGCGGCTGAGGTTGAGGTCGCGGATGGCGTCGATGGTCTGGCGCTGGCGCTCGGCGGTGACGCCCTCGGGGTTGGACAGGTTGAGGATGGGGTCACCGCTGCCGCGAAACGGGACGCCCTGGTAGGTCGTCGGCAGGAAGCCGCTGCCCCAGTTCACCGCGCCACCGCGCGGTCCGCGTGGGCCGGACTGGAGCACGACGAAGCCCGGCAGGTCGCGTGACTCACTGCCGAGGCCATAGGTGAGCCACGCGCCCATGCTCGGCCGGCCGAACTGGCCGGAGCCGGTGTTCATGAAGAGCTTCGCCGGCGCGTGGTTGAACAGAATCCGCCGCGCACGAGTGCACGAGCGTGATGTCGTCCACGATCTTCGCCGTGTGCGGGAACAGCTCCGACACCCACGCGCCGCTCTGGCCGTGCTGCGTGAAGGCGCGGCGCGTGCCGAGGAGCGTCGTGCCGTGGCTCGAGTCCATGAACGCGAACTATCCTCAACGGCTTCCAGATCTTGAGCCCCGCCGCGCCTCGTGCCTTCTGGACGGCCAGCCGGCCGGCCGCCCACTCGGGGAAGGCATTGCCCATCTCCCGCCACCGAGCCCAGGCCACGCCGCCGAAGACGCTGAATCGCTCCGGCGCCTGCGCCTTGAAGAGCTCGAGGTGGGCGTCGAGGATGTCCTCACCCCAGCTCCCGTCCAGGTCCACGAAGTGCACGACCCCCGCCTCGTCGAGGCGTTCCAGCAGTTGTTCGAATGGTCGTTTCTCCCAGCCCCCGCCGAAGGGCTCGGCCAGGTGATTGTGGGCCTCGACCACGGGGAAGCGAGGCTTCGCGACGTGCGTCGACTCGACCACCAGTTGAGGGCGCGGGCGTTAGCTCTCGAGCAGCATTCCTCTTCCTCTCAGTCGATCACGCCGGCGGCGACCAGGACCGCGCGCGTCGAGTCGGCCGACCGGCGCGCGACCACCTCGGCCGACATCTCCTTGAGCATCGGCGAGAACACCTCGGGGCCGACCCCGTTCAGGCCGCCCTTGTCGGCCAGGATGCGGACCAGCTCCACGTTCGGGAACTGGCCATCACCAGGGAAACGCCGGTCGTAGCAGTCGTCCTTGATGGACACGCCATCGGGCAGTTCCAGCGGCCCGTCGTTCAACTGGACGCAGTGGATCCTGTCCCCGGGGATCGTTCGCAGCAGGTCCATCGACGATCCTCCTCGCACGAAGTGCCACACGTCGAAGACCAGGCCGCCGTTCGGTTGGCTCGCGCCGTCGACGACCTCCCACGCCATCTCGAGCGTCGGCACGCCCCACAGCGGGATGAACTCCAGGTCACAGCTCATGCCGTGCTCGCGGGCCCGGCGACAGATCGCCGCGTAGTGGTCGGTGATCTCCTGGATCGACATCGAGCCTGAAGGAAACGTCGCGTTGAGGCTCGCGTGCCGGCAACCGAGCCCGTCGGCCAGCTCGAAGAAGCGGTCGGGACGGGTGCTCACGCTGTCGATGTAGGCCTCGTCCATGTTGTCGGGGCGCCAGATGCGCGGCCACGTGTTGAGCGGGTCGAGGCGCGTGATCGCGACGCCCGCGTCGTCGGCCATCGCGCGAATGTCGCCGAACGAGAGTCCATCGGCCAGCATCCCCTCGACCTCGACCGGCATCAACGAGAGCTCGGGATAGCCGGCCAGCCGGGTGGCCTCGAGCTTCTCCCGCAGTGGGAGGTGGGCCACGTTCGAGAACGGCATCATGTAGGACACGGTCGGATGGGTCATGTCATCTCCTCCTCGCCGGCGACCCTTCCCGCGTGGTGCCGGCGCGCGTCGCCTGGAGCTGGCGCGTTCGGCCGGCCGGTGCGGTCGGGGTCCGATCCAGGGCCTCGAGCACGGCGCGCAGGCGCTTCAAACCGACGTGCATGCGTTTGTCGTCCATCGAGGCGAAGCCCAGGATCAGGCCCGGCTCGGGGTCGCGGTGCCTGTAGTGAATCGACAGCGGAGTCGCGCTCACGCCAACCTCCGCGGCCGCGCGCGCGACGGCCTCGTCGTCGAAGGGCTTCACCAGGCGCCACGCGGTCTGCAGGCCGGACTCGCCTCTCACCGGCTCCAGCCAGCGGCCGAGGTACTCGGGGACCAGCGCCATCATGAGGTCCCGCCGCCGCGCGTACAGCCGGCGCATGCGTCGGAGATGGCGCGCGAAGTGCCCTTCCTCGATGAAGTCGGCGAGCGCCGCCTGGTCGAGCAGCGTCGCGGTCTGCCCGAGCAGGAAGAGCGCTCGCGTCATCGCCTCGTCGAAGGACGCCGGCATGACGAGGAAGCCGATCCGCATGGAGGGGAACAGCGTCTTCGCGAAGGTGCCGACGTAGATGGTCTGACCCGTCGCATCGATGCCCTGCATGGCAGGAATCGGCTTGGTCGAGAAGCGGTACTCGCTGTCGAAGTCGTCCTCGACGACCCAGGCCCCCGCCGCGCGGGCGATCTCGAGAATCCTCAGGCGTTGATCCATCGGCATCGTGATGCCGATGGGGAACTGGCACGACGGGGTCAGGTACACGAGCTTCGGGCGTGAGCCTTCGAGCCCGTCGAGCTTCCAGCCATCCTCATCGACCTGGAGGGGCAGGAGATTTGCCCCTGCGGCCAGGAATGCGCCCTGCGCGCCCGTGTACCCGGGGTCCTCCACGAGCACGTCGTCGCCCGGGTCGAGGAACAGGGCCGCCAGGAAGTTGAGGGCCCCTTGCGCGCCGTTGGTGACCACCACCTGCTCCGGCGAGCACCGAATCCCTCGCGCTGCCTCGAGATGGGTGGCGATGGCCTCGCGCAGCGGGCCGTAGCCGCCGAAGCTGTAGTACCCGAGCAGCTCCGTGGACGAGGGCTTCATCCTCTCCGCGAGCAGGCGGCGCCACGTGCTGAAGGGGAACTCCGCGGTCGCCGGCATGCCCGGCTGCAGGAGCATCTCGCCACTGCGCGCCCAACTGTGCTCGTGTGCCGCCAGCGCCCGTCCGCGACGCGAGAAGCTCGCGGCGAGCGCGCCAGCGCCAGCAGCCGACGTTCGGGGCCTCAGCGTCGGCAGCGCCTTCACGCGGGCCCGGGCTCCATGGCCTGTCTCGATGAACCCTTCGGTTGCGAGTTGCTCGTACACCGACACCACGGTGTTGCGCGCCATTCCCAGGTCGGCCGACAGCGTCCGCGTCGACGGCAGCCGAGTGCCCGGGTGCAGACCCCTGCGGATCAGGAGCGCGCGGAGCTGGTCGTGGAGCTGCCGGTGCTGGGGCACTCCGCTGCGGCGATCGATCGCGAGCAGGTCGAGGACGGCCTGAGGGCCTCCTGGACTGGTCCTATCAATTTGCCTCAATGTGGACCTTCTCATGTGACCAGTTGAATCTATAGGATTCCGCTGACGTAGGGAATGAGTTTCTTTCGGATCGCGCAGACCGGCGACTGGAGGTCGACGATGTTGGTGTCACATGGAGCGACGGGCACCGGTCCAGAGGTGGTCGACGCCGCGGCGCTCGAAGCGAAGGCGCGCGCACACCTCGTCTACTCGCTCGTGTCGCGAGAGGTGCTCGACGAGCAGGGGCCGGTGATCTACGTCTCCGGCGAAGGCCCCTGGGTGGTCGACCAGAAGGGGCGACGCCTGCTGGAGATGATGAGCACCGTCACGCGCGCGGCCTCGCTCGGCTTCGGCAACGAGGAGATCGCCCGCGCCATGTACGACCAGGCGTGCCGGATGCAGTACTCGGGGGCGGCCCTCTACGTCAGCGAGCCGGCGGTCGAGCTCGCCGAGAAGCTCGCGGAACTGGCTCCGGGACGGCTCTCGCGGACCTGCTTCGTGAGCGGCGGCTCGGAGGCCGTCGAGACGGCGCTGAAGCTGGCTCGCCAGTACCAGAGGCAGAGCGGTCGGAAGCCGATGGCTTACAAGGTGATCTCGCGCTGGAACGCCTACCACGGCTCCACCCTGGGCGCCCTCTCGTGCACCGACTGGCTCGCCGTGCGCGACATCCCCGACCCCAGGGCTCCTGGGCACAGCCACGTCGCCAACCCGACGCGCTACCGCAACCCCTACGGCATGGACGACGAGGCGTACGCCGATCACTGCGCGGCGCACCTCGAGCGCCAGATCCAGATGGAAGGTCCGGAGCTCGTCGCGGCCTTCATCGGCGAGCCGATCATGCAAGCGCACGGGGTCCAGGTTCCCCCGGCCCGCTACTGGAAGAGGGTTCGCGAGATCTGCGACAGGTACGGGGTCCTGCTGATCATCGACGAAGTGATCACGGGCTTCGGTCGAACCGGCTACTGGTTTGCGTGCGAGCACTTCGGCATCGAGCCCGACCTGCTGACGATGGCCAAGGCCATGGGCGCCGGCTTTGCCCCGATCGGGGCCGTCATGACCCGCGCCGAGATCGCCGACGCGATTCCGCTGTTCCGGCACGTGCACACGTTCGGCGGCCACGCCGTGGCCTGCGCCGCGTCGCGCAAGGTGATCGAGATCAAGGAGCGCGAAGGCCTGATCGAGCGTGCGAGGACGCTCGGCGCGCGCTTTGGCGCGGAGCTGCGGAGCGCGCTCATCGACCACCCCATCGTCGGAGACGTGCGGGGGCAGGGCTTCTGGCACGCCGTGGAGTTCAGCCGCGACAAGGCGACCAAGGCGCCCTTCGAGGACGACACCGTGGTGGCAATCGTGCGCCGCGTGAGGAAGCACGGCGTGGTCGTGGGGTCGATCGGCAACGCGCTCGAGATCGCTCCACCCCTCATCGTCGACGAGTCGCATCTGCAGGAGTGCATCCGGGTGTGCGCGCAGAGCATCGACGAGATCACCAGGGAACGAGGTCTCGCGTGACGCGCCGGGCAGGCGAGGGAGTCGAGATGCTGACGGGTGGGCAGGTCGTCGCGCGAGCACTCAGGCAGTACGGCGTCGAGTACGTGGCCGGCATCCCGGGTCACGGTATCTGGTCGTTGTTCGACGCATTCCTCGAGAAGGGGTCGCAGATCCCGTTCATCCAGGTCATGCACGAGCAGAGCGCCGTGCACCTGGCCGACGGGTACTACCGGGCCTCGGGTCGGCCGATGGCGTGCTCGACTTCGATCGGGCCAGGCGCCACCAACACCATCATCGGCCTGGCGACGTGCTACACCGACTCGACGGCGGTCTTCTACGTTTCCGGTGGGCCGCCGACCCACATGCGGGGCCACGGCGTGCTCCAGGAGATCGAGCGCCAGCAGACCAACGCGTTCCCCCGCATCACCGAGCAGGTCACCAAGCGGGCGTATCGGGTGGGCCGTGTCGACGAACTCCCGTTCATCATGCACCGGGCGTTCAACGCGATGCTCTCCGGACGTCCGGGTCCGGTGCACGTCGAGGTCCCCATGGACCTCCAGGCCGAGGCTGCCGAGGTGGCGATCCATCCCCTGGATTCCCGAGTGGCGATCGGGGTCAGTCACCCCGACCCAGGGGCTGTCGACAAGGCGGTCGCGCTCCTGCTGTCGGCGAACCGACCCGTCATCGTCGTGGGCGGAGGCGCCATCACGGCCAACGCCTCGCGGGCGCTCATGGCGGTCGTGCAGAAGACGGGCGCGGCCGTCGTGAGCACCTGGAACGGCAAGGGCGCCTTTCCGGAGGACCACCCGCTCTCGATCGGGTCCGTCGGGCAGACGGGAACGGCCTGCGGCAACGAGATCGCGGCCAGCGCCGACGTCGTGCTGTCGGTGGGCTGCCGCTTCACCGACTGGTCGGCGTCCAGCTACCGCAAGGGCACGAGCTTCTCGATCCCGCCGGGACGACTGATCCACGTCGACCTCGACCATCACGAGATCGGCAAGAACTACCCGACCGAGGTCGGCATCGTCGCGGATGCGCGGGCAACGCTCGAGGCCATCGCGGCGTCGATCTCCGACGCCGATGCGGCCCGGGCGCCGGCGCGGCTCTCGGCCTTTCACGAGGACGTCCGTGCCGCGAAGGCGCGCTGGGAGGCGATGCTCGCCGAGCGCCGCGATTCCGATGACAGCCCGCTCACTTCGCAGCGGCCGCTGGGCGTGCTCCGCCGCCTCATGGACCGCGACGGGATCATCGTGGCGGGATCGGGAAACACCCAGGGCGCGGTGAAGCAGACCTTCCCCGTATACGAGCCGCGCACGCATCTCACGTCGGGATCGTTCTCGCCCATGGGCTGGGCGTACCCGGCCGCCCTCGGCGCCAAGCTGGCTCAGCCCGACCGCCAGGTCGTGGCCGTCCTGGGAGACGGGGACTTCATGATGTCGCTTCCCGAGATGGCAACCGCGGTGATGAACGACATCCCGGTCGTCGTGGTGGTCCAGAACAACCAGGGCTACATGTCGATCCGCGGTGGCCAGCGAAAGTTCATGGGCCGCCACGTGGCGAGCGAGTTCAACCTCCAGCGGGGCGCCGGCGAGCCGTACAGCGCCGACCTCAGCGCGGTCGCCCGTAGTTTCGGTGTCCAGGCGTGGAAGGTCGAGCGGGCGGATCAGCTGGAGGCCGCGCTCAAGGGCGCCCTTCGGGCCGGCGGACCAACGCTGGTCGAGGTGATGACGTCGCGCGACGCGGCCGGCCCGTTCGTCACGGGGTGGTGGGATTTCCCCTCGCCCGCCTACTACGAGAAAGAGCAGGCCGAGTACGCCGAGGGGCGGGCGCTCGAGCAGCACCTGTAGCCGATGATTCGCCGACTCAAGACCAGGGCCGCGACGTCCAACGCCTCCGGCCGCGAGGAAGTGACTGCAACCGTTCGGCAGATCCTCGCGCACGTGGAGAGCGGCGGCGACGCGGCCGTCCGCGAGCTGTCCAGCCGGTTCGACGGGCTCGACCGAGAGTCCTACCGCTTGACCGAGTCGGAGATCGCTGCCTGCGTCGACTCACTCACCAGGCGGCAGCGCGAGGACATCGAGTTCGCCCAGGCGCAGGTCCGGTCTTTCGCGGTCGCGCAGCGCGCCTGCCTCACGGACCTCGAAGTCGAGACACTCCCTGGCGTGGTGCTCGGACACCGGAACATCCCCATCGCGAACGTGGGCTGCTACGTGCCGGGCGGGCGCTACCCGCTGCTCGCCTCGGCTCACATGTCCGTCCTGACGGCCAAGGTCGCGGGTTGCACGCGGGTCGTCACCTGCGCGCCGCCGTTCCACGGACGGCCCGCGCCGCTGATCGTGGCCACGCAGGCCCTCGCAGGTGCCGACGAGATCTACTGCCTGGGCGGGGTCCAGGCCATCGCCGCCATGGCCCTCGGCACCGAGACGATCGAGGCGGTGGACTTCCTGGCTGGGCCCGGAAATGCCTACGTCGCGGAGGCCAAGCGGCTGCTGTTCGGTCGCGTCGGCATCGACCTGCTCGCCGGTCCGACCGAGACGCTCGTCATCGCGGACGAGACCGCGGATGCCGAGCTGTGCGCGACCGATCTCCTCGGGCAGGCCGAGCACGGCGTCGACTCACCGGCGATCCTGCTCACCACCTCAGAAGCGCTCGCGAAGGCGACGCTCGCCGAGATCGAGCGACTACTGGAGATCCTGCCGACCGCCTCGATCGCAGGAAGAGCCTGGAGTGACCAGGGCGAGGCGATCGTCTGCGACACACTGGACGAGGTCGTGTCCGAGGCCGACCGGATCGCCTGCGAGCACGTGCAGGTGATGACCGCCGATCCCGACATCTTCCTCCGCAGGCTGACCAACTACGGCTCGCTGTTCCTCGGCGAGCGCACTACCGTCGCCTACGGCGACAAGGTGATCGGGACCAACCACACCCTCCCCACGCTGGGAGCGGCGCGCTATACCGGTGGGCTGTGGGTGGGGAAGTTCCTCAAGACCGCCACCTACCAGCGCGTTCTCACCGACCAGGCGTCAGCGCGGATCGGCGCGTACTGTTCGCGACTCTCCTCGATGGAGGGCTTTCCCGGTCACGCAGAGCAAGCCAACGTGCGGATCCGCCGTTTCGGTGGCCGGGAGGTCGGATACGCCGAAGCGGCCGCACCGGACGACAACCCCGGCCTCAGCGTGGAGCCACGATGACTTCGACGAGCAGACGCCCATGACCGATACCGCGGTGACGCTCCGTGCCCTCTCGTTCTCCGACGCCGCCATCGAGGCGGGGGTCGGCGAGCATCTCGTGAACCTGGGCGTCGAGGAGGGGATTGTCGTCAACCTCTCGCCAGAGCCTCTGACGATTGGTGGCGCCGTTCCCGCGGTTCTTCCTGCCTGGAAATCCACGTTCCTGCGTGGAGGCCTGGTTGCACAGGCCCGACGGGCCGCGGTCCTTCGCATCCGCAACCCCACGAACCTGGGCGGCGTCATGTTCCGCGGCTGGGACTGGCTCGGGAACCGGATTCGCAGCTTCCCCAGCGACTCGCCGCTCTACATCTCTCCCCAGGACAGCGCCGGCCGAGTCCGCCTGGACCCTCGTGTCTTCACCAACGAGCGACGCGATCCTGCCGAGGAGCAGGAGTTCGAGCTGAAGCTGAACCTGTGGTGGGCGCCGGGCCACACCGACTGCTCCATCCACAACGAGCACGCGTTCCTCGAAGTGCACACCCAGATCCACGGGCTGGGAAGGATGCAGAAGTTCCGTGCGCACGACCCGGACTCGATCTACGAAGACGTCCTGATGGCCGTCGGGATGACTCACGACCCCTTCTGCCGGGTCACGGGCCAGAGCCGCTGGGAGTATCCCTGGCACCGCTACTACTCGGAGAGCGACAGCGTCTGGCTGGCCATCGAACTGCATCCGCTCGTCCCCGGATGAGTCGATCGCCAATGGCCGACGCGGGGGGGGGGCAGGCCGTAGGCGCCGGGGTGCCAGACGCGCTCCAGGCGAGCGATCGCAGACCGTCGGCCAAGGCCGACAGCTACGAGCCAGTTCCACGTGCCGGCCAGGCCGTCGGCATGCAGTGCGGTGTCGCCGAGCCCGTGGAACATCAGCACCGGCATCTTGAGCTTCGGCAACTCCGGCGGCGGGGGAAGGTCCGGGCCCGACGCCTTCGGGTAGTTCGCCTTGTAGTAGTTGAGCATCGCGTCGAAGTCCCAACGCCCGAAGGCCTCGACGTAGCGCGCCCGTGCGGCAGGGTCGGTCACCCAGCCCGAGAGGGTCTGCGCCGTCATCGGCCGCCCGAAGAAGACCGCCGGGTCGGTGGACGCGCCCTGCTGGAACGTGCGGGCGTACTCACTGTTCCTGATCTGCGTCGGGTTGGTGCGCAGTTCACGAATGAAGCCGCTCGGGTGTGGCAGGTTCAGTACGATCAAGCGTTCGGTCATCGCGGGCAGGTTCAGCGCGAACTGCCAGGCCACCGCGCCGCCCCAATCGTGGCCGACGATGGTGGCCTTGTCCCGACCGAGGTGCCTGATCACGGCGGCGACATCGCCGACCAGCAGGCGCATGTCGTACTGCTCGACGCCCTTCGGCCTGTCACTGAGGTTGTACCCGCGCTGGTCGAGATGACGGCGGACCCGGGCTACTTCCTGACGCACATGACGAATTATGGAGCGTTGTTTCTGGGCGCGCGCACCAATGTCTCGTTCGGTGACAAGGTATCGGTACCAACCATACGCTGCCGACGCGCAAGGCTGCGCGGTATACGGGTGGACTTTGGGTCGGCAAGTTCCTGAAGACCTGCACCTACCAGCGCATCATGACCGATGAGGCGTCCGCGATGATCGGTGCCTATGGCAGCCGACTTTGCCTGATGGAAGGCTTCGTTGGCCATGCTGAGCAGGCCAACCTCCGGGTGCGGCGTTCTGGCGGGCGCAATGTCGGCTATGGCATGGCGGCCGACGTGATCTAGTTTTCCGGTCACTGACACGAAAACTGGGATTGATGGGACCAAGGCATGCTCACTGGATACACTGATGCGATCAGCGTTCGGCCGGGTGACGTGCTGCCTTTCCGCATAAGCACCGACGCGGCAAGGTTCGATGTGAGAATCGTGCGACTGCTGCATGGCGACACCGATGAACGGGGTCCCGGGCGACGGGAAATGCCCGTCGATGTTCCGGAGAACGGTTCCTACCCGGGCAAGGTGCAATCGCTGCCTGCGGGATCGTACATCGTCATTCCAGACCCTGGCGACCTGCAGCCCGAAGGCGATTTCACGGTTTTGGTCTGGTTCTGGCCAACGCATCAGGGCAGGGACGATCAGGCGATCCTGTCGAAGATGGCAATTGGCGGCGCGGGCTACGAACTTGGCGTGACCGGCGATGGCCGTGCCTATGTTCAGATTGGCCAGACGAGGCTGGCTGTGCCTGCCACGGTTCAGGTTCGTCGGTGGCACTGGTTGGCATTCACTTTCGCCGCATCCGACGGGGCGGCGTCCCTGCAGATGGGCTTGCACCCGAGCGATCTTTCCGTGCTTGACGGGACCCCGAAAGCCGCCGGCCGGATGGCAAGACCGTCGGCAGATGACGCGCCCCTGGTGATGGCGGCAGCTCTGGAGGGTGGCGGGGGGAAGCGGTTCTTCAACGGCAAGTTGGCTAGTCCCTGCCTTAGCGGGCGCGTCTTGTCGGAACGAGAGATCAGCAAGTGGGTCCGCGACGCTGACAGCGACGCCGTGCCGGATGGCTGCCGGGCAGCCTGGGATTTCAGCATCGGCTGCAGCGGGACGTTGATCCGTGATCGTGCCGGGCGTGGATTTGACGGCTACACCGTTCAATCGCCGGTCAGGTCCATGGCGGGGCCTCATTGGCGTGGCGACGAACTCTCGGTCGATGCGGGTTCGGCAATCCATTTTCATGAAGATAGCCTCATCGATGCGGGCTGGGACGAAAGCTTTGGCTTTCGCATCCCAGATGACCTACCGAGCGGGGTCTATGCCGCGCATCTGACGGCAGGAAATGAAAGCGACGACCTGCCCTTTCTGGTGCTGCCGCCCAAGGGCAAGGTAACGGCCCCGCTGGCCTTTTTGATGCCGACCTTCACCTATGTTGCCTATGGAAACGAGCTTTGCGGCGAATACGGCCTGAACTGCGTCTATGACCGCTATGTGGACGGGGCCGGGGTGCCGTTTGCCTCCATCCGCCACCCAATGAAGACGTTCCGGCCGGATCGTGGCTTGCTGAAGTCGGTGACGGGCGAAAGGTTCGGGCGGCATCTGTGCGCTGATCTGTACCTTATCGACTTTCTGGCAAACACGGGGCAGCCGGTTGACATCGTGACTGACAATGACTTGCACCGCGAAGGAGTGGCGCTGCTCTCCTCCTACAAGGGAGTGATTACCGGATCGCATCCGGAATATGTGTCCGGCAGGATACTAGACGCGCTGGAGGCCTATCTGGCCGCAGGTGGCAATCTGGCCTATCTGGGTGGCAACGGGTTTTATAGCGTGACCAGCCTGTCCGAGGACGGGTCGCATATCGAAGTGCGACGGCCGAACGGCTCGCGGCCCTGGACCTCGGATCCGGGCGAAGGCGCGCATCAGATGACCGGCGAGCCGGGGGGGCTGTGGCGGTCTCGCGGGCGGGCACCGCAGCGGTTGGTGGGTGTGGGGTTCACCGGCCAGGGCTGGACATCGGTGGATGCCTGCGGATTGCCACGCCCCTATGCGCAGGTTTCCGACCGCTCTCATCCGCTAGCGGCGGCACTGCTGGATGGACTTCCGCCTGGTGCCTTGATTGGCGATTTCGAGACGATTGGCCTGGGCCGCGGTGCTGCGGGCGATGAGGTTGACCGGACCGATCCCGACCTTGGCACTCCGGTGCAGACGGTCGTCCTGGCAACGGCTACCGGCTTTTCCACCGACTATCAGGTCACCATCGACGACCGGCGCGATGTCAACGAAGCCTCGACCCTGCCGGATCATCCGATGCTGCGCGCGGACATGGTCTGTTTCCAGACACCCGCCGGGGGCTTTGTGTTTTCAGCCAGTTCGATGCAATGGTTCAGTGCCTTGAGCCACAACGGCCATGACAACACCGTCGCCACCGTGACCCGCAACGTCATTGCCCGGATGCTTCACCCGGAGCCGCTGTCTTCAGATGGGCCCGGATCACCTGCGACAGCCTGAGCACTGCGCGCTGCGGCGGGCTTGCCGGGGCGGAAATCCGCGCTGAGGGGCGCCGGGGGGGCGCCCGGCGCCCCTCAGCAGGTGCGTATGCAGGCCCAGTGGGGACGCTGAACGCTGAACGTCGAACGCCGAACGCGCCGCCGCGCCGCAGGCGCAGATCGGCGCGTCTTCCCACGCCGAACTCGCCGCGGCGCCGCAGGATGGGCCACCTCCGGACGTAGCTGTCGACCTTGGTCGACAGTCAGGGATACGTCAGGGGAGGATGCTTGAACGCCGAACGCCGAACGCCGAACGCCGAACGCCGAACGCCGAACGCCGGACGCCGGACGCCGCGGGCGCACATCGGCGCGTCTTCCCACGCCGAACTCGCCGCAGCGCCGGGCGGTAGAATGCCGCTCGATCCATGCCAACCATGACCCACTCTCACCCGATCGCCCACGGGCCATCGCTCGGCGCCCCATGGCGCGTCGCCGCATTGCTGTGGGGGCTCCTGCTCTCGCCTCCCGTTGCCGCGCAGCCGGCGAGTGGCGACTGGTTGCTGGGGCAGGCCGTCGCACGCGCCGCCGTGCATCACGACCCCCAGCGCCGTGAACTGACGATCGGCAACGGCCTCATCTCCCGCACGATCCGCATCGCGCCGAATGCGGCGACGGTCGCCTTCGACAACCTGACGACACGCGAGTCGCTGCTTCGTGCCGTCGCGCCCGAAGCCGAGGTCGAGATCGACGGCCGACGGTACGCGATCGGCGGCCTGGTCGGGCAGCCGAACCTCGCCTACCTGCGCCCGGACTGGGTGGAGGCGCTCGACCTCGGAGCCAGGAGCGTTCCAGTTCGAACGGTTCGAGACCGGCACACCTGTTGAGCGCATGGCATGGCCGAGCACGCGGCACGCGAGCCGCAGCGCGTGGCCGCCCCGTGGTGTCTCGTTGACGCTGTGGTTCGTCCCACCCGCGGGTGAACTCCCGGGTGTCACCGTGGCCGTGCACTACGAGCTGTACGACGGCATCCCCCTGCTCGCCAAGTGGATCACGATCCACAACCGCGGCACCCGGTCGCTGCGCCTCAACAGCTTCAAGAGCGAGATCCTGCGCGTCGTCGAGACCGAATCGCAGGTCGACCCGAGTCCCGAATGGCAGCGGCCGCGCCTGACCGTGCTGACCGACTTCGCCTTTGGCGGGATGTCGGTCGCCAGCCTGCATCGCGCGGTGTTCTGGACCGACGACCCGGCGTACACGACACAAGTCAATTACGCGTTGAAGACGCCCTGCCTGCTCGAAGTGAAGCCGCCGCTCGGTCCGGACGTGGACATCGTGGCCGGCGCCGAGTTCACCGGCATCCGCACCTTCGAGCTCGTCCACGACACCGACGACCGCGAGCGGCAGGGGCTGGCGCTTCGCCGCATGTACCGGACGATCGCGCCGTGGGTCGACGGAGAACCCGATCATGCTGCACCTGACGTCGACCGACCCGCAGGTCGTGCGGACCGCCATCGACCAGTGCGCCGAGACGGGCTTCGAGATGGTCATTCTGAGCTTCGGCAGCGGCCTGAACATGGAGGACGTGTCGCCCGGCGAACATCGCCAGGTTCAAGGCGTTCGCCGATTACGCCACCAGCAAGGGCGTCGAGCTCGGCGGCTACTCGCTGCTCGCCAGCCGCCGCATCAGCGACGACCACGACGTCATCAATCCGCGGACGGGCAAGACCGGCGGCGCCATCTTCGGCAACTCGCCCTGCCTGAGCAGCACGTGGGGGCAGGACTACTTCCGCAGGCTGAAGACCTTCTTCGAGGAGACGGGCTTCGCCGTGCTGGAGCACGACGGCATCCTATCCCGGCGACGTCTGCGCCTCGACGCGGCATCCCGGCCATCGCGGCCTGAACGACTCGCAGTGGACGCAGTGGCAGCGCATCACCGACTTCTACCACTGGTGCCGCGCGCGCGGGATCTACCTGAACGTGCCGGACTGGTACTTCCTGAACGGCTCGAACAAGACCGGGATGGGCTACCGCGAGACGAACTGGTCGCTGCCGCGCGACCAGCAGATCATCCACGCGCGGCAGAACATCTTCGACGGCACGTGGGAGAAGACGCCGAGCATGGGCTGGATGTTCGTGCCGCTCGTGCAGTACCACGGCGGCGGGGCGGCGGCGACGCTCGAGCCGCTGCGCGAGCACCTCGACGCACTACGAGCCGCACCTGGCCAACGCGCTCGGCTACGGCGTGCAGGCGTGCTATCGCGGGCCGCGCCTCTACGACACCGAGAGACCAGGGCCGCGGTCGTCAAGTGGGTGACTTCTACAAGCGCTACCGCGAGATCCTCGAATCGGACATCATTCACGTGCGCCGCGCCGACGGCCGCAACCTCGACGGCATCCTGCACGTCAATCCAGCGCTGCCGATCAAGGGCCTGGCGATGATCTACAACCCCGGCGATGCACCGCTGACCCAGGACATCACGCTGCCGCTGTACTACGCGGGCTCGAGCGGGACGGCTCTGGTCGCCGAACGGGACGGCACACCGATCAGGATGACGCTGGGTCGCCACGATCGAGTCACCGTGCGCGCCAACGTTGCGGCGCGCTCGAACACGTGGTTCGTCATTCGTTGACGCGCGGTGACGCGAGGTAGAGGTAGGGCGGGGTAGACAGGAAGTGAGGTAGGGCGGGGTGTCCCACCCCGCCGTCAGCAATGCGGATCGACTCACGGCGCGGTCGGAGACCGCGCCCTACCTCACCCCTTGAGACCGCGCCCTACCTTGGTGCCGCCCTCACGCCAGCAGCTTCTCGATCACGTGGCCGTGCACGTCGGTCAGGCGGAAGTCGCGGCCCTGGAAGCGGAAGGTGAGCTTCTGGTGGTCGAGGCCCAGCAGGTGCAGGATCGTGGCGTGCAGGTCGTGGACGTGCACGCGGTCCTCGACGGCGCTGAAGCCGAGCTCGTCGGTCTCGCCGATGCTCGCGCCGGCCTTCACGCCGCCGCCGGCCAGCCACATGGTGAAGGCGTCGATGTGATGGTCGCGGCCCGATGGTGTCGCGGTTCTCGCCCATCGGCGTGCGGCCGAACTCGCCGCCCCAGATGACGAGCGTGTCGTCCAGCAGGCCGCGGGGCTTGAGGTCCATGCACGAGCGCGGCCTGCGCCTGGTCGACCTCGCGGCAGACCTTCTCGAAGTCGCCCTGCAGGTTCTCGCCGGGGCCGCCGTGGCTGTCCCAGTTGGTGTGATAGAGCTGCACGAAGCGCACGCCGCGCTCGACCAGCCGCCGCGCGAGCAGGCAGTTGCGCGCGAACGAGGGCTGCGTCGCCCTCGACGCCGTAGAGCTTCGAGCGTGGCCTCGCTCTCGCCCGCGAGGTCGATCAGCTCGGGGGCGCTGGACTGCATGCGGTAGGCCATCTCGTAGGCGGCGATGCGCGTGGCGATCTCCGGCGTCGCCGGTCGCAACGGCTCGGCTGCAGGTTCAGGTCGCGGACGGCGTCGATGGTCTGGCGCTGGCGCTCGGCGGTGACGCCCTCGGGGTTGGACAGGTTGAGGATCGGGTCGCCGCTGCCGCGAAACGGCACGCCCTGGTAGGTCGTCGGCAGGAAGCCGCTGCCCCAGTTCACCGCGCCGCCGCGCGGTCCGCGCGGGCCGGACTGCAGCACGACGAAGCCCGGCAGGTCGCGCGACTCGCTGCCGATGCCGTAGGTGACCCAGGCGCCCATGCTCGGCCGGCCGAACTGGCCGGAGCCGGTGTTCATGAAGAGCTTGGCCGGCGCGTGGTTGAACGACGTCGGTCGCGCACGAGTGCACGAAGGTGACGTCGTCGACGATCTTCGCCGTGTGCGGGAAGCAGCTCGCGACACCCACGTGCCGCTCTGGCCGTGCTGCTCGAAGGCGCGGCGCGTGCCCAGCAGCTTCGTGCCGTGGCTCGGTCCATGAAGGCGAAGCGCTTGCCCTCGATGAGCGATGGCGGCATCGGCTGCCCGTCGAGCTCGATGAGCTTCGGCTTGTAGTCGAACAGCTCGAGCTGGCTGGGGCCGCCGGCCATGAACAGGTAGATGACGTTCTTGGCGCGCGGCGCGTGGTGGCCGGGCCTGGGCGCCATCGGATTGGGCAGGGCGGCCTGAGACGCAGCGGCATCGAGCCGGCGCTCGCCGAGCATCGAGGCCAACGCAATGCCGCCGAGGCCCATGGCGCAGCGGCTGAAGAAGTGCCGGCGCGTCTGCTCGCCGAGGTACGCAGCGGGATCGAAGGGAGGAAGTGGCGGCATGGGCGTCAGTCGCGCGTGATGGTCTCGTCGAGGTTCAGCAACACGCGGGCGACGGTGGTCCAGGCCTCATGGGCCGACGCGGAGGACTGGACCTGCGCGAGCAGTTGGCTGAGCCGGCGCGACTCGTCGGGTGTGGGCGCACGGGACACGGCGAGGCGGAACGCGTAGTCGATGCGGCTCGCCTCGTCGGCGCCGCCCTCTCGCTCGATGCGCGCCGCAAGGGCGCTCGCGAACTCGACGAACTGCTGGTCGTTGAGCAGCGTGAGGGCCTGCAGCGGCGTGTTGGAGCGGAGGCGGCGCGTGCAGGCGCTGAAGCCGTCGGCGGCGTCGAAGACGGCGAGCGCGGGGTGCGGCGTGGCGCGCCAGAAGTACGTGTAGAGCCCGCGACGATAGCGGTCGGCGCCAGTGCTCGCGGTCCAGTCGCGCTTCACCTGGCCGAGCGTCATCACGCCGTCGGGCTGCGGCGGAAAGACGCGGCGGGCCGCCGATCTGCGGCGCGAGCAGCCCGCTCGCGCTCAGCGCCACGTCGCGCACGATCTCGGCGTCGAGGCGCAGGCGCGACTGGCGAGCGAGGAGCTTGTTGTGCGGATCGACGATCTCGCAGATCGGGGCGGGCGTCGGAGGACTGGCGGTAGGTGCTCGAGGTGACGATCAGGCGGTGCATCGCCTTGAGGCTCCAGCTCTGCGCGACCAGTTCCACGGCGAGCCAGTCGAGCAGCTCGGGATGGGTCGGCGGCAGGCCCTGCGTGCCGAAGTCGTTCTCCGTCTCGACGAGGCCGCGGCCGAAGTACTGCTGCCACACGCGGTTGACGATCACGCGCGCGGTGAGCGGATGCGCCGGCTCGACCAGCCAGCGCGCCAGATCGAGGCGGTTGGGGCGCGACCCGGTGGCGGCGCGAGCGGCGGGAGAACCCCCGGCGTGCCGGGCGAGACGGCGATCGCCGCGGCGCGTGAAGTCGCCCTTGATGAAGATCACGCTCGCGCGCGGCTGCGGCAGCTCGGACATGACCAGCGTGGTGATGGGCTTGGGCTCGCGACGCTCGAGGCGCGCGAGCGCGGCGTTGCTGGCGCGGAATCGGGCGTCGCCCCGGGGAACGCGGCGTAGAGCGCGCGCTTCTCCGCAAATGTCAGCTGGTCGAGCGTGCGGCCGATGGCGTCGCGCGCGGTCGCGCCGAGTTTGAGCCGCGCGGGCCCCTCGAGGGCGGCGGCCCACACGACGGCGGCGGGCCCATGGGTGTTGAGGTAGCGATCCAGATCGCCGCGCGCCTCGTCGAGCTCGCGCCGGAGAGACTCGGGCGTCTGCACCTCCCCGGGAAACTCGAGCGTGCCGCCGGGGTTGGCCTTGCCGTGGCCGTCGTCCACCGTGTTGTTGAAGAAGGCGAAGAGCTGGTAGTACTCGCGCTGCGGAATCGGGTCGAACTTGTGGTCGTGGCACTGCGCGCAGCCGACCGTGAGGCCGAGGAAGGCGGTGCCGAAGGTGCTCACGCGATCGATGACGGACTCGACGCGGAACTGCTCGGGGTCGATGCCGCCCTCCTGGTTGATCTGGGTGTTGCGGTGGAAACCCGTGGCGACCCTCTGGTCGCGCGTCGCGGCGGGAAGCAGATCACCGGCGAGCTGCTCGACGACGAACTGATCGTAGGGCTGGTCGCGGTTCAGGGCGGCGATGACCCAGTCGCGGTATTTCCACATCTGCCGCGGCGCGTCGATGGAGTAGCCGTTGGAATCGGCGTAGCGCGCGACATCGAGCCACAGGCGTGCCCAGCGCTCGCCGTAGTGCGGCGAGGCGAGCAGGCGATCGACGGCGCGCTCGTAGGCCTCGGGGGCGCGATCGGCGAGGAAGGCGGCCAACTCGGCGGGAGTCGGCGGCAGGCCGGTGAGATCGAGGCTGACGCGGCGCAGGAGCGTCGCGCGGTCCGCCTCGGGTGCGGGCGCGATCTTCTCCTTCTCGAGACGGGCGAGGATGAAGCGATCGACGACGGTGCGCGACCAGTCGCGCCTGGCGACGGCGGGCACGTCCGGGCGCACCGGCGCGACGAAGGACCAGTGCACGGCCTTGTCCGGCACCTCGTTCACGGGCGCGGCTGCGCCGGCGTCGATCCAGGCGCGGATCGCCGCGATGTCGGCGTCGGCGAGCGCCGGCTTCTTGTAGGGCATCTGCGAGATGTCCTCGTGCGTGCCGAGGAGGACCTGCACGAGGATGCTCGCCCTGGAGTCGCCGGGGGTGAGGGAGGCGCCCGTATCGCCGCCCTCCTTCATGAAGGCCACGGTGTCGGCGCGCAGGCCGCCCTTCTGCTGCGAGGCGCCGTGGCAGCGGTAGCAGTGCTTCGCCAGGATGGGCTTCACGTCGCGGACGTAGTCCACCTGCGCCGAGGCCAGAGAGGCCGTGCCGGCGAGGAGCAGGAGGGCGGCAAGCCACCGCGAAAGCATGGGAGAGGATAGCTGGCGGCAGGGGGAGACGAAAGTCCTTCTCCAAACGAGACCCACTACGCCCAGGGGACGCTCGATGTGGTCAACACGGGCAGGACCGTGTTCCGATGCAGCTCGACGAAGGGTAGCTGTCAGCGGATTCAGGTGGCACCAACGTCCGGCACGAGACCGCGGGAGGTCTTTCGTCAGAGCGACATTCCCGATTACCACTGAGGGCAGCCGATGAACCCTGTGGCATTCGCGCAACTTCTCGCCCAGTATCCAGGCAACATCGCCTATAGTGCCATCCCCAAGATCCCCTGGGGCCTGCTGGACGACAGGCGGTCAGCACCATTTCCCGATGGGGATCCGGATCGGGCCAGCTCGTCGCCGCGATGCGAGACAGTTCCCAAGGTCAGGACACTGGCGGGCCCTACTACCTGGGCGGCAGAGGATCCGTGCCGCCCAGATCCCGCACCATCCGGTCGTCGCCGGTGAGTTCCCAGTAGATCAACGAAACGGGGATCATGCCGGCGCCGTCGATCTCGTCGAACACGCGGCGCATCGAGAACTGGTCACCCAACTGGCGGGCGCGCTCCGCGATCACTTCCTCCATCAACCGTCCGCCCGTGACGTAGCTGGCCCCGTAGCCAGGTTGACGCAGGTACAGGTGCTGCTCGAAGCCGAGCAGCGGGTCGCGACGCATCCAGCCGCGCGGCGTCCAGTTCACGTGGATGTCGCCGGCCTCGGCCATCGTCAGCGTGTTGGCGTGCGCGTAGAGGTTGCCGAGCCCGCGCGCGGCGCGCGTGATCAACATGACCCACACGATCTCGCGTGAACGCGGGCTGTCGTCGTACAGCCCGGCGTGCATCATCCACTCCTCCATCGAGGTGGCCATGCCCTCGGCGCGGCTCATCCAGACGTTGTAGAGGAGTGGCCCGCGGCGGATCGGGCTCGGGTGCGTGCCCTCGCGCAGCCGCCAGTTGTCCCACCAGTGATAGAGGTGCGTCCAGAGCGGGATCGGATCGCGGTGGTTGGTCTGCTGGAAGAAGTTGCGCGCGGCCTCGGGCGCAAACGGAGGCATGCGCTCGCGGAGCGCCCGCTCCATCCAGGGCTGCATCGTGATCAGCTCGGTGCGCCTGAGGAACCCGAGATAGCGCGACAGCGCCCGCTCCTGCAGCGCCGTGTAGGCCTCAGGCGTGTCGGCGACAGGCATCGGCGGCAGCGCCCGGTTGCGCTGCTCTTCGAGCCGCAGCGACGCGTGGGCGCGTGCGAGCTCGCGCCGCGTGATCGTGACCTCGTCCTCCCACGACAGCGGCACGAGCAGCACGTTGCGCAGGAACCACGTGTACTGCGCCTTGCCGATGCCCGACGGACCGGTGCGCTTCGGGGCCTCGTCGCGCAGCCACTGCGTGAACGCCGTCGTGGCGCGGCGGGCCCCGGCGATGGCCTCGACCAGCGCCGCGTCGCCACCCTTGACCAGCCCTTCGAGGCGCCCGAGGGCCTCGTCCTGTTCCTCGAACGCACGGACGCTGCCCACCCAGAGGTCGCGGGCGTTCGATGCCGCGAGGTTGACGCGCGCCTGGGTGAGCAGGCGCGGCACCACCCGCAGCGCCGTCGTCAGCCGCCCGGTCTCTTCGGCCGTGAGCGGACGGGCGGGATCGAGTCGGGTTCGCGGCCAGATGCCGTACTGCCAGAGCCGGATCGCGCCGTGGATGGTCGGGCCTTCCTCGGCGGGCGTATCGCTCTCGGAGGTCCTGATCGAGGCGTAGTAGGCCGGATCCCTGGCGAAGGGCTGGAGCACGCGTGAGGTGGTACTCCATGCCGTTCATCTCGGCCCGCACGAGGTGGTGATCGACCCGCTGCGGGATCGGCCAGCTTGTCGTGTCGATGGCCGCGAGGCGCTGCTGGAAGCGCTTCAGCTCCGCGAGGCGCCGGGCGTTGGTGGCCGGCGTGTAGTCGGGCACACCCTCGACGCGCGGCGGTTCCTCGAAGGCGCGCCACTCGCGGAACAGCGCGAGCAACCCGTCGTACGTCGCCGGACCCTGGGCCGCGGCCGGCGCGATGCCGGCCGTGGTCAGCAGCAGGACGAGGACCCAGGTGACGCGTCTCAGAGCGAGACCACCTGACCGGTCTGGACGGACTTCTCCTCGGCCTCGCAGATCTCGACGGCGCTCAGGCCATCCTGCGCCGTCACCACCGTTGGCGGCGTACCCGAGCGGATGGCGTCGATCAGGTGCTGCAGCTCGCCCACATATCCGTCTGGCCCCTCGATCGGGACGACGCGCGGGTCCTTGCCCTCTTCGAGCACCTGCAGCGTGTTGTCGCCGCGCGTGCTGTCGTAGTCGATGGTGGCGTGCTCGAACATCACCGTGTACGACATGCTGAAGCCGCTCGCCATCAGCCAGCTGCCCTCGGCGTACACAGTCGCGCCGCCGGGCACCATGTATTGCGTGACCACGTGGTCGGTCGCGCCGCTGAACCGGCTCACGCCCGTCGAGAACACCGCCGTCGGCCGCCCGAACAGGAACTGGACGAAATCGGTGTCGTGGACGTGCAGGTCGAACAGCGCGCCGCCGGAGTCGCCGCCCTTGAAGTAGCTGTCGCGGCTCCATCCCGGCGGCGCCGACACGCGGCGGAAGCGGGCCGCGAGGATGTCGCCGTAGGTGCCCTTGGCCTTCAGGTCCTTCAGCCAGGCCCATCCCGGCCAGAAGCGCATGCACATGGCCGGCATGAAGAAGGTCGAGGCCGCGGCAGCGGCCTCGACGATCCGGCGCGACTCGCCAGACGTGCGCGCCAGCGGCTTCTCGCAGATCACGTGCTTGCCCGCCTGCAGCGCCGCGAGCGTCTGCGGCACGTGCATGGGCGTCGGCACGCACAGATCGACGAGGTCGACGTCGCCATCGGCGAGCATGTCCTCGATCTTCGTGTACGCCCGCACCGATGCGCCGAGTTCGACGGTGTCGGAGCCCGCGACGTTGCCGGTGACGCCCGCCAGCACGCCGTTGACCGGCTGGCGGACGGCGTCGCACACGGCGACGAGGTTGACGCCCGCGATCTTGCGGTACGCGTTGATGTGCGTGAGGCCCATGAAGCCGAGACCCACGACGCCGACGTTGATGGTGCGATCCGCGCTCATGCCTGTTGACCCTCCACGACGACGCGCGCCGCGACGATGTCGGCGACCCGTTCCGTACCGGCCTCGCGCTCGATACAGAGGTCGCCCTCGTAGCCGATCTTCTCGAGCGTCGAGAAGAAGGCCGGCCAGTCCACGTCTCCCGTGCCGACGACGACCTCCTCGCCCCAGGTGCCGGGCACGCTCGTGCGGATGCCGTCCTTGATGTGTACCTGGCGGATCCACGGCGCGAGCGTGAGCACGGCGTCGATGGGGTCGCCCTTGTCGTAGAGCATCATGTTCGCCGGGTCGAAGTTGACGCCCAGGTTGGGGCGCTCGAGCCCCTCGAGCAGCGCGAGCAACTCGGAGGCGGTCTCCTGGCCGGTCTCGAGGCCGAGCGTGATGCCGTCGGCGCCGAAGATGTCGGCTACCTCGCGCAGGCGGTCGGCCAGTTTGGCGTAGGCCGGGTCGGTCTCGTCGTGCGGCAGGAACCCGGCGTGGAAGGTCAGCAGCGTCAGCCCGAGCTGCCTGGCGATCGGAACCAGCGCGCGGATGTTCCGCCGGTTCTCCTCCCACGTGGCGTCGGGCGCGATCCCGCCCGTGACCTTGATGGTCTCCATCGTCGTGTAGTCTTCGCCGACGGTGCGGAACATGCCGGAGACGATGCCGATGCCGGCGTCGGCGAGCCGGGCCTGCGTGGCGCCCCACGTCTCGGGCGCATCGCGCAGGGGATCGAGGTCGAGCTGCACACGGTGGACGCCGGTGGCCTCGACGAGGGCGACGAGTTGCTCAGGGTTGTCGGGTTGCAGCGACCAGCTGCAGACGGCGAGACGTGCGGAAAGAGGGTGTGCGTTCACGCCCGTGATTATGCCTCCGAGCGGGCCCGCGGCAATCGCGTCGACGCCGGCGCGTTAGGCCCGTATGTACGGTAATATGGGAAACCATATGAAGACGACGCTCGATCTCGAAGACGAACTCGTCATCGCCGCGAAGAAGCGTGCCGCGGAGGAGCGCACGTCGCTGAAGGCCATCGTCGAGCGCGGACTCCGGGCGGAACTCAAGCGCCCGCGAGGTCGCTCGAGCCTGAGGAAGGTCATCCGGTGGGTCACGGTCGACGGCGGCCTGGCCGCCGAGCTCGATGTAGCCGACCGCGAAGGCATGCACGACTGGCTGCGGCGGCGCACGTGATCGCGATCGACACCAATCTCCTTGTGTACGCGCACAGGGCGGGCACGTCCGAGCATCTCGCGGCCAGGCGGGCCATCGAGCGTGCCGCGGGATCGGCAGACGGGTGGGGCATCGCCTTCGCCACGGTCGCGGAGTTCCTTGCGGTGGTCACCCACCCTGCGCACCCGACGCCGTCGACGGCCACGGAGGCCAGCAGGTTCATCGAGGCCCTGACGAATGCCGGCTGCGAAGTCTGGCGGCCTGGGCCGAGGTGCGCTGCCAATCTGCTCGCCCGCGCCGTCGACCTCGGTGTGTCCGGTGCGCGTGTCTTCGACTTGCAGATTGGCCTGACGGCACTCGAGCACGGCGCCACCGAGGTGTGGACGCACGATGCGAAGTTCGTGAGGGTTCCTGGCCTGAAGCTGCACGACCCGCTGCAATCTCCGGAGGCCTTCTGAGGACGTACCCGATGAAACATCTGCTTGTGTCGCTGGCCGCGCTGACCATCACCGCCGCGCCCGCCGCTGCCGACACGTACCCGCGGCAGCCGCTGGTCGACGCCGTGCACTACGCCTTTCAGCTCACGCTCGGTGACGACAGCGACGAGATCGCGGGGACGGCGACCATCCTCCTGCGCTTCACCGGCGGAGGCGTCACGACCGTCGCGCTGGACCTGGCGTCCGCAGCCAACGGCAAGGGGATGACAGTCGCCGAGGTCACGTCAGCGGGCCTGGCGGTCCCCTTCCGCCACGCCGAGGACAGACTCGTCCTGACGCTGCCTGCACCACCGCGGGAGGGAGAGGAGCAGTCGATCACCGTACGCTACGGCGGCGTGCCGGCCAACGGCCTGCGCATGCTGAAGAACAAATTCGGCGATCGCGTGTTCTTCAGCGAGAACTGGCCGAACAACGCGCGCCAGTGGCTGCCGATGATCGACCATCCGTACGACAAGGCGACCAGCGAGTTCATCGTGACCGCGCCCTCCCGGTACCAGGTCGTCTCCAACGGCCTGTTGCAGGAAGAGACCGACCTTGGAGACGGGCGACGCCGCACCCACTGGAAGCAGTCGGTGCCCATCGCCTCGTGGCTGAACGCCATCGGCGTGGCCGAGTTCTCCGTCCACCACGACGGCCTTGTCAAGGGCGTGCCGCACCAGACCTGGGTCTACCGCCAGGAGCAGGCGACTGGCCCGGCGTGGTTCGAAACCCGGTCACGACAGGCCATGGAGTTCCTCAGCGAGCACGTCGGGCCGTATTCCTACGAGAAGCTGGCCAACGTCGAGGCCGCGGGGTTCAATGGCGGCACCGAGCACGCCAGCGCCATCTTCTACAGCGAGAAGTCGATCCTGGAGCGCCCCGACACGGGACTGATCGCCCACGAGATTGCCCACCAGTGGTTCGGCAACGCGGTCACCGAGAAGGATTGGGACGACGTCTGGCTCAGCGAGGGATTCGCCACGTACTTCACGTTGCTCGTGGCCGAGCATCACGAAGGGCGCGATGCCTTCGTCGCCGGACTGAAGCGCAGTCGCGAGGCCGTCTTCACGCTCGAGCGCGACAACCCCGGCGCCGCCGTGCTGCACGACAACCTGGCGGACATGAAGAAGGTGCTCAACCGGATCATCTATCAGAAGGGCGGCTGGACGTTGCACATGCTGCGCCGCCAGATGGGCACCGAGGCGTTCTGGGAAGGCATCCGCGACTACTACAAGCGCTACCGCGATGGCAGCGCCACCACGGCCGACTTCCGGCAGGTCATGGAGGCCCACGCCGGTCAGGACCTCGGCTGGTTCTTCACGCAATGGCTGGCGCGACCGGGCTCACCCGTCGTGGAAGGCGGCTGGCGGTACGACGCCGCGACCCGGCGGGTCGTGATCGACCTCGCCCAGGTGCAGCCGGGCGACGCGTACAGGTTGCCCCTCGAGTTCGCCGTCACGGCGGGCGGCACCACGAGGACCGAAACCGTGCAGTTCACGCAGAAACAGCAGCGAGTCGAGTTCGCCGTCGACGCGGAACCGACGGCCGTCGCGCTCGACCCTGACACGTGGGTGCTGATGAACGCCCGCTTCACCCGCCGATAACATGGGCCCCCGTTGGACAACGGGCCCGATCTCGATGGCCGCGTTGGGGACAACGGGCCCTGTGTCGATGGCCGCGTTGGGGACAACGGGCCCTACCGGAGGATTGCGAATGCTGCGACGTGCCCTGTTCCTGTTGGTTTCTGCCCTCCTGCTCCCGGCGACGCTGCTGGCGCAGTCGCCCCACCACCAGAAGCACTTCCCACCCGACGAGTTCAAGGCGCGCTGGGCCGACGGTCTTCGACCGCATCGGCGGACAGGCCGTGGCGATCGTGCAGGGCGCGCCGCTGGCGCGAGGCTTCGCGTTCCCCCGCCAGTCCAACGAGTTCTACTACCTCAGCGGCATCGAGACGCCCGGCGCCTACATCCTGCTCGACGGCCGCACGCGTAAGTCCACGCTCATCCTCCCGCCGCGCAACGAACGGCTCGAGCGCAACGAAGGGAAGGTGCTTGTCGGCCGAAGACGCCGAGTTGGTCATGCGCCTCACCGGCGCCGACGCCGTCCTCAGCACGAAGGCGATGGGTGAGGAGTGGCTCGCCGATCTGATGAAGGCGCCCGCACCTGCCATCTACACGATGTTCACGCCGGCAGAAGGTACCGCCGAGAGCCGCTACGAACTCCAGAACGCCAACGCCGCGATCGCCGCCGACTACTGGGACGGGCGCGTGTCGCGCGAGGCCCACTTCGTCAACCTGCTGCGCACGCGCACGCCGCGCGCCGACGTCCGCGATCTCACGGCGATCCTCGACGAGATGCGCAGCGTGAAGAGCCCCCGCGAGATCGCGTTGATCCGTCGCGCGTCGCAACTGGCTGGTTACGGCATCCTCGAGGCGATCAAGAGCACGCGGGCGGGCGTGTACGAGTACCAGCTCGACGCGGCGGCGCGCTACGTCTTCCTGGCGGGGGGCGCGCGGCTGGAAGGGTACCGATCGATCACCGCGGCGGGCACGGCCAACATCTGGAACGGCCACTACTACCGCAATGATGCGCTGTTGAAGGACGGCGACCTGGTGCTGATGGACTTCGCGCCCGACTACGGCTACTACACGAGCGACGTGACTCGGATGTGGCCCGTGAACGGGAAGTACTCACCCACACAGCGCGAACTGCTGCAGTTCGTCCTCGAGTATCGCAACGTCGTGCTGAAGCTGATTCGTCCCGGCGTCACGCCCAAGGAGATCTACGCGCAGGCCCGCATCGCGATGGAGCCCGTGCTCGCGCGCACGAAGTGGTCCAAACCCGTGTACGAGCAGGCGGCGCGCAAGATGGTCGAGACCGGCGGCGGGACGCTGTCGCACCCCGTGGGCCTCGCCGTGCACGACGACGGCCCGTACAACCGCGGCGCGCTGAAGGTGGGGCACGTCTTCTCGGTCGACCCGCAGCTGTGGGTGCCCGAGGAGACCCTGTACATCCGCTACGAGGACATGATCGTCATCACGCCGGACGGCTACGAGAACTTCACCGACTTCCTGCCGACCGAGCTGGATGCCATCGAGCGGCTGGTGGGGAAGGGGGGCATCGCGCTGCAGTTGCAGCCGCCCCCCGCCGCATCCGTGCCCTGAGGCGGGGCCGGGTGTCCCCTTCGACTTCGCTCAGGGCAAGCCACGCGGCCGTCAGCGTGCGCGGGGTCCCACCCGGCCGCTAGCGGCACCTGCCACCGTCGCGCCATGCGCGCTTCGGTGCCCAGGGAGACCGCGCCCTTTGGGCTGGGTCGTGAGCACCAGGTCGGGCCCGTCCACACGCTGCGCGACGGCGCGCCCGTGCGTTAAGCTGACCGTGTGAACGACGACGTACGGCGCATAGCGTCCCGGGTCGTCTGGTGGGACACGCCGGAGCGGGTCGTATCGCGCCTCGACGACTTCCTGGGTCGCGTGATGGCGCTCGGCAGTCTCGCCGACGTGAATGCGATCGAGGCCATCTATGGCACCGACCGACTGAGATCCGCGATCCGATCGGCGTCGCCAGGCATCTTCGACGTTCGCTCCTGGCACTACTGGCACCATCGACTCGGACTGGGCGACGCCGGCCCGCTGCCAACCCGCCGCTTCGAATGACAACGCTCGCGCCGCACGTCGACATCCTCCCCGCGGCGCAACGTCGTCTCTGGGACGAGTTCCGTACATCGCTGCCGCGGTCGTTCGTGTTGTACGGGGGCACGGCCCTCGCACTGAGGACCGGCAGCCGCCAGTCCGAGGATTTCGATTTCTTCACCAACGACGCCATCGATGCGCACACGCTGGCGGCCTCACTTCCCTTCCTGAGAGGTGCCGAACTCGTGCAGGCGGCGCCATCGACGGCCACCTTTCTCGTCAGCCGCGATGGCCTCGTCAAGGTGTCGTGCTTCGGCGGGCTCGGGCTCGGCCGGGTCGGCGAGCCGTCGATTTGCGCGGATACCGGCGTGCGTGTGGCGTCACTGCTGGACCTGGCCGCGCAGAAGGTGCGTGTCGTCCAGGTCCGGGCCGAGCGGAAGGACTACCTGGACCTCGCGACGCTCCTCGACCAGGGTGTCACGCTGCCTCGCGCGCTTGGTGCGGCCCGGGCGCTGTATCCCGACTTCGCGCCGCTCGTGACCCTCAAGGCGCTGTCGTACTTCGGCGACGGCGACCTGGCCGAGCTGCCTGACCAGGTGAAGGGGGCGCTGTCCCGTGCGGCGGAAGGCGTGCGGACGGTCGATGACGTCTCGCTCCTCGCGACGACACTGACGTAGTCGCGGTCACGCCCGCCAGCTACGACGACAGCAGTCCGAGCCGCGTGGACGCCGACCACGTGTGCCCCGGGAACACGGGGCGAAGGTCCTTGACGCCAAGGTGGCCCGTGAGCACCTCGCTGAAGACGTCGCGGAAGTCGGTCGTGATCGCCAGGTCGCGCCCGTCCACGCGCTGGGCGACGGCGAGCCCGGGCCACCGGCCGTAGACGCGTCCGCCGCGCACGGGTCCGCCGAGCACCAGCATGGCGTTGCCGTGGCCGTGGTCGGTGCCGCGGGTGCCGTTCTCGGCCACCGTCCGGCCGAACTCCGACATCGTGACGATGACGACGTCCTGCAGGCCTGACCCCAGGTCGGTCACGAAGGCGCCCAGCGTGCGCCCCACGTCGGCGAGGCGGGCCGCGAGCTGCCCGTCGGCGCCGCCCTGGTTGACGTGGGTGTCCCACCCGCCGATCTCGGCGTAGGCGACCTCCAGGCCCACGTCGGCCTTCACCAGTCGCGCGACCTCCCTCAGGGCGTTGCCGAACGGCGTGCGCGGATACACCGCCTGCGGTGACGTCGCCGGTCCCCTGGCCTCCACCTGCCGCAGCGTACGCATGGCATCGAAGGCCTCACGGCCCGTCTCGCGCAGCGCGCGATCCGCCGCGTCGGCGTACTGGGCCTCGAACGCGTCGCTGGCGGCGCCTCCGCGCGCGACGGCCATGCGGTCGATGCTCGACATCGCAAGTGCCGGGGCCTTCCCCTGCAGCACGCGCGGCAGCTGCGGCGAGAGGGCGACGGCGCGCATGGCGCCGGCGTGCTCGGCGTCGTGCCGCTGCGCGATGACGCGGTTCAGCCACCCGTCCTGGGTGCTCTTCACGCCAGGCGTGCCGGTCTCCATGTAGTCCTGGGCGTCGAAGTGCGAGCGCGTGGGGTCGGGCGACCCGCACGCGTGCACCACGGCCAGCGATCCGGCGGCATGGAGGGCGTGCAGCGGTGCGAGGCGCGGGTGCAGGCCGAAGTGGCCGTCGAGGTCCAGCGCGCCGCCAGTCCCGCCGGGCCTGGCGATCGCGATCGTCGGGCGCGCCGCGTAGTAGGCCGGCTCCGCGTGCGGCACCACCATGTTCAAGCCATCCACCGCCCCTCGCTGGAAGATCACGACGAGCACCTTGCGGCGGCGCGTGGCGGCCGCAGCCGCCTCGGTGAGGAAGTGCGGCGCAAAGCCCAGGCTCAGCAGCGCCACGGCTCCCCGCTTCACGAACACGCGTCGGTTCTGCTGCATCGGGTCACCTTGCGATCGCTACCGTCGCTGGAATTCCGGCGAGCCGAGGATCAGCGCGGCCTTCATCGCTGGCGTCTCGGCTCTCGCGACCGTCTTCACCGTCGCCGCCGAGGCTTCCCTCAGCAGCAGGGTCCGCGCCATGAACCGCGCCGCGTTCTCCGGTTCCTCTTCGCCTGCCACCGGGATCACGGGCGGACTCACGCCGCGCATGCGCCCGTGCGTGAGCGCGACAGCCAGGTTCATGCGCTGGACGAGCGCGCCGCCGTTGGTCCACGCATCCGCGTCGTCGCTGTACCCCGTCGGCGCCGGCGCGAAGTAGGGTGGCATGCCCAGCGTCCGCAGCTGCTGGGCGAGCGCGCCTGCCATCCGCACGTCGGACCCCAGCACGCGCAGGGCGCTGACGACGAACTCGAGCGGCGTCTTGACCTTGCCGAACCGCGCGTCCGCGGACACGAACTCGGGCGAGCGCACGAGCGCCTCCATCGTGGCGCGCAGGTCGCCATCGGTCTGCGCGAATCTCGCCGCCACGCGCGCCACCAGCGCCTCGGGCGGCGTATCGCCGACGAAGCGTCTCGCGAGCTTGCGCGCCACGTGCCTGGCCGTGGCCGGATGCGCCGCGACGATGTCCAGCACGCGCTCGCCGTCCTCGCGGCCCCCGCCTGCCGGGATCACCTGGCCCAGCACGCGCTTGGCCGTCCCGTCGTGGCGTCGCGCGTCGAAGAAGGCCTCGCCGCCCTGGCGCGGTCCGCGAATCGTCCAGCCCGTGAACGCCCGCGCGACGGCACCGATGTCCTCCTGCGTGTAGCCGCCGTCGACGCCGAGCGTGTGGAGTTCCAGCAACTCGCGCGCGTAGTTCTCGTTGAGCCCGGTCGTGCCGCGCATCGTCCTGGTGCCCGGCGCGCTGCTCTGCCAGTTGTCCAGGTAGAACAGCATGGCGGGACTGCCCGCCACGGCCCCGAGCATCGCGCGGAACGAGCCGAAGACGTGTGGGCGGATGGCGGTCCGCTCGAAGTCGTACACGTACTGGCGCACCGGGCCCTTGCCCGCGAACACGTTGAAGTGGTTGAACCAGAAGTCCACCAGCACTTCCTCGAGCTGGCGCTCCGCCGTCGTCGCCCGCACGAGCTTCTGCGTGACGAGCTCGAGAAGAACCTGTCGTTCCGGCGTGGGCGGGCCAGCCATGGACATCTGTTCGCCGTTGGGGGGCGATGCGGCGCCCTCGCTGCCTGCCGGCGACGTGCGTGCCTGCGCGTCGCGCCGCCGCATCTGGGCTGGTATGTAGTACGTCTCGGCCAGGGCGCGCGGCGAGAGCGCCAGCGTCGTCAGACGGGCGAGTCGTGCTTCGAGCCGCGGATCGGGCAGGCGCCCGGGATGGAGTTGTGCCGAGAGCCAGGCGTCGAGCCCCTCGCCGCGCAGTCGGTCAACGGTCGCCGCTGTGGCGCCGAACGTCAGGCGATTGGCGACGTGCACCGCCGTGTCGCGATCGAGGACGGGCTCTCGGGCTGCACCTGGAGAGCCGGTCATCATTCCCGAGAGGGCGGCGACGAGGCCGGCCACACACAGCATGCGGCGGAGCGCGATGGCCGGGGGCACGCCGAACGAGCGCCACACTCGAGGGCGGGTCATCAACTGGCGCCCCCCTTCGCGGGGCGTGAACCGAGCGCCGCAGCCGTTCCCCGCCCCAGACCCTTCAGCACGCGGACGACCTGGAGGAACTCGACATCGAGAGGCGTCACGCGGTCGGCATCCATGACGGCGGCCGACCCGCTCCACGCATCGGGGGCTCCCGGAAGGAAGACGGCCACGCGTCCGTCGTCCAGTCGATCGGTCTCGAAGGCGATCTGCGACAGGTCGTCGAAGCGGACCATGACGGGTTTCAGCGTGGCCGGGCCGTCCTGGCGGCCCACGACGCCGTCGAGTCGGGCCCTGAGCACTGCGTAGCCGGGAACCAGGCTTGCGAGACCGGCATCGGCGGCGTCGTGGATTCTCCGGCCCACCCCGCTCTGCGCCACCAGGCCTGCGGCAAAACATCCGATGAGCAGCGCGGCGATCGCCAGGATGTCGATCACGGCGATGCTGGCAGCCGAACCGGGCGCGAGATACTCGGCCAGCGGCCTGACGAACCGTGCCATCAGCCCGAAGGCCTTCCCGACGACGGCCGTGACAGCCACGAGCGGGAAGAGGAACAGCAGGCCTCCGACGACCATCGTCTTGACGAATTCAGGTACCGGGCGCATTGCGGAGCTCCTTCACCCGCGCGTCAGCCGGGCGGCTCGAATTCTCTACCGGATGCCGAGGGTCGCGTGAGCGTGTCTCTGACCTGCATCGTGCGGCGCACCCCGCGGGAGGGAGCCGGCCTGCCCTCCGAGGCGGTGTCGCGGGCTCCGTGCTAGCATGCGCCCGTTCCCGATCCTGCGCCCGGCGCAGGCCCCGGTTTCACAAGACTTTCGCAATCGATGCCCGTGCACCGCCTCCTGCACGGCGTCCTGTCATGCGCGCTGGCCGTGGGTGTGTGGTCCCAGGCCGCGCCCGCGCAGGCGCCGGTCCCCGCTCCCTCGGCCGACGCGGCCCGCCGTCCCACGCGCGTGGTCCTCACGTGGCGGGACGATCCGGCACGCACGCAGGCCGTGACGTGGCGGACTGATGCCCTCGTCCCGGAGGCGTTTGCCGAGATCGCCGAGGCGACCGCGAACCCGGGGTTCGCCTCCCTCGCGAGGCGATCGCCGGCGCGCACGACCGCCGTGCCGGTGGCCGGACGCACCGCGTACTACCACGAGGCGCGCTTCACCGCCCTCCGCCCCGACACCACCTACGCCTACAGGGTCGGCGACGGCCAAACCTGGAGCGAGTGGTTCCATTTCCGCACGGCGTCCGTCGAACCCGCGCCCTTTTCGTTCATCTACCTCGGAGACGCGCAGCACGACGTGCGCTCCATGTGGTCGCGTGCCGTCCGCGCGGCATTCCTCGACGCGCCGCGTGCGCGATTCATGTTGCATACCGGGGGCCTCGTCGGCGTCGGGGAGAGCGACGACCAGTGGGGCGAGTGGTTCGGCGCCGCCGGCTGGATCAGCGGCATGGTGCCGCAGGTGCCCGTCGTCGGCGAGCACGAGTACGGTCGTCTGAACCGGGACGACCCGCGCCAGTTGTCGGCGCTCTGGCGGCCGCAGTTCGCCCTTCCCGAAGACGGCCCCGAGGGCCTGGCCGAGACGGCCTATTCGTTCGATTACCAGGGCGCGCGCATCATCGTGCTCAACTCGGCCGCCGAGTCGCGGATCGCCGACCAGACCGCGTGGCTCGAGTCGCGACTCGCGGACAACAAGAACCGCTGGACCATCGTCGCCCTCCACCACCCGTTGTTTTCCGTGACCGACGGCGACGCCACGGCCCTGCGAAGCGCGTGGAAGCCCCTCTTCGACAAGTACGGCGTGGACCTCGTGCTCGCAGGCCACGATCACGCGTACGGGCGCGGCCAGAGCCTTGGCGACGGCCCGGCGCGACGCGACGATGCGGGTACCGTGTACGTCGTGTCCGTGAGCGGTCCGACGATGGCCGAGGTCGGAACGGATCGCGCGTGGGCAACGAGGACCGGCGCCAACGTCCAGCTCTATCAGGTCATCAACGTGTCGCCGCAGGCACTGCGGTTCGAGTCACGGACAGTGACGGGACAGCTGTTCGACGCCTTCGAGATCACCAGGTCGCGCGGCCGTCGCCGTTTCGTGGACCGCAAGCCGGACCTGCCCGGCTCGTACTGACTTCGCCCCCCTCGCCTGGCCCATCACCGATGAATCGACACGTTTTCCTGCCTCCGGCGGCGTGGCCCGCGGGCCTCTTGCTCGCCGGCGGGCTGCTCGGGGCCGCGTGCACGGTGGCCTCCCAGGACGTGCGGGGCCCGGCGCCGGAAGCACTGGCCAGCCTCTGGGAGTCAGAGCGGGTCCCGCTTCCGGTGCCGCCGCTCGTCACGCACGGCGTCGTCGAGGCCCAGATCGCTCGCCTCGTACGCGAGAGTCGGGGGCTCGTCACGAGCGAAGTCCTCGGCCAGTCCGTCGAGGGACGATCCATCCATCACCTGACCCTCGGGCGCGGCCCTCGGGCCGTCCTGCTCTGGTCGCAGATGCACGGCGACGAGCCGACGGCCACGTCTGCGCTCTTCGACCTGTGCCAGTGGCTGATCACCCGCCGCGACGACCCCGTCGTGGCACGCATCCTCGGCGAGCTGACGCTGCACATCGTCCCGATGCTGAATCCCGATGGCGCCGAGCGCTTCCAGCGCCGCAACGCGCAGGGGATCGACATCAACCGGGATGCCCTGCACCTGCAGACGCCGGAGGGCCAGTTGCTCAAGGCGCTGCGCGACCGCGTGGAGCCGGTGATCGGCTTCAACCTGCACAACCAGAATTGGCGGACCTCCGTGGGCACACCGCCCCAGCCCGCCGTGATCTCGCTGCTGGCCGTGGCCTACGACGAAGCCCGGTCCGAGGACGCGCGCCGGCAGTTGACCAAGCGCACCTGCAGCGTCATCGTCGAGGCACTCCAGCCATTTGCGGCGGGCCGCATCGGCCGGTACGACGATGCCTTCGAGGTCCGGGCCTTCGGCGACAACATCACCAAATGGGGTACGGGCGTCGTGCTGATCGAGACGGGTCCGTGGCCGGGACCGGACCCGGATCGGGCGCTCGTGCGCCTCAACTTCGTCGCCCTCGTGTCGGCCCTGGACGCCCTCGCCAGCGGACGTGTGTCGGGTGCCGACCCCTCTGTCTACGAGGGGCTGCCCGAGAACGACGGCAACCTGTTCCACACGATCGTCCGCGGCGGCACGGTGATTCCCGGGACGGGGGTGGCGCCGTTCCTGGCCGATGTGGGCCTGGCCGGCACCCGGGTCGTGCGCCAGGGTCCCGGCGGACGCGTGCTGCAGTGGCAGGGCACGATCGCGGACCTCGGCGACCTGCGCGTGTACGGCGCCCTCGACACGATCGACGCGTCAGGACTCTTCGTCGCACCTGCCTACGGCGACGCGGCCGTGGGCGACCAGGTGACCCTGCCTCGCGGGAGCCCGACGTCGTCGACGCCGAAGATCGTCCCAGGCGGCGCCGCGCGCCTCTGGATCCTCCGGCGCGATTCCGAGCCGGGCCGGTATAAGCTGGACCGCATCGTCGAACTGCGGTGACCGCCGTTGCCGCCCCACGTCCATGGCCGACCGCCACGCCATCGCTCCCGTGCCGGCACGCACACGCCAGGACGGGCGTGCCTCGGCCTCGAAGGACACCGGCGACGACCGCGGCCTTCGCGCGTGGGGTGATCTGATCGACGCCGCCCGCCAGATCCGGCTCACCGACATCCTCGCGTCGGCCGTCGACGCCGTGGTCAGCACCGGACCCGACCACCGCATCCTCTACTTCAACCCCGCGGCCGAGCGGATGTTCGGCGTGGCCGTCGAGGACGTGGTCGGCACCGACATCGGGCGATTCATCCCCGGGATGACGAGCGAGGACGTACGGGCGACGCGGGAGACCGTCCGCGCCAGGAGGTCGCCGCAACGCATGGGCGTCGTGCGGACGCTGCGCGCCGTACGTGCCACGGGCGAAGAGTTCCCCGTCGAGGCGTCCATCTCGCGCACGGGGTCTGGCGATGCGCAGTTGATCACCATGATCGTGCGCGATCGCACGGAGCACGAGCGTCTCCAGGCGCAGCTGCTCCAGGCACAGAAGCTCGAGGGCATGGGGCGCCTCGCGGGAGGCGTCGCTCACGACTTCAACAACCTGCTGACCGTGATCCTCGGGTACTGCGAGTTGCTGCAGACGCGGCAGCGCGGCGGCGTCGAACTCGAGGAGATCACCAACGCCGCACGCCGCGCGAGCCAGCTCACGCGGCAGATGCTGGCATTCAGCCGCCGGCAGGTGCTGCAGGTCGAGACGCTCGATCTCAACGCGCTCGTCCACGGCCTCACGCGCATGCTGCGACGCGTGCTCGGCGAGGACGTCGCGCTGCAGATGCGCCTGGCCGACGAGCACCTCTGGGTGGTCGCCGACGTCGGGCAGATGGAGCAGGTGCTGCTCAACCTGGCAGTCAACGCGCGCGACGCCATGCCGTCGGGAGGCACCCTGCGCATCACGACGCGCGTCGCCGACTGCGCGCTGCCACCAGGCAGCACGCCGAGGCCGTCGGTGGAGTTGCTCGTGAGCGACACCAGCCGCGGTGTGTCGGAAGATGCGCGGGCGCGGATCTTCGAGCCGTTCGCCACGGCGTCCGAGGATGCCGCCGCCGGACTCGGGCTCGCCACCGTGTACGGGATCGTCAGGCAGACGGGCGGCGACGTCGCGTGCACCAGCGCGGTTGGACAGGGCACGACGTTCCACGTGTGGCTCCCTCTCGCCGATGCGCCGAGGGCCGGCACCGCGGACGCGCTGGCCGAGAGACACGCGTCGCGAGGGAGCGAGGGCGTGTTGCTCGTGGAAGACGATGCGCCGGTGCGGGAGTTGACGGCCCGCGCGCTACGGGCGTATGGCTACACGGTGTTCGACGTGGCCGACGTCGCCGCCGCCAGCCGCGTCATCGAGCACGCGAAGGTGGCCATCGTCGTGTCGGACGTGGTCATGCCCCGCCCCGACGGCGCCGACTTCTTCGCCGAGATCGCCCGTCGCCGTCCCGGCCTTCCCGTGCTGCTCGTGACGGGCTCGCCGGAGGCCCTGCGGCAGCGACAGGTGGACCCCGCGCACCTCCTGCGCAAGCCGTTCACCCCCGCCGACCTGGCCGCCCGCATCCGGGCCCTGCTGGACGGCCCGCGCCGGTAGCGACCTCTCCGTGCGGGAAGGGGCAGGCCCCCGCCATGGGGCCGGGCTCGGAGAGCCGGCCCTACCGTTGCCGGGCCATGGGCCCCGGGCCCTGAGAGGCGGCCCTTTCGTTGGCAGGCCCCGGGCTCGTAGCGCCGGCCCTATCGTTGGCAGGCCCCGGGCCCTGAGAGCCGGCCCTGCCGTTGTCCGGCCTGCCGGGCCGCTATACTTGCGAGCCGTGCCTACGTCCGCCCAAGACGCCCGCTGGGATGTGGTTGGCCTCGGGGCCAACGCCGTCGACTTCGTGTACCGGCTGCCTGCCGTGCCCCAGGCCAGCGGGCACTTCTCGAAGATGCGGATCAGCCGCGAGACGATCAGCTGCGGCGGCCAGATGACCACGGCGCTGGTCGCGTGCGCGCGGTTCGGCCTGCGGGCCAAGTACATCGGCGCGACAGGCACCGACGACAACGGCCGGCGCATCCGCAAGGAACTCGCCCATCACAGCGTCGACTGCTCGGACGCGATCATCAAGGACGCGCGCAACCAGTACGCCGTGATCATGGTGGACGAGGTCAGCGGCGAGCGCATCGTGCTCTGGGATCGCGACGAGAAGCTGCACCTGCGGCCCCACGAGATCCCGGAACGGGCCATCGTGTCGGCGCGGCTGCTCCACGTGGACGACGTCGACCAGGACGCGGCCATCGTCGCGGCCGAAATCGCGCGGCGGGCGGGCCTGGTCGTCACGAGCGACATCGATCGCCTCACGCCGCGGACCGAGGATCTGGTCAGGGCCGTGACGGTACCCATCTTCGCCGAGCACGTCCCCACCGGGATTACCGGCACCAGTGACATCGGCAGCGCGCTGCAGCAGATGCGGCAGATGCACGAGGGCTTGCTGTGCGTGACGATCGGCGCCGATGGCGCGATTGCGCTCGACGGCGACCGCATGATTCACTCGCCGGGCTTCAAGGTGCACGCGGTGGACACGACCGGGGCCGGCGACGTGTTCCGGGCAGGTTTCATCTACGGCACGCTGCGTGGATGGGGCACCGAACACGTGCTGCGGTTCGCCAACGCGGCCGCTGGCCTCAGCTGCACGCGTCCTGGCGCCATTGGCGGCGTGCCCGCCCTCGACGAGATCGAGGCGCTGCTCGAGACCGCCCCCGCGTAGGGGTGCTGCACCAGGACGAGATCGCAGGGGCGCCTCGATGGCAGGGCCGGCTGTCCCAGCCGGCGATGGTAGGGCAGGCCGTCCGAACCCGGCGATGGTAGGGCCGGCTGTCCCAGCCCGGCGATGGTAGGGCCGGCTGTCCCAGCCCGGCCCGTGACTCAGTGAGCTACCCCACCGCCGACGCGACGCCCAACTGCGCGGCGACGCGCTTGGCGGCCGCCGCGCCCGAGTGCAGCGCGCCTTCCATGTAGCCCGAGAACGCGTAGGCGCAGTGCTCGCCGGCAAACTGCATGCGTCCGCCGATGCCGTCCCAGAGCGACGCCCCGATCCTCATGATTTGCCCCGGCGCCGGGAACGAGTAGGAGCCCTTGGCCCACGCATCACCGGGCCAGTCCATGAAGCGCGTCTGGATCAACGACGCCGACAGGGCCTTGTACGCGGGGGACAGCGCCTGCACGTACCGCCGCGTGCGTTCCTCCGAGGACCACGACCGGCACTCCTCCGCGGCAGGACCGCCGGAGAACGCGTTGAGGCAGGTGCCCGGGCCCGGCTGGTTGTCCGTCTGGTGCCAGGTCATCTGAACCGGCCCGTCGGACAGCAAATCGGGCGACAGCTTCGCGCGCTTCCAGAACTCGCCCTTCACGCGCATCAGGAACTTGATGTTCGACCCGATCTGCGGCTGGATGTGCGACGGCAGCACGGGGTCGAAGCCGATGCGGCTCCACGTGGTGGGAGGCACGGCCACGACGACCTGATCGCCCTCCAGCGTGCGTCCGTCGGCGAGCCGCACCTGCACGCCAGCCGCGCTCGCGCTCACGTGTGTCACCGGCATCCTCAGGGTGATGCGGTCGCGGCCGATACCGTCGGCGAGCTTCTCCGCGAGCTGCTGGTTGCCGCCCTTGCAGCGGTACAGCTCCGAATCGGTCCAGTACGCCTCGACGCCGCCGCCCTTGACCATGGCGAGATGACCCAGATAGCTCTGCCACTCCGTGCGCACGCCGCTGTCGGCCGTGAGCATGGCGTCAATCGCGCGCCTGCACGGGTCCGTGCACGTGAGCCCCTGCACCCAGTCGCCCACCGTCTTCAGGTCCAGCGCCACGGCGTTGTCTGCCAGCCATGGCCTGTCCGCGTCGGCGACCTTCCGGGCGTCGGCGTTCATGGTCTCGAAGGCCGCGTCCATCTCCGTGAACAGCGCCTCGGCCTGAGCGCCCGCGATCCGCTTGCCGTCGATGAAGATGGGCGCCTCCAGCGCCGGGTCCTCGGTCATGTCGAGCATCTCGAGCCCGAAGCGCTTGGCGTAGGCCTGCCACAGCACGTGGTTGGATCCAATCAGCTCGGCGCCGCCCTCGACGACTTTCCCGGGCACGAAGTCGCGGAAGGTCAACACCCGGCCGCCGACGCGGGCGCGGGCCTCGACCACCTGGACGTCCACGCCGGCGCTCGACAGCTCGTAGGCAGCGGCCAGCCCGGCAAAGCCGGCCCCGATGACGATGACGCGCCCGCGGGCGGGAGCGGCCTGCGCGAACCCGCGCTGGCTGAGGAGCAGTCCGGCGCCTGCGGCAACCGACGCCTGCATCATCTGGCGACGCGTCAGGCCGTCGTGCCTGGCGGGAGAGTAGCGGTCGTGCAGGCGGGCGTAGAGGGATCGCATTGTCCTTGAACAACGCTGGGCGGGTCGGTGGGCGAACGCCCCGGCTCACACCTCGCGGCATTCGATCAAGAATGCCCGTGCGATGTCCGACGTGAAGTTCGCTGTCGTGGGGGCGGGTGCGGTAGGGGGGTACTACGGCGCGCGGCTGGCGCACGCCGGGTTCGACGTTGCCCTGCTGGCCCGAGGCGCGCACCTCGATGCGATCCGGTCGCGCGGATTGTGGGTCTGGAGCCCCCTCGGCGACCTCGTGGCGCGTCCGCGCGCCAGCGCGGACCCCGCGGACATCGGGCCGGTGGATGTCGTGCTCTATGCGGTCAAGACGTACGACAACGCCACCGCGCTGCCCCTCCTGGCGCCGCTCATCGGACCCGGCACGCTGGTGCTCACGCTCCAGAACGGCGTCTCGAGTGCCGCCGACGTCGGCGCTGTCGTGGGCCCGGATCGGGTGCTGGCCGGCCCCACGTACATCGCGACGGCGCTCAGGGCTCCCGGACTGATCGCGCAGACGGGCACGCACCGCCGCATCGTGTTCGGCGAGGTGCCGCCGGGCGCCGCCGCGCTGGAGCCGACTGCTCGCGTGTTGGCCCTGGCCGAGGTCCTGCGCCGCGCCGACATCCAGGCCGAGCCGGTCGCCGACGCGCGCGTGCCGCTCTGGGAGAAGTTCATCTACCTCGCGCCCTTCGCGGCCGTCACAGGCGCCGCACGACAGCCCGCCGGCGTCGTGTGGTCCACGCCCTCCCTGCGCGCCACGATCGAGGCGGCCTTCGCCGAGACCGAGGCCGTTGCCCGAGCGGAGGGCATCGCCGTGTCACCCGACACGCAGGACCGCATCCATGCCTACATGGATGCCCTGCCGCCTGGCACGCGCTCCTCGCTCCTCATCGACCTGCAGGCAGGGAAGCGCATCGAACTCGACGCGCTCGCGGGCGACGTCGTCGCCCGTGGCGCCAGGCTCGGCGTGCCCACTCCGGTCATGGCGACGCTGGCGGCCACGCTCACGCCGTACAGGGGCGGCCAGCCTCGGTGATGCCATGGTGACGTCACTGTGAGCCTGCTCGCGATCCTCGGGGTCATGGCCCTCGGTGCCCTGGGCGGCATGTTCGGCGCCCTGCTCGGCCTGGGCGGCGGCGTGTTCCTCGTGCCGGCGCTGACGCTCGTGTACGGCCTCCCGTTCCGCGAGGCCGCCGGCATCGGGCTGATGACGGTCATCGCGACGTCCAGCGTCGTCTCGGCCCAGCGCGCCGGCGATGGCACGATCAACCTGCGCCTCGGGATCGTGCTCGAGATCGCCACGACCATAGGCGGTCTCGCTGGAAGCCTCACGGCGCAGACGCTCTCGCAGCGCACGCTCTCCACGATCTTCGGCGTGACGGCCGTCGTCATCGCCGCGGTGATGTTCAGGCAGATGAACCGGCGCAACGCGCTGCCGGAGGGCGACACCGAGACGGGCTGGCTCGGCGGGCGGTTCTACTCGCCGCAGCACGACCGGTTCGTCGCCTACAGGGTCAGGCGCCTGCCGCTGGCCATGCTGATGTCCTTCTTTGCCGGCAACGTGTCGGGGCTGCTGGGCATCGGCGGCGGCATCCTGAAGGTGCCGGCACTCACGGCCTGGTGCGGCGTGCCCCTGCGGGTGGCGGCCACCACGAGCTCGTTGATGATCGGCGTGACGGCCGCGGCGTCGGCGCCGCTCTACTACGCGGCCGGAGAGGTGCCTCCGATGTACGCGGCGGCATCCGTGCTCGGCGTCATGGTCGGCACCCGTGCCGGCTTCTGGATCGCCGCGCGCGCCCACGCGCGGTGGCTCAAGCTGCTGCTCGGCCTGGTGCTCGTCTTCGTGGCCCTGATGATGCTGGTGCGCGCATGACGACCTTCGAGAAGGCCCTCGGGCGCACGCTCGGCATCGGCGTCACGGTGAGCACCGCGCTGCTCGCGGTCGGTCTCGTGCTGGCCCTGGCCGCACCCGGCCGCGGCGCGGAGACCTTCCTTCAGGCTGGCCTCATCGTCCTGATGGCGACGCCAATGGCCCGCGTGCTGCTCACCTGCGCCGAGTACATCCGCGAGCGCGACTGGTTCTTCGCGCTCAGTGCGCTGGCCGTGCTCGCGGTGCTCGGCATCACCGTCTGGCACGCCTGGCGGCTGTAGCGCGCCGTCTCGATAGCCCCGCGCCGGCGGCCGGGTTGGGACAACCGGCCCTACCACTTCGGGCGCCCCGCGCCCAGCGGCCGGGTTGGGACACCCGGCCCTTACCTCGCCCGCGCCGGCGGTCCGCGTCCGCGTCGCCCCGCGCCGAGCGGCCGGGTTGGGACAACCGGCCCTACCTGTCGTCGATAGCTGGTCACGCACGGACGGCGCCAGGCGCGGGAAGTCCGACACGACGACAGCCAGCGCGCGCGCATCGAGCCCGTACAGCTGCGCCGCCGTCGCGTGCAGGTCCGCCTGGGACCGCTCATCGTCAGGAGCCCGCATCAACGCGCCGCCAGGCGAACGACGCGGCGCCGGCGTGGGTCGCTCGCGGGCACACGCGGCACCGGCACGCTGCCGATCAACTGCGTGGTGACGTGCGATCCCAGGTATCGCCGCACGAACCAGTCGGCCACGAGGCTGTTCAGCATGCCGAGGAGGTAGAGCTGCGTCGCGAGGCGAGGCGGGGCGCGCACGCAGAAGATCGTGTGCGTCGAGACGCATCCGGGCGGCAGCAGCGCGGCGATGAGCGACCGCGTGTTGCCCGGCGACGACACGTCGCGATACGCCAGTCGCCAGCATCGCCAAGGCTCTGACGGAAGTGCCCCGCGGGCATCCGTCTCGGACACCCAGGGACCGTCAACAGGCGCGCGGACGGCGAAGGGGTGCAGGTGCTTGCCGTCGAGGACGACGAGCGCGCCTGCGGCTGGCTGCTGCCCGGAGCAGGCCCCGATCCTCGGTCGCGTTGAGTTCGCGACCGAAGCGCAGGCCCCAGCCCGAGGTCGCCGAGCCTCGGCGAGGCGACGACCTGTTCCAGCAGGCGCAGATCCCCGGCGTGCCGGAGGGTGGGGACCGCCTCTGCCTCGCCCGTCGCACGACGCAGGAGCGCGCGCGGCAGCAGGCGCGGCGTGGCCGGCTGCGCGATGGCGCCCCCGCTCCCGAGTCGAAAGCCCTCGCCGTCGACGACGATGCCCTCAGTTGCCGGTCCGGCGGTGCCTGTCAGGCAGACGATGCGCATGGACCTGTGGATGGGGAAGAGCGCATCGCTGTTGGCCAGCACCGACACGCGATCGACGGCGGCTCGGTCGAAGATGTGCCTTCGCAGCGCGGCGGAACCGTGGTCGGCGAGCACGCTGCCAGGCAGGAGACAGCCGATGCGCCCGTCGGGGCGGAGCAACTGCAGCATGCGTTCGGCGAACAACTGGTAGCTGTTGACGTGTCCGGCCGCGACACGGTACACGCCGCTTCGCCTGACGAACCGCAGGAGTGGCTCGACTCCCTCGCGTTGAAAGGCACGCTCCTCACCAGTACCCAGGTCGCCGCGGAGCATCTCCCACGGCGGGTTGGCAATCACGGCGTCGAACCCCCCGCGGCCCGCGTCGAAGACGTCGGGGAACTCGAGGGGCCAGTGCAGGCAGCGTTGTGAGCGCGCCAGGCCCTGCCAGCGCTCACGAAGGCCATCGAATGGCCCGGCTCACGGCCTTCGTCCCGCCAGAGCGAATCGCGTCGTCTACCGCGCGCCACGCTGCTGCCGTGGGCATGGGCAAGTCCATTGCGGCGCCGCACCAGGCATCCGCGCGGGCGTGCCACGCGGCGAGTTCGGCGCGCCGACGCAGAGCCTCCAGTTCGTCGGACTTCTGGCGTGCGTCCCGTGCCGTTTCGGTCGGCCGTGCCGACAGCGCCTGCAGTAGCGGGCCAATCTCCGCCGCCTCGTGATGCCACCGCGACAGGTCGAACAGCGTGAGCTGACCGTCGATGCCGCGCCGGGCCGTGCGCTCGCGAACGGGAGCACGACCCAGCACGAGGGACGGCGAGGCGCCCGCCAGGCTGTTGCCGACACGCAGGTGCGCATCGAGCCACGTGAGGGGCCGGTCTGGCGCGAGCGAGAGCAGCCAGAGGGACAGCCGCGCCACCTGGACGGCGATCGGGTTGACGTCCGCGCCGAAGAGGCACTGCTCCGCGACGCGTCGCGGCAGCGATGCGCGCTCCGCAGCCGGGATGTCGAGCGGTCCGCCACGTCCTTCGCGCGTCCATGCGGCCTCGACGGCGCCCACGAGGTACCGCAGCGCACTCGCGAGGAGCGCCCCGCTGCCCATGGCCGGATCGAGCACGCGCAGGGACAGGATCCGTTCCGAGGAGGCATCGCGGACGAGCGGTCCGAGCGTTCGCTGCACGAGCAGGTCCGCGAGCGGGCGCGGCGTGTAGAAGGCCCCGGTGCGTTTGCGCAGCAGCGACGGCGCGCCGTCGGCCACCGGCGACATCAGGTGCTCGTAGAGCGAGCCGAGGTGCTCGACGTCGAGCGCCGCGAAGTCGATGCACTGCCCGTAGCGAGTTCTCTGTCGCGAGGACCCGCGCGAGGCATCCGTTGATGCCCCGCGCGCGATGCCATCGAGGATTCGGCCCAGTACTGCGTCAGGAATACGCGCGGACGCGTTCGCGAGTGCCGTCTCGCGGAAGAGGGGACCGTTGAGCGCGGCGACCCGCACCTGTCCGAGGTCGAGGCCGTCGAGTCCCACCCGGCCCATCGCGACGAGGCTCTCGTGCAGGCCCATCGGGGGCGGCGACCCCTGCCGGGCGTCTCGCGCCAGCGCCGTGAGCGCGTAGCTGCGCCTGTACGTGGGGTGCCAGGCGGGGAGCAGCCAGCGTGCCTCGGCGAACAGGAGGAACATCCATTGGAAGATCTGCGTGACGTGGCTGTCGCGCTCGCCTGGCACATGGGTCGTGAGGGCCGCGAGCGCCGAGCCGACGCCATCTCGCAGCGAGGCGGCGGTGCCCGCGGCCTCCGACGCGCTGCCGGCGAGCAGATGCTCCACCCATGCGCCCGAGGCGTCGTGTCGCGCAGGTCCTCCGCGCAGCGCCTGGCCGAACAGCCACAGCGCGTGCCACACGCGCGCATCGACGGTCGCGTGAGAGAGGTCGACGCCCAGGTGGTCCTGCGCGTACGGCCTCGTGGCGTCGTACCAGCGCCACGACACGCCGTTGCACACGCTTGCCCACGCCGCCCCCTCCTCGCCGGCAAGGCGGGTCATCGTCCGCCCGAGCCCTTCCTGCGACGTGCCCCATGGCAGCGCGATCAGCAGCTGCCGGGTCGCGCCGAACGTCGCTGTCGCGGCACGCAGCCGCACGCCGGCGAGCATGAGATCACGCGGGTCGCCTGGCGTCCAGCCCAGTGCGTGGGCACACGGCTGCACGAGGAAGTTCCACACGGCGCCCGCGCCACACGCCGGGCCGAGCGTCTCGACGGCGTGCCGCCAGATGCGCACGCATCTGCCCGCCGCGCGCGTCATCGCTTCCTCGTGCTTCGCGTGCAGCAGCGCCCCGGCGAGATGCCGCTCGACGACGCGGGACGAGAGGCGGCCGCCCGTGAGCCAGGGGGCGCTCATCGCTGCCGTTCCAGGACGGCGCGCACGTCCATCGCGATCAGGACGTCGGCAGGCTGTCGCTCCTGCACCGCGTCTGCCTCCGTCTCCACCCGTCGCGCCTGGGCGTCGTCGAACAGGCCCGGTGCCGACCTCTCCGCCAACAGGCCATGCCGACACGCATCCTCGGCCTGCCGCTGCCAATCTCCCAGCCGCCTCGCGAGGCGCTCCGCGCGCACGACGGGACCGCGCAGCAGCGCGCGCCACACAGCAACGGGCCATGGCCCCAGTTGATCGAGACGCGACGCGCCGGCCAACGCCACGCGCACGCGCCATGTCGTGAGCGGCGCGCTCCCCGACAGTCGAAGCTCGCCAACCCGGAGTGTCGTGGCCCCCTCCGACATCTCTGCGCGCGCAGCCAGCCGCAGCCACCGGCGGTGTCGCAGCCGGCAGACGAGCAGCCCTGGCGCCTCCTCACCACCACATCGGGTCGATCGTGGGACATCGAGGGCCGGGCTGGGACAGCCGGCCCTACCGTCGTGAACCCCCTGGCCGGCCCTACCGTCGCGAGCCTGAGTCATGACGCGCGCCGCGAGCGCCGTGCGCCGACATGTCGGCGGCGATGCTCTCGCCAGCCACTCGTCGGCATCGTCACTTTTCACCTTCAGGCGCGCGAGAGCGTCGCGGTCCTCGACCGTGTCGCTCGCGAGCACGACCGCGTGTACGCGGCGTGTCTGTCCGTAGCGGTCCACGCGGCCGGTCCGTTGGAGCAACGAGCGTGCCGAGACCGGCACCTCCGCGTGCACGACGAGGCGGCAGCGCGCGTGCAGGTTCAGGCCCTCGGCAGACGCGTCCGTCGTGAGCAGCACGTCGGCGTCGCCACCCGTGAACGCCTCGATGGCCTGCGTGCGCAACGCGTCGGGCTGCTGGCCGTGGACGACGACAACGCGCGCGTCGCGCAGGCACGACCGAAGCGCGCGCAGCGTGTCGATGAAGGCCGTGAAGACGAGAACCGGCTCGCGGCTGCGCCTCACGAGCCGCGCCACGGCCAGCAGTTTGCGCCCCGGGCGAGGTACGAGGCGCGCAAGCGCGAGGAGCCTGTCGATCTCCCTCCGCTCGTCGGCGTCGTCTGACCACGCCCGCACGCGCATGGTCTCGTCATCCTGCTCGTCCTGATCGAACGGCAGGTCGGCGTCGAACAGCCCGGGGTCCCGCTGGCTGCCGGTCCCGCCGGTGCCGAGCACCAGACGACGACGCTCCAGCGACCGTATGAGCGCGGCGGGGCTCGACACCGCACGGCGCCGCAGCACGAGTGCCGGCAGCAGCCCTCCCGCGCCGGTCTCGCGCCGCGCCCGTTCCACGTACGCGTCGAGGCGCTGGCACAACTCGAGATGGGCCTGGCCGAAGGCCACGTCGAGCACGCGCGTCCGACGCATCGGACGCTCGAGCAGTGTGGCCTGCCGCCGCAGGACGCGCATCGGTCTCTCCCGCGGCCTCTCGCCGATGCGCCGCAGCAGCTCGGCGCCTGACGTCCCCGATGCGTGCGGCGTGGCGGTCAGCAGCAGCACGCGGGCGCTGACGGCGGCGACGCGCGACACCGCGTCGCGCCTGGCGGTGCCCGGCGCGCAGAGGTGAGCCTCGTCGACGACGAGCAACGTCCATGCTGTGCGGACCAGCAGCGTCGCGACTTCGGGAAGGCGCAGCAGGTCGAGCGACACCACCCAGCACGTTCCAGGGCGTGACGCGTCGGCGATGGCATGGGGCTGTGCTGCCTCGCGACGAAGGGCGACGGCGTCGAGCACGACAGGCTGGACCTGGACGCGGGCGCGCAGCTCGGACGACCACTGGTCGACGAGTCCCGCCGGGGCGACAACGAGCGACGCGGCGTCAGGCTCGCGCGCGTGGATCTCGTGCAGCAGGATGCCCGCCTGCACCGTCTTGCCCATGCCGACCTCGTCGGCCAGCAGCACGCGCCGGTGGTGACCCGACAGGATGGCCATCGACGGCACGTACTGGAAGGGCACGTGGGCGATGGGCAGGCCGGCGGCGCCCGCCGGCCACCACACGGCCGAGTGCGCGCGTGTGAGGCTCACCGCGTTGCGGACCCACGCCCGGCGCGAGATCGCGCGTGTCCTGACGGGCTCGTGGCGCACCTCGTCTGGCGGCGCCGCGAACGTCCGCGCGAGATATCCGTCCCCCGCGCCACCCGCCACAGCACGGTGTTGCCACGCTGGCGCTCGTCGAGCACCTGCCACGCCCGCGCGCGGCAGCGCACCCAGGCCGAGCCCCTCGCCACCGGGTGCGACCCGGGAACCGGTGCGTCTGTTGCGAGCCCCACTTGCGGCGCGGGCTCCACTCCGCCGCCCTGTGCGGACCGCCGCCCGCCGACGGGTGGCCGGGTGCCGTCGTGGCTTGTGTGCAGCATCTGCCATCTCCCCTCGGGTGCCGGGTGGCACCTTCTGCAATCGCCGCAAGCGTCCTGCGCGATTTCACGAGGAAATCAGCGCAGGCACCGCAGCGATGCAAGGAGATGGTGCAAGCGTGATGCCTGTCCGAAAGGTAGGGCGCGGTCGCCGACCGCGCCCCGATTGCGCACGCGGCGGCGTGGGGACACGCCGCCCTACCCCCCGCGCAAGGTAGGGCGCGGTGTCCTCACCGCGCCGTGATGTCATCGCATCGTCGACGGCGGGTGGGACACCCCGCCCTACCGAGTGAGGAGCGACATCACGTCGAGGGCCCAGACTTCGGTCTTCGCCATGGTGAGCGTGCTCGCGGCGATCGTCGTGCCGTCGGGGCTGAGGCTGAAGCGTGTTGAAGTTGCCCGGGAACAGGCGGAGGTCGCCGAGCAGCGGGTTGAGCGTGTCGTAGTCGAGGCCGTCCGGCTCCGGCGTGCCGCCCGCGGCGTTGACGCGCATCAGGCGCCAGTCCTTCTTCGCGTCGAAGCCGAGGAACACGATTGACTGCCCGTCGGGGTTCCACGCGAAGGCATCGACGATCCAGCCGGTCTTGACCGACGCGACGACGTCGCGTCGGTTGGTGCCATCCACGCCGATCGTGAAGATGTGCGCGTCCTCGAAGGCGACGTTCCAGTAGGCGACGGCGAGCGTGCGGCCGTCGGGGCTGAGCGCGACGGCTGCGCTCGGGTCGCGGCTCGGGCCGGCCTCGATGGTCGTCAGCACGCGCTCGTCACCCATGGCCAGGTCGCGCGCCACGAGGTCGGCGATCGCCGTGCGCGCCTGGTTCATGCGCGCCAGGTACATCGTCTTGCCGTCGGGCGAGAGTGGGCCGCGGGTGCGACGGTAGCCGCCCGCGTCTCGCTGGAACACGTCTGTGTAGATCCCGGTCCGCAGCTCGACCGAGCTGATCACTCTGATTGAAGAGCGGGTCGAAGATCGGCCCGCGCGTGGTGGTCACGATGACGGTGCTTCCGTCATCGCTCCAGATGGGTGCTCTGTGCCCTGAGCGTGGGATGCGGATACGTACGCTCCTTGCCCGACGCCAGGTCGCGCACGATCAGATCTCCCTGCCGCTCATCCAGCGGATGTAAGCGAGCTTGTTGCCGTCCTTCGAGAAGGCGCCATACATGGACTTGATCGCCGACACTTGTGCGCCTGCTGACGGGCGACGATCCAGCAAGTAGAGGTAGTTGTCCCCGCCGTCACTCCGGCGCGCCAGTAATGAGCCGTCCGCTGCCACCCCGATTGGCGTGCCGTCGAACTCCCTCTGGAGCATGGTCGGCTCGCCAGCGCGCTGGCCGCCCCTGACCGGAATGGCCCAAAGCGAGCTGTGCTCGTAGTCGCCCTCGAGGTACAGCACGTGGCCCCCATCTGGCGTCCACATCACCGACCGGCGAGCGCCGGCGCTCTCCCACGACAATCGACTCCTGCTGGCCGGATGCCTCGGCGACATGGACATACATGTCCGTCGATGCCGGAGTGGCCGGGGCGATGAACGCGATGTAGCGACCGTCAGGCGACACACGCGGAGCCATCACCACGTTGGCTGGCTGACGGCCGTCGAAATGCCTGATGGTCCGCAGAGTGCCGCTCGCCAGGTCGAGCCAGGCCAGGTCGTGGGCGACGCGGCCCGTGGCCTCGCCAGCGAACGATCCGACTGCCACGAGCATTGACCTCGCGTCAGGCACCCAGTCGAGCACCACGAAGTTGACATCGGACCTCGAGACGACCGAGCGCGGCGTCGAGCCTGGCTGCGTGCTCACGACGCGAATGGCGTTGAGGTTGCCATCCCCCTCCGTCCACGTGTAGGCCACCTGCGACCCGTCGTCCGAGATCCTCGGCTGCGAGCCCGATCGGTTGGTGTCGCCCGGGACGAGCACTCGCACGGCGCCCGTCGTCAGGTCGCGGATGACCACGTCCCATCGGCTGAACCCTCGGCGCACGATGCCGGCCGCCCAGCGTCCGTCAGGAGTGGCGTCGAGCAGACCGGACTCGTGCCCATCGGCGATGCGGCGCGGCGTGACGTCGGCCTGCGCCTTCTTCACGCCCGCCGCGCCGCCGCCGACCTTCGCGAGCCGCGCCTTCGCGGCGGTGGCGACCTTCGGCTGGTCGGGATAGGTGCTGACGACGCGCTCGTATGTCGCGCGCGCCTCGGGGCGCCCGAGCTTCTCGTACGCCGCGCCCAGGCGCAGCAGCGCCTGCGCCTTCACCGCGCGGTCGGCGTTGCCGTCCGCGATGCGGCGATACTCCGTGATGGCGCCGTTCAGGTCGCCCTGCACCGTCTCGCGATGCATGGCGGCGCGCAGTTGCGCCGACGCGTCGCCTCCTTGCGTCAATACCGTGGTTGTCGCCAGCCAGCCGCACGCCGCCAGTGCCGCGGCGCTCATGAGTGATCGGGTCCAGTTCATGGTGTGTCCTCCCCTGCGCAAACACGCTCGGGATAGCGGCGCGGTGGGACACCGCGCCCTACCTCGGTGTGCGCATGGCGACACTCTGGAGGGGCCAGGTCATGCCGGGGCTCCGCTTGCGTCATGGTTGCGTCACGGTGTGCCGTCGAACCGGTAGCCGACGCCGCGCACGCTGACGAGCAGCTGCGGCCGCTCCGGATCCGCCTCGAATCTTCTTGCGCAACGCCAGCACGTGGTTGTCCACCACCCGCTCGGTGATGAAGGTCTGCGTACCCCACACCTCGTCCACGATCTGTCGTCGCGTAAGCACACGCCCACGCGCCTGCACCAGCGACGCGAGAACCTTGAGCTCCGTCGTCGAGCAGGGGACTGTCGTCTCGCCGCGCCGCAACTCCCACCGCTCGAGGTCGAGCGTGACGTCGCCGAACCTGCGGACCTGTCCTCCGCGCGCGGCGCCACGCGTCCGCCGCAGCACCGCCTCCACCCTTGCCCGTAACTCTATGCTGCTGAAAGGCTTGACGATGTAGTCGTCGGCGCCGAGGCGGAAGCCGAGGATGCGCTCGGCCTCCAGGCTCCTGGCCGTCACGAAAAGAATCGGCACCTGGTGGCCCCGGCGACGGGCCTCCTCGCAGACCTTGAAGCCGTCTCGCCCGGGCATCATCACGTCGAGCAGCACGAGGTCGAATGTGTCGGTCTCGATCCGGGCGAGTGCCGCGTCGCCCGTCGACACGTGCTCTACCTCGTAGCCCTCGAGCCGAAGGTCGTCCCTCAGCACGAGGGCGATGGCCGCGTCGTCTTCGGCGAGCAGGATGCGTGTCATGCGCACTGGCAGGCGCAGCGAGAAGACGCTGCCAGCCCCTGGCGTGCTCTCGACCTCAAGGGCGCCGCCGTGGACCGTGGCGATGTGCTGCGCGAGCGCGAGACCGAGCCCGGTGCCAGGCGCACCCGTGCGTTCGGCAGCCGAGCCGCGCGTGAAGCGACGGAAGACGACCTTCTGATCCTCCGCCTGACAGGCCGAGGCCGAAGTTGCGCACACGGATGCGCACGTCAGCCTCACCTACTCCTCGCACGAGACCTCGATGACGTCGGTGCCGGGAGCGTACTTGACCGCGTTGTCGAGCAGGTTGCGGAGGGCGACGGCCAGCGCGGGCTCGTCGCCGAGCACGGCGACGCCGGGGTCGACGCCCACCATGCGCGCCCGCGGCGCGCCGCCGTCGCGCGCGGTCTCGAAGTCGTTCACGGTCGTCGTTGCAAAGCGCCACGCATCGATGCGGTCGCGCTGCAGCCTCGTGGTGCCCGACTCGAGCCGGCCGAACTGCAGCAGGCCCTCGATGAGCGACTGCAGGCGGCGGCTCTCGCGCCCGAGCACCGCGTAGTACTCTCCCGAGGCTCTCTGGCGGCACGCGCTGCGCGCCGAGCATGTCGGCCATGTAGCGGAGCGACGTGACGGGCGTGCGCAGTTCGTGAGAGACCGCGGCGATGAAGTGCGACTGCAGGGCGTTGAGCTGCGCCTCGCGGCGGATGCCCCGCAGCATGCCCCACGAGCCGCCGACGAGGCACGCGATGACGACAGCGGCGCCGGCAAGGGCCATCACGTCGCCCCGCAGGTACCAGGGCTCACGGGCGGCCACGACAGGCGCCTGCAGGAGCAGGCCGGACGACCCGATCGGCACCGTCACACTGCGCGCCCCTGCCCCGGCGCGGCGCTCGTCATCGTCCAGGCGTCGTCCGTTGCCGTCAAGCAGCCACACGGGGTTGTCCTCGCGGGGGAGCAGGGCGGCGGGCTCGATGAACGCAAGCGCGGTCCTTCCGGGATCGCTTCGGGTCAGCGCGACGACCGGGCCGGCCTCCGTCTGGATCACGACAGGCCCGTCCTGTGGTGACCGGTCGGCGAGCGCCCGAACGGCCGCGAGCGACAGCGCCAGACGGGACCGCGGTGGAGCAGGAGGCAGCCCGCGGCGTTCCAGTTCGCTCCCGTAGAACCGCCACACGCCCTGTGGCGGCGACCAGCGACCCTGGTCGAGGCCCTGTCGCAGTTCCCGAGAGACAGCAGCGGATTCCTCGAGCCGGCCGGCGCGATCGAGCAGCGCGATCCGCGAGAAGCGCGCCACGACGGGCGCAGGCGCGCCGTCGACCGAGCCCTCCGTGAGCGACCCGAGTGCGTCGAGCTGCGCAAGGGCCCCCGGAACGTCGCCCTTCGCTGTCAGCACACGCGCGAGGCGAACGTGGGCGCCGGCCCGCACATCGGCATCGGTGCTGCGCGTGAGACGGCTGTAGCCAGCGATCGCGGCGGCGCCGCTCCCCCCTGCAAGTTCCAGCTGCTCCAACTCGAAGAACTCGTCCGGAGACACCAGGCTCTCACCGTCGTCTGGCGTGAAGAGCCACGCGCCGGCAATCGCCGTCGTGGATTCGGCGTGCCTCAGGAGGACCAGCAGTTCGCGGCTCCCGGCCCAGTCGGGCGCTGGCGCCGCTCGTCCTGTGGAGCCGACCTGCGTCAGCCAGCTCCCGACCGACGTCAGCCGCGCCGCGATCGTGTCGCGGTGCGCGAGCAGCGTCCGCTCGGTGGCCTCACGTGCCCGCTCGGCCTGCAGGGCCCTCGACTGACGGGCGGCCAGCAGCGCCAGCCCGGCGAGCGCGACGCAGACGAGGACCGTCACGCCAAGCCAGAGCGCGAGCACGCGCGACGCAGGAGGAGCCGGAGCCCCGGACCGCAGAGCCATTCGAAGCGCCGGCATCATATCGGCGCTGCGTCATGGTTGTGTCATGGAAAGAATGAAGGACTCTTCGCCGAGCCGTCCTTCATTCCGTACTGCCGTCCTTCATTGCCCTGAGCACTACGCTCGTCGCGCCGAGGTGTGCCCGCGGGTCGTCGCGGAAGGATTCGACCAGCGGATGCGCCGACAGCACCTGGTGTACGCGGGCTCTCTGGACGCCGATGCCACGCCCGTGCACGAGCCGCACCTCGCGCAAACCCAGCGCGTGCGCCTCCTCGAGGTAGGCGTCCACGACATCAGGGATGTCGCGCGGCGCGAACGAATGGAGGTCGAACTCCGGGCCGATCGGGACGGGGTGGGGGGTGTCCATCTTGATGCTCGATGCGGCCTGATGCCTGACCTCAACCTCAGGGCCGGCAGTTTCCGACTCCCGACTCCCGACTCGACTCCGACTCCCAACTCCGACTCCCGACAGTTAGTGCCGATGTCTGCCAAAGCACGGCACTCCGTACTGCGCGCCTGTTCGGGTTCAGGGGCGCACGCAGGCCCACGACTCCGGGTTGTCGGGACTGCCCGTGCCGCCGACACGGCGGCTGCAGGCCCGGCACCATGTACAGCCGCGCGAACGAGTCGGTCGCGTCGCCCATACGGGCCCGGACGGCCTTGAAGTAGTCGACGGTCTCGTGGGCCGAGAGCGCCGGGTCGTTCCAGCCGTGGAAGAGGATCAGCTTCCCGCCCCGCTTGTGGAACGCCGAGAGGTTCGGGTCGGTCGCGTTCAGCGCGCGGCCGATCCGGTCTTCGACAATCGCGGGGTCGCGGTCGAAGTCGAACGTGCGCAGGTCGTAGTCCGCGCGGTCGAAGACCATGTGCCGCAGCGCGCCATTGGCAAACGCCGCCTGCACGCTCTGGCCTGGTGCAGGCCCTGTGATCCAGCCGCCCCAGCCACCGGCGCCCGTTTCCGCACCGGGCGGGAAGCCTCGCGCGAGGACCGTGCCGCTCCGCGTTCGCGGGCCGGCGTAGATCTTCGCAAGCGCCCCCGCCTGCGGCTCACTGAGGCAGTCACTCCCGTTCGCGGTCGTACACGCGATCGTTCGCGGATCGAAGACGCACGCGTCCGGCGAGACGATGACGCCGTCGGGCACCGTGTCGCGCGCGTCGCACGCGGCGACGACGGCCTTCTCGATCGTCGGAAGCCGCGACGGCGGGATGTGCGTCGTGGCGTCGGCCTGCGCCTGCACGTTCCAGATGAAGTTCAGCATGAACCGCGTCCACGCGGCCGCCGGCGCGCCCGCGACGATGCCGTCGTAGTCGTCGGGATACCGCTGCGCCTCCATCAGGGCCTGCCGTCCGCCGTTGGAGCACGACGCGAAGTACGCGCGGCGCGGTCCGTCACCGTAGAAGGCGGCGACGACGGCCTTGGCCTTGACCGTCATCTCGTGGATCGCGCGGTGACCGAAGTCGACGATCTTCTCGGGGTGGCCGAGCGCCCATGTCGCGTCGGTGGCCCCACCCTGGTGTCCCGTGTCGGTCGCGGCTGCGGCGTAGCCACGTCCGACAGCGCGCGCGACCAGGGCCGCGGCGCAGAGTGTTCGGATCATCCGTTCCCCTTCACGCGTGATGTTGTCCTTACACGTTCACGGCGGCGTGAGACACGCCGCCCTACCGTCGCTCCCGCGGCGGCGTGAGACACGCCGCCCTACCAGCAAACCGCCCTACCTCTCGTACGTGGCCGTGACGGTGGTGCGGATGCCGCCGCGCGGCGTGAAGTCTCCGACAACGGTCATGCGGACCGGGCTGCACGCGGCGACGAGGTCGTCGAGGATCTGGTTGGTGAGCGCCTCGTAGAACACGCCCTTGTTGCGGTAGTCGAGCAGGTAGTACTTGAGCGACTTCAACTCGATGCAGGTCGCGTCGGGGACGTACGTGATGCGGATTTCACCGAAGTCCGGCAGGCCCGTCACCGGGCACATCGACGTGAACTCGGGACAGCGCGTGTCGATCTCGTAGGGGCGTCCGGGACGCGGGTTGGGGAACGTCTCGATGCCTGCACTCGCCATGGGGGCAGTGTACATCCGGGAGATTGCCGTTTTTTGCCCAATTGACACGTGTTTCGCTTGTCGCTAGCATGTCGAGCACTGCGTTCTTGCCAGAAATCGTGACACGCGCGCCACGAGATCGAGGCACGCTTCCAGAATTCGCGCGCGTGCAATTTGGGGGAGACAAACGGATGGCCCAGGCCCAGAAGATGACCAAGTCGGCACTCTTTGCGTTCTTCGCTGACAAGTTCGAGGTGAAGCGCACGGAGGTGCGTGACTGGTTCGACGAACTCGCGGCGCTTGCCGAGAAGGAGATCAAGCGCTCCGGCGAGTTCACGCTGCCCGGCGTGGTGAAGCTGTCCGTGCGCAAGAGCAAGGCGCGCATGGGTCGCAATCCGGCGACCGGCGAGCCGATCAAGATCCCGGCCAAGACGCGCGTGAAGGCGACCGTGGTGAAAGCCATGAAGGACGCCGTCATGCCGCGCAAGTAGCACAGCCCCTCCCGGAAGAACGAAAGCCCCGCTGGAGTCGAATTCAGCGGGGTTTTTGCATGTTCGCAACCTGGAACCTGGAACCGGAACCCGGCAACCGGGCACCGGAAACCGGACCCGGCACCGGGCCAACCGGGCAACCGGGAACACGGGAATCCGGAATCGGCAACCGGGCCTGGGCAGGGTTCAGGAGGCCGAGACGCCCGGCAGGCGCGGGAACGCCAGCGTGAAGCGGCTGCCCTCGCCGACGATGCTGGTGACGGCGATCGAGCCGCCGAGCTGCTCGACGATCTTGCGTGAAATCGCCAGGCCCAACCCGAGGCCGCGCCGCTTGGTCGTCACGAAATCCTCGAAGATCGCCTGGAGCCGGTCGGCAGGAATGCCACACCCGGTGTCGCAGACGTGTACACGCACGCGGAGGTCGTCCCCGTCCACTTCCAGCCAGACCCGCCCACCCGGCGGCGTGGCCTGCAGCGCGTTGAGCACGAGGTTGCGCAGCACGCGGCCCAGCGCGAAGAGGTCACCCTCCAGGTAGAGCGGCGTCGATGGCGGCGGGCCCGCCGTGACCGTGAGGCCAGCGACACCAGCCTGGGCCTGCATGCGCTCCACGACGTCGAGCATCAGCTTGCCGGCGTCGATGGGGAAGTTCTCGAGCGGAATCGGGCGGGCGAGGTTGCGCAGGTCCTCGAAGGTGCGCTGGATCGTCGAGAACTCCCGCTTGACGAGCCGGGCAAACGTCGCGCGGTACTCCGCGTCGTCGTGCATCTGGAGCACGAGCTTGCAGTTGTTGTTGATGTTCTGGATGGGGTGCGACAGGTCGTGCACCAGGCCCGCGGCAATCCGGCCGAACATCGCCTGCCGCTCCTGGCGGATGGCTGCCTGCTGCAGTTCGCCGAGCTTGTCGGCCGTCGCGTTGAAGGCGTCGCCGAGCAGACGGAACTCGTCGTCACGCGTGATGTGGACGCGCTTGTCGAGCTGACCCTCGCCGATGGCCCTGATGCCGGCCAGCAGGTCGGAGATGGGGCGCAGCAGCGAGCGGCCGAACCAGATGCCGATGCCGATGTTGGCCAGCAGCGCGAGGGTGACGAACAGGAGCAACTGCCGCTCCAGCCGGCGGGCCGGCGCGAAGGCGTCGTCGGTTGGCTGCTCGACGAACACCCGCCAGCCGACGCCTGGCACGGGTGCGGCCGAGGCCGTCACCACCTCCTCGCCATCAGGGCGGACGTACTGCGCCCGGGCCGCTGTACTCGCGGCGGCGAGCGGATGGCCGTCGATGCGGCCGCCGCGGGCGATGCGCGGCTTTCCTCCCGGCCGACCGTCGGCGATGATGCGCCCCGCCTCGTCCACGAGGAAGGCGCGCCCGCTCGCGCCCACCTGGACCCTGTCCATGACCCGCCACAGCGCCTCGAGTTGCAGATCGGCGACGAGGTAGGGAGCCAGGGCGTCGTCGAGACGCAGTGTCATCCGCGTTCGCGGCAACTGGTCCTCGTCGAGGTCGACGGGAAGCAGCGTCAGCGGCGCGGTGGGCAGGGCGGTCAGCGGCGCCGGTGGCTCGCCAAGGATGCTGGTGACGATGGGCGTGCCACTGGCATCGAACAACGTCAGCGACCGCACCTCGGGGTTGAGCGTGACGTGGTTGAGAAGGACCCGCCTTTGCTGTGCGAGCGTCAGGCCAGTGCCGATCAACTCAGCCGCCGCCGCCTTGACGAGCCGCTCGCTCGATCGCAGGTAGAGGTCGATGGTCTCGGCGGCCCGCGCGGCCACGGCGGCGTGGGTCTCCATCACCGACTGCCGCGTCGTGGTCCGCAGCGTCCAGCCGGCGACGAGGCCGAAAATCAACAGGGGAACGAGCGCCGCTGTCGTGACCAGCAGCGCCATGCGGCGCGTGATCGGGATCACCGCACGTCGCCTCCGAGCGTCCAGCGCGGAAGAGACCCGAGCACGTCACCGGACCAGTCGGACGGCACGTCGATGCGCCGCGACACGGCCCGGTTCGTCTCCTCCCAGAACAGGGACACCGCGGGTGGGTCGGTGACGAGCACCTGATGAAGGTCCTGAATCGCCGCGGCGAGCGACGCAGGCGTCGTTGCGGCCCGCACGCGCTCGACGGCGGCCGCCGCGGCCGTGTAGCCGTGGTCGATGAGCCGTGGATGCTCATGGGCGCCGAACTCGACGTAGAGCCGCCCCATGCCGTATCCGCTGACGACAGGGGACACGAACGTGTCGAAGTCGCCCCTGCCGAGGCGCTCCAGGAGAGCAGGGATGGCCACGGCCTCGAGGTCGAGCGCGATCCCGACGTCGGCATACGCCTGACGAAGCCGTCCGGCCACGCGATGCATCGCCGGGTCGTCGAGCACGAGGCACGACAGGCGGAACCTCGGGGCGGTCCCTCCGCCAGGAATCGCCCGGCGCGGCAGCCCGGCCCCGTCCAGCAGCCGTCCGGCACGATCGCGATCCATGCGCATCGCGGCGGCATCGCCCTCGTGCGGCCGCGACCAGTGCTGATGCCAGATCATGTCGGCCGCCGGCACGCCGACCCCGCCGGAGACCTGCGCGACAAGGGCCTCGCGATCGACGGCGGCGTTCATCGCGAGCCGCACATCGCGCCGCGAGAGCTGCGGATGCCTGTGGTTCAGTCCGAGCGTGACCACGTAGGGCTTCACGTGCGGAAAGATGCGGACGTCCTCCTCGGAGGGGAGAAGCGTGCGCGCCTCGGCGGGCAGCTCGTAGAGGACGTCCACTTCCTCGCGCAGCAGCGCCGCGACGGCGGCGCGCGGCGTGTCGTACCGGCGCACGCGGACGGTTCCGATCGCCGGAGACGGTTGCCCGGCCTGCGGCACCGCCGTCAGGATCGGCTCCGGCGCCGAGTCGTCGGCGGTCCGATAAGGCCCGGTGGGCAGGGCCTGCAGCACGGACAGCGACTCGAGGAGGAGGCTCGTGGGTTCCCGCAGCCGTATGCGCACCTCCCGCGGGCCCGTCTCGTCCACCGCTGTCACGGGCCAGAGCCCCGGCTCGCGGTCGTCGAACTCCATCACCTGGCGAATGCGGGAGACGACATCGGCGGCTGTGGCGTCACGACCGTCGTGCAGGCGGGCGCCGCTTCGCAGGACGAGAGTCCACGTGAGGTGGTCCTCCGACGTGGACCAGCGCTCGATCAGCGCCGGCTGTTCCAGGCCGGACTGATCCATGCGAACGAGGCGCGTCTGCGTGAGCGCGAAGATCAGTGGGGTGAGCGGGGCGTCGGCGCTCGGGATGGCGATCGAGAGGGCTGCGCTCCCCGGCGATGCCGATGGCGCCGGCGAAGCATCGCGGCACGCGCACACCCCACCCATCGCCGCCAGCAGGCAGGCAAGGGCCAGGCGCCGGGCGGGACGCCAGGGGTCGCGGGGGCCGGGCAGACGGACTGCAGACGCGATCACGCGGCGAACGACGAGACCGCGTCGACGTGACGGGTGCCGCCGTCGCTGCTTGTATCACGAACGCACCGGGGGCTGTCGCGTTGCGCGGCCCCCGGGCGTGTCATGACGACTACTTCCTGGTTTCCGGCTCCTTCTTCGGTTCCGGCTGCTCGTACGGGTAGTCGATGAGCAGAGGGCAGAACGGCTTGTCGCGCGTGGCGCCTCGCTTGACGATACGAATGGTCATCAGCACTCCTTGTCTCAGGCCGGGACGACGGTGGCCGTGGCCGCGATTTCGTCCAGGGCCGCAAGCATCCCCGGGCGGTGGCAGCTGGGCGCTCCCATGTCGCCCTGCTCGTGATGAGCGGCAACGGAACATCCGCCGCCGCAGACGGGAATCAGCGCGCAGTCCCCGCACGCACGCCATGGCGCGTGTGCCTCGAACCGCTCCCGCACGGCCTCGGGGGCCGTGTCCAGTGTGGGGACCACGTGGCCGATCCGGAGTTCCGGCTCGCCCGTGAATCCCGGGCAGGCGTAGAGCGCGCCGTCCGGCCCCACCGTGTAGGAGTGGCGCCGGTGCAGTTCGCACGGGCCCATGTGCAGCCCGTCGAGCGTGTCGAAGCCCTGGGCCCGTGTCTGGGTCCTCAGCCAGGACATGCGTTCGTCCACGACCCCGCAGCTGTCGCAGGGTGTCCTGCTTCCGCCTCCGCCGGCCGCTGTCATGCACGTGCCGCCGAGTGCGGCGTCGGATGCCGATGCCGGCACCAGCGGAATGACCCGCCGGCCTCCGGCTGTCGCACGGGGGGGCGCTGAGCCCGCCCTTCCTGTATTCGGCCCGCGAATGATGGGCTTGAATGCAATCTTCGCGATGCGGTCGGAGAAGGGCTGGCTTCGCAGGAAGGCGAGCAGCTCCGGATAGCTGGCGGCGCTCTCGACGTCGAAGTTCCCCCCGATGCTGAGGCGCACCTTGGGGGCAATCACACGCATGTTGGCCAGGATGCGGTCGAAGGTGCCCTGTCCGCCCCGCAGCGGCCGCAGGCGATCGTGCGTCGCGCGGTCGCCGTCCAGGGTGATCTTGACGCCCGTGAGTCCGAACGGCAGGAGTCGATCGACGACGGCCTCGGTGAGGAGCAGGCCGTTGGTGATGATGCTGATCGTCATCGCCACGCCCCGCTCGTGGCAGGCGGCCCACATCCGCTCGGCGAGGTAGTAGACGACAGGCAGGTTGAGCAGCGGCTCACCGCCGAAGAAGGTCAGCGTGAACCTGGGCGACCCGAGGGCGTCGAGTCGCTGCTCCATCCATCCGGCGACCCGCGCTGCGGTGTCCATCGACATCCGCGCCCCGGGCGAGTCGTGGGCCGCGTCGTCGCCCTGCACGCAGTAGTCGCAGGCGAAGTTGCACTGCAGGGTGGTGAGCAGCGTGACGCGCAGGTGGCTGGCGTCCTCGCGCACGTCACGGAAGAAGGCCTCGAGGGCGCGGTCCTCGCTCTCGCGGCTCTCCACGAGGAACCCGAGCATCGCGAGTTGCCCCACGGCGGGCGAGGCGAGCTCGTCGGGCGACGCATCCCCGCTGTCGACGCGAGCGATCAACTGCACGACGTCGGCCGACACCGCCACCTGGGTGTCGGTCAGCGAGTTGAAGAGAAAGACCTCGCCCGTGCCAGGTACGGGAGTCGAGACCGTGAACCGGGACGCACGCATCGCACGGGCTTACGGTGCGATATCGGTGCCGGCTCGTCCGTTGAGGCAACAGTGAAAGTAATGTCTTTTAAATCAATGGCTTAGGTGTCACATGTCCAGGCATGAGCCCGCCTGGGATCGCAAGAACCACAACCTGTTGTGGTGGGGGTGTCGGCAGAAAGTGCGGGGTGTCGGTCAGCCGTCACTCCGACAGGTCGCCCGGGGCACGGGTTACGGGTCGACGGGGCACGGGTAACGGGGCACGGGTACGGGTCACGGGTTACGGGTTACGGGTCGACGGGTCGCGGGGCACGGGTAACGGGTGACGGGTGACGGGTGACGGGTGACGGGTTAGGCGTCGCGCAGGCGCCGGGTGACGTCGGTGAGTCCGAGGCGGCCCATGCGGTGCTTCAGGGTGCTGAGGGGCAGGCGAAGCTCGCGGGCCGTACCGGCGATGTTCCACTCGCCCTTCTCGAGGGCCTTGAGCAGGTAGCTCCGCTCGAAGGCGGCGACGGCCTGGTCGAGGACGCTTTCCGACTGGTCCGCCTCGCGTGCCTCGAGCGCGGCCAGTTGCACCTCCAGGGGGAGGTCCGCCTCGGTGATCTCGGTCTTGTCGCACACGGCGACCATGCGCTCGGCCAGGTTCTGCAGTTCCCTGATGTTACCGGGCCAGGCATACCGCTCGAGCACGGCGAAGGCGGAGGGCTCGATGCCGCGCACGACCTTCTTGAACCGGATGGCGTAGCGGCGGATGAAGACGTCGAGCAACTGGCTGAGGTCCTCCATCCGGTCGCGCAGGGGTGGAAGCCGCACGGGGATGACGTTGATCCGATAGAACAGGTCCTCGCGGAAGCGCCCAAGGCGGACGGCTTCCGAGAGGTCGGCGTTGGTGGCCACCACGAGGCGGAGGTCCACGCGAATCGGCAGTCTGCCGCCGACGCGCTCGATCTCGTTCTCCTGGATGGCGCGGAGCAGCTTGGCCTGCAGGTCCAGGCGGAGGTCGCCGATCTCGTCCAGGAACAGCGTGCCGCCGCTGGCGAGTTCGAACTTGCCGAGCTGCTGGCGCACGGCGCCGGTGAAGGCGCCGCGCTCGTGCCCGAACAGGGTGCTCTCCACCAGTTCGCTCGGCACCGCCGCGAGGTTGACGGCGATGAACGCGCCCTTCCGGCGATCGGATTCGGCGTGGATCCGCCGGGCGAGCATCTCCTTGCCTGTGCCGCTCTCGCCCGTGATCAGCACGGTGGTGTCGAGCCGCGCCACCTTCTGCACCAGGGTCACCACGCCGCGCATCGCGGGGCTCGTGCCCATGACGAATTCCTCGTCCTGGGCCTGAACCTGCGCCGTGAGCGACTCGACGCTCTTGCGGAGGTCCTGGCGCTCGCTGGCATTGCGCACGAGGGCCCGGAGGGCGTCGTAGTCGAACTCCTTGGTGATGTAGTGATAGGCCCCGAGCTTCATCGCCTGGACGGCGATCTCGACGTCGGTGATGGCCGAGATCATGATGACTTCGAGGTCGTCACGCTGCTGATCGCGCACCTGCCGCAGCATCTCGAGGCCGCCGATCCCCGGCAGCCGCACGTCGAGGAGCATCAGGTCGACGCGGTGCTGGCGGAGGCGGGAGAGGCCGTCCTCGGCCGACGACACCGACATCACGCGGTATTCGCGCTTCAGGATGGCCGTCAGCGTGTCGCGCATTCCCTCATCGTCGTCGACGATGAGGATGGTCTTCTGCGGGGAGGACATGGGGCGGGGGTCATCTTATGCTGCGATGCGCGGGAATGAGAATGGCGACGGTCGGCGCTCCCGGGGGGAACGGAACCCGACGGGTCGATCCATAATCGAGAGTTTTCTCCGCCCGGCTTCTGCCTTATTCCCGGCCGGGCTCGGGAGACACGGACCACGGTGGCAGGCGCGCATGGGAGCTCGCCCCACCTTCACGTTGCAGAGGAGCAGGGGTTGGCGAGCGCATTCGACGTCGTGGTGATTGGCGCAGGAACCGGGGGCTACGTGGCGGCAATCCGGGCCGCGCAGCTGGGACTGTCGACGGCGGTCGTGGAGCGCGAGACCGTGCTCGGCGGGACGTGCCTGAACTGGGGGTGCATCCCGACCAAGGCCCTGCTGGAGCACGCCCACGCCTACAAGGTCGCCCGGGCCGCGAAGGACTGGGGCATCACGCTCGGTGAGGGCGCCTCCGTCGGCCTGGACATGAACGTCGTCCAGGACCGCAAGGACAAGATCGTGAAGGGCCTGACCGGCGGCATCGGCATGCTCTTCAAGAAGAACAAGATCGAGTGGATCAAGGGCTCGGCGCGGCTGCTGGGCAAGGGCGCCATCGAGGTCACCGACGCCACGGGCGCGAAGAGCCAGGTGACGGCCGCCCGGGAGATCATCGTGGCGACGGGGTCGTCGCCACGCAGCGTGCCGGGCATCGCGTTCGACTACACGCGGATCGTCACGAGCACCGAGGCGATGAACCTGCGGGAAGTGCCCAAGTCGATCATCGTGATGGGGAGCGGCGCCGTGGGGGTCGAGTTCGCCTCCATCTTCAACAGCTTCGGCACGACGGCCGTCACGGTCATCGAACTGCTCCCGCGCATCGTCCCCAACGAGGACGCCGCGGTCTCCGAGGCGCTCGAGAAGAGCTTCCGCAAGAAGAAGATCCGCGTGTTGACCGGCACCAGGGTGACGGCGGCGACAAACACGGGCGAGGCCGTGGAGGTCACCGCGGAGCTGTCGGACGGGAAGACCGAGACCATCTCGGCCGAGTACCTGCTCGTGGCGACGGGGCGCGGCCCGGTCACCGAGGGTCTCGGCGCCGAGGACGTCGGCCTGGTCATGGAGCGCGGCTACATCAAGGTTGACGAGCTGATGCGCACGAGCGTGCCCGGCATCTCCGCCGTCGGCGACGTGATCACGCTCGGCACGGGCGCGCACAAGCAGCTCGCGCACCTCTCGTCGGCCGAGGGCATCCTCGCGGCCGAGCGCATCGCCGGCCACGACGTACGGCCCATCAACTACGACCACGTGCCGGGATGCACGTACTGCGACCCCGAGATCGGCAGCGTCGGGCCTCACCGAGGCGCAGGCACGCGAGCGCGGCTACGACGTCCGCGTCGGCTCGTTCCCGTTCGGCGTGCTGGGACGCGCGAAGATCGCCAACGAGACCGAGGGGTTCGTCAAGATCGTCGCCGAGACGAAGTACGACGAGATCCTCGGCGTGCACATGATCGGGCCGCGGGCCACCGAGCTCGTCGTCGCAGGCCACGCTGGCGCTGCGCCTCGAGTGCACGGTCGAGGAGCTGATCCGCACGATCCACGCGCATCCGACGATGTCGGAAGCCGTGGGCGAGGCGGCGCACGCCACGCACGGCGCGGCGATTCACATGTGAGGTCGCGGCGGGCCTGAGGTCTTCCGAGGGCCGTCTTTTCGAGTCGAGGCGTATGCCCACGAACGTCGTGATGCCCCAGATGGGCGAGTCGGTCGCCGAAGGCACCGTCGTTCGCTGGATCAAGAAGATCGGCGACGCGGTCGATCGCGACGAGCCGCTCTTCGAGATCTCCACCGACAAGGTCGACGCCGAGATCCCGTCGCCGGCCGCCGGCGTGATCCTCGACATCCTCGTGCACGAGGGCGAGACGGTCCCGATCGACGCCGTCGTCGCGGTCCTCGGCGACGTCGGTGAGAAGCCGGCCGTGCCGACGCAGGTCGCGGGGGAGCCGCGCGTGTCGTCCCCGGCCTCGGTCCGGGACGCTGACTCGGCTGCCGGGCCCGTGGCCGAGCCTGTCGTCGAGGCCAGCCGCGCGGCGGCCGTGCCCGCCGTGGCGAGCGTGTCAGAGCCGCAGGCCGAGCAGTCGGCCGAGGCCCAGACGGCCGACCGTCGCCGGCAGAAGTCGTCGCCGCTCGTGCGGCGCATCGCCGAGGAGCACGACGTCGACCTCACGCAGCTGCACGGGTCAGGCATCGGCGGCCGCGTGACGAAGCACGACATCCTGAAGTACATCGACGACCGCAGCCACGTGCCCGTCGCACCGGCCGCCGGTCGATGGCGCGGGGGCTGCACATCGCCGGCGTTCCAGCCCGGCGAAGCGGTCGACGTGCAGCCGATGTCGGTCATGCGCCGGAAGATCGCCGAGCACATGATCTACAGCCGGCGCACGTCGGCGCACGTGCACTCGGTGTTCGAGGTCGACTTCACGCGCGTGGCCGCGGCGCGCCAGGCCAGCAAGGCGGAGTTCGAGCAGGCCGGCGTGAAGCTGACCTACCTGCTCGTTCATCGCGAAGGCCATCGCGACGCACTGCGTGCCATGCCGGTCGTCAACGCCTCCATCGACGGCGACCACATCGTCTACAAGCGTGACGTCAACCTCGGGTTCGCCGTCGCGCTCGACTGGGGCCTGATCGTGCCGGTGCTGCACAAGGCCGACGAGCGGAACCTGCTCGGCATCGCCAGCGGCATCGCCGACGTGGCGGCGCGTGCGCGCGCCAAGCAGCTCAAGCCGGAGGACGTGCAGGGTGGCACGTTCACGATCACGAATCCGGGATCGTTCGGCACCCTGTTCGGCATGCCCATCATCAACCAGCCGCAGGTCGCCATCCTCGCCGTCGGCACGATCGAGAAGCGGGTCGTCGTGATCGACGACATGATCGCCGTCCGGCAGCGCGGCTACCTGACGCTCGGCTACGACCACCGGCTGGTGGACGGCGCGGTGGCCGACGAGTTCATGAGCCACGTGAAGGCCACGCTCGAGTCCTGGGGCTGATGACCCCGCTGCGCGTGCAGCGGGCCGGCCTGGTGCCGTACGACGCCGCGCTCGCGCTGCAGGCCGACCTCGTGGCGCAGCGCAAGACCGGCGCGATTCCAGACACGCTGCTCCTGCTGCAGCATCCCCCCGTCATCACGCTCGGCGTGAAGGTCCGCCAGTCGAGGACGCACGTCCTCGCGACCGACGAGGAACTGGCGCGAGCCGGAGTGGCGCTGTACGAGGCGGGACGCGGGGGCGACGTCACCTACCACGGGCCCGGCCAGCTCGTCGGGTATCCCATCCTCGACCTCAAGCCCGACCGCATGGACGCGCACAGGTACGTGCGAGACCTGGAGCAGGTGCTGATCGGGGTGTGCACCGACTACGGGCTCGACGCCGGGCGCAAGCCCGGGCTGACAGGAGTCTGGGTGGGCGAAGAGAAGGTGGCGGCCATCGGCGTGCGCCTGTCGCGCTGGGTCACCAGCCACGGGTTCGCGCTCAACGTGACGACCAACCTCGACCATTTCAGCCTCATCGTGCCCTGCGGCATCTCCGACCGGGGTGTCACGTCGCTCGCCCGTCTGCTCGGCACGGCTCCCGCCATGGACGACGTCGAGGATCGGGTCGTCCGCCAGCTCTGCCGTATTTTCGGCCGCACGCCCGCCTGACCCGGACTACCGCCCCCCAGCCGCCCCATCCTACTCCGAGCCCCACTCCCGAGCCCCGGGAATAACCCCGCCGCCCGCGGTGTTCTTATCCACGGAGGCGAGATGAAGCGAGACAACAGCGATAGCGCACTGATGCAGCAGTTGCAGGCCGGCGACCCGGAAGCCGTCGAGACGCTCGTGAGCGTGTACGGCAGCAAGGTCTACCAGCTGGCTTTCCGATACATGAAGAACCGTGAGGACGCCGAGGAAGTGGCCCAGGACGTCCTCATGAAGGTCGTCACCAAGGTGAAGGCGTTCCGGGGCGATGCCGCCCTGTCGAGCTGGATCTACCGCATCACGTTCAACACGGCCATGTCGCGGCTCCGCAACGGCAAGTTCAGCCGGCCGTCCGAGGTCTCGGAGCACGACGTGCTCGGCCAGGAGCGGGAAGACGGGTTGCGTCGCGTGCACGAGGCGGCCGACTGGTCAGCCCTCGCCGACGAGGCCTACCTCCGGACCCAGATGCGCGGCCGCCTCGCCGACGCGATGGAAGACCTGCCGGAGATCTACAGGACGCCCATCGTGCTTCGCGACATCCACGGTCTGTCGACCGAGGAAGCCAGCCAGGTCCTGAAGGTGAAGACGCAGACCCTGAAGTCTCGCCTCCATCGCGGCCGCCTCATCCTTCGGGAGCGGCTGTCGGAGTTCCGCGGCGGGCTGACGCTGCACACAGCAGCGTCGTAAAGGCTCCCGGGAACGCCCTTCGCCCCTCTCCTTCACCCCGAGATGGCGTCCGGTCTTCATTCATCCCGTCTTACCGGCGCCGGGACACGATGATGGGGGAGGGGGAAGGGCGAAGCGGCGACGAAGGAGGACGGTTGGGCCCGTTCAACCTTCGCGGTCGGCTGGAGGAGGCTCGGCTGTAGCGACGCACTCGTTCACGCCCAGACCTTCGACCCTCACCACCTCGAACCGCACATGGTCGTAGGTCACTACGTCACCGACGCGCGGCGGTCGACCGAGCAGCATCAGGATCAGTCCGCTCACGCTGTCGACCTCGTCGTGCTCGAGGGCGACGCCAAGCGCCTCGCCAGCCTCCTCGACGCGTGACGTCCCGCTCACGTGCAGCACGCCGTCGGCGTCCCTGTAGATGCTGGTGTGGTCCTGGGCGCCCTCGGCAACCTCGCCGATGACCTCGTCGAACAGGTCCTCGTGGGTGACAACGCCCGCTGTGCCGCCGTACTCGTCGATCACCACGACCATCTGCGCCCGCGCGTTGCGGAGCGCTTCGAGGACCACGTCCAGCGTGGCGGTTTCCGGCACGGTCGGAATCGGCCGCACCATGCCGGCCGTGAGCACGGACCCGCTGGACTTGAGCAGCAGCAGGTCCTTCACGTTGACGACGCCGGACAACTGGTCGATGTCCCCGTCGTAGACCGGGTATCGCGTATACGGCTGCCTGCGCACCGTTGTCGTCACGGTGTCGGCGTCGGCCCCGAGGGGCAGCGCCGCCAGTCTCACGCGAGGGGTCATCACCTCCCGCGCCGTCAGATCGCCGAATTCGAACAGCTCACGGAGGATCTTGCCGGACTCTTCGCGGAGCATCCCGCCCGCCTCGCTCTCGGACACGATGTGCGCGAGTTCCTCTGGCGAGTAGATGTGCTCGTGAGAGCGCTGCTGCCGCGTGACGCCGATGAGCCGCAACAGCAGGTTCCCGAGGGCGTTCAGGAGCAGCACCACCGGCAGGCAGACCGCCTGGACGACGAGCATCACCGGCGTGATCCAGAGCACCGTCCGCTCGGCGCGCTGGAGGGCGATCGACTTGGGGACCATCTCGCCGAACACGATGTGCGCGTAGGTCAGGATGGCCACGGCGAGAATGCTCGCCAGCGTGTGGGCCGCCACGTATCGCGCCGCGCCGAGTCCCTCGAGCCAGTGCACGAGCCGCTCGGCGACCTGGTGCTCGCTGTACATGCCGAGACCAAGACTGGCGACCGTGATCCCGAGTTGCGCCGTCGCGATGTACCGGTCCTGCTTCCGCGGGTCGGCCAGGATGTCGCGGACCCGCCTGGCCAGGCGCTCGCCCGCCGCGGCCCGCCTCTCGATCGAGACGCGAGGCGTGCCCACGATCGCGAACTCCGCGGCCACGAACAGCCCGTTGAGCAGGACCAGCACGACGACGACAACGACGAGCGTCGTCACGCGCGTGACCTCGTGGCTCGCGGCGCGCTGATGCGCAGCGTCGACTGCGTGAACTCGTCGGGCGTCGGGCCGAGCATCGACGAGAGGATGTCGTCGAGCGTGACCATCCCCACGACCTTCTGCCCGTCGTCGACGACGATGGCCTGGTGCGCGCGGCGCCGCCGCAGCTCCACGACGAGGCGATCGCCCGTCATGCCCTCGGGCACCGTCAGCGCCGGATGCAGCAGTTCGCGCAGCGCGCGCACGGGGCGTCCCTCGACGTGTCGCACGAGCAGCCGCTTGGCGTTGAGCACGCCAACGACCGTGTCCAGGGTGCCTCGATACACGGGCACGTAGGCCTGCGACGACTCCAGCGCCATCGCCAGTACCTGCTCGACGGGCGTGTTCACCTCGACGGCCTGCATGCGGTCGCGGGTCGTCATCATCTGCTTCGCCGTGCGCAGGCTGAACCGCAGCGCGCGCTGCAGCCGGCGCAGTTCATCGGGCTCCAGCAGGCCGCCGTCGTGACTCTCCGCGATGAGCAGCTCGATCTCGTCGGGCGAGTGTACGTGCCTGTGTGCACCGTGCGCGCTGCCGAGCAGGCGGAGGATCAGCGTCCCGGAGCCGTTGAGGAACCAGATGAACGGGCGGAGCACCCACAGGGACCAGCGCATGGGCCAGTACGTGCCGAGCGCGACCTCGGTGGGGTACTGCAGCGCGAGGGACTTCGGGGCCAGTTCGCCGACCACCATCGTGCCCGCTGTCAGCACGAGCAGGATGATTGCGGCGGCCGCCGATGCGGCCGCCAGGGTGTCGAGCCCCGCGCGGCTTCGGAGCAGTGCCGACAGGTCGGGGCCGAACGCGATTTGCCCGTAGGCGCCGAGGATCAGGCTCGACAGGGTGATGCCGACCTGGCAGGCCGCGATGTAGCGGTCGAGCTCAGTGGCGCTCTCGAGGATCGGCAGGAGGCGCCGGGCCCTGGCATTGCCGTCCTCGGCGAGCTGGCGGATCCGGCCGCGGCGCACGGAGACGGCGGCGAACTCGGCGGCCACGTAGAGCGCCGTCACCGCAACCATCGCGGCCACGATGAGCAGGGGAATCAGCACGTCAGCGCGCCACGCGCGTCCGTCCACCGGGCGCGAAGCGAAGCGGGCGGACGTCCGGCACGCCTGCTCCGCCATCGGTCACCCACCAGCAGGGGAACGTCGATCGCGAGCCGAACCAGGCCGCCTCGGCGACGCGGGCGGCGGCGGCCGCCAGCGTGTAGGGCCCTGGAGGCCACAGCGCCGCGACGCGAGCGTCCAGGCGCGCCTGCTGTTCCCGAGGCAGGCACGTCCCGGCAGGCACGCCATCGACAGACGTGCGAGTCCAGTCGATGGTGCTGGCTCCTGGAACGGCGGGGCCGACACCGGGGACGGCGACCAGCACCTGCGACGGACTGACGTCCAGCTCGAGGGCAAGCAGCGCGCGTGCCGAGCTTGCCGCAGCCACAGGGGCCGAGCCGGCGATCCGGTCGGGTGGAACGATTCCCGTCGCCACGGCGCGCGCCAGCACCGTGGCATCTCCCGCTGCGGCGCAGACGATGATCGCCCCGGGTGAACGCCTGTGGGCCTGCGCGAGGTGGGCCAGCGGGTCGGGCTGCACCGGATCGGCCAGGAGCGTGACCCACGCGCCATCGGCCGCGTCGAGCGAGGCGCTCCCCGTGACGCGCGTGCTGTAGCCGTCCACGGGACCGGACTGCAGGATGTCCAGGGCCTTGCCGGCCGCGAGCGTCTTCTCCGGATCGATGAGGCGGACCTCGTCGAATCGCCCACGCGCCGCAAGGGCGTAGGCGAGAGCGCCGCCGAGGGGGCCGGCTCCGAGGATGGCGACAAACGGCATGCACGGAAGGGCGTGGCAACCGCCACGCGACCCCGGTAGTGTAAGGGGCATGACTTCCACGCCTCAACTCGACGGACACGTAGCCATCGTCACCGGGGGATCCCGGGGCATCGGCCTGGCCATCACCCGGGGGTACGTCGCGCGGGGCGCCCGCGTGGTGGTGTCGGGCCGCTCGCAGCCACATCTCGACGAGGTGGCTGCCGAACTGGGCGATGCCGTGGCCCTCGTGGCCGGCGACGTATCGGACCCGCAGGTCGCGCGTGCGCTGGTGCAGACCGCCGCCGAGCGGTTCGGCGGCCTCGACTCGCTCGTCAACAACGCCGGCGTCGGCACCTTCGTCCACGTCGCCGACATGAAGGAGGAGGACTGGCATCGTCTGATTGCGACGAACCTGACGGGCGTCTTCCTGTGCTCGAAGGCAGCGATTCCGGCCCTGAGACAGCGGGGCGGCGGCTCGATCATCAACATCAGCAGCCTGGCGGGGCGGAACTCGTTCGCGGGAGGTGCGGCCTACTGCGCCTCGAAGGCCGGCCTCAATGCCTTCACGGAGTCGCTGATGCTGGAGGTGCGGCAGGACGACATCCGCGTGTCGACGGTGATGCCGGGCTCCGTGCAGACAGGGTTCTCTGCGGGTGGCGACGCTCCGGAGCACGACTGGAAGCTGTCGTCGGACGACGTGGCGCAGGTCGTGTTCGATCTGTTGGGGCACAGCCGTCGCAGCCTGCCGAGCCGCGTCGAGATCCGCCCGAGCAAGCCCAGGTAGGGGCTGTTCCCTTATCGCCGTCGCTCCGCCATCAGCGCGAGGCCCCAGGCGAGCGCCGGCAGCAGGAAGAAGGCGCCGATGCCGGTCGCCAGCGTTCGGGGGGCAATCTGGAGGCGGTCGAGGCCGAGGCCCGTCAGCAGGATGGCCGCAGCCGCGACCAGCGTGTGCAGCGCGAGTTCCAGCGCGAAGATGCGCCCGCGCACCCTCGTGTCGACGGACAGTTGCAGGAGCACGGTGCTCAGCACCCAGAGCACCGTGCCGAACACGTGTGCCCACACGACGGCGATGGCGCCCACAGCCAGCGACGGGGCCGCAGCGAGGCCGACATAGCCGAGCGCGGCCCCGCCATAGGCCCAGGGGATCAGCGCCCGCAGGCGACCGGCATCGAGCCGCTGGATCGCCCTGGCCACCATCGCGCCGCCTATGGCGCCGACGCCGCGCGCGGCAAACAGCACGCCGATGCCTCGTGCCGCCGTGTCGGCCGGCGACGCGGCGAAGACCCGCTGTGCGAACACGGTCAGCAGCAGCATCATGCCGCCTGCCACCGCCCACACGCCCTTGATCGAGAGCAGCGCCATGGTGGACGGGTGCCGTCGAAGATAGTGCCAGCCGTCCAGCAGCCGGACGTCCGTGGCGTGCGACTGGTGGTGGGTCTCAGTGACGCGGAGGCCCCTCAGCGCGAGAGCCGAGGCGACAAACGACAGGCCGTTGCACAGGAAGGCCGCGTCGCGCCCCACGTACACGGTGACGGCTCCACCAACGGAGGCGCCGACAGCCAGCATCACCGCCCACGTGGCGGCAGACAGGGCGTTGGCCGTGATGAGGTGCTCCGGGGGCACGACATCCGGCAGCATGGCGGCCCGGGCAGGTTCGAAGAAGGCCGTCGCAATCACGCCGAGCGCGACGAGGACGAACGCCAGCCAGATGTCGTCGGTCGACCTGACGAAGACGAGTCCGGCGAAGAGGCCGGCGCGCGCCAGGTCGGCCGCAATCATCACCGACCTTCGGGACATCCGGTCCACCACGACGCCGGCGATGGGGCCGATGGCGGCGATGGGCAGCAACTGGACGATCATCATGGCGGCCACGACGGTGGCCGACCCCGTGAGATCCAGCAGCAGCGCGTAGACGGCGACCGCGTTGAACCAGTCGCCCAACTGGCTGACCAACTGGGCGATCCAGAGCCGCCGGAAGCCAGGGTTGTGGAAGAGCAGCGCGGTGAAGGTCATGCGGCGCGGGTCACGCCTGCAGCACTCGCGCGAAGGTCGTCGCGTCGATGTTCGCGCCCGTGATGAGCAGCACCAGAGGGTCCTGACTCGCGTCGAGCCTCCCCGCCAGCAGGGCTCCCGCGGCAATGGCCCCAGCGCCCTCGGTCACGAGGCGCTCGTGCTCGAACAGTGTCCGCACGCCCTGCACGACGAAGGCTTCGGGAACCAGCCGCACTGGTACCCCGAGGGCCCGGACGATGTCGAAGGTCATCGAACCGGGCTCCAGGTTGCCCAGCAGGCCGTCGGCCAGGGAATCGCCCGGCGTGATTGTCGTCGTGTGCCCGGCGGCCAGCGCTTCGGTGAAGGCGGGATTCACGGCTGGTTCGACGCCGACGACAGCCGCGCGAGCATCGGCTGCAATCGCCACACCTGCCAGCAGTCCCCCTCCACCCGTCGGCACGACGAGCGTGCCGGCAGACGGGAGATCCTCGAGGACCTCGAGCGCGATCGTCCCTGCGCCGGCGATGATGTCCGGGTGGTTGTAGGCCGAGACGAACTCACCGTCGCCCCGCGGCGGCCGCCGCGAGCGCCCGCGCTTCCGCCTCGTCGTAATCCCGGCAGTCGGCGACAATCGTGATGCCGTCGCCCCGCAGGCGATCGACCTTGGCGCGCGGCGCATCGCGCGGGACGTAGATCGTCACGCGGACACCGAGTTCACGGGCGATGCTCGCGAGCGCCACGCCATGGTTGCCCGCCGACGCCGTGACGATGGGCGGCAGGCGGTCAGGGGTGGCGGTAGGGCCGGCCGCGCCAGCCCGGCCAGTTGCGCGTTCTCGCAGCGCGAGCAGGGCGTTGCAGGCCCCCCGCCGCTTGAAGGCGCGCGTGCGCTGCAAGGTCTCGAGCTTGAGCCACACCTCGCGTCCCGTGGCCTCCGAGAGGCCGTCGGCGCGTACGAGGGGCGTGCGACGGACGTATGGGCCAATCCGGCGGGCGGCGGCCTGGATGTGAGCGAGTGAGACAGACATGCTGATCGAGTCGAGTGCGGTTCCGCCGTTCGAGAAGAACGGGTACGTCGTTGCCTGTCCCGTGACCCGCGAGGCCATCGTGATCGATCCCGGCGACGAGGTCGATCACCTCATCGACGTTGTCCGCCGAACCGGCGTGTCGGTGCGCTACATCATGCTCACGCACTCGCACCTCGACCACATCTCGGGCGTGCAACGAGGCCAAGGCCGAGTGGGACGTGCCGCTGGTGCTCCACAAGGACGACCTGTTCCTGTACGAGCGCGCGGTGCAGCAGGGGATTGCTTTCGGGATTCGCATGCGGCCGCAGCCGCCGATCGACGCCTGGTTCGACAGCCAGCCGCACTGGACGTTCGGGCACTGCACGGTGTCGCGCACCACACGCCCGGCCACAGTCACCGGGCAGGTGTGCCTCCAGGTCGGGCGGCGGGACAGCCGGCCACCGACCTGTTCGTCGGCGACACCCTGTTTGCCGGGTCGATCGGCCGGACGGACCTGCCCGGAGGCGACTCGAGACGCTGCTGCGGTCGGTGCGCGACGTGCTGTTCCCGCTCGGCGACGAGTGCCGCGTCCACCCGGGGCACGGGCCCTCGACGACGATTGGCGAGGAGCGTCGCACGAACCCGTTTCTGAAGGGGATCCGCTGACGAACGTCGAACGCCGGACCCCCGGGAGGCAGGGCGTCGCGCTCGGAGAGCGCGAGCGGAGTCTCGGGCCACGCTACAATGGCCGAGTTTCCGGACAGTCAACGAATGGGAGGCAGTCGCGATGCTGGAGAAGCTCGTTGTCGGACGTTACCTCGATTTTGACGTCCCACCTGACGAGTCGATCCTCGACGGCCCCCCCGACCACGGCTTTCAGCGGGTGCGTCGGACCGTGCTGCACATCGCGGAGAGCAAGTCATCTGCCGCCCCGGTGGGGGAGTTGCCGAGCTTTCCAGGCGCGAGCGTCAAGGTGAAGGCGGCGCTGGGGCTCCAGCACGCAGGAGCGCACCTCCAGAGCCAGTTCCAGCGACAACGCGTCAGCGCCCTCGGCGCCGGCGAGGCGGCGGGCGGCGAGGCCAAGGCCCATCGCAACTTCGTCTGGCTCCCGTGGCTGAAAGGGCTGGTGAGTGAGGCGAGCCCGGAAGGCTTCGATCTCTTCACCGGTCCCATGTCCGGTTGCTGGATCACGACATACCGTCGTGGCGGCGCAGACTGCGTGGGCCACGTGGGCACCTACCTCACCCGCGATAGCGACGAGTCGGTCGCGGCACTCGGGGCGTGGCACAACTTCGTGGCGGGGCCTCCAGCCGCCGATGTGGTTGGCTTCCTGCCGCGGTGGGCGGGACCGATCCCGCCCCCGCTGCCAGGCGAAGGGAGCCGTCAGACCTATGCCCTGCTCACCGGGGGAGGCCTCTTCTACACGGTCGTCTTGTACGGCTCGATGGCCAAGTTGAGCCGGAAGAGGATCGCGGGCGTCCAGCAGACGTTGCCATCACTTCCGGCGAATGGGCAAATCCCTCCGCCAGAACCGGCGTGAACCCGTCGGCCCCTGCAGGAGGCCGTGGCGCCGAGGGCTTCACGCCCCCGGTCAGCCCGCCATCTCGGTCGTCGTGTCGCCCTGGGAGAGGGGCGCGTGGACGAGGACGAGATCCACGCGGCCGACCCGGATGGTGTCGCCGGGCAGCAGCGTCGCCTTCTGCACGCGTCGGCCGTTGACGTAGGTGCCGTTGGTGCTCTGCAGGTCCTCGACATCGAGCTGGCCTGTCGTGCTGCGCCGTCAGGCGGCAGTGCAGGCGCGACACCATGGCCGCGTCGACGATGAAGTCGGCGCGGACCGCGCGTCCGAGCGTCTTGATCGTACCGGGCAGGAGGCGGAAGGTGAGCGCAGGCTCATGCCCCTGCGTGGTACGAAGGATCCACATCGTCTTCAGGACGTGACCCTACGCCATGGCGGTGGCGGCAGGGGCCGGCAGCGGTGCCAGGCCGAGCTGCTCGCGCAGCCGCGGGGCGATCACTTCGCCCTTGTGCGTGACGAGCGACTTCCCGCGTGATCTCGTCAGCCGGGTCGATCACCAGACTGCCCTGCTTGTCGCGCAGGTGGGCCAGCACCGTCGTGAGGTTCTTGGCGTAGAGCTGGCTCGCGTGGAACGGGACGGTGGCCGGCAGGTTCGTGGGCCCGTGGATCGTCACGCCGTGCGCGACGACCGTCTCGTCGGCGACGGTGAGTTCGCAGTTGCCGCCGCGCTCGGCAGCCAGGTCGACGATGACCGACCCCGGGGGCATCGACGCCACCATGTCGCCCGTGATCAGCACCGGTGACTTCTTGCCGGGGATGGCGGCCGTGGTGATCACCACGTCGCTGTGCGCCACCACGCGCGCCATGGTCTCGCGCTGCCGGCGGTAGAAGGACTCGTCCTGGGCCGCGGCGTACCCGCCCTGGCCTTCGGCAGCCGCCGTGTCGAGCGGTAGCTCGACGAACTTGGCGCCGAGGCTCTCGAATCTGTTCCTTCACGGCCGCACGGACGTCGTAGGCCTCGATCTTGGCGCCGAGCCGCTTGGCCGTGGCGATGGCCTGCAGGCCGGCGACGCCAGCGCCGATGACGAAGACCCGGGCCGGCGCGATCGTGCCCGCCGCCGTCATCATCATCGGGAACATCCGCGGCAGCGTGGCGGCCGCGAGCAGTACGGCCTTGTAGCCCGCGATGTTGGCCATGGACGAGAGCGCGTCCATGCTCTGCGCACGCGTGATGCGCGGGATGAGTTCCATCGCGAGGACCGTCGCGCCCGTCGCGGCCAGTGCCCGAGCGGCCTCGGGGTTGCCCAGGGGATCGGCAAAGGCGATGACCGTGTGCCTGGCGCTGAGCCGCCCGACATCGCCGGCGCCCTGCTCGCCCGCGGCCGAGCCCGTGCGCACCTGGAGGAGCACGTCAGCCTGGCTGAACACCTCGTCGCGGCTGCCCAGGGTGGCGCCGGCCGCCACGTAGGCCTCGTCAGGGCACCCGGCTCTGACGCCGGCCCCCCGCTCGACGAGCACCTGCGCGCCCGACTTCACCAGTGGCGAGACGCTGCCTGGAACGAGAGCGACCCGGTCTTCGCCGGGCACCAATTCGCGCGGAATCCCGATGACCATGCGCTGGATTGTACTCCCCACCTTCGCCTCCGGCTACGGCGGGCAAGCTCCGCCCCTTCGCCGCCGGCTACGGCGGGTAAGCTCCGCCTCTTCGCCTCCGGCTACGGCGGGCAAGCTCCACCTCTTCGCCTCCGGCTACGGCGGGCAAGCTCCGCCTCTTCGCCTCCGGCCACGGCGAGCCACGTCGCAGCCCCGGAGGGCGAAGGCGGCTGCACCCTGTTAACCGCCCGGCATCGTTCTGCGTTGTAGAGAGTAGAGCACCGTGCGTCGCGTCGCAGCTCGAGGGGTGCAGCTCGAGCGAAGGCGGATGAACTCGCGGCACGACGCTTCCGTCCAAGTACAGCGTTCGGCAAATGTGGCCGTTCCGGCCCGTCCGGAGAGATTCCGATGATGACAAAGATGAACAGGCGCCTCGGGGTGCTGACGCTGGGCGCGCTCGTCGCAGGGGCTGGTATCTATGCGTGGTCTGGCATGAACACGGCCAGCGCGACATTCGAGCCCTCACGACTCGCCACAGTCGAGCAGGACACGATGGTCCGCTCGGTCGTGGCGACAGGCAAGGTCGAGCCCATCTCCAAGGTCGAGATCAAGTCGAAGGCCAACGGGATCATCGAGCGGCTTCACGTCGACGTGGGTGACGTGGTCAAGGCCGGCGACGTGCTGGCGGAACTCGACAAGGAGAACCTGCAGGCGCGCGTCCGCGAGGCCAGCGCCAACGTGCAGGCGGCAGAGGCGGCACGGCTCGCAGCCAGGGCCCAGCTCGAGAAGAACAAGATCGAGGCCGAAGGGCCCGACGTCGAGTTCGCCCAGCGTGCCGCGCGCCGCGCCCAGGACCTTGCGGCGCAGAAGCTCGTGCCGCAGTCCGAACTCGATGCGGCGCAGAGTGCGTACGAGCTGGCCGTGAACAGGCAGAAGGTCGCCAAGGGGCAGCTCGTCGTGTCGCAGGCGCGGGTGTCCGAATCCTCCGCCCAGGTCGCGCAGGCGCGGGCCAACCTGGAGCGCGCCGAAGAGGAGCTCCGCAACGCGACGATCCGTGCCCCGATCGCGGGCATGGTGCTGACGCGCGATCTCGAGATCGGCAGCCCCGTCTCCTCCATCCTCAACCTCGGCGCCAACGCGACGCTGATCATGACCCTCGGCGACATCGAGGAAGTGTTCGTCCGCGGCAAGGTCGACGAGGCCGACATCGGCCAGGTGAAGTACGACCAGCCCGCCCGCATCAGCGTGGAGACCTTCAAGGACAAGACCTTCGACGGCCGCGTCACGCTGATCTCGCCGATGGGGGCCGAGAAGGACAACGTGACGACCTTCGAGGTGAAGGTGTCGATCGACAACCCCGGCAACGAGCTGAAGGCCAACATGACGGCCAACGCCGAGATCATCCTCGAGACGCGCCCCAACGCGCTGATCGTGCCCGAGGCTGCGATCACCTACGACGCGCAGCGCGAGGCGTCGGTGGATCTGTTCGACCCGAACGCCCCGACGGGCCGCCGCAAGGCCCCGGTCAAGGTCGGCATCAGCAACGGCACCCGTGCCCAGCTGCTCGACGGCGTGAAGAAGGGCGACAAGGTCATTCTGCCTTCGTAGGAACGGCCATGCGCGAGTCCTTCATCCAGGCGATCGACAACCTCCGGGCCAACAAGCTGCGGAGCGTCCTCACGATGTTCGGCATCATCTGGGGCATCGTGTCGATCGTCGTGCTCTCGGCGATGGGCGAGGGCTTCCGGCGCGGCAACGACGCGGTGCTGCGCGAGTTCGGCCGCAACATGAGCATCGTCTGGGGATCCCGCACGACGAGGCAGGCCGGCGGGGAGCGCGCCGGACGTCTCATCATGCTGACCGTCGACGACGCGCGCGCGGTCAAGGCGCAGGGCCGGCTCGTCAGCATGGTCAGCCCTGAAATCCAGCGCGGCGCCAAGGTCAAGAGCGCCTACAACGAGGCCTCGGTCACGGTCCACGGCGTCGAGCCCCCGTACATGTTCATGCGGACGATCGAGGTCGACCGGGGGCGTCAGCTCAACTGGAGCGACGAGCAGAACGCCAGCCAGGTCGCCGTCGTGGGCTGGGAGATGTCGCAAGCAGCTCTTCGGCGACCGCGATCCGATCGGCGAGCAACTCCTCGTCAACGGCACCCCCTACATCGTCGTCGGCCGCATCAGGCGGAAGGACCAGGACAGCAACTACAGCGGCCCCGACAACAGCAAGGTGTTCGTTCCCTTCGCCGTGATGGAGAAGCACCTGCCTCGCCCCGACGCGCCACCGGGCAGCATCAACCAGATGCTCGTGATGCCGCGGCAGGAGGTCGTCGACGAGCTGCCGGCGGTGCTCGGCGGGTCGCACGGGCCGCGTCGAGGACGTGGACTGGCCGCTCGAGCGCGAGATTCGCGGCATCCTGGCGCGCCGCAAGTCGTTCGACCCCGACGACCGCGACGCCATCAACGTGTGGGACACGTCGATGCAGACGATGTTCTTCGACAGGATGATCGGCGGCATGGCGAGCTTCTTCCGGTTCGTGGGCCTCGTGACCCTCGCGCTCGGCGGCATCGGCGTGATGAACATCATGCTCATCGCCGTGAAGGATCGCACCCGCGAGATCGGCGTGCGAAAGGCGCTCGGCGCCACCACGGCTGCCATTCAGCGTCAGTTCTTCCTCGAGGGATTCTTCCTGACCTTGATCAGCGGCGGTCTGGGCATGCTCCTCGGCGTCGGCTTGTGCACGGCCGTGAACACGTTCGCCACGCTGCCGATCAGGTTCTCCGGAATGATCATCACGTGGCCCAACGCGCTGCTCGCGCTCGGGTCGCTCGTGCTGATCGGCCTCGTGTCGTCGACGCTGCCGGCCCGCCGCGCCGCGCAGCTGCCGCCGACAGAGGCGCTGCGATACGAGATGTAGACCATGACGCCGCCAGACATCGCCACGTTCGACACAGCACTGCCGCAGGCGCGGACCCGCCGGCCGCGCGGACGCACCCGCACGAGGCAGCTCCTGAAGGAAGTGGTGCGCGAGGCCGCTTACGGCGTGTCGCGCAACCGCCTGCGCGCCGGCCTGTCGATGCTCGGCATCTCCTGGGGCATCGTGTCCGTCGTGATGCTGCTCGCGTATGGCAACGGCTTCCAGGACGCGATCCTGGTCGGCTTCAGGAACGCCTTCGGCGACGGTGTCGCCGTGATCTGGCCGGGCCAGACCAGCCTGCAGGCTGGCGGGCAGCGCGCGGGCCGGCGCGTCCGCCTGAAGGACGAGGACGTGCAGCTGCTCGCGCAACTGCCACTCGTGAAGTTCGCCAGCCCCGAGTACATCAGCCGCCTGCCCGTGACCTTCGGCGATCGCTCGAACACGTACGCGATTCGCGGCGTCAACGCCATCTACGGGTCGATGCGGCAGGAACGGCCCGCACGCGGCCAGGGCCGATGGCTGACCGACGACGACGTCGCCGAGCGGCGACGCGTCGCGTTCCTCGGGTACGAGGTCGCGCGCAAGCTTTTCGGGGCACAGCAGGCCGTGGGGCAGACCGTGCGCATCGGCAACCGCCCCTTCGAGGTGATCGGCGTGATGGAGGACAAGGTCCAGATGTCCTCCTACTTCTCGCCCGACAAGTACTGCGTGTTCATTCCCCACACGACGATGGGCGAGTTGCAGGACACGACCTACCTGGCCACGCTCGTGTTCCAGACGATGAACCCGCTGCAGCAGGAGAAGGCCCTTCGGCAGGTGCGCGAGGCGCTCGGCCGCAGGCATCGCTTCCAGGCCGAGGACGAACGCGCCCTGAACATCAGCGACTCGGTCGAGAACCTCGGGATGATCAACGGGATCGTCAACGGCCTGAAGTTCGTGCTGACCTTCATCGGCGTGCTCACCCTGGCCATCGGCGGCGTCGGCATCATGAACATCATGTTCGTGTCGGTCACCGAGCGCACGCGCGAGATCGGCATCCGCAAGGCCCTCGGCGCCCGCCGCCGCGAGATCCTGCTGCAGTTCCTCTTCGAGGCGTTCTTCATCACGTTCCTCGGCGGAGCCGTGGGCGTGCTGGCCTCGTGGCTGATGGTCTGGGTGTTCAGCCCGCGGCCGTTCCTGGCCGAGCTGCTCGACGACCTGTCGCGGCAGACCGACATCCACCTCGTGTTGTCGATGGAACTGCTCGGCATCTGCACCGCCATCCTGATTGTCGTCGGGATGGTCGCCGGCCTGCTGCCTGCCGTGCGCGCGTCGCGCCTCGACCCGATCGAGGCCCTGCGCTACGAGTAGCGCTACTTCGCGGGCAACTGCTTCAGCCAGTCCACGAGCAGGCGCGCCACCTCGGGGCTGACCTTCGCGTCCACGAGGGTCCCGTACTCGGCCACCTCGCCCGTCCTGGCTGGCACCAGCAGGTGGTTGACGCCCGGCACCAGCACGAGCGTCGCGGAGCCCTTCTTCCGCTGCGCCGCGAGGCCGTTGAGCAGTTCGGCGCTCTGGATCGGCACCTGCTTGTCGAGTTCGCCGTGCATGATGAGCAGCGGCTCGTCGACCTTCTTCATCACCGGCTCCGGGTCCCACTGCAGGAAGCTCCGGAACCACGACGTGTCGGCCTGCTTGCGCACCTGCGCGTCGACACCCTCCCATCCCTGGCCCGTCAGCACCGCGTTCATGATCTGCTTCTGCAGATCGATGCGGCGCTGCTTCTCCTCGGCGGAGATCTTCAGGCCGTCGAGGGCGCGACGCTGCTGTTCGAGGACGAGTTCGCTGCCCTTCGTTCCGGGGGCCGCGATGGTCACGACGCCCTTGATGTCGCCTGATCGTGTTGCAGCGAGCAAGGCGATGGCCCCGCCCTCGCTGTGGCCGACAACGTGCACGCGCTTGCCGTCGACGTCCTTCTGCTTCCGCAGCCACTGCACGACGGTGATCGCGTCGTCGGCGTAGTCGGCCAGCGTCGCCGACTCGGCTCGGCCGCCGCTCTGCCCCACGCCGCGCTTGTCGTACCGCACGACCAGGTAGCCCGCGTCGGCCAGTTGCCCGGCGAGCTGGCCCATCACGGGCACGCCGTAGGCGATCGTGTCGCGGTCCACGTTGCCCGACCCGCCGACGAGCACGATGGCGGGCAGGCGCTCGACGTTCTTGTCCTTCTTCCCGGGCGCGACCTTTCCCGGCGGCCGCGACACCGTGGCCCCGATGTTGAACCCGGGCGCAGGGATCAGCAGCGTCTGGTCGTTCTCTCGGAACTCCTTCACCTCGCGGGTGAAGACACTCGTCAGGTCTTCGCGCACGACGTCGAGTCCGGCAGCGGCGATCGAGTAGCGAACCAGACGCCCCGTCGCCGTCTCCGCCCAGAGCAGCAGCACGACCGGCGTACCGGCGTTGTCGAGGTCGACCACGTGCCTGCGGACGTCGAACATCCCCGCCGACGTCTGCATCCGTTGATCGCCGACGGCCGATACCGTGGCCTTCACCTGCGCCTGCGGGGCGACGTAGAGGTTGACGGAGGCACCGGCCGGCAGCGTGACGAGTCTGTAGGCGAGCCCCTGTGCTGCCGCGAACACGTTGTTGGGCAGGAACACCGCGTCGCTGGCGATGTCGTGCGAGACCTCACTGGCGGTCTCGCCCTGCGTCACCTTGTTGACTGCCTTGCCGTCGACGACGGTCGTGTCGACGAGCAGGGGCTGATCCTTGATGCGGGCCTCGGTGCGCATGCGTATGGGCGCGCCAGACGGCCCGTACACGATCTCGGCGCTGCGCAGGACGTAGCCACCGCCGGCAATCCCGCCGGACGACCGAATCGTGAGCCCCGACGCATCCCGGGCCACCGACACCTTCTCGGACCCGACGCTGCGACCCTGCAGGACGATTCTGGAACGCCGCGGTCCATGCCTCGTCAGCGGGGGGCTGCGCGACGGCAGCGGAACTCCACAGCAGGGACACGGCGAGCGGGAGGAGCCACGTACAATGGCAGGAGACTGCACGCATCCGCTCAGGATAACAGCCCCCGAATGGCACTGACCGCCGCCGACGAGTACCGCGCGCTGCACGAGGACGCGCTGTGGGTGGACCGCACCGCCCGCGACGCCCGAATCGACGTGCGTGGCCCGGATGCCGCGGACTGGCTGCAGGGCCTGCTCACCCAGGACGTCAAGGCCCTCCAGGACGGACAGGGCGCGCATGCCGCGTACCTGACACCGCAGGGACGAATGGTGGCCGATCTCCGTGTCTTCCGTCGGAGTGACGGTTTCCTGCTCGAGACCGTAGCGGACGCGCGCGAGGCGCTGCTCAGCCGTCTGGATCAGTTCGTCATCATGGAGGACGTCACCGTTGCCGATGCCAGCGACACGCTCGGCTGCCTGACGGTGCTCGGCCCGGCGGCGGCCGCCGCAGTCGCTGCGTGCGCAGGCCTCGACGCGGCGACGCTGTCCGCGCTACCCGAGCACGCGCACCTGTCCCTTCCGTCCACTGGCGGACTCGTGGCGTCCACCCGCGAGTTCGGTGTTCCGGGTTTCGACCTATTCGGGCCGATCGCCGAGGTCGAGGGGTGGCGGGGGTGTCTGCAGGGCCGCGTCCCGCGCGGCGGAGACGAGGTGCTGGACACGGCGCGAATCGAGGCGGGGCGTCCGCGCTTCGGCGTGGACATGCACGAAGACACGATTCCTCTCGAGGCCGGCATCCAGGACCGCGCCATCAGCTTCACGAAGGGCTGCTACGTAGGCCAGGAGGTGGTGATCCGCATCCTGCACCGCGGCCACGGGCGCGTCGCCAGGCGCCTCGTGTGGCTGGAGCAGGCGCCCCACGGCCCCGATGCGCCTGACTGGACCCCTGGCGCCACGGTCCACCTCGGCGAGCAGGCCGTCGGCGCCCTCACAAGCGCGTGCTGGTCGCCATCCCGCGGCGGGCTGCTGGCCATCGCGATGGTCCACCGCGATGCCGCCGAGCCCGGCACCACCGTCAGCGTCGGCGCGCGCGAGGCCATCGTGCGGAGGCTGCCCTGACGCGCGCCATCGTCGTCAGCGCCGCTGTCGTCGAGCAGGCCGACGCGTTCCTGCTGACGCGGCGCGCCGAGGCTGCGCACCTGGGCGGCCTGTGGGAGTTTCCAGGCGGGAAGGTGGAGCAAGGCGAAAGCCTCGCGGAGGCGCTGGTGCGTGAAATCCGCGAGGAGCTCGGGTGCGATGTCGTCCCGGGGCGATCGCTGCTGACCACCCGCCACGTCTACGAGGATCTGCTCGTCGAACTCCACTTCTTCCAGGCCATGCTCGTCGGCGCCCCGGTGCCTCAACTCGGCCAGGAGATGCAGTGGGTGCGGCGCGCGGACCTTGCGGCCCTGCCGCTGCCAGAGGCCGATGCGGACCTCGTGGCGTTGCTGACCGGCACACATGGCGGCCCACCGCCGACCTGACGGTCGGCGAGTACTTGTGAACGCTGCTCCCGGAGGGTCGTGCATGCCCGTGTCTCGCGACGTGAATCGCATCGAGGCCTTCAGCGATGCGGTCTTCGGATTCGCCCTCACGCTGCTGGTGGTGTCGCTCGAGGTGCCGCGCACGTTCACCGACCTGCTGCAGAACGTGCGGGGGCTGCCGGCCTTCGCGGCCTGCTTCGCGATCCTGCTGATGATCTGGCAGGAGCACCACAAGTTCTTCCGCCGTTACGGCATCCACGACGGCACGATCATCTGGATCAACGGGCTGCTGCTGTTCGTCGTCCTGTTCTACGTCTATCCGCTGAAGTTCCTGATGACGCTGCTGATCGGCGCCGGCGGCGTGCTGATGGGCGGACAGGTCGACATCGAGGCGGCCCGGCGAATGCCATCCCTGATGGCGATGTACGGCGCCGGATTCGTCGCGGTGTTCCTGCTGCTGGCCGCGTTGCACTGGCGGGCGCGCCGCTGCCTGCGCGCCGCGCCAGACCCCGCCGTCGACATGCGCAAGCTCGACACGGACCTGGGCGCGTGCCTCGTCTACGTCGCCATCGGGCTCTTGTCGCTCGGCCTGACAGCGCTCCCGTGGCGCTGGGCCCCGGGCCTGGCAGGGATGTCCTACGCCCTGCTCGGCCCGGCGCACTTCCTCTACCACGCCCACGTCAGGCGGATGCACTCCTCGAGGGATTGAGGACCCGTTTCGCGCGAGACGCCTCGACTACTGACGATGCCTGCAGCTTCGCCGCATCGGGCAGGAGAGGCACTGCGGCTTCCGGGCCGTGCACACCGTCGCACCGAAGTCCATCAGGGCCTGGTTGAAGTCGTACACGTGCTTGTGCGGCAGCACGGCGCGCGAGACGTCCCACAGGTGTTTCCGCATGGCATGCGCCTTCGGCTCGCCGTCGGCGATGAACACGCGGAACAGCACCCGGGCCACGTTGGTATCCAGGATGGCGGCGCGCTTGCCGAAGGCGAAGCTCATGACCGCGCCAGCCGTGTAGGCTCCGATGCCCTTGAACGACAGGAGCGTGGCCTCGTCGGAAGGCAACTGTCCGTCGTGCCGCGCCACGGCCTCCCGCGCGATCGACTGCAGCCGCCGCGGGCGGATGTTGTACCCCAGGGGACGCCACGTCTCCACCACGTCGTCTTCATGTGCGTCCGCGAGCGCCTCGAAGGACGGATACCTGTCGAGCCACTGGTGGTACTTGGGCAGCACCCGGTCGACTTGCGTCTGCTGCAGCATGATCTCCGACACGAGGATGTGGTACGGGTCGCTGGTGCGGCGCCAGGGCAGGTCCCGACCCCGGGCGCGATACCAGGCGAGCAGCGTCGTGCGGAATCGTCGGCGGGCTCGGGCGTCGGGCAGGGGGTGGAGCGGCCCGGTCTTGCGTGGCACGGGGCGGATTATAGATGCCTGATGCGTGCCTGATGCGTCGGGCGTGTTCACTCGCTCGCGGCGAAGGGTAGGCTGTACGGCGGTGAACGTCCAGGAGGCCTACGCGCGGTGCCAGGAACTGGCGGCCGCCCACTACGAGAACTTCCCTGTGGCCTCGCGCCTCGTGCCGCGGCGCATGCGGCCGCACGTCGCCGCCGTCTATGCGTTCGCGCGCGCGGCCGACGACTTGGCCGATGAAGGCAGCGCGCCTGCGGCGCAGCGGCTCGCGTGGCTCGACGAGTGGCGCTGGCTCTGCCGCGACGCGTCGGCAGCGGCTCGTGGCGCCGGAGGGGTCGGGCACGTGCCAGCCCTGGACGTGCGCGCGATCTTCCTGGCCACGCACGCGACCATCGAGCGGTGCGGGCTCGACCCGCGATTGTTCGACGACCTCCTGTCTGCCTTCGCCCAGGACGTCACGACCACGCGGTACGACTCGTGGACCGACGTGCTGGACTACTGCCGGCGCTCCGCGAACCCCGTCGGCCGGCTCGTGCTCGGCATCGCCGGCGTGCGCGACGAGGTGGCGGCACGACGCTCCGACGCCGTCTGCACGGCGCTGCAGTTGACCAACTTCTGGCAGGACCTCGGCGACGACTGGCGTCAACGGGACCGTCTCTACGTCCCTGCCGACCTGCTGCGCGAGCACGACGCGGGGCTCGGTCCCCTCGAGACGGGAGCCGCAGACGATGCATGGCGACGGGTCATCGAGGTGCTCGGCGTTCGCACGCAGGCGCTGTTCGACGAGGGGCGACCCGTGTGCGACGCCGTGCGCGGGCGGCTCCGCTACGAGCTGCGCGCGACGTGGCTCGGTGGAACGGCCGTGCTCCGCGAGACACTCGAGGTGCGCCGGCGCTCCCTGCATGAGCGCCCCGTCCTGACCCGTGTCGACCTCGCACGCATCGCTGTGCGTGCGGTGTGGTGGAACACGCGACGGTAGGGCGGGCCGCGCGGTTGTTAGAATCGTTCGGTCACCGTGGGTCGCAATACGAACTTCGCCTACTCGTTCCTGGCGCTTTCGCCTGATCGCCGCGAGGCCATCACGGCCGTGTGGGACTTCTGCCGCGCCGTGGACGACGAGGTGGACGAGCACCCGGAACGCCCGCTGGAGCAACGCCGGGCCGGTCTCGACCGCTGGCGACAGGAGGTGGCGGCCTGCTTCGAGGGCGGTACGCCTGCAACCCCCCAGGGTCGCGCGCTCCAGCCGGTGGCCGCGCGCTGGCCCGTGCCCCGGGCCGCGTTCGAGCAGCTCATCGAGGGCTGCGCCATGGATCTCGAGCCCACGCGGTTTGCCACCTTCTGCGACCTGCGGGGCTACTGCTACAAGGTCGCGTCCACCGTCGGGCTCATCTGCATCGAGATCTTCGGCTACGAGAACCCCGGCACGCGACTGTACGCGGAGGAACTCGGGCTGGCCCTGCAGCTCACCAACATCCTGCGCGACGTGCCCGCCGATCTCGCCGTCGGCCGCCTGTACCTGCCCCTGGACGAGTTGGCGGCACACGGCGTCAGCGAGGACGACCTGCGGGCGGGACGCCTCACGCACGGCGTCTCGGCCCTCCTCGAGCGGCAGGCCCACCGCGCCCGGGAGCAGTTTGCCCGGGCCGAGGCCGCGCTGCCCCCCGAAGACGCCAGGCGTGTCGTCGCGGCCCGCATCATGGGCGCCATCTACAGGGATCTCCTCGAGCGCATCGCCGCGCGCGACTACGATGTGTTTGCCGGGCGCGTGCGCGTGCCCGGTGTGCGCAAGGCCGGCATCGCCCTGGCCACGTGGACGCGGACGATGATCGCCTCACCTGCGTCGACGGGCCTGCGCGTCGAGAAATGACCTCTCCGGACGCGATCGTCATCGGCGCGGGATGTGCCGGTCTGGCAGCGGCCTGCGCGCTGGCCGAGCGCGGCGCGCGCGTCGTGGTCCTCGAGGCGCGCGGCCAACTGGGAGGCCGGGCGACGGCGTTCCTCGACCGCGAGTCCGGCGAGTACGTGGACAACGGCCAGCACGTCCTGATGGGCTGTTACCACGAGACCCGCCGCTACCTCGCGAGGGTAGGAGCCTCCGACGCCGTGGCGTTCCAGAAGCGGCTGGCGTTCACGTGCGTCGATGCGCAGGGAGGCGTGAGCCGTCTCGAGTGCCCGGACTGGCGGCCGCCGTGGCACCTCGTCGGGGGACTGCTGCGGTGGAAGGCGCTCTCATGGGCCGACTGCGTTGCCGCCGCGGGAATCAGGCCCGGCCTCACCGCCGCCCGCCGTGCCGTGACCGAGGGCGCACCGGTTCCCGTCGGCCGGGGAGAGACCGTCGCGGGCTGGCTCGAGCGGCATGGCCAGACGCCTCGGCTCGTATCCCTGCTGTGGGAGCCGCTGGCTGTCGCCGCCCTCAACCAGGGCATCGACACGGCGCAGGCCGAGCCTTTCGTGCGAATCCTGGGGCGGATCTTCAGCGACGATCCGTTCGACGCGGCCCTGGGCGTCCCGGCCCGACCGCTGCACGAGGTCTTCGGGGAGCCCGCGCGGGCCTATCTCGAGGCGCGTGGAGGGCAGATCAAGGTCGATGCCCTGTCGCGGGTGGTGCTGGCAGGCGACCGGGTGGGGTACGTCGACACGCGGGGAATCTCCATTCGCGCGGCGACGGTCATCGTTGCGGTGCCGTGGTTCGGACTGGCCGCCGTGCTGCGGGGGCACGAGCAGGGACCCCTGCGGGATCTCGTGGCCCGTGAGCGCGACCGCGCGCCCTCGTCGATCGTGTCGGTCAATCTCTGGTTCGACCGTGGTGCGCTGCCGTCGCCGTTCGTCGGTTTGCCCGGGCGGACCTTCCAGTGGATGTTCGACAAGCGGTGGGCGTTTGGTGAGGCCGCGTCGCACTTCACGCTCGTCGCCAGCGGCGCCGACCACGTGCTCCGGCTGAGCAACGAGGAACTCGGCGACCTGGCGTTGCGGGAAGCCACCGGGGCCCTTCCCGAGCTCAGGCAGGCGAAAGTCAAGCGTATGCGCGTGGTCCGTGAGCCCCAGGCGACGTTCTCGCTCGCGGAAGGTCAGCCCTCCCGCCCCGGAGTCACCACGGCCGTGGAGGGGCTCCTGCTGGCCGGGGACTGGACCGACACGGGGCTGCCGGCCACCATCGAGGGGGCCGTGGCCTCCGGGCACGCCGCCGCGGCTGCCGTAGCCTGACGCCTACGCGATACAATTCACCCGGGCCGTCGGCCCGACTCCTCCACGTTTTCAGGATCATTCATGACCACCACCATCACGACGTCCGAGATCCACGCGCTGCTTGGCGCCGATGCCGAAGGCCTCCTCACCTACAAGGCCAAGGGGTTCCCGAAGGACACGCTGCATCTGCCCGGCCCCGACTACATCGACCGCGTCTTCGCGCACACGGACCGTTCGCCGAGCGTACTGCGCAACTACGCGCAGATTCTCAACACGGGCCGACTGGCCGGCACCGGCTACGTCTCGATCTTTCCCGTGGACCAGGGCGTCGAGCACTCGGCGGGGGCGAGCTTCGCGCTCAACCCGATGTACTTCGACCCCGAGAACATCGTGAAGCTCGCCTACGAGAGCGGGTGCAACTGCGTGACCTCGACCCTGGGCGTGCTCGGGTCGGTGGCGCGCAAGTGGGCGCACAAGATCCCGTTCATGGTGAAGCTGAACCACAACGAGTTCCTGAGCTACCCGAACCGGTACGACCAGATCATGTTCGCCACGGTGGAGCAGGCCTTCGAGATGGGCGCGATTGCCGTCGGGGCGACCGTCTACTTCGGGTCGGAGGAGTCCACCAGGCAGATCCAGGAAGTGAGTGCCGCGTTCGCGCGCGCGCACGAGCTCGGCATGCTGACCGTACTCTGGTGCTACACGCGGAACCCCGCGTTCAAGACCAAGGACGTGGACTACCACGTCTCGGCCGACCTTTCGAGCCAGGCCAACCACCTCGGCGTGACGATAGAGGCCGACATCATCAAGCAGAAGATGCCCGAGACCAACGGGGGCTACACGGCGCTGAAGTTCGGCAAGACGCACCCGAAGGTCTACAGCGATCTCATCCCGGGTGACCACCCGATCGAGATGACGCGGTACCAGCTCGCCAACTGCTACATGGGGCGCATCGGCCTCATCAACTCGGGCGGCGCGAGCACCGCCAACGACTTCGAGGAGTCGGTCCGCACGGCCGTCATCAACAAGCGCGCGGGGGGCATGGGGCTGATCCTCGGCCGGCGGGCGTTCCAGCGGCCGTTCGCCGATGGCGTCAAGCTGCTCAACATGCTTCAGGACGTCTACCTCGACACGTCCATCACCATCGCGTAGGAAGGTAGGGACGTCTGTCCATCCTGAAAGTCGCCCGCATGGGCCATCCTGTGCTGCGCAGCCGCGCGCGTGCGCTCGATCCGTCCGAGGTGCGTGCCGCGGTGATGCAGAAGTTCATCGACGACATGATGGACACGATGCTCGAGTACGAGGGGGTCGGCCTCGCCGCCCCCCAGGTACACGAAGGCGTGCGTCTGTTCGTCGCCGGGCTGGACGATGGGCAGGGCAAGATGCGCGTGCTCCCCTTCGTCAACCCGGTCATCACGCCGCTGTCCGAGGCGAAGGCCGAGGACTGGGAGGGCTGCCTCAGCATTCCCGACATTCGCGGCCGCGTGCCGCGGCTCACGCACATCCGGATCGACGCGCTCGACCGCAAGGGCAAGCCCTTCCAGATGGAGCTGCGCAACTTCGCGGCGCGCGTGGTGCAGCACGAAGCCGATCACCTCGACGGCGTGCTCTTCTTCGACAGGATGGAACGGTTCGACTCGCTGACGTTCCTCGAGGAGTATTCGCGGTATCACCGCCCTCCCAGGGACGACGACGAGGACGAGGAGGACGCGTAGCCGTGGCCTACAACGCCGAGGTCCTGCTCGACAGCGTGAACGCCGCGGGGCAGCGCCTCACGACGTTCGTGCTGCGCTTTCCGCGCTTCGTGCTCTCGGAGTTCAACACGCACCGGATGTTCTCGCGCAACGCGTCGAGTTCACGGGCCATCCCGACAGCGAAGCTGATGCAGCAACTGCGTGAGGACCCCGTCCTGCCCGTGGAATGGGGGCGGAACCAGGCGGGCATGCAGGCCCGCGACGTCCTCGACGCCGGCGCGGCGCAGGCTGCCGAGGCCGAGTGGCTGCGCGCGCGCGACGCGGCCCTCGACCAGGCCGAGCGTCTGCGCGTCATCGGCGTGCACAAGCAGATCGTCAATCGCGTGCTCGAGCCCTGGATGTGGACGAGCGTGATCGTGTCGTCGACCGCCTACGACAACTTCTTCACGCTGAGATGCCACCCCGACGCGCAACCCGAGATCAAGCGGCTCGCCGACCTGATGCGGGTCGCCTTCGAGGCCTCCACGCCGGTGCTGCGATCGACGGGTGAGTGGCACCTGCCATTCGTCGGAGACGAGGATGCCGGACTGTCGATCGAGGACCGCAAGCAGGTCTCGGTCGCCCGCTGCGCCCGGGTGAGCTACCTGACCCACATCGGCACCCGCGACATCGAGGCCGACAGGCGTCTCCATCAGCAACTGCTGGACGCCGGCCACTGGTCGCCCTTCGAGCACGTCGCGATGGCGACGGCCGACGCCGAGCGGTTCAACAACTTCAGCGGGTGGCAGGCGTATCGCCATCAGATGGAACAGGCGCGCACCCTCGTCATGGGCGAGGCGACGACAGCATGAGCGCGCAGGCCTTCCGGTTCGCCACCACGATCCGGGTACGGTGGGGTGATTGCGACGCGTTCGGCCACGTGAACAACGCCAGCTACCTCACGTACTTCGAGGAGGCGCGTATCGACTACTGGAAGGCCGTGGTGCCCGACGTGCCCTTCATCGGGATGGCCATCGTCCACGCCAGCGTGGACTTCCGGAGCCAGGCGTATCCCGGCGACGTGCTGACGATCCGCGCCGCGGTCACGGAGCTTCGCCGTACGAGTTTCTGGGCGTCGTACGAGGTCGTGCGCGGCGACGTCGTCACGGCCACGGGGCGGTCGGCACAGGTCCTCTTCGACTACACCTCGCAGAAGCCGGCGCCGATCCCGGAGGCGTTCCGCGCCCGCATCGCGTCCTACGAGGGGATCGACCAGAGTCCTGCGTAGGCATCCCGAATCCCGAATCCCGAACCCAGAGCCCCATGACCGACGACATGCAGCCAGGCCAGATCGGATGGGTCGACCTCACCGTCGACAACGCTCCCGATGTGCGTGACTTCTACCGCGCCGTCGTGGGGTGGGAGTACCGCGAAGTCGACATGGACGGCTATGCCGACTACGCCATGACCAACCTCGAAGGCCGCGACGTGACGGGGATCTGCCACGCGAGGGGCGTGAACGAGGGCCTGCCGGCGCAGTGGTTGGTGTACTTCACCGTGATGGACCTGCAGTTTGCCGTCGACGAGGCTGTTGCGCGCGGCGGCGAGGTGCTGCGGGCGCCCACCGACATGGGCGCGGGGCAGTTCGCCGTCATCCGCGACCCGGCAGGCGCCGTGTGTGCGCTGTTCGAGGCCGCCCCGCCAGCGCCAGGGACCGCGTGATGGCGCGCGGAGGGTGACGGCCCCGCGTGCGTCGGGCGGGCGCGAACGCCGGCCGTCCACGTAAGCTATTGTCGATAGGAGACTTGCGGGTATTTTTGCGCCCACGATCTTTCCGCTTGACGCCTTGTGAAAGATTTCACATAATCCTCCACAAGCTGAGGGTCGACGGGCATCCGTTCCAAAACCTTCAAACCCTGTTGGAAGCGACCTCTTCCGATAGGGTCGGTGAGCCTTCGCAGTCAGGCCCGCCTGGTCAAGTTCTTCCTCGCACTAATCCTCCATACAGTGCCCGGCGCCCTCAGCTTCCTCCTCAGCGCCGAGGAATCCTTTCCACTCCCGCAGATGCTCGTGGCCGTCACCGCCACGGCATCGCGCTGCGCGTCGACCCCCGGGGCCGTGCGCGGCTGCCCGCAGAGCCGCGAAGCCGCGGCCCGATGAAGCGACCCTCGTGCGATACACGCGCCTGACGGCAACCCACGACTCGCCCTACGCTCAGGGTTCCGTGCACGCATACCTGCTGCACGGCGAGAGACCCACGCTCGTCGATGCCCCGCCAGGCGGAGAGGCCTTCGTCGGCGACGTCGAGCGTGCGCTGTCAGCGGCAGGTGACGGTCCGCTCGCGCAGGTCATCGTGACGCACGCCCATCCGGACCACATCGACGGCGCCACCATCGTGCACGCCCGCTGGCCGCAGGCGGTGTTCCGCAAGCGCGCACCGGTGCCGGAAGGTGACGGCATCGCATGGCAGGTCATCGAAGGCGAGCCGATGGTGTCCGCTGGCGATGGGCAGGTCTGGGTGCTCTCGACGCCCGGCCACGCCCCGGACCACTGCTGCCTGTTCGACATCCACGGCGGGATGCTGCTTGGCGGCGACCTCGCGATCAACGGCAGCACCGTCGCGATTCCCGCCGACCACGGCGGCAGCCTGCGCCAGTACCTCGCGTCCCTGCGCGCCGTGCTCGACCTTCAGCCCCGCGTCATCCTCCCGGGACACGGCGACCCGATCCTGCAGCCGGCCTCGCTGTTGCGCGGCTACATCTCGCACCGCCTGGCGCGCGAGCGGCAGGTGCTCGAGTGCCTGGCCGCGGGACTCACGACGGCTGACGCCATCACCGACCGGCTGTATGCTGCCACCGCCGACGCGCTCAAGCCCGCCGCGCGGCAGAACGTGCTCGCCCACCTCCGCCATCTGGCCGAGGATGGTCGTGTCGATTCCGCGGGCGATCACTGGCACCTCCGGAGCGCCTGATGCTGCTGTATCGCACCGACAACGGACTCGTTCTCGTCAGCGAGGGTCGTTCGCTGCGCCTCGCCGACCTGACCCTCGATCAGATCCTGCAGGCCGACGCGCCACTTTCGACGATTCGCGCCCGAGCCGAATCCGCGCCGGAGGTGGATGCGACAACGCCGCAGGTCCTCCTGGCGCCCATCGGCTCGCAGGACGTGTGGGCTGCGGGTGTGACCTATTACCGCAGCCGGGACGCGCGCATGGACGAGGCGCGCGAGAGCGGCGGCTCGACGTTCTACGACCGTGTGTACGACGCCGAGCGTCCCGAGCTGTTCTTCAAGGCCACGGCCTCGCGCGTGGTCGCACCTGGCGGGCAGGTCCGCGTGCGCCGCGACTCGGCGTGGTCCGTGCCTGAACCCGAACTGGTGCTCGTGATCGACGCCGCGGGCAGGATGGTGGGTTACACGATCGGCAACGACATGAGCGCCCGCGACATCGAGGGCGAGAACCCGCTGTACCTGCCGCAGGCCAAGGTCTACGACGGGAGCTGCGCCATCGGTCCGGCCGTGCTGTTCACGCCCGATCCGCTGCCCCCGACGACGGCGATCAATCTCCGCATCGTGCGCGCCGGCGCCGTCGCGTTCGAGGGCACTACGACGACGGGGCAGATCAAGCGCGGCTTCGACGAACTGGCCGGCTGGCTGTGTCGTGAGTCGAGCTTCCCGGCAGGTGTCTACCTGCTCACAGGCACGGGGATCGTGCCGCCAGACGAATTCACGCTCGCCAGCGGCGACGAAATCGCCATCACGATCGACGGCATCGGGACGCTGACCAACACCGTCGCCTGACGGCAGGTGGCCGTTTCCCGGCTCCTGCGAATCGTCGTAGGCGCCGGACCCTCATGAATCCGCTAGGCGCCGGACTCTCATGAACCGCGTAGGCGCCGGACTTGTCCGGCGCCCTGCCCGCGGGACAAGTCCCGCGGCTACGCACCACTACGCACCACGAACCTCGGATTCAGCGCCCTGCCCGCTACGAATCGCGTAGGCGCCGGACTTGTCCGGCGCCCTTCCCGCGGGACAAGTCCCGCGGCTACGCACCACGAACTACGAATCGCGTAGGCGCCGGACTTGTCCGGCGCCCCGGCGCCCTGCCCGCGGGACAAGTCCCGCGGCTACTTACGAGGTCGGGATCTCGTCCTCCGCCGGCCTGGTGCTGCCGGCGCGCGTCGCGGTGATCAGCGCCTCCATGTGTCCGAGGTAGCGCTCGAGCGCCACGCGTCCGGCGCGGGTCAGCGAGTACTCGCTGCGTGGCAGGCGGCCCTCGAAGGTCTTCGTGCAGGTGATGTAGCCGGCGTCCTCGAGCTTGCGCGCGTGCACGCTGAGGTTGCCGTCGGTTGTGCGCAGCAGCGCCTTGAGGTCGTTGAAGGAGAGCTTCTCCCGCACGGCGAGCGCGCTGACGATCGCCAGTCGAAGGCGCTCGTGGATCAGCTTGTCGAGGTTCAGCGGCGACGCCGGGTCGGCATGCGAATCGATCGACCGCACGCGCGGTCGAAAGCCTCGCAGCCGTCCGACAGGCACATCGTCCTGCGTCCGGAGGCGTTCGGTCATGGGCACCTGGCGGAAAGGGCCGCCGTGTGCATCCTACGCCCGCCCCTGCCGCGCCTCAAGCCAATTGACCTCGCTGGCGCTGCGGGCTCGTACAATGGCGCCAATGGCGATCGAAGCCAAGGGGTATGCCAATCCCCATCTCCTCGTCGATCCGGCGGCTCTGGCCACGACACTGGAGGGGCCTGACGCCCCCCTCCTCATCGACCTGCGTCCGGCCGAGGCGTATGGCGCGGGCCACATCCCGTCCGCCGTTCATCTCGACCTGTTCGGCATCAGCCTGATCGACACCGACCCGGCCCCGCTGCGCGCGTTCCTCTGGATCCTCGAGCACCTGCTGGCCGCCCGTGGCGTGACCTCCGACAGGCCGGTGGTCGTGTACGACGAGCAGTCGGGCATACGGGCCGCCCGAGCGTTCTGGGCGCTCGAGTATTTCGGTCACGCGCACGTGCGCCTGCTCGACGGAGGCGTCGGGGCGTGGAAGTCCGCCGGGATGCCCCTCGGCGTCGAGTCGGTGACGCCGACACCCTCGACGTGGCTCGGGACGCCTGTCGCCGATCGCATCGCCACGTGGCGCGACGTGCGGGACAGGCTCGAGTCCGTCGATGCCGTCGTCCTCGACACGCGGACGGACGAGGAATACTTCGGCACGATCGTCCGTGCTGCGCGGGGCGGCTGCATCCCCGGCGCGGTGCACGTCGAGTGGACGACGAACCTGCGCCCGGACGGTACGTTCAAGAGCGCGGACCAACTGCGGGCCATGTACGAGCCGCTGGGCGTGACGCCCGACAAGGAAGTGCTGACGTACTGCCAGGGCGGCTACAGGGCGGCGCACGGGTACCTGGCCCTGCGCCTGCTCGGGTATCCGCGCGTCCGCAACTACGTCGGGTCCTGGAAGGAATGGGGGGACCGGCTGGACCTGCCGGTGCAGGTTCCGAATCATTAGCGGCCGGGTGGGACACCCGGCCCTCACCGTCCGGCTTCGGATCGGCACTGCGGGGTCCGAGCCAGGCGATGGCGCGAAGGGCGACGTACTGAGAGACTCAACGGAGGGGCCGGCTTCTCGACCGGCCCGGTCAGCACGACGACATGCAGGCCGACGGCAGCGCGCCCGAGGCCGAGGGTGACCATGAACAAGATCCTCGATCACATCCAGACGCACCGCGACGACTACATCCAGCAACTCAAGGCGTTCCTGGCCATACCCAGCATCAGCGCTCTGCCCGCGCATGCGGGCGACGTCAGGCGCTGCGCCGACTGGTGCGTCGAGGAACTGCGCCGCATCGGCCTGCAGCAGGTCGGCCTGCGCGAGACGCCCGGTCATCCGATCGTGTACGGCGAGTGGCTGGGGGCGCCTGGCGCGCCGACCATGCTGTTCTACGGGCACTACGACGTGCAGCCTGTCGACCCGGTCGAACTGTGGGAGTCGCCCCCGTTCGAGCCCACAGTGCGCGAGGGCGCGATCTACGCGCGCGGATCGGCCGACGACAAGGGGCAGATCTTCATGCACCTCAAGGCCATCGAGGCCACGCTGAGGCAGGCCGGCGCCCTGCCCATCAACGTCAAGGTGATGCTCGAGGGCGAGGAGGAGGTCGGCAGCGCGAATCTGGACGACTTCATCGCGGCCAACAAGGACCTCCTGAAGGCCGATGTCGTCGTCATCTCGGACTCGCCGATGTTCGACCGCGACGTGCCCTCGATCTGCTACGGCCTTCGTGGGCTGGCGTACTTCCAGGTGGACGTCCGCGGCAGCAGCACGGACCTGCACTCGGGATCCTACGGCGGCGCCGTGGCGAATCCCGCGATCGTGCTCACGCAGATCCTGGCGCAGATGAAGGACAAGAGCGGCCGCGTGAAGATCCCCGGCTTCTACGACGCCGTCGTCGACGTCACCGAGGCGGAGAAGCAGGAGTTCGCGAAGCTGCCGTTCAACGAGAAGCGGTGGGCGCGAGGAGATCGGCCTGCCCAAGCCGTTCGGCGAGAGCGGCTACTCCACGCTCGAGCGCAAGTGGGCGCGTCCGACCTTCGAGGTCAACGGCCTGCTCGCCGGTTTCACGGGTGAAGGGGCCAAGACCGTCATCCCCGCCACGGCGATGGCCAAGGTGAGCACGCGACTCGTGCCCAACCAGGACCCGCAGACCATCGGCAAGCTGTTCGAGGCCTACGTCAGGAAGCTCGCGCCGAAGTCCGTCGAGGTGAAGGTGACGCACATGCACGGCGGCAAGCCCTGGACGACGGGCTTCGACAACGCGTGGGTGCAGGCCGCCGGGCGCGCCATCGAGAAGGGCTTCGGCCGCGCCCCGGTGTTCGTCCGGGAGGGCGGGTCGATTCCCGTTGTCTCGACGTTCCAGGAGGTGCTGGGTCTGCCCAGCGTGCTGTTCGGGATCGGCCTGCCCGGCGAGAACGCGCACGCACCGAACGAGTGGCTCGACCTCGGCAACTTCCACAACGGCGTGCTGGCGGCCGCGTACCTGTACGACGAACTCTCACGGGTCGACAGGTAGGGGAAGCTCTCCGAGAACCTCGAACCGGGGTAAGGTAGGGCCGGCTGTCCCAGCCGGCCATCGCCTCAGAGAGGCCATCGGCCGGTCATGGACGGCCGGGACGGCCCTCCCTCCCTGATAGAGCAACCCGTAACGTGACGTGACTGGCCTTGCCGGCCTGGCGGTACACGCGCTGCGTCGCCTTCACGAAGTCTCCAGGTTTCGCGTTGGGGATGTCCGTGAACGTCTGCGGGTTCCTGTCCACGAGCGGCAGCCACGAACTCTGCACGTGCACGACGATGCGGTGACCCTTGCGGAATGTGTGGGCCACGTCCGGAAGATCGAACCGGATCTCGTCGGGCTGGCCGGGCACGAAGGGGATGGGTGACTCGAAGGAGCGCCTGAACTTCCCTCGGAACGGCTCGCCGCGTACGAGGATCTGCTGGCCTGCCGCAGGGTCGCCCGCGCCGGGTTCGTCGAGCACCTTGACCACGAAATCGGAGTCCGTGCCCGTCGTCGACACGTGCAGCGAGACGCCGATCGGGCCGCGTACGGTCACGTCCTCCGTGAGCACCGGACTGCGGTAGGTCAACACGTCCGCGCGCCGGCTGGCGAAGGCCTGGTCAGACGCCATGTAGTCGCGCGGCATGCCCAGCGCCTCCTCGCCGACGAGCGGCACGGGGTTGGCGGGGTCGCTGACGTACGTGTCGCTGCCCTCCGCCGTCGACGGCGGCGTCGTGGAGAGCGTCCCGCCGGCATCCATGTAGTACGCACGTGGGGGTGCTGGCGGCGGCCATGTGTCGGCTGTGATCCAGCGATTCGACCCGGTCTCGAAGATCGACACACCGGGTACCGCTGGGACGGCCGCGTCCCTCAGCACGCGTTCGAAGAACCGGTACTCGATGCGTTCCCGATAGTGAGCGGCGGTGGCCTGGCCGAATGCCATGCGGCCGGTCCGATCGCCCTGGCCTCGCGCCCATCCGCCGTGCGTCCACGGGCCCATCACGAGGTGGCTCTCCGTCTGTGGACTCTGTTCGCGCAGCGCGGAGAAGGTCCGTAACGCGCCGCGCAGGTCCTCGGCGTCGTACCAGCCGCCCACGACGAGGACGGCCGGGGCGACGTCGCGGAAGTGTCGCCAGATCGAGCGAGCCTTCCAGAAGTCGTCGTAGGTCGTGTGTTCCAGGTTCATCATCCAGTACGGGTTCCGGTCCAGTCCGTACTTGCGGCTCAACTCCATCAGGGACCCGCCCGACAGGTAGAACCGGTAACCGTCGGTCGTCCCGTAGGTGAAATCCCTGTCGCGCTCGGGGCGCCGTGGCCTGGGCCCGCGCGGGAAGAAGTCGATGTAGAACGAGAAGTTGTGCGCCAGCATGAAGGCGCCGTTGTGGAACGAGTCGTCGCCGAGGTAGTAGTCGGTGATCGGGCCCTGCGGTGAGACGGCCCGCAGCGCGGGATGCGCGTCGATCAGTGCGGCCAGCGCGTAGAAGCCGGGATACGAGATGCCCCACATGCCCACGCGCCCGTTGTTGCACGGCACCTGCTTCACGAGCCAGTCGATCGTGTCGTAGGCATCCGTCGACTCGTCCCAGTCGGTGCCGCGCTTGACGGGCTTGTAGGGACGGACCTCCTCCCACTCGCCCTCGGACAGGTAGCGTCCGCGGACGTCCTGGTACGCGACGATCCACGGCTGGTCGGCGAACTCGCGTGAAGGCCCGACCACCGGCGGATAGGCGTCTGGCCCGTAGGGACTGGCGCTGTAGGGCGTCCGCTCGAGGAGGATCGGCGCCCCGCCGGCCGGGCAGGTCTTTGGCGCGTACACGGCCGTGTGCAGCCGCGTGCCGTCGCGCATCGGCACCATGTGCTCGACCTTGACGTGCGTGTCGCGCGCAGATCGGGCCGGCGCCGGGGCACTGGCGGGCTGCGCCTGCAGCGTGAGGGTGCAGAGTCCCGCGACGACAGACGCGAGCACGGCGTGCGGAATGAACCGTCGCATCAGGCGATCGTACGCCGACCGCCGACCGCCGACCGCCGACCGCCGACCGCCGACCGCCGCACCGCCGCCCGCCGCACGCCGCCCGCCGCACGTCGGCCGCGTGGGCGCGCGCCCTGTGAATCTCGTAGGCGCCGGACTTGTCCGGCGCCCTGCCCGCGGGACAAGCGCCCTGCCCGCGGGACAAGTCCCGCGGCTCGCGGACACGTCCCACCTGCCCGCGGGACAAGTCCCGCGGCCACGCATCGCGCGCCAGCCGGCCGGACAAGTCCGGCCGCTACGAGTCCCAGCCGGCCCGTCCGTCAGTCGTTGGCGAGGACGGCGCCGAGGCCGACCAGCAGGATGAGGGCGCCCAGGCCGACACCCACGAACACCAGCGGGAGGATGGCCGGTGGCATGACCGTCTGCAGGGCATGGCTCGTGGCATCGGCCGCCAGCCACGCGAACACCCGCGACGTGATGGCCTCGCCGCGCAGCACGAGCAGCGACACGATGGCGACGAGCGCCACGAGGGGCTCGGCGCGTTCGATGGCCTCGAGCGGACGCATCGCGCGCGCCCTGGCCTCCTGCCTCGCCTGCCACTGCGCGCGCCACCAGACGTCTTCGGCGGCGGGCAATGGTTCCGAGGCCTCCGACTCCACGGCCCTGAGCAGCACCTGCGTGACGGCCTCGACCTCGCGGCACGCCTCGCACGTCGCCAGGTGGGCGCGCATCTCGTCCGGCCACACGCCGGACTCACAGGCCCGCAGGACCTCGGCTTCACGGGGGCACAGGTCACCGGTCATCACAGGCTCCTCAACGTCGGACACCCAGCGCGGCTGCCAGCTTCTGACGAGCGCGCGACAGCAACACCCGCACGCTGCCCTCCTTCACGGAGAGGGCCGCGGCAATCTCACGGTGGCTGGCCTGCTCGACATAGGCGAGCCACAGCATCGTGCGCTCCTGGAGCCGCAGGCGATCCATGGCTCGCGTGACGTCGATGCGCGCTGCCTCCGATGGGGATCGCCCCGCCATGTCATCGAGGGCCGTCGCGTCGGCCATGGGCGCCTTCTTGCGGGCGCGCCACGCGTCGTTCACCAGGTTGGCTGCAATCCGGTACAGGTACGCGCGCCGCTCGTCCACAGGCAGTCCCGCGTGCGGCGTGCGCAGGAGGCGCACGTACGCCTCCTGCATCGCATCGTCCACCGCGTCGGCCGGCAGGCTTCGACGGAGGTACGCCCTGAGGCTTCGTGCCGTCTGCTCGTAGAACGAGCGGAACGATGCCTCGTCGAGCGCGAGCTCGGCGACGTGCTCAGCCACGGGCAGTTCCGCCGGGAGCATGAGGGCAGGAACGAGGCGCACGGGAGTCTCGCATCCGGAACGGGTCAGTGGGTCAGCGGACGGACTCGCCAGGCGAGTACACGCCGAGGCTGCGGCCGAGACCGAAGGACGCCGCCGCAGAGACGAGGTACCCGATCCCGATGCTGAGCAGCAGGATCCCCAGGATCACGAATCCCTCGGCCGCTTCCCGCGCCACGATCGTGCTCTGCCATCCGACCACCCGGCAGCCGATGCCAGCCGCGCACAGGACGATGCCGACCTGCACGGCCCGCAGCACGCGCTGGGCGGGATGCGATCGCTCGGTGGCGATCGACTCGATGAACCTGGTCCCTCCCGGGCTGTCCATGAACTCGGCCAGTTCCTTCCCGTTGGAGATGCGGTCGAGGAGCTTGTTGTGGAACTCCGACATCACCCGCAGCTGATTCTTGCGACGCAGGCTGTCGACGACGACCCAGGTCAGAAAGCTCAGGCAGCCGAACACGCTGAAGACAATGAGGACAGGAGTGAGATCACTCATGAGGATCACCTCGCCGGCGAACGGCCCCAGCGGCCTGCCCGAAACCCGGCTCTGTAGGGGTCAACGGACCGGGCCCCGGATCGTTAACAGGCGTCCTGATCGCCGCCGCGGCCGACGAGCCCTGTCTTCTGGCCGACCGGCCACGAGGTCGGCGACTCAGGCCGGCGGTCGAGCCCTGGTCGAGGGCGATTCCCCGTCGACTCATGGGGGCATCCTGACCACAGGACGTATCCCCGTCAAGGTGCCGGGCGCTGCCAGTCATGGCTCGGCGTAGTACCCTCTGTGATGACCGGCCGCGATCGGTCCGGCTCTGGCACCGCGTGGTGGCAGCCTGCGAAATCGGCGGCCACGGAACGTCCGCGCCAGATTCAATGTCCGTCACTGTCTCGACTGAAACCACCCGCGCCGACTGGGATGCCTTCGTGGCGTCGCATCCGGACGCCACCGCCTATCATGCCTGGGACTGGCGCGATGTCTTCGGTCCGGTCTTCGGGCACGAGCCGATCTATCTGGCGGCCCGTGAGGCCGATCGGGTCGTCGGCGTCCTGCCGCTCGTGGCGTTCCGGAGCCGCCTGTTCGGCCAGTTCTTCTGCTCGCTGCCCTTCGTGAACTACGGCGGCGTGCTTGCCGCGGGTCCCGAGGCTGCCGGCCCGCTGGTCGCCGAGGCCACGCGACTGGCGCGCGATCGCGGGGCATCGCACGTCGAACTGCGGCACGTGGACCGGCAGGTCCCCGACGCGCCCGTTCGCCAGCACAAGGTGACCATGCTCCTGCCCCTGAAGGAGAGCGTCGACGCGCAGTGGACGGCGCTCGACAACAAGGTCCGCAACCTGGTGCGCAAGGCGGAGAAGAGTGACCTCACGAGTGAGTCTGGCGGGCTCGACCTGCTCGATGCCTTCTACGCCGTCTTCGCGGTGAACATGCGCGACCTCGGCACCCCTGTCTATCCGAAGCGATTCTTCGAGGCCGTGCTGAAGGCCAGTGGGGGCGCGGCGCACCTGCACGTCGTGCGGCACATGGGGCAGCCGGTGGCGGGCTCCATGACGATCACGCACGCCAACCGCGTCGAGGTGCCGTGGGCGTCCTCTCTCCGGACGGCGCGCACCATGAACCCGAACATGCTGCTCTACTGGCACATGCTGCGCGAGGTCATCGCCCGCGGCGGGCGCGTGTTCGACTTCGGCCGGTCCACGCCCGGCGAGGGAACGTACCTCTTCAAGAAGCAGTGGAAGGCCGAGCCCGTGCCGCTGCACTGGGAGTACGCGCTGATCTCGCGCGACGCACCGCCGGACCACAGCCCCGGCAGCGGTCGGTTCCAGATGGCGATCGAGATGTGGAAGAAGCTGCCGGTCCCCGTTGCCAACAGGATTGGCCCGCTCATCATCGGGAACATTCCCTAGCCCAGGGCGTCCCCGCCGGGCTCGAGGCGTGCAGGGCCCTGGTCCGGGCGTCAGTGCGTGGCCCTGACGACGACGACAGTCTGATCGTCGTGTTGCGTCGTTCCGGCTGCGTGCGCGGTGGCCGCGGCGTTGATGGCGCTGACGATCTGCGCGACGGGCGTGCCAGCGGCAGCCAGCGTCGAGAACTGCTTCGTCAGCCTGTCCTCGCCGAACTCCTCGCGGTCGGCGTCGTGGCTCTCGGTGATGCCGTCTGTGACGAAGAGAAACGTGTCACCCTCCGCATAGGAGAGGTGCAGTTCCTCCAGTTCGGCGGCGAACACGTCCCTGGCCGTCAGGCCGAGCCCAAGGCCGCGGGGCAGCCACCGGTGGACGCGCCCCGTCGAAGCCTCGTAGTGATACAGCGGCAGGTGCCCGCCGCGCGCGATGACGACCGAGCTGGATGACGTGTCGAAGTACGCGCCGAGCGCGGTGACGAACGCCCGGCGCTCGAGGTCGCGTCCGAGCAGGTCGTTCGTGCGGACGAACAGCTCACGCGGCGACAGGTCGAAGCCGTGCAGCGAGCGCACGATGCCCTGCAGCTTCGACATGTAGAGGGCCGCCGACGTGCCCTTGCCGCTCACGTCGCCGATCATCACGGCGAGGTGGCCATTGGACCCTTCGAGGTAGTCGTAGTAGTCGCCGCCCACTTCCTGCGCGGGTATCGAGGCCCCGGCGACGTCGAGTCCCTGCACGGTCGGTGGGCGCTGCGGCAGCGACTCCAGCTGGATACGGCGCGCGATCGCCAGTTCCTGCCGGGCGCGCTCCTGGGCCGCCAGGTTCTCGTAGAGGAACGCGTTCTCGACCAGCAGTGACGCCTGCCCCGCGATGACGCCGAGGAATGCGAAGTCGTCGGCCGTGTACGGCGCTTCGGACAGCTTCTCGCCCACGAAGATCACGCCGCGCAGCTCGTCGTGCCCGCCGATGGGGAACAGATGGTGGACCTGCGCCCGCCGCAGGGCCAGCCGCAACCGGGGCGGCGCGTACTCGGTGTCCATTTCGGCGCCGCGCGCGACGCGCAGCACGTCGACGGCCTCCTCGACGCAGGCGCGGCAGAAGATGTCCCAGTCGGCCGGTTCGAAGCCGATCGAGCGCGTGGAGCTGACCAGCCGGCTGCCCTGCACGAAGACGACGCCTGCACGCTTCACCGGCATGTGCCGATCCAGCATCGTGAGCAGGCCGTCGGCCAGACCCTGGAGGTCCATCCGCTGGCCCATGACGTCGCTGAACTCGCTCGTCGCGCGTCTGTAGTCGTAGCCCTCCTGGTAGTACTGCTCGGCCAGGAAGCGCTGCCCGCGCTTGAGCACCGCGCGGAAGGCGTAGGCCAGCACAACGGCCGCCGCGACGAGCACGCCCTTCTCGATCACCCCGCGGCGGGCCACGTCGACGGGTGTCGGCAGCACCTCCAGCGCATCGCCGGTGAGGCGCACGTTGGGCAGCGGCAGCTCGAGGTGCATCATCTGCCACCACAGCCAGAGCCCGGCCCCGACGATCACCGTCGTCCATGCGGCGCTGATGAGCAGGTACTGCACGTTGCGGCGGACGCGCAGGTCGAGTTCGAGCAGTCTGTAGCGTCCGATGGTCAGGCCGTGGACGACGAGCAGGCCGAGAAGCAGGAGCGCGCCGACAATCTGGAGAACAGGGGCCGGCAGCAGCGGCAGGTGTCCGCCAGTTGCGGCCCTCAGGATGGCGAGCCCAAGGGGTGCCAGGGCGAGGCCGACAGCGAGGCCCGTCATGATCGACGTCGGGCGGGAGATCGCGAGGTCCTCGGCGCTGTAGCTCCGGCGCGTGCGGGCCGACACCGCGACCGCGTAGATCAGCATCAGGACCGCAGCCGGGAAGAACAGGCCGTCCACGAAGAACGGCGCGCTCCAGGTGATGCCGAGCGTGATCGCGGCCAGCACGACCGCGAGGATGTAGCCGCCGCGAATGGCCCAGCGCCGCTTCGCCAGCGCAGGCCGCTCGCGCGGGAAGTACTTCATCGAATGGAGCCAGGCGGCCACTCCAAGCGTGGCACACAGGGCAAGCGTCACGTCCGATGCCAGGACGTACCACGTCGGCAGCGTTCGGCGAGGGCGATTGAGAATGACGGCGATGGCGAGTCCCGTGCCCATCCAGCCGAGGCCGAGGTAGTACGCCGCCTTGATGTGGGGCCGCAGCGTCGCCAGCAGGGTGCCGGTGGCGATGTAGAGCAGGCCGACAGCCGACAGCAGCAGCGCGCCGAGCGCGATGCCGAAGGCCGCCAGCCTCACCTCGAGCGTGACGGGGACGCCTGCGCGCAGCACGTCGTACGCTGTCTCGCGCCCCACCTGCGCCGCACGCATGACCCTGTCGGCGTCTGTCGCGTCAGCGAAGCCCTGGCCGTTGATGCGCGTGATGACGTCACCGGGCAGCATGCCAGCACGGGCTGAGGCCCCACCAGGCGTGACCTGCACGACGACCACCGTGTTGTGTATCGATTGCAGTGCATCCAGCAACTCCCGGGCCGGCACCACGACCGAGATCACCTGCGACGAACGTGCCCGCAGGGCCGTCGCCTCGATGCTCTCGTGTCCGGCGAGGCGCTCACGGGCCTCCCGCGCGCCTTTCAGCCGCTCCCCGGACAACTCCATCAGGATGTCGCCGGGCTCGAGGCTCCCCGCGGCGCCGGCCTGCCGTGGCACCCATGCGGGCAGGGGCCCCGAGATGGTCCGGGGCGTTCCCTGTTGTCCCGGCACCTGCTCGACGACGTAGACGCCGGACAGGGGGTCGATGAACAGGTTCTCGTCGGTCGCGGACCGGCCGACGAGGAACAGGTTCAACGCCGCGACGCCCGCCAGCCACACCCCGAGCGCCGCGACGGCAGCGCGCAGCGCGGCACGGGGGCGTCTGGTGGTCGTCGGCGTCATCGGCCGGGCGTCAGGGCTGTGCTGCCGACTGCCGTCGTCCAGGCGTCGGCGGCGCGAAGGGCAGCACGTCGGGCACGACGCGCACGCCCGTCGAGAAGATGAAGGGCGCCGGGCCGCCGTAGTCGAAGACCGCCTCGATGAAGCCCGCGCTGAAGCCCTTCTCCGGAGTCTCCGACCTTGGCCGTGTAGGTGCCCGCCGCGTCGGGCTGCACCTCGGTCGCCTTCCACACGGGACCGAGCGTCTCCACCCTGAAGTCGCGCGCGTCGGGGTTGGTGGCCTGCCAGAACGTCACCTTCGTGGGCCTGGTCTGTGGCGTGATCGTGATCGTGCCGTCCTTGCCTGCGGTCCAGTCGAACTTCGGCCTGGCGACCCCCTTGACGATGGCCCCGTAGAAGGCCAGGAGACCATCGGGCGCGTTGGATCCCTTGAGTGAATGGTCGGCGTTGGGCACGTAGCGCAGGTACGTCTCGCCCTTCAGATCACCGGCGTAGAACTGCCAGGAGTCGGGCAGGAAGAACTGGTCGCCGCTCGCGTTCACCACGTACTTCGGGATCGTCAGCCGCTCCCGGTAGGCATACGGATCGACGAGAGACAGGAGCGCCTCGAGCCGGGGGGCGTCGATGCGGTCCATGATCCCGTGCGTGACGTAGTCGCCGACGGCCGGCGCCCAGAAGCCGTAGGCCTGATAGTGGTGATGCATCGACGGCCGCAGGTTCAGCGCGTCGATCACCGCCGGCATGATCGCGACGACCCGGCTGTCCACGATGGCGGTCGTCCACGTGGTCCAGCCGCGCTTGGATCCGCCCGACACGACGAACTTCGTGATCGCCCGCCGGCCGCCCTCCGGCGACCGGGCGAACGCCTGCACGGTGTCCATCGCTCGAACGGCGGCCTTGGTCATCGGGAAGCGCGCGAGCCACTGCTCGTCGCCGCCATCGAGGAACTTGCGCCACCCGTACGCGATGAGGTCGTCTTCCTTGCGCGCCACGCCATCGTTGAAGAACGTCAGCGGCTGGTTGGGGATCATCCGCAGCTCGGTGACGATCGTCCGTGAGCGCGAGGCGAACGCCGCGAGCATCCCGTCGGTCTTCGGCGGCGTGTTCCTGTCGTTGGCGCCACCGGCGATGAAGAGCAGCGACGTGTCGCTCTCCACGACGTCGGGCCGGATGACCGTGAGGTAGTGCTTCCACTCGGGCCGATCGACCTCGGCCGCGGTCCGCCACGTCTGCGAGGTCATCTCGATTGTCGTCACCGTGGACGCGCCTTCACGGCGCGTCTCGACGACGGCCCACCTGTAGGCGGGGTCAGGCGCCGCGACGTACCTGTCGAGCGCCGTCGCCGACGCATCGGCGGCCGGCACGCGCAACGGCTGCGCCGGCGCCGGCGCGGCGAAGAGGAGCAATCCGGCGAGGGCGACAGGCAGCAGACGAACGGTCATGCGAGGATCCCGTTTCACAGGAGGGTGTCGGCCTGCAGTGTATCAAGCCACCGGGCCACCGCCTCGGCGACGCGGCCGTACACCTCCGCCTGCTGCGCGTCGCGAACCCGGACCTCGAAACCGTGGCCGCCGTGCGGTACGTCGATCACCTCCGGATGCGCGCCGGCGGCCTCGAACGCGCTCCGTATCTCGTCGGGCCCGCCAAACGGGTCGCGTTCGCCCTGGACGACGAGCAGCGGGACGCGGATCGCGCCGAGGTGGGCCACGCGCAGCTGTTCGGGCTTGCCCGGCGGATGGAGCGGGTAGCCGAGCGCGACGCATCCCCGGATCGCCTCCGGCGCGTCATCCTCGGCCGCGAGCATCGTCGCCATGCGGCCGCCCATCGACTTGCCGCCGATGGCCAGCGGCTCGTCGGGGAACGCGACTGCCACGCGCCCCACGACTGCGCGCCAGGCCGCAAGCAGGACCGGGGCGCGATCGGGCACCTTGCGCCCGGCCGTGATGTAAGGGAAGTCGAACGTGATGACCCTGACGCCAAGTGTGGCGAGGTCCCCGGCCCGCGCGCGCATCCAGGGGTGGCCCTGCCCGGCTCCGGCGCCGTGCGCGAGGATCAGCGTCTGCCGCGGCTGGGCCGGTTCGAACGTCGTCGCGCGGATGTCGCCCGACGCGGTGTCGATCGTGAAGGGTTCCACGCCGCCATTCTAGGACGTTGGCAGGCGCGTTCCCCGAACGGCCCCTGCCGTAACGCTCCCGGAACGCACCCGCGATGCGTAGGCGCGGGACTTGTCCCGTGCGGCCCCTCCCGTACACTGGGGTCATGCCTGACCGACGTGAGTTCCTCGCATCCCTTGCGGCGTTGGGTGCTGTACCGCCGACGCTCGCCGCCCAGGAGGGCACCGTGGCGACCGTGACCGGCGAGGTGCCGGTGCGCGACCTCGGCATGGTGCTCATGCACGAGCACGTGATGGTGGACTTCATCGGTGCGGACAAGGTCAGCCGCAGCCGGTACAACGCCGACGAGGTCGTGCGCGTCGCCCTGCCGCATCTGCGTGAGGCGCGCGAACTCGGGTGCCGCACGCTCGTCGAGTGCACGCCGGCGTTCCTCGGCCGAAACGTGGCCCTGCTGCGGCGACTGTCGGAGGAGTCCGGCCTGCACATCGTCGCCAACACCGGGTACTACGGCGCCAACGGCGACAAGCACTTGCCCGCGCACGCGTTCCGGGAGTCGGCGGCCGAGCTGGCCCGGCGTTGGACCAACGAGCATCGGCGGGGAATCGACGGCACGGACATGCTGCCGGGCTTCATGAAGATCGGTGTGGACGGCGGTCCGCTGTCCGAGGTCGATCGCAAGCTCGTCGAGGCGGCCGGCTTGACGCACAAGGCGACAGGGCTGCCCATCGCCGCGCACACGGGTGACGGGACGGCCGCGCACCAGGAACTCGACGTCCTGCAGGAACAGGGCGTCTCGCTCGACGCGTTCATCTGGGTGCACGCGCAAGGCGAGGGCGACGAGGGCCTGCTCCGGAAGGCGGCCGAGCGGGGCGCCTGGGTCGAGTTCGACGGCATCGGTCCCGACTCGGTGCCGCGGCACGTCCAGCTGGTCAGGATGATGGCCGACGCCGGTCACCTCGCGCGCGTGCTGGTGTCGCACGATGCCGGCTGGTACCACGTCGGCGAGCCGGGTGGGGGCACGTTCCGCCCCTACGACACCGTGTTCCGCAGCTTCGTGCCCGCCGTGCGCGAGGCGCTGGGTGAAGACGCCGTGACGCAGTTGCTCGTGACCAATCCGGCCCGCGCGCTCGCTCGTCGCGGCTGACCGCACGCCGCCTGACTCATGCGTGGGCGCCGGACTTGGCTGGCGCCGTCGCCGCGGCGACGGCGGGTCCGGCGCCCTGCCCGCGGGACAAGTCCCGAGGCTACGAATCCCGGATTTCTCGATGGCCTGCGCCTGCGGTGAGTCGAACGCCGCAATCGGCGTATTCGTGACTGCTGGTGGGGCTGGTCCCTGATGCCCGGCAGCGGTTCACCGAGGCTGCGGGTCGCTCGTGACGCTGACCTGGACGACTGCCAACAGTTCCTCGGTGGCACCGTTGCTCCGGCCTGCGAGCCTGACTTCGTGCAGGCCGTCCCGCAGCGCCTCACGCGTCAGGACCAGGCCGACCGTGCGATCCGGTGGCAGGGCCGCGCGCCCGACCGACCCGACAACGCGCCCGGTCGAATCCGTGACCGTGATCGTGTAGCGCTGGAAGTCATCGCCGACAGCCACGGCCAGCTTCAGGTCCACGTGCGTGGCCGCCCTGGGGATCCTGACGGGGGTGACGGCAGACGCCCGGGTCGTGCCGGGGGGCAGACGCACGGCAAATACGACGCGGGGCGCCGGCGCGGGTGACGGCCGAGCGGTGGGCGACGACTGCGCCGTCGTCGGCTCACGTGCGCCTGAGGGCTCCCGGGGCTCTGCGGCTCGCGCAAGCGCCTGAGGAGTCTGCAGCGTTTCGTCGGGGCGAGCCGCGGGGCTGCGGGCGAGCCAGGCAGCCACGGAGACCAGCAGCGCGGCAGCCGTGGCGAGTCCGACAATCCACGACACGCGTCGACGCGGTGAGGCGCCGCTCCCGCCCGCGTCGACCCGCCCGAGCCCGCCCAGACCACGACCGAGAGCTCTCGCGGCATCCACGCGCGCTCGCAGACGGGCGCGATGCTGCAGCGCTCTGGCGAACGCCTCCCGCGTCGGACCGTCCAGCCGTCCAGCCGTCCAGTCGTCCACGAGGTCGGTCTCGACCTCGTCAATCGACGCCGCGACGTCGGCATCGCCGAAGGCGCGCGCCTCGATCGCCTCGCACGCTGGCTCGTCGAGCAGACCGAGCACGTATTGCTCGAGCAGGTCCTGAGTCGGAGGGGAGGTGGGCACTCGCGCGGGATCCGTCATGAGGAAGTGCTCCGGGAAGGCTGTCCGTTTCCCGGCGAGGCATCGCGGCAGCGGTTGATGCACGCCTCCAGTTGCATCCGCAGGCGGAGCATCCGCAATCGGAGCGCCGTCGCGCTGATGCCAATCTGGTCCGCCAGCGTCTTCCGGCCGTCGATTCGGGCGCGGCCGTCGGCGGCGTAATAGGCAAGCACCTGGCGTCGCGCCCCGGAGTCGAGCCTCGCGAGGCAGGACGACAGGCACTGGTCCATCGTCTCGTCGTCGGTTGCCGGATCCGGCGCGACCGGTTCGACGTGAATGCGGGCGTCGGGCTGTCGGCGAAGCGCTTCGAGGAACACGAGTCGCGCAATCCCCCTGGCGTACGCCCCGAGATCCTCGACGGCGGTTCCATCGTCGAGTCGATGGGCAAGCCTGTCGAGCACCTGATCGACGAGCACGTCCGCATCGTGCCGGCCCCGAACCTCGAAGTAGCGGATCAGCAGACGCCGCAGGGCTTCGTACGCCTCGCCAGCGTCGCCGCCCGCGCTCTCCAGTCGCTCGATCAGGCGCGCGAGCGGCGCGTCCGATTCGTGCCCCATCCGGCTCATTCGATGGAACCGAGGACGGTGAAACCGGCCCAGTCACGAGGGTGGCGCCAGCGAGGGTCTTCACGCATCGCGCGCTGCGCGGCCGACAGCGCGCCTGCGGGCGTGAGGCCGTCACGAACGAGGCCCGCGTAGAAGTGGCCCATCAGCGTCATCGTGGCCCTGTCGTCGACGTCCCAGAGGCTGGCCACCACCGATGCCGCGCCAGCCTGGAGAAACGCCCGTGCGAGACCCTGGAGGCCTTCGCCCCGCAGGTCCGGCCCGATGATCGTGCGGCACGCGCTGAGGACGACGAGTTGGCCGTCGAGGGGAAGCCCCACGATCTCGTGCAGCCGAAGTTTCCCATCGACACGCTGACCGCGCGCGTCGACCAGCGACAGGACGACGCTCGAGAGGTCGGGGCGGGCCGCGTGCTGCTCGGCGTGCGTGGCGAGATGCAGGACGTCGACGCGATCCAGCGGCAGCTCGGAGACGCGCGCCTTGCTGGCGTCGAAGTCGGCCAGGACAACTGTGCCGGCCGCCAGTGCCGCGACGACATCGGCTTCGCGACGACTGAACGGCAGGCGTGCCGGGATCTCGTCCGATCTCGTCGAGGCGGCGGGTGCCGCCGAGCCTGTGCCACGCGGAACGACGCGCTGGTCATCGATCGCGAAGACCGGATCGGCGACGACGGCGACGCGGCGAGCGCCTGATGCCGGTCGTGGCCTGGAGCTGTCCTGCAGCAGCCACATCGCCGCGGGCAGGCGCACGACGTCGCGGCTGGCCACCAGTGGCTGGCCGGCCCTCGACGGCAGCGCGGCGAACGCCACGGGTTCGAGCGTGCCGTCGACGACGACGGCCAGTCGGCGGCCGACGAGCGAGTCTTCGATGGGACGCAGGATCAGCGTTGCGAGGGGGCCGAGGTCGGGCGGTTGTCCGCCTTGCTCGGCCAGCGCCGCGTAAGCGGACGTCACGGCGGTGCGGATGGCCGGGGTTGGCCCGAGTTCCACGAGGGTCACGGCGCGACGTGTCACAACCCAGGCGGCCGCGGCCTCTTCGCCGAGCCAGTACGCCACGAGCGTCGTGTCAGCCGTCAATCGCTCCTGAAGGGCCGCGAGGTCCAACTCCGGAGACTCACGCCGCCACGGGAGCCGGGCACGCTGGCTGGCCCTGTATGTGCGAAGGGCGAGCAGCCTGGCGTCGAGGTCGGTCTCCAGTGAGCTCGTCGGCTCCTTGCGGGCCCGGGCTCGCTCGAATCTTGAGAGCCGCCACATTGACATCGCGCTCGAGCGCCTGCTCGCGTGTCCGTGCCTCGACGGCATCACCGGGCGGTTGGACGGCGTCTCCGAGGGCGTCCAGCAACCGCCGGCCGCGTGCGCGTTCGGCGGCTGCCAGCGCCTGGCGGTCGAACCCCGCCGCAGGCTGGGAGCGATGGCTGCGCAGCAACACGTCCACCTGCAGGTCCAGGAGGTCGGCGTGGCTGGCCAGCCACGTGGCCCGAAGATCGAGGCTCGCGACGCCCGCGCGCAATTGCTCGACGCCCGCGATCGCGGCGGCGACGAGTTCACGGGCGCGGGAAAGGTCGCCCGCCGCCAGCGCCACGCGCGCCCGCTCACCGCGCAGGATGACGGCCGTGCGCCTGGTTCCCGCGGCGTCAGCCTGCGCGATGGCGGCATCGAGGTCGGCCGTCAGCGCGGCATCGACGCGCGAACCGCGCGCGCGACTCTCGATCGCGAGCGCGAGGGCCCTGGCGTCATCGGTGCCGATGGCGGTGGCGAGTTCGCGAGAGGTCGACGCGTACGCGAGCGCCTCCCCCTGGCGTCCTGCGGCGATCTCCAGGGAGGCGAGGCTGCGCAGCGTGGCGCGACTCGCCATTCCTGTCCGAGGCCTGACGCTTGAGGGCCAGTGCCCGATTCATCGCCTCGCGCGCCCTGTCGAAGTCGCCTCGCATGCGATACGCGCCGCCAAGGGCCTGCAGCGTCGTTCCCAGTCGCGCCGGGTCGTCCGTCCGCAGCGGCAGGACCTGCTCGAGCACGTTGATGGCGTCCGTCTCGTGTCCGAGCGTCAGGTAGACGATGCCGAGCGTGTGCCGCGCGAAGCCCAGTCCGGATCGGTCCTCGAGCCGTTCGAAGAGATCAGCCGCGTCCGACAGTTGCCGCATCGACTCCTGCCACTCGCCGAGAGCATACGACTGCGTCCCCAGACCGAGCGTGGCATACGCCTGGTCGCGGACGTCTCCCGCTGCCGTCGCGACGTCGAGTGCCTCCCGGTGGGCCGCGATCGCGAGGTCCAGGTCGCCGCGCTGCGCGTGAACGGTCGCCAGGTTGTTCAGTGTCCCTGCCGTCGCTGCCAGTTCGCCAAGGCTGCGGCGCATCGCTATGGATTGGAGGTACTGCTCGGCGGCCTCGTCGTAGCGTGCGCGGCTGTAGAGGAGTGCGCCCAGGTTGTGATGCACCTGCGCCTGACCGGACTGGTCGCCGGCGGCCTGGTACAGGGCCAGCGCATCGCGTTGGGCGGCCTCGGCGTCGTCCAGCCGGCCGAGCCGTCGGAGGGCCACCCCTTCGAGTGTCCGCGAGCGAGCCGCGCCCTGCAGATCCCCGGCCTGGCGGCGAAGATTGGCGGCCCGTGAGAGTTCCCCGGCAGCGCCGGCCGTGTCGCGTCCGAGGACGATGAGGAGGTCGCCCCTGCCGTGGGCCGCATCGGCTTCCAGTCTCCGATTGCCCGAGGCCGTCGCTGCCCGCAGCAACTCGTCGAAGATCACGAGGGCGGCGAGCCGATCGGTCCCTGACCCCTTTGCCAGTCGCTCGGCGTCGGCCAGGCGCGCAGGCGTGCTCGTCTGCGCGCGAACGTCCGACGCGCCGGCCAGCAGCATGGCGGCGACAAGGCCACGCACAGCGAAGGACATCGAGCGGATCACGTGGGGCGATTGTAGCCGTGAGCCCCGCTGCCGGGTGAGGCTGTGGGTACAATCGCGCCCATGAGGCACCCTCCGGTTCCGCGTGCCCTGGCGGCTCCCCACTCGGCGTGTCGGCTGGGCAGGCCGCACGTGCGGCGTCGACGCAGGTAGGACGCGGTGTCGGACTTCGACTGGGCCGCGGCACTGAGGGACCACGACGCGTTGCGCGCGCAGGGCCTGTTCCTGGCGGAGGGCCGGCTCGTCGTCGAGCGCGTGCTTGCGGGAGCGGCAGGCGGACCCGGAAGCCGTCGTCGCCGCGCTCTCGACACCGCCGGCCGCGAGGGCCCTGGGCCTCGACGCCCGACTGGGCGACCGCCTCACGCTTCGGCCGCCGTCCGAGATGGAGACCATCACGGGCTTCAACTTCCATCGAGGAGTGCTGGCACTCGTGCGGCGCCTGCCAGTCTCCGACGTCCGGAGCATGGTGGCGGCAGCGTTGACGGACAGGTCCGACGGCCCGCCACCCATCCTCGTCGTGGCCGAACACCTGTCCGACGTCGACAACGTCGGCTCCTGCTTTCGCAACGCGCGCGCTTTTGGAGCGGCCTGCGTACTGCTCGACGACCGCTGCCCAGACCCGCTGTATCGGAAGGCCGTCCGCACCTCGCTCGGCGCCGTCCTGGAGGTCCCGTGGGCTCGAGGGGCCATGCCCGGGATCCTCGAGGTGCTCCACGCCCACGGAGTCGCGACGGTCGGGCTGACGCCACGGATGGCGGGGGATGAATGGAACGGCGAAGGCAGAACGCAGGACGCCGAACGTCGAACGCAGAAGGCAGGAGCGACGGCGACGCTTGCCGAGACCCTGGTCGCGCTGCCGATGTCGCCCGCCGCCTTCGTGGTTGGCAACGAGGGGGCCGGTCTGTCCGAGGAAACCCTCGCCGCGTGCACGCGTCTGGCGCGGATTCCGATGGCCGAGGGAGCCGATTCGATCAACGTGGCGACGGCGCTGGCCGTGGCGCTCTACGAGTACCAGACATCAAGGGGCGGATACCGCTGAGGTACCCGCCCCTTCTGAGGCGCGTGAGGCCGCGTGAGCGGCCGGAGGTCGCCTAGAACTGGTGGGGCGCCGACGCGGCGCCCCGGTTGAGCGTTGGCGGCCGAGGCCGCGTGAGCGGCCGGAGGTCGCCTAGAACATCACCCTGACGCCGAGGCGCAGCACGCGCGGCGACACGATGCCCGTTACCTGGTTGGCCGTGCTGGCCGCCTGGTTCAGATTGCGCGTCAGCACCGTGTTGACGTTGCCGACGTTGAAGATGTCCAGACTGCCCTCGATGCTGCGACGGCCGAAGTTGAAGCGCTTGGCCACGCGGGCGTCCACCATCTGGAACGTGTCGTAGCGGCTTTCGCCGAACGGGTCGAAGATCAGGTTGACGGCGCCCGATCCGCCGGGACGATTGGGCGACAGCACGCGCTGCGGGAACAGGTAGCCCTGGCGCGCCTGGTAGGTGGCGCCGAGGTGGATGTCCCAGGGCGCCACGAACACGCCGGCGACCTTGAACATGTGCTTGGAGTTGACGAACACGTTGTCGATGCCGCTGCCGCCGGCCTCCTGTGCGTACTGCTGGCCGTTGAAGATCTGCAGGTTGGTCGGATCGAAGCTGCCGCTGTAGCCCGCGACGTTGTCGTAGTTGTCGACCGCGTCGTTGTAGGCGTAGTTCATGTCGAGCATCCAGCGGTCGGCCATGCGCTTGGTGAACGTCGCCTCGATGCCGTTGAAGTCGCGCGAGTAACCGTCGGCGTTGGTCAGCCGGAGCACGCCGGGCAGGTTGATGTTCGGCACGTAGTAGGTCAGCTGCGGGCAGCGCGGCGCCGTGGACGCGCAGTTGGGCTGGTAGGTGACAGGGTTCCAGTTCGACTCGCTGATCCCCTGGCGCTGTGACAGGCGGAAGCCCGAGTAGTTGCGGTAGATGTAGCTCAGCGTCATCGCCATCCGGCTCGTGAGCTGGTGCTCCACCGTCCCGGTCCACTCGACAGTCCTGTCGTTCTTCAGGCCCGGGTCCACAGTGTTGGTCGTGCCGAGGAAGCCCGGGTTGTCGGGGTTGTAGTTCCCGCTGAACGTGATGACAGCCGACCGCTGCAGGTTGACCTCGTTGATCTGGACGAACCTGTCGCCGTTGGCGTCGTTCCAGGGAAACGAGATGCTGGCGGCGCTCACCGGGTTCAGCGTGCCCGAGAGGCTGCCGGGTCCGATCTGGCCGTAGTACATCGAGAACGACGAGCGCAGCACCGTGCGGCCCGTGCCGAACAGGTCGTAGCCCACGCCGAGGCGGGGCGACCAGTTCGAGAACACCACGTTGGCGTCGGCGCCCTCGAACGCGATGCCGGGCAGCCACTGCGGGATGATCGGATTGGACTCGACCGAACTGGCGCGCGCGGAGTCGTCCTGCCGATCCCACCGGATTCCGGCCGTGATTGTCAGCTTGTTGGCCGTGAACGTGTCCTGCGCGAACAGGCTGTGCGTGCTCATCGAGTAGTCGGTGGCCGCGCTGCGCCAGAACAGGGCGCGCTCCGGCACGCCGTTGCGCACCTGCGCTGTCACGTCCCCGCCGTACACCGTCGTCGACGAGGCCGGCGTATCGCGGAAGTTGTACCCGAACTTGAACGCGTGGTCCCCGCCGAGCGTCGCCGGACGGAAGTAGGTGGTCGTGAGGTTCACGCTCGTCGCCGGCCGATCGAACACGGACTGCTGAAACGATCGCTCCCAGCGCCCCGTGCCGATGTCGTTGAGCGGCTGGACCTGCCTGTTGCCGGGCTCCTGGAACAGGAGACCGAAGCCGCCGCCCACGTGCGCATACGCCGCCTCTGCAATCCAGCGGTCGTTGAACACGTGACGGTCGCTGGCCTTGTGCGTCCAGACCGGACCTTCCTGAATGTACGTGGTCTCGAACGGCCGATTGTCGCTGGCGTCACGCGCGTTGCGGACCTTGTCGGCGAAGTTGCTGTGCCACGTGAACGTGTTGCCCGAGAAGAGCAGCGCGCTGCCCTTGATGTTGTAGTTGTCGAGCACCGTCAGGTCGGTGTTGAGGCACTGGTTGATCTCCTCGACCGACAGCTGCTGCGCGAGCGGGTCCGCAGCGTTCACCGGGCAGCCCGCCTCCTTCTTGTAGAAGTTGACGACGCCGACCTTGATGTCCTGCTTCGAGTAGGAACCCCAGAACCAGGCCCGGCCGCGCCAGATCGGGCCGCCGGCCTCGATGCCGTAGTCCTTGATGTTCTGGATGGGCGCGCCCGAGCGGGCACCCTGACGGCGCAGGTCCTCGGTCAGGTTGGTCGACCCGAGCGACTCGTCGGTCCAGTAGTAGCGGCCCGACCCGCGGAGCGTGTCGCTGCCGCTCTTGGTGACCAGGTTGATGCCGACGCCGCCTGTCTGCTGCGTGACGTCGTTGCCGCCGGTGCTGATCTGCAGCTCCTGCAGCATGTCGAAGTCGTAGTAGACCGACGACGCACCCGTGGCCGCCTGGTCGGTGATGTCCACGCCGTCGAGCAGCCACTTGTTGTTGGTGGTGGTGGCGCCGCGCGAGACGTACCCCGACTGCTGGCCCGACTGGCTGCCGCCGACGTTGGCGCGGTCCATCGCGATGCCGGGCGTGCGCTCGAGCATGACCCACGGGTCGCGCGCCGACGGCACGTTCTGCAGCTGCTCCAGCGTGTAGTTGCTCTTGGTGCCGGTCTTGCGGGTGTCGACGAGCGGGGCTTCGCTCGAGACCGTCACCGTTTCCTGGAGCGCCGAGACCTCGAGCGTGGCGTTGGTCGCCGTGTTGCCACCCACGCCGACCGCCACGCGCTCGACCACCACGGTCCGGAACCCCGTGAGTTCGAACCTGACCGTGTAGGTGTCGCCGGGCTGGAGGCCCGGGAACTGGTACGTGCCGGTGTCGCCTGTCGTCGCCGACAGCGGCTGAATGAGCGCGCCGCCGCTGACAGTGACCAGCACGCCGGGCAGGACCGCGCCCGATGAATCGACAGCCCGGCCGACGATGTTGCCGGTCGGTGCCTGCGCCGTGGCGGGTGCCGCCCCGAAGACCACGCCGAGCACCGCCACGATGGCGAGCAAAGTGCCTCTCATCCAAACCTCCTCAGGTAGAACCCGCCGCCCCCCCCGCAAAGCGCGGGGCGGAACTCGGCCCGAACGCCAGAACCCTGACCGCGGACCCCGGGAGCCCTCACTCCCGGGGACTTGCACCTCCCGCGGCTTTCCCACCGCCGGGGCCGGAATGGTGGCCAACAGGGGCGGGATGCCAGATTGAGCGGGACCAATAGCAACGTTCTTGCCACTAAGGTGGAAGCTGTCTGGCTGAACTTAATCCGACGTGATGGGTCCGATTTTGCTCCATCAGACCAAGAACACGGATCCATCATGTCCAATCGGACGGATCAGGGGAGGCAGGGCCAGTTCAGTTGAGGGACGCCACGCGCCTGCGGAGGTTCTTGACGTGCTCCCAGATCGCCTCGACTTCATCCTTGACGCCGGACTCGTCGTCTTCGTCGAGTCGCCCGTGCCGCGCTGTCAGCGACAGGTAGCGCTCGAGATCGGCGAGGGCGACACCGTAGTGACCCATCTGGTAGGACAGGAGGCCTCGGTCGCGGAGTTCGGTGATGGACGTCGGGTCGAGCGCCAGCACCAGTCCCGCGACGTCGCGGGCGCGCCCGAACGAGCGCAGCCGCACGTAAGCTCGCTTGAGATTGACGAGCATCCTTACGAGGATCTGGACCTTGAAGGCGGGCGCCAGCAGGCCTCGGTCGAAGCGCGCGGCCCGGTCGGTATGCCGTGCCAGCAGGCGGGCACAGTCGCGCTCGGTCAGGACGATACCGCCGTGGAACGGGTCGAGGATCAGGTCCTCCGTTGGTGCGGCGTCGCCGAGCATGCCCTTGCAGCGGACCAGGAAGTGTCCCGGGAAGTTGACGCCCTCCAGCCACAGCCCCACACGCCGCCCGACGTGCAGGTAGATGATGGACAGGGTGATCGGGATGCCCGTGCGCCGCGCGAGGACGTCGTTCAGGAAGCTGTTCCGCGGGTCCTCGTAGTCGCCGAGATTGCCCGTGAAGCCCTCGGACTCGAACAGGAACTGCCCGAGGTGCTGCACGTGACCCATCACGTCTCCGGGCGCCGAGGACGCCTGGACGAACGCGCTCGTGCGCTCGACGAGTGTCTGCAGCCGGGCCAGACTCTCTCCGTCGTGCAGCCCCGGATACTCCAGGCGGGCGAGCTGCAGTGCCGCCTCCGCGAGGTCGTCCTCGCCGGGCCGCTGGGCCAGGTGCACGAACTTCGCGACGTCGGCCGGCGTCACGCTCGCGTCCTCTCCTTGTCGACGAGGCCCTGGAGTCGATCGAGGGTCACGTCGCCGATCGACGGCAGCCATGCCTCGGCACTCGGCAGCTTGTCGCGCTCGTACGAGGTCAGCACCGCCATCGTCCGCAGGCCGGCGCCACGCGCCGACTGCAGGCCCCATTCCGAGTCCTCTATCGCGACGACATGGGCCGGCGTCGCGCCCTCCCGGAGCGCCCCCGAGGCTTGCAGCAACTCGAAGGCTCGCGCGTACGGATCGGGAGCCGGCTTGCTCCGCGGCGTCTCGCCGGCGGCGACGATGACGGGGAACCGGTCGCGGAGCCCGCTGCCATCGAGAATCAGCTCGATCTCGTGCCGGAGGGCACCCGAGGCGATTGCGACCGGTACGTGCGCCGCGACCTGGGCCACGCACTCGGCCGCGCCAGGGTAGAGTGCGTGGTCGCCGATGGCCTCGGGGAAGAGGGCCTGCTTGTCCTCGAGCAGGCGTTCGAGTTCGGTGTCGGCGATGACGACGCCGCGGTCGCGCAGCACGTGCACGAACGCGTCGCGGTCGCTGTAGCCAAGGTAGCGCGCGTAGTACTCCTCGGCCGTCAGCGCGATGCCGATGCGGTCGAGCACGGTCTGGAAGACGTGCAGGTGCACCGGCTCGCTGTCAGCGAGCACGCCGTCGAAGTCGAAAATCACGCCAGCAAGTGGCACACGGTCCCTTCCCACGGGCCTTCGGCATCGGGCCGTCGGCCTTCGTATCGTCTTCTACGTTCGGCGTTCTGCGTCACTTCCGCATGCGCTCACCCGCTCGAATCGGCACGCCGAGGTGGTTCTCCGCTGGTGGCAGCGGGCAGTCGTACTTCGCGTCGTAATGGCAGTACGGCTGGTAGGCGGCGTTGAAGTCCAGGTCGTACAGACCCGTCGGCGTGCGATCCAGATCGAGGTAGCGCCCCGCCTGGTAGGTTTCGAGGCCGGCCGTCAGATCGCGAAACGGCACGAACAGACGTCGCCGCGCCGTGTCTTCGGCCGAGACGAAGGCCGTGAGGGTGTACGTCTGGCCGCGGAGCGTGAACTTGAGCTTTCCGGCCTTGCGCATCTGGCGCCGCTGTCCGGTTGACGTCGGCATCTCGAACGCGGGCGACTCGGCATCAGACAACGGCGCGAGTGCCGCGGGCGTCCTGTAGCTGGGGTCGATTGGGTAGTAGGCGAGCGGAACGAACCTGTCCAACTCCGCCTTCGGGACGGGGGAATCGACCGCCTCCCGGAACATCAGGTCCTTCTCGGCCCGCTGCGCGACGAGGTTCCCCGCGTGATCGACCTGGGGCGGCTGCGTCGAGCACGCCGCCAGGAAGCAGGTGACCCCGACGGTCGACAGGACACGCAGGGCCCGCGTCCCGCCCGCGCTCCACACCAAACCTCTCACCCGGCAAGCATACCGTGGCGAGCGGGCTCGCCGAACACCGCACCGGGCCGGGCCACGCACGCGGCGGCGAGCGCCCGCCGCCACGGACGCTGGTCGAGCGCCGGCATCTTCAGGAGCCGCCGGGCTCCCGACAGGCCGATGCGCAGCATGTCGCCCTCGAGTACGGCCGGCAGGGCCCGCTTCAACAGGGCGTCGGCGCGGAAGGCGGCCTCGCTGGCGGCGATGAGCGCGGCATCGCGGTGGCTGGCGGCGATGGCCTCCTCCGCCTCGGCGATCACGCGGCTGGCCCGCAGCACGGCGCTGTCGATGGCATACGCGTCGATGGCGAGGTCCGCGATCCACATGAGCACTTCCTGCTCGTCGGCGATCGTCTCCTGGTAGCGTTGCATCGCCGCACCGACGAGCATGACGGTGGCCTGCTTCAGGCCAGACACCACGTGGCGCAGCAGCGCGACCGGCTCGTCCGGGGGCGTGAGCGGCAGCGACAGGAGCCTGTCAGGCAGCGCGCGTGCGGCCGCAATCAGCGCCACCTCGCCCCTGGCCGCCCGCCTCACGAGCTGACCGGCGAGCAGGAGCCTGTTGATCTCGTTGGTGCCCTCGAAGATCCGGTTCACGCGAGCGTCGCGGTAGTACCCCTCGGCCGGGTAGTCGCGGACGAAGCCGTTGCCGCCGTGGATCTGGATGTTCTCGTCGAGGACGAACTGCAGCGTCTCGCTTGCCAGCACCTTCAGGATGGACGCCTCCACCGCATGCTGCTCGAACACGCGTCCGCGTTCCTCGTGCGGCACGTCGCCGTGCTCGAGCGAGCCGGCCACGCGGTACAGCGCGCTCTCGGTGGCGTAGAGGCGCGCGGCCATCTCGGAGAGCTTCCACTGGATTGCGCCGAACGACGCGATGGGCTGCCCGAACTGCCGCCGCTCGGCGGCGTAGCGCGCCGCCTCCTTCAAGGCCTGACGCGAGCCGCCGGTCGTCATCGCACCGAGCTTGAACCGGCCGTAGTTCAGCACGGTGAACGCCACCTTGTGGCCCTTGCCGACCTCGCCGAGCACCGCGCTGGCATCGACCCGCGCGCCCTGGAGCAGGAGCGGCGCCGTCGACGACCCGTGCAGGCCCATCTTGTGCTCCTCGCGCCCCGGAACGACCCCCGGCGTCGTCCTCGGCACCAGGAATGCCGTGAAGTGCTCCCCATCCACCTTCGCAAACACCACGTACAGGTCGGCGAAGCCGCAGTTGGTGATCCACAGCTTCTCGCCGTTGAGTTCGTACCCGCCGTCGGGCAGTCGCGTGGCCGTCGCCCGGGCGCCGAGCGCATCGGACCCGGAGGCCGCCTCGCTCAGGCCGTACGCCCCGACGATCTCGCCGGCAGCGAGCCCAGGCAGGTATCGGCTTCGCTGCTCCGCGGTGCCGAACCACAGGATGGGCACGATGCACAGCCCCATGTGGGCTCCGGCCGTCGTCGCAAACGACGCATGACGTCCCATGGCCTCGGAGACGAGCACCGAACTCACGACGTCGAGCGCCACGCCGCCCAGCGCCTCCGGGACGTCGACCCCGAGCAGGCCGAGCTCGCCGCACTGCCGCATCAGCCGCCTGGCGAGATCCCAGTCCTTGGCCTCCAGCGCGTCGCGCCGGGGGATGACCTCCTGCTCCATGAACGCCTGCGCCGTGCCCGCGATCATGCGGTGCTCGTCGGTCCGATCCTCCGGAGTCATCACCGAGCCCGGCGACGTCTCGCCGAGCAACCACGCACCACCGAATTGGGGAGTCATGTCTGATGCCTGATGTCTGATGCTTGATGCCTCGGTGCTTCGATGTGTGTTCCCCGCCGGGCCGCTCGGGGCGCGGCCCCTGCCATCAATCTCGAACCAGCCTCTCGATGGCCCGCATTCCCTCGTCGCCGATGTCGAGGCTGTGCTCGTTGACGTAGAGCGCGATGTGTTTCGCGCACACCTGCGTCGGACATCTCCTGCGCGTGGGCGCGGACGTACTCGCGGCTCGCCTCGGGATTGTCGAACGCATACTGCACCGAGTCGCGGATGGCGCGCTCGGCGGCGGCGCGGCACGCGTCGTCCATGTCGGCGCGCGCGCAGATGCCGGCAAGCGGCACCGGCAGCCCCGTATGGCGCTCCCACCACTCGCCGAGATCGACGACGAGGGCGAGCTCGTGGTCGGCGTAGGTGAACCGGCTCTCGTGGATGATCAGCCCCGCATCGACGGTGCCGTCGGCAATGGCGTGCAGGATGCGGTCGTAGCGCATCTCGACGACCCCGCCTGCGGATGCGGAGGAGGCCGCCGGCGATGATGCCATTCCCGAAGGCGCACCCGAAGACCCACCAGGTCCGGCGGAGGCCGCTGCCAGACGGAGCAGACGGTATGCCGTGGTCTCGCGGCCAGGGATGGCCATGCGCAGGTTCACGGCTTCGGTGAGCGTCATCGGCGAGCGTGAGACGACGAGCGGGCCGACACCGCGTCCGAGCGCGGCGCCGCTGCGCAGGAGGCGGTACCGATCGCCCACGCCGGCAAACGCCCCGACGCTCAGCTTCGTGAGGTCGAACTCGCCCGTGTGCGCGCGGCGATTGAGCTCCTCGATGTCGAGCAGGACCGGCCGCACGCGGAACGGCACGTCCGACCAGGCCGTGCGCCAGGGCATGGAACGCGAACGTGTCGTTGGGGCAGGGGGAGTAGCCGAAGGTCAGTTCACGCACTGCGCCACCTCCCGCACGAGCCTCGGCGTGGCGGCCACGATGGCGGCGCAGGCCGCGTCGATGTGCCACAGCGCCCTGTCGGTCTCCTCGATCGCATTGGAGATGGCCCGCACCTCGACCGCAGGTACGCCGGCGTGCTGCGCCGCGCGCAGGACGCCGAAGCCCTCCATCGCCTCGACGTCGGCGTCGCCCGTTCCGCCGATGCGACCGCTCGTTCCAATGGCCATCGCGCAGCGCGCCGGGCATGGCGCGGCCGGCGGCATCGACGAGATTGCCAGCGGCGGTCACGACCGAGGGAGCCCACCGCTCGGGCACGCCGAGATCGGCGTAGCGGGCCTCCGTGCCTATGACGAGCGCCGCGGGCGCGAGTTCCCGGCGTCTGCGCGCGCCGGCGATGCCCACGTGCACGATCGCCGCGGGCCGTTCCTGCGCGATGGCCGCCGCCGTCGCCGCCGCGGCTTCCACGGGACCCACGCCGCAGCAGAGGGTCCGCCAGCCGTCAGGTACGGCCAACTCGGGCTCGGTTGCCGCAACCACGAGGATGCGCGAAAGGGGGACAGGCATCAGAGCCTCTCGAACACCCCCGCCGCACCCATTCCGCCCCCGACGCACATGGTGACGATGCCGTAGCGGCCCTGGCGTCGACGGAGTTCGTGCAGCAGTGTCGCCGTGAGCTTGGCGCCCGTGCAGCCGAGTGGATGCCCGAGGGCGATGGCGCCGCCGTTGACGTTCACCTTGTCCAGATCCAGTTCGAGATCGTGCGCACAGGCGAGGACCTGACTCGCGAAGGCTTCGTTCAACTCGATCAGGTCGATGTCCGCCAGCGTGAGCCCCGTCCGCGCCAGCACCTTGCGCACCGCCGGCACCGGGCCGATGCCGAAACGCTCCGGCTCCACGCCCGCCGTCGCGTACCCGACGAGCCTCGCGATCGGAGCGATTCCGAGTTCCCTCGCGCGTGCCTCGCTCATGACGACGACAGCCGCGGCCCCGTCGCTCATCTGCGAGGAGTTGCCTGCCGTGACGGTCCCGGCCACGTGGAAGGCGGGCCGCAGCTTTGCCAGCGCCTCTGGCGACGTGTCGCGCCGCGGGCCCTCGTCGCTCGAGATCGTGAGCTGCTCGGCCGCGAGGGCGCTCGCACCGGCGGAGGCGAGACGCATCGTGGTCACCGGTGCGATTTCGTCGACGAAGCGCCCGGCATCCTGCGCGGCCACGGCACGCCGGTGGCTCTCGTAGGCGTACGCGTCCTGTGCCTCTCTCGTGATGCGGTGCTCGCGGGCGTGGTTCTCGGCCACCAGCCCCGTCGAGAGGTAGACGTCGGGATACGACGCCACAAGGCCGGGATTGGGCGAGATCTTGTGGCCGCCCATGGGCACCAGGCTCATCGACTCCGTGCCGCCAGCCAGCACCACGTCAGCGCTGCCGCTCCTGATGCGATCCACGGCGCACGCGATTGCCTCGAGTCCCGACGCGCAGAAGCGGTTGACGGTGACGGCGGATGCCGTATGCGGGACGCCGGCCCGCAGACTGGCAATGCGCGCCACGTTCATGCCCTGTTCGGCTTCCGGCATCGCGCAGCCGATCACGACATCGTCCACCATCGACGGATCGAGCCCGGGTACGCGGGCGAGCACGCTGGTCAGCGCCACAGACGCGAGGTCGTCAGGCCTCGTGTGACGGAACTGCCCCTGCGGTGCCTTCCCGACGGGGGTGCGAACAGCGGCGACGAGGACGGCATCGATCACGGCAGTGTCTCCACGAACTGGGTCACTTCGCGCGCGAACGCCTCCCGTCGCGTCACGAGTCCCCAATGTCCCGTATGGTCCAGCGTCACGTGGCGCGCGTTGGGCAGCCACGCGAGCATCCGGCAACTGGCTTCAGCCGGCACGACCCGGTCGAGGCCTGGCTCGCCGGTGATGAGCAGGGTCGGCTGTCGCACCGCCCGGCAGTCGGACACGAAGTCCTCGGCGTCGATGAGCCGCATCCGCTCGGCCATCCGTGCCGGGGAGTGAGGGGCCCGTGCCACGCGTCCCAGCAGCCCGAGCGCGCGGGGCACCCACGCGCGGCCATGCGCCGCCCGCAACTCCGGGACGATGCGTCCCGGTGCCCCGGCCAGGAACACGGGGGCCATGAGCCGCGGGTGGGCCACCATGCGGCGGATCCGCTCGTCCGGGACGAAGTCGGCGTTGAGCGGCGACGCCAGTATCAGCCCGCGGACCCGGTCCGGGTGGCGTGCCGCGAGCCGCAGCGCGATGAGTCCACCGTACGAGACGCCGCACACGACGGCCGGCCCGTCGGTCGCGCGGTCGAGCGCGTTCAGCGCCTGCTGCACGAGGTCGTCGAACGTCCGTGGTGCCTGCGGGGGCACGGCGTTGCGCTCGCCACAGAGCGAGTAGCTCACCACGCGATGGCGTACCGCCAACTCGCGGATGGCGGGTCCGGCCCACTCCCAGCGACCCTGCACGCCGGGAATGAGCAGCAGCGTCGGGCCCTGGCCCGCGATGACCATCAGTTCCTCAGCGTCTTGCCCGTCTTCAACGTGTAGGCGATCCGCTCCTGCGTCCTGGACTCGCCGCACAGGCTGAGGAAGGCCTCCCGTTCGAGGTCGAGCAGGTACGACTCCGGCACGTCGGTCGCGTGCGGCACGTTGCCGCCCGCCAGCACCCAGGCCAGCTTGCGGCCAATCGTCGCGTCGTGGTCGCCGATGCGCCCGGCTCGATGCGCGAGGTGGACGCCGAGGTGCAGCGCCGCCAGGACGTCAGGACCGCCGACGGCAATCGCGGCCGGCGCGTGTCCGGGGACGTATCCCGCGGCGCGGGCCTGCACCAGTTCACGGGCGTCCGCATGCAGCCGGCTCCGGTGCATGCTGATGCCGTCGCCGTGCCGCAGGAAGCCGAGTGCGCGCGCGTGCGGCGCGCTGGTCGACACGGTCCCGAAGCCGATCGTCTCGAAGACCCGCTGCACGAAGGGCAGCATGTCGGCCTGCTTCGACGGCCGCTGCTGCTGCGCCCGCCACAGCATCTCCTTGGTGCCGCATCCGGCCGGGATCAGTCCGACCCCGACCTCGACCAATCCCATGTACGACTCGGCAGCGGCCTGCACGGCAGACGCGTGGATGGACATCTCCGTCGCGCCGCCGAGCGTCAGCCCGTTGACGGCGGTCACCACAGGCACCTGCGCGTCGCGCAGCGACAGCACCGTCCGCTGGAACTCGCGAACCATGACGTCGATCGAGTCCCACTCACCCTCCTGCGCCTCCATCAGGAGCAGCATCAGGTTGGCGCCGGCCGAGAACACGGGACCCTGCGTGCCGATCACGAGGCCGATGCCGTCGCGCTCGGCCCACTCGATACCAGCCTTCAGCATCGCGAGTGTGTCGCCGCCGATCGCGTTCATCTTCGAGTGCAGTTCGACGGCGAAGATGCCCTCGCCCGTGTCCAGCACGGACGCCGCCGCATTGGACTCGACGACAGCCTGCCTGTCGCGCGCACCCTGCAGGATGAGCAGTTCCACGGGTTCGGCGCGGAAGCTGCCCGGCGGGCGGATGGTGTTGCGTCCGGCTGCCAGCGCATCGGCCAACAACGCCGGAACCGCCTGGGAGGTAGGTAGGGCCGGCTGTCCCAGCCGGCCGTCAGCCTGCATGACGCCGATCAGCTCCCCGATCCCGATGGCGTCGACGATCTCGAACGGGCCCAACTCCCAGCCGAAGCCCCAGCGCATGGCGCGGTCCACGTCGTCGATGTCGTGCGCGAGGTCCTGCCATACGCGCGCGGCGTAGAGCAGCGTGTCACCCAGCGTCGCCCGCGTGAACGCCGACTCCTCGCCGTTGCCGAGCATGAGCGCCTTGATGCGTCCGCCCAGCCCGCCCCGCTGCTCGCGCAGTTGCTCCAGGGCCGGCCGGTTCACGGGCTGGCGCGGGACGTATTCGAATGCGACGGGATCGAGGACGAGGATGTCGGAGGCGCCGCCCGGGCCCTTGACGCGCTTGAAGAACCCCTGGCCTGCCTTCTCGCCGATCCAGCCCCGTTCGAGCAGGCCGCCGATCCTGTCGCCGACGGTGAACAACCCGTGCAGCGCCGGGTCGCTCGTCCGCTCGACGAAATTGCGGGCCACCTGCACGGCCACGTCGAGGCCCGTGATGTCGATGGTGCGGAACGTCGCGCTCTTCGGGCGTCCGATCGCGGGGCCTGTCAGGGCGTCGATGGTGTCGATGTCGAACGCACCGCCCTCCCAGGCCTGGAGCACCTTGAACAGGCCGTAGAGGCCGATGTGGTTGGCGATGAAGTTCGGCGAGTCCTTCGCCACCACGACGCTTCGGCCCAGCCGCACGTCGAGCCAGTGCCGCGCGCGCGCCAGCGTGGGTCCGCTCGTGGACTCCACGGGGATGACCTCGACCAGCGGCATGTAGCGCGGCGGATTGAAGAAGTGCGTGCCCACGAAGTGGCTTCGGAACGCGTCGGATCGTCCCTCGACCAGGCTGGCAAGCGGCAGCCCCGACGTGTTGGAGCTGACGATCGTGTCGGGACCACGTTGGCGATCGACGCGCTCGAACAGCGTGCGCTTCGGCTCGAGGCGTTCGACGATGGCCTCGATGATCCAGTCGGCCCGTCCGAAGTCGGCCTCGTCGAGCGCGCCCGTGCGCACCAGCGCGGCGTGCCCCGGGGTGAACAGCGGGTCGGGCTTCAAGGCCAGCGCGCGCTTCCACCCGGCGGCAGCCGCCGCGGCATCCACGTCGACCAGGTGGACCTCGACGCCGGCGTTGGCCAGGTGCGCGGCAATCTGGGCGCCCATCGTGCCGGCGCCGATGACGATGGCTGAGCGGAGCGGAGTGGACACGGCAGGTTGATTATTCACCAAACGGAGGGGCGGCCCGGGGGCCGTGGGCGGCTCGGGTCCGGCAGGGCATAATTCGCACCATGCTGCGACTGCACGTTTCCGCCGCGTCTCTGCTCGTCGCCCTGCTCGTCCAGCCGACGGCGTGGGCCCAGACGCCCGCCGCATCGGCGCCCGCGTCCGCGCGCCCGCGCGCTTCGTCTCCTTCGGCCTCGGCCCGGTTCGACAGGGCGCGACTGGCCGGGATCCCGAAGCTGATCGAGGCCGCCATCGCGCGCAGGGACCTGCCCGGGGCCGTCGTCGCGGTGGGCACCGAGGCTGGGGTGGTCTGGCAGAGTTCGGTGGGCAATCGGGCGCTCCAGCCGAAGCCGGAGCGCATGACGGCAGACACGATCTTCGACGCCGCCTCCCTGACCAAGGTCGTCGCGACAACGACGGCCGTGATGATGCTCGTGGAGCAGGGCAGCATCAGGCTCACCGACAGGGTGGCCCTCCACCTGCCGGGCTTCGAGCGCTACGGCAAGCGCGACATCACGATCCGTCACCTCCTCACGCACACGTCGGGCCTGCGGCCCGATCTCGAGTTCAATCCCGAGTGGAACGGCTACGACACGGCCATCAGCAAGGCGTTCGACGAGGTGCCCGTCGCCGGGCTCGACACGCGCGTCATCTACTCCGACATCAACTTCTTCCTGCTCGGCCATCTCGTCGGCGTCGTGTCGGGCGAGCCGCTCGACGAGTTCACGCGGCGGCGTGTGTTCGTGCCCCTCGGGATGAAGGACACGATGTTCAAGCCACCGGCGGCGCTCGCGCCCCGCATCGCCCCCACCGAGCGGTGCGCGCCCATCTCCTTCCCGTGTGGGCAGGCCGACGGCTCGTGGCTGCGCGGCGTCGTACACGATCCAACGGCTCGCCGGATGAACAATGTGGCCGGGCACGCCGGCCTGTTCACGACGGCGGCCAATCTGGCCCGCTTCGCGCGCATGCTCCTCAACGGCGGGCAACTCGAGGGCGTGCGCATCCTCTCGCCCCTCACGGTCGCGCGGATGACGTCGCCGTCCACGCCGGAGGGCCAGCGCAACATCCGCGGCCTGGGCTGGGACATCAACTCGAGCTTCTCGGCCAACAAGGGCGACCTGATGCCGGCGCGGTCGTTCGGTCACACGGGGTTCACGGGTACGTCGCTGTGGGTCGATCCCGGCACGAAGACGTTCGTCGTGTTCCTGTCCAATCGCGTGCATCCCGACGGCAAGGGCGACGTCACGGCGCTGCGGGCACGCGTCGCCAACGCCGTGGCCGGCGCGGTCCGCGTGGCGCCGCAGGCGGTGATCGACACGCACGACTTCGCGCGGGTCCAGCCGTCGGGCGCCGTGCCGGGGCGCGTCGCGTCCGAACGCACGATGACGGGCATCGACGTGCTCCAGGCAGAGGGCTTCGCCAGGCTCGCCGGACGCAGGATCGGCCTGCTGACCAACCACACGGGCCGCACGCGCAGCGGGCAGTCGACCATCGACGCGTTCCATGCGGCGAAGAACCTGACGCTCGTCTCGCTCTTCAGTCCGGAGCACGGCATCCGCGGCATCCTCGACGAGGACGTGCCCTCGTCGGTGGACGAGAAGACAGGTCTCACGATTCACTCGCTCTACGGCAAGACGCGCAGGGTGACGCCCGAGATGCTCGAGGGCATCGACACGATGGTCGTGGACCTGCAGGACATCGGCAGCCGCTTCTACACGTATCCCTCGTCGCTCGGGTACCTGCTCGAGGAGGCCGCGCCGCGGGGCATCGAGGTCGTGGTCCTGGATCGGCCCAACCCGATCAACGGATGGCAGATCGAGGGGCCGAAGCCCGATCCGCTGCCCGAGGGCGCCGAGCGCAGTTTCATCGCGTACTTCCCGGCGATGCCCGTGCGGCACGGGATGACGATCGGCGAACTCGCGCGGCTGTTCAACGACGAGCGGAAGATCGGCGCGAAGCTGACGGTCGTCGAGATGAGGAACTGGTCGCGCGAGGCGTGGTGGGACGAAACGGCCCTGATGTGGGTGAACCCGTCGCCGAACATGCGCAACTTCACGCAGGCGGTCATGTACCCGGGCATCGGCGCCGTCGAGTACGCGAACCTGTCGGTGGGACGTGGCACCGACGCGCCGTTCGAGCGTATCGGCGCACCGTGGATCGACGGCGTCGCGCTGGCCGAGGCGCTCAACGCCCGCAACCTGCCCGGCATCCGCTTCTACCCGATCCTGTTCACGCCCTCCTCGAGCGTCTACAAGGGCGAGGAATGCCAGGGGGTCTACTTCATCGTGACCGACCGCACGGCGCTGCGCCCCGTCCGTGTGGGCCTCGAACTCGTGAGCGCGTTGTCGCGACTCTTCCCGGGGAAGCTCGACCTGAAGCGGACGGCCTCGCTGTACGGGTCCGCGGATCAGCTCGCACGCGCGATGACGGGCGAGGATCCTGGCGATCTGGCGGAGCAGTGGGCCGCCGACGAAGTGACATGGCGCACGCTGCGCTCGAAGTACCTCATCTACAGGTAGGGGCAACCGGGACCCGTGACCCGTGACCCGTGACCCGTGACCCGTGACCCGTGACCCGTGACCCGTGACCCGTGATCGGGTATCGGGTATCGGGTATCGGGTATCGGGTATCGGGTTCGGCGGGCCGGCTCGCCGACCGGTCCGCCGGGTCACGCGGCAGGCGCGCCAGGCAAGTCCGCACCGGGAAGCGCCTGAAGGTCCTTGTCAACCGTGGAGCCGCACGCCTTCGGTCTTCGCCCGGGCGTCGATCCGGATCGCCTCAATCAGCCGATCGATGAACTGGAGGTGGCCCCGGTCATCCGGAGACTCGATCGACGGTCGATCCGGACGTCAACCTGCTGATCCACGCGTGACCGCGTAAGGCCGGTGCGCGCCTGCCCGGCGGGCGACTCAGAGCTTCGCCGTTCCGTCCAACGTGCCGAGGCCGCGGTCGAAGGTCCCCAGCGGCAGATGGCCTGCCGCCCTGGCCAGTTCGACGCCGAGGCAGTCCGAGAACCCCAGGGCCGGGTCCCGGCGGAACAGGTCGAGGGCAGCCTCGACGGCCTCGGCGCACTGCAGCGCCAGGTTGCGGTGGTTCAGGAGCATCTCGATGGCGCGGGCGATCTGCGCCGGCTTCCGGTCGTAGGCCGCGCTCAGCACCCAGGTGGCTTCGGCGAGGACGACCACCGACACCCACGCGCCTGGTTCCACGAAGGCATCCGCGAGAGCGGTCTGCCGCGCATCGTCTCGCGCCAGCAACCGGACGAGCAGGTTGGCGTCAACCGCGCGCATGGCGTGCTCGAACGTGTGTCTCGACGCCCGCCTTCAAGGTCTCGAGCGTCCGTGGGGCCTGTTGGTCGTGGCCGAAGAGCGCCCTGTGAATTTCGTTCGAGGTGTACTTCCCGGACCGTCGAACCACGATGGCCTCTCCCTCTTCGCTCCATTCCAGCAGGGCGCCCGGCCCGACGCCCAGCTTGCGGCGCACCTCGGCCGGCACCGACACCTGACCCTGGGCTGTGAGTCGAGATCGCGCGATAGCCATGCGCGCACATTACCACCGTAATGAAGGGCAACCGGCAACCGGGTCACGGGTCACAGGTATCGGGTCACAGGTATCGGGTATCGGGTATCGGGTATCGGGTATCGGGGCCGGACTCGATGGTAGGGGCCGTCCAGGCGAAGCAGGCCTCGCCGCGCGGGGAGGGATCGGCGGCCGCCAGGAGCGGCCGGAGCACGGCGATCGCGTCAGCCCGGCACGTGCCGACGTCCCCTGGCGGTCGAACCTGACGATGGCGACATCGTCGCGCTCCGCCCGTGGCGGGGAGGGCTGGCCGACGCTGAGGCTCGACTGCTGATCGTCAGCACCTGTTCGGCCTGGTCGTTCAGCCACGGTGGCATGCCGCTCTCGACGGTCTGGCTATGCCGGAGGCACCGATGCCTTGATCGCCGCAAGCAGCGGTGCGGTGCCGTGGACCGCAGCCCAGCTGTCCAGGTAGCTCCAGTCCAGCAGCCCGTCACGCCTTCGAATGCCCCCTGACGCTCGAGCACGAGCCCGCTGGTGAGGTGTGCGGCAAGCCGCTGAAGGCTGTCGCGCGAGAGCTGCACGACAAAGTCGGCATCGCGGGTCGCTCGGGGAACCCCGTGGAAGTTCGATGCCAGCGACCCGACGATCATGTAGGGAATGGCGCACGCGTCCGGTGCGCCGCGACTTGCGCCATGACCGCTTCGTCATCCAGGCCCGGATGACGATGGCGGATGCCGTCGGCCATCAGCCGGCAGGCGCGGTCGAAGAGCCGCGGCCCCTCGAGGAGCTTGTCGGCGGGGTTCATCGCCCGCGCACGACTTCCTGCCAGCGACATCTGGATCGCGACCGTCGCCGCGCGTCATGGTGCCGTGGTGCTCACCTTCGACGAGCACTTCCGCGCGATTGCGCGGGTGGGCTCCACCATCCTGGCGCCGCACCCGCGGATGTAGTCTGGTCGGCGAGCGTGTCAGGGCGCGGTGAAGGGCCCCATCGCCAGCACCTCTTGCAGGCGCGTCCTGCTGCTCACTGCCAACTGCCGGCCGTCCGGGTGGATGCTGATGTGCGCGAGCCCTTCCACCTTGATCGGCAACTCCTGCGCCTCGCCGCCTGTAGTCGGCACTCGCCACACGCTGCCCGCCGGCATCTGCCCGTAGTACACGAACCGGCCGTCAGGGGCCCAGGCCAGGGTCGTGCCGAGCCTCGCGCCCTTGAAGATCTCGCGCGGCTGCCCGCCAGTTGCCGGCACGACCTGGATGACGTCGGTGGCATTCGGCACGTTCGCCCGGCCGATCGGCTTGCCGTCTGGCCCGTATCGCTTGATCACGGCGAGCTGACGCCCATCCGATGACAGGGCGAACGCCACGAATGGCGTATCGACGATGACCGTCTCCCGGAGGCTGGCGAGCTCACGGCGTATGAGCGTCAGCCCTCCGCCCTGCACGCCACCCGCGAGGAATACGGTGGTGCCATCAGGCGACATCGCCAGCGGGTAGGAAATGTCACGACCGGCGCCTCCAGGCGGGCCCGTGAGGGATGCATCCACGCGGCCCGAGTCCACGGCGACATGGTGCAAGCCACCCTCGCCCTTCCCATCCACTCCTGGCAGCAAGACGTGACGACTGTTGGCGTCCCACGACACATCGAGGTGGAACCAGCGCAATGCCACCGGAATCGTGCGGACCTCGCCCGATCGCGCCGTGTAGATGGACAACTGCTTCTGGTTGTGCTGGTAAAGCACTCTTGACAGGAATACGAGATGCTGGCCGTCAGGCGACCACGCCCCGAAGAAGCGGTTCCCCGTGAAGCTACCGCCAAGCGGCTCCGGCCCATTCGTGACGAGCCCTGCTGGATCGAGCGTGGCAAGCTGCACGTCGCCCGAATCAGGTCGTGTCCCGAACACGAACTCACCAGACCTGGTGAAGCCCATGGCAGCCGTCACGGTGCCGACATCCCGCTTGAGCAGGAGCGGTTCGCCCTGCGGACGGCCGTCCTCGATGACGATCGCGTAAACGTCATTCGTCCCCGTGCGGTCGCTCGCCATCAGCAGGCGCCTGCCGTCGGGAAACCAACCCAGCAACTGGTCATTGGCTGCGTGGCTGACGGCATGGACGTCTCGCGAGCCATCCACCGCGGCGACGAAGATGTCCCTCGACGGTCCACCTTCAGTCGGCGGGACGTCATAGGCGATGAATCGCCCGTCGGGCGAAAAGCTCAGGTTGTAGGGCGCGCGCGACCCGAACTCCTTCAAGACGCGTACGGATCCATCGGCGGCCGACACGAGTGCCAGCTTCTGGACCTTCTCCGAGTTGATCTGCACGGCGATGAGCCGCCCATCCGGTGACCAGTCGAAGGCCTGCATCCAACCTGCCGACGTCGGCAGTTCGAAGAGCACGCGCGGTAGTCCTCCGGCCCGGTCGATGACGCGCATCTCGTACCTGCGATTACTGTTCAGCCACGCGTACGCGAGTTTGGAGTCGTCGGGCGAGAAGATCGAGTGCTCGACGTACTCGACGTCGTTGGCGCCGGTCGTCAGCGTGGTCGTCTGGCCGCTGACGAGGTCTCGGATGATGAGATTCATCGGCCTCGACGTGGTACCACCCGACAGGTACCTTCCGTCGTGCGAGACGCGCCCGCGAAGGTCGACGTCCGCGCCGCTCCACACCGGTCTGATGTCCGAGTTCCTCGCGTTGGGCGGTGCGGAAGGCCCAAGTCGGGCACGCGCGACAGTCACCACCGCCGTCTGGTCCGCGTACTGCGCGACGATCTTCTGGTAAGTCTGTTTCGCCTGCGGGTTGCCCAGCTTCCGATACGCCTCTGCCGTCCTCAGCAGCGCCTGCGCCGCCGTCGCCCGGTCGGTGCTGCCATAGCGATCGGCGATCGCCTGGTATTGCGTGATGGCGGCCTTGATATCGCCGTCCACCACTTCCTTGTCGGTCGCGGTCCGCAGCAGGGCTTGCGCGGCGGGGTCCGATCGCTGCGCCGCGACGCCACCCGAGAGAGTGGCAAGACTCACGCCAACGGCAACGAGCATCAGGATTCGAGTTCGCATGTCTGATCTCCTGACGGCCACTTTAGGGAGCGTCTGTCGACCCTTCACCCAGCCTGCGTCGAGATTCGGTCGAGCTGCTCACGCGTCGAAGCGATAGCCGATGCCACGCACGCTCCTGAGGAAGCGCGGCGCCGCCGGCACCGGCTCGATCTTCTTGCGAAGGTTCAGGATGTGCGTGTCGACGACGCGATCGCCGATGAAGGTGTTCTCGCCCCACGCCTGTCGAATCAACTGCTCGCGCGTGAGGACGCGCCCGCGGCTGCGCGCGAACGCGTCCAGCATCCGGAGTTCGAGTGCTGTGACGTCCACCACCTGTCCGGCACGCCGCAGTTCGGCGCGCTCGAAGTCCACCTCGCAGTCGCCGAATCGGCACACGCCCGCCTGCGCACCGTCGCTTTCGAAGCGTCGCATCACGGCCTTGATTCGCGCCCGAAGCTCCGCGGGACTGAACGGCTTGGTGACGTAGTCGTCGGCGCCGAACTCGAGGCCGAGGATCTTCTCGGCCTCCTGCGTCCTGGCCGTCAGCATGATGATGGGGCTCTTCACGCGCAGCCGCCGAAGTTCGCGGCAGACCTCGAAGCCGTCGCGAAACGGCAACATGACGTCGAGCAGGATGACGTCCCACGACGCGTCGCGGCCGAGACGGAGCCCGGCGTCGCCGTCGCGGGCCACCTCGGTCGCGTGCCCATGGCGCGCGAGGTCCTCCTGCAGGCCGAGCGCGATGTCCGGGTCGTCTTCGATGATGAGAATGCGGCTCATGCGTGGCCTCGTGAGTGGACGGCGTCCTTGCCGACGTCTGCTGCCGGCAGCGTCACCGTGAACGTGCTGCCCGAGCCGACGATGCTCTCGACGGTGATGTCGCCGCGGTGCGCTCGGACGATCTCCCGCGCCATCGCGAGGCCGATGCCCGTGCCATTGATTCCGTGGACCTTGCTCGCAGCCCCTCGCACGAACTTCGTGAAGATCTGCTGCTGCTCGGCGTGCGGGATGCCCAGGCCCTCGTCGCGCACGGCGATCGAGACCGCCCTGGTTCGGCGCGTGACGCGCACGTCGATGCGCCGCCCGTCGCCGGAGTACTTCACCGCGTTCTCCAGCAGGTTGCGGATCGCGCGGCCGAGTGCATCGCGATCGGCCGTGATCTCGCCGCTCTCCGTGTCGATCGCGCTCTCGACCACGAACCCCTGCGGCACGCCGTCGCGGAACGACTCGACGAGCCCCGAGACGAACGGGCCGACTGGCACCCGCTCCAGGCGATACGGGTACGCGCCGGCTTCCATGCGTCCGAAGTCGAGGAGCGACTCCACGAGATGCTGGAGACGACTCACGGCTCGCGCCTGCGCCTGGTAGAAGAGCCGCCGCTTGTCGGCCGGCGGTTCGTCGTCTTCGTTGAGGATCGCGGTGAACTGCTGCAGCGACGTGAGCGGAGTCCGGAACTCGTGCGAGACGGCCGAGACGAAGTCCGACTGGAGCCGTGCGACGCCGAGTTCGTGAGACACGCCACGGGCGACCACGACGGCGCCGGCGAGCACGACGACGAGGAGGAGGGCGAGCCCTGCGAGCACGACACGCCGCCGAGAACTGCCTCCGTCGACGTCACTGGAGCCGGGCTTCTCGGTGAGGACGATCGTCCATGGGAGGCCCGTGTCGGCGGCCGATCGGCGCAGGACAGACGCTGTGGACGATGGCTCGGCGCGCGGGACCTGGCCGTCGGCATGCACGAAGGCCACGTCGAGGAGGTCGACGGCCGCGAGCGAGCCGACCCACTCGCGAGCACGGAAGCGCGGGCCGGCAACGAGCGCGACGATTCGACCGCCCTGTCCCACTCCAGTCGCCGCCGCCGGCTGCCACAGCACCGTGACGTCACTGCTGCCGTGCCGACGGGCGGCGCGGCCCGGCGATGCCAGCGACCCGCGACGCCACTCCTGCCACAGCCAGTCCACAGCATCGGCCAGCGCTTCTCGCTCGGCCATCGCGGGAGGCTGCTCGCCCGTCCATTCGTGGACCTGGGTGGAGTAGCTCACGAACGTGCCGCGGTCGAGCGGCCAGCGCCCGGCGACGAGATCAGCCTGCAGCTCGCGCGCGCTCGCGTGCAACTCGTCGCGCCGGTCCAACTCCGCAAGGAGAGCAGTACGCGCCCTGCGGCCCACCAGATCCGCGGGAAGGCCGGCGACGTGCACCTCAGGCATCCGGGACAGTTCCTCGTAGACCGGCAGCGCCTCGACGTGTCGTCCGAGCTTCCGCAACGTCCTGGCGAGTCGGACCAGCGCGCCGGCGCGAACCTCGTCGTCAGGCGACCTTGCCAGTGCCCTGTAGCTCGCGACCGCGCGCGCGTGGGCGCCGCCGAACTCGAGCGCTTCGCCCTCGCTGAACTCGGTGGTCGGCTCCGCAACGCCGGGCGGCGGAGCGGGCGTGAACAGCAGGTGTGCCGACGGAGAGGCCTCGAGGTCGGCATCCATCGTCACCAGCACGGCATCGTCACCTGGCGCGATGTCGATGCGTGGGCTCGGGTCGCGCAGCTGCCGTTCGGTTGTGGAGACGGCACGCTCGAGTCCCGCGACGAGTCGCTCGCCGGCGACGTCACGGCGCTCCAGCCGCTGACGCGATTCCAGCTCGCGGTCCTGATCGATCAGCCGAAGTCCCAGCCATGCCACGGCCACGGCCGGCAGCAGCAGGACGAGCGCGAAGGAGACCACCAGGCGCCGGGACCCGCTGAGCCAGGAGTGCAGGACAGGCATGGAATGCGGCGTCTAGCTTGCCGCATCGCACCCCACCTGTCACTGGCGCCGGGTGGTGTTCTCGTCGTGCGATTGTGGAGTTCTCGTCAAGAACCGCCGCCGGTCCGCCGCGGAGTTCGTCGTTCCCGACGCGAGCAGCCAGCCCTGGGCCGGCCAGGGCGTGCAGCGCGGGCGGATAATGCAGCCATGCCAATGGTCCCCATCTTCGTGATGGTCCTGCTCGCGCTTCTCGCATCGCCAGGCGCCGTCTCGGCCCAGCCGAAGGACTGCCTGCCACTGACGCCGACGGGCACGCAGGGTGGCGCGCTGCTGCCCGGCGGCCTGATGAACGTACGGTACGGCGGGACGAGTCGCGCGCCGCTTGCGCTCGACGTCTATCCGCACGCCGACGCGTCGACGCGACCCCTGGCTGTCGTGCTGCGCGGTGGCAGGGGCACGATCGGCCAGCGTTCGTCCTACGTCGGGCAGCTCGTGGAGACGTTCGGCAACGCGGGCTACGTGGTGGCCACGGCCGACTACCACTCGCCGAGCCTGGACGCGTCTGCCGAAGACCTGACGAGCGCGCTGCGGATGCTCACGATGTGCCACGCGGCGGCGCTGCACGTCGACCAGTACAAGACCGTGCTCGTCGCGGAGGACAGTGCGGCACCCATGGCGTTGCTCGTCGCCGCGCGCCTGCTGGAACTGCGCCTCGGCCGATCCGCTGGAGCGCCTCCGGCCCCGGCGTCCGTCGTGATCGTGGGCGGCCGATTCGCCAACGCCCCGGCACCGGCCGTGCCGACACGCGTCGTTCACGGCGGCGCAGACACCGAGGTGCCGATTGCCGAGGCGCGCGCGCTCTGCGGCCGTGCCACGGCTCCGTGCGAGGTTGCCGAGGTGCCGGGCGCAAGCCATCGGGCCGAGAACTGGTGGCCGTCGCAGTGGGGCTACAAGTCGGCCCTGTTGACGGCCGTCGCCACTCGGGTGGGGACCGTGCCCGCTCCCTCCAGGGGCACACTGGCTTCGGCGAGGCCCCCCTCCGCCGCTGGAGTCCCAACGGCTTCCCCGAGTCCGGCGAGTGCCGGGGGAAGCCTCCGCAAGCGCGTCGTGTTCGACCCGGCCAACGATTCCAGTCTCGACGCGTGGGTTCCCACCGGCACTGGTCCGCACCCCGCGGTGGTGCTGGTGCATGGCGGCGGCTGGGAGGCTGGCGACCGCGTCACCTACATCGCGCCCATGTTCGCGCTCGCCGCGTCGAAGGGACTCGCGTGGGTCTCGATCGACTACCGCTTGACGCCCGCCGTCACGAACACCGAGCAGGTCGCCGACGTAGCCACGGCGCTCACCTGGCTACGGCAGCACGCCGCCGAGCTGAGGATCGACCCGTCGCGCCTCGTGCTCGTCGGGGAATCGGCAAGCGGGCAGCTCGTCGCGCAGGTGGCACGGTCCGAGCGCACGCTGGCGGGCGTCGTGTCGTTCTACGGCGTCTACGACCTCGAAGCCATGGCAGGCGACCCTGCCAACCCCCGCTCGCTCGCGCGGCGCCTGTTCAGGTTGACGGCCCTCGACGCTGCCGCGCGGACGACGCTGCGTGAGTTCTCACCAGCGCACAACGCGTCGAAGGACCTGCCGCCGATGCTGCTGATCGTCGGCACGGCGGACCGGCTGCTCGCCCAGCAGCGCGACTATCACGCGGCGCTCAAAGCGGTCGGTGCGCGCGTCGAGGCCGCCGAGATCGTCGGCGCGCCGCATGGCATGGAGGCCTGGAACGACGAGCCGGCCTGGAGGGTGTGGGAGGAGAAGGTCGGCGGTTGGATCGCGGGCATCGTCGGCCGGTAGGGACGACTCGCCGAGCCGTCCATCCTGCGAAGGGACGCGTCGGCGAACGGCGCGATTGGAGACCGCGCCCTACCTGATGTGCCGGCCGCCGTCCACGCGTATCGTCTCGCCGGTGATGAACTGCGTGGTCACCAGCATCATCACCGCACGGGCGATCTCCATCTCGCCGCCCCAGCGCCCCAGCGGCGTAGCCGCGGCGACCTCGTCGACCTCCCGCGGGTCGAGGTCCGGGGGCGGGACGATGGGGCCTGGCGCGATCGCGTTCACGAGGATGTTCTCGCTGGCGAGTTCGAGCGCAAGCGCCTCTGTCAGCGCCTTCACCCCGGCCTTGGCCACGTAGTACGCCACGAAGCCGGGATACGCCGGGCGCCCGCTCGCCGGCAGCCAGTCGCTGAAGTTCACCACGTGCGCGGGCGCACGCTTCCGAAGGAGTGGGAGCACCGCGTGCGTCACGTAGAAGGCCGACGACAGGTTCGCGTCGATGTCGGCGCGCCATGCCGACGCGTCGATCTCGGCCAGTGGCCGCGACACGTACGTGGAGGCCATGTTCACGACGATGTCGAGCCCGCCGAGCTGCTGCTCGATGTCGGCGGCCAGGTGAGCGCAGTCCTCGGGGCGACTCACGTCGGCCTGCAGGACCACGGCCCGCCTGCCGAGCGCTTCCACGCGCGCGGCGGTGTCCTCGGCTTCCTGACGTGACGACCGATACGACAACACCACGTCCGCGCCGGCGCGCGCCAGTTCCTCGGCCACCACCTGGCCGATTCGTCGTCCGCCCGTCACGAGGGCCACACGGTCGAGCACTTGCATCAGCACATTCTCCAGAGAGGCAGGGCGGGGTGCCCGAGGCGACCGCGCCCTACCTACATCCGATACAGCATCACATACACGATCACGCCGGTCACCGACACGTACATCCAGAGGGGCCAGGTGATCCGGGCGATGCGCCTGTGCGCGTCGAAGCGCCGGCCGAGCGCCCGCGAGACCGTCAGCAGCACCATCGGCACGATGGCGATGGCGAGCAGGACGTGCGAGATCAGGACGGCGAAGTACACGACCCGGATCGGACCGGTGCCGGTGAAGGCCCTCGACCCCACGTTGGCGTGGTAGACGACATAGCTGGCCAGGAACAGCGCGGACGTGCCGAGCGCGGCAACCATGCACAGACGATGAGCCGCCACCTGCCCGCGGCGCACGAACACGTAGCCGGCCGTCAGGAACAACGTCGCCAGCGCATTGAGGCTGGCGTTCAGCGCGGGGAGGTCGGTGACGGACACGGGCTCGGGAGTGGGGAGTCGGGAGTCGGGAGTCGGGAGTGGGTCAGGTAGGGCCGGCTGTCCCAGCCGGCCGTCCAGGAGTCCCCGCGCGTCAGGGCACTCGTGTCGCGATCATGAACATCCAGATGAGCGGGAGATAGACGAGCGAGCCGAGGAACAGCTGCCGCGCCGTCTTCCGATGCAGGTCGCGAGCGAACCGCACCGCGAGCCACAGGAACGCGAGCCCGAGCACGAGCGCCACGGCGAAGTAGAGCGGCCCGGCAAGCCCGGTCAGCGCCGGCGCGAGGCTGACGGGAATCAGCGCCGCCGTGTACATGACCACCTGTCGCGCCGTGCTTCGTCCGGAGGGCTCCACGACGGGCAGCACCGGGAAGCCCGCCCGCTCGTACTCCTCGCGGAACAGCCAGGCCAGGGAGAGGAAGTGCGGCATCTGCCAGAGGAACACGATGGCAAACAGCAGCCATGCCTCACGTGTCAGGGTGCCGGTCGCGGCAGCCCAGCCAATCACTGGAGGCAGCGCTCCCGGAATCGCGCCCACGACCGTGGCGAGCGACGACCGGCGCTTCATCGGCGTGTACCAGACCACGTAACTTGCGAGCGTGGCAAACGCCACGACGGCCGTCAGGTGGTTCACACCAAACGTCAACTGCGCCAGCCCGAGCGCGCACAGCACGAATCCGAAGGTGAAGGCGCGCCACGGCGTCATGCGGCCGTCTGGCAGGGGACGCAGCCGCGTCCGCGCCATCAGCGCGTCGACGTCCTGTTCGTACAACTGGTTCAGGACGGCCGACCCGCCAGCGACCAGCGCCGTGCCCATCACCGTGTGGAGCAGGACGACGGAGTCGACGTGGCCGGCGACCCCGAGCCAGTACCCCACGCCCGTCGTGAACACCACGAGCAGGTTGAGGCGCGGTTTCGTGAGCTGCAGGTAGTCCGACATGCGGCTCGAAGACAGGGGGTAGGCGAGGGCGTGGGGCTGCATGGCCGTGTTCGGGTACCAGCGCCCCGAACAGCGATTATGCAGGACTCGGCAAGAGAATGCAGGATTGTTCGCCGAAATGCAGGACTCGGAAAAAAGAATGCAGGATTCTTCACTGCAATGCAGGAGGCCTCCGAAGAATCCACGATGGCAGTGTCCTGCATGACTGAGGACCATCCGGCATTGCCAGGAGCCGTCCTGCATTCCCGGCGGCTGTCCTACATTACTGACTACCTCCCTGCATCGTTGCCGTCGCTCCCGCGGCGCGCAGCTTGCGCATGACGCGATCCTCGATCCACTGCGTGCTCCACCAGTCCACCGGAGTCACGAACTCGCCGTGCAGGACCATCGTGAAGTGCAGGTGGTCGCCGCCGGCCAGGCCTGTCTGACCGCTGCGGCCGAGTTCGGCGTTCATCTCGACCGTCTGGCCTTCCTGCACGCCGATCGAGCTGAGGTGGGCGTAGAGCGACTGCAGGCCCATGCCGTGATCGAGGATGACGCAGTTGCCGTAGATGCCCAGGTACCCCGCGAACACGACGACACCGCGGTTGGCCGCCAGGATGGGCGCGTTCTGCGTGGAGGCGAGGTCGAAGCCGAGGTGTACCTGCTGGTCCACGGGCTTGCCCTGATGGACGTAGGTGCGGTCGTCGGCAAACCCGGCCTCGACGGCCGAGTTCACCATCTGCCGGAACGGGCCGCGCCAGAGGAGCTCCGGCGCGGACTTCGTCCTGCCGATCGTGCGGATGGTGTCGTTGTTGCGCCGCCGCAGGTCACGGTTGATGACGAGGTAGCTTGCCAGCAGGTCGCCCGGGTCCTGCACCTGCAGGTCCGGCGTCGCCTGCAGGATCGCCGGGACGACCTTCTGCAGGAATCGATCGTCGAGCGGAATGGTGCTCTTGCGGAACTGCTTCGGGTACACCCTCGCGTCGACGCTCGCCTGGCCGGTGTTGCCGGCATCGTCGCGCGCCCACAGGGTCACGGGCGTGTCCGGGGCCTGATGGTAGAGGAACGGGAAGAACGCCACCCGCAGGCCCGGCGCCGCATTGGGGATGCCGGCGCCCGCTGCCGGATGGCCGGGATACTCCAGGTCGCCGACGCGCACGCCAGACAGCGCATCCGCGGGCGTCACCTGGTAGACCACCATCTCCGCACCGGCCTGGTTGATGAAGTGGAACTGCGACAGGACCGCCAGCGTCGGCGGCGCAAGGCGTACCTGTACGTCCTTGCGCACCATCGACGACACCTGACGCAGGCCGAAGAGGACAGGCCTGGTGGCACGGACGACGATCGTGGCTGGCCCCGACGCGAGGGCCGGCGCCGCCTGGCGGCCTATCTCGCCCGTCACGGCCACCCGATCGGCGGCCGGAGCGAACGCCAGCGGCCCAGGCGCCTCCAGCGAGCCCAGCGGAAGCGGCTGACCCTTCTGCTCCAGGCTCACGTCCAGGGCGGTGAGGGTGCCACCGGGCGCGAATACCTCCATTCGGAGGGGCGTCCGCTGGCCGATGACGGCCGCCGGCGCCTCAACTGTGATGGTGGGACCCGCCGCCCGCCCGGCAAGGAACCAGACGAGGCCCAGCGCGACGAGGATCAGCAGGAGCAACCCGAGCAGCGTGCGCATCCTGGCGATCATACAGAACGCCGAACGCCGAACGCCGAAGGGTCGAACGTGCAACGTCGACGGCCGACGGCCGAATGACGACGGCCGAGAATCGGTTTGACAGCCCGACCGCCGCGCCCGTAGTCTTAGAGGTCTGTGTGCCTGGGCGGCGGTATCGTCTAGGGGTTAGGACACGTGGTTCTCAGCCACGGGACCGGGGTTCGAATCCCCGTACCGCTACCAACCATGGCGCTCAGCCCGCCGACCGGCCCCGCCCTGCGGGGCCTTGTCGTTTCAGCCCGGGCTCGGTCCTGAGTCGAAGGGTGCCCATGCGATCCCGCCTGCTCCTTGCCACCGCTGCCGGGCTCGTCGCCGGCGTCGCTGGCCTGCTGCTCGGACAACTGCCCTTCTTCCGCGTCGCCGAGTCGAAGCTGTACGACCTGGACATGCGCTGGACCGTCGATCCGGCCAACGCCAACCAGGCGATCTCCGTTGTTGAGATCGACGAGATCAGCCTGCGGCGCCTGGAACCGGTTGTCGGGCGCTGGCCGTGGCCACGCCTCGTCCACGCCGTTGTCGTCGACTTCCTTGCCCGCGGACCCGCCAGGGCCGTCGCCTACGACGTCAGCCTCACCGACAGGGACCGTCGGACCGGCTTCGATGCCGGGGGGACCACGTGGACGGGCGCCGAGTCCGACAAGGCCCTCGTGGACTCGACCAGGGCCGCCGGCAACGTCATTCACCTCGCGGAGGGCGTCTACGAGGGCGCGACGGGCGCAGACGACGTGGACCGGACGCTGAGGTCGGCGCCACAAGGCGCGTACCGCCTCGACGACAGCGTGGACCTGCGTCCCGGGCTTTCGGGGCCCTTCCCGGGGCTGGGCGACGCCTCGCGCGCGCTCGGCCACAACGTGATGCTCGTCGACGAGGACGGGCCGGTGCGGCAGATCATCCCCTTCGTCCGACGCGACGGGGTCTTCCTGCCGGCGTTCGGCGTTGCGGCCGCGCAGGTCATGATGGACCTGCCGAGCGATTCGATCCGCCTGGAGGCCGACGACCTCGTGCTCGGCGCCACGCGGTTGCCGGCGCCGGGCGTGGACATCCCCCGATTCGAGGGCCAGGAGGGGCCGGCGGCCCGCGGACGCCGCGCGCTGATTCGCTACCGAGGGCCCGCGGTGCTCCCCGACGGCCGGACGCCGACCTACAGGACGTATTCCTTCTACGACCTCTTCTACTCGGAGCAGCAGCTGCTGGAGGGGCAGAAGCCTCTCGTCGATCCGGCTGCGTTCACGGGGGGCCTGGTGTTCATCGGTGCGACGGCCGTGGGCCTCAAGGACGTCTTCGCCGTCCCCCTCGGGGCGACGGGGGCGATGGCCGGCCCGCACATTCACGCCAATGTCGCCGACATGATCCTGTCGGGCCGCGTCATTCACAGGCTGGCGCCGTGGCTGTGCGTTCTGCTGGCGCTCCTCGTTTCCGTCTGTGCGAGGTATGCGGTCATGCCGGCCCGCGTGACGCTGGGCCTGGCAGGGGCTGTCGGTCTCCTCGCGTCGGTCCACCTGGCCGCGCTGCTGGCCTTCGGGCGCGGTCTCTGGGTGCCCGTGGTGCCGGCCACGCTGGGCTGGCTGCTCGCCACCGGCGGCGGGTTCGCCTACCAGTACGTCGTCGAGGGCCGGGAAAAGCGGCAGGTGCGCAGTCTGTTCTCGCGCTACCTGTCGAAGGACGTCTACGAGCAGGTGCTGGCCAACCCGTCGCTGGCCGAACTCGGGGGCAAGCGTCGGGTGATGTCCGTGCTCTTCTCGGACATGCGGGGGTTCACCACGCTGTCGGAGCGGGGAGACCCGGAAGCGCTCGTCCAGCAACTGAACGAGTACTTCTCGCGGATGGTCGACGTCGTGTTCGAGCACCGCGGGACGCTGGACAAGTTCGTCGGCGACATGGTGATGGCCCTCTACGGAGCCCCGCTGGACGACGAGGACCACGCGGAGCACGCTGTCGCGACGGCTGTGGCGATGGTCATCGCGCTCGAGGAGTTGAATCGCGGATGGGCGGCTCAGGGGCGCCCGACGCTGGGGATCGGGATCGGGATCAACTCCGGCGAGATGATTGCCGGTACGATCGGCTCACGGCAGGTGCGCAGCTATACCGTCATCGGCGACGCGGTGAACCTGGGCGCCAGGCTGGAGTCGCTGAACAAGGAGTACGGGACGTCGATCATCATCAGTGACGCCACGCGCCGGCAACTGCGGACTCCCCGGACCCTCCGCCCCCTGGGGAGTGTCGTCGTGAAGGGAAAGAGCGTGGCTGTCGATATCTTCGAGGTGGTCGTCGAGACAGGCCAGGCGCATGCGTAAGCGCCACCCACTCGACGCGTCGACATGTCGGGCATGCCCGGCGCAGGAAGGTCAGGCATCGTGAACATCACTCGCATCGTGCTGTCACTCCCGTTGCTGCTGGGGCTTGCCGCGCCGGCTGCGGCCCAATTCGGGCTGATCGAGCAGGGCGCCAAGCGCGCCAAGCAGATCAACGACTTCCGCTGGACCGACGAGGAGAAGGCCGCGCTCGGCTCGAAGGTGAGCGAACTGGTGCGGCAGCGGTACGGCGTGGTCCAGAGCGCGGCGGTCCACAAGTACGTCACCCTCGTCGGCCGGACGGTGACCGAGAAGAGCACGAAGCCCGGGTTGCCGTGGACGTTCATCGTGCTCGACACCGACGCGGTCAACGCGTTCGCCGCTCCCCATGGCTACGTGCACATCACGCGCGGGGCGCTCGCGCTCATGAAGGACGAGGCCGAACTCGCGGGCGTGCTGGCGCACGAGATCGTGCACGTCACCGAGGAACACACGATCGACTCGCTCAAGAAGAACACCATCAAGAGCGCGGCGGCCGAGGAGGTCGCCGGCGGCAACGCGCTCATCGAGTTCCTCGCCAACGCGGCGTACAACAACATCCTCGACAATGCCTACAGCCGCGGCGACGAGGGCCAGGCCGACACGCAGGGGATCACGTTGACGAGCAAGGCTGGCTACGCGCCGCAGGGGCTCGGCAGCTTCCTGACCACGCTGTCCGAGCGCAACAAGAGCGCCACCGAGAAGCGCGGGCTCTTCAGCTCGCACCCCGAGATGCAGGCCCGTCAGGACAAGCTCACGTCGACGATCGCGAAGAGCAAGCTGACGGGCACGCAACTCGTGGCGGCCCGCTACAAGGCCACGATCACGTACAAGCCCGTGCCGCAGTCGCAGATCGCCACCGTCTCGGCCGGCACCCGCGGTCTTGCTGGAGGCTCGAATGCGAAGAGCAAGTCGGGCACGACGGCCAAGGCCGACGAGCCGGCCCAACCCAAGAAGAAGGGCTTCGGCCTCGGCAGCCTCGTCTCTGGCGGTGGCAGCGAGACCAAGTCGGCCCAGGTCGTCGGCTCCGGCGGTGCTCGAGGTCTGGACCCGGAGAAGGACGCCAAGGGTGGTCCCAATCCGGCGGTCGTGGCCGTGAAGATCGCGCCTGCCGAGCTGGAGGCGTTCAAGAAGGCTGGATCGCTGACGTAAGGCCGACTGATTGGCGATCCCGGTCCTGATCGGCGTGCTGGTCCTGGTCCTCGCGCTCGCCGCGAGGACCGGCACCCGCAACAGCTACGTCAAGCGCAAGCTCGTGCTGTCGGTGGCGCTCGCCATCGGCTACCTGGCAGCCCACGCACTGGCGCTGTGGCCGGGCACGTCGCCCGGCATCGCCGGCACGCTGACCACCATCGAGCCCGTATTGCTGGTGCTCGCCGCCAGCAACCTGCTCGTCGTGCTGGCGGTGAACCCGTTCGGGGAGGACCGCCTTCCCGCCAACCTGCCAGCCATCCTCCAGGACGCGATCACGGTGGCGCTGTTTGCCGCCGTGGTCGTCGTCTTCTTCAACGACCGTCTCCAGCTCACGGCGGCGGCAGGCGCGGTCGTGCTCGGCCTGGCCCTGCAGGACACGCTCGGCAACGCGATCGCCGGGCTCGCTCTGCAGGTGGACCAGCCGTACAAGGTCGGCGACTGGATCCGTGTCGGCGATCACGAGGGACGTGTCACGCAGATCTCGTGGCGCGCCACCGTGCTGCGCACCCGCGAGATCACGCTCGTGTCGGTGCCCAACAGCAGCCTCGCCGACGGCGCCATCGTCAACTTCTCGGAGCCGTCCCCCCCGACGCGCATCGTCGTGGACGTGGGCGTCGCGTACGCGTCGCCCCCCAATCAGGTGAAGGCCGTCATGGCCGAAGCCCTGACGCGCGTGCCCCTCGCGCTCACGTCCCCGCCGCCCGACGTGCTCGTCGTCGACTTTTCGAGTTCGTCCATCACCTACCGCGCGCGCTGCTTCGTGCAGGACATGGAGCGCTCGTCGATCGTGCAGGACCAGATGCGGACGGCCATCTGGTACGCGTTCCAGCGGCACGGGCTCGAGATTCCGTTCCCCATTCAGGTCGAGTACAACCCGGGGCCGCTACCGGCGGTGGCCCTGCCCGAGAAGGCCGACCTGCCGCTGCTCATCGGCAGCAGCGCCTTGCTCGGCGGCCTGGAGGCCGAGGCCCGAGCGCGCCTGGCGTCGTCGGCGCGCGCCCGCATGTTCGGGGCAGGGGAGGTGATCGTCCGTCAGGGCGACACGGGCCGTACGAGCTTCCTGGTGGCGCGCGGCCTCGTGCGCGTGAGCCTGGGTCCTGACGACCAGGAGGTGACGCGCCTCGCTCCCGGCGACATCTTCGGGGAGATGTCGTGGCTCACGGGGGAAGCGAGATCGGCGACGGTGACTGCCATCGTGGACGCTGTCGTTTTCGAACTCGACGACACGGTCCTGCGGGAACTCGCGGACACCTCGCCGCGCGTGCTGGAGACACTGGCCGAGGCCGTGTCGCGGCGCCGACTCGAGCTCCAGTCGATCACCGCGGGCACCGCCCACAGGCACCTCCCATCCGTCGAGGCGTCTTCGTCGCTCGTCGTGCGTATGCGACGGTTCCTGCGCCTCGGCTGAGGGGCCGGTGGCTCACGCCGCGCTTACCGGCAGCGGCCTTCACGGTAGCCCCGGTCGCAAGCGCTCCATCCTCGTACCAGCGTTGCTGTCCGAGGATGGGGACACTTACTCGGTCCAGACGAGCACCCGCGAGTCGTCGCGCTTGCGCACGAAGACCGGCCCGGGGCCGGCAGCCTCGAGGTCCATGATGGACAGGCGCACGTCGTCGAGGTCGACGTCGTCGGCGTTGATGTCCATGCGCCCGTCAGGCGACAGGCGCAGGAGCCACATGGGAATGGTCAGCCGTACGAGCTTGCGCTCGTCGGTCGAGAACACGAGGATCCTGAGGTTACTGATGGATCCCCCGCGCGATCGTCGCGCCGCGAGTGCCCGTCGGGAGAAGGTCGGGCCTGACGGGCCGTCCTCGATGAGTGGCGTCACGCCCTCGAACCGCTGCAGGATGCGCGAGGCCTCCCGCTCGTAGTCGTCTATCGAAGACGACTGGTCGACCCGCACCTGCTGGCGTATCAGGTACGCGCAGCTGCCGACCAATGCGCCCATGCCTGCAAGGAGCACCAGCAGGACGCCGATCACGATCGGGAGCCAGCGTCGAGTGGCCATACGAACAGGGAGACGTTATCCGCTACAGACGTGTTCGAGCAACAGCGCGGCCTGCAGGCCGAGAACCAGGGCGCCCGCGGGCCAGCCTACGTGACGTACACGCGCGCCGATAAGTGGCCCCTAAGTCAGGAGACATGGCGCGCTGCGCCGTGTGTCGACCGACGGATCGAGCCTGCGCGAGGCATGCCACCGATCTTCGCGCCGGATTGCATCGCCAGCGAAGCGGGGTATGCTTGTCCCGTACTTACGCTTTCCCTCTCCCGGAGCACACATCGATGGCCAAGAAGTCACGCAAGTCCACCAAGAGCGGAATGACCAGCACCAATAGCGAACTGGTCACATGGGCCCTTCAGGGTCTCGAACAGGAAATTGCGAGCACGCGTCAACGCCTGCAGGCCCTCGAGTCGCGGGCTCGCGCGCTTCGAGCGTCTGCGCGGAGCGCGGCGCCCGCGGCCAAGGCCGAAGCGGCTCCCGCCGCCGCGCCGAAGGTCCGCAAGAAGCGGAAGCTCAGTGCCGACGCGCGCCGCCGGATTGCCGAGGCCCAGAAGCGTCGATGGGCGAAGGTGAAGGCGACCAAGGAGTAGCCTCGCGCCTGCCGTTCCGTCATCCCTGACTGGACGCGGCCGTGAAGGCCTTGCGTGCGGCACGGATAGCCGTGTCGATGTCGCTGGTCCTGTGCGCTCCAGAGAGGAACCACGCCTCGAACTGAGACGGGGGCAGATAGACGCCCCTGTCGAGCATCGCCTGGAAGAACCGCCCGTACGCCACGGTGTCCGACGCCTTCGCATCGTCGTAGTTCATCACCGGGCGGTCGAGGAAGAAGACCGTCAGCAGCGACCCCACGCGATTGATGCTCACGTCCACGCCCGCGCGGTGCGCGGCATCGGACAACCCCTCGGCGAGCAGCGCGCCGAGCCGCTCCAGGCGCGCGTACAGCTTGTCGGTCAGCTGCGAGAGCGCCCAGAGTCCTGCCGTCATCGCGAGCGGGTTACCAGAGAGCGTACCGGCCTGGTAGACCGGGCCGTCGGGCGCCACCATGCGCATGAGGTCCTCGCGGCCACCGTAGGCTCCCACGGGCAGGCCCCCTCCGATGACCTTGCCGAGGCAGGTCAGGTCGGGTCGCACGCCCAGCAGGTGCTGCGCGCCGCCTCTCGATGCGCGGAACCCGCTGATGACCTCGTCGAAGACGAGCAGGGCGCCCGTGCGGTCGCACACCTCGCGCAACCCCTCGAGGAATCCTGGCTCCGGCGGCACCAGGCCCATGTTGCCCGCAATCGGCTCGACGAGGACGGCGGCGAGGTCTCCCTTCACGCGCGCGGCGATGTCCCTCACCGACGACAGGTCGTTGTAGCGGGCGGTCAGCGTGAGCGCAGCGGCCGCGCGAGGGATACCGGGCGAGGTCGGCACGCCGAGCGTGATCGCCCCGCTCCCGGCCTCCACGAGGAAGCCGTCGGCGTGGCCGTGGTAGCAGCCCGCGAACTTGAGGACGGCCTCCCGGCCTGTCGCGGCGCGGGCCACGCGGAGCGCGCTCATCGCCGCTTCGGTGCCCGAACTCGTGAACCGCACGAGCTCCATGGAGGGCACCAGCGTGCGAACCGCCTCGGCCATCTCCACCTCGAGCCGCGTCGGCGCGCCGAAACTCGTACCGTGCCTGGCTGCGCCCGCGAGCGCCGAGAGCAGCCCCCGTGGCGCGTGCCCGTGGATGAGCGGACCCCACGACATCACGAAATCGAGGTACGTCCTGCCGTCCTCGTCCCGGATGTAGGCGCCCTTGCCGCTCTTCATGAACCGTGGCGTGCCGCCGACGGCCTTGAAGGCCCGGACCGGGCTGTTCACGCCCCCGGGCATCACACCCTGCGCGCGCGCGAACAGCTTCTCCGAGCGCGTCACCTTTCGCAGTCCCATGCGTGTTCGTCCTCGCTCCACGGTGAGGCGTACCCCTCACGGGGCCTCTCGTTCCGAGTCGCCCGCCGCTACCCGAGCAGGCGCGCGGCGTCTCTCGCGTAGTACGTGATGATCGCGTCGGCCCCGGCCCGGCGGATGCAGGTCAGCGACTCCATCATCGCCCGCTGTTCGTCGAGCCACCCGTTGCTGCCGGCGGCCTTGACCATCGAGAACTCCCCGCTCACGTGGTACGCGGCCGTCGGCACGCCGAAGGTCTCCTTCACGCGCCACAGGATGTCCAGGTAGGGCAGCGCGGGCTTGACCATCACCACGTCAGCGCCCTGGTCGATGTCCAGCGCCACCTGTCGCAGCGCCTCGAGGGCGTTGGCGGGATCCATCTGGTGGCTCCGTCGATCGCCGAAGGCGGGCGTCGATTCCGCGGCCTCGCGGAACGGCCCGTAGAACGCCGAGGCGTACTTGGCCGCGTAGCTCATGATCGCCGTGTCCACGTGGCCCGCGGCATCGAGACCCGCCCTGATGGCGCCGACGCGGCCGTCCATCATGTCCGACGGCGCGACGATGTCGGCGCCGGCCGCCGCGTGCGAGATCGCCTCCTCGACGAGCAGTTCGACGGTCGGGTCGTTCTCGACGATGCCGTTGGTGACGATGCCGCAGTGCCCGTGCGACGTGTACTCGCACAGACAGACGTCGGTGACGACCACGGTCTGCGGATGCGCGGCGCGGATCGCCCGCACCGCCTGCTGCACGGGGCCGTTTGGGTCGCTCGCGCTGCTGCCGCGTTCGTCCTTGTGTGACGGGAGGCCGAAGAGCAGAACGGACGTCACGCCGTCGGTCGCCGCCGCGCCGACCTCGGCCACGATCTCGTCGACCGACAACTGCGCGACCCCCGGCATCGCGCCGATCGGCTTGCGGATGCCTTCGCCCGGGCAGACGAACAGCGGATAGATGAACTGCGACGGTTCGAGGTGGGTCTCGCGCACGAGCGCGCGGAGCCCGGGCGTGCGGCGGAGTCGGCGAGGACGGTTGGTGAGGTCGAGTGCCATGGACAGGAGGCTATGAGGCGCCCTGCCGGCGCGCTCGCACGTGCGCGACGATGGCGTCGGTGAGGGAGGCGATGGTGTAGGGCGCGCCGGGCATGATGCTGGTGGTCACGCCCAGTTGCTGTGCGGCCTCGGCCGTCACTGGCCCGATCGAGGCGACGGCGACCGGCTGAAGGAGGTCCGCCGCCTGTTCCTCGCCGAGATTGGTGACGAAGTGTCGCACGCTCGACGCGCTCGTGAACGTCACGATGTCCACGCCGCCTTCGAGCAGGCGCTTGTAGATGTCGGGCTGCCCCTCCTGCCCCCAGGCCGCACGTACCGTCCTGTAGGCAGCGATGTCGTCCACCTCGGCCCCGGCCTTGCGGAGTTCGTCTGGCAGCGACTCGCGTGCGATGTCGGCCCGCGGCATGAGGATCCGCTGGCCGACGAGGCTGCCGGTGGCTTTGAGCGCGGCGACGACGCCCTCGGCGCGATCCTCGTCGGGAATCACGTCCACGTGCAGGTGCAGGCGCTGCAGGCGGTCGGCCGTCGCGGGGCCCACGGCGCAGATCCGCGGGCCATGGAGATCGCGAATGTCGCGCATCCGCCCCAGGGCCCGACGCATGAAGTGATCGACGCCATTGGCGCTCGTGAACACGAGCCAGTGATAGGTCGGGACACTCGCGATGGCGAGGTCCACCTCGTCGTAGTCGTCGAGGGCCTCGATACGGATGGACGGTGCCTGGATGACGTCGGCACCGAGCTCGAGCAGGTGGTCCACGAACTCCCCGGCCTGCTCGCGCGAGCGCGTCACGACGATGCGGGTGCCGAACAGCGGGCGCTCGTCGAACCAGCGGAGGTGCTCGCGAAGGCCTGTCGCGGGGCCGACGACGAGCACGGCGGGCGCGTGGGCGGGATGGGCGTCCAGTTGCTCGTGCAGGCTCTTCAGCGTGCCGGCCGTCGTGCGCTGTTGCGGCGTCGTCCCGCCGTAGACGATCGCGGCCGAGTCGTCGGCTGGCCGCCCGTGGGCGAGCAGGGAACTGGCGACTCTCGCCAGTTGCCGCGGCCCGGCGTAGCAGAGCAGCGTGCCGTCGACCTTGGCCAACTGGCTCCAGTCCAGGTCGGGCGTCCGCTCGTCGCCGTCCTCGTACCCCCGGATGAAGGTGAGCGTGTCGCCCGAACCGGGGTAGGTCACAGGGATGCCGGCGTAGGCCGGGATGCCGACCAGCGCCGGGATGCCCGGCACCACGTCGAACCCGATCCCCTGCTCGTGCAGGAAGAGCGCTTCCTTGCCGCCGCTGTCGAAGACGAACGGGTCGCCCCACTTCAGGCGTACGACGTACTTGCCCTCGCGGGCCTTCTCGGCCACGAGCAGGCAGATGGCATCCTGCGCCGCTTCGTCCGGCGCGGCATCGCCGACGTCGATGCACTCGGCGTCCGGACGCGCCATGCGCAGCAGCCTCGGGTCGATGAGCGCGTCGTGCACGACGACGTCGGCACGGGTCAGGCAACGAAGGCCACGCACCGAAATCAGGGAGGGGTCTCCGGGACCGGCGCCCACGATGGACACGGGAGTCATGCCCGCATCTTACTGCCGACCGCGTGAAGACAGGCGCCAGAGCTTCGCGGCGGCCGAGCCGTACGCGGCCCTGGCGGCCGCTGGCCCTTCACTCGTGGTCCGGCAGCGGGCCGTCGTAGGCACGCATCGCATCGAGGATTTCGCCCGCGCCATCCGCGATCAGCCGCTCGGCCACCTGCTCGCCAAGCGCTTCGGGATCGGATGGGTCACCGAAGCCTATCGCGCGGACCTCGTTGTCGCTTTCGACCGACGTGACGCAGGCCAGCAGCTCGAGGCTCCCGTCGTCAACCAGCCGGCAATGCGCTCCGAGCGGGAGCTGGCACCCGCCCCCGAGCGCCGCGACGACCGCACGCTCCGCGCGCAGGGCCACGTCCGCGGCCCTGTCGCTCATCGCCACGAGCGTCTGCGTGATCTCCTCGGCGTCCTCACGGCACTCGACGGCGACGACGCCCTGACCGGGGGCCGGGATGCAGGCATCCACCGGCAGGCAGCCGCTGATGCGTCCGCCGCGATCCAGGCGGTGCAGGCCGGCAGCCGCGAGCACGAGCGCGTCGTACTCGCCCGCGTCGAGCTTGCGCAGGCGGGTGTCGACGTTACCGCGCACGGGCAGGAATTCGGCTCCGGGGAATCGCCTGTGCAGCTGCGCCACCCGTCGCACGCTGCTCGTGCCAATCCGCGGCGCGCTGCCGAGGGCGGCGGTCAACTGGGCCAGGGTCGCGTCGGACAGGCCGTGTGCGTCGGGCAGCACCACGGCGTCGCGCGCGTCGGCGCGCGGGAGCACGCCTGCCACGTGCAGCCCGCCGGGCAGCACCACGGCCATGTCCTTGGCGCTGTGGACCGCGAGGTCGATCTCGCCCTCGATCAGCGCGTCCTCGATTTCCTTCACGAACAGGCGCTTGCCGCCAACGTCCGACAGGGGGGCTTCCTGCAGCCTGTCGCCGGCGGTCCTGATCACGACGATCTCGCAGGGCGCCACGCCGATGGCCTCGAGGCGGGCCTTGACGGTGTTGGCCTGCCAGAGAGCGAGCGCGCTGCCGCGGGTGCCGATCCGCCACGTCGTCGTCATCGCGGGGGTCCTGGTCGTGCGGGGTCGACGTCGGCCTTGTCGGCCGCGACCGCGGCCGCATCCTCGTCGAGCGCGAACAGTCGACGGAGGGCCGAGGAGCAGGCATCCATGGTCTCGTGGTCGTCGATGGCCTTGAGCTGCTCGGTGGGCGTGAGCAGCAGTTTCTCGACCATGAGGCGCGTGATCTCGTCGACGCGCGCACGGGCGTCCGGGCCGAGGCCCGCGATCTTCGGCGCGAGCCGTTCGAGTTCGGCTTGCCGGAGCCGCTCGAAACGCGTCCGGAGGGCGACGACCGTGGGGATTGCCGCGCGCGATCGCAGCCACGTGTACCAGGCAGCGACCTCGTCGTTGACGAGCCGCTCGGCCTTCGAGACCGCATCGCGGCGGCGAGCCAGGTTCTCCTGCACGATGCCGCGAAGGTCGTCGATGTTGTAGAGGAACACCTCCTCGATGCCGGCCACCTCGGGCGCGACGTCGCGAGGCACGGCGAGATCGACGACGAACAGGGGCCGTCCGCGGCGCGACGCGAGCACGCGACGCATGTCGGCGTGGGTGAGCACCACGTCGGGGGCGCCGGTCGCCGATACGAGGATGTCGGCGCCGGCCATGGCGTCGAGGCGAGCCTCCCACGTCGTGGCCTGCCCGTTGATCTCGCCCGCGAGCGTGTCGCCGTGGTCGCGGCTCCGACTGGCGATGGTCGTGCTGGCGACGTGTTCGTGGAAGTGCAGGGCGCACAACCGCGCCATCTCGCCCGCGCCGAACACGACGACGTGAAGCGGCGACAGGTCGCCGAAGATCTTCCGCGCGAGCGTCCGCGCCGCGTAACTGAGCGAAACTGCCCCCTCGGACAGCCCCGTGTCGGTACGCACGCGCTTCCCGATCGCGAACGCGCCGTGGAACAGGCGGTTGATGACGCTCCCGGTGCCGTGTTCCTCGCTCGCGATCTTGTAGGCCTCCTTCACCTGGCCGAGGATCTCGGGCTCCCCGACGACGAGGGAGTCCAGGCCGGCCGCCACGCGGAACAGGTGGCGTGCCGCATCGGCGTCGGTGCGGACGTAGAGGGCGGCGTCGATGTCGTCGCGGCTCACGCCCCTGTAGTCCGTGAGGCAGCCGATGATGCGCTCGCCCATCGCCGCCGGATCCGCGGCCACGGCGTAGACCTCGGTCCTGTTGCAGGTGGACAGCAGCACCGCGTCGTCGCAGCCCTCGTTGGCGAGGCGGTCCAGGGCCGCGGGCACCATGGAGCGGCTGATGCCGATCCGCTCGCGCACCTCGAGTGGCGCTGTGTGGTGACTGAGGCCGACGAGGACGAGGTGCATCAGGCGAAGTTGTGGCTCCGGGCGAAGAAGTACGCCACGGGCAGGAAGTTGAGCAGCACGAGGGCGAAGCCGACAGCCGACAGCCATGCGGCCTTGCGCGCGGTCAGGCCGGCCCATCGGCGCGATGCCAGGAGCAGGCCGTACGCGACCCACGTCACGACCGCCATCAGGATCTTCGGGTCGGTGATGGTCATGTGCGGGAGGCGCGGGTCGTCGGCCATCTGCGCGCTCACGGTGCGAAGCCAGACGGCGCCCCCGACCAGGCCGATCGAGAGCAGCAGCCAGCCGATGGACACCGCCCGCATGTTCATCCTGTCGAGCACCTGCAGGGAGGGCAGGCGCTGGAAGAAGACGCCCGGTGCGCGGTGCTTCAGTTCGCGGAACAGCAGGACGTAGGTGATGCCGACCACGCAGGCCAGCGCGAAACTCGCGTAGGCGAACAGCAACGCACCGACGTGGACCGCCACGAACGGCGTCGCGAAGTACTGCGGGACGTCGGTGGGCATCTCGCCGTGGGCCACGAGGCCCTGCAGGGCGAGCAGCAGCGGCGTGACGAAGATGCCGATGCCCCGCTCGTCGGTGGAGACTTCGATGGACAGGTAGGAGACGGCCAGCATCCAGACGAACGTCGAGACGGCGCCCGTGCGCCCGGCCATGGGCGGCACGCCGAGTTCCATCGTGTACATGCCGAGCACGAACGTGTGGACGAGCACGGCGAGCATCAGCAATCCGGTCGCGACGCGACCGGCAAGCGCCCGGCGGGTGACGAAGTGCCACACGTACCCGGCCAGCGCCGCGGCATACAGAAGCACGAGGCTCATGTCGGCGAGGGGCCCCTACTCGGTGGGCCCGTAGTATCCCTGCTTGGTCCGCGCCACCGTGTTGGGCCGCTCCACGCGGACCACCACGCGGCGCCATCGTCCGTCGCGCCGTACGTTGCGCGACGCGTAGCCGAGGGTGTACTGCGCGGCCAGTTCGTCGGCCACGGCCCCGTAGATGCTGGCCAGTTCGTCAGCGCTCGTCGGAAAGAAAGCCTTGCCGCCGGTCTCCTGGGCGAATTGCTTGAGCACGAAGTCGGCCTCGCTGAAGCCGCCCATCGGTCGCGTCCTGGCCGAGCCGTCCTTCAGGCCGATGGCATAGATGGCCACCTCCGTGCGCTTGGCCAGTTCGAGGACCTCCTCGAACTGCACGAGGCTGGACGTGTCCTCGCCGTCCGACAGCACGACGATGGCCTGCCGCCTGACCTCGTTCTGCGCGCTCGCGGCGCGGATCTTCTTGAACTCGTTGAGGGCGACGTAAATCGCGTTGTACAGCGAGGTCGAGCCGCCTGCCGTCGTGCGCTTGATTGCCGTGACGAGCCTGGCCTGGTCTGCCGTGAAGCCCTGGAGGATCTCCGCGCGGCTGTCGAAGTCCACGATCGTCAGGATGTCGTCGGCGCGCATGCGCTCGATGAAGCCGATGGCGGCCTGCTGCGCGATGGGCAGCTTCTCGTTCATGCTGGCGCTCGTGTCGACGAGCAGGCCGAGCGCCGTGGGCAACTGCGTGCCGGAGAAGAAGATGACTTCCTGCTTGACGCCGTCCTCGAAGACCGAGAACGACTCCTGGGGCAGGCCGCTCACGAACCGCCCGTCGCGCTCGGTGACCGTCACGTTGAGTGAGACGACCTCGACCCCGGCCCGGAACGTCGGCTGTTCCGGGGTCGGAGGGAGCGGGTCCTGAGGCGCCGCAGGCGGCTGGGCCGGCGCGGATGGCTGGGCCGGCACGGGCGTGGTCGGCGTCTGCGTGGCGACGGCCGCGGAGAGCGAGACGGTGGCGGCCACGCCGAGAACCGCCCGGCGAAGGAGCACCCGCATCATCGGCTGGCCCGATTCGCCTGCAGCGTGTTGGCGCGAATCTTCAGGGTCGGGCGGGCCGAGAACACCTCGACCTTCCTTGCCGGGATCAGCGTGTCGGGACGCCCGTAGACCACCTCGAACTGCGTCGTCGCGACACGCCCCACCTTCTGGAGGGCGTCGGAGAGACTGAGGTTGAGCAGCAGCAACTCGCGCGTGCCGCCCGTCTCGGTCGTGCCCCTGTCGATCACGATGCTCCTGTCGCGCTGGTTCGGGCTCTGCGCGTTGGCCTGCTGCGTGTCCTGCAGTTCGAGCACGTGCAACGTGGCGCCCGAGTCGGCCAGGGCGTCGAGCGCGAACTGGTAGCCGCGGTCGCTGAACTCCACCCCGAAACTCGTGATGGCGATGATGGCGGCGCGTGCCGGCTTGCGCCGGCCGATGGACCTGGACGCCTCGATGATGCCCTCCACGAGGGTCGCGCCGGCCTCGGGTTGCACGAACAGGCGCTTGACCCCGCTGAGCAACTGCGCCTTGCCCGTGGTCGAGTTGACCTGCACGGTGGGGCGATCCGCCACCGTCATCAGCGTGATGGGATGGGGGCCGGCAAACGTCGTGACGAACTTCTCGAGCCCGAGTCGCATGTCCTGCAGGGCGCGACGCGACGCGACGCTGTTGTCCACGATCACGGTGATGTCGACAGGCTCGGTCGACCGCGTCACGCGCAGGATCTCGCGCGCCACGCCGTCCTCGCGGACGACGACGTCCTCGGGTGCGAGCGTCTCCACGGGGATGCCGTCTTCACCGGCGGCCGACACCAACAACGAGCGCTGACGGGCCGTACCCTGGGCGTTGGCCGCCGGGGTGATCACGAACGAACCAATCGTCGCAGCGGCGAGGAGTGTCAGCAGATGTCGCATCGGAGGGTATCCCTACGGGGACTCGCCCCGTCTCTGGAGTATAGTCGAGGGCCGTCGGCCCACGTCGTGGTGCATCCTTCCGACGACGCACCGCGACGCGCGGTTGCCGGAGGCGTTCAGATGCCCAGGTTCCTCGTCCCGCTGCTGATGGCCGTCGGCCTGCTGGCCTGGTCGGTCGCTGCTCCTGCCCGGCCCGCCTCGGCCGCGCCCGGTGGCCAGCCGTCCTCGTCCGGCACGGCATCGCCGGCCGACCCCTTCGCGCCAATCGTGGCGCCCTGCACCGAACCGAAGCCCTGAGTCGATGGTCGTTCCCCGGCCCTCGGGCTACTGGCGAACTGTCGGCGAACTGGGCACGCTGGGCCTGTCGTTCGTCCTGGCGCTGGTCCTCGGCACCGCTGCGGGACTCTGGGTCGACAGGACCTTCGGGACGGACCCCTGGGGCATGCTCATCGGTTTCGGCATGGGGTTCGCTGCCGCGGTCCTCAACGTCGTTCGAATCAGCCGCCGGGCGTTCGGGGGGCCCTCCTGACCGTTCCGATCGCGACGGCACGCGAGGCACGACTGGATGAGTAGGTCCGCGTGGGGCGCCCGAGCCGTTGCTGACCGGCTCGCGCGCGACATGCAGATTGTGGTGTCGGTGAGCACTGTCGTTGCTGCCGCGGTGGGGGGCTGGCGGCTGGCGGGCGGCGTGCTGGGCGGCGGCCTGCTGCTGGCCATCAGCCATCGCGCCCTCACCAGGGCCGTGGAGGCGATCGGTCCGCCGCCGGCGGGTGAGGAGGGGCGCCCACGCGTGTCGCCCGCCCGGGTCGCGGCAGGCCTCATGGTGCGGCACGCGTTGCTGCTGGCGGCGGCCTACGTTATCATTGGCCGTTTGCACCTGCACCCGCTGGGGGTGCTGGTGGGCGTGTCCGCGGTGGTCGTCGCCGCGCTGGCGGAAGCGGTCCGGTCCTGGCGCTAGGCCACCGGGCACCCCGCACCCTGCCAACCGTTCCATGGAACATCACACACTCTGGATCGTCGAGGTCGTCAACCGCCTGCTGGGGCCCCTGGTGGCTTCCCTGCTCGGCATGGCCTACACCCCTGGCCTCCAGGTGATTCCCGATCACCTGGTCATGAGCGCGCTGATCGTGCTCGCGGTCACGGTGTTCTGCCTTGCGGTGCGGTCCACGTTCAGCGTCGACAACCCCGGCAAGCTGCAGATCGTCCTCGAAGACATCGTGGGCTTCCTCAACGGCCTGCTGACCGAGAACATCGGCCCGGCCGGCCCGAAGTTCCTGCCGCTGGTCGGGTCGATCTTCGTCTTCATCTTCCTGGCCAACGCGATCGGCAAGGTTCCCGGCCTGATGTCGCCAACGGCCAACCTCAGCACGACGCTGGGCTGTGCCATCACCGTGTGGGTCTATTACCACCTGCAGGGCATCAAGGCGCAGGGCCCCGTGGCCTACGTGAAGCACTTCATCATCCCGCCGGGCGTGCCGCTGTTCGTGGCGCCGATCATGGCGCCCATCGAGCTCATCAGCCACATGTCCCGCGTGATGTCGCTGTCGTTGCGTCTGTTCGGCAACGTCTACGGCGAGGAACTCGTGGTCCTCATCATGGCCAGCATCGTGCCGTTCCTGGTGCCCCTGCCGATGATGTTCCTCGGTGTCATCACCGGATCGCTGCAGGCGTACATCTTCACGCTGCTGACGATCATCTATCTCGCGGGCGCGGTGCACGTCGAGCATGGGCACGACGATGCCCATCACGACGATGGCCACGCGCACGGCGACTCACCCGCGCACGCCCACGCGGCTGCGTAGGACACACATGGAGCCGTCGGCACGCCTCGGCGTGCCGACGGCGCCCGCCGAAGCCCCGAGCGAAGCTGGGGGCCAAGGCTGGGTCGGCAGATCTCGGCAACCGTCGGGCCCCGGTCTGCACCTCGACCCCAGGCGCGCCACAGGCGACGCCCGCGACTCACGGTCGCGACTCAGGTAATGCCGACGACACGCACGTGAAGGGCCTCGAGGAGGCAATCGACATGATGAAGAAGTTCTCCGCAGTTCTCGTACTGGTGGCGGCAGCCGGTCTGCTCTCGCCCGTGTACGCGCAGGAAGCAGCCGCCGGCGCGGTGGCGCCCGGCGTGACGCAGTGGGCCGTGCTGACCGCAGGCTTCGCGCTCGCGATCGCCGCGGCGTTCGGCGCCATGGCGCAGGGCAAGGCCGTCAGCGCGGCAGCCGAGGGCATCGCCCGCAATCCGGGTGCCGCCGATCAGATCCGCGGCGCCCTGCTGCTGGGTCTGGTGCTGATCGAGTCGCTCGTGATCTACGTGCTCCTCGTGTCGCTCATCATCTTCTTCGTCCGCGCCGGCGCTCTCGGCCTGGCGTAACGAAGAATCCGCCGGGGCGTGGCATCGTGCCCGCCTCCGGCGCGCCCCACCCTCCGTTCGTTCGCAGGCTCCCACGGCCAGGGCCGACCGATGACGCGAGTCGACCTCTACCTGCTGCTGACCGCGATCATCTGGGGCAGCAACTACAGCGTCATCAAGTTCGTGCTCCAGGAGGTGCCCCCGCGCGCCTTCAACGCGCTGCGTCTCCTCATCGCCTCCGCGGTCTTCCTCCTGGTCATCTTCAGCTCCCGCCGTCGCGAGCACGTGTACCGGTTCACGCCCCGCGACTGGGGTGTCGTGATCCTGCTCGGGGTCGTCGGCCAGTTCCTCTACCAGATCCTGTTCATCGAGGGGCTCGCGCGCACGAGCGTCATGAACGCGTCGATCATCATCGCCTGCACGCCGGCAGCCGTCAGCATCGCATCAGCGGCCGTGGGCCACGAGCGGCTGCCGCTGGCGCACTGGCTCGGCACCGCGCTCTCGTTCGTGGGCGTGACGCTCATCGTGGGCGGGGGCGCCGTCGCGGGCGTCAGTTCTCCGACGGGCGACCTGATGATGATCGCCTGCGTCGGCTGCTGGACCGTCTACACGGTGGCCGGTCGCCCGCTGCTCGCCCGGTACTCGCCGATCGTGATGACCGGGCTCTCCATGGCGATCGGTGCGTCGATCTTCTTTCCGTTCGCCCTGGGGGACCTCTCCATCACTCGCTGGACCGAGGTGCGGATCGTCGCCTGGGTCTGCGTCGTGTTCTCGTCGCTGCTGGCGCTCAACTTCTCCTACACGGCCTGGTATCTCGGCGTACGACAGTTGGGGTCGTCGCGGACGTCGATCTACTCGAACGTCGTTCCCGTGGCGGCCCTGCTCGTGGCGATGCTCTGGCTGGGGGAACGCCTGGCCGGGCTGCGGCTCCTCGGCGCCGCCCTCGTCGCGCTCGGCGTCCTGCTGACCCGCTGGCGCCGCGCGCCTCAGCCACTCGAACAGGAAGACGCGCCGGCCGAGACCTGATCGCCTCAATTCCGGAGGCGGCCAGCCGATTACCTGCGCGGACTCCCCGCGCATGCTCCGCCATTCCCTCCGTCGCCGGCTGATCCTGGTGATCGTCGCCGCCGTCGCCTCGGCACTGACCCTGACAGGTGTCGGGCTCATGCTCCTCGACGGGGCACTGTCGCGCGCCTCGCTGGCGCGGGAGATCGACGCCGTTGCGCTCGTGGTCGGGGAACACAGCGCGGCCGCGCTGGCCTCGGGCGACACGGCCATCGGCAGGAGCGCCCTGGCAGCCTTGCGGCCCCGGACCGATCTCCGCGTGGCTGCGCTCTATCGGAAGGATGGCGGCCTCTTCCTGCAGCAGTCGGGCACGGCCGGGCCCGAGGCGCCTCTCACGGTGCCGCCGGTGGGAATCGAGCAGGGCAGCCAGTCCCTCCGCGTGGTCCGTGATGTCTGTCTGCCCGTCGGCTGCGTGGGTTCCCTGCTGGTCGAGGTCGACCAACGGCACCTCCAGGCCGGCCGCCGCGACACGCTGGCCATCTTCCTCGTCGTCTTCGCCGTCTCGCTCGGACTGGCCTACGCCGTCGGCGCCGCAATCCAGCGCCATGTCGTGACGCCGTTACGGCAGTTGTCCCTGGCCGCCGACGAAGTGATGCGCACGGAGCGCTTCGACGTGCGCCTGCCCGCACGGGTCACCGACGACGAGGTCGGCCTGCTCGTCGGGGCGTTCAACGGCATGCTGTCGCACCTGTCGACTCGTGACGGCGACCTCCAGCGCCACCGCGACGAACTGGAACGGGAAGTTGCCCGGCGGACGGCGGAACTCCTGGATGCGAAGGAACGGGCGGAAAGCGCAAACCGCTTCAAGAGCCAGTTCGTCGCGACGATGAGCCACGAGATCCGCACGCCCATGAACGGCGTGCTCGGCATGACCGAACTGGCCCTCGACACGAGGCTGACGCCGCAGCAGCAGGAGTACCTCGAGGTGATCCGGCGATCGTCCGAGGCCGTGATCGCGGTCATCGACGACGTGATGGACCTGTCGAAGGTCGAATCGGGTCGCATCGACCTGCAGGAGGTGTCCTTCGACCTCGCAGGCCTCGTCCACGACGTGCTGGCAGCGGTCGCCGTGCGCGCCCACCAGAAGGATCTCGACCTGGTCTGGAGCCAGGACGTCCCGCTGCCGGCGAGGGTGACGGCCGATCCGACGCGACTGCGTCAGGTGCTCCTCAACGTCCTCGGCAATGCCGTCAGGTTCACGCACGCGGGCCACGTGCAGGTGCACGTCGAGCTGGTCCCGCAGGAGCGGACCCCTCGGGGCGTGCTCGCCATCAGGGTCGTCGACACGGGCGTGGGCATTCCGCCCGACAGGCAGCGGACCATCAGGGCCATGGTGGCCGGCGCGAACTCCGGCACGCCCCATCTCTTCGAGGGTGACGGCATGGGCCTGGCCATCTGCGCACGGCTGGTGCACCTGATGGGTCGATCGATGACGTTCGAGAGTGCCGACGGTGCCGGCAGCACCTTCGAGTTCCGCGTGCCCGTCGGACTCACCGAGGACTCCGCCCTGGCAGGCGAGACCAAGCCGCACGAGCTGGCCGGCTGCCAGGTGCTGCTCGTCGACAGGCACCTGGCGTCGCGCGAGGTGCTGGCCGGCTGGCTGGAGGGCTGGGGCGCGTCGGTGACGTGCGCCGACGACGAGGCGGCGCTCGCGGTGAAGCTCCTGGAGCGGCGTTGGGGACTCGTGTTGATCGGGCGGGATCTGCTCGAAACCGTACGGTCGGAGGCTGCTGCCGCAGCGCGGGCCGGCGTGCCGGTCGTCGAACTGGCGCTGACGACGGATGACGCAGCGGGTAGCGGGTCGACGCCGCTACCGACGATTGCCAAGCCGCTCCGCCGGCCGACGGTGGCGGCGGTCCTGGCGGCGGCCCGGAGCCGCGCTGGCGCTGGCGCCGCGGCGTCGAGCGCGCTCGTCGCCGTGCCCCGGGCCGAGCGCGTGCCCCGCGTGCTGGTGGCCGACGACAACGAGCCGAGCCTGCGGATCGTCCAGCAGTTGCTGACGGCACGTGGCTGCGCTGTCGTCACCGTTCACGACGGCCGCGAGGCCGTCGCGGCGTGGCACCGCGAGCGCTTCGATGTGGTCCTGATGGACGTACAGATGCCGGAACTCGACGGGCTGCAGGCCTGCGCCGAAATCCGGGCCGTGGAGGCGCGCCGCCGGGTCAGGCGGACACCCATCGTCGCGCTCACGGCCCACGCCATGTCCGGCGATCGCGAGCGCTGCCTCGCTGCGGGCATGGACGAGTACTTGTCGAAGCCCCTGCGCCGGGCGGCCCTTCACGACCTCATGGAGAGGCTCGGCGTCGTCGGCGCCACGCTCGACAGGCCCGCCTGACCTCAGGGAGGCGGGCCAATGCCGGTCCGGCCTGGTGCCGCGATCAGTCCCGGCGCGGGCGCTGGTTGGCCGCCAGGATCCTCTTGCGGAGACGGATCGACTTCGGCGTGATCTCCACGAGTTCATCGTCGTTGATGAACTCGATCGCGCCGCTCGAGACCGAGCTTGCGCGGCGGGATGATGCGGATGGCCTCGTCGGCCGTCGACGCGCGCATGTTGGTCTGCTTCTTCTCCTTCGTCACGTTGACGTCGAGGTCGTTGGTGCGCGAGTTCTCGCCGATCAGCATGCCCTCGTACACCTCGGTGGCGGGGTCGATGAAGATCTCGCCGCGATCCTGAAGGTTCGAGATCGCGAAGGCCGTCGCCACGCCCGTGCGATCGGCCACGAGCGCCCCCGTCGGACGCGACGGGATCGGGCCCGCGCCACGGATCCCAGCCCGCGAAGATGTGGTTCATGATGCCGGTTCCCTTGGTGTCGGTGAGGAACTGCGACCGGAACCCGATCAGGCCGCGCGCCGGGATCCGGAACTCGAGGCGCACCCGGCCGCTGCCGTGGTTCACCATCTTCGTCATGGTGCCCTTGCGCATCCCGAGCGCGGCGATCACCACGCCCTGGAACTCCTCGGGGACGTCGATCACCACGTCCTCGACTGGCTCGAGCCGGCCCTCGGGTGTGTCCTTGGTCACGATCTCCGGCCGCGACACCTGGAGCTCGTAGCCCTCGCGACGCATCATCTCGATCAGGATCGAGAGCTGCAGTTCACCGCGCCCGATGACGCTTGCATCTGCTCGGGCGTGTCGGTCGGTTCGACACGGAGCGACACGTTGCCGAGCAACTCCCGCTCCAGCCGCTCCTTGATCTGCCGCGACGTCACGAACGTGCCCTCGCGACCCGCGGTCGGCGCGGTGTTGACGCCGAAGATCATGGACACCGTCGGCTCGTCCACGGCGATGGGCGGGATCGGCTTGGGCGTCTCCGGATGGGTGACGGTCTCGCCGATCGTGATGTCCTCGATGCCCGCGATGCAGACGATGTCGCCGGCGGCGGCCTGCTCGACGTCCACCCGTTTGAGGCCGTCGAAGGCGAACAGCTTCGTGACGCGCGTCTGCTGCAGCGTCCCGTCGAGCTTGCACACGCGCGACGAAGTCGCCGACCCTCACCCGTCCGTTGAAGATGCGGCCGACGGCGATGCGCCCCAGGTACTCGCTCGCGTCGAGGTTGGCGATGAGGATCTGCAGCGGTGCCTTCCGGGTCGCCCTTGGGCGGCGGCGTGTGCTCGATGATGGCGTCGAACAGCGGCTGGAGGGTCTCGCCGCGCACGTTCGGGTCGAGACTCGCCTGGCCGTCACGCGCGACGGCGTAGATGACCGGGAAGCCCAACTGGTCCTCGTCCGCGTCGAGATCGATGAACAGGTCGTAGACCTCGTTGAGCACCTCCTGCACGCGCGCGTCCGGGCGGTCGATCTTGTTGATGACGACGATCGGCTCGAGCCGCCGCTCGAGCGCCTTGCGCAGCACGAACCGCGTCTGCGGCAGCGGGCCCTCCGAGGCGTCGACGAGGAGCACCACGCCGTCGACCATCGACAGGGTGCGCTCGACCTCGCCCCCGAAGTCGGCGTGGCCGGGGGTGTCGCACGATGTTGATCACGTGGTCGAGGTAGTGGACCGCCGTGTTCTTCGCAAGGATGGTGATGCCGCGCTCGCGCTCCAGGTCCATGGAGTCCATGGCCCGCTCCGCCACCCGCTCGTTGGCCCGGAAGGTGCCCGCCTGGGCGAACATCGCATCCACCAGCGTGGTCTTGCCGTGGTCCACGTGGGCGATGATGGCGATGTTGCGGCGGTGAGGGTTGGCGATCTGTCGGGCGTGTTCTGCTGCGGACATCCCACCAGTATACCGGGCCGGCACCGCCGGGATGCAGGACGGGTCACCAGAATGAAGGATGGTTCGGGAAATGCAGGACTGCCCTCCGGAAATGCAGGACAGCACACAGGCAGTGCAGGACGGATCACCGCGATGAGTGGCTGTCTGCCAGATGTCGATTGGTCGGGAGATCGCCAGGCAGGTCAACCCGGGCCCAGCATTTGCGGTGCGGAATCCTTCATTCCCTGGTGCCGTCCTTCATTTCGAACATAGAATCCTTCATTCCCGAATGAAGAATCCTGCATTGTCCTGACACCATGCCCGTCGTGCAGTGGTTCGCCCACGTGCTCCGCGCCACGATCTGGTTCGCCGTCCACCTGGCGATCGCGGCCGGGCTGTTCCTGCTCTCGGCGTACTTCTCCACCCTTCCCGGGACCGACGAGCGCAACGGCGCGTACTTCTTCAGGCTGATCGGCTCGTTCTGGTTCTACATCGCCGCCTGGAGCTGGCTGGTCCGCGGCATCCTCAAACGCCCGTCCCGTTCTGCCGAGAAGCGGAAGCCGACCGGGAAGGAGGTGGCCAAGGGGGCTTTCGGCTGCATCGCCAACCTGATTCCCATCCCGATCGTGTTCGTCACGGGTGGCCGCCTGGCCGAGTGGGCCTGGGCGGGCATCACGGGCGACGACACGAGCCATCCCGCCCGGCAGTGGGCGGATGCGCTCCTGGCCTTCGCCGTGTATGCCGCGGATCACGCCGCCGACTGGGTTCCCTGGGCGGTGACGGCCCTGGTGCTCTACAACGTCACCAGGACCATCCTGGCGCGGCGGCGCAAGGCCTCGACGGCGACGAGCCGCCGGGCCGAGGGCGCCAACAAGACGACGCTGGACAAGCTACGGACAAAGGCCGGGCGCCCCGGACAGACTGGCGGCCGCCAGTCGCGGCCCCCACGCGAGCGCGAGGTGCTGGCACCGGCGGGTCTTGCCAGTGCCGAGACGGTCGGGGCTGCCCATGCAGGGGCCCACGGACCCGACATGTCGCGCTTCAAGGCTGCCGCCGGTGCCCGTGAGGATCGCGTCCTCGGCGAGCTGCGGTTCTCGTCGTCGGACCGGGCGTGGCTGGCACGGCGCGGCGGCGAAGGGTTCCCGGTGCAGGTGCAGGGGGATGCCAGCGGGCCGAGCACGCACCAGCTGGATGTCGCGCGGGCGGTCGTGCAGCGGAGTTTCGAGGTGTTGCTCCGCGCCTCGGACGCCGCGCGGTCGAAGGCGCAGGCCAAGGGTGTCGGCCTGCCGCGTTTCACGATCGCCGCCGCCGTGGTCGGGGCCGACTCGGGCCACTCCACGCCGGTGACGGTCCACCTGCACTGCGACAGCGACGTGGGCACCGACTACGCCGTGCGGTCGACGGACAACCTGAACACGTTCCATCAGGTCTAGGCGCCAGTCACCGTGTCGCCACTCCTCATCGCCGGTCTCGTGCTGCTCGTCCTCGCTGTCGGCCTGACGGTGATGCAGCGTCGCTCGCAGCGCGACCACGTCGCGCCGCCGCGTCGTGCGCCATCACCCGGGCAGGCACCGCCCGCCCGCGCGCCTGTCAGTCAGGTGACACCGGACGCGCCGCCCAGACGCCTGCTCGATCCCGTGTTGGGCGCGCTGACATTCAACGGCACCGATGGCTGGACGCGCGATGAGCCCCTGTCGCTCGGCGGGCATGCCGTGTCCCTCCTCGCACTCGCCGGTCCCGACGGACCGTCAGACGAGCATCGCGAGTGGGTCCGGCTGACGATCGACCGCTTCGACACGGTCGAGGCCGACGTCCTTGCCCTGCTGGCCCATGTCCTCCAGCCGCTGGGCCTCGGGCGCAGCGATGTCACGCCCTTCCAGTTGATGGTGGGGCCCCACGACGACGGCCCCTTCGAAGGACGGCTGTACTACGACGCCGCGCACGACGAGGTCGACGACCTCTACGTCCGGTCCGTCGAGATGTGGACGGTACTCGAGCCGTACCTCAACGAGCAGGGCGGCGCCGAACTGGCGTGGACGCTCCCGGACCGTAAGGATGAGCTGGTGGGCACGATTGCTTTCGATGGCGACTCCGGCTGGTCCAACCGCGAGCCCTTCGCCTTTGCCGGGCATGAGACGCAGGTCTTGTACCTCGCTGGCCCCGCCGGGCCCGGCGCGGAGCATCGCGCGTGGCTGCAGGCGGCGCTGGACTCGGGACACGACCTCGCACGTCGTGCGGGCGCGATGGCGGCCGAGGCGCGTGGCTGGGACCCCGGCGCGGTCACCGTAGCCATCCTCCTGGTGGGCGCCGGTAGTGACGGGCGGTTCATCGGCAGCCTGACGTGCCATGGGGGGAGCGGTGGCCCCTGTTACGTCTTCACGCACGACCGTTTCACGACGCTGTCGCTGGAGCGCGAATGACCGATACTCCGACAGCGCATCCGTCTGAAGGCTGAACCCGGAACTGTCCCTGGAGCTGACCGTGCAACACATTTCGCTCGATCGGGAAGAAGGCATCCTCGTCATCACGCTGCTACGCGGCAAGGCCAACGCGCTGAACATGGCGATGGTGGACGAACTGCAGCAGGCGCTCAACCACGCAGGCGCGGACGACAGGACGCACGGCGTGGTGCTCGTCAGCGGGACGCCCAAGGTGTTCTGCGGCGGATTCGACGTGGAGGAGGTCTTCGCGTACGCCCCAGACGTGTTGAAGAGCCATATCGAGCGGTTCATCCGCCTCTTCGACACGCTGCGCCACCTGCCCAAGCCCACGGTGGCCGGCCTCAACGGCCATTGCTACGCGGGCGGCGCGATCCTCGCCCTCGCGTGCGACGAACGGATCATGGCCGAGGGCGACTTCAAGTTCTCGCTCAACGAGGTGTCGCTCGGCGTCGTCCTTCCCGCGCGGATGGTGCAGGCGATGGCCGCCGTCGTCCCTGGACCCACGGCGCGGCAGATGTTCCTCGAGGGCCACGCCTGGCGGGCGGCCGACGCCCAGCACCATGGCATCGTCGAGGAACTCGTGCCGCTCGGCAACGTCCGGTACAGAGCGCTGACGATCGCGCGGGAACTGGCGGCCAGGCCGCCACGGGCCTTCGCCGCGCACAAGCGCGCGCTCGTGGAGGGGGGTGGGGGCCCGCCGTACTCAGCCGAGGAGATCGAGACGATGGCGTCGGAGTTCAGCGCCGTGTGGTTCGACGAGGAGTGTCGCTGCTACCGCGACCTGCTCGTCTCACGCCTGCAGGCCCGATAGGACGGCACGTCAACCCGGGCCGAGGCCTGGAGGCGGCGTTGTCGGCTACAGGTGCAGCAGGCCTCGATCGAGCGCATGCCTGACGGCCTGCGTGCGCGTGCTGGCGCCGAGTTTGTCGTAGATCGACGCGACGTGGAACTTGACCGTGTGCGGGCTGATGCCGAGCCTGTCGGCGATGCGCTGGTTGGACAGGCCCTCGGCCAGCAGGTCGAGCACGTCCCGCTCGCGCTCGGTCAGGGACGATTCCTGCCATGGCTCGATCGCCTCCGCCCGGGCAGGGGCGAGCAACGCGCCTGTCGGCCCCGTGCCGAGCCAGTCGGCCGGTGCGACGGCAAATCCTGCATCGACGAGTTCGAGGGCCTGCCGCAACCGGGTCGGCGAGACGTCAACGGGCAGCGCGGCCCATCCCGACAGTGCCAGTTCGCCGAGGCGGGGAATCGCTGGCGCCGGCGCGCCGACCACGGCCAGGCCCTGGAGCGGCATGAGCGCCTGCAGCCAGGCGCGGCCCTCCGGCACGGCGTCGGACAGCCCCACCGACGCGGTCACGTCCTCGGCGTCGCTCGGGACCGCTGCCTCGGCCGACGGTGCGAGACCGGCGGCGAGCAATCGTTCCCGGAGCAGGTCCCGGCGCCGCGCGGAGGGGGCAATCAGCAGGATGTCCATCAATGGGGCTCTGTATGGTGGGACGCTCGAGTCACTGTCCGCGTTCGCCGACTGTGACCACTATGTCGCACACGGCCGTGCCGCGCTACTGCGGCGTGCGTCGTTTCGTGCGCGGCGGCGGCCACGACTCTCGCGGCGCGTCGTGCTGCTCCAGTCGTGAGGGGGGAGACATCCGCAGGCACGCTCCCACCGTAGCGCGAGCCAAGCGCGCGCTGGATCAGCCGTTCGGCGAGGCGAACTCGTAGAGCCCGGGCGTCACGAGCAGGCGTCCGTCCCGGGCGAACCACAGCGAGGTCGGGGTGAGGATCCCCGCTCCCCGCAGCTGGACGGTGCGCACCTTCTCCCCATCGCCGTCGAACACGTAGACGTGTGACGTCGGCATGGCCACCCACAGCCGCCCCGACGGGTCGACGGCAGCCGTCCGCACCGTCGGCCGCACCATGGGATGGCTCGCGTCACCCACGCGGCGCCTCGGCCACTGCGTCGGAAGTCCCATGACGAGCGCGTCGAATCTCCCGCCCCTGAATCACCCGTTCGAACTCGAGGGTACCGCCTGCAGAGTACTTGCGGAATGCGGGCGGTCCGGCCAGGAACACGACGTAGACGCCGCCGTCGGGTGCCGGGATGGGCAATGCGCTGTTGAAGGCCAGGTGCACGTCCGCGTCCGACTCGAATCCCGTGCGTCTCAGGACGCCGTACTGCCGCAGCAGCGAGCCGGTCACGCTGTATTCGGCCACGAGCGCGCCGGCCTCTGGCCTGTTGATCAACACGGTCGTGCCCGTGTAGCGGGCCGCCGCGATGCCGTCGAGCACCAGGTTGTCGACGGCGACCCGTGGCGTCGTGCTCGCAGCCACCGAGAACGTGCTGAGGGCGCTCCCGCGCGCCTCGAAGACCGTCACGCGGGGCTGCCGGCCGGGGGCGTCAGCCACGATGAAGTCGCCGGAGGACGCGACGTCGAACGACGTGGGCCGCAGCACGCGGCCCACCTCCTCGCCGATCTCCACGAGAGGGGTCACCTGCGTGCGGGCGGCATCGACGGCGTACACGCGGTGTCGACGCCTGTCGAACACCAGGGCGGTGCCGTCGGGCCGCAGCGCGAAGCCTGCGGCCTCTTCGAACTCACCGGCCAGGAATGCAGGAATCCCACCCGTCGATTGAAGGACCTCGACCGTCGCCGCCGCGGTGACGACCGGGCGCGGCATCGCCGCCAGAGGGATCGACAGGAGGCAGAGTAGCGCGCCGCGCACGACGCGCTGCATCAGCGTGGTGGAGCCCCCCTGGTCGGCGCGGGCGCGGTCAGTACGCGGCGAGCTTGCGAATCGCGGCAAGGACATCAGCCGACTGCGGGAGGATTTCCTCCTCGAGATCCGGACAGTAGGCCACCGGCGCGTCCATCGCGGCCACTCGCAGCACCGGCGCGTCGAGGTGCTCGAAGTGGTGTTCGGCGATGCGTGCCGCGATCTCGGCGCCGAATCCAGCCGTCAGCGTGTCTTCGTGGGCGACGACGATGCGGTTGGTCTCGCGGACGGCGACGCCGATGGTCTCCCAGTCGCACGGAGCGATCGTCCGGAGGTCGAGCACGCGCACGCTGATGCCGTCCTTCTCCGCCTGTTGCGCGGCCAGCAGCGAGCGCTGCACGAGGGCGCCCCACGTCACCACCGTCACGTCGGTGCCTTCGCGCCGCACGGCGGCACGCCCGAACGGAATCGTGTACTCGGGGCCCGGGTAGATCCCCTTGTTGTAGGTCTGCCTGTAGAGGTGCTTGTGCTCGAGGAAGAGCACGGGGTCGTCACAGCGGATGGCCGTGCGCAGCAGGCCGGCGGCGTCGACGGCGTTGCTCGGAAACACCACGTGGATGCCCGGGCAGTGCGCGAAGATGCTCTCCCCCGACTGGCTGTGGTAGAGCGACCCGCCGCGGAGGTAGCCGCCGATGGGCGTCCGGATCACCACCGGCGCCGTGAACGTGTTGTTGGAGCGGTACCGCAGCATCGTGAGTTCGTCACGAATCTGCATCATCGCCGGCCAGATGTAGTCGAAGAACTGGATCTCGACGACAGGCTTGAGCCCGCGCGTGGCCATGCCCGTGGCGCGTCCGACGATGTTGGCCTCGGCCAGCGGGGAATTGAAGACGCGCTGGCTCCCGAACTCGCGCTGAAGGCCGTGGGTCACCTTGAACACGCCGCCCTTGCCGGCCACCTCTGCCAGGGCGCTCTCCCGGCTCGCGTCGGCGACGTCCTCGCCGAACACCACGATGCGTGGGTTGGCGCGCATCTCGTCGTGGAGGGTGCGGTTGATCGCCGCCACCATCGTGTCGGGCTTGCCGTCCGACTCCGGCGTGGCGTCCCACGATGCGGCTGTCACGTCGACGTCGGGCGAGTACACGTACAGTCCCGCCGTGTCGCGCGCCGGTTTCTCCGCGGCGAGCGCCGCGTCGGTGGCCTGCGCGATCTCGCGGTCGACATCGGCGTGGATGGCGTCGAGCTGGTCGCGTGTGGCGAGTCCCTGCCTGAGGAGGACGTCGGCGGCGCGGGCAATCGGGTCGCGCGCCGCTTCGGCCGCCCGTTCGTCCGCCGTCTTGTACAGCCGTTCGTCGTCGGACAGCGAGTGCGAGTACGGGCGCACGACCCTGGCGTGCACGAAGGCGGGGCCCTCGCCCGCGCGGGCGTACGCGACGGCCTCCTGCATCGTGGCCAGGCTCGCCACCAGGTCGGTCCCGTCCACGCGGAAGACCTTCAGGTGCGGGAATCCCTCGACAAGGCGCGAGATGTCGCCCCCGGGCGTCTGCACCTCCACCGGCACGGAGATCGCGTATCCGTTGTCCTCCACGAGATAGACGAGCGGCAACTGTCCGTTGCTCGCCGTGTTCAGCGACTCCCAGAACTCGCCTTCACTCGTGGTGCCATCCCCAACCGAGACGTAGGTCACCGCATCCGGCGCTGGCCGCGCGTCGGCAGGCAGGCCCGGCAGTTCGGACAGCAGCCGTGTCGCCTCGGCGCATCCGACGGCCTGCAGGCACTGCGAACCTGTCGGGCTCGAGCCCGACACGATGTTCCACCGGGTGTGTCCCCAGTGTGAGGGCATCTGGCGGCCTCCAGATGCGGGGTCGTCCTTCGCGCCCACGCCTTGCAGCAGCATCTCGAGCGGCGTCACGCCGAGCGTGAGGCAGAAGGCGCGGTCGCGATAGTACGGGTAGGCCCAGTCGATGCCGGGGCGCAGTGCCATGCCGGCAGCCACCAGGATGGCCTCGTGGCCGGCGCCGCTGATCTGGAAGAAGATCTGGCTCTGGTTCTTGAGCTGGATCTCCTTGTCGTCGATGCGTCGCGACAGCACCATCAGCCTGTACGCGCGCAGCAGGACGTCGCGTGATGCCCCGGTGCTGGTCGCAAGCGACGTCGGTGTCGCCTGCACGGCGGCCGTCTTCATGACGCGGACGGTGCCTCGGGCGAGCAGGGAAGTGGGGGTTCAGGCATGAGCAGGGCTTCTCGCGAAATGCGCTCCGGTCACGGGCGGTCGCCTCAATACTGTACCGCCGGAACGGCCGCGGGTCGAACCGGCCCGGAACCCCTGACTCCGGTGGCGTCTGTGCGTTCGCGGAACCGGGCACCGACTCCGACCGCCGAGCCCCGGATCCCGGGTCCCGACTCCCGACCCACTCCCCACTCCCGACTCTCCACTTCCGAATCCCCGTTAGGATCCACCCATGCCGTTGTACCGATGGGACGAGATCGCACTCGAGAAGGTCACCGAGATGGTGTCGCGCAAGGTCGTCCGCGGCGAGCGGGAGATGCTCACGCAGGTCTACCTGAAGAAGGGCGCGCTGATGCCCCTGCACGCGCATGACGAGGAGCAGATGACCTACGTGCTGCAGGGTGCACTCCAGTTCGTCGTCGGCGGGGAGGACGTGCGCGTCGAGGAAGGCGAAGTGCTGCACATCCCGAGCGGCGTTGCGCATCAGGTCGTCGCCCTCGATGACACGTTCGTGCTGGGGGTGTTCAGCCCCGCGCGGGGCCCTGCCTAGGTCAGTGCACGTTCCAGCCGCCGCGTCCGCCCTGGTGTACGTCGAACCTTCGCCGCGCGCGTTGCAGGCGCCACTTGGTATAGCGGTACTTCAACTCGGCGACCAGGCCGCCTCGTCCGCGCATCAGCAGCAGCCAGCCGGTCACGAGGCCACCCAGGTGCGCGAGGTGCGCCATCTGGCCGCCCGACGAGGTGACCGACAGCAACAGCGTGATGGCGCCCGTGATCAGCACGAAAATGCGCGCAGGCACGGGGAACAGGAAATACATGTAGATCGGCCGGTGCGCGAACAGCGTGCCGAACGCCGCCAGCAAACCGTAGATCGCGCCTGACGCGCCAACGGTCGGCGTGACGTAGAGGAAAGTGGCGAAGCCGAACGGCAGCAGCGACGCGACGATCGTCGTGGCCGCGGCACCCAGGCCGCACAGCAGGTAGAACCGCGCGAAGGCCTGCGTGCCCCAGACCTTCTCGAGCTCCACGCCGAACATCCACAGTGCCAGCATGTTGAACACGAGGTGCGTCAGCCCCGCGTGCAGGAACATGTAGGTGAACGGTTGCCAGATCCACAGCGACTCGATGACGGCTGCCGGCGCGAGGCCCCCGACGAACGTGATCGCGGGCACCACGAGCTGCGCCAGGAAGAGCACGCCGTTGGCGATGAGCAACGCCTTGACGGCCGGTGTCAGCGGACCCGGACCGAACTGGTACGAGATCTGGCCATAGGAGCGACGGGGCACCTCGCCAGTGTAGCCCCTTACGGCGCGACGATCTCCTCGGCCGCGGGGTCGACGGCGGCGACGTTCACTTCGACAGGCTCGACGTGGATGGGCAGCGGTGGGGCGGGCGGCAGCCGGGTGGCCAGCGCCGCGGCCACAAGAGGCACGCCGGCGAGCATCGTGAGCGTAGTCGGCAGCCCTATGGCGTCGGCGAGCATGCCCGTACCAGGCACCAGCAGGCCGCCCGTCCCCCAGGCCACCCCCATCATCAGCGACGACACGGTGGCGGCGCTGTGCGGCGCGAGCGCCTGGCCGAAGCTGACGTTGACGGGCAACGTGGACTGCAGGAACAGCCCCCCGCAGGCCAGCAGCAAGCGCGAAATGCCATCCCGTCATCTGCGGCGCGACCAGCAGGAACGGCGTGGCCAGGAGCAACGACCAGACGATCACGCGGCGCGGCCCGAACCCGTCGGCGAGGCGGCCTCCCCAGAAGCCCCCGACGCTCGACATGAACAGGTACATGGCCATGGCCGTTCCCGCGTCGCCCACGCTCATGCCCTGCCGCGTGAGCAGGACGGGCACGAACGTGGCGAACGACAACGACACGACGGTACGCAGCACCACGAGCAGGTAGAGGATGAACAGGTTGCGGGCCTGCGGGCGCAGGGCGCGCAGGCCCCCGCCATGCGAACGATGCGGGGCCATGGGCAGCCGCGGTACCGCTCGCGCGAACAGCAGCGCGCAGGCCAGCCCCGGCAGGAGGAACCATGACGTCGCCGACAGCCCGAAGCGGCCAGCGGCGTTGGCGACGATCAGCGGCGACAGCGCGAAGCCGACCGACCCGCTCGTCACGAACACGGCCATCGCGCTGCCGGGCCGCGCCCGGCCGGCCGTATGCGCCACCATCGCGCCAGGCGGGTGGAACGCGGCCACGCCGAGGCCCCCCAGCACCAGGACGGCTCCGAGCGCGAGGGGGTGGTCCACCAGGCCGATCAGGCTCAGCATGCACGCGCTGACGACGGGTCCCCGAATCAGCAGCGCGCGACCATGGCCGCGGTCCGCCAGACGCCCGAATCCCAGCTGCGACAGCGACGCTGCGCCCTGGAACACCATCATCAGCGTCCCTGCCGCATGCAGGCTCATCCCGAGCCGTGGCATCAACAGCGGCAGCAGCGGCGCGTACATGTTGGAGTACGCGTCCACCATGAAGTGTGCCGACGACACCACGCGCAGCGGGTTCCCGTCCACCCCGGCTCGCGTGCCGGGCTCACTCACGGGCGCCTCCGGTCGGTCGGCGACCCCTCAGCCGCCGGAGGAGACTGCCGATCGCCTCGTCGAACTCGGTGATCCCCAGCAGGCGGGCCATGCCGGCGAGCACGGCCAGCGCCATGCCGATGCTGGCGCCCACGCGCGCCGACTGTGCCAGGAGCCCGCTCCCCACGAGCACGTGCGCCGCAAGCCAGTCGTGCAATCCCCTGGCGGCCGCCGCCATGACGACGCTGGCGACGAGGATGCGCACCACCATCGACGCGAGTTGCCATCCGCCCAGCGGGCCGAGGCGCCGGCGCAGCAGCGTGAGCAACAGCCCGGCGTTGAGCAGTGAGGCGAGCGCGGTCCCGAGGCTGAGGCCCCAGAATCCGAACACGCGGGCGAGCAGAATGCTCAGCAGCGCATTGGTCAGCACGGCCGTCACGCTCACGATCACCGGCGTCCGGCTGTCGCGCAGGGCATAGAACGTCGGCGACAGCACCTTGACCGCGGAGTACCCCACCAGCCCCGGCGCGTAGGCCATCAGCGCCAGGGCCACGGCATCGGTGTCGCTTGGCAGGAAGCGTCCGCGCTCGAAGATCACCCGCACGATGGGGACCCCGAGGGCCATCAGGCCGAGGGTCGCGGGCACGGTGAGCGCCAGGACGAGGCGGACGGCGTGCGAGAGCGTGTGGCGAAGCCCGGGCATGTCGTCGCGGGCCGCGTGCTGGGAGAGCAGGGGGAGCGACGCGCTCGCGATCGACACCCCGAACAGGCCAATCGGCAGGTAGAGGATCCGGAAGGCGTAGTTCAGCCACGAGACGGCGCCGGGCTCCTGGCTGGTGGCGAGCACCGTGTTGACGTACACGTTGAACTGCGTGGCCGCCACGCCGACGGTGCCCGGTCCCATCAGCAGCAGGATCTCGCGCAGGCCCGGATCGCGCGGGGCGAAGTCGGGCCGGTACCGGAAGCCCTCGCGGCGCAACTGCGGCCACTGGAGCAGGACCTGGCCAAGGCCGCCGGCCAGGACCGCCAGCGCCAGCGCCATCACGGCCGGAAAGCCGAAGGCCGGCATCACGGGCACCAGCAGCAGGATGCAGGCAATCGACGCCACGTTGAACATGGCCGGCGCCAGCGCCGGCACGAAGTAACGCCCCAGCGCATTCAGCATGCCCATGGCCGCGACGGCCACGGCCACGAGCGGCAGGAAGGGGAACATCAGCCGCGTGAGCTGCACCGTGAGCTCGAGCTTGCCCGGCACCTCGGCGAAGTCCGACGCGAACGCCCGTGTCATCGGCTCGGCAAAGGCGATGCCCAGCGCGGCGATGAGCCCCGTGACCAGCAGCAGCGCCGTGATGGCCCGACGCCCCAGCGTCCAGGCGGCCTCGCGCCCGTCGCGCGTCAGCGTCCGGCTGAAGGTGGGGACGAAGGCCGCCGTCATGGCGCCTTCGGCAAACAGATCCCGCACCAGGTTCGGGAGTCGGAACGCCACGTTGAAGGCGTCCATCTGATGACTGGCGCCGAACGCGTGCGCCAGCACCTGCTCGCGCACGAGCCCCAGGATCCGGCTGGCCATCGTCGCACTGCCCACCAGGCCCGCGGCACGCGTCAGTGAGGGGCCGGACGGCGACGTCATCCCGCCATCATCGCACGCGCCCGTTGACGCGCCCGCCGCCCGCGGCCTACAACGGGTGGGTGCGGACCTGCCTTGGCACCCTCCCTGTTCTCCTGTCGGTCACCTGCGTCGCGATGGCGCTGCCCGGCGCCGCCGCGGCGCACCAGGCTGCATCCGCGCAGGGTCGCCCCGGCAGCGGCCAGGCAGCCACCCTGCGCGCGCAGGGTGAGGCCGCCATGGAGGCATCGCGCTTCGGCGAGGCCGAGGCCGTCTACCAGCAACTCGTCGGCCTCACGCCCGCCGACGCCATCGCACACATGCAGCTCGGGATGGCACGCGCGATGGGCGGGCGCAGCGCCGAGGCCATCGCGCCGCTGCGCGAAGCGCTGCGCCTGCGGCCCGACCTGCTGCCGGCGAAGTTGTTCCTCGGGATCACCTATCTTGAAACCGGTCGTCCGGGAGACGCCGTGGGCCCGCTGCGTCAGGTCGTCCAGGCCGACGCCGGCAACGTGAACGCGCGCCAGGCACTGGCCGAGGCCCTGCTCGCGCTCGATCGCGTCGGAGAGGCCAGCGTGGAGCTCGAGGCGCTCGCCGCGGCGCAGGCCGACTCGCCGCAGGTGTGGGCCGTGCTGGGCCGGGCCTACGAAGGTGTCGCGCGCGAGGCCTTCGCGCGGCTCCAGGCGATCGATCCCGATTCGCCCTATGTATGGCTGCTCGTGGCCGACGTCCTGACGGTCGAGGAGAAGTACCCGCAGGCGTTCTCGCTCGTCAGAAAGGCCCAGGAGGCCCTGCCGGCGCTGCCGGGCGTCCATCAGACGCTTGCGCGTGTGTACGCGGCAAGCGGACACGCCGATTGGGCTGCCACCGAGCAGGCGCGTGCGGACACGGAGCGGCCTGCCTGCGACAGTGTGCCCGTCGCATGCGCGTACCTCGCTGGGAAGCCGCGGGACGTGATCGCGCGGACGATGACGGCATCGCAGGCGGCCGCCTTGTACTGGCGCGCCCGGGCCGCCAACGACCTCGCGGGTCAGGCCTTCGAGAAGCTCGAGAAGCTGCCGCCGTCGGTCGAGCGCTACGTCATGCGCGCGGGCATCGCCCGCGACCATGGGGAGCCGCTCGAAGCCGCGGCCCAACTGCGCGAAGCGCTGAAGCTCTCTCCGGGCGACCCGGGGCTGGAGCGGGAGCTGGCCGGCGCGTTGTACGCCGCCCGCGATTACGAGGCGGCGCTGCCGCTGCTCGAGAAGCTGCACGGCCTGGCACCGAAGGCGCCGGATTCTGCTGGTCGCGCTCGGCGAAGCGCTGCTGCAGGCACAGCAGCTCGACAGGGCCGTGGACCTGCTCTCACGCGCCGTAGCCGCCGACCCATCCATCGTCCAGGCCCACGCCTCACTCGGGCGGGCGCTGGTGCAGGCTGGCGAGCCGGCCAGGGCCGTGCCTCACCTCGAGAAGGCGCTCGATTCCGACGTCGATGGCAGCGTGCACTACCAGCTGGCGCAGGCGATGCAGCGCACCGGTCAGCCCGACAGGGCCAGAACGCTGCTGGCCGAGTACCAGAAGCGGTCGCAGGCCGCGGCCCCGCAGTCGACTCAGGCGCCGCAGGACGCCGCGACGATCACGCCTCCGGTTCCGTGACCTCCACGACCGTGTCGATACCCGGCGCCTCGACGGTCTGCATGCGGCCCGTGGGCCAGTGCACCTCGATGCGCGGGACGGTCGTCGCCGTGCCCAGCCCGATGTGGATGCCCTGCAGCACGGACGACGCGTAACCAACGGCCGACGTCATGGCGACGCGCCGGCCGTTGACGAGGACGACGGCGCCGATCCCGTCCCTGTTGGAGACGCGGCCGCGCAGGCGCACCCGGATCCAGTGACCCGCGGGACCGCCGTTCCTCCACACCTCGACGGGGCCACCCAGGCTCGTCGTCACGAGGTCGAGGCGCCCGTCGTTGTCGAGGTCGGCCGCCACGAGGCCGCGATGCGCCGCGATCGCCCTGGCGAACGACGCCCCGGCCTGCGAGGTCACGTCCTCGAAGCCCGTGCCGCGATTGAGGAGGATCGCGTTGGCCTCCATGTAGGGTGACGCCTCGAACTTGTCCACGAGGTCGTTGACGTGCGAGTTGGCCGTCACGAGATCGGGGCGCCCGTCGTTGTCGAGGTCGGCGAGCGCCAGGCCCCAGCCGCTGCGCTGGCTGCTCGGGCCGGCCAGCTTCGCCTGGTGGGTGCCATCGTGAAAGCTCATGTTCCCGTCGTTCACGAACAGCGGGAACGTCTCGCCCTTCAGCGCCGTCACGACCAGGTCGACCTTGCCGTCGCCCGTGACGTCCTGAGCGGCCACCCCCATGCTCGACACGGGCCGGCCGAACCCCGGCAGCGCCACGCCTGCCAGCAGCCCGACCTCCTCGAAGCGTCGGCCGTCGACGTTGCGGAAGAGGAAGTTCGGGACCCCGTCGTTGGTGACGAAGATGTCGTCGCGCCCGTCGGCGTCCATGTCGGCGATCGCCACGCTCATGCCCTTGCCGACGTGCGCTCCGATGCCGCTCGACGACGAGATGTCCTCGAATGTGCCATCGCCGCGGTTCCTGTAGAGCTGATTGGGCAGGCCGGCGTAGAACCTGGGGTGGCAATAGACGCGCAGGTTGCGGGCCCTGTCTCCACAGAACCTGTCGGCCTGCGGGTTCCAGTCGAGGTAGTTGACGATGAAGAGGTCGAGTTTCCCGTCCTTGTCGACATCGGTCCAGGCGGCGGCGACGGACCACGCCGATGCGGTCAGGCCCGCCGGCGTCGTCACGTCTTCGAATCGTCCATTGCCCAGGTTGCGGTACAGGGCGAGGCGACCGACCCCCGGCACGAAGAGGTCGGGGTCGCCGTCGTTGTCGTAGTCGGCGACCGCCGCGCCCATGGCGTAGCCGCGCCCCGCCAGTCCGGCAGCGTCGGTCACGTCCTCGAAGCGGAAGTCCCCCCGGTTCCGGTACAGCCGATTGTGGAACGAGGGGTCGGCCTTCTCCATCGCCGGCGTCGCGTTGCCGTTCGGGAAGAAGAGGTCGACAAGGCCATCGCCGTCGTAGTCGAAGGCCGCCAGGCCTCCCGGCATGGTCTCGATGAGACGCTTGGCGGGCGTTGGCGCGTTGGCGAGGACGAACGCGATGCCGCTGGAGGGCTGTGCGTTGTCGAACTGCGGAACGCTCCCCTGCATCGTGGCAGCCGCGGTGGCGGCCAGTGATGCGGCGAGCGTGAGCGCGGCGATCCGGGTGTGGGCAGACAAAAAAACGGCCTCGTTGAGGGACGAGGCCGTCAAGGAGGATGGATGAGAGGCTCGTTGCAGAAGCCCTCAGCCACTTTGACGAACCTCGCGGCAGAAAGTTTAGCGGCTGTGACGACCGGGCCCTGGAACGGGGTCGTCCGGCGTCAGCCGCCGCCGATGCGGGTCCTGACCAGCTCGTTCACCGCTTTGCCGTCGACGACCTGCCCTGCCAGTCTGGGCATCAGCGCCTTCATGACCTTGCCCATGTCCTTCGGGCTCGTGGCGCCGGTTTCGCGCACCGCTTCATCGATCAAAGCAGCCAGCGCCGCCTGATCGAGCGGGGCAGGCAGGTACTGCTCCAGCAGCGCGGCTTCGCGCTGCTCCTTGGCGGCGAGCTCGGGCCGGTCCGCCTCGGCGAACTGCGTGGCCGACTCCTTGCGCTGCTTGACGAGCGAAGTGACGACCTGGAGAGCCTCCCTGTCGTCCGGGTCGCGCCTCAGCTCGACGCGCTTGTTCGTGAGCGCCGTCTTGAGCATCCGCAGGGCGCTCAGGGTCTCCTGATCGCGAGCGCGGAGGGCAGTGGCGAGGTCGGCGTTGACCCTGGCGGGAAGCGAGTCGGCCATGGCTGGGTTCGTGACGCCGTCAGGGCCGCGGTGGCGTCGGAGCGTACGGGTTGATGTACTTCGACCGATCCGGCTCGAGCGGTGAGGTTCCCGCTGCCGAGCCTGGCGCCTGCCCGGGCGGCAGACCGTACGGGTTGCCCGTCGCGGCCCCAGCCGGCGTCTGTCCGTCCTGCTGTGGCTGTGGCATCGGCAACACGCCCGGGCGTGCGCTGGTCTGCCCCAGCGAGCCCATGGGTGAGGTCGACGGCTGGGGCGTGGCTTGTTGCTGCTGCTGCGCGGCCTCGGCTGCCTGCTCGGCCTGGCGTGCGGCGAAGTAGCGCTGAGGGTTCGCGTAGTCGAAGTTGGTGGAGGAGACCGGTTGCTCGACGGCCACAGGCATGGCTGGCGCTTCCTCGGTCACCACCTGTTGTTCGTCCGCATCGTCCTCCTCGACCTGGGCCGGCTGTGGCCGGAAGGGCGCCGGCGAGTTGACCCGGGCGGAGGCCGTGGGGCCCGAGTTTGGCCGGGCCGCCGTACTCGCGCCTGGCGATGACGCCATGACGATCACCCGATCGAAGCGTGACACCGCTCCCGCGACGGGCTGTGCCCGCGGAGCGGCGATGTAGCCAGCCGCGCTCCGCAGCACGATGTCGAGGGCCTCGCGTTCGGGAACGTTCTCGAGGCGCAGGGTCAGCGGCGTCGCCGGTACCCGTTCGGCGTCCACGACCGTCACCTGGCCGAGTCGAGCCCATTCGGCCAGGATGGCCGACGGCGAGGCGTTCTGCGTAATCAGCGTCACCCGGCCGTCGCGCAGGCTCAGCGAGACGGACTGTGCGGACACAGGCAGGGCTGCCGACAGCAGCAGGGCGACCGCGAGCAGGGTGCGTCGGTTCATGGGATCACCCGGGCGCGCAGGAACGATGCCTCGACGGACCAGTCGATCGGGTTCGGGCGCGAGACTCCAGTATAGGACGTTCGCGGGTCGCCGGCGGTCTAGCGGCCGAATGCCTGCACGGCCTCGGCCACCTCGTCGACGTCGGACATGGCAAGCGAGGGGTACAGCGGCAGCGAGCAGACCTCTGCCGCGGCCCGTTCGGCGACGGGACACGCGGCGGGTGCCTCGGACGCCAGGGCCGGCTGCTGGGTCAGCGCCTTCGGGTAGTGCACGAGGGTCTGGATGCCGTGCGCCGTCATGTGCGCCCGGAACGCCTCGCGCGCGTCGGTCCGCACGACGAACAGGTGGTACACGTGCCCGTCGTCGAACTCCGGGGGCACGTGGACAGGCGCGCCTGTCAGCGCCTGGCGGTACCGCGCCGCGATGTCCCGGCGCTGTGCGGTCCAGGCCGGCAGCCTCCTCAGGCGCTCCCGCAGGATGGCGGCCTGCATCTCGTCGAGGCGCGAGTTGACCCCGAAGTCGTCGTGCTGGTAGGTCGTCCGCTGCCCGCCGTTGCGCAGCCGCCGAAGCCTGTCGGCCAGCGCGGCGTCGCCCGTGGTGATGGCGCCCCCGTCTCCCAGCGCGCCCAGGTTCTTCGTGGGGTAGAAGCTGAACGCCGCACCTGAGCCGAACGACCCGACGGGCTGGCCGTCGCAGGTGGCGAGGTGAGCCTGCGCGGCGTCCTCGACGATGGCGAGCCCGTGACGTGCGGCGATGGCGGTCAGGGCGCCCATGTCGGCAGCCTGCCCGTAGAGGTGCACCGGCATGATCGCGGCTGTGCGCGGCGTCACGGCCGCTTCGACGGCCCCGGGGTCGATCGTGTGGCGCTCCGGGTCGATGTCGGCGAACACGGGGCGCGCCCCGGCCATCATGACGGCGAGCGCGGTATAGGCCGCCGACAGCGGGGCCGTGATCACCTCGTCGCCGGGACCGATCCCGAGCCCGCGCAGCAGCAGCGCGATCGCGTCGGTGCCCGTGTTGACGCCCACGGCATGTGCCGCCCCGCTCGCGGCGGCGAACTCGGCCTCGAAGGCCTCGAGCTCGGGTCCGAGGATGAACCAGCCGCTGTCGATGACGCGGTTCACGGCGGCGCGCAGGGCGGCGGCGTCCTCGCCAGGCTTCAACGACAGGAACGGCACGCGGACGTCGGGCACTGTCATCACAGGTAGCGGGGGAGGTACTCGCGATAGAACGCGATGGTGCGGGTCAGCCCCTCGCGCAGCGTCACGGCGGGCGCCCACCCGGTGGTCGTGCGGAAGCGCGTGGAGTCGGCGTAGAAGCTGCCGATGTCGATGGCCTTCTTCTCGGCGGGCCACTCGACGAACCGGCACCGGCCGGAGTTGGCGACCTCGATCATCAGCTCGACGAGGTCGCGGTGCGAGATCGGCTCCAGTCCGCCGACGTTGAAGGCCTGCCCGTTGCACGAGTCCAGGGCGCCGGCCCGCAGGAACGCGTCGCACGCGTCGTCCACGTACACGAAGTCGCGCATCTGCTGCCCGTCGCCGAAGATCTCGATCTCCTGGTCCTCGACGATGCGGCGGATGAACCAGCCGATGAAGCCCTGCCGGTTGTGCTTCACGAGCTGGCGCGGGCCGTAGCAGTTGGTGAGCCGCAGTGAGCACGCCCGTACGCCGAACACGTTGTTGTAGACGAGGTGGTACTGCTCGCCGGCCGCCTTGTTGATGCCGTTGACGTCGGTCGGGCGCACCAGGTGCTGCTCGTCGACGGGCAGGTAGTCGGGCTTGCCGTAGATCTGCCGGGTGCCGGCGAAGACCACCTTCACGCCCGGGTTGTTCCGGCGACAGGCCTCGAGCACGGTCATCTGGCTGCGGCAGTTGATCTCGAGGTCCGTGTAGGGATCCCGCATCGAGTCGATGTGGCTGACCTGCCCGGCCAGGTTGAAGATCACCTCGCGCCCCTGCACGAGGTAGTTCATCGTCGTCTGCTGCCGGATGTCGGCCACGTTCACGCGGACGCGGTCCTCGATGCCCCTGATGTTCTCGAGCGCCCCGCCGTAGTCGGGGATGAGCGAGTCGACGAGCAGCACGTCGGCGCCGAGGTCCACGAGCTGTCGCGCGAGGTTGCTCCCGATGAAGCCCAGTCCCCCGGTGATCATCACGGGGCGGCCCGCGTAGAACTCCCGGTAGCCGATCATCCCTCGCCCTGTCCCTGCCCCTGCCTGCCCGCGAGGTGCTCCTTGCGGATGACGAGCGCGTACCACAGCTTGAGCACGTCGGCGCCCGTGCGCATGATGCGCGGGACGTTGAAGAACTGCGACTTACCGTACGCCCGATGGTAGTGGTGCACGGGAACTTCCGCGATGCGGTAGCCCGCGTCGGTGATCTTCTTCATCATCTCGAGGCAGATCACGCCGCTGTCCTTGGTCAGCGTGACCGTGTCGAAGATCGACCGTCGCATCATCCTGAAGTCGCAGTCGACGTCCCGCACCTTCAGCCCGAACAGCGTCTTCACCGTGTGGTGATAGAGGCGTCCGATGACGATCCGGTGGAAGGGATCGGACCGCGCGATCTTGTACCCGTTGACGAGGTCGACGTCCGGACCGAGCCGCTGCCACAGCAGGGCCATCTCCGCCGGGTCGTACTGCGCGTCGCCGTCGGTGTAGAAGACGAACTCCTTGCTGGCCGCCGCGAAGCCGCTGCGCAGCGCCCCGCCGTACCCGCGGTTCTTCTGGTGGTGCACGATGCGCACCTGCGCGTAGGTCCGGGCCAGTTCGTCCAGGATCTGGGGCGTGCCGTCCCGGCTGCCGTCGTTGACGACGATCACCTCGTGGTCCGGCGTCAGCGTGCGCGCGGCGAGCAGGGCCGACACCACCATGCTGGCGATGGTGCCGCTGTCGTTGTAGGCCGGGAAGAAGATGCTCAGACCGGCAGGTGTACTGGCAGGGGACTCTGACATACCCGAACAGCAGACCTTAGCACACGTCAGGCGCGACGGCCGCGCCACGAGGGGTGCCGGGCAACAAGGCGCCACGGCACGAAGACGGACTCGATGATGACGCCCCGGGACATCTTGGACTGTCCCTCGCGCCGTTCCACGTAGATGATCGGCACCTCGCCGATCCGGCAGCCGGCACCCATCGCCTCGAACAGCATCTCCACCAGGAACGCGTATCCGTCGGACACGAATCGTCGCAACGGGAGCCTGGCGAGGGCCTCGCGGCGCCAGCAGCGGTAGCCGCTCGTGCAGTCGCGCGCCGGCGCGCCGGTGATGCCCCGCACGTACCGATTGGCGAACGTGCTCAGCACCAGGCGGTGGAGCGGCCAGTTCACGACGCTCACCCCGCGCACGTACCGCGATCCGATCACGAGGTCGTACCCGCCGTCGGTCAGCCCGCGTACGAGATCGGGCAGGTACGCCGGGTCGTGGGAGAAGTCGGCATCCATCTGGCAGACGATGTCGACGTCCATCGTCAGGGCCTGCGACAGCGCTTCGACATAGGAGCGGCCCAGCCCGCGCCTGCCCGTGCGATGGATGACCTGGAGGCGTCCCGGGAACTCGGCCGCCAGGGCGTCGGCCACCGCTCCCGTGCCGTCTGGCGAGGCGTCGTCGACGACAAGCATGGAGAAGTCCGGACCGAGCGCGAGCACCGCCCGGGCGAGAATCGGGAGGTTGTCACGTTCGTCGTACGTCGGCGTCACCACCAGCACGCGCGGCGGTGTCCTCACGCACGCCCCTCGAAGCGCAGCGCGGCGATCTGCTCGGAGACCAGGCCCACGAGGAAGACGATCACGGCGAACATCAGGAGCAGCACGGAGCCGTTGGCGATTCGGCCCGAGACCGCCACCGTCCACGTCCCGTAAGCCACGCCCAGCAGGAAGGCCCCGAGGCTCACCGGCAGAAAGACTTTCATCGGGCTGAAGATCGTGACGATCTTCAGGATGATCAAAAGGAATTTCGCGCCGTCGCGCGCGAGCCGGATCTTCGAGACGCCCGTGCGCTGCCGTGCCTCGATTGGCAGGAACGTCACGCTGTAGCCGGCCTTGATGAACGCCAGCGTCGTCGTGGTCGGCGTCGAGAAGCCGTTCGGAATCAGGTGCACGAACTCGCGCAGGATCGACAGCCGCGCGCCCCTGAATCCCGACGTCAGGTCAGGAATCTCGCGACCGGTCATGTACGCCGCGAACGCACTCAGCAGGCCGTTGCCCACGCGCCGCACGCCCGTGGCCTGCGTGTGCCCCGCACGGGCCCCGACCACGAGGTCGAACTCGCCGAGGGTGTCGACGAGTCGGCGCGCGTCCTCGGGCCTGTGCTGGCCGTCGCCGTCGATCACGAGGACGTACTCCCCTGTCGCGGCGCGGATGCCTGTCTTCACCGCGGCCCCATTGCCCTTGTTGTACGGATGGCGAAGGACGCGGGCGCCGGCCGCCGCTGCAGAGGCGCCCGTCTCGTCCGCCGACCCGTCGTCGACGAGGAGGATCTCGTGCCACGTCGCTGCCTGCTGCAGCGCACGAATCACGTCCCCGACGACTGGGCCCTCGTTGTAGGCCGGGATGAGGATGGAAACGGTTTCGGGGGCGGCCACGATGTCAGGCGACGGGCGGTTTCCCGCGTTCCGCCAGGCTGGCGGTCAGCGCGGCGACGACTCCGTCCCAGGAGATCGCACGGGTGCTATCGTACCCCGCCTCGCCGAGCGCGGCCGCGCGGCTCGGATGCGCCGCCAACTCGGCCAGGCACGCACCGAGCGCCTCGCTCTCCGGAGCGCACACCAGCCCGTTCACGTCGTGGCGGACGAACTCGAGCACCCCGCCGCTGTCGGTGGCGGTGACCACCGGCTTGCGGGCCTCGAAGGCTTCGAGCGTCACGTAGCCATAGTCCTCGTCGAAGGGCGCAAACACCACGCCTCGCGCGCCGGCATACAGGTCCACGAGCATCGCCTCGTCCACCGCTCCCACCAGGCTCACCCGATCGCCGAGCCCGAGCGCCTCGATCCGCGCCTCCAACCCGTGGCGGTACGTGCCCTCGCCGGCCACGACCAGGCGCATCGGCGGGGGGACGTGAGCCATCGCCGAGATGGCCAGATCGACGCGCTTGACCGTCTCCAGCCGTCCGACAGACAGGAAGTAGTCGCCGTAGGCCCCCGGCCGGAGCCGCGGCGCGAGGGGGGAGGGGTGGTACAGCGGACGTGACGCCACGCCGGTGAAGCGCGTCAGTCTGTCGGACGTGGTCTGCGAGATGGTGAAGACCGCCGCGCACTCCCCGAGCATCTCCCTGTCCAGGGCCCGAATTCGCTCACGGACCTCGGTGTCTTCCTCGCGATGGTCGAAATCCGCGTACTCGGTACCGCACAGGTCGTACGCCGCGCGGTACTGGTGCATGAGCCACGTGACCTTGTGGGGGTGCCGTACGCAGTAGGTCGGGAACTTGGTCGGGATGACCAGATCCACGGGCCGCCCACAACTCTCCGACAGGTCGAGCAGCCGCCACGCCGCCGCGTGCGCCATCAACTCCTGCTTGGGGTACCACTTGAAGGGCACGCTGACCCGCTCCACCAGGCAGCCGTGCACCTCCAGTTGGTGGACCAGCGCCCGAACGAGCGCCTCGGCTCCACCCCGCACGAAGGGTACCTGCGCCTCACAGACGAGCACCGTCAGGGCCACGGGGCGAGCATGCTAGCACGCCGCTGGTGGCGAAGCTAAGGCGAAGTCCTTCCGGCTCAGGGCTTTCGCCGAACTACTTGTTGACACCTGCTGGTGGTGTGCCTATCCTCGCCGTGGACCAAAGTGGACCAAAGTGGAGATTTGTGGTGCTCCGCGGACGCATCCCAGCCCGAATTGATGACAAGGGGCGCCTCAAGGTGCCCAGCGCTTTCCGCGCGCTCATCGAAGCGGAGTATGGGCCCGGTCTCTACCTGACGAGCCTGTCTCCCAACGGGGACTACGTGCGCCTGTACCCGCTCAAGGTCTGGGAGGGCATCGAACAGAAGTTGTCCGCGCTCCCCCAGCTCCATCCCGGCCGGAAATCGTTCGAAATGACAACCTCCTACTGGGGACACATGGCCGAGTTCGATCCCCAGGGGCGCGTCGTCATCCCGCCTCAGCTTCGCGAGGCGGCCGCCGCCTCGGCCGACGTCGACGTCATCGGCCTGCAGAACTGCCTCGAAATCTGGAACAGCGACCGGTTGCGGGCCAAGGTGCTGTCCGACGGTCTCAACGACACCCACCTCACCGACCTCGCCGCACTGGGGATTCGAGCGCCGTATGCACGCACCGGTACTCGTCGCCGAGGTCATCACCCACCTGGCGCCCGCGCGCGGCGGGCTGTTCGTGGACTGCACGCTGGGGGCCGGCGGCCACACACGCGCGCTCCTCGACGCCGGGGCCTCCCGCGTGATCGGCCTCGACCGCGACCGCACGGCCCTGGCCCTGGCCCGGGAGGCGCTGGCCGACCGTCTCGAACGCGTCGAGTTCGTGCACGCCGACTATCGCACCCTGGATGACGTCCTCGACTCCCGGTCGATCTCCCTGGTCGACGGCGGCATCCTGGCCGACCTCGGCGTGTCTTCCATGCAACTGGATGATGCGACGCGCGGGTTCAGCTTCCGCTCGGATGCCCCCCTGGACATGCGCATGGACCGGGACGCTGGCCTCCCGGCCGCCGATCTCATCCAGGCGGTGGACGAAGGTGCGCTCGCCGACGTCATCTACAAGTACGGGGAGGAGCGCTTCTCGCGCCGCATCGCCCGCGCCATCGTTCGGGCGCGCGACGTCGAGCCGATCCGGACGACAGGGCAGCTGGCGGCCGTCGTGCGCCGGGCCGTGCCGTCGCGCGGGTGGCAGCGTATCGACCCGGCCACGCGGACGTTCCAGGCCCTCCGCATCTGGGTCAACGGCGAACTCGACGGACTCGACGCCTTCATCCGCCTGGCCGTCAGTCGCCTGGCGGCCGGTGCCCGCCTCGCGATCATCGCGTTCCACTCGCTCGAGGACCGCATCGTCAAGCACACGCTGCGCGCACTGGCGAAGGATCCCGACCCGCTGGTGTCCCTGATCACACGGCGCCCGATCGAGGCCGGCGACGACGAAGTCGCGACGAACCCCCGCGCCCGCAGCGCCAAGCTGCGCGTGGCCGAAAGGCTGGCCTGACGTGGACAACGAGTTCGTCCTGCGCAAGCCGGTCCAGAACCGGCCGATCGTGCGGGAACTCGACCACGCCCGCCAGCGCGATCTCGCGCGCCTTGCCGTCGCGGGTGCCTGTGTGCTCGCGACCGTCATCTTCGCGGCCTGGCAGCACCTCGACGCGCGTCGCCTCGACAGGGACGCGGCGGCGCTGGTGTCGCAGCGCGGGCGGCTGATGGAAGTCCGCCGTCATCTCGCGCTCGAGAGGGAGTACCTGCTGGGGCCCGCTCGCCTGGAGGCCATCGCCACGCAGCAACTCGGCATGAAGTCGCCGACGCACGAGACGTCGGCCGTCATCGAGCGCGTCACCGTGAGCCCCTCGCCGTCGCGCTCCGTGGTGGCCCAGCGGTGAGGCGATCGAACCCGACCACGCCGGACCTGCTGTCGGGGCTCGAGTCCGGCGCCGCCGTGCACAACAACGCACGCGTCGTGCGGGAGGCGCATCGCGCTGATGCCGAGCTGGCCGCGCTCGAGACCGACTGGCGCGCCGTGATGCGCCCCCGCCTCGCGATTGCCGGCCTCCTCCTCGTCCTGTGGTCGCTCGGCATCGTCGCGCGACTGGTGCACCTGCAGGTCGTTCAGCACGACGCGCTCGTGGCGCGCGCCGAGAGCCAGCAGAGCCAGACCATCGAGCTGAATCCCCAGCGAGGGCGAATCCTCGATCGACACGGCCGGGTGCTCGCGCACAGCGTGGATGGCGACGTGATCTACGCCGTCCCCAGCGACGTGAAGGAACCCGAGGCGCTGGCCGCGCAGCTGTGCGGCGTCCTCGCCGGGTGTACAGGCGAGGAGCGGGAGGAACTCGCGCAGCGGCTCGACAGCCGCCGGGACAGGGCTACCGTCCTCACCACGCTCTCGCCGGAGGAGGCCGACAAAATCTCGGCGCTCGGGCAGGACGGGCTCGTGATCCACCGGGGCCGCGGCGGACGGACGGGCTCGCTGAAGGTGCTGACCCGCGAGATCACGGATCCCGCGGCGGTGGCCGAGCGTGTGTGCGCCAGCCTCACGCGCTGCAGTGACGACATCCGCGAGACGATCGAGAAGCGGCTGCAGGGCAAGAAGGACTTCGTCTACATCCGAAAGCGTGCGACGCCGGCCGAGGCTCAGCGCGTCGCCGCCCTGCGACTCCGCGGCGTCGGCTTCATGAAGGAGAGCCGGCGCTACTACCCGAACCGCGACCTCGCCTCGTCCCTCATCGGGTTCGTCGACGCGAAGAACAAGGGCGTGGGTGGTCTCGAGCAGGTTCACAACACGCTCGTCACGGGTACCGGCGGCACGCTGCTCGTGCAGCACGACGCCGCTCGGCAGGTGCTCGCGGCCGTCGTGCAGAAGGCGCCGACGTCAGGCGTGACTCTCGAACTCTCCATCGACGCCCGGCTCCAGTTCATCGCCGAGCGGGAGTTGCGCGCGGCCGTCGAGGAGCACGGGGCCATCGGCGGCACCGTGGTCATGATGGACCCGCACAGCGGCGAGATTCTCGCGCTGGTCAGCGAGCCGCACTTCAACCCCAACGACTCCAGTCACGTCGACCGCTCGTCGCGCGTGAACCGCGCGGTGGAGACGATCTACGAGCCCGGTTCGACCTTCAAGACGATTACCGCTGCCGCCGCGCTCGAGGAGAGCGTGATCGAGCCGACCGACATCGTCGACGCCACCATGCCGTGCCGGTTCGGCACGGCCAAGGCCATCACCGACGTCCATCAGGTGGGCGTGGTCACGTTCGAGAAGGTGTTCGCGAAGTCCAGCAACTGCGGCACCGCCCGTGTCGCCGTGAACAGGCTGGGCACCGAGCGCCTGATGCGCTACGTGAAGCGCTTCGGCTTCGGCGCGCGTGCGACCCGCGACTTCCCGGCCGAGAGCGGCGGCATCGTCATGCCGCTGACGGCGATCAAGGAACACGACCTCGCGCGCATCGCCATCGGCTACACGATCGCGGTGACGCCCCTGCAGATGGCCGCGGCGATGAGCGCGGTGGCCAACGGCGGCGAACTCCTCAAGCCGCGGATCGTCCGCGCCACGATCGCGGGCAGCACGCGGACGCCCACCTCGCGCGAGGTGGTCCGCCGCGCGATCTCTTCGACCACAGCGGCCCGCCTGACGACGCTGATGGAGACGGTCGTCGAGGCGGGCACCGCCAAGGCCGCGCGGATCGAGGGGTACACCCTGGCCGCGAAGACCGGCACCGCGCGGAAGCTCAACCCCAACGGGCGCGGCTACGTGATGGAGTACATGGCGTCGACAGCCGGCTTCTTCCCGTCGCGCAATCCGGCGGTCGCGATGATCGTCGTGATCGACGCCCCGAAACGGAAGGGCTACTTCGGCGGCGCCGTCGCGGCTCCCGTCTTCCAGCGGATCGCCGACGCGACGCTGCGGCACCTGTCGATCGCGCCGAGCGTCAATCGACAGCCCCCGATCGTGGTGGCGCGGCGCGCTGACGGTCCCGTCATCGCCCCTGTCGCCGTGACCACCGGCGACACGCGTCCCCAGGCGGCTGTCGGCCGCCCGACCCTGCCGGATCTCGCCGGTGAGAGCACGCGTGACGCGGTCCGTACGCTGATCGAACTCGGCTGGGAGCCCCGGTTGCGTGGCCGCGGCGGCTTCGTGGCTCGGCAGAGCGTCCCGGCCGGCACGCCCGTCGGCGCGGGCGGCGTCTGCACGCTCGTGCTCGCGGCCGTCCCGCCGGACCCGGAGCCCGTGGTGGAGGCCGAGCCCTGATGGCCGCCCGTACCCTGGCCGACCTGGTCGCTGGCGTGACGCGCCTGACGCCGCTGCGGGTTCCCGACCTCGGGAGCGCGGCCGCGCGGGACGTGACGTCGATCGCGTACGACTCGCGATCGGTCACGCCGGGCGCCGTGTTCGTCGCCCTTCGAGGAGCGCAGCGCGACGGAACCGAGTTCGCCGCCCAGGCCATCCGGAACGGCGCGGTGGCCGTGATCGCCGAACGCGAGAGCGCCGACGATGTCGGCGTCCCCTGGATCGTGGCCGTCCAGGGCCGCCTTGCGCTTGCGGCCTGCGCCGCGACCTTCCATGGGCATCCGAGCGATCACCTCCTGCTCGTCGGTGTCACGGGGACCAACGGCAAGACCACCTCGACCTACCTGCTCGAGGGCGTGTTCCAGGCCTGCGGCTGGACCAGCGGGCGCATCGGCACGACCGGGTACAGGGTCGGCGGCCAGGAGCGCTCGTCCGCCCGCACGACCCCGGAAGCGCCAGATCTGCAGGGCATGCTCCGCGAGATGGTCGACGCGGGGTGCCACGCGTGCGCCATGGAGGTGTCGTCGCACGCCCTCGACCTCGAGCGCGTCGCCTTCACGCGCTTCGGCGCGGCCATCTTCACCAACCTCACGCGCGACCATCTCGACTACCACGGCGACATGGAGGCCTACTTCGCGGCCAAGCGCCGGCTGTTCGAGATGCTGCCGCCCGAGGCGCCAGCCGCCGTCAATCTCGACGATCCCCGCGCCGACCGGATCGTCGCGGTCGTCGCCCGTCCCATCACGTACGCGCTGACGCGCGAGTCGGACGTCCGTCCCACCTCGCTGAACCTCAGTCTCGAGGGGATCGACGCGGAAGTGCGTACGCCGGCTGGCCCCATGCGCTTGCGGATGCGCCTGCCTGGTCGGCCCAACGCGTACAACGCGCTCGGCGTCGTGGCCGCCTGCGTCGGGCTGGGCGTGCCGCTCACCGCGATTGCCGACGGTCTCGCGTCCGTGACGGCGGTGCCCGGTCGCTTCGAGGTGGTGTCGCAGCCCGAGGACGACATCAGCGTCGTCGTCGACTACGCGCATACCGACGATGCGCTGAGGAACCTGCTCGAGACCGCGCGGGCCCTCGCGACGCGGCGGATCGTGACGGTGTTCGGATGTGGAGGGGACCGCGATCGCACGAAGCGTCCGCTGATGGGTGCCGTGGCGGCCCGCCTGAGCGACCTCGTGATCCTCACCTCGGACAACCCGAGGTCCGAGGACCCGGACGCGATCATCGAGGACATCAAGCGCGGTCTCGTACCGCCGGAACGACCGACGATGCACGCGGGTCAGGCCGTTGCCGCCGTCCCGACGACGCCGTGGCTGGCCATCACCGATCGCGAGGAGGCCATCAGCCGGGCGATCCGCGAGGCGGCGCCAGGCGACGTCGTGCTCATCGCCGGCAAGGGCCACGAATCCACGCAGACGATCGGCGACCGCGTGCTGCACTTCGAGGATGCCAGCGTCGCCCGCGCTGCCCTGCGCCGCCGTTCCGGAGGGGCGCGATGAGCGCGATGCCCTTCGTCCTCACCGCGCGGGAGATGGCCGACGCCTTCGGAGGCGTGCTCACGCACGGCCCGGCGGATCGACCGCTGCGCACGGTCTCGATCGACTCGCGCACGATCGCGCCGGGCGACCTGTTCGTGGCGATTCGCGGCCCGCGCTTCGACGGGCACGCGTTTGTCGCAGAGGCGGTGGCCCGTGGCGCCGGCGGCGTCGTCGTGTCCGATGCGGGTACGCCAGCGCCCGCTGGCGTGCCGGTGATCGTGGTTGGCGACACGCTGCACGGGTTGCAGGAGGCGGCGCACGTCATCCGACGGCGCGCGGGTTCGACGGTCGTGGCGATCACGGGAAGCGTGGGAAAGACCACGACCAAGGAGATCTGCGCCACGCTCCTCGCGCGCCGGTTCACGACGTTCCGCAACCGGGGCAACCTGAACAACCACCTCGGCCTTCCGCTGTCGCTCTTCGAGTTGCAGGCGGCGCCGGAGTTCGCGGTGATGGAACTGGGGATGAGCGGGTTCGGCGAGATTCGCCGCCTTGTCGACATCGCCGAGCCGCAGATCCGCGTGTGGACCAACGTCGGCCAGGCTCATCTCGGGTTCTTTGCGTCGGTCGACGACATCGCCGTCGCGAAGGCGGAGATTCTCGAGGGCGCGACGCCCGATCACGTGTTCGTCGCCAACGCCGCCGACCCGCGCGTGGTCGCGCGAGCTCCCGGGTTCGCAGGACAGGTGATCACGTTCGGCGTCGACGTGCCTGCCGACGTCTCCGTGACCGACGTCCGGCCGCGCGGCTTCGAGGGGACCGGGGCCCGCCTCTCGCTGCACGGAGAGGTGCACGCGATCGAGACCCGCCTGCTCGGCACGGGCAACCTGGCCAACATCGCCGCCGCGTCGGCGGTGGCGCTCGTGGCCGGCCTCGACGGAGACGAGATCGTGGCGGGCGTGGCCGACCTCGTTCCCGCCGCCCATCGCGGCGAGATCGTGCGCGCGCCAGGCGGCTGGGTGGTCATCGACGACGCCTACAACTCCAGCCCGTCGGCGCTCGGCCGGTCGCTGCAGACGCTGGCGACCACACCCGGGCGTCACGTGGCCGTACTCGGGGAGATGCTCGAGCTCGGCGAGGCCAGCGACCGCTACCACGCGGAATGCGGCACCACCGCTGCCGAACTGGGCACGGCGATCGTGATCGCCGTCGGCGGACCGGCGGCCCGTGCGCTGGCGGAAGCCGCCCGTGCCGGCGGCGTGCCAGAGGTGCGCCACGTGGCCGACAGCGCCGCGGCGGCGACGCTCGCGAGGGGCCTCGTGCGGGAAGGCGATGCCGTACTGGTCAAGGGATCGCGATCGATCCGGATGGAAGTCGTCGTGCAGGCGCTCACGGAGGCGGTGGGCTGATGCTGTACCACATCCTGTTCCGCTTCCACGACTCGTTCTCGATCCTGAACGTCACGCGCTACATCACGTTCCGGACCGCGGCGGCGAGCATCACGGCGCTCGTGATCAGCCTGGCATTCGGCGGCGCGCTGATCCGGAAGCTGCGGGAGTTCCAGATCGGACAGGTCATCAGGCACGAAGGACCCGAGAGTCATCGCCCGAAGGCCGGCACGCCCACGATGGGCGGCCTGCTGATCCTGGCGGCGGCCATCGTGCCGACGCTCCTGTGGGCGGATCTCACCAACGCCTACATCTGGATTGCCGTGCTCGCCACGCTCGCCTTCGGGGCCATCGGGTTCGCCGACGACTACCTGAAGATCACCCGGCGCAACCACCATGGGCTGCGGCCGCGCTACAAGTCCGGCGGCCAGGTCGTCGTCGCGCTCATCGTGGGCGTCGCGCTCATCGTGCTGGCCAACAAGGGCCTCTACAACACGCGCCTGATCTTCCCGTTCTTCAAGGATCTGATTCCCGACCTCGGTCTCTTCTACATCCCGTTCGCGGTGGTGGTGCTCGTGGGTGCGTCCAACGCCGTCAACCTCACCGACGGGCTCGACGGTCTCGCCATCAGCTGCTTCGCCGTCGCCGCCGCGACGTTCACGGCGCTCGCGTACCTGACCGGTCACCGCGTGCTCGCGGAGTACCTGCTTCTGGTCCGGTTCGCTCCGGCCGCCGAGCTCACGGTGTTCTGCGGCGCGCTGGTCGGCGCGAGCCTCGGTTTTCTCTGGTTCAACTCGTACCCGGCCGAGATCTTCATGGGCGACGTGGGGTCGCTGGCGCTCGGCGGGGCGCTCGGCACCGTCGCCATCCTGATCAAGCAGGAACTGCTGCTGGTCATCGTCGGCGGCGTCTTCGTCCTGGAGGCGGCGTCCGTCATCCTGCAGGTCGGGTCCTTCAAGCTGCGCGGCAAGCGCATCTTCAGGATGGCCCCGCTGCATCACCACTTCGAGCTCAGTGGCTGGAGCGAGCCGAAGGTCATCACCCGCTTCCTGATCATCGCGATCGTGTGCGCGCTGTTCAGCCTCACGACGCTCAAACTCCGATGACGACCAGCCCATACGACGTCTCGGGTCGCCACGTCGCCGTGGTGGGAGGTGGCAGGAGCGGACTGGCCGCCAGCAGGCTCGTCGTGCGGCGTGGCGGGCGGGTGACGCTGATCGAGGCCAGGCCGGACCTGCCCGAGCGGGCCGAACTCGAGGCCCTGGGCGTGACCCTGTGCCTGGGGCCGATGCCCGGGGACGTGCCGGCCGACGCCGCGCTGGCGATCGTCAGCCCGGGTGTGGCGTTCGACACGGGTACGCTCGTCGCGGCGCGCGCGCGGGGCGTGCGGGTGATCGGCGAACTCGAGTTTGCGGCGTCGCTCGTCGCCGGGCCCGTGATCGCCATCACGGGCTCGAAGGGCAAGTCCACGACCACGACGCTCGTGGGCCTGATGATCGAGGCATCGGGGCAGCCGGTGCTCGTCGGAGGCAACATCGGCGTCCCGCTGTCGTCGCAGGTGGATGCGTCGACGCCCGGCACCTGGCACGTCGTGGAAACGAGCAGCTTCCAGCTCGAGACCATCGAGCGGTACCACCCGCACGTCGCCGTGTGGCTCAACTTCTCGCCCGATCACCTCGATCGACACGGCACCGAGGACGCGTACGAACGTGCCAAGGCGCGCATTTTCGAGAACCAGGCGCCCGAAGACTGGGCGGTGGTGCCCGCTGGTGATGCGCGCATCCGGGCGCACGCCTCGCGCGGGCGGGCCCGCGTCCTGACGTTCGGCGCGGACCTCGACGCGAGCGAGGGCGTCGGGCTGTCGGGCGATGCGATTGCGTGCCGGCGCGCGACAGGTGCGGCCGAGCCGCTGGTGCCCGTGTCGGCGGTGCGGCTGACGGGCAAGCACATGCTCGGCAACGTCATGGCCGCATGTGCCGTGGCTGATCTGGCTGGCGTGTCGGGCCCGGACATGACACGCGCGGTGGAGGGCTTCACCGGGCTCGAGCACGCGCTCGAGTACGTCGCCACCATCGGACAGGCCCGAATCTACAACGACTCGAAGGCGACCAACGTGGAGGCCGCGACGATGGCCATCGAGGCCTTCGACGTGCCGGTCACCGCGATCGTGGGCGGGGTGTACAAGGGCGGCGACTTTGCGCGGCTCGGCCCGCCGCTGCAGGCGCGGGGCGGGTCCGTCGTCGCGATTGGCGAGGCCGCGCCCCTCGTGGAGCAGGCGCTCGGCCCACTGGTGCCCGTCACGCGAGCGGCGTCGCTCGACGAGGCCGTGGCCGGGGCGCTCGCGCACCGGCGTGGCGGAGGCGTGGTGCTGCTGGCCCCCGCCTGCGCGAGTTTCGACATGTTCCGCGACTACGCCGATCGTGGTCGCGCATTCAAGGCCATCGTGGCGCGCCTCGCGGCCGCGCCGGATGGCGCGGTGGAGGCGCGGACGGAGTGAGGAGCGAGCAGTCATCAGCAGGCGCAACGCGGTCGAGAGCTGGCCGCTGGGAACGCAGGCTGCCCCGGTCTGCGAGGTCGGTGTCCCGGCCCGTAGGCCTGCTGATGACTGCTGGCTGCTGCACATCCGTTCCGCACCCCATCGTTTCGGGCGGTGCGCGTGGCGCCTTTAGCCCTGCCGCTCACTGGCGTGCGGCAGGGCCAGGCCTGGCGACCCCGAACGGTGAGGTCCGGACGGCGCCGGTGACGCGCCCGGCGCCACGCGCCGCACGAGGCGGGGAGGGAGGCCGATGGCTCGCAAGCTGAAGTCGGACAAGTGGCTCTTCGGGGCCGCCCTCTTCCTCGTGTGCGTGAGCGTGGTGATGGTGTACAGCGCGCTCGCCGGGCGGGCGCTCGACACGACGTCGATGCAACTGCTCGCGCGCCAGGCCACATGGGTGCTCCTGGGGGCGCTGCTCATGGTGGTGGTGATGCGCGTGGACTACCGCGTCTGGCAGCACCAGACGGTCATCCACACGGCGCTGGGCGGCGTCTTCGCTGCGCTGATCCTGCTCGCCGTGATGAAGGTCGCCGGGGCCGGGCACAACGTGAAGGGCGCCGTCCGCTGGCTCGGGGTGGGCAGCGTCGGCATCCAGCCGTCGGAGTTCGCCAAGCTCGCCGTCATCCTGTTCGTCGCGCGCCTGCTCAGCGCGAGGATGGAGCGCATCAACGACCTCAGGAGCGTCCTGATCCCGGTGGCGTCCGTGCTCGGCGCGATGGCGCTCCTGATCCTGTACCAGCCCGATCTCGGGACGACGGTTTCGATCGCCCTCGTCGCCTTCTCCATGCTGATCGCTGCCGGCCTGAGTGTTCGCTACCTTGGCCTGTCCGCGCTCGTGCTGACCCCCGCGCTCTACGTGCTGGTCTGGCTCGTCCCGTATCGCAAGGCGCGGCTGCTGGCATTCATGGATCCCTGGGCCGACCCGCTCGGCAGCGGCTTCCAGATCATCCAGTCGCTGATCGCCGTCGGCACCGGAGGAGTGTTCGGGCGGGGCCTCATGGAAGGGCTGCAGAAGCTGCGCTTCCTGCCCGAGCCCCAAACGGACTTCATCTACGCGGTCATCGCAGAGGAGGCGGGCCTGCTGGGCGCGCTGGCGGTGCTGCTCGCGTTCATGGTCATCGCGTGGCGGGGCCTTCGCATCGCCGCAAACGCACAGGACCGGTTCGGGGCGTTCCTCGCGGTCGGCCTCACGACCATGATGGCCGTGCAGGCCCTGATCAACATCAGCGTGGTACTGGGGCTGCTCCCGACCAAGGGACTGCCCCTGCCGTTCGTGAGTTCCGGGGGGTCGTCGATGCTGGTCAACCTGATCGGCCTCGGCATCCTCCTCAACGTGTCGCAGCACGCGGCCATCGACGCCTGACGACGTGGACGAACGCACCGATAGCGGCCGCTCGCGACACGTGGTCATCGCGGGAGGTGGCACCGGGGGGCATCTCTACCCGGGCATCGCGGTGGCTCACGCGCTGCAGAAGCGGGACGACCGTACCGTGGTGACCTTCGTGGGCACCGCGCGAGGCATCGAGGCACGCATCGTGCCGCAGGAGGGATTCGAACTGGACGTGATCCGCAGCGCGGGACTGAAGGGCAAGAGCGCGGGCTCCGTCGCCCGTGGCGTGGGACTGCTGCCGCTCAGCGCCCTCGACGCGTGGCAGGTCCTGTCGCGCCGTCGTCCCGACCTCGTCATCGGTGTGGGGGGCTACAGCTCCGGCCCCGTCGTCGCGCTCGCCGCGGCGCGCGGAGTCCCCACGCTCCTGCTCGAGCAGAACGCGACTCCCGGCTTCACCAACAGGTGGCTGGCCCGGCTCGTTGACGCCGCCGCCGTCACCTACGAGTCGTCGCTGCGCTACTTCCATGGCCACGGGTTCGTGTCCGGCAACCCGGTGCGCGAGGCGTTCCTCGCGATCCCGCCGAGGCCCGGTACGGCAGGTGAACGGAGGATCCTCGTCTTCGGAGGTTCACAGGGTGCACACGCGATCAATCAGGCGATGGTGGCGGCAGCGGCGCACGTACGTGACATACCGGGCACGTGTTCGATCGTGCACCAGACGGGAGAGCGCGACCTCGAAGCGGTGAAGGCCGGCTACGCGGCAGCGGGGATCGACGCCGACGTGCGCGCGTTCATCAGCGACATGCCGCAGCGGATGGCCGACGCCGACGTCGTGGTCTGCCGGGCCGGCGCGACGACGCTGGCCGAACTCACAGCCGCCGGCCGTGTCGCGATCCTCATCCCCTTTCCGGCGGCCACCGACGACCACCAGCGGGCCAACGCACGCGCGATCGAGGCGGCCGGCGCGGCCATCATGCTCGACCAGAGCGACCTGACGGGCGATCGGCTGGCCGCCGAACTGCGCGGCCTGCTGGGCGACGACGCACGCCGACAGGCCATGGCCATGCGCGCGCGCGGCCTGGCTCGCCCCGACGCCGCCAACGTGATCGCGTCCAGGGCCGAAGCGCTGATGCGGGAGGCCCACTGATGGCCGACAGCGCGCGCCACGTGCACCTGGTCGGGATTGGTGGCATCGGCATGAGCGGCATCGCCGAACTGCTCGTGAATCTCGGCTACCGGGTGAGCGGCTCCGACGTGAGGTCCACGGACGATCACGCACCGCCTGGCGACGATGGGGGTGCAGGTGCACGAGGGCCACGCCGCCGCCAATCTCGGCGACGCCGATGTCGTCGTCATCACGTCGGCCGCGCGCCAGGACAACCCCGAGATCGTCGAGGCCCGTCGTCGCGGCGTGCCGGTGATCGCGCGTGCCGAGATGCTCGCGGAGCTGATGCGCCTGCGGCGCGTGGGTGTCGCCATCGGCGGCGCGCACGGCAAGACCACGACCACCTCGATGGTCGCGCTCATGCTGGAGCGGGCGGGGCTCGACCCCACCGCCGTCATCGGCGGGAGGCTGAGCGCGTTCGGCAGCAATGCGCGCCTCGGGCAGGGCGACATCATCGTGGCCGAGGCCGACGAGAGCGACGGGTCGTTCCTGAAGCTGTCGCCGCTGATCAGCGTGATCACCAACGTCGACCGCGAGCACCTGGACCACTACGGGACCTTCGAGCGCGCGCTGGACGCCTTCGTCGCCTTCGCCAACGCGGTCCCCTTCGATGGCGCCGTGATCGTTGGCGTCGACGACCCCGTGCTCGCGGGACTCGTGCCGCGCATGACGCGCCGTGTCGTGACGTACGCCGTCGATCACGACGACGCCGCAATCGTGGCCAGGGACGTCAGGGCGGCCCATGGCAGGTCCACCTGCGAGGTCTGGCGGCGGTCCGCCCATGGCGGCGCCCCGCGCGAACGGCTCGGCAGGCTCGTCTTGCACGTGCCCGGCCGGCACAACCTCCGCAACGCGCTCGCGGCCGTCGGCGTCGGGCTCGAACTCGGGCTGCCGTTCGACCGAATCACCGCGGGGCTCGAGGCGTTCCACGGCGCGGAGCGACGACTGCAGGTGCTCGGGGAGTGCGCGGGTGTGCTCGTCGTCGACGACTACGGCCATCACCCGACCGAGATCGCGGCCGTGATTGCGGCGTGCCGGCGAGGCCTGGAGCCGCCGCCTCGTGCTGGTGTTCCAGCCCCATCGCTACACGCGCACAGCCGGCCTGCTCCAGGAGTTCGCCGGCGTGCTCGCACACGCCGACGAGGTGTGCCTGCTGCCCATCTATGCCGCGAGCGAGGAGCCGATGGCCGGCGTCACGTCCGAGGCGCTGGCGGCGGCCATCGAAGAGAAGGGCGGCCGTCCTGTACGCCTGATCGAAGGGCTTGCCCAGGCGCCCGCCGCCGTGGCCGCGCTGGCCAGGCCTGGCGATCTCGTCGTCACGCTCGGGGCCGGCTCGGTCGGGGCGCTCGGGCCCCGCCTGCTCGAGGCGCTCCAGGCGCTGGAGGTTCGACGCTGATGCCGCCCCGGGAGCGCACCGTGCGCCGCATGCCCGCCACAGCACGCGATCCGCGCCTGCTTCGCGCCCGCGACGGTGGGAAGCGGACGCGCCGCTCCCTGCGCGGGCGCATCCTGCCGGGACTGCGTGTCGCGGCAATCGCGCTCGGGCTGTGTGGCTCCGGCTGGTACGTGCAGGACGTCATGACGACCGGCGCCGCCTTCGCGGTGCAGGACCTCCGCGTGATCGGCAGGAACCGGCTGTCGGCTGGCGAAGTCGAGGGCCTGCTCGACGGGCTGCGGGGACGCAACATCGTGACGACGTCGCTCGAACCGTGGCGTGCGAAGCTGCTGGCATCGCCGTGGGTGAAGGAGGCGAGCCTTCGCCGGGCGCTGCCCAGCACGATCGAAGTGCGCATCGTGGAGCGCACGCCGATGGCCGTGGCACGCGCCGGAGAGCGCCTGCTCCTGATCGACGAGCAGGGCGTTGTCGTCGACGAGTTCGGCCCTCGCTACGGCGCCGTCGACCTGCCCATCGTGGAGGGACTGCTGGAACGGGACGAACAGGCCTCCGGGGAACCGGACGCCGCGCGCGTCGCGCTGACGGCCGCCGCCCTCGCGTCGCTGAAGCAGGCCGGCCTGCTCGCGGGGGTGTCGCAGATCGACGTGAGCAACGCCTACAACGTGGCCGTCACCCTCGTCGACGATCCGGCGGTGCTCTACGTGGGCCGCGATCGGTTCGCCGAACGGGTGCAGGCCTACCTCGACATCGAGGGGCGGCTGGTCCGGATGCTGGAGCAGGTCGAGTCCGTGGACCTGCGCTTCGGCAACCGTGTGTACGTACGACCCCGCAAGTCGGGAGTGACTTTCGCGTCGATGCCGCAGGTGCCCGTCGAGGTCACCGTGGAAGAGGCGCTTGCGCAGCCAGAGGACGATGATGTTCAGCAGTGACAGCGTGAGGCCAAGAGTGGGAGGGCACCGTGCCTCGGAGTGAACGTTACCTGGTGGGCCTCGACGTGGGCACCACCAAGGTTGCCGCCATCGTCGGTGAGGTGACCGACGACGGGGGTGTCGAGATCATCGGCATCGGCACGGCCGACGCCAGGGGCATCCGGCGCGGCGCCGTCGTCAACCTCGAGGAGGCCGTCGACTCGATCAAGAAGGCCATCGAGGAAGCCGAACTGACGGCCGGCATCGAGATCGACTCGGTGTACCTGACGCTGTCGGGTGCCCACATCAAGGGATTCAACAGCCGCGGCGTGGTGGCCGTGTCGGGCAAGACGCGAGAGATTACGCGCGAGGACGTGCGGCGGGCGATAGACGCCGCCAAGGCCTTCGCGCTGCCCAACGGCCGGGAGATCCTGCACGTCCTCCCGCAGGACTTCGCCGTCGACGACGAGGAGGGCATCGCGGACCCGGTCGGCATGACGGGCTCGCGGCTCGACGTGAACGTGCACATCGTCACGGGTGCCGCGGCGTCCATGCAGAACCTGATCGCCTGCGTCAACCGCGCCGGCGTGACGGTGGTGGACACCGTGCTCGAGCAGATCGCCGCGGCCGAGGCGGTGCTGACGCCGGACGAGCGGGAACTCGGCGTGGCGGTCGTCGACATCGGCGGCGGCACCACCGACTTCGCCATCTTCGAGCGCGGCAGCCTGTGGCACACAGGCGTCGTGGCCATCGGCGGCGACCACTTCACCAACGACATCGCCGTGGGGCTCAGGACGCCTGTGCCTGACGGCGAGAAGCTGAAGCGTCGCTGCGGGTGCGCGCTCAACTCGATGGTCGGCGAGGACGAGACGATGGAGGTGGCCAGCGTCGGCGGCCGCCGCCCGCGCGTGATGTCGCGACGGATCCTCTCGCAGATCCTGCAACCGCGCGCCGAGCAGGTGTTCCACATGCTGTGGGACGAGATTGACAAGGCGGGCTGCAGCAACTCGCTGCACTCGGGGATCGTGCTCACCGGCGGCGGGGCCGCCCTCGACGGCATGGCCGAGATCGCGGAGCAGATTTTCGACCTGCCGGTGCGCCGCGGCGTGCCGGCGGGCGCCAGCGGGCTGAGCGACCAGGCCAGCAGTCCCATCTACGCGACGGCCGTGGGCGCCGTCATGTACGCGAGCCGCAACCGCACCCAGGCAGTGCCGAAGCCGTCGCTCTGGCGCTGGGTGGAGTCGGTGAGCTCAATGTTCAACAACTTCTTCATCGGGCGATGACTGTCGGGCAAGGGGACGGGGGAGGCATGTACATCAACGAACAGGGCGGCAACGACCGCCGGCGCGGCGTGGAGATGACCGACGAGCAGAAGCTGCGCCTGACGCTCGACACGGAGGTGCGGGCCGGCGCGCGCATCAAGGTCGTCGGCGTCGGTGGGGGCGGCAGCAACGCCGTCAACCGGATGGTCAGGTCGGGCGTGACGGGCGTCGAGTTCGTCGTCGCCAACACGGACCTGCAGGCGCTGCAGCAGAGTCCGGCGTCCACCAAGATCCAGATCGGCGGCAAGCTGACCAAGGGCCTCGGCGCCGGAGCGGATCCCAACGTCGGGCGCAATGCCGCGCTCGAGGACACCGACCGCCTGATCGAGGTGCTCGACGGGGCCGACATGGTCTTCGTGACGACTGGCCTGGGTGGCGGGACCGGCACGGGCGCCGCGCCTGTCATCGCGAGCCTGGCCACCGAACTCGGGGCGCTGACGATCGCGGTGGTGACGCGGCCCTTCAAGTTCGAGGGCAAGCGCCGCGGCGAGCAGGCGGAGCGAGGGCTCGCCGACCTGCGCGAATGCGTCGACACGGTCATCACCATTCCGAACGAGCGCCTGCTCGCGACCATCGACAGGCGCACGCCGCTGCCCGAGGCCTTCGCCGCCGCAGACGACATCCTGCGGCAGGCCATCCAGGGCATCTCGGACCTCATCCTCGTGCCCGGGCTCATCAACCTCGACTTCGCCGACGTGAAGACGATCATGTCCGATATGGGCCTGGCCATCATGGGCACCGGAGTCGCGGAGGGCGAGGACCGCGCGCTGCAGGCGGCCACCCGCGCGATCTCGAGCCCGCTGCTCGAGGACGCCTCGGTGCGAGGCGCGCGGGGCGTGATCATCAACGTCACGGGCGGCGCCGACATTTCGCTGACCGAGGTGAGCGAGGCGTCCAGCATCATCCAGGAGGCCGCGCACGAGGACGCCAACATCATCTTCGGCGCTGTCGTGGATCCCTCCATGGCCGGCACCATCAAGATCACGGTGATTGCCACCGGCTTCGACAGGCCGGACTCGCACCGCGGGTCGGACCACAGGACGCCGTCCGACCTCAACCACTACCAGCGCGGCGCCGTCTGGCACGCGCCGTCGGTACACCCGGCGGTCTCGGTGCCGCAGCCGCCGCTCCAGCGGCGGCAGATACTCGACCTGCAGCCCCAGGAGTTCACGCGCGACGAGCACCTCGCCACGGGAACCGACGACGTCTCGCCGCTCGACATGCCGGCCTTCCTGACCCGCGGACACCAGTGACCCCGCGCGCCGTGTCGGTCGGGCAGCGCGCCCGGCCGACCCGCGCGTGACCCCCGCGGCGCGCGAGCGGCCCCACCCACGGACCCCGCGCGCGCCAAGGTGGAAAGATTCCCTCGCGCGATCGAGGCCTGCAGTGGGCCAGTGCGCGGGCTTTCCAGATGAAAGCGCAGGACCTCCGCGATCGGGCCCGGGCCACGCTGGCCCGTGAAGCCGGCGCCATCGTGAAGCCGCACGGCCAGCGGCTCCGCGTGGCTCTCGCGTTCCCGAACACCTACCACATCGGGATGTCCAATTTGGGCTTCCAGACCGTCTACCGTCTCTTCAACGAGATGGAGGACGTGGTCTGCGAACGCGTGTTCCTGCCGCCGCGGCAGGAACTGCGCGACCAGCGCGCCGCCGGCCTCAGGCTCCTGACCCTCGAGTCCCAGACGCCGGTCAGGGACTTCGACGTCTTCGCGCTGTCGGTGTCGTTCGAGTGGGATTACCCGAACGTCGTGACGCTGCTGCGCCTCGCGGGCATGCCCGCGCTGGCCGAGGAGCGGCAGGCCGGCCGCGACCCCCTCGTCGTCCTCGGCGGCGCCGTGACGTTCGTCAACCCGGAGCCGCTCGCGCTGTTTGCCGACGTCATCGCCGCCGGCGAGGGCGAGGTGCTGGTGCCGACCCTGGTCCAGCGCATTCGCGAGGCCACCGGCCGCGCGTCCCTGCTGCAGGCGCTGGGGCAGGACCGTGGCTTCTACGTGCCATCGGCGTGGACGCCCGAGTACGCGCCCGACGGCACCCTGCTCGGCATGACGGGCGACCCGGCGCGGGGCGGCGCGGCGCCCGTGAAGAAGGCCGCGGTGCGGACCACCGAACTCCTCGATCCGCCGCACACGCAGATCTTCACGCCCGACACGGAGTTCGGCTCGCGGTTCCTCATCGAGATCGTCCGTGGCTGCGCCAACCTGTGCCGCTTCTGCTGGGCCGGCTACAACTACCTGCCGGTGCGCGCCTTCGACACGGCCCGCATCCTTGCGCTCGCGGAGGCCGCGCGTCCGTACGCCACGCGCGCGGGTCTGGTGTCCATCGCGCTCTGCGATCACCCCGAGATCGAGGTGATCCTCGAGCGGCTCGCCGGGATGGGGTACTCGATCAGCCCCGCGTCCCTCCGGCTCGACGATCTCAACCCGTCCATCGTCAGCCGGCTCGTCGCCAGCGGGGAACGCGGCATCACGATCGCCCCCGAAGCGGGATCGGACCGCCTGCGCCGCGTGATCAACAAGACGTTCACCAACGAGGAGATCCTGGACAAGGCCAACGTCATCTTCTCGAGCGGCGTGGAGAACCTGAAGCTCTACTTCATGATCGGGCTTCCGACAGAGACAGACGACGACCTGGTCGCGATGCGCGATCTCACGGCGCAACTGCGAGGGATCATGCTGCGCCACGCCAAGGCGCGTGGGCGCGTGGGGCGCATCGTCGCCAGCGTGAACCCGCTCATCCCGAAGCCGGGCACGGCCTACCAGTGGCTCCCCATGGAGGACCCGGCGATCACCGACAAGAAAGCCAAGCGGCTGAAGAAGCTGGTGGCCGACCTCGACAACGTGTACTTCACGGTGAAGTCGGAGCGGCACTCCTACTACCAGGCGCTGATGTCGCTCGGCGATCGCCGGGTGGCGCCCGTCATCGACATCGTCGAGCGCAACGGCGGCCAGTGGCGCGAGGCCGTCGACGCGGCGGGCATCGACGCCGGCTTCTACATCTTCCGCGACCGCAGTGGTGACGCGTACCTGCCGTGGGACGTGATCGACGGTGGCATGAAGCAGTCGTTCTTCCGCAGCGAGTTCGACAAGGCGATGCGCGCCGAGTGGACGCTGCCCGTCAAGCGTCAGCAGGAGAACGCGAAGCTCCTGCCGATGCACTCCTGAGGCCGGCTCGCGTCCCGTGCTGCTGCCGCCCCGCCTGGCCGTACCCTTCGCCGTGCTGGCCTGGTGCGGGTGCGCGATCGCCGCACTCGTGGTCGTCGCAGGGGCCGTCGCCGTTCCCGCCATCGCGCTGTCCATTTCCGATTCCTCCCGGTTGCTCGTGGCGTCGTGCGCCTTCGCCGTGGGCGCGGTCCTCGCGGCCGGTGGACCCGTGCGGGCACTCGACGCACTGGCGAGCACCCGCGCGCCGTATCTCGCCACGCTGCTCATCGTCCTGGCCGCGGTCCTGGCCGTTCAGGCCACGCGCGGGGCGACCAGCGTTGGCGGAGCCGACTCGGCCGGCTACCTCATGCAGGCGCAGCGGTGGCGCGCCGGCGCGCTGCACGTGCCGCTGCCCCTGACGGTGCCCGGCATGTCGAACCCGTGGCACCAGAGCAGCCTCGGGTTCCGACCGGACGCGACCAACAGGGCGACAGTGCCCTCGTATCCACCCGGTCTGCCATGGATCGAGGCCGTGGCGCTCCAGTTCGGCGGCGAAGCCGGGGCCGTCCGGGCCATTCCAGCCATCTCCGCGGCGGTCGCGCTGCTGGCCCTCTTCGTTGTCGCGTTGCCGCGCGCGGGCTACGCAGGCGCCGCACTCGCGTCGGCGTCGCTGGCGTCGTTGCCGCCGTTCCTTTTCCAGGCGCTCCAGCCCATGTCGGACGTCCCGGCACTTGCGGCCTGGCTGGCTGCCCTTGCCCTGGCCGGCCGCCCATCGACGCCCGCACTGGCAGGCAGCGCGCTCGCCGCGCTTGTCGCGATCCTCATCCGACCCAACCTCGCGCCGCTCGTCCTTGCCGTCATGTGGCAGGCGTGGCTGCCTGCCGGGTCGGCGCGTGCAGGTCTGCGACGCACGCTGCTCATCGCGGCGGCCGCCGCAATCGGTGTGGGCATCGTGGCGTGGGTGCAGGCGTACCTGTACGGATCGCCCCTGCAGTCAGGCTACGGGCAGGCTCACGAACTCTTCGCTGCCGCGCACGTGCCGCAGAACATCCGGCTCTACGCCGCCTGGCTGCGCCAGGGCATCGCGTGGCCGGCCCTGGCACTGATCACCGGCGGTGGTGTGCTGTTGGTCGCGAGCGCCGTCCGACACCCGCACTGGCGGCCGGCGCTGCTCATGTCGGCCCTGACGGTGGCGCTGTACCTCATCTACATCCCCTTCGATTCCTGGACGTATCTCCGCTTCGTGCTCGTGCCGCTGGCGCTCGCGCCGCTGGGCGTCGCCGAGACTGTCGGCCGATTGCGGCACACCCGGATGGCCCGCTGGACGTTCCCGATTGCCGCCGGGCTCATCCTGCTGCTGACCCTGCCCAACGTGCAGCGCGCCCGCAATCTCGCTGTCTTCTCGTTCTGGTCCAGCGAGCATCGTTACAAGGCCGCCGGCGAGTTCGTTCGCGACAGCCTGCCCGCGACCGCCGTGATCCTGGCCGGGCAGCACAGTGCCTCGGCGCCCCATTACAGCGGCAGGCCCGTCGTGAGAGCCGACCTCCTCCGTCCCGACTCGTTCCGGGCCCTCGTCGACTGGGCCGCCCACGAGCGGCGGCCCCTCGTCTTCGTGCTGGACCTCGAGGAGCCCAGGGTGCTGCAGGGGCGCCTGGGGGCCGACGGCCTCATGGCCTTCGACTGGCCGCCCCGCGCGGAGGTCGGCCTTCCCACGCTGACCCGCATCTGGCTCTCGGATGACCGCGACGCGTACCGGACAGGAGCCGGCATCCGCACGCAGCGGGTCATCGCGGCGCGGCGGTAGCCAGTGCGTTCTGCGCCTCGTGCTCGGTGTAGGCCATGAGGATCACGTCGCGCAGGGCGTCCTGCGCGTCCTGATCCACGATGGGCCGCAGCAGCGCGAAGCTCCGTCGCTCGCCGTTGACCGAGTAGGTGCGGGCCGGGAACGTGACGTTGCGCCGGCCGGCCTGGGAGCGTCGCTCCCACACCGAGAATCCGATCAGCTTGAGTCCGGCGAGCGGTCCCTCGACGAAGTGCAGTTCGGCGTCGGCCAGCTTGCCTGCGGGGCTGGCCTGCTCGTTGGCGGCGACAATCTTGACCGTCATGTGCGTGTCCTCCATGTGCGCGGTGCGGCCACGCCGGCGGCCCGCTTGGCGGGCGCCGGCGTGGGGCGGCTCAGGCGAGGACCCTGTCCGGGAAGCCGGCCCTGTGGCGCTCGCGCCACGCATCTGAGTCCCTCGCCACCTCTCCCCAATTCAAGGCGCGGGCCAACACGCGCTGACGCCTGCAGTTGTCCTGTAAGCCATTGATTGAAAAGACGTTTGTCGCCGCCTGCCGGAAGGCGCCCTCGCGCGGGCGTTCGGCGTCACCCTGTCGACTGGTGAACTGGCGTTCACCTGGCAGCGGCCCGGCCACGGCGACATGCTCGCAAATTCGCCGGCGCGGTCACGCATGCGAATGGTGAGGGAGCCGGAAACGCCAGTTGGCGCGCGTGCACTCGCGTTGCATCATCGACGCGTGACACTGCCCACGCCCATGGCGCCCTTCATATGGATCGATACGCCCTGGGGTGCCGCACTGTCGTGCGAGGCCCTGCGCCCCCTGGCCCGGCACGTGTTCACGGCGCGCGGCCTGGACGTGCCCCATGCCGGTGAGGGCGGCGGATGGTCGCGGCTTGCCGAGTGGTTCGGAGTGGACGAGCCGCGTGTCTGGCGGGTGCACCAGGTGCACGGCGTCACGCTGCACACGCACCTGGAGCAGTCCTGTGGGCCGGCCTGGCCCGAGGGCGACCTGCTGGCGACCGACAGGCCCGACGTCGCGCTGGCCGTCCGGACCGCCGACTGCGTCCCCATCCTGTACGCCGACGCGCGCACCGGGGTCGTCGCGGCCGTCCACGCCGGCTGGCGTGGCACGTCCGCCGGCGCCGCGGGGCGCATGGTCGACGAACTGGCAGCCCGCTTCGGGTGTCGTCCAGAGGACCTCGTCGTGGCAGTCGGGCCGAGCATCGGGCCCGAGGCCTACGAGGTGGGACGGGAAGTGGTGGACGCGTTTGCCGCAGCCTGGCCAGACGACGCGACCCGTGGCACCTGGTGGACGTCGCGGGAGGGCGTTCCGGGCAAGTACCTGCTGGACCTCTGGACGGTCACGCGAGACCAGCTCGCACGTGCCGGCGTCCTGCCCGGGCGCATCCACCTCGCGGGCCTTTGCACCGCCACGCACGCCCGCGTGTTCCATTCGTACCGCGTCGACGGCACCGCGGCTGGCCGCATGGTCGCCGCGATTCGCCGCGCGCCGTAGGGGGTCAGTCCAGTTCGAAGTCGAACCGGGGCGCCGATGCGTGCGAGGGCTTCCGTGCGTGGGCGGGCCGCGCTGGCCGCGGGATGCTGATCTCGCGCGGGGCGGGAAGGGTATCGGCCATCGCCGGTGGCTCGGCAGCCGGGGCAGCCGGGGCTGCCGGGGGCTTGCCCTCGGCGATGTCCATGGCCCTGTTGGAGAGGCCGTCGGCGACCTTGTTCTGCTCGCGGCGTACGTGCTCGAACGTGACGCGCTCGAGCCTCCCGACAAGTCGCCGCGCCTCGGCGTGCAGCGCCTGCAACCCGGCGTGCTTCACCTTGTACTCACCGCGCATCTGCTTGATGACCAGTTCGGAGTCCATGCGCACGCGCAGCCGCCCGTGGCCGTGCTCGGACGCCCACTGCAACGCGGCAATCAGGCCCGAGTACTCCGCGACGTTGTTGGTCGCGTGGTCGAGCGGTCCGACGAGTTCGGCCAGCGTCTGTCCCTCCGCATCGAGAATGTGTACGCCGTAGCCTGCTGGTCCCGGGTTCCCGCGCGCCCCGCCGTCCGTATACGCCGTGATCATCGCCGCGATCGTAACCCGGGGAGGTGCTGCGGCCAGCCGCGGCCGCGAGTCGAGGCGCCGCTAGTCCTTGTACGGGTCGAACTCGTGCGCGCCGGCCATCACGACGACGAGAGGACGAAGTGTGTGGAGCACGCGGACCGTGTCGCGCTGCTGTTCGAGCACCTGGGGCAAGCGCCGATAGACGTGCGGGCTCTCGTCCGTGCCCCCGCCCCGGAGGACGACGCCCTTGCGCGCCACCCACTCGCGCATCATCTGCGGCGAGATTGCGCCGGCCTGCCGCACGCGCCCCGTGCGCCGATCCACCTTGCCGGCCGCCTGCGTACGCGACATGACGCGTCCGGCTCCGTGCACGGTCGAGAACAGCGCGCGGCGCTGCAGGTCGTACACGTCTGGCGCCGCGTGTCGCGCCGGATCCGCACCCTCGACGATAACCGCGTCGTCGCCCATCGAGCCGCCGATGAAGCCGCGCTGGCCAGGAAACGCCGGCGTCGCGCCCTTGCGCACGACGATCAGGTCCTCGCCCCAGTGCCGTTCTTTCCAGGCAAAGTTGTGATGGTTGTGGACGAGGTCGAGTTCGGTCCCGCCGAGCAGCGACGTCACCTTGCGGGCGACCCACTCGCGTCCCGCGTAGGCGTACCGTCCGGCGAGCGTCATGAGGGCCCAGTAGTCCTGGCCGAGCGGCCTTCCCAGGTCGAGCAGGACTTCCTTCTCCGGCACCCGACTGCCCCACCGCTCGCCCTGCGAGAGGGCGAGGAACCCCGAGGCTATCGCGTGACCGAATCCCCGGCTGCCGAAGTGCACGCCGACCCAGATGCGGTGTTGCTCGTCGGCGAAGACGTCGACGTAGTGGTTGCCGCTGCCCACGGTGCCCAGTTGCGAGCGGGCCTTGTCCCTGAGCCCGGCCACCTGACCCGTCGGTAGCGCGGCCCATGCCGCGTCGTCGAACAGCGGATCACCCACGGGGGCGTCATCCGCGCGATTGCGGCGTCCGATGCCGAAGCTCACGGTCCCCTGGATGTCGTTCGCGAGCGCTTCGAACCGCGGCTGGCGTTCGGTGTCCGAGGCCCCGAAGTCGGACAACGTGCGATCGGTGAGGATTGCGGCGTTTCCGCACGCGATGTCGAACCCGACGCCGACGACGGAGACCTTGTTGTCGTAGGCGGCCACACCGCCAATCGGCATCACGTAGCCGACGTGGCCGTCTGCCATCAACGCCGCGCGCTCGGCGCGCGACGCCACGTCGTGCAACTGCCGGAGCGTGGCCTCGTCGTGGGTGCCGAACACCTGGACGGGGTGGGGCATCAGGTCGCGGGCGCGGCGGCCGGCGGCGGCTTCACGGCGTAGAGGATGCGGGTGCAGTTCTCGCACAGCACGAGCTTCTCGCCGCGTCGCACTTCGGAGGCAATCATCGGGCGGTTCTTCACGTTGCACCCGAGACAGAGTTCGCCTTTCAACTCCGCGATCCCGCTCCGCGGGTAGCGCTTCGCCGCGCGGTCGTACATCGCGAGGGCCGCCTTGTCGACCGTGGGCCGCAGCGCGGCGATGCTCCCCTCCACAGCGGCGAGTTCGAGCCTGTGGCGCTGTGTCTCGTCGGCCAGGCCCGCGAGAGCGACGCCAGCGGCGTCCTGACGCTCGGCCAGCACGCGCCTGGCCTCGTCGGCGCGCGGGGACAGTTCGTCGAGCTCGAGCAGCAGCCCGATCGTCTGATCCTCGCGGGTTCCGAGTTCACCCTCGACCGTCGCAATCTCGTGCTGGACCGCCTCGTACTCGCGTGCGTTGGTGACGGCCATCAACTGCTGGCGGAACTTCGTCAGGCGCTGTTGTGCGGCGGCCACGTCGCGGTCGCCGGCGCGCCGCTGCGTCTGCCGATCGTCGATGGCCTGCAGGAGGGTGTCGAGCGCCTCCTTCGCCTCGGCGACTGGCGCCTCGATCTCGCGTCGGCGCTGGTCCACGGCGTCGATGTCGGTGCGCAGTGCGGCCGCCTGCCGTTCGAGGTCCTGGAGGCGGTGGAGGTGCTCGAGGCTGGGATGCACAGAGGGACGGTATCACCACGCCACGGGAACCGGGAATCTGACCAGGACAGGGCCGGCTGTCCCAGCCCGGCTGACGGTAGGGCCGGCTGTCCCAGCCCGGCCGATGGTAGGGCCGGTCGTCCCAACACGGCCCCGGTAGCGGGGCTATGCTACGCGCGTGGCCGACGGCGCTCGGGCGGCGGGGGAACACCCGTCCACGGCCAGTCTGGCCCGATGACGCCGGGCGTGACCAGGCTCCACCCGATCGTCGCGCCGCCACTCGATGGCTGGCGTGTGCGTCCGACAACTCCAAGGAGGTGACGTCGTGCCTGAGGAAAGATTCACGCGCTTCTTCCTGCGGGTGAGCGCGTGCCACATGGTCACCTACTTCGTCGCCGGAGTGCTGGCCTTCACGCTCCTCGACTACGCGTCGGCGTTCCAGTCGGAGCACTTCGCGTGCTGGATGCGGCCGACGACGTCGAAGTGGGTGGCGGCTGGGCCCGGTCTGCAGTGGATCCGAGGGTTCATCTTCGCAGTGGCCCTCTACCCACTGCACCAGGTCTTCCTGCAGCGGGAAGGCGGGTGGTTGACGCTCTGGGGCCTGCTGCTCGGCCTTGGGATCCTCTCCACCTACGGCCCGGCGCCGGGATCCGTCGAGGGCTTGATCTACACGACCATCCCGCCGCTCGACCAGGTGAAGGGCCTCATGGAGGTCGTCGGCCAATCGCTGGCGTTTTCGGTGTTGCTGTTTGCCTGGTACCGGCGGCCGCACAAGGCCTGGGCTGTCGCCTTCTACGGCCTCGCCGTTCTCGTGGTGCTGATGAGCCTCGCCGGCGTACTCGTCCCGCGGTAGGTGTCGAGTGCGAGCACTTTGTCCACCGGCTGGGGTCGCCGGCGGCATCGCCGCCGGGCGAAGCCTTGCCGACATCCAGAAGACGCTGACCTCGACTCGTTCAGGAGTGCGAGCGCTGGGAGACGGCGCATCCGCGCACATCGCGTTCGTCTGCGGCAGCATCAAGGGGGAACTGCCGCGGCAGGGAAGTGGCCGAAGCCCGCGACCCCCTGCGCCCAAGGCAGGCTGGGGAGGTAGCAGCTTTGCGTGGCGCTCCAGACTGCCAGTGAGGTCGTGCGCGAAGCGTTGCGCCTGCTCAACGAGCGCGACCGGGAACGCGCGCTGCTCCACGCAGACGTCCAGGCGGGCTTCGATCAACTCGCGCGCGGCCAGGGCCGCAGCTACGACGGAGCCATGGGTGGCGCGCTCGCCGAACGCATCAAGGCTCAGGGCCGCGAGGCCCGCTCCAAGAAGCGTTGATGCGCTACAGGCTGTCCGACCGGAGTTCGGGCCGGACGTCCGCTCGTGCCCGGTCGACAGCCACGTGATCGACTACCGTGTCGAGACCGACGTCCTGATCGCGCGCGTCCTCCATGGCCGGCGAGATCAGGTGACGGCGTGGGACGGGGGTTCGACGGAGTAGTCCGACCAGCACTCGGCCGAGGGTGGCGGCCGCGCGCCGCCGGGCTCCTGGCACTCTGCCCGACAGGCGACAATGGAGCCGTGCAGAACGCTCGCCCCACCAACGACGAGATCGTGGACCTCCTCATCATCGGCGCGGGCCCTGTGGGCCTCGCCTGCGCCATCGAAGCCCGACGGGCCGGCCTGACGGCGCGTGTCCTCGACAAGGGCGCGCTGGTCAACTCCATCGTCGGCTACCCGGCGCGCATGGAGTTCTTCTCCACGCCCGACCTGATCGAGATCGGCGGCCACCCCTTTCCCGTCCAGGGGTACAAGCCGACGCGCGAGGAGGGCATCGAATACTACAGGGGCGTTGCCGCCCGCGAAGAGGTGGACCTCCGCCTGTACGAGCGGGTGACCGCCCTGCATGGCTCTCGGGGCGACTTCCTCGTCGAGACCACGCGCGGCAGCCATCGTGCCCGTCACATCGTCGTCGCCACGGGATTCTTCGACCTGCCCAACAGGCTCGGCGTGCCTGGCGAAGAGTTGTCGAAGGTGACGCATTACTACCGCGAGCCCTACCCGTACGTGCAGCAGCGGGTGGCCGTGATCGGCGCGAAGAACTCGGCCGCCAAGGCGGCGCTCGATTGCTACCGCCACGGAGCCCAGGTGTCGCTGATCGTCCGCGGGCCGGCACTGTCGGAAACGGTGAAGTACTGGATCAAGCCCGACCTCGAGAACCGAATCAAGGAGGGCTCGATTCGGGCCTGGTTCAGCACGACCGTCGTCGAGATCCGCGACGCGTCGGTGCTGCTCTCGACGCCTGACGGTCCCGTCGAGCTGCCCAACGACTTCGTGCTGGCGATGACCGGCTACCAGCCGGATTTCGGCTTTCTCGCCACGCTCGGCGTCACGTTCGGCGATGACGAGTACAGGACGCCGGTGTTCGACGAGACGACGTTCGAGACGGCGCGCCCCGGGGTCTTCCTCGCGGGCACCGTGTGTGGCGGACTGAAGACCAACCGCTGGTTCATCGAGAACGGCAGGTTCCACGCCCGGCAGATCGTCAGGCACCTGGCCGGCCAGCGCACCGAGGCGATCCCGTTCGCCGAGATGCACTGGAAGACGGAGGAGTGATGCCTGATGCGGCGCCTTGCCGTACGCGGCGAAGCGGACTACAGTCCGGAGCAGACGATGCATCGGCCGCTGGCGGTTCAGCGGCGCCCACGACTCCATGACACAGCTTCCCCTGTTACGGGTGCTTCCGCTGGCGGCCTGCGCGCTGCTGGCAGCCGGCTCGGCCGCCGGGCAACCCCTCGATCCTGCCGGCCCCCGGCTCGAACTCCGGCCGAGCGACCGCGTGGTCCTGGTCGGCAACACGCTCGCCGACAGGCAGCAGTACTTCAACCACTTCGAGTCGACGCTCCTGGCGCTGTACCCGCAGCTGGAGCTGTCCATGCGAAACCTCGGGTGGAGCGCAGACACGCTGACACTGCAGCCGAGGCCCCTGAACTTCGGCGACGCGGCGCAGCACCTCACCACGTACAAGGCCGACGTGATGCTGGCCTTCTTCGGCGCCAACGAGTCGTTCGAGGGCGAGGCGGGGATCCCGCAGTTCGAGAAGGACCTCGAGGCGTACATCGAGACCCAGCGTGCCGCCAGGTACAACGGCGTCGAACCGCCGCGGCTCGCGATGGTGTCGCCCATCGCGCACGAGCGCCTGGAGCGGCTCGTCCACGTGGACGTCGATGCGCGCAATCGTGAGCTGGCCCGCTACACGGACGCCATGCGGCGGGTGACGGCGCGCCTCGGCGTGCCGTTTGCCGACGTGTTCACGCCGACGCTCGAAGCCATGACAGCCGCGAAGCGCCCGCTCACTGTGAACGGCATGCACCTGAACGAGGACGGCGACAAGGTCCTGGCCGTGGCCCTGATCACGGCCCTCGGCCTTGCGCCCGAGGACCTGCCAGCGGGATCGAAGAGCTACGAGGAACTGCGCGCGTTGATCGAGGAGAAGAACCGGCTGTTCTTCCTGCGCTGGCGTCCGCTCAACGCCGAGTACGTGGTGGGCCGGCGCGTCGACCCGTTCGGATCGGTGAGCTTCCCGCCGGAGATGAAGCGGCTCGACGAACTGATCGCGGCGCAGGAGAAGCGGATCTGGCGGCAGGCGCGTGTCGTCACGCCACGCCCCTCCACCCCCAGGCGCCCGTCCGGGTCGCCCGTGTCGCCCGTCGAGCCGGAGGCACGGCGATGAGTGGCCGCCGCATCGGACTCGTCGCCGCGGTGCTGCTCTCCGGAACGACCCTCGCGGCGGCGCAGGTGGCCGATCGCGTCGAGCCCAATCGTGGTGCGGCGCTCGACCTCGCGTCGCAGGACCCGAAGGTCGCCCTCGAGCGCATCAAGGTCGCCGACGGGTACGAGGTGAACCTGTTTGCGTCCGAGGTGGAGTTCCCGGACCTGGCCAAGCCGCTCCAGATGACGTTCGACACGCGGGGCCGGCTCTGGGTGCTGACCTCGCCGACGTACCCGCATGCGCTGCCCGACGAGAGGCCGAACGACAAGCTGATCGTGCTCGAGGACACGAACCGCGACGGTCGGGCCGACAAGAGCACGGTGTTCGCCGACAAGCTGTACATCCCCACGGGCTTCGCGCTCGGCGACGGGGGCGTCTACATCGCGCACCAGCCGACGCTGATGTTCATGCGCGACACCAACGGCGACGGCAAGGCCGACGAGCGCCGCATCCTGCTGCACGGGTTCGGCACCGAGGACAGCCATCACTCCATCCACGCCTGGCAGTGGGGACCCGACGGCGCGTTGTACTTCCAGGAAGGCACCTTCCTGCACTCGCAGGTCGAGACCCCGTACGGTCCACGGCGCCTGGCGTATGCCGGCGTGTGGCGTTACGAGCCACGCACCGAGAAGCTCGACGTGTTCGTGTCGTATCCCTTCGCCAACCCGTGGGGGCACGTCATCGACAAGTGGGGGCAGAACTTCATCTCCGACGCGTCCAACGGCTACAACTACTGGGGCACGGCCTTCTCGGGCCACGTGAACTACCCGCGGAAGCAGAAGCCGATGCAGGAGTGGACGCTGACGCGGGTGCGCCCGACCAGCGGCAGCGAGTTCGTGAAGAGTCGCCACTTCCCCGAGTCGGCGCAGGGCAACTTCCTCTACAACAACGTCATCGGGTTCCTCGGCATCAAGCAGTACAGGACCGTCGAGGAAGGGTCCGGGTTCGTGGGCGTGGAGGTCGAGCCGCTGCTGCAGTCGACCGATCCCAATTTCCGTCCCGTGGGGATGCAGTTCGGCCCCGATGGCGCGCTCTACGTCATCGACTGGTTCAACCCGCTCATCGGACACATGCAGTACTCGTTGCGGGACGTGCGGCGCGACAAGTCGCGCGGGCGCGTCTGGCGGATCACGGCGAAGGGCCGGCCGCTGCTCACGCCGCCGCGTATCGAGGGCGCGACGATCGCGCAGCAGCTCGACCTGCTGAAGGCGTACGAGGACCGCACGCGGTACCAGGCACGCCTGGCGCTGCGCGAGCGCCCCGCGTTCGAGTTGTTCCCCGCCGTCGACCGGTGGATCGCCGGGCTCGACAAGGCGGACCCCGAGTACGAGCACCACCTGCTCGAGGCCCTGTGGGTCCACGAGCACCACGATCGCGTGAACGCCGAACTGCTGAAGCAGCTGCTCGGGGCCCGCGAGTTCCGCGCCCGCGCCGCCGCGGTCCGCGTGCTGCAGCACTGGTTCGACAGGGTGGACGGCGGCATGGGCCTGCTGGCGCAGGCCGTCAGGGATCCCGAACCCCGCGTACGGCTCGAAGCGGTGCGCGCGTTGAGCTTCGTCCCCACAGCCGACGCCGCGAGCACGGCCCTCCAGGTCCTCGCCCAGCCGATGGACTACTACCTCCACTACGTGCTCGACTCGACGATGACGACGCTGGAGCCGGCGTGGAAACCCGTGCTCACGACGGGCGGGCGCTTCGGGGGCGACAACGCGGCCGGACTCGCCTACGTGCTCGACAGGCTGGCGCCGGCCGACCTGGTCCGCGTGCAGCGCAGCACGCCGGTCCATCGCGCGCTGCTGTCGCGGCAGGGCGTGCCCGCTGCCGCCCGCCGCGAGGCGCTCGACGCGCTCGCCGCCGAGAACGGCACCACGCTGCTGCAGGAGATCATCGCGGCCGTGGATCGCATGGATGGCACGCCTGGGAGCGCGTCGGCGTCGGCCGACCTGATGCAGGTGCTCGCGACGATGTCGCCGGCGCAACTCGCGCCCGGCCGTGCCTCTGTCGAGCGGCTCGCGCGAGAGGCACGCAACGACAGCGTCCGCGAAGGGGCGTTCCTGGCCCTGATGCAGATCGACGGCGACGCGACGGCCGCCTGGCAGATGGCCTCCGCCTCGCCGCGATTCCGGATCGACCTCCTGCGCGGTGCCACCCGCCTCGCGCCAGGCCCTGCCCTCGACAGCCTGGGGACGCTGCTGCTGCCGGCGCTACGCGCGGCGACCGTCGCCGGCGCGCCCATCCAGGTGGAGGCTCCCGTGACCGGCCGCTACGTGCGGCTCGTGCGCCCCGGGCGCGCGCAGACCCTGAGCGTGACGGAGGTCGAGGTGATGAGCCGCGGCGACAACGTGGCGCGCAAGGGCACGGCGTCGCAGTCGAGTGTCGTGGCCGGCGGGTCCACGGGCGGTCATGCGTTCCGCGCGATCGACGGCGGTGTGGACATGGCTGCTGGCGTCGGCAGGGACCCGCTGTCGGGCACGCACGCATTCACCTCCGCCGAGCAGGATCCCTGGTGGGAGGTGGACCTCGGGTCCGAGCAGCCGATCGACCTCGTGCGGCTCTGGCCAGCCGCGGCGGACTCGCGGGCCGGTCTCTACATCGCCGTGCTGGACGCCAGCCGCAAGGTCGTCTTCGTGCGCGACGGCCTGCGCATCACGCGGACCCCGGAGGTCGTGGCCCTCGGCGGCGACGTGACGACGGCCGTCAACGCCGCCGGCATGGCCGTGCTGCCGCAGTTGCGCGGGCACGAACCCGACGCCGTGTCGATTCTCTCGGCGTTCATGCGCGATCCGGCACAACGGCAGGTCGCCATGGGCGCGATTCGACGCCTGCCACCGACCGCGTGGCCCGCGAGCGAGATCCCGACGCTCGTCGACTCGGTGCTCACGCACGTCCGGTCGATCCCGCCAGCCGACAGGACCGGCCCGGCCTTCCTCGAAGCCGTGGGCTTCGGCCACGAACTGGCGACCAGGCTGCCCGAGGGCGAGCGAGAGCGCCTCATGAAGGCACTCGACCAACTCGTCGTCCGCATCATCCGCATCGAGGCCGTGGCATCGCAGATGAAGTTCGACCTGTCGCGCATCACGCTCTCGGCGGGTGAGGAAGTGGTCATCGAGTTCGTCAACCGCGACGAGATGCCGCACAACTTCCTCATCACGAAGGAAGGTGCGCTCGAGACCGTCGCGCTGGCCGCCGAGGCGATGGTGTCGTCGCCCGACGCGTTCGGCAGGAGTTTCATCCCGAAGACTCCCGAGGTGCTCTTCGCGATCCGGCTGCTCCAGCCGGGCGAGACGCTGCAGGCGCGCTTCACGGCGCCGAAGCAGACAGGCAACTACCCCTTCGTCTGCACGTTCCCCGGCCACTGGCGCACCATGAACGGCATCGTCCAGGTGGTCAATCAGCCCGCGCAGGTGTCCCAGGAATGAGGAACATGAGGAAACAGGAGTCAGGAGTCAGGGGGGCGTACGCGCTCGCGCTGACCGGCGTTGTCGTCCTCGCCAGCCTGTATGCAGTGGGCGGGGCAGGGCGCATCGCCGCCCAGGCGCGCCCGCCGCACGTGGTGTTCGTCGCGGGAGACGACGAGTACCGGTCCGAGATCACGATGCCGATGATCGCGGCCATCCTCGAGAAGTCGTACGGGATGCGCACGTCCGTCGCGATGTCGAAGCCCATCCCGCAGACCAAGACGAACATCGAGGGGCTCGAAGCGCTCGAGACCGCCGATCTGATGGTGATGTTCACGCGCTTCCGCGCGCTGCCCGACGACCAGCTCGCGCGCATCGTGAAGTACGTCGACTCCGGCAAGCCGATCGTCGGCCTGCGCACGAGCACGCACGCGTTCCTGTATCCGGAGGGCAGCCCGCACGTCGCGCTGAATGACGGGTTCGGCCGCGACGTCTTCGGTCAGAAGTGGATTACGCACCACGGCAACAAGTCGTCGACGGAGGTCACGCTGCACGACGCGAGTTCGCCGCACCCGATTCTCCGCGGTGTCCGGCCCTTCCCCGCGCGGTCCTGGCTGTACCACGTCGAGCCGCTCAACGGCCCCGCGACGATCCTGCTCGACGGCGGGTCCATCAACTCGCAGCAGGCCTCCAGGCACGACAAGTACCCGCCGCGCCAGCCTGTCGCGTGGACACGAGAGCACAAGGGCGCGCGCGTGTTCTTCACCACGCTCGGCCACCCGGCCGACTTCTCGCAGGAGTCGATGCGGCGCCTCGTGGTGAACGGCATCCTCTGGGCGCTCGGTCGCGACGTGCCCGCGGGCGGGGCAGACGCCACGCCTGTCACGCCGTACGTGGCACCCGAGAGCTTCGACCTGTCGAAGGTCCCCAGGTAGGGCGCGGTGTCTCACCGCGCCGTCTGCCAACGGCGGCGCGGCGAGACGATGCGTCAGGCGTCAAGCGTCAAGCGTCATCCTGTACTTCTCGGCGTCCCAGTTCACCAGGCGGTCGATGTCCTCGTCGGTCAGGGCGACGAGCGGGTCGTCGGGGCCGACACGCCGCATCACGTCCGCGAGGCAGCGGCCCATGGCCTCGACGGCCGGCTTCGCGTCGCGGTGGATGAGCACGCCGAGTCCGGGTAGCGCGACGAGGGGTGCGCCGGTCGACGCATCCGTCGCCACGCCCACGCCCAGAAACACGACGTGGTCCGGATAGAACACCTGTCGGCCCCCGCGCGTGAGCGCGTGCGGGTCCGTGGCGAGCGCGTGCGTCTCATCGTCACGGGCCGGCGCGTACGCCGTGCCCTCGCACAGCGCCTCGAGCGACCCCCGATCCGGGGAGACGAGCGGGCGGGCTGGACGCGTCACCGCGGCAACCACCCTGCCCAGCAGCGCGTCGGCCCCCGCCACATCGTCGGCCGCAACCACGAGGCCGTGGTTGCCCAATACGAGGACATCGATCCCCGGTCGCAGACGCGCCGCGATGGCGTCGGCCAACGGCAGGCCGGGTCGAGCGTAGGGCACGAAGGCCCAGGCCAGCCCGGAGAGGCGCTCGGCGAGCCGTGTCTCGGCGTCGGCACGAATCGCCCAGGCAATCGTGTTCACGCAGTGGACGTGGACGACGACGCGGTGGGGCATCAGGGCGTGGACGCTGGTCTCGATCGACGGGCGAAGGCCGGTGCGATCGAGACCGGGCGCGACGAATGCCGTGCAGGCGTCCGCCGCGGAGTCGCGCCGGGCGAGCGCATCGACGAGCCTCGGGTGGTCGACGGGCACGAAGATGTCGCGGCTCACGGCGTCCCTGAGCCATGTGCCCGATGCCTTGACCCACATCACGCCCTCGTCCTTGAGCGACGTGTTGCCGCCGGCCGCCTGCACGAGCAGGGGATCGGCGCCGACGCGCGCGGACAGCAGGCGGAGATCGCCGAGGGCTACCATGTGAGTGCCTCCATCCAGTAGTCGGGCTGAGGGTCGAGCGATGCCGGCTCGAGTCCGGCCGACACACCGGTCATCACGAGCAGCGTCGCATGTCCCGCGGCGCGCGCCCCTGCGACGTCATGGGCCGCACTGTCGCCGATGCACAGCACGCGTCGCTGATGCCCGATGAGCGCAACGGCCTCTTCGTAGATGGCCGGATAGGGCTTCCCGATCCATGTGACATGGCCGCCGAGTTCCTCGTAGAATCTTCGCAATCGCCCCAGGGCCCGGCTGGAGTCCGTTCGCCGTCAGCATGTGGAGGTCGGGATTGCAGCACAGGGCGGGGAGGGTGAGCCCTCGGAACCGGTCGCGGTACTCGTCGAGCGTCGTCTCCGGCGCATTCGAACCGAGGATCAGGATCAGGTCGGCCATCTGTGGCGCCTCGGCCACCGGGACGCCCTCGAACCCGTAGTCCTCGCCGGACCTGCCGATGACCCAGGCTCGCGGCATCGGCGTTGCCGCCCGAAGTGCCTTCCACGCGACCTCCCCCGAACTCACGACGTCGGTGAAGGCGTCGCGCGGCACACCCATCCGCACGAGTCGATCGCGATTGGCGGCCGCCCGCTTGCCCGAGTTGGTGAGCACCGCCACGGGAGTCCGCCGGGCCTTCAGCGCCTGCAGCACGTCGAGGGCGCCGGGATACAGCGTGCGCCCGTCGTGGATGACGCCGAACTGGTCGATCAGCACGCCGTCGACGTCGGCTGCGATGACCGAGAGCCGTTCAACACGCATGGCCGAGTCCCCACCACGCGAGCCTGGCCGTGCCCACGGCGGCATGCTCGCTCAGAGCCGGGCGCTCCGGAACACCGAGGTTCCGGAGCCGGATTGTCGTCCACGCGGCGTTTGCCGCGCCGCCGCCCGTCGTGCGGATTGTCGCGAGTGGAGACGCGCCGAGCGCCGCCAGCGTGCGATACCCCCGTGCCTCGACGGACGCGATTCCCTCGAGCAGGCCCTGCAGGAAGCGCCGCTGGTCGTCGGGCCTCGGTTCGAGGCGAGGCGCCAGCGTCGGGTCGTTGATTGGAAAGCGTTCACCTGGCGAGAGGAGCGGGTAGTAGTCGAGCCCTGTGGGTTCCTCGGGAACGAGGGCGGGCGTGAGTCGGGTGATGTCGTCACGCGAGAAGAACGACGCCAGCACGGCGCCGCCCGTGTTGGATGCGCCGCCTGCCAGCCACTGGTCGCCGATACGATGGCTGTAGACGCCGTGATCCGGCGCGAAGACAGGGCGCTCGGACAGGAGCTTGAGGGTGAGGGTCGTCCCGAGGGAGGTCACGCCATCACCGGGCGTCGACGCGCCGCTTGCCAGGAAGGCGGCGCAGCCGTCGGTGGTTCCGCTCACGATCATCACGTCTGATGGCAGTCCGAACTCCCGCGCGGAGTCCGGACGGATATACCCGATGGGCGTGCCGGCGGGTACGACCGACGGCAGGCGGGCACGGTCCACGCCGGTGGCGTCGATCCACGCCGGCCAGCCGCGAGCCACGGGGTCGTAGCCCGACTTCAGCGCATTGTTCTCGTCGGTGACGTCGAACCGGCCCGAGAACCGTCCGGCGATCCAGTCGGCCTGGTGGAGGAGGCGCCCTGCGCCCAACGACAGGGCGCGCGCGAGCGGCGACGTACGTCCCAGTGCCGCCGTCTCCCGTGGTGCTACCGCTGCCACTCTCGCGAGTGCGGCCTCGTCGGCGACATCGGCGTACATCGAGGCTGGCGCCGTCGTGACACCGCGCTCGTCGGAGCAGAGAATCGTGCCCGACGTCCCGTCGACAGCCAGGGCCACGACCCTGACTGTGCCGAGATCGAGGTCGCCCAGTGCCTGGCGCGTGGCGGTCCACCACACGCCGGGGTCCTGACGGACACGACCCGACTCGTGGGCAGGCAGCGGCATGGCCGCGGTCGCCAACGCACGCACGGTCAGCGTCGCGTCGACGGCGGCGATGCGCACGCCCGACGTGCCCACGTCGACGCCCAGGACCACATCCGGATGCACGCCCTCAATGGTTCCATGAATGAACGCCGAACGCCGAACGCCGAACGCCGAGGGGCGCTGGCGACGGACCGGCTATGCTTGCGGCTCGGTTTCTTCGGACATCTCGATGATTGACATAGACGACATCCTGCAGACGCGCCCGCGGATCGCGCCGTTCATCAGGCGCACGCCGCTGGAGCGGAGCCGGACGCTCAGTGGCGAACTTGGCACCAACGTCTACCTGAAGCTCGAACTGTTCCAGCGGACAGGCTCCTTCAAGCCACGAGGGGCGTTCAATCAGTTGCTCGCACTGACCCCTGCGCAGCGCGCTGGCGGCGTCGTTGGCGTGAGCGGGGGCAACTTCGCTCAGGCGCTTGCCGACGCGGCCCGCACGCTCGGTGCACCAGCGACGATCTGCATGCCAGACACGGCGCCGCGGACATCGGTCGACGCCACCCGGGCCTACGGCGCTGAGGTCGAGTTCGCCCCGAGCTTCCCCGAGGTGTTCGCGAGGGCTGAAGCGCTTCGTGCGGCGGGCGCGCGGATGCTGCATCCCTTCGACGACCCCCATCAGATGGCCGGCGTCGGCACGATTGGCCTGGAGGTGCACGAGGACCTGCCCTCGGTCACCGACATCGTGATCAGCATCGGCGGCGGTGGGCTCATCGCCGGCATCACGATCGCTCTCGAGGCGCTCGCGCCTGGCGTGCGCGTGTGGGGCGTCGAGACCGAAGGCGCCGACGCCATGGGCCAGGCACTGCGGGCGGGGAAGGTGGTGCCCGTCACTCCGACGTCACTGGCGCGTACGCTGAGCGCGCCGTATGTCGCCGAGGATGCGCTCACGGTGATGCAGCGACACGCCGACCGGTACGTCCAGGTCAGCGACCGTGAGGCATTCGAGGCGGGCCGGTTCCTGCTCGAGCGGCAGAAGATCAACGCCGAACTGGCCGCGACGTGCACCCTGGCGGCTGCCCGGAGCATGCGAGGCGCGTTCGCGCCGTCGGATCACGTCGTGCTGCTCATCTGCGGCGGCAACGTGTCGTTGGATGACTGGGTGACGTACGCGCGTCTGTTCGGCTGATTCGGGTGGATCCAGGCCGGACGTCAGCGGTCGCAAGCGGCCTCGGGCCGGCCTCCGGCGAGCCGGTTCAGGCACCGGCCGCGATGTCGACGGCCGCGTGCAACTGCACGCCGGAACGCATCATCCGTTCGGCCGCCTGGCGTGCCGCGACGAAATCGAGCATCCGTCCTCCCAGGCGCCGGTCCTCAGGCGTCTCGGCGCCCACTGGCTCCTCAGATTCGACGACCCCGTCGGTTCGAAGAGCACGAGGTCCTGCACGTCGACCGCCGCCTGCAGGTCGGTCATCGTCGGCAAGGGTGGCAGTTCACGAGCATTCACGGCGCGGTAGCCCACCAGCGCGTGACCGAACGCACCCTCCACAAGCAGCACGATGACAGGGTTCAGGCCAACGGCACCCAGCAGCGATGCGAACAGGCAGGCGATGTCGATGCACGTCGCGGCCCGGCTGTTGAAGATGTCGCCGGGCGTGCGGATGGCCTGTTCGTCAGGCGTCAGGCTCTGCGGCTCGAGTTCGTACGCCAGATGAAGCCGCTTGAGCTGGCGGAACAGCTCGACGCAGATCTCCAGGTCCTGGCCGCGCCCGCTACGCGCCGCGAGCGTCGTGCGATGGAGCCGGTTGACACGGTCGACCTCGTCCAGCACGTTGGGGTGCAGGTAGCTCACGTGCGCGCGCAGCGCCAGCGGGTCGTCGAATTTCCAGAGTTGCTGCGGCGTCGGCGTCCAGCGCGTGGTGCCGATGGATCGGACCGCCTCCGTGGTGTTCGAGTGCTCCGCGAGGCTCACGGCCTCGACGAAGCCGCTGCGGAATCCGTGGAGCTGCTTCTCGAACTCGCCGACGAGGTCCACCGTGCGCGACCACGGAAGGCGCCCTGACAAGGTCGGCTCGCACGTCGTCGCGGACCTGTCGTACTGGAGCCGGATCGAGGGAATCGAGTGCGCGAAGGCCATCCCCATCAGGACGTCCGCTGCCGAGAGCTTCGTGTCCAGCAGGAACACGCAGAGTTCCGAGGCGAGCAACGATTCGAACAGGCCGACGTCCTCGAAGCCTGCCAGGTCCTGCTTGCCCCGCACGAGCTTCACGTCGAAGCCAGTTGTCGTCAGGACGTCTGCGACGCTGTGGGCGGCGTCCGCGATCACCTTGCCCGGGGCCGCCACGAGCGTCGCCTGCCGGTCCCTGAATCGCCGCGAAGGCCGTGCCGCGTACTTCTCCAGCCTGTCGCGGAAACTACGTATCTTCTCCTCGTGCCGCCGCCGGTCGCGGGCCGGTACATCGGCGACGAAGGGAATGGCGTCGGCGGGGAAGCGATCGCGATGCCGCGCAAGCACGCCATCGTCGACAAACAGCAGGCGAGGGACGCCTGAGCGGCGAGCCAACGAAAGCTCGTGGCCGATGTACGCCGAGTACGACACCGTGCCGTCCGCGGCCTGTCGGCGGGGGATGATGGAGAGGAAGCCTGGCAGTTCCGCGATGTAGCGTTCGAGCTTCGCGACGCACCACACTGGCGACTTCTGGTCGGCCAGCAGCTTGAAGCCTGATGCGGCCAGCTCGTTCACGAAGTACGAGTTGATGCTGACGTCCCGATAGCTGTGGCTGAAGTAGAGCTCCATGCCCGTCCTTTCGCGCATCATCGGCGCCAGTTGGCCGCACCGACCGTCTCATCGCCTCCGCATCGTCAGCCACCACTTCATGGTCGACGTCACGAGGTCCGCGGCATCCTGCTGCACGAAGTGGCTGGCGCCCGGAACCGTGACGAGCGTCAGGTCCTGATCGACCCAGTCCCACGTGCCGGCAAGCCCGTTTGAATGCAGTGCCGTGTCCCCCAGACCGTGGAACATCAGCACCGGCGCCTTGACCTTCGGGAGTTCCGGCAATGGGGCGAGATCCGACCCCGACGCCTTCGGGTAGTTGGCCTTGTAGTAGTTCAGCATCGCGTCGAAGTCCGAACGCTCGAAGGCCTCGACGTAGCGCGTGCGCGCCGCGGGGTCGCGGACCCACCCCGACAACGTCTGCGGCGTCATCGGCCGGCCGAAGAAGACCGCGGGGTCGGTCGGCGCTCCGCGCTGGAACGTCCGCGCGTACTCGCTGTTCCTGATCTGATCGGGGTTCGTCTGCAGTTCGCGGATCGAGGCCGCGCGGATGCGGCAGGTTCAGGATGATCAGCCGCTCGGTCATCGCCGGCAGGTTCATCGCGAACTACCAGGCCACCATCCCGCCCCAGTCGTGCCCGACGATCGTCGCCTTGTCCCGGCCGAGGTGGCGGATGACGGCCGCGACGTCGCCGACCAGCAGTCGCATGTCGTACTGCTCGACGCCCTTCGGCTTGTCGCTCAGGTTGTAGCCGCGCTGGTCGATGGCCACGACCTGGAACGACTCGGCCAGCGCCGCCATCTGGTGACGCCACGAGTACCAGAAGTCCGGAAAGCCGTGAATCATCACGACCAGCGGACCCTTGCCGAGCGTCGCGTAGTGGATCTTCACGCCACCGTCCGAGACCGCGTAGCCGTGCTCGACGCGCTCGAAGACATCCGCCGGCTGAGCGAACAGGCCTGGCGCACACAGCACCGGGATCGCCAACGCCAGGCTGGCCACATGTGTCCTCATGGTCGTGACTCCTTTGCGGCCGTATGATAGCGTCTTCGCCCGCCATCATTGGAGGTCGTCATGCGCCTGATCACCGGAGTGCTCGTTGCCCTCGGCGTCATCGCCGCGCCCGCGGCGCAGTCACCGGCCGACGTGCTCTCGGACACGCGGCTGTCCGTGCACACGCTCGTTCGCGAAGACATCTTCGCAGGCTTTCGGAGCGACAACATGCCGCGCCTCGAGCAGGCCGAACGACACATCGAGATCCTGCTCAGGCAACGGCCGGAGGAGCGGGCCAACCTGCTCGCGTGGAAAGCCGGCGCCGCCGCTTACCGGGCCGTTCTCGCGCACGAGGCCGGGCAGCCTGACGCCTTCACCCGCCATTACAGCGAGGCACTCGCCGGTTTTGCCGAGGCCGGCACGGCGACGTCGGGCAACGGCGGGGTCGCGGCCATCACCGGAGGGACGTTGGCGTTGTTTGCCGACCGACTGCCTGAGGACCGTCGTGCTGCCGCATGGGCGCTCGCCTACGACAACTACTCGCGACTCTGGAAGGAACAGGGCGCGGACATCGAGAAGCTGCCGGTGCATCACAAGGGCGAGGTCCTGTCGGGCCTGACGCAGTCGGCGCAGCGCACAGGCCGCGTTGACGAGGCCGGCCGACATCTGGACAGGATGCTTGTCGTGCTCGCCGGCACGCCGTACGAGTCGCTCGCGAAGCAGTGGAAGGCGGATCCGGCGATCGCGTCGACGACCAACCTGACGTGCAGGAACTGCCACACTCCAGGGCGGCTGGCGAACCGGATCGAGGAACTCAAGACCAAAGGCGCGGGCGACTGAGCGCGGGTGTCAGCCGGCAGGCAGCCTGATGGTGGCGTCGCCTGCGGCACCACGCTCGAGCCTGAACGCCGCCTCGACGGATCGGCTGCCGCGGCGGACGACGATCCGGTAGTCGCCGTAGAAGGCGCGGGCTGTGAAGCGGCCGTCGCGATCGGTGGTGCCTGACCCGCGCGTCCACCACTCGTTGAACACCAGGTCTCGATACGCCGTCCCGTTCGGCTTCTCGCTCCAGTCCCGCCGGTACATGGCGCCGCGTGGCAGCCAGTGCGCGCCTTCCCAGAAGCCCCACATCTGGAACCCGGCCACGGACGGGTGGCTGAACACCGCCGTGAGGAAGTCGCGCGTGTAGTCGGCCTGCAGCCGTTCATCGTCCGAGTTCAGGTCGAACTCGGTGATGCGGATGGGAAGGCCGAGCGCGCCAAAGTCGTCGAGCACCTCGAGGACGCGCGGGATCGACGTCGGGCTCGCGCCCATGTGGCCCTGCATGCCGAAGCCCGAGATCGGGGCACCCTCGGCTACCAGCCATCCCAGAATCTCGCGGTCGTAGGCCTGGTGCGCGAGGTCCACGCCGTGGTCGCTGAGGATGCCGTAGTCGTTCAGGTAGCGTGGCGCCGTGGGCAGGTTCGCCTCTGCGCGCACGAACCAGTCGATCATCGGCGTCCACCCGGAGAGGTCCATCAGGTCGTGGTTGCTGTAGGGCTCGTTCACCACGTCCCACTCGTCGACGTACGGTGCCGTCGCTCGCACGATCTCGTCGATGTGCTGCGACACGAGAGCCGGGATCATCACGGCCGCCTGCGGCGTGTTGCGGTGCCGACGGATGCTCTCGGGCAGGTTGTCCCAGCCAGGCCACACCAGCACGTGCCCGCGGACGTCGAAGCCCCTGGCCTTCATCCACTCGAGCGCGGCGAGCGTCTGGGGGCGGTTGAACCCCGCACCCCAGTCGCCCTCCCAGGGCGGCCACTTGAGATCGTTCTCGAGCGTGGCCGCGTTGAACAGTCGCTCGGCGTGCGCACGGTAGACGTCGTGTTGTTCGCCGCTGCCGGTCAGCCGCGAGGCGACCAGGGCGGATCCGAACGGGAAGGCATGGCGCGTCATCTCGATCTGGACATCCGCGTCGCTGATGGCGTTGCCGCGGTCGTCCACGACGTTGACGGTAAGTGTTCCTTTTCGCAGTTGTTCGATGCGGGCATTCGCGGCCGTGCGCCACGAGGCGTCTGGCTCGCGCCCGATGTAGGTGAACGCCGTGCGCGGCAGGTCTTCGAGGGCGATGCCCGTGTACTCGAGCACCGCGAGGCCGCCGATCTCCACCGTCTGCGGCAGCCGACCGAGACCGAACGCGAGCATCGCCGCAGAGGCGCCGTAACCGGTCGTCCAGCGCCACGGCAGCACGAACTCCTGCCAGGCCGGCCCGACGGCAAGGTCGACCTGCATGGCCTTGTCCCAGTTGGCCGAGGCCTTCTGCGCATACACGGTGAAGGCGGCCTGCGAACTGCGCGTGGCGTCGGCGTTCCGTGCCCAGAAGCGGAGGAGACCCAGCGACCCGGCCGCCACGGGGCGCGTGATCGTCGCCCGCAGTTCGACGTCCCAGGCGCGCCCGGGCTCGTCGACGCGGACGCGGATGGCCTCGGAAAAGCCCGGCCCCTCCACGCCCACGACGCCGGACGTCGCACGCGAGGTGGTGGTGCGGAACGTGCGCAGTGGGTCGCTGACCAGCAGGATGCCGCCCGGTGGCACGTCGGCCCGGGCCGCCGCGGTCAGCGCGACGAGTGCGGCAACGACAAGGAGGAACACGATCGAGCCCGCGCCAGCTCGGGACTCCATACGGTTGAGGATACTCGCCTTGGACGGCCGTGGAGGAGACTCGTGGACCGTCAGCGGTCTGTCGTCTCGGCAACCGGTCCACCCCGACGCGCCAGGTACTCGGCAGCGGCGGCCCTGATGCCCTCCTGAAACCGCTGGAGCGAGAACTGTGGCACCCGCGCGGCCAACATCGCGCGGATCGACATCTGCGCCGCGTCGTCGGCCATCACCGCCAGGATCTTCGCGGCGCCGTCTTCCACCGAGTGGTAGATCAGGCGGCGGTCGCCGCCGACGATCTCGGTCTGCCCACCGTCGTCGCGCACCCAGACGATGCAGCCAGCCGTGGCCATCTCCGCAGGTGCCATGCCGAAGTGCTCGTTCGGCATCGCGTGCAGGCCGTAGCGGCTCGAGGCCAGCAGCTGCCGAAGCGCGTCAGGCGGCATGTCCAGATGCAGCGTGATCCAGTCGGTGTGTCGGCGGATGCGTCCGAGGATCCGTTGGTAGTAGTGTGGCTCGCCGGGGCTGCCCACGACATGCAGGTGCGCGTCCGGATGGACGGCGCGGACCGCCGCGACGATGTCGATGACCGTGTCGATGTCCTTCTCGGGGGCGATACGCCCAACGCAGACGAAGGCGTTCCGGCGCGTCGGCCATGGCACCGGCGGAAATGTGCCGGCGACGGGCGGGTACAGGGTCCGTGGCGAGCCGCCGTGCGCCTGCCGGTAACGAGCCCCTGTCCAATCCGAGTTCACCAGGGTGAGGTTGCGATTGGCCGCGTCGCTGCTCACGTCGAAGAAGCGGTCGCAGAGCCAGTAGTAGAGGGGCAGGGCGAGCGGCAGCGCGTGGTACCACCGCAGATCGACGTCCGGTCGCGGGCGCAGATAGGCCGGGTAGTGGACGTACTGCAGGCCGGGCCGGCCGAAGTCCGTCTCGTTGTTGGCCGACGCCACGATGTCGAAGTCCGGCATCGCGTGCTTCGCGTACCGCATCAGCAGCGACGACTTCAACAGCCCCAGCGGGATCGGGCTGGTCTCGACGAGACGGCGGATCCAGGCCGGAACCGCCCGAGCCTCGATACTGGAGCCGACCAGGGACGTTCCCCAGAAGCGATCGATGGCCGCGGCGTCGAATGGCTGCCAGGTGTAGACCGTGACCTGGTAGTCCTCCAGCATCGTCTGCAGCATCCACGCCGCGAGCCCGTTGCCGCCGCCTGGCGGCTGGAGCGATGGCTGGACGAACAGCACGCGCTTCATGAGGCCGCGCCTGCCTGCTGCAGGAACGCGCTGACGACGGAGCGCAGCTCGGTGATGAATCGATCCTCGGAGAACAAGGCGCTCTGCCGCTCGCGGTGCGCCCGCAGGCGATCCCGCTCGACAGGATCGTCCCAGGGCACCTCCGCAAGTCCGCCAGGCACCGGCGGATGGACGACAGTGCTCTCAATCCCGTGAAGATCCATCTCGTCGTGGGTGCCGAGCAGTGCATCGAATGGCCGCTCGCAATCGAGGTGCGCCAGAAGGCGCAACAGATACGCGGTCCTGAAAAGGTCGTTGTTGCCCGGGAGCGTGGCCAGGATGGCTCGCGCGGCGCGGCCAGGCAGCCGAACGTCGAAGTCGCCCGGGCGCAGGAGCGGATGCACGACCGCAATTCTGGGCCGGGTCGCGCGGTTGCTCGGCGTGTCGGGACTCATCGCGCCTGGCTCACGTCGGGACGATACTCGAAGACGCGAACCATCGCCGGCCGGATGGCCGACGTCCCGGAGCCGAGGGCCTGCAGGCCGGGGGGCAGCCCCGCCGAGCGCCGTGGCGGCCGGACGGGCCAGGATTCGAGCCCGGTGGCGAGGGCCGACGTCCCGGCGCCGAGGGCCTGCAGGCCGGGGCTGCCCCGCCGAGCGCCGTGGCGGCCGGACGGGCCAGGATTCGAGCCCGGTGGCGAGGGCCGACGTTCCCGGAGCCGAGGGCCTGCAGGCCGGGGGGCAGCCCTGACGAGGGCCGTGGCGGCCGGACGGGCCAGGATTCGAGCCCGGTGGCGAGGGCCGACGTCCCGGAGCCGAGGGCCTGCAGGCCGGGGGGCTGCCCTGACGAGCGCCGTGGCGGCCGGACGGGCCAGGATTCGAGCCCGGTGGCGAGGGCCGCAGGCCCGGAGCCGAGGGCCTGACGGCCGGGGGGCTGCCCCGCCGAGCGCCGTGGCGGCCGGACGGGCCAGGATTCGAGCCCGGTGGCGAGGGCCGCGGCCCGGAGCCGAGGGCCTGCAGGCCGGGGGGCTGCCCTGACGAGCGCCGTGGCGGCCGGACGGGCCAGGATTCGAGCCCGGTGGCGAGGGCCGCAGGCCCGGAGCCGAGGGCCTGAACCCTGGTGGGCCCACACGACGAGCGAAGCGAGGAGTAGTGGGCCCACCAGGATTCGAACCTGGGACGAGCCGGTTATGAGCCGGCAGCTCTGACCGCTGAGCTATGGGCCCTCATTGAGGGGAGTACACCGAGACGCCGCAATGCCGAATGCCGCAATGCCAGGATGCCCGCGCGCGACACGGCTTGGCGATTGTGCCATGACCGCAGGCTCCGCGTCAGTCGAGGGCTCGGGCCAGTGTGGGCAGCGCGTACACCCCCGGGGCCGTCATGACGGCCGTGCCATCGGCCACCAACGCGCGGTTGCCGAGCCCGGCGTCGGATCGGGACAGCGCGGCGACCCTGGCCAACTCACCCCGGACGGTCAGTCCCGCCCCTGCCAGGAACCCGCGCGCGATCTCGCGCAGGGCCACGTCGCGCGACACCCGCCGGCGCAGCGGGTCGGGGAAGCGACCCACTGCCAGCGTCCAGATGTAGGTGAAGCGTGGCTCGTAGAGCACCTCGCTGGGCACCACGATCATCGCCGCCTGCAACTGGTCGAGCGCCTTGCTGAAGCGCGTGCCGTCGCGCACGCCCGACTCGTTGCGCAGGTCGGCGGTGGCCATCTCCCATTCGGACCGCAGCACTTTCAGCACCGCGCGCGCATCCCGGCTCAGCACGCGCGCCTCGTCGGCCCGGCGCAGGCCCCACAGGGCGTGAAAATGCGGCACCAGTCGTGGCGCGATGAACATCGCCCGGCCGCGCCCGAGCTTGGCGTAGTACACGCGTCCGCGCCGCATGACGTCGTCCTTGAGCCGCCAGGTGTGCGACGCCTCGGCGTCGTGCTGGACGTGCCGCGGCATCACGGCATCTCGTCGTCCACACACGGCGATGTAGAGCGACGGCCCGGGCCGCCGCGAGTCCGAGAGACATGCCGCGAAGCCGACGCGCTCGATGAAGCGCTCGGCGTCTGGCGCGTTCGCGACGCGCAGCGTCTCGTCGCGGCACCAGGAGGCGTCACGGTATTCCTCGATCGCGTCGGGCACTGTCGCGCGGGGCACAGGCGCAGGCTCCCGGAGAGGTTCAACGCGTGGTCGACTGAAGGTCACGCGCGACGCGCTGCACATCGTCCATCACGCGCAGCAGGTTCCCGCTCCACAACTTGCCGATCTGATCCTCGGTGTAGCCTCGCTTCACCAGTTCGAGCGTGACGTTGAACGTCTCGTCTGCGCCCTTCCATCCGTCGACGCCGCCGCCGCCATCGAAATCGGACGAAATGCCGACGTGGTCGATACCGATCTTCCCGGCCAGGTAGTCGATGTGGTTCACGAAGTCGGACACGGTGGCCATGGGCACCGGATACCGCTTGTTGATCTCGGCCATCCGCGCGCGGAACTGCGTGAACTGCTCGTCGGTCATGCTGCTGAGCCCGCCCGCCGGCATCTGCTTGCGCAGCGCCGCGACGGCCGCGGCGCGCTCGGGGGAGTCGGGTGGCTTGATCTTCACGTAGCCGTCGAAGGCCACCGTCTGCACGACGCCGCCGTTCTTCCTGATGGCCATCAGTTCCTCGTCGTCGAGGTTGCGGCTGTGGTTGGCCACCGCACGCGCCGCCGAATGCGATGCGATCACAGGCGCCTTCGACAGTGCGATGGCCTGGAGGTTCGACTGCTTGGATGGATGTGAGAGGTCGATCATGAAGCCGACGCGGTTCATCTCGGCGATGGCCTGCTTGCCGAGGTCGCTGAGGCCGTTGTGGAGCCACTTGCCGTCACGCTCACCCGTGTTCGAGTCGGCGAACTGGCTGTGGCCGTTGTGCGCCAGCGACAGGTATCGCCCGCCGCGATCGTAGAACTCCCTGATGCGCGACAGGTCGGTCCCGATGGGGTACGCGTTCTCGACGCCGATGAGGGCCACCTTGCGGCCAGACGCCGCGATCGTCCGGACATCCGCGGCGGTCAGCGCGAGGCCGATGCGATCCGGGGCGATCTGCTCGGTGAGCCGGTGGATCGCGTCGAATTTCGCCACCGCCTGCGTGTATGCCTTCTCGTAGCCTTCCTTCGTCAACGGACCCTGACCGACGTACACGATGAAGAAGGCGGCGTCGAGCCCGCCCTTCTCCATCTTGGGCAGGTTCACCTGCGTCTCGAGCGCCTGCGCGTAGTTGCGGGGACCGGCGACGAAGTTGCGCGTGTCGATGTCGACGTGAGTGTCGAGGGTGATCACGCGCTCGTGAATCGCCCTGGCCTTCGCGACGAGTGCGGCGTCGGGGGCTTGCGCGGCCGCCGGTACACCGAGGACGGAGACGAGCAGGGGCGCGAACAGCAGGCGGCCAGCCGAGCGGGTCATGGCCAGAGATTCTGCCAGATCGCCGGCCGCGCACCAGTCCCTGACGGACGCCCACTCCGACGTATGGTATACGTAGGGCATGGTGAAGACGACGGTCTACCTGCCCGGCGATCTGAAGCGGGCGTTGAAGCGCGTCGCCGACCAGCGACAGTGCAGCGAGGCCGAACTCCTGCGCGAAGCCGTGATGCGGCTGACGAGCGAGGCCGAGGCCCCGGCCCCCAGCCTGCCGCTCTTCCGATCGGAAGGACCTTCGATCGCCGAGGACGTCGACGGGGCCCTGGAAGGCTTCGGCAACCGGTGATCGTCGTCGATACCGGTGGACTCTACGCCGCGCTGGACGCCGCCGAGACGCTCCACAACCGTGCGGTGGCGGCGCTCCTGGCCGCCACGCCTCCGCGGCTGCTGTCGCCATTCGTGCTCGCCGAACTCGACTACCTGGTCGGTACGCGCGTCGGTCACCAGGCGCAGATGGCGCTCGCTGGCGAAGTGACCCGCGGTGTGTACCAACTCGAGCCCTTCACGCCAGAAGACCTCGGTCACGCCAGCCGCGTCATGGAGCGCTACGCCGACCTCCGCATCGGCCTCGCTGACGCGTCAGTGGTTGTGATCGCGAACCGTCACCGCACGCTCGACCTCCTGTGTACCGACGAGCGCCACTTCCGCGCGCTGCGTGGCCTCGGCGGCCGGCCGTTCCGCTTGCGACCGTTCGATGCGTGAGCGGACGCGGCCAAAGGATCACGAAATCCGTCGCGCAGGCGAGTGACAGGCGTGGGGCTGGGGGGCCCCACGCGCGTGGTCCGATCCCACGCCGGAGCGACGGATTTCCGGATGGCGGAACAGGAGCGCGCCGCGCGGCGACGACGGCGCGCGAGCAAAGGAAAGGGCGCCTCCTCCTGCGCCAAAGCCACGGCGGACAGGTCGGAAAGCGCCCGTTGTTCGGCAGACGGCGCGGTCGGAGACCGCGCCCTACCTGTGTGCTACGAGCGCCCTTCCAGGAACGCCTTGAGCTTGCGGCTGCGCGAGGGGTGACGCAGCTTGCGCAGCGCCTTGGCCTCGATCTGACGGATGCGCTCGCGGGTGACGGCGAAGTTCTGGCCGACCTCCTCGAGCGTGTGCTCGCTGCCGTCGCCCACGCCGAAGCGCATCTTGATGACCTTCTCCTCGCGCGGCGTCAGCGTCTTCAGCACGTCGTCGGTCTGCTCCTTGAGGTTCAGGTTGATGACCGCCTCTGCCGGCGACACGATGTTGCGGTCCTCGATGAAGTCGCCGAGGTGTGTCCTCTTCCTCGCCGATCGGGGTCTCGAGCGAGATCGGCTCCTGCGCGATCTTGAGGACCTTGCGGACCTTGGCGACCGGGATGTCCATCCGCTGCGCGATCTCCTCGGAGGTCGGCTCGCGCCCGAGCTCCTGCACCAGCGCGCGCGAGGTGCGAATGAGCTTGTTGATCGTCTCGATCATGTGCACCGGGATGCGGATGGTGCGCGCCTGGTCGGCGATCGCGCGGGTGATGGCCTGGCGGATCCACCACGTCGCGTAGGTCGAGAACTTGTAGCCCCGGCGGTACTCGAACTTGTCCACGGCCTTCATCAGGCCGATGTTGCCTTCCTGGATCAGGTCGAGGAACTGCAGGCCGCGGTTGGTGTACTTCTTCGCGATGGACACCACGAGGCGCAGGTTGGCCTCGACCAGCTCGTTCTTGGCCTGCTCGGCCTGCATCTCGCCGCGGTAGATGGTCTCGAGCGTGTGGCGCAGCCGCTCCGGCGTCTCCTCGAGATCGGCCGACATCTGCTGGACGACAGCGCGCAGGTCCTTCTGCTTCTTGAGGAGGACCTTCTTGTCGTCCTCCTTCAGCTTCGGTTTGCGACCCTTGGCCGTCGGGTTGACCTGGCGCTCGATGTGGTCGGCCTCGCGCTGCAGCTTCTGCACCGCTTCGACCTGCTCCTTGATCTCCTCGATCAGGCGCCGCTTCACCACCTCGGTGAACTCGATGCGGCGGATGGCCTTCGAGATCGCCACGCGCTTGCGCAGCATCGACCAGCGCGCCTTGCGCCACTTGCCGAGCTCAGCCTTGGTCTTGCCCTTCTTGATCGTGGCGAACTTCGCCTCGGCGGTCTTGAAGGCCGCAATCGCCTTCTTGACCGTCTCGATCTGCTTGATGACTTCCCTGGCGCGCTCCTCGAGGCGGTCTTCGGTGACTTCCTCGTCGGTGAAGATCGCGATCTCGCGGATCGTGCGCTGCCCAGCCTTCAACTGCTCGCCCATCTCCAGGATCTTCCTGGCAACGGTCGGCGTGCGCGAGATCGACTTGATCACCGCCAGCTTGCCGCGCTCGATGCGCTTGGCAATCTCGACCTCGCCCTCGCGCGTGAGGAGGGGCACCGTGCCCATCTCGCGCAGGTACATCCGGACGGGGTCGTTGGTCTTGTCCAGCGCGCCCGGCGTGAGATCGAGTTCCGGCTCGTCGCCCGTGTCCGGGCGGTCGAGCATCTTGTCCTCGCGGTACTTCTGCTCGGACTCGACCACCTCGATGCCGGCGTTGCCAAACGTGCTGAAGAGGTCCTCGAGTTCCTCGGCCGACGAGGTGATGTCGGCGGGAAGCACTTCACTGACCTCGTCGTAGAGAAGGTAGCCCTTCTCCTTCCCGATCGCGATCAGGTGGCGGACTTCGTCGTACTTGTCTTCGATGGACACGTCGGCTTGGCCTCCTCGGCCCGCGCGCGCGGCGGCCGGGCGATCTTCGATTATCACTTCAGCGCCTCGATCTGTTCCAGCAGTTCCTTCTTTCGCCCCCACAGCAGCATGATTCGCTTTGTGTTCGCCGCGCCGCCGGCTTCTTGCAACTGGTCGATCTCCCGCTGCACGCCCTGCCGCTCCCGTTCCAGCCGCAGCGTGCGGATGGCCCGCACGCACGACTCGGGCGTCGCCACGACGCCCGCGCTCATCGTCAATCCGGTGACCCACCGGCGCTCCTCTTCTGTCAGACCTGCCAGGACCTGGGCAGGCAATTGCCCAGGGTCCCGCACGTCGGTGGTGAGCACCAGGCGCAGCAGGCGCCCGGTGCGCAGAAACTCGAGATCGGCATCCTCGAGCGCATCCATCGCGAGCACCGCGTCGCGCGGCGTTGTCATCACGCCGACGATGAGCTCGCGTTCCGCCCGGGTCACCCCGGGCATCGACGCGCGGCGTGCCGTCTCGGGCAGGGTCTCCTGCCTCGTCACGGCCGCTTTGCGAATCTCCTGCCGGACCGTGTCCTCGCCCACCTGTGCGCGGTGTGCGAGTCGATCCGCGAACTGGTCGCGGGCCAGGGCGTCGGGGATGCGGGCGGCCACCCCGAGCATCTCGTTCAGGAACGCCACCCGGCCCGTCGGGTCCCGCACGTTGTGTCGCGTCGAGGCGCGCTCGAGCACGACGTCGAGGTAGGGACGCGCCTGATCCACGCGCTCCCTGTAGGCCTCGCCACCCCACCGCCGGATGAACGTATCGGGATCCTCGCCGTCGGGCAGCAGGGCCACGCTCACCTGGAATCCCTCGGCCACCAGCAGATCACCCGACTTGACCGCCGCGTTCTGGCCCGCGCCGTCCGCATCGAAGCTGAGCACCACCTTCGAGGCGAACCGCCTCAGCGTCTGGGCCTGCGCCTGCGTCAACGCCGTCCCGCTCGAGGCCACGACATTGGCCACCCCGCCCTGCCAGGCCTGGATGACGTCGAAGTAGCCTTCCATCATTACGACGCTGCCGGCCTTCCTGATGGTGTGCTTGCTCAGGTGCAGGCCGTAGAGCACCCGTCCCTTGGTGTAAAGCGGCGTCTCCGGCGAGTTCAGGTACTTCGGCACCTGGTCGTCGGTCATCGCCCGCCCGCCAAACGCCACGACGGAGCCGCCCTCCCGATGGATAGGAAAAAGCAACCGCTGCCGAAACCTGTCGACGATGCTGCCGTCATCTCGCTGGGTCGCCAGCCCTCCGCGCACGAGCAGGGCTCGCGTGAATCCCTGCTGCTCCAGATACCGAACGAGCTTGTCTCGTGACGCGGGCGCGTACCCGATCCCAAACGTCTCGATGGTCTCCGAGCGGACATCCCGCCGCGTCAGCAGGTCGCGGGCGGCCGCGCCAGCCGGGCCGGCGAGCTCCTGCACGTAGAAGGCCCGCGCCAGCTCGTGCGCCTTGAGAAGCGCCTCTCTCTCCGCCTCCTCGGCGTGCGCTTCGGGCGAAGCCGGAGCCTCCGGCAGGGTGATCCCGCACCGTGCGGCGACCCGCTTGACCGCGTCTGGAACCCCACGCCCTCCTGGAGCTCCACGAACTTGAAGACGTCGCCGCCCTGTCCGCAGCCGAAGCAGTGGAAGAAGCCCTTGTCCCTGTTGACCGTGAACGAGGGCGTTCTCTCCCCATGGAAGGGGCACAGGCCCTTGTACGTCGTGCCGGCCTTCCGGAGCGGGACGTACTCCTGCACCACCTGCACGATGTCCGCGGCATGCCGGATCTGGTCGATGAGCTCCCGCGTGTAGCGCACCTGTGGCCCTACTCCCTCAACTCCACGAGCGTGACGGCGGCGCCCCCCCTGTCGTGGGGTGCCGGGGCCGCACGCAGCACCAGCGGGTGCGCGTTCAGGTACCCGCTCAGGGCCTGGCGCAACCGCCCGGTCCCGTGGCCGTGGATCACGCGCACCGTCCGCAGTTCGCGCAGGGCGGCCTCGTCGAGGAACTTGTCCGTCCTGTCGATGGCCTCGTCGACGGTGCACCCGATCACGTTGAGGTCGTCCCCGAGCCCTGCCGGCTCGGCGCGCGCGGCCAGCTTCACGCTCACGGCCGGGGCCGCCACCTGGGTCGCCCCGCCAATCTTTCGCAGGTCGCCCACCTTCACGCGCATGCGCTTGCCGTTGACGTCCACTTCGGCGTCCTTCCCCGCAAGCGTTCTCACCACTCCCTGCACGCGCAGGACACCGACCTCGACGCGGTCGCCCACCTTGGCAGCGCCGCCGCTCTCTGCCGGCGCCGCTCCGGCAGGCACACCCTGGGGTGCGCCGGGGGCGCTGCCGTCACGCACGCGGTCCGCGATGGCGTCGAGCGCCGTCCGGGCCGAGACGCGGAGGTCGCCCGTCACGCCTGTCGGCAGCGGCACCGCCCGTTTTTGCTGCTGCTTCTCCAGTGTGGTCGCCTGCTGCCGGAGGTCCTGCACGATGCGGTCGACCTCGCCCCGCGCGTCGCGCAACTGGTCGTTCAGGCGTTGCTCGAGCTTGCGCGTGAACTGCGCCTCGCGTTCGCGCAGCGCCTCCTCGCGCACCCGGAGCTGCCGCTCCGCGGTCTCGGCCAGCGTTCGCGCCTGCATGGCCAGCCGGCGCTCGTGGTCCAGCGACTGCAATTCGCGGTCGAGCTTCGACATCTGCTCGGACAACCGCGCGGCATCGTCGCTCCGCCACGTGCGAGCCGCGTCGAGGACCGGTCGCGGGAGGCCGAGGCGCGCAGCGATCTCGAACGCGAGACTGCCTCCGGGCGAACCGTAGATCAGCCTGTACGTCGGCGCGAACGTCTCGGCCACGAACCCGAAGGCCGCGCACGTCACGCCCGCGGTGCTCGTCGCGTACGACTTGATGGTCTCGTAGTGGGTCGTCGCCACGACCACCGCGCCGCGCTGGCGGAAGTGGTCGATGATGGCCACGCCGAGCGCGCCACCCTCCACCGGGTCGGTGCCGTTGCCCACTTCGTCCAGCAGCACCAGCGCCGGCAGCGTCAGTGCCTGTTCCATGGCAACGATGCTGGTGATGTGCCAGGAGAAGGTGCTCAGGTTCGCGGCGATGGACTGCTCGTCACCGATGTCGGCGAATACGCTGCGGAAGACGGGCAGACGCGACCCCGTGTCGGCGGGGACGAACAGCCCGGCCTGCGCCATCAGCACGAGCAAGCCGGCCGTCTTGAGCGCCACGGTCTTGCCACCCGTGTTGGGACCGGTGATGACCAGGGCCCGGGCAGGCGGCAGCACGAGCAGGTCGCTCGCCACGGGCTCGACCTCGCGCGCCACGCGGCCATCGGCATCGGGAAGTCGGCGTGCCACGGCCGGAATCAGGAGCGGATGGCGCGCCTGCCGGAGTTCGAACCGGCCATCGTGCGAGAGCGCAGGACGGACGCCGTTGAACGACATCGAGCAGCGCGCCCGTGCCTGGATGACGTCGAGCTCGGTGGCCGCCTCGACGGTGGCCTGCAGGTCGGCGGCGCGGGCCCGGTACGCGTCGGTCAGGGCGAGCAGGATGCGGCGAACCTCCTCCGCCTCCTGTTCCTCGAGCGCGACGATGTCGTTGTTGACCTCGACCGTGCTGAGTGGCTCGAGGTACAGGCTGGCCCCACTCGCTGACGCGCCGTGAATCAGGCCCGGGATCGCGTTCCGGTGCTCGGAGCGCACCACGAGGACGTACCGGCCGTTGCGTTCGGTGACGACCTGTTCCTGAAGGTACCTGGCCGTCTCGCGGCCGCGCAGGTACGACTCCAGGGTGCCGCGCAGCCGTTGGCGCTGGCGCCGGAGCTTGTCACGCAGGCCGGCCAGCTCGGGCGAGGCGTCGTCCAACACGTCGCCGTGGGGGCTGACGGCCTTGCGAACACGGGCGTTCTCCTGCGTGAAGCGCAGGGCGCGACGGGCCACAGCGGCCAGCGCCGGCAGGCGCGTTGCGGCGCGATCGATGAGTCCCGCCGTCAGGTCGACGGCATCGAAGAAGTCGGCAAGGGCCAGCAGGCGCAGCGGCTCGAGCGGACGTCCCTGGATCGCGAGCCCATCGAGCGCGGCGGCAACGGCCTCCCCGGCTCTGAGCGGGAGGGCCTGATGGTCCTGCAGGAGCAGGATCGCCTCGCCTGTGAGGTCGAGCTGCTCGGCCACACGGACGGGCTCGGTCGAGGGGGTCAGGCGATCGAGACGCCGCCCCCCGAGCGGGGTGACCGCGTAGGTACGCACCACGGCCGCGATCTGGTCGAACTCGAGCGCGCGGAGCGTGGTGGCGTGCATGGGGCGATGAGGGAGCCGGAGGATCCGGCGCGGACGAACCTAATAGCCTATCACGAAAGATGGGGACTTCCCGCATCCGAAGCTCGTCCTTTTATTGACCGCCCAGGCATTCGTGCAGTACCCTGTGTAATTCGTGTGTCTGGACACGAATCGTAGAGACCTTCTCCGTCTATGACCCTTTCGAAACTGGCGATCCTTGCGGCGTATTTCTTCGTCCTGAGCATCCTGGCGTTCTACGGCTGGCACCGGTACTACCTGGTGTACTGGTACAAGCGGTATCGCGCGACCACGTGCCGGGGCCGCGTGCCGCCACTCGACCCGCTGCCGGTCGTGACGATCCAGCTGCCGATCTTCAACGAGATGTACGTCGTGGACCGGCTGATCGACGCGGTCTGCGAGATCGACTACCCGCGGGAGCAGCTCGAGATCCAGGTGCTCGACGACTCGACCGACGAGACCGTCGGATGTGGCCGCGCTGGCCGTCCGTCGCTGGGCGGCGCAGGGCTTCGACATCTCGTACCTCCACCGCACCGACCGCACCGGCTACAAGGCCGGGGCGCTCGAGGCCGGGCTGCAACGTGCGCCAAGGGCGAGTTCATCGCGATCTTCGACGCCGACTTCGTGCCGCCGCCCGACTTCCTGCGCCGGACGCTGCCGCACTTCACCGACCCGCAGGTCGGCATGGTGCAGGCCCGCTGGGGGCACCTCAACCGCGACTACTCCACTGCTGACCCGGGTCCAGGCGATCCTGCTCGACGGCCACTTCGTCCTCGAGCACGGCGCCGCAACCGCGCCGGGCGCTTCTTCAACTTCAACGGCACGGCCGGCATCTGGCGCCGCGACGCCATCGAGCGACGCGGGCGGCTGGCAGCACGACACGCTCACCGAGGATCTCGACCTGAGCTACCGCGCCCAGCTGCGCGGCTGGCGCTTCGTCTTCCTGCCCGACGTCGTCGCGCCGGCCGAGCTGCCGGTCGAGATGAACGCGTTCAAGACCCAGCAGCACCGCTGGGCCAAGGGCTCGATCCAGACGGCGCATCAAGCTCCTGCCGCAGATTCTCAGCGCCGACCTGCCGCTCCGGGTCAAGGTCGAGGCGTTCTTCCACCTCACGGCCAACTTCAACTACCTGCTGATGGTCGTGCTCTGCGTCGCTCATGTTCCCGTCCATGTACGTGCGCTACAACATGGGCTGGTCCGAGATGCTGCTCATCGACATCCCGCTGTTCTTCGCGGCGACCTTCTCGGTCGCCAACTTCTACGCGTTCTGCCAGATGCAGGCCTACCCGCAGGACTGGAAGAGCCGGCTGAAGTACCTGCCGCTCCTCATGGCCGTGGGCATCGGGCTGTCCATCAACAACACGCGCGCGGTGCTCGAGGCGATCTTCGGCAAGCAGAGCGAGTTCGTCCGCACGCCCAAGTACGGGGTCGAGCGCACGGGCGACGACTGGGTGGGCAAGAAGTACCACCAGATCATGCTCTGGCAGCCCCTGGTGGAGGTCGCCCTGGGCCTGTACTTCACGGGCACCGTCTTCTACGCCCTCGCCCACGGCATCTACGGAACGCTGCCGTTCCTGGTGCTGTTCCAGGTCGGGTTCCTCTACCCCGGCCTCACGTCGCTCTTCCAGCAGTTCGGCGGCGACGACGCGCAGTTCAGCACACAGATCGCCGGCGAATAAGGCTCACAGCGCGCTGAAGGCGTCGAAGGTCGGCACCGGAGGCGTCGGACTCCCATGAATCTCGTAGGCGCCGGACTCGTCCGGCGCTGCCCGCCGGGACAGTCCCGCGGCTACAAATCCGCGGATACGTCCCGCGGCTACAAATCCCGGATCTCCCGCGGCTACGAATCCCGGATCTCCCGCGGCTCCGAACCTCGGATTCGCGCCTGGCTGGTGGCGCCGGCCCCGTGGGATCACTTGTCCGACGGTCGGTGATGCGACGAACGCCCCATCGAGGGAGAAGGGAACGGCCGTCCGCGCCGGATTCCTCCTCCCTTTTGTCTTTTCGGCAATTGTCTTTCGCCTGATTTCTTTCGTGCACCTTTACACTTTTTCCTTCTCCCTCCTCCCTTGTATGCTGACCCCGCCATGAGCACAGCTGCCAAGGGCGGACTCGAAGACGTCGTCGCCACATCGTCGGCCATCTGCTTCATCGACGGCGAGCGCGGCGTGCTGTCGTACGCCGGGTACGACATCCACGATCTCGCGCAGTCGGCGACCTTCGAGGAGGTCTGCTACCTCCTGTGGCATCGCCGGCTTCCGAACCGCGCGGAGCTCGGCGACCTGCAGTCCCAGCTCGCGGCTGGACGAGCCCTCCCTGATGGCGTGGTGCGGCTCATGCGGAGCCTGCCGGCCGGCGACGGCATGGATGCCCTGCGCACGCTGACCTCGGCGTTGTCGCACTACGACCCTGACGCCTCCGACAACAGCCCGGCCGCCAACTACCGCAAGGCCGTGCGCCTGACCGCACAGATGGGCACGCTTGTCGCCAGTTACGGACGGATGATCCAGGGCGGCGGACTCATCGCTCCCGATCCGGCCCTGAGCCAGGCGGCCAATTTCCTGTACATGCTGAAGGGGGATCGCCCGGACCCGACGTCGGTGCGCGCCTTCGACATCGGCCTGATCCTGCACGCCGATCACGAGCTGAACGCCTCGACGTTCGCCGCGCGCGTGTGCGCCGCGACACTGAGCGACGTCCACTCGGCCGTCGTGGCCGGCATCGGCACCCTCAAGGGCCCGCTGCACGGCGGGGCCAATGCCGAGGTCATGAAGATGCTGCTCGACCTCGGGGAGGACGCCACCGACGATCGCGCCGAGGCGTTCGTTCGCGGCAAGCTGGCGCGCAAGGAGAAGATCTCGGGCTTCGGGCACCGGGTCTACAAGACCGAAGACCCGCGCGCCACGCACCTGCGCCGGATGTCCAAGGAACTGGGCGAGCGTGCCGGTCACCCGCGCTGGTTCCAGATCTCCCAGCGCATCGAGCAGGTGGTCACCTCGGAGAAGAAGCTGTTCCCGAACGTCGACTTCTACTCGGCGTCCACGTACTACACGATGGGCATCCCCATCGACCTGTACACGCCAATCTTCGCCGTCAGCCGCGTGTCGGGCTGGACCGCCCACGTGCTCGAGCAGCTCGGGAACAACCGCCTGATCCGCCCCCGCGCGGATTACATCGGTCCCACCTACCCGTCCAGCGGTTCGTGCCGAGGGATCAGAGGTAGCCGCCGGACTTTGTCCGGCGGGGGCGCCAGGGGACGGGCCGGGCTCCGCCTCCGCCAGGGCTACGGCGGACGAGTCGGAGAGCCGGCCCTACCATCGGAACGCCCAAGGCCGGATGACGACGTGTCCGCCGAAGCGCGAAGCCCGAAGGCCGACGGCCGGATGACGATGGCCGACCCGCGCGTCGGGGAGGCGAAGCCGACCCTTCACGGTACAATGAAGGGCTTTTCATGGATCCGCGCTACGTTCGCAACTTCTCCATCATCGCGCACATCGACCACGGCAAGTCGACGCTGGCCGATCGCTTCCTCGAGTTCACGGGCGCGCTGCAGGCCCGCGAGATGGAGGCGCAGGTGCTCGACAGCATGGACCTCGAGCGCGAGCGCGGCATCACCATCAAGGCCCACTCGGTGCGCCTGAACTACACGGCGCTCGACGGCCAGACGTACGTCCTGAACCTGATCGACACGCCCGGGCCACGTGGACTTCTCGCTACGAGGTCACGCGGTCGCTGGCGGCGTGCGAGGGCGCGCTGCTGCTCGTGGACGCCTCGCAGGGCGTGGAGGCGCAGACGCTGGCCAACGCCTACCTGGCGGTCGACAACAACCTCGAGATCATCCCGGTCATCAACAAGATCGACCTGCCCGGGCGCCGAGCCCGACGAGGCCAGGCGCCAGATCGAGGAGATCATCGGGCTCGATGCCGACGGCGCCATCCTCGCCAGCGCCAAGGAGGGCATCGGCGTCCGGGAGATCCTCGAGGCGGTCGTCGCCCGCGTGCCGCCGCCCTCCGGGTCGGCCGACGCGCCGCTCAAGGCCCTCATCTTCGACTCCTGGTACGACGCCTATCGCGGCGTCATCGTCCTGATCCGCGTCATCGACGGCACCATCCGCGCCGGCATGAAGGTGACGATGATGATCAACGGCCAGTCGTACGACATCGACCAGGTCGGGATCTTCTCGCCCGAAGCCCGTACCGGTGGCGAGCCTGGGCGTCGGTGAGGTCGGCTTCGTCATCGCCAACATCAAGCGGCTGGGCGACGCGAAGATCGGCGACACGATCACCGAGTCCGCGCGGCCGACGGCCGAGCCGTTCCCCGGCTTCCAGGAGATGAAGCCGATGGTGTTCGCCGGGTTGTACCCGGTCGAGGGCCATCAGTACCCCGAACTGCGCGACGCGCTCGAGAAGCTGAAGCTGAACGACGCGGCGTTCATGTTCGAGCCCGAGACGTCGGCGGCCCTCGGTTTCGGCTTCCGCTGCGGCTTCCTCGGGCTGCTGCACATGGAGATCGTGCAGGAGCGGCTCGAGCGCGAGTTCGACGTCGATCTCGTCACGACCGCGCCGGGCGTGCTCTACCGCGTGACGACGACCGACGGTGAGGTCCACGAGGTCGACAACCCGTCGAAGCTGCCCGAGGCGGGCCGCATCGCGAAGTTCGAGGAGCCGATCATCACGGCCACGATCATCACGCCGGCCGAGTACGTCGGGCGGCATCCTGCAGCTGTGCCAGGAGAAGCGCGGCATCGCAGAAGAACATCGAGTACATGACGTCGGGCCGCGTGCGTCATCACCTACGAACTGCCGTTCAACGAGGTGGTGCTCGACTTCTACGACCGCCTGAAGACGGTCTCGCGCGGCTACGCGTCGCTCGACTACCACGTCACCGGCTACTGGGAGTCGCCGCTCGTCAAGCTCGACATCCTCGTCAACGGCGAGCCGGTGGACGCGCTGTCGATCATCGTCCATCGCGACACGGCGTACGGCCGCGGACGGCTGCTGGCGGCGAAGATGCGCGAGTTGATCCCGCGGCAGATGTTCGAGGTCGCGATCCAGGCCGCCATCGGCGGACGCATCATCGCGCGCGAGACGGTCAAGGCGATCCGCAAGAACGTGCTGGCCAAGTGCTACGGCGGTGACATCACCCGCAAGCGCAAGCTGCTCGAGAAGCAGAAGGAAGGCAAGAAGCGGATGAAGCGGGTCGGCCGCGTGGAGATTCCGCAGGAAGCCTTCCTCGCGGTGCTGAAGGTGGGCACCGACGCATGACGACAGGCAGCACTCCCACCCCGCCCTCGCTGCCCAAGTCGACGGCCCGCGAGTACTTCGAGTCGATCGTCATCGCCGTGATCCTCGCGTTGTTCGTGCGCACGTGGTGCTTCCAGGCCTTCAAGATTCCGACCGGCTCGATGGAGAACAACCTCCTCATCGGGGATCACCTGGTCGTGAACAAGTTCCTCTTCGCGCCGGCCGGGCCGGAGAAGGCGATCCTGCCCATCCGCGACTTCCGCCGCGGCGACGTGGTGGTGTTCAAGTCTCCCGAGGATCCGGAGCGCGACTTCATCAAGCGCGTGATCGGGCTGCCCGGCGAGACACTCGAGTTGCGCCACAAGAAGATCCACATCGACGGCAAGGCGCTCGACGAGCCGTACGTGCACTACATGCTGCCCCCGCGATCCGACGGCGAGATGACGGCCTTCGACAAGCGCGAGACCTACGGGCCTGTCACAGTGCCCGCCGGGCATCTCTTCGTGATGGGTGACAACCGCGACAACTCGCAGGACAGCCGGTACTGGGGCTTCCTGCCGCAGGCCTACGTGAAGGGCCGCGCCGTGATGGTCTACTGGTCGTTCGAGAGCGACGCGTCGGACTACGAGCGTCCGGGCCTCGAGCAGCTCTTCTCGGGCCTCACCGGCTTCGTCACCAAGACGCGCTGGGGCCGGCTCGGGCAGCAGATTCAATAGGTAGGTCGCGTTCTCCCTGGGCACCGAAGCGCCTGGCGCGAAGGTGGCCGACCGCGCCACCATCCACAACGGCGGCGTGGGACACGCCGCCCTACCGTTGTGGAGGCTGGGACACGCCGCCCTACCGTTGCAGCGCCGCCCTAGAACCCGTTGAACCGCTCCGGCCGACCCTCGACATCGACTATGAAGTCGTAGGGGTAGAAGCGCGTCGGCAGGTATTCGAGCTGCGCGGTCCAGGCCGTGGCGACGAACGCGCGGTTGCCCTCCCGCGTCACCCTCACGTCGCCCGGGCCGATCGGCACGTGGTGCTCGTCGGCCAGTTGGAGCACGCGATCCCGGAGCTGTTCGGGCGTCTTGCGACCCGGATAGCTCGCCACTTCGGTGACTGCGTCCTTGAACTGCAGGTAGTGCCAGAACTCCGGCACGACCCGGACCGCGGCATGAACGACGATGCCGAGGACGACGAGGCGGAGGATGTTGCGGACCATGGGTGTGACGAGTGGTGGTTGCCGTCAGCCCAGCATGGCGGCCTCTCCGCCCTGGGCGCGCGGCGTGTCTGTGCCCTGCTCGTTCTGACGCGGCCGGAGCATGCGCACCTTCTCGTCGCGCGACTCCTGCGTTCGGACGAACTCCAGCGCATAGGTGAGCGAGGCAATCGACTGCTCGAGGGTGCCCTCGACGTCGCGCTTGCGCAGCCGCATCTCGCTCACGGCGTGCTCGAGCTCGTCGAGACGGGCGTTGGTCTTCTGCAGCAGCAGGTCGACCCTGGCCTGCGCTTCCTTGATCATCGCGTCGGACCGGAACTGCGCGTCGCTGAACGTGGCGTCGGCACGCAGTTGCGCGTCGGTGAGCAGCGCCTGGGCCCGGGTCTCCGCGTCGGCCAGCGTGGCCTGCGCGCGGCCGGCGGCTTCGCGCAGCGTGATCTCCGCGCGGGCGTCCGCCTCGCGAATCGTGGCGGCGGCGCGTCCGTCGGCCTCGGTCGTCAGGGCGAGGGTCCGCACCTCGGCCGAGCTGATGGCTGTCTGCGCCCTGGTTTCCGACTCGCTCGTCAATGCCGTGGCGCGCTGCTCGGCGTCCTTGAGCATGGCCGCCGAGCGCGTCTCGGCGTCGCGGAGCAGCACCTCGGCTTCCTTGCCGGCGTTCTCGCGAATCTGGTCGGCGACCTTCTGCGCGGTCAGCAGCGTGTTGCGGAGGTTGATCTCGCGGTCGCGGTGCTCGCCGAGCTGGCTTTCGGCCTTCTGGAGATCCTGTCGGAGGCGGTCGACTTCGCGAAGGGCCGCCTCGTAGTCGTCAGCCGCGTCGGTGAGGAGCGTTCGCACCTCGTCGCGGTCGAAGCCACGCATGGCCGTCGACAAGTGGGTCTGGCGAAGATCGAGCGGGGTCACTTTCATGGGCCTGGACTCCATGTACGGGCACGGAGAAGCACATACCGTACCACTCAAGACGTATCAGCATTTCGCCAGACAAACTGTAGGTCTGCACCCGCGATCCGCTCCACGCCATGACGATTCTCCGACCTCCGATGACGGGAATCGGTATGGCACCGGGCTTTGCCACGGCTGCCGCGACGGCGCGCCCGGCCGGGAACGCGCCCTAGCGACGCCCGAATACGGCCGATCCGATCCGGACGATGGTCGCGCCCTCTTCGATCGCCACCTCGAAGTCGTGGGACATGCCCATCGAGAGGTCCCGGAGCTGTTCGGCGGGGAAGCCCTCGGCCAGCAGCGCATCGCGCAGCTCGCGCAGCCGACGGAACCACGGCCGGACGTGTTCGGGGTCCTCGGCAAACGGCGGGAGCAGCATCAGCCCCTCGACCCTGACACCGGGCAGGGCCGCGGCGCGCACCAGCAGCGGCCGGAGCTGCGGCTCGTCGAGGCCCGACTTGGTGGCTTCGTTGGCGAGGTCGACCTGAATCAAGGCGGGCAATGCCGGCCCGCCCGACGCCACCGTGGCCCGTGACAGGCGCTCGAGCAGCTCGAGGCTGTGAACCGACTGCACCGAGGCGAAGTGGCCCGGTATCTTGTTGACCTTGTTGGACTGCAGGGGGCCGATGAGGTGCCAGCGCAGCGGCAGGTCGGCGGTGTCGGCGCGCTTGGCCAGGGCCTCCTGCACGCGGTTCTCGCCGAAATCGACCTGCCCCGCGGCGAAGGCGGCCCTGACCGCGTCCGCGCCGAAGGTCTTGCTGACGGCGACGAGGCGGACGGCCTCGGGAGGCCGTCCGCTGCGGATCGCGGCGCTGGCGATGCGCTGCCGGATGACTGTGAGCCGCCCGGCCAGCCCGGTGTCCAGCGCGTCGGGGTTCACTCCTTGGGCTTGATGGAGTCGAGCACGCCCTTGGCCTGCGCCGCCATCGGCCCGCTGGGCGCCAGCTTGAGGTAGTTCTCGAAGTACTTGATTGCTTCCGGCATGTTGCCACCGTTGAGGTTGGCCATGCCCACCCAGTAGTTGGCCTCGGCGTAGTTGGGGTCGATCTTCACGGCCGCCTCGAACTGCGCCTTCGCCTCGGCGATCTTGCCGGCGTTCCAGAGGATCACGCCCTGGTTGTAGCTGTCCTGCGCCGAGCCGCCGCCGCTGGCAGCGCCCATGGACGCGGCCTTGGTGGCCATGGCGGCTGCTTCGTCGCGGCGTCCGAGGGCGTTGTAGAGGTCGGCCATGGCCAGGATGGGCTGCGCGTCGTCCGGCTTCAGCTCGGCCGCCTTCTTGTACGCCGCCTCGGCCTTTTCGGTCTCCTTCTTCTCGCGATACGTCGACCCCATGTTCATGTAGCAGGCGTAGCAGTCGGCGCGCATGCTCGCGGCCTCGGAGAACTTGGCCAGTGCCGCGTCGTGGTCCTTCGCGCCCGATGCCGCGACGCCCTCGTCGAACAGCTTGCGGAACGCCGCCTCCTCCGGGGAGATCCCTGTCGAGGCGGGCTTGAGGGTGAAGTTCATCTCCGGGGCGGTGCCGACGCCAACGCGGACCTGGTCGGCGGCCTGGCCGGCCTCGGCCTTGACGACCACGTAGTACGGCCCCGGCTGGAGGCCGACCTGCGTGAACTCACCCCGCTTGTTGGTCTTGACCTCGCGGACGAAATTGGTCCCACCCTTGAACTCGATGGTGACGACGGCCTTGTCGACGGGCTCGCCCTTGCCGTCCACGACCTTGCCCTTGATGGTGCCGGTGGTCTGAGCGGCAGCCGGGACGCCGGTGACGAAAGCGAGGGCCAGCAGGGCGGCCGTGGCCACGCGCGCGCCGAACGTGAATGCAGACATGGGTTCCTCCGGGACGATAGGACGTCCGACCGGCTAGTGTAGCGCCGAGGGCCGTGTTCCTGGTACCCCCGGGCCGCTCAGTCGTAGTGCCTGACCGACGGCCACATCTCGCTGAGCGGCCGTCGCAGCCCGCGGGCCACGAAGATCGGCACGTCACGCTCGTAGGGCATGCACCGCGTGCACGTCGTCCGCCCCGCCTCCCGGACATCGGTGAAAGCGCGCCCGTGGCTCTCGGCTTCACCGCCGATGATGATGACGACTCCGGGCCGGTCCTCGCCGGGGCCCCAGTGCCAATAGGCGTTGTGCCCGGAGATGGCCGGCGGTAAGCCGCGCGCCGGCCCGAAGTAGTCGATGGCCCCGGCCTCCCCGTAGTTCTGACCGTAGACGCGAGCCGTCGCCCGCTCCTCCGGCGTCAGCGTGGCCGCTACCTTCGCGACGTCGTCGGCCAGTGCCTCCCAGCCGAACATGTCGGCAAAGTGCTGCGGCAGCGCCCCGAGTTCGTGTCGTTCGCCGGACGAGACGCCGATGCCGAGCCTCGCCAGGTAGGCCGGGAGCACGTCGGGAGGAAGCACGGGCAGCGTCACCGGGACGAGCAGGAGGCCCAGGGCGACGACGAGCGCGACGGCAGCGCGACCGCCGAGACAGCGCCACGGGCGCCAGCGTTCCAGCGCCACGCCGCCAGCGGCGAAGAGGATCGGGTACGCGGGCGCCATGTAGTACGGCTTGGAGCGCTGCACGACGAACACGAGCAGCGTGAAGGCGAACGCCGTGGCCCACAGGCGGCCGCTTCTTACACGGCCGAGAATCGACGCGCCGAGCCCGACGAGAGCCACGATCACCCCGACGGGCCCGATCAGCCCGACCTGCTCCCCGAGGAAGGCCGCGGGCGACAGCGCAACGATCTTGCCGGCTTGCGCGTTGCGAATGAATTCGGCCGTCGGCCAATCGTTCCGGATCTGCCACAGCACATGCGGAGCCAACAGCAGTCCGGCGACGAGGACCGCCGCCCAGGGCCAGGGCTCGCGCAGGTGTCGTCGTGCCGGCGTGGCGAGGAGGCCCAGGGCGAGCGCTGCGCCCCAGACGAGCCCGGAGACCTTCGTCAGCGCCGCCAACCCGATCACCGCGCCGAACAGCAGCCAGCGCCCCGCCGCCGTCGTGCCCGTCTCGCCGATGCGGGCCGGCGGTGTCTCCAGCGCGTGCAGCAGGAGCAGCGACGCGAGCGACCACCACAGCAGTTCGGGAGCGTTCATCGACAGGTAATGAAACGCGAACAGGTAGTACGGGCCCAGCGCCAACGCGAGCCAGGCAATGGCGACGGCCGCCCTGCCTCCACCGAGTCGCCTCACGAGCGCCGCGACGACGGCGAGCAGCGCGACGAGCACGAGGACGATGGGGGTACGCAGCGCCTGGACCGACGTCCCGATCGTGTGCTCCGTGAGCCACGCGAGCGCCGCGACGAGCGGTGGATGATCCACGTAGCCCCACGCGAGGTGGCGGCCGTTGGCCACGTAGTACAGCTCGTCGCGGAAGATGCCGTAGCTGCCGAGCGTCAGCACGTGCGCCGCGATGAGCAGGCCGGCGATCGACAGGGCCCACGGGGAGAGGCCAGGCCGTTTGTCAGCGTCCAGGAAGTCCCTGCCCTTCCGCGAAGAACCGACCGACGTCCTCCGGTCGGCGCGTGACAGGCGCCGGCGGCAGCGCGTGCAGGAACCGCCGACCGTACCCCATCGACTGGAGGCGCGGGTCGAGCAAGGCGATGACGCCCCTGTCCTGCCGATGGCGGATGAGCCGTCCGACGCCCTGCAGCAGCGCCAGGATGGCGAGCGGCACCTGGTAGCCGGCAAACGCGTCGATGCCCCGTCTCTGCAGCGCCTCGATGCGAGCGGCGACCACCGGGTCCCCGGGCGAGGCGAAGGGAATCCTGTCGATGATCACGCAGCTCAGTGCCTCGCCTGCGACGTCCACGCCCTGCCAGAAGCTCGACGTGCCGAACAGCACGGCGTTCGGCGTACGACGGAACTGGTCGAGCAGCACGCCGCGGGGCATGGTCCCCTGGACGAACGTCGGATAGGGAAGGCGGACGCGACAGCCGTGCGTGAGCGTCGCGCAGCGCCGCGTAGCTCGTGAACAGGAGGAACGCGCGTCCCTCGCTTGCCGTGAGCAGGTGGGCCGCCTCGTCGGCGAAGGCGCCCGCGAAGGCCGGCGTGCGCGGGTCGGGCATGCGCCTCGGCAGGTAGACCAGCGCCTGCGTGCGGTAGTCGAACTCGGACGGCACGCGCACCTCGAGCGCCTCTCCGACGCCGAGCCTCGCGCGCACGTACCCGAACGAGCCGCCGATGGACAGGGTGGCCGAGGTCAGCACCGGGACGGCAGCCTGTCGATGAGCACGTCGCGGATGATGTGCGAGACGTCGATGGGCGCGGCCCTGAGCGAGACGTGCCTGCCGCGGATCTCCAGGAAGTAGACGTACTCCGCCTCCTGGGCCCGCAGCAGGAACCGCACGTCGTCGCGAATCTCGCCCGCCCGCTCCCCGATCGCACGCAGGTCCTCGGGCGCATCGCCGAGCAGCGCCAACGCTTCCTCGAGTGAGGTCAGCGCGTCGATGAGTTCCAGACCGCTCTCGCCGGCGGCCTGGGCGAGCGTATCGCCCGTCACCCGCAGGCGTTCGTCGAAGAGTGTCGCGCCTGTCGCGTCGTTGGCCTGCCGCACGCCGGGGCGGCGCGTGAGCAGGTCGAGGAAGAACGCGCGCGACGCAGTAGCGAGGCTCTCGACGGCGCGGGCCACCGCCTCGGCCTCGCGCTGCGGGACGAACAGCGGCGAGGTCCTGATGGCCGCGGCGTCCGTGAACAACTGCTCGACCCTGTAGTTGCTCACGCTGACGCCGAAGTACTGCGTGGCGACGTCCTCGAGCTGGTGCGCCTCGTCGACGATCCCCAGCCTCGCACTCGGGGATGACCGCGCCGAACGAGTGGCGGCGCACGGCCGCGTCGGCGCAGAGCAGGTGGTGGTTGACGATGACGACGTCGGCGTCGGCGGCCTCGCTGCCGCATCCGCGTCACGAAGCAGTCGGTGTATCGCGGGCACTCGCTGCCGAGGCAGTTCTCCGTGGTGGCCGCGATGTCGTGCCAGAACGGCAGGTCCTCCGGCAGGTCGGCCAGCTCGGCGCGGTCGCCCGTCTCGGTGCGCGTCGCCCAGTGCTCGATGAGGGTCATCGCGACGCGCGTCTCGTCGTCGCGCGGCCGATCGTCGAGGCGCACCAGCTCGAAGCGGTGCAGGCACAGGTAGTTGCCGCGGCCCTTCATGCACGTGGCCGTGAACGGGCCCAGCGCACGCTGCAGCAGCGGCACGTCCTTGTCGATCAGATCTGCTCCTGGAGGTTCTTGGTGCCCGTGGAGACGAGCACGCGCCGGCCGACAGAATCGCCGGCACCAGGTAGGCGAGGGTCTTGCCGGTGCCCGTCCCGGCCTCGGCGAGCAGGACGCCGCCGTCGCGTGACGGTCCGCGCCACCGCCTCGGCCATCTGCTGCTGGCTCTCTCGCGGCTCGAAGCCCTCCAGGACGCGAGGCCAGCGGGCCCTCGGCGCCGAGGACGCGCCTGACGCCGTCGATCAGGCCGGGGGTGGGTACAGCGGGAACTCCGGCACAGGCTTTCCACCTCGCCCCTGACGGCGGCGAGCTTCGTCGGGCTCGTCGGGCGCCCGCAGGGCTGACGCGATCAGGGCTGCGATGCGGTCCATCTCGGATTCGCCCATGCCTCGCGTCGTCACCGCAGGCGTGCCGATCCGGATGCCCGACTGGCCACCATCGGCGGGTTCGTGTCGAACGGGATCGCGTTCTTGTTCACGGTGATGCCGGCCTGCCCGAGCGCCGCTTCGGCCTGCTTGCCCGTGATGCCCTTCGAGAACACGTCCACCAGCATCAGGTGGTTGTCGGTGCCGCCGCTCACGAGTCGGAACCCCTCGCCCTGCAGCGCCAGGGCGAGACGTCTGGCATTGGCTGCCGACCTGCGGCCTGATAGTCCCGGAACGCCGGCTCGAGCGCCTCGCGGAAGCACACGGCCTTGGCGGCGATGATGTGCATCAGCGGCCCGCCCTGCACGCCCGGGAACAGCGCGCGGTCGACGTCCTTGGCATGCGCCGACCGCGCAGAGGATGAGACCGCCGCGCGGCCCGCGCAGGGTCTTGTGCGTCGTGGTGGTCACGAAGTCGCGAGTAGGGCACGGGGCTCGGATGCACGCCGGCCGCGACCAGGCCCGCGATGTGGGCCATGTCGGTCAGCATCAGCGCGCCGACGGCCTGGGCCACGGTCGCGATGCGCTCGAAGTCGATGACGCGCGGGTAGGCGCTGGCGCCCACGATCATCAGCTTCGGCTTGTGCTCGCGCGCCAGCGCGCTCGAGCTCGTCGTAGTCGAGCCGCTCGTCGTCCTGGCGCACGCCGTAGGGCACGACGTTGTAGAACTTGCCCGAGAAGTTCAGCGGGTGGCCGTGCGTGAGGTGGCCGCCGTGGGCGAGGTTCATGCCGAGGATGGTGTCGCCCGGCTTCAGCGTACGCCAGTACACGGCCATGTTGGCCTGCGCGCCCGAGTGCGGCTGCACGTTGGCGTGCTCGGCGCCGAAGAGCTCCTTCGCCCGCGCGATGGCGAGCGACTCGGCGACGTCGACGAACTCGCAGCCGCCGTAGTAGCGCTTGCCGGGATAGCCCTCGGCGTACTTGTTGGTCATCACCGACCCAGCGGCCTCCATCACGGCGGCGCTCACGAAGTTCTCGGAGGCGATGAGCTCGAGGCCGTGGTTCTGGCGCGTGGTCTCGTCGGCGATCGCCTGGGCGATGTCGGGGTCGACCTGGGCCAGCGTCCGCAGGTGCAGGGGCGTGAGTTGTTCGAGCATGTATGGCAAGAGGTCGGTTACGGCCGGCGGCGGTCGTGTTCGATCGTGTGGATCTTCTCGACGCGCCGCTGGTGGCGTCCACCGGCGAACGGCGTGTCGAGGAACGTCGTGACGATCGCCATCGCCGTCTCTGGCGACGTGACCCTCGCGCCGAGGGCCAGCACGTTGGCGTCGTTGTGCTCGCGCGCGAGGCGCGCGCTCTCGAGGTCCACCACGGACGCTGCGCGCACGCCGTCGATCTTGTTCGCGGCGATCGCCATCCCGATGCCGGTCCCGCACATCAGGATGCCGATGTCGGCCTTGCCGGAGGTGATGGCCTGCGCCACCGATGCCGCGTAGTCCGGGTAGTCCACAGCCGAGGTGCCGTTGGTGCCCAGATCCTGCACCTCGACTCCCCGAGATTCGAGCAGGGACCGGACCGCGTCCTTCAGGTGGACACCTGCATGGTCGGCGCCCAGGGCCACGCGCATAGGGCGAGGATTGTACTATACGGATTCCGCCCGATTCCGGCCGGTTCCCCCTCCATGACCGCTCCCCACACCCCACCGAGCCCCCCGACTGCCGTCATCTCCCGCCGGGGCGTGGACCGCGTCCGCGCCGGCCATCCCTGGATCTACAGGTCCGACGTCACCGAACTGCGCGCCAGCCGCGGCGACATCGTGGATGTGCGTGACGCGCGCGGCGCCCTGCTCGGCCGGGCGCTGTCGTCGACCGACTCGCAGATCACCCTGCGCATGCTGACGCGCGACGCCACGCCCGTGGACCGTGCGTTCTGGCGCAGCCGCCTCGAGGCGGCGATCGCCGTCCGCAGCCGCCTTGCCCTCGACGCGACGGCGATCAGGCTGGTGCACGGCGAGGCCGACCTGCTGCCGTCGCTCATCGTCGACCGCTACGACGACGTGCTCGTCGCGCAGACGTTGTCCCAGGGCACCGACGCGCATCGGGACGTCATCGTCGAGCTCCTGGTCGAACTGCTTCAGCCGCGCGGTGTCCTGCTCCGGAACGACCCCAAGGTCCGGACGCTCGAGGGCCTGCCTCAGGAAGTCACGCTGGCGTACGGCGACGTGCCGGCCCACGTGGACGTCCGGGAAGGACCGGTGACCTATCGGGTCGACCCGTGGCAGGGCCAGAAGACCGGCCTCTTCCTCGATCAGAGCGAGAACCACGCTGCGGCCGCCGGGTACGCACGCGGCCGTGCCCTCGATGCCTTCAGCTACCACGGCGGATTCGCGCTCAGGATGGCGCCGCACGTGGAACACGTCCTCGCCGTCGACACGTCGGCCGACGCCGTGGCCGCCATCACGGCCAACGCCGCGCGTCATGGCTTCTCGAACCTCGAGGCACGCGAGGCCAATGTGTTCGACGCGCTGCGGGAGTTCGAGCGCGGCGACGAGCGTTTCGACACCATCGTTCTCGATCCCCCCGCATTCGCCAAGCACAAGGGCGCCGTGCCGAAGGCCATCAGCGGCTACAAGGACATCAACCTGCGTGCGCTGCGGCTGCTCCGGCCTGGCGGACACCTCGTGACGTGCAGTTGCTCGGCGCACGTGGACGAGGGCATGTTCGGCGGCATCATCCTGTCGGCCGCCACCGACGCGCAGATTCCTGTCGTTGTCGTCGAGAAGCGGATGCAGGCCCGCGATCACCCTGTGCTGCTCAGCGTGCCGGAGACGTACTACCTGAAGTGCTTCGTCCTGCGCCGCGTCGTCTGAGCTACCTCCTCACCGTGCGGTGCGTGGGCGTCGCCGTCCAGGGATCCTCGGGCCACGGGTGGCGCGGGTAGCGCGCCCGCAGCTCCTTGCGCACCTCCGCATACGTCGTCGTCCAGAAGCTGCGGAGGTCCCGCGTCGTCTGCACGGGACGGCCGTTGGGGGCGAGCAGCTCCACGATCACGGGCTCTCGTCGTGGCCCGATCCGTGGTGACTCGGCCAGTCCGAACAGTTCCTGCAGCTTGACGGACGCCCGCACCGTGAGGTCCGCGCCGTACGAGAGCGCCGCGGAGCGCCCGCTGGGCAGCGGCAGGCGTTCGGGCGCATCGGTCAAGAGACGCTGACGGATGCGGTGCGGCAGCGCCGCCTCGACGTCGATGCTGCCGAGCGTCGTCGCGGCCGACGCGGCGATCGTCGTCACCTCGTCCAGATCGATGTCGAGACCCGCGAACGCCAGTCGGGCCAGCAACTGCACCTCGCGCGGCGTGCGCGCGGCGGCCCGCCAGGCCGCGGCCAGGACGGCGTGGTCGTCGACGACCAGGTCGTCGGGTTGCTCGCGCAGGACCAGTGCGTCGTAGCGGTGCAGGCGCGTCGCGCGCAGACGGCCGTCATCGTCCACCCAGACGCGGCGATCCACGCGCGTGGGGGTCAGCCATGCGCGCTCGACGCCACTGGCGAGTCGCACGATGCTCTCGCGACCTTCGAGGCCCTGCACGTCCAGCGCCACGAGGTACTCGGCGTTCCTGACGCCGCTCGACGGAGCGAGGCGCGCCCCTGTCCCGGTGGCCAGCAGCAGGGCGTCGCCCGTCGGCGTCCTGCGCTGCGCGACGCGATCGGGGAAGCCGGCCAGGACGGCGCGGCCGAGCGTGTCCTCGTCGATCGCGGAGGCACGCGCCGTCGACGGTCCCGCGGCAGCCTGTGGCACACGGGCGTGGACTGGCCCGCCGGCAGGCCTCATCGGAAGGGCCGTGGACGCGTCGAGCACGCGGCGAATGGCGTCGGCCGCCCGGCGGAGGTGCGGCGCGGCACGGGCGCCCGGAAGCAACGACAACAGGTCCGATGGCGTCGTGCGTCCATCGGGCACCGGCGCGCGGCCCTCGCTGAGGAGCGCCGCCAGCAGGCACGCATCGGGATGACCCTCGGCCGCCAGCACGAGGCCGGCCAGACGCGGGGGCAGCGGAACGCGCGCCAGCGCGCGGCCCAGTGCCGTCAGACCTGACGGCTCGATCGCGCCGAGGCGCGCCAGGAGTGTCTGGGCGTCTTTCACGCGCTGCGGGGCGGGCGGCTCGTACCACTCGAACGACGCGACATCGCCGCCCCAGGCGAGGATGGACAGGAGCACCGGCGCCAGATCGATGCGCGCGATGTCGGGTTCGCGCGCGTGGCGCAGCCTGTCGTGCGCATGCCACATCCGCACCGCGAGGCCCTCACCGAGCCGTGCCGCCCGGCCCGCGCGCTGGGCGGCCGCGTCGGCAGACACCCGCTCGGTCTGGAGCGTGTCGATGGCACGCGCAGCGTCGTACCGCGCCACCTTCTGCCACCCGGTGTCGATCACCACCCGCACGCCGGGCACGGTGACCGATGTCTCCGCGATGTTGGTGGCCAGGACGACTCGCCGTTCGGGTCCGTCGGTGAGGGCCTCGTCCTGCGCATCGGCCGGAAGTCCGCCATGCAGCGGGAGCACCCTGGCGCCGTGCCGGCGCGCGGCCGCGTCGATCTGGCGAGCGGACTCGTCGATCTCACGGGCGCCCGGGAGGAAGCACAGCACGCTGCCGGCGCGGCCTCCGAGCGCGCGGTCGACGACCGTGGCCAGCGAAGCGTCGGGTGCGTACTCGATCGTGAGCGGATGCGGGTCGCCCGGCACCTCGACGATGGGGCAGTCCCCCAGGTAGCGCGCGATGGGGCGCGGATCGATGGTGGCCGACATCACGAGCAGGCGCAGGTCGTCGCGGGCGAGCCAGGCCTGGCGCGCCAGCGCGAGGCCGAGGTCGGCGTGCACGCTCCGCTCGTGGAACTCGTCCAGCACGACCGTCGTGACGTCGCTCAGGAGTGGGTCGTGCTGCAGTCGCGCCGTGAGGATGCCCTCGGTGGCGAACAACACGCGCGTGGCTTGCCCGAATCGCGGCTCGAACCGGACGTGCCAGCCCACCTCCCGTCCGAGCGTCCAACCCTGTTCCTCGGCGACCCGGCGCGCCAGTGCCCGCGCGGCGGCCCGCCGCGGCTGCAGCACCAGGACCATGCCGTCGTCGATCAGCGAGGGCGGCACGCGCGTGGTCTTGCCGGCACCTGGCGCTGCCACGAGCACCGCCGCCCTGTGCGCCCTGAGCGCCGCTCGCACGGTGTCGATGTGCGCGTCGATGGGCAGGGGCGGCAGGGGCGGCACGTGGCATTATCGCCAACGCCGAACGCCGCGCGCTGCACGCCTACCTGCCGGATACGCACGCCTACCTGCCGGATACGCACGACCACCTGTCGGATATGCACGACCACCTGCCGGATACGTAGGTGCGCGACTTGTCGCGCACAGGTCGGCCGGTCGGCCGGACAAGTCCGGCCGCTACGCATCCCATCCCATCCCCCGTTCCATCCCCCGTCCCGTTCCACCCCCCGTCCCGTCCCGCCTCCCGCCTCCCGCCTCCCGCCTCGACTCCCGACTCCCGCCTCGACTCCCGACTCCCGCCTCGACTCCCGACTCCCGACTCCCGCCTCCCGCCTCCCGACTCCCGCGCTATGATCGACTCTCGTCCGCCAGGGGTATCCCGCGTGGGATTGAGATCAGACCCTTGGAACCTGAATCCGCCTGTCGCGTGCCCGTCGCGCGCCTCGGCGGACCTCGCCGAAGCGCCGCGGGCGTGAGGGCGGGCCGGCTGATACCGGCGAAGGGAGAGCGGAGCGCTTCGGCACGCCACCTCCTTCCGCCCGTGAGGCACGACCCGCCGGCCGCCGGCGTCGATCGGCACGTGCGATCCGGTTCGTGAGGAGTTACTGACGTGTCCCAGTCCCCAGCGCCCCCTGCATCGTCCCGGTCCACCTACGAAGACGCGTTCCCGGGCTCACGCAAGGTGTACGTGTCCGGCGTGGACGGCGTGCGCGTTCCCATGCGTGAGATCGGGCTGTCGGGAGGCAACGCGCCCATCCGCGTCTACGACACCAGCGGGCCGCAGGGCGTGGACGTCCGCGAAGGCCTGCCGCAACTGCGCCGCACGTGGATCGACGAGCGGGCCGACACGGTGGAGGAGCCGCGGCACCTGCTGCTCGATTCGTGGCGGCGAGAGATGCCGCCCGCGCTCGCCGTCCGCACCAGGACGCGCCGGCGGTCACGCGACGGGTCTGCCGTCACGCAGCTCGCTTACGCCCGCCGCGGCGAGATCACTCGCGAGATGGCCTTCATCGCCACGCGCGAGAGCCTCACGCCCGAGTTCGTGCGTGACGAGGTCGCGCGCGGCCGCGCGATCATCCCGGCCAACGTCAACCACCCTGAACTCGAGCCGACGATCATCGGGCGCCACTTCCTCGTGAAGATCAACGCCAACATCGGCAATTCGGCCGTCTCCTCGTCGATCGACGAGGAGGTGGAGAAGCTTCGCTGGGCCACGCTCTGGGGCGCCGACACCGTGATGGACCTCTCGACGGGGAAGGACATCCACGAGACGCGCGAGTGGATCATCCGCAACAGTGCCGTGCCCATCGGCACCGTGCCCATCTACCAGGCGCTCGAGAAGGTCGGGGGCCGCCCCGAGGAGCTGACCTGGGAGTTGTACCGCGACACGCTGATCGAACAGGCCGAACAGGGCGTGGACTACTTCACGGTGCACGCGGGCGTGCTGCTCCGGTACATTCCGCTGACGGCCCGGCGCGTCACGGGCATCGTCTCGCGCGGCGGCTCCATCCTGGCCAAGTGGTGCCTCGCGCATCACCAGGAGAACTTCCTGTACACGCATTTCCGCGAGATCTGCGAAATCATGCGCGCCTACGACGTCTCGTTCTCGCTCGGCGACGGATTGCGGCCCGGGTCGATCGCCGATGCCAACGACGCGGCGCAGTTCGGCGAGCTCCAGACGCAGGGTGAGCTGACGAAGATCGCGTGGGAGTACGACGTGCAGGTGATGAACGAGGGGCCGGGGCACGTGCCCATGCACCTCATCAAGGAAAACATGGAAAAGCAGCTCGAGTGGTGCGACGAGGCGCCGTTCTACACGCTCGGGCCGCTGACGACGGACATCGCGCCCGGCTACGACCACATCACCTCGGCCATCGGCGCCGCGATGATCGGCTGGTACGGCACGGCGATGCTCTGCTACGTCACCCCCAAGGAGCATCTCGGTCTGCCCAACCGCGACGACGTGAAGGCGGGCGTGATTGCATACAAGATCGCGGCCCACGCGGCAGACCTCGCCAAGGGCCATCCCCAGGCCCGCGTGTGGGACGACGCGCTGTCGAAGGCCCGGTTCGAGTTCCGCTGGCACGACCAGTTCAACCTGTCGCTCGACCCCGTGACGGCGCGGGCCTACCACGACGAGACGCTGCCGGCCGAGGGCGCCAAGGTCGCGCACTTCTGTTCGATGTGCGGTCCGAAGTTCTGCTCGATGGAGATCACCCAGCAGGTGCGCGACTACGCGGCGGCCCAGGGGCTCGAGGCGGGCGAGGCCATCGAGCGGGGGCTGCGGGAGAAGGCCGCGGACTTCAAGCAGGCGGGCGAGATCTACGTGCCCGAGGCCTAGAGTCGTCCGGCGCTACCTGTTGGCGGCGATGACGGGGACGATCTGGATCACCGTCGGGTAGCGTGCCGGACTGGCGCCCGGTCTCGGATCCAGGTACCCCTTGCCGCCGCCCCAGGTGTAGTCCTTGACCGTGACGCCGGGCGGGAAGGCCATCGTCTCCTCCCGGAACCGGCCGACCTCGAACATGTGGACGGGGGGCTCGTCGTAGACCTGGTCGCCGCGATCGCGGAGCTGCGACCGGTAGTAGAGGACGAGTTCCGCGAACGAGGCGGTCGCCCCGAACAGGTAGTACCGTTGACCCTGCCCGGCGTCGAACGAACGCAGAAACTTCGCGCCGGGGTAGACGGGGACGCCCAGATCCGCTTCGGTCGGCGGGGCGTCCGGAGGCAGAATCGAGTCGATGGCCGGCGCTGTGTCGCGCGCCTGTGCCGGTGGTGCAGCGGGGGTGGCCGGCGCCTGCCGTCCCTGACTGGCCGGCGGCGTGGTCGGTGGTGGCGCCGCAGTTGCGGGGGGCGCCTGCGTTCGGGGTGGAGCCGGACTGGCGGCCGGTGGCGCCGTTTCGCCGCCCCGGCCAATCGGTTGGGGCGAGACGCCGGGTGGGGGCGGAGGCGGCGTCTGGGGCCGGACCTGCGCGAGCGCCGGCGCCGACGCGAGGAGCGAAAAACAGACGGTCAACTCGATCGCGCGCGTCATGCGTCTTATTGTACGAAGACGGGGCGCCATCGCCCTAGAAGGGGCCATATGTCCAGTGCACTGAAGACAACCGCGCTGCTGGGACTGCTCAGCGCGCTCTTTCTCTACCTCGGCCAACTCCTCGGCGGCGAGAGCGGCCTGATGATCGCTTTCGTGATGGCCGCCGTCATGAACTTCGGGTCCTACTGGTTCTCGGACAAGGTCGTGCTGCGGATGTACCGGGCCAAGGAAGTCGGCCCCGGGCACCCGCTCCACCAGCTCACGGCAGAGCTGGCGCAGCGCGCCCAGTTGCCCATGCCTCGGGTCTACGTGATCCCGGACGACTCCCCCAACGCGTTTGCCACCGGTCGGAATCCGCAGCACGCCGCCGTTGCCGCGACCGAGGGGATCATGCGGATCCTGAGCCGCGACGAACTGGCTGGCGTGATGGCGCACGAACTGGCCCACGTCAAGCACCGCGACATCCTGATCAGTTCGGTGGCCGCGACGATTGCCGCCGCGATCATGATGGTGGCGCGCATGGCGCAGTTTGCCGCCTTCTTCGGTGGAGGGCGGTCCGACGACGGCGAGGGGTCGAACCCGCTGGCCCTGCTCGTCGGCATCATCGTGGCGCCGATCGCCGCGATGCTCATCCAGGCAGCCATCTCACGGTCGCGCGAGTTCGGTGCCGACGCCGGGGGCGCCGCCATCGCCGGCTCGCCCATGGGGCTCGCGAGCGCACTGCGGAAGATTGACGCCTACAGCCAGCGCATCCCGATGGACGCCAACCCGGCCACGGCACACATGTTCATCATCAAGCCGTTCAGCGTGCGTGGCCTGTTCTCGCTCTTCAGCACGCACCCGCCCACCGAGCAGCGCATCAACGCCCTCATGGGCCGGAGCGCCTGAGCGCGTTCACGAGTGCGGCGCTGCGTACCGGGTCCGCAGCGCCGCCAGCACGCCCTTGACCTGCGCCGCATAGCGCCTGTCGGCGCGTGTGCCGATGTAGAGCCGCCGGTACTTGTCGATCAGGTGGGGCGCCTGTGCCTCGAGGAACGAGAAGAAGTGGTCGCGGCTTCCGTCCTCGAGGTAGAGCACGTCGCCCCCGAGCATCGGGATTCCCAGATCGGCGATTGCGGCGAGCGTGGCCTCGATCCGGCTTGGCTGCGTACTGAATCCCGGGACCAGTGGACTCATGAGCACTCCGGCGCGGACGCCCGAGTCGACGAGGTGGCGCACCGCCCGAAGGCGCTGCATCGGAGGCGCCGTGCCCGGCTCCAGTTGCGCCCAGGCCGGGTCCACAGTCGGGACGCTCATGTACACGGTCGCAAGCCCACGACGCGACATCCGTGCGAGGACGTCGGCGTCTCGCACCACCATCGGCCCTTTCGTCACCAGCCCCACGGGAGTGTCGGCCGCGTCGAGGTGTTCGAGGCAGGCGCGCGTCAGGCGGTACTGCCCTTCGATCGGCTGGTAGGGGTCGGTGGCCGTGCCCACGGCCACCAGGGCGGGCGTCCATGATGGCCGCGCGAGCTCCCGCGCCAGCACCTGCGGAATGTTCCGCTTCACGAAGATGTAGCCGGAGAACTGATCGCCCGCCCCGAGCTCGAGTTGCGCCTGGTAGCGCCGCGCGTAGCAGTACTCGCACGCGTGCGTGCAACCGCGGTAGGGGTTGAGCGTCCACTGGAACGGCATGCCCCTGGTGCGATTGAGTGCCGAGCGGCACACGACCTCCTGATAGTGCGCGCTGTCGGCGAGCTGGCGAGCCGAGGTCAGGCCGTCCACGCCCTCGGCCCTGACGATCGCGGCAACGCCCCGCGTCGTCAGCGGAGCCTCGAACAGGGGGATCTGTTTACCCAGGACTTTCGCTCTTTATTCGCAATTGTCCACCGGTCCCTGACGCCGGTCAAGTCGCAGGGATCTGCGCAGGGCGAGTTCCTGTAAACTGACAGGCTATGTCTGCAAGACAATTCACCGTCATGGCCTTCCTGGCCACGGCCGTTGTCGCTTGCGCGCCATCGGCATTCGCCCAGGCTCCCTCCAACCAGGACCTCGTGGGCACCTGGAACCTCTCGCTCACCTCGCCCCAGGGCACGCACCCCACCACGGTGGTGATCAGCGAGGAGGGCGGCCAACTCAAGGGCTCCATCAGCGGCCTGCCTGCCGTCGGCGGTCTCACCGTCACGACGAGCGAGGCCGGAGCCAAGCTCGCGTTCGCGATCGACTACCAGGGCCAGCCCATCGACATCGTGATGGTCGGCAAGGTCGAGGGCGCGTCGATGAAGGGCACCGTCGACTATGCCAACGGCGCGGCGGCCGGTGACTTCTCCGGCAACAAGGCCGGCGCGGTGACGGCGACCAACGGCGGCACCTCGCTCACGGGCGCGTGGGACATCACCGGCGACGGCGGGGGCGGCTATTCGTTCCAGTTGACGCAGGACGGCGCCAGTGTGACCGGCATGCTCAGGACGCCCGACGGCATCGAACTGCCGCTGAAGGGCACGTTCGAGGCCGGCGCGCTGTCGCTTGCGGTGACCTCAGACGAGGCGCCCGGCACCATCAAGGGCGCCCTGGACGGGGCGGCGCTCAAAGGCAGTTACGACATCGCCGGCAACGCCGGCTCGTGGTCGGCGACGCGCCGTCCGTAGCCGTGTGACCGCTGCATCGCGCGCGGCCACTGCGCCAGCGTCATCCGGGTCGCCGCCTCGCCTCCTGTTCATCGACGCCCTTCGGGGCTTCGACATGTTCTGGATCACGGGCGGCGACATCCTGTTCCGCGCGCTTGCGGCCTGGCTCGGGTGGACGTGGCTCGACCACCAGATGGAACACCTGCCCTGGGAAGGGTTCGTGTTCTACGACCTCATCTTCCCGCTCTTCATCTTCATCGTCGGCATCGTCCTGCCGATGTCGCTCAAGCGCTACGAGGCGCGGCCGACGGCGGCCTACCCACGAATCTTTCGCCGGTTCGCGCTGCTGCTCCTGCTCGGGTGGATCAACTGGGGCCTGTTGCAGCTGGACTTCGCCGAGATGCGCTGGCCCGGTGTGCTGCAGCGCATCGCGATCTGCTATCTCTTCACCGCGCTGGCGGTGCTGCATCTGCGTGTGAAGGGACAGGCCATCCTCGCGGCGTCGTTGCTGCTGGGGTACTGGGCGCTGCTCGCGTTCGTGCCGGCACCCGGCTTCGCGGCCTACGACCTCTCACCTGAAGGCAACCTGGTCGGCTACGTCGATCGACTCGTGCTGCCGGGCAAGTTCTGCTGCTACCCGTACGGCGACAACGAGGGCCTGCTGTCGCACATCCCGGCGATCGCGACGTGCCTGCTCGGCGTGCTCACGGGGTGGTGGCTGATGCAGGCCCGCCCCGTCATGCGCAAGCTGCAGGTCCTGATCCTCGCGGGCGTGGTGAGCCTGGCGGCTGGCTGGGCGTGGGCTCCGCTGTTCCCGGTGATCAAGAACCTCTGGACCAGTTCGTACGTGCTCGTCGCGGCCGGCTGGAGCCTGCTGCTCGTGTCGCTGTTCTACTTCGTGATCGACATACAGGGCATGCGCCGGTGGGCATGGCCCTTCGTCGTGATCGGCGTGAACGCGATCACCATCTACGTCGCGCAGGAGTTCATCAACTTCGCCGACATCTCGAAGTTCTTCGCTGGCGGCGTCGCGCGCCTCTCCGGAGGTGCCGGGCCGGTCGTGCTCGCGCTCGGCGCGATCGCGGCCCGCTGGGTCTTCCTGCAGTATCTCTACGGGAACAGGACCTTCCTCAAGGTATAGGCCGCGCCGTGCGGCTCAGACAGCATCGCGGCGGACGGCGATGCGTTGTTCCTCGAGGATGTCGGCCACGGTCTGGCTCAGAGGAATCTCCGGGCGCCAGTCCGTCGCGGCCATCAGGCGCGACGGGTCGCCGACCAGCAGCGGCACGTCCACGGGGCGCAGCTTGTCCGGATCCACCACCACGTCGACAGGGATCGAGACGGCCGCACGCATCATGTCGAGCAGGTCGCCGATGGCGACGGCCTCACCCCGGCAGACGTTGTAGACCTCGCCGCTCGTCCCGCGCTGCATGAGCAGCCTGTAGGCGCGTACCGTGTCGCGCACGTCGGACAGGTCGCGCCGCGCCGAGAGGTTGCCCACGCGCATCGGTCCGGCATCGAGTCCTGCCTCGATCCGTGCCAACTGGCGGGCGAAGGCGGGGGCGAAGAACCCGGGGGCCTGTCCCGGGCCGATGTGGTTGAACGGCCGCACGAGGACCACGTCGAGATCCTCGTGCATGGCCGCGTCGCGCGCGACCATCTCCTGGGCCAGCTTGCTCACGCCGTACGGGGTCGCTGGCGCGAGCCTGGAGTCCTCGGCCTGGGGTTCGGCCGTCGGCGCGTAGACGGCGGCCGACGTCGTGACGAGGACCCGCGCCTGCGGAGCGTGGCGGCCGACGGCGCGCAGCAGCACGTGCGTCACGCGCGCGTTCAGGTCCAGTGTGACGTCGGTCTGCGCCCACGACGCACCCTGGTTGGCGGCACCCGCGAGGTGGTAGATCGCCGAGGGACGGAGGGTCTCCATCGCGGCGTGCACCGCCGCCGCATCGCGGAGATCCACGGCCCGCCACGACACGCCCTGCACCGCCTGCGCGCCGGCCGACGGGGGCTCGCCCGGGCGGAACCAGCCCTCGACAGGGCCGTCCTCGCGAGCGAGCGACACGAGGTGCCCACCCGCGAACCCGGCGGCGCCCGTGACCAGGACAGGGCCTGCCATGGCCTAGAAGGAGCGGCCCCCGAAGCTGCCCGAGGTGCCGGTGTTGCCGCCGAACGCCCCGAGGAAGTTCGAGAAGGTGCCGAGGCCCGCCAGCGTGAACCCGATGTTGAAGCGACGGTCCTGCGGGACGGCGAAGGTCGAGTACTGCGGGAAGTTGTACTGCTGGTACTCGACGACGATGCCGCAGCACTGCGCGTTGTAGTAGCCGACGATCCGCTGGTCCATCATCACCGAGCGTCCGAGGTCGTAGTAGAACGCGTACGTGCCGCCGAACCGGTTCCCCTTCGTCTTGACGCTCGTGCTCGTGTTGACGAACTTGTCGGGCCGATCCGGGTAGAACGAGAACTTCCGCTGGCTCCAGCCTCCGGAGACGTCCAGCCATTCACGCAGCGCCCAGGTGCCGTTGAGGCGGATGCTCTGGAACTCGCCGGCACGGTCGTCCCAGTCGAGACGCGTGGTGAAGGACGTCTTTTCGCCGGGCGAGAACGTGGCGCCCAGCGCGATCGGCGAGAAGTTGCTCGGCAGCCGTCCGAAGAAGTTCAGGGGGTACGACGAGAAGTCGTAGAGACTCGCGCGCGGGTCGCTGTAGTAGCTCTGCGTGATGCCGACCGTCAGGAAGTCGCGCGTGCGCGCCGTCGACGCGCCGCTCCGGCGCTTGGCCGTGAAGCGGTTGACCAGCCCGTAGGCGATCCGTGTCGTGCCGCCGTACGTGAAGTCGTAGCCCTCGAGCTTCACGATGCGGTCGTAGTCGTCGAACGCGGTCAGCCGCTGCAGCGTGAACGTCGGCTCGATCGTGTGCTTGTACTTCTCGGCGTAGCCGTTGTCGGGTGTGTCCCAGACCCTCGTGAACTTCGGCCCGACGATGTCCGAGCGGAAGTCCCAGTAGCTGCGGGAGATGGGCACCTCCGCCTGCACGTCGCGGTTGTTGGCGTCCTTGACGTAGCTCTCGCTCCACCGCGTGTAGTGGTACGCAACCGACGTGTTGAACGTCAGGTACGGCAGCTTGTTGAACGGCACGCGGACCGTCGGAGCGATGTCCAGGCGGTTCAGGCCCTGGTCGATCTCCCTCGGACCGTCCTTGTCGAGCCGCGCGATGGAGACGTACTCGCTGCCGAGGCTGTAGTAGACGGGCGAGCTGCCGATCCGCGTCTGCGCGAGGTTGTAGGACAGGCGGGGCGTGCCGCCCTGCAGGCTCGACGCCGTCTCCGAGTAGAACAGCTCCGTCACGTCGTACGTCCCGCTCACGCTCTGTCGTCCCCAGGTGCCCGACAGGTTGCCTCGCATGCTGCGCGTGCGCGACGACCAGTCGTAGGGGTTCTGGTTGAACGTCGAGCGCGTGACGATGCTCGAGAAGTAGTCCACGTTGCCGCGCGCCCGGAGGTTCAGGGGCAGCACCTGTGCGACGTTGGCGCGGATTTCGTAGTTGGTCGCCGCGGGTGTCGTCGTCGTCCCGGCCGACGTGGTGTAGGTCGCCTCCTTCTCCTTCAGGTAGTAGGTGGTGACGTTGCCCTGCGAGCCCTGACCGGCGACATACCGGTACTCGCCGCCGACGCCCTGGCCGCGCTTGGTGAACCAGTCGTGGTAGATCGTCGCGTCCTGGCTCCGGTTGATGGCCCAGAAGAAGGCGTTGCTCACGCTCGGGCCCCGGATGACCGACGAGCCGTACGTCGGCAGCAGGAAGCCCGTCGCCCTGTCGTCGCTCTGGATGGGGTAGTACATCACGGGGAGGTAGAACATCGGCACGCCCTTCACCTTCAGCACCGTGTTCTTGAGCAGGGCGTACTCGTCCAGTTCGACGAGCGACGAGCTGGACACCAGCTCCCATCGCGGTGTCGGCTGCACGCAGCTCGTGAACCCGCCCCGCGTGATCTTGTAGCGCTTGGGACCGATCTTCTGCACCAGTTCGCCGTAGAACAGCGCGTCGGGCTCCTGCGTGCCGAAGAAGCTCTTGTCGACCTTGTCGCCCAGGTACGTCGAGCCGGTGGCGTTGTAGAACGTGCCGACCTTCGTGTCGAGGTCGTACTCGACCTTCTCTGCGGCGATGCGGGTCTGCGGCGACGTGTAGACCACGTTGCCGGTCGCCACCATCAGGCGCGTCTCCGTGTCGTAGTCCACCTGATCGGCGAAGAACTTCTGGGTGCCCGCGTTGTCGGTCATCTCGACTTCGCCGATGAACCGGAAGCGCGACCCGTCGATTTCGATCCGCAGCTGTCGCGACAGGCGGAAGCCGGGCACCTGCTGCGCGCGCGCCACGGCCGGCAGCGCCGTCAGGACGAGCAGGAGCGCGAGGAGACGAAGAACTGGAATCGAGTGCACGGGCTGGACAGGCAAGGTCGGGCGTGGCGACCCGCAGAATATCACGCGGGATCGCGTGTCCCGGCATCATTCAGGTCGGACCTGACCGTCCCTCCGGAGCTCGCCATCGAGCCACGCGCGCACGGCGCCCACGAGGAAGAGCGAGCCGCAGACCACAACGGGTGTGTCGCCCCTGGATGCCGTGCGCAGGGCCGCGCCCGGCGTCGGTTCCACGATGACGTCCAGTGCCGGCGCGAGGCGCACGATCTCGCCAGCCAGCGCGCCAGCGGGCAGCGCGCGGGGCATGTCGACGGCCGTCGCAATGGCCCGCGTCGCCAGCGGCAGCAGGGGCAACAGCAGGCCGCGCGCGTCCTTGTCGCGCATGCAGCCGACGACGAGCGTCACGGGAGGCAGCGCAGCCGCCACGAGCCACCGCGACAGCGCGACGGCGCCGTCGGGGTTGTGCGCGCCGTCGAGGATCAGAGGCAGGCCTCCCGCGAGGTCCCGCCGCTCGAGGCGTCCGGGCCAGCGCGCGTCGGCCAGGCCCGTGCGGATGGCTTCCTCCCCCCCGCCGATGCCAGCCTCCTCGAGCGCCTCCAGAAGGCGCACCGCCACAATCGCGTTGGCGACCTGATGGGCGCCGCGAAGGGCGAGCCGCACCCGTTCGTACCGCCGTCGCGGCGTCGAGAGCCTCAGCGTCGTCTCCCCTCCCGCCTCATGGGCCTCGACCGCGACGCTGTCTGCGGCGCGGATCAGCCGCGCCTGCCGCGCTTGGCAGACCCTGGCGATCTCGGCGGCCGGCTCGTCCTCGGTGACGCCGCTCACGACTGTGGCGCCCGGCATGATCACGCCGGCCTTCTCGCGAGCGATGTGCGCCAGCGTCGGCCCGAGGTGCGCGACGTGGTCCAGGCCAATCGACGTGATGGCGGCCCACGGCGCCCGCGCGACGTTGGTGGCGTCGTGGCGCCCGCCCAGGCCGACTTCGATGACGGCCACGTCGACGCCCAGGGTCCGGAACAGGACGAACGCAGCGGCCGTCGTCACCTCGAAGTACGTCAGGGGGGCCGCAAGGACACCTCCCGCGAGCAAGCCGTCCTCGGCGTCGAAGACCTGCTGCAGGGCCTCGTCGAGCCGTGCATCGGACACGTCCTCATCGTCGATGGCGAAGCGTTCCCGGACGTGGACGAGGTGGGGGGACGTGTAGCGGCCGACATGCAGGCCGGCGGCGTGCAGCGCCCGCGCGACCATCGCGGTGACCGAACCCTTGCCATTGGTGCCCGCCACGATGACGGGGAGGAACGCCCGCTCCGGATGGCCGAGGGCCTCCACGAGCGCGCGCATCGCGTCGAGGCCGAGCTTGACGCCGAAGAACTCGCGCGAGGCGAGGCGTTGCTGCGCCGTCATGCCGGCGCGTGCATGAACCTCAGGGCGTCCGCGATGGCGGTCTTGAGCTTGCGCCGGTCCACGATCATGTCGACCATGCCGTGCTCGACGAGGAACTCCGCTCGCTGGAAGCCCTCGGGAAGCTTCTGCCGGATCGTCTGCTCGATGACGCGCGGCCCCGCGAATCCGATGAGCGCCTTCGGCTCGGCGATGTTGAGGTCGCCGAGCATCGCGAAGCTGGCGGTGACGCCGCCGGTCGTGGGGTCGGTCAACACCGAGATGTAGGGCAGGCCGGCACGATCGAGACGGGCGAGGGCCGCGCTGACCTTGGCCATCTGCATGAGCGAGAGCGTCCCCTCCATCATGCGGGCGCCGCCGGAGCACGACACGACGACGACAGGACGACGATGCTGCAGGCCGCGCTCGATCGCACGCGTGATCTTCTCGCCGACGACAACGCCCATGCTGCCGCCGATGAACGAGTACTCCATCGCGGCGACTTCGGTCTCGATGCCGTCGATCGTCCCGGTGCCACAGACGATGGCGTCCTTCAGGCCGGTGGCCTCCTGCGCGGTGCGGAGTCGCTGCGAGTAGGGCTTGGTGTCGATGAAGCTGAGCGGATCGGTGGAGGCGAGGTCACTGTCGTGCTCCACCCACGGCCCGTCGAACAGCATCGCGAGGCGATCGCCGGCGCCCAGGCGGAAATGGTGGTCGCACTTGAGGCACACCTGCAGGTTGCCGTCGAGGTCCTTCTTGTAGAGCGCCTGCCCGCAATCGGGGCACTTGACCCAGACACCTTCGGGGATGCGGCTCGCCTTCTGGGCGGGGGAGATGGGTTTGGGGACGCGCTTGAACCAGGCCATTGGGTCTCGTCGCGGCGACGCGGCGGCGGAGCCTGGCCCGGCCGCCCTGTCCGTCGACAGGCGAAGCACACAGGGTAGTCAGCCCGTCCGGCGAACGCAAGCGCCCGGACTGCCCGGGCGCCCGACGCTGAGCGCTCCACGCCGAGGCGGACCGTGTCCAGCGAGGATGGCGGCATCCCGTCATCCGCCCTGCCGACCGTGCCTCAGCGCTGTCGGGGGACGTAGTACTGCGTGCCCTGCTGCATGTGTTCGACCTGCCGCAGGAGGTCTTCGACGTCCTCGTCGTGCCAGTCGAGATCGAGCGACGACGTCTCGACGACGAGCAGCGGGGCGCTGGTGTAGTGGAAGAAGAAGTGGTTGAAGGCGTCGTTGAGTTCCTCGAGGTTGATCTCCTCGGCGCCACGTCGATCCGGGGCCCGTCGCGCGCGCTCGCGGAGACGTTTCCTGAGGCGATCCGTCGGGCACTGCAGGTAGACGACGACGTCGGGAGTGGGCAGATCACGCACCAGCAGGTCGTAGAGCCGCTGGTAGATGAACAGTTCGTTGTCGTCCAGGGTCAGGTAGGCGAAGATCCGGTCCTTGTCGAACAGGTAGTCGCAGACGGTGATCTGGCTGAAGAGGTCGCCCTGCCTCAGGGACTCCTGCTGTCGATGTCGCGCGAGCAGGTGGAAGAGCTGCGCCTGAAAGGCCGCACCGGTGCGGTTGGCCCGCGTGTCGGCGGCAAACGGGTTCTCGACGTCGTCGAGGACGAGGCTGGCATCGAGGCGTTGCCCGAGTCGCTCCGCGAGAACGGCCTTGCCGACGCCGGGAGGGCCCTCAATCGCGAGGTAGCGGGCGTCCACGATGGCGCGCAGTATATCGACGGGCTTCGGACACCGGCAAGTTCGGGCGCCCGTCGCAGGCAGTTTCGGCAGCTCCCGCTCCGTGGGCGCGCAAGGGAAGCGTGACGAGTCGCGCATGCTAGCATGCGCCCGAGTGATGACCCGTCGCCTGTTGTCGTTGGTCGGAGCAGCGGTGGCCACTGCGTGTGCGTCGGCACCGCCGCCGCCCCCACCCGTCGTCGTCCCCCCGTACGAGCCGAAGATTGCGAGCATCCTGCGGCTCGAGGATCACCGCGTGCTGGAGGATGAGCGGTCACGCCCCGCGCCGCAGCCCCCGCCGGCCGTGGATCGGCGCGGTCGCCCGCTCCCAGCGCCTCCGCCGCCGCCCGCGATGGATCTCGTCGGCCTTCTCGGTGATACCGACGCCCGCGTGCGGCGTCGTGCAGCCCTCGCGATCGGCCGAGTGGGCCTGCCCGCTGGCGTCCCGCCCCTGGTCGAACGCCTGCAGGATCCCGACGCCGATGTCCGCGCGATGGCGGCGTTCGCACTCGGCCTGCTGGGCGGTGACGCGGCCATCGATCCGCTCATCGCCGCGCTCGGCGACCCGAATGCCCTGGTCAAGGGCCGCGCCGCGCAGGCGCTCGGACTCATCGGCCCGGAGCGGGCGGGCCGTGCAGCGGCCCCGCTGGCCCAGATGGTCAAGCTCCTCGTTGACGGCAGCGCGATTGCCACGCCGCCGGCCGACGACCAGCCACGCGGGTCGGCCGAGGCCGAGGCCGTGCGGCTCGGCCTGGCTGCGCTCACGGCGTTGCGCAGCTACGACGGACTGGCCACGGCGGTGCTCGACGACCAGGGGCGCCCTCGCAGCTCGTGGTGGCCGGTGGCGGCCTCGCTGTCGCGGGTCGGAGACGATCGCGCCATCCCGGCATTGACCGAACTGGTGTCGTCTCCGTCGCCGTTCACCGCGGGGTACGCGGTTCGAGGTCTCGGGGAGCGCAAGGCCGTCGCCGCGGCGTCGACGCTGATGCCGCTGCTGGAGCCGGCACGTCAGGTCCATCCACAGGTGCGTGTGTCGGCCGTGCGTGCTGCAGGACAACTGGGCGACGCGCGGTTGGCGGCGCCGCTGCTGGCCCTGCTGCGGCAGCGTGACGTCGCGCCAGGGCTGGAACTCGAGATCATCGGGGCCCTCGCCCAGCTCGGCTCACGCGACGCCGAACCGGACCTCATCGATCGCCTGACGGTCCGGTCGCCGTACGTGCGCGCGGCCGCGCTGCGCGCGCTGGCCCGCGTGGACTCGTTGTCGTTCACGACCGTCCTGTCCGGTCTCGACCCCGACAACGACTGGCGCGTGCGCCGCGCGTTGGCCGAGGCGCTGACGACGCTGGCGCCCGAGAACGCGACGCCGATGCTGGAGCGGCTGATGGCCGACACGGATGCGCGCGTCGTGCCGTCGGCGTTGCGGGCGTGGGCGACGCTGAAGCTCCCCGGGCTCGAGGGGCACCTGGCCTCGGCGCTCGCACGCGACGACGTCGGCATCCGCGCGTCGGCGGCCGTGATCGCGGGTGAGCGGAAGGTGGCCGGGCTGCGCGACACGCTCGTCTCGGCGTGGCAGCGGTCCCGGAGCGACAGCGCAGACGACGCGCGTTGGGCGGTGCTGGAGGCGCTGGCGGCGATCGATCCGGTGTCGGCCCGCGGCCCCATGGAGGAGACGCTGGCCGATCGCGACTGGTCGATGCGATTGCGCGCAGCGAAGTGGCTCGTCGCGCAGGACCCGTCCAGCGACGCGCCGGCTGCGGATTCGTCCTGCCCCGGTGACCGTGGCGGCGGATCTCTACGAGGCGACCCGCCTCGTGACACCCGCGTACTCGCCGCAGGCCTACATCGAGACCTCCAGGGGCACGGTGCAGGTGGAACTCGCGGTGCTCGATGCGCCGCTGACCGTGGAGAACTTCGTCACGCTCGCCCGGCGCGGCTACTTCGACGGGCTGCAGGTCCATCGCGTCGTGCCCGCCTTCGTCGTGCAGGACGGGGATCCGCGCGGTGACGGCACGGGCGGTCCGGGATACAGCATCCGCGACGAACTCAACGATCGACCCTACGCGCGCGGCACCGTCGGCATGGCCCTGTCGGGCCCCGACACGGGCGGCAGCCAGTGGTTCATCACCCACGCGCCGCAGCCGCATCTCGAGGGCCGCTACACGGTGTTCGGCCAGGTGACGCAGGGCATGGACGTGGTCGACAGGCTCGAGGTGGGCGACACGATCACGCGGGTGCGGATCTGGGACGGGGTCACGGCGCCGCAGTGAAAGGGAAGAGGGACCAGGAAGAAGGAACAAGGCAACCAAAGGACGAAGGGCGAAGGACGAAGGACGCTTCCCGCGTATTCGTGACGCTGCCCCGGACGCAGAAAGGGGCGCGGGAGTGCCGCGCCCCTGCGGTGTGAGACGGACGAAACCGCCTACCGCTTCTTGGCTGCCTTCTTGGCTACCTTCTTCGTTGCCGTCTTCTTCGTGGTCTTCTTGGCGGCGGCCTTCTTGGCTGCCTTCTTGGCCATGACGTATCCCCCCCTTCCAGGTGGTCTACTCGGCCGGCCGCTCGCAGGCCTTGGCGTGCGCTCGCAACGCTGTCACCCGCGCTCACGGCCCGTGAGGGGCGGAGTGGACAGCCGTTCGTTACGGCCGGAAATGGCCGGCGGCCGCCAAATCCAGACTGGCAGCCGCCGCATGTCCAACTGACGAGCACCACGTTGTCGGCGGTGCCCGTTGCGGCCTGGCGTCGAAGCGCCGGGACCGCGAACCGACTACCGCTTCTTCGCGGCCTTCTTCGTGGCCTTCTTGGGAGCGGCCTTCTTCGGAGCGGCCTTCTTGGCTGCCTTCTTCGCCATTCTTCCTCCTAGGTTGGCGGTGCTCTCACCGTGGGCCGTCATTGGCCCATCACTACAGATGGATTGAGCTACCCTGCCTCACACAAGATGTAGATTATGGATGAGAAAATTCGCTTGTCAAGCACAAAGGAGGCGTGATTGTCAAAAAAAAATGACTCGCCCGCTCGTGTGCACGAAAGGCCGGCTAGCGTAAACCGCGTGCCGTGTCAAACTTGACAAACGAATCGAATGCTTACTTGATTCCAGCCCCTGCTGGCTCACCGGAAGGCCAGCATTCGCGGGGCGTCCCGCGGGTCCCGGGCGTCGTCTGGTAAGAGAAGATTGACGTGAGTGCGGCGTGCGCGCGCGGGCGGGCCCTGGACACCTCGACCGGCCGAGCCGCAGTGCCCGCCGCGTCGGTTCAGGACGGAACCGCACTGGCCGCACGTCCGTTCAGAACGGCGAGACCCGGAGCTGCTGCTTCTCGGCGTGGCGCTCGAGCGCGAGCTGCACGAGCCTGTCGACGAGTTCGGGATAGGTCAGGCCGCTGGCGGCCCACAGCTTGCCGTACATGCTGATGGTCGTGAAGCCGGGCATGGTGTTGATCTCGTTCACGAACACGTCGCCGTGCTCGCGTCCGACGAGGAAGTCCACGCGCGCGAGGCCGGCGCCGTCGATCGCGCGGAACGCCTCGATGGCGAGCCCCTGCAGCCGCGCGCCCATGTCGGCCGGCAGATCGGCGGGAATGGCGAGACGGCTCGCGCCGTCGAGGTACTTCGCCTCGTAGTCGTAGAACTCGCGCGACGGCACGATCTCGCCCGGCACCGACGCGATCGGCTCGTCGTTGCCGAGCACGGCCACCTCGATCTCGCGCGCGTCGGGCACCGCGGCCTCGACGACGATCTTGCGGTCGTAGTCGGCCGCCACCTTGAGCGCGTCGACGAGTTCGGCCGGCGTGCGGGCCTTCGAGATGCCGACGCTCGATCCCAGGTTGGCGGGCTTGACGAAGACGGGCAGCCCGAGGCGCTCGGCCAGTTCACCGGCGACGACCTCGGGTTCGGCGAGGGCCCGCCGGCGCAGCACCGTGACGTGGGCGCACTGCGGAAGACCCCGCGCGCCGAACACGCACTTCATCATCGCCTTGTCCATGCCCACGGCCGATGCCATGACGCCGCACCCCGACGTAGGGCACGTTGGCCAGTTCGAGCAGGCCCTGGACGGTGCCGTCCTCGCCATGGGGCCCGTGCAGCACGGGGAAGATCACGTCGATGCCCACGCCGGTGACGATCGCGCGCGGCTCCTCCTCGCCTCTCGTGCGCGTGCGGTCGATCGCGAGGATGGTCTCCTCGCTCGGGCGGGGCAACAGGTGCACCTCGCGTCCGGCGCGCACGCCCTTCATCTCCGATCGCGTCTGCTCGATGACCTCGGAGGCGGACGCGGCCGTCGGCGGCTTGTCGGCGAGCGCCCAGCGCCCGTCGCGATCGATGCGGATCGGCACCGCCTCGTAGCGGGTGCGATCGAGGTTGGCCATGACGGCGGCGGCCGAGGCGATCGACACCTCGTGCTCGCCCGAGCGGCCACCGTAGATGACGCCCACGCGCAGTTTCTTCAAGGTCTTGGGGGCAGCGACTCGGCCGGAATGGCCGGGATGGATGCCGTAGTATAGCCGAATGCCCGGCGCCTTCGCGTTCACGCTGACGGGTCGGGACGGGCAGGCGCGCAGCGGTCGCCTCCACACACCGCACGGCGTCGTCGAGACCCCGGCGTTCATGCCCGTCGGCACGCGCGGGGCCGTACGCGGCGTCACGCAGCGCGCGCTCGAAGAGGCCGGTGCGGCCATCGTCCTGGCCAACACCTATCACCTCTATCTACGGCCCGGCGACGACCTGATCGCGGAACGGGGCGGCTTGCACCGCTTCATCGGCTGGGCCGGACCCATCCTCACCGACAGCGGCGGCTATCAGGTCTTCAGTCTGGGCGCCACTCGTGACGATCGACGGAGGACGGCGCGCGCTTCCAGTCCCACCTCGACGGCTCACGCCACACGCTGACCCCGGAGAAGGTGGTGGACATCCAGGCGCAACTCGGGCCCGACATCGCCATGGTGCTCGACGAGTGTCTCGCCGCCCCGGCCAGCGAGGCGGCCACTGCCGCGTCCCTGGACCTCACGCTGCGCTGGGCCAGGCGGGCCCGCGACAGGTTCCTGCGGCTCCAGGCGGGGCCCGTCGACGGTGTGACGGTCTCCACGCCCGGGCAGGCCCAGTTCGGCATCGTGCAGGGCGGAGTCCATCGACACCTGCGGGAGCGCAGCGCCGCCGCGCTGCAGGCCATCGGCTTCGAGTCCTACGCCATCGGCGGTCTCAGTGTGGGCGAGTCGGTCGAGACCATGTACGACGTCGTCGGTTTCACGGCGCCCCTGCTGCCCGACGATCGGCCGCGCTACCTGATGGGCACCGGCATGCCCGACGACCTCGTCGAGTGTGTCGCCCGCGGCATCGACATGTTCGACTGCGTCCTGCCGACGCGCAACGCCCGGAACGGGCAGGTCTTCACGCCGGACGGGCCCCTGAACCTTCGCAACGCGCGGTTCGCGCGCGACGACCGCCCGATCGACGAGTCCTGTCCGTGCGAGACGTGTCGACGGCACTCCAGGGCCTACCTGCGGCACCTCTTCCACAACAGGGAGATGAACGCCGGGACGCTGGCAAGCATCCACAATCTCGTCTTTTACCTTGACACCCTCAGGCGGATCCGACAGGCTATCGATTTCGGGTTGTTCGAGCAGTTCCGACAAGAATTCCATCACCGCTTCTCCCGGACATCCCCGAGTACCTGATGCCCTGCCCGAGTGTGCTGGTCCGTTCGCTGCTCGCCCTGTCGGCCCCGGCCGATCCCAATGCCAGCCCGTGGCTGTCGCTGCTGCCGTTCGTCGTCATCCTCGGCATCTTCTACTTCATGGTGCTGATGCCGATGAAGAAGCGGCAGCAGAAGGTCGCCGACTTCCAGGGCAGCCTCAAGCTCGGCGACAAGGTCGTGACCACCGGGGGCATCTACGGCACCATCACCCGTCTCGGTGAGCGGCACGTGCAGCTCCAGATCGCGCCCCAGGTGCGCATCGACGTCGCGCGGGCGGCCGTCGGCGGCCTGCAGGGCCAGGACCCCGTCGTGCCCGATCAGGGCGCCTCGTAATTCCACATGACAAGCAACCTTCGCTGGAAGCTGATCGCCATCTTCGTGGTGGTCGCGCTGGCCGTCTTGGCCTTCTACCCGACCCGGGACAAGGTCAAGCTGGGCCTCGACCTCAAGGGCGGCGTGCATCTCGTCCTGCGCGTGCAGACCGACGATGCCCTGAAGCTCGAGACGGAGATGAGCGGCGAGCGGCTGCGTGACGAGCTGTCGCGGCAGGGCATCCCCGTCGGCGCTGTCACGCCGCAGGACGCCCGGTCCTTCCGCGTGGAGGGCGTGCCGGCCGACCGCGACGCCGACTTCCGCCGCGTGGCCGAGGAGTGGGTCGGGCAGGTGTTCGACCGCTCCTCATCGGTGGGCGGCACCTATACCTTCACGCTCAAGAACGTCCAGATCACGCGGCTGCGGCAGGAAGCCGTCGCGCAGGCGCTGCAGACGATCGAGCGCCGCGTGAACGAACTCGGCGTGGCCGAGCCGATCGTCGCGCCCCACGGCGAGGGCGACCAGATTCTGGTGCAGATGCCCGGCGTGACCGACGTGGCGCGTGCCAAGGAAATCATCCGATCGACGGCGCTCCTCGAGCTGAAGATCGTCGAGGATGGCCCGGCAGCCTCGCGCGAGGCCCTGCTCGCCGCCCGCGGGCGGGCCGTGCCCGGCGACCTCGAGGTCGTGCCCGGCGCCGCCGAGGCGGGCGGCACCGGCCCCGTGTACTACCTCGTGAAGCGCGTGGCCGGCATCACGGGCCGTGACCTGCGCAACGCCCGTCCGTCACTCGATGAGAACAACCAGCCGGCCGTGGGCTTCTCGCTCAACCAGCAGGGCGCCGAGAAGTTCAGCACCCTGACCAGCCAGAACATCGGCCGCCAACTCGCCATCATCCTGGACGGTCGCATCCAGAGCGCCCCGACGATCGAAGGCCGCATCTACGACGAGGGCCGCATCTCGGGATCGTTCACGCAGCAGGAAGTGCAGGACCTCTCGCTCACGCTGCGCTCGGGCGCGCTGCCGGCCAGCCTGACGTATCTGGAAGAGCGGACGGTCGGCCCCTCGCTCGGAGCCGACTCGATTCGCGCCGGCGTGATGGCCTCGGCCATCGGTCTGGCGCTCGTCACGGTGTTCATGCTCGTCGTACTACAGGCTGACGGGCATCAACGCGGTGCTGTCCATCTCGCTGAACCTGCTGATCCTGCTCGGCTTCATGGCCTACATCGGCGCCGTGATGACGCTGCCGGGCATCGCCGGCTTCATCCTCACCATCGGCATGGGCGTGGACTCGAACGTGCTGATCTTCGAGCGCATCAAGGAGGAACTCGGCACGGGCAAGTCGGCCCGCGCGGCGGTGTCGGCCGGATTCGATCGCGTCTTCCTCACCATTCTCGACACGCACGTCGCGTCGCTCGATCTCGGCGGCGTTCCTGTTCCAGTTCGGCACCGGCCCGATTCGCGGCTTCGCGACGACGCTGTTCTTCGGCCTGCTGTCCAACGTGTTCACCGCGGTGTTCGTGTCCCGGACGCTGTTCGAACTCATCCTGTCGCGTCGCCCGCAGGGCGCGACGCTGAGCATCTGAGGGCGCCATGGACCTGTTCACGAACACCAACTACAACTTCACGAAGTGGCGCTGGCACGCGCTCGACGCTGTCGGCGATCCTCGTCGTCCTGGCGCTCGTCCAGATCGCGCGCAGGGCGGCCTGCCGCTCGGCATCGACTTCTCCGGCGGCACCATCGTCGTGCTGAAGTTCCAGCAACCGGTGCCCGGAGGAGGCGGTGCGCCGCGCCCTGGGCCCGCTGCCCGGCGAAAAGGTCGTGCAGCAGTACGGCAGCGCGAGCGCCAACGAGATCCTCGTTCGCCTGCCGCAGGCGCAGGAGGTCGAGCAGGGTACCAACCTCGAACGGGCGCGCGCCAGGTGACCGACGCGATTCGCGCCGCCAATATCGGGCAGTTCGAGGTCATCAGCACCGAGATCGTCGGTCCCGTCATCGGCCGTGACCTGCAGCGCAAGGGCATCTACGCCACGCTGGCCAGTATCCTCGGCATCACGCTGTACATCGCGTTCAGGTTCAGGGTCTCGTTCGCCGTCGGTGCGATTGCGGCGACCCTGCACGACGTGATCGTCACGCTCGCCGTGCTCACCTTCTTCGGCTACGAGCTGTCGCTCAACGTCGTCGCCGCGATCCTGACGATCACCGGCTATTCGGTCAACGACACGATCGTCGTCTTCGACCGTGTGCGCGAGAACTTCCGCACCATGCGGGGCGCCTCGCTCGAGCAGCAGGTCAACACGGCCGTCAACCAGACGCTCAGCCGCACGATCATCACGGCGGGTACGACCTTCCTCTCGGTGCTCGCACTCTTCGTCTTCGGCGGTGAGGTGCTCGAGGGGTTTGCCTTCACGATGCTCGTGGGCATCGTCAGCGGCACCTACTCGACGGTCTTCATCGCGTCGGCGATCGCCATCGCGCTCAGCAAGAACGACGTCAGCACGCCGGCCGCACCGGCGGCGCCGTCTCGAACCGCCGCCGATCGCGCGCGCCGTCGCGAACGGCGCAACGCGTAGGCGCGGAGCGTGCCCGCACTGGCTGCCGCGGCGCTCCTGGGCGTGGTGCAGGGACTCACCGAGTTCCTGCCCGTCTCCAGTTCTGCGCACCTGATCCTCGCGCGGGCCTTCTTCGGCTGGGACGACAGCGGGTTCGGCCTCGCCTTCGACGTCGCGACGCACGTCGGCACCCTGCTCGCCATCCTGGTCTACTTTCGCGAAGACGTCCTCGGCATGGCCGGCGCCCTGCCGCGTTTGCTCACGGGCACCGATGCCGACGCCAGCCGACTGCGCCTCGTGGCGATCGGGACGATCCCCGTCGTCATTGTCGGCGGCCTCTTCGCGGACGTGATCGAGGCCCACACCCGTACGCCGCAGGTGGCGGCCGTCACGCTCGCCGCGGGCGCCCTGCTGTTCTTCTGGTGGAGCGCCTCGGCGCGCAGTGGCGATACGACGATCGCGGCATGAGTGTCGTCCAGGCACTCGTGTTCGGGCTGGCGCAGGCGACGGCGCTGGTGCCAGGCGTGTCACGTTCCGGGTCCACGATCGTCGCCGGCATGGCGATGGGGTTCACGCGCGCCGGTGCGGCACGGTTCGGCTTCCTGCTGGGAATCCCAGCGATTCTGGCCGCGGCCGCCAAGGAGGCGCTGGAGTTTCGGCACACGGGCCTGGGCCCGGGCGACGCCACGCTTTTCCTCGTGGGCGGAAGCACGGCCTTCGTTGTGGGCTACCTGACGGTGCGGTTCTTCATGCGGTACCTCGGTGGCCATTCGCTTGCCGTCTTCGCGTGGTACCGGCTGGCGCTGGCCGCCGCGGTGGTGGCCTGGACGCTGGGGCGCTGACGTGTGGAACTACCTGCGGCGGCGCTTCGTTGGCGGGGTTCTTCGTCACCGTCCCGCTGGCGCTGAGCATTGCGGCCCTCATCTGGATCTTCGGCGCCGCCGACGCGCTGACCTCGCCTGTCGTCACGCGACTCTTCGGGCGTCGGGTGCCGGGCCTCGGCATCGCCGTCACGGCGACGGGCATCCTCGGCGTGGGCTTCCTGGCGGCCAACGTGCTCGGGCGTCGCGTCCTGCAGCGCGGCGAGCACTACCTGCTGCACGTGCCCCTCTTCCGGTCGATCTATGCGCCCGTCAAGCAACTGGTCTGGGCCTTCAACCCCCAGAACGACTCGGGGTTCAAGCGCGTGGTGCTCGTCGACGAACCGCAGCGGGGCATGGTGCTCGGTTTCGTCACGCGCGAGCTCACGGTGCCCGATGCCTCGGGCGTGCCGGAGAAGTGGGTGGCCGTCTACGTGCCCACCAACCATCTCTACCTCGGCGACGTCTTGCTCTACAGACCGGAGCGCGTGCGGTACCCGGATTCCTCCGTTGAGGATGGCGTCCGGATCTTCCTCACAGGTGGCATGGCGCTGCCGTCGTCGCTCATGACGCGGCGCGGTCAGACGGAGCGGTAGTCGACCTCAGGCACTTGTGATGGACGGGGCGCTCCAGGCGTGGCGGGATGCCACGGCTTCGCGAGGGGGCGCAACTGGCTTTGACACGCGCGTGTCGCCCGCGTAGTATCGGCGGGCCCGCGACCTCAACAGGCTTGTGACTGGCCCGACGCAGGGCAGAGACCGGTGGGTTTCGGTCGGTCGAGAGGCTTCGGGTTCGCTCTGTGGGTCCAGATGCCGGAACCCGTGAGCCGAATCCGGAAAACCGGTGTCAAACTAGTCGTCGGTGTTCGTTGACACTGTTTTTTTGCTGTCGATATAATCTCCGCCTCACGCTAGGCACTCACACAGCGTCAGGGTCGGTAGGAGGACAGGCCAGTGGCCAAAGAGATGTTCGGGGACGTGGTCGAGTCCTCGATCAAGGTCGGATCCCAGAAGTGGTACACGGTTCCGGTCTCGATTCTCGTGCACCTGCTCATCGTCGGCAGTGTCATCCTCGTCCCGTTGATGGCGATGGACGCGCTGCCTGAGGCTGACGGGAGCATGTCGGCGTTCGTGGGAGCACCCCCGCCGCCGCCACCTCCGCCGCCGCCGCCCCCGCCGCCACCCGCGGCAGCGGCGCCGACGCCGACGCCGACGCCGGTGACCAATCCGAACGCCGCGCCGATCGAGCCTCCCAAGGAGATCAAGCCCGAGGCTCCCGCGCCGCCCGTGGCCAACGTCGGCGTGGGCGTGCCTGGTGGCGTGGAGGGCGGGATTCCCGGCGGAGCGCTCGGCGGTGTCGTCGGTGGACTGCCGTCGGCGCCGCCACCGCCACCGCCGCCGCCGCCGCCGACCCAGCCGGTCCGGGTGGGTGGCAACATCGCCCCGCCGAAGAAGACCCGCGACGTGAAGCCGATGTATCCGCCGATCGCGCAGTCGGCGCGCGTGTCCGGGCGTGGTCATCATCGAGGCGACCATCGGACCGAACGGGAAGGTGCAGAACGCCCGCGTGCTCCGCAGCATTCCGCTGCTCGACCAGGCCGCGCTCGACGCGGTGCGCCAGTGGGAGTTCACACCGACGCTGCTCAACGGCGTGCCGGTGCCGGTCATCATGACGGTCACGGTGAACTTCACGTTGCAGTAGTCACTCGCGGTTCGCCGTCGGCCGGGTCGGCGAGGCGCGGGGCTGTCATCGTCACAGTTCGAGCGTCGTCCGCGATACAACGATCAGGGTCGCGTTGCCAGTAGGCACAGGGCGTGCATTCATCCCGGAGGGTGGAGCGAATGGGTGGATCTGAATCTCATCGAGATGTGGAACCAGATGGGCTGGGTCGCCAAGGCGGTCGCGTTCATCTTCTTCTTCATGTCGTTCTGGTCGGTCGGCGTGGCCGTCGAGCGCATCTTCACGTTCTCGCAGGCCCGAAAGCAGTCGAAGCTCTACGCGCCGCAGGTGGCCAAGCACCTGAAGGAAGGCCGTCTCAAGGACGCGATTGCGCTGTCGCAGTCGAAGAACTTCCGCTACAGCCACCTCGCCAAGGTGGTGCTCGCTGGCCTCCAGGAGTACCAGTTCCAGCAGGAGACGCGGCGCGAGCCTCAACCGCGACGACCTGCTCGACACGGTGCGCCGCGCCATCCAGCGCGCCACCGCGCTCACGGCCAACGACCTGAAGAAGGGCGTCGCCTCGCTCGCGACCATCGGCTCGACCGCCCCGTTCGTCGGACTGCTCGGCACGGTCGTCGGCGTCATCACGGCGTTCCAGGGTATCGCCGCCACGGGGTCGGGCGGCATCGGCGCGGTGTCGGCCGGTATTTCCGAAGCGCTCGTCGAGACGGCGCTCGGACTGGTCGTGGCCATCCCGGCCGTGTGGTTCTACAACTACCTGACCGGCCGCATCGAGTACTTCAACGTCGAGATGGACAACTCCTCGTCCGAGCTGGTCGACTACTTCATCAAGAAGAGAACAGGACGCCTGCCTCGGTTGGCAGGGCCGGCTCGCCGAGCCGGCTCGGCTGAGGGATGGACCTGGTCGATGGGCGCCGTGCCGGCCGGCGCGTCTCCGTTCAGGAGAAGCACCCATGGCAATGGATCTGGGGGGCGCAAAAGGCGGCGTCAAGTCCGACATCAACGTCACGCCGCTCGTCGACGTCATGCTGGTGCTGCTCATCATCGTGATGCTCGTCGCGCCGATGCTGCAGAAGGGCGTGGACGTCCGCCTGCCGCTCGGCGGGCAACACCGTGGACAAGCCCGACACCCAGGAACAGACGGTGCTGGCCGTCACGGCCGACCGACGCTACTACGTCAACGGCATCCAGGTCTCCGAGACCGAAGCCTGGATGCGCATCAGGTTCGCCCTGGAGGAGAAGCGCGAGAAGATCGTCTATCTCAAGGGCGACACCGACGCTCCCTACGCCGCCATCATGAGCATGATGGACAAGCTGCGTGAGGCCCACATCGAGAACGTCGGCCTGATCACCGAGAGCAAGAAGAAGGCCGGAGAGGAAGGAGGCGACTAGCATGTCTGCCCACAAGCATCACGGCGCCGAGATCGTCCAGCGCGGAGAGGTCCCGCACGCCAGTGCGGACATGAACGTCACGCCGCTGATCGACGTGCTGCTCGTGCTGCTCGTCATCTTCATGGCCGCACTGCCGCTGACCCAGAAGGGCGTCGGACATCAACCTGCCGCTCGAGACGAAGAGCGCCGAGCAGGCCTCCGACAACACCCAGATCGTGCTGAGATGAACGCCGATCGCCGCATCTCGTCAACAAGCAGGATGTCAGTTGGGCGACCTCGAGACGCGGCTCCGCAAGATTTTCGAGTAGCGCAAGGAGAAGACGATGTTCATCGTCGGCGCGCCGACGCTGCGCTACGGCCACGTCGTGACGGCCATCGATGCCGCCCGCGGGGCAGGTGTCGACAAGGTCGGCATCGTCACCGAGGGCATGCGCCGCGGCACCAGCGGCGGCGACTAGCCGACACGCCAGACGTTGACAGGGCCGGCTCTCCGAGCCCGGCCATGCGATGGTAGGGCCGGCTCTCCGAGCCCGGCCTCATGACGCCGGCCCCGCAAGGGCGCCGGCGTTTTCTTTTGCGGCCCGGCCAGAGACTGACTCCCGACTCCCGTACTCCCGACTCCCAACTCCCGACTCCCAACTCCCGACTCCCAACTCCCGACCCCCGACTCCCGAATGATCGACAACGCCCTCTTCGACCTCGGTAACGTCCTCATTCGGTGGGACCCGCGCCATCACTACCGGGACCGCTTCGAGACGGTCGACGAGATGGAGGCCTTCCTCGCCGAGATTGCGCCGAGCACCTGGAATCACGAGATGGACATGGGCAAGCCCTTCGCGCAGGCCATCGCCGAACGAACGGCGCTCTATCCCGCGCACGCGGATCTGCTCGCTGAATGGAAGTCGCACTGGGAACGGATGCTTGGCGGGGCGATCGACGAGAGCGTCGAGATGCTCGGCCACCTGCGCACCGGCGGCTATCGCATCGCCGCGCTCACCAACTGGTCGGCCGAGACGTTTCCTGTCGCGCGCGAACGCTTCCCGTTCCTCGACTGGTTCGAGGACATCGTCATCTCGGGTGTCGAGGGGATCGCCAAGCCCGACCCGCGCATGTTCGCCCTCGCCCTCGAGCGGACCGGCTTCGTCGCCGTGCACACGGTCTTCATCGACGACAACCTGCCCAACGTCGAGGCCGCGCGAGCGCTCGGCATGCATACCGTGCATTTCACGAACACCGCGAAGTGCCGCGAAGAACTGCGCGCGCTTGGCGTGCGGGTGTGATGGCAGGGCGCGGCCTCCGCGCCTCGACGTTGCTCGGTGCGGCCTGAGCGCTACTTCGGAGTGGGCGTTCCGGTCTCGCACGGGACGCGACGGAATGCGAGGTCGAACCCGCGCTGCCCATTCGCCCCCGGTCCCTCGACGCGCGCCGTGAACGCCGCGTCGCCCGTGCGCGTGTAGACGATGCGCTGGGGGAAGTCGTGGGCGAGGTTCTCGACCGTGAACCCGGTCGCGCTCACGGCGGTGGAGCGGAAGTCGGTTTCGCGCTGCCCCGACGGGACCGCCGTGTACACGATGGCCTCGCCGTCCGCGCGCAGGCGCAGGTGCTCGAACGCGCGGGCCTGACCTGCGACCACGGTTCGCCCGGCGCCGATCATGAGGCCGCCATCGGCCGGCATCCACATCTCGGCGACGACGCGGGTGCCCGCCGTGCTCTGCCAGCACCCACCCAACCACGCCAACTGATCGAGCTGCGGCGGCGCAGCCGTCAGGCCCAAGACGCCGGTCAGCAACAGAGTCAGCATGGGCCCCACTGTACAACGACCCGGTAAGGCAGCCCGGCGGCGTACAGCCCCTGAGTCTGCGCTCCTGAAACGAGAAGGGGGCGACCGCCTTGCGGCGGCCGCCCCCTCTACCCGTCAGCCGGCTCGGAGAGCCGGCCCTGCCTTCGTCCCTGGCCTCGAGACCTGCGACCTAGAAGAGGTACCGAAGCATGATCTGGAATCGATAGACGTCGCCAAGACCGGCGGTCGGCTCCAGCGACCTCGACATCAACTGGTTGTTGATGGCGCGCAGGCGGTACTGCGCCCGGCCCTGCGCGTCGGCTGCGCCCCCCTGTGCGGCCGACGGCACAATCAGCGGCTGCGTGTTGATGATGCGCTGGCCCACTCCCCAGTCCTCGTTGAGGAGGTTGCCGAAGTTGAGGATGTCTGCGCGAATCTGGAACGAATGGCGGTGCCCCTTGATCGTCGCGAAGAAGTCCTGCGTCACGCTGAAGTCGAGGCGGTGGACCATGGGCAGGAAGATGGCGCCGCGTTCGGCGTAGCTGCCCGCGGTTCTCGCTCAGGTAGGGGTCCTGGGCGATGTAGGCGTCGAACGCCGCGGCCTGCTCGGCCGCCGTGAACGTCTGGCCGCCCGCGCTGTAGGTCTGGAAGTTCATCTCCGACATGTCGCGCGGGATGTAGATCAGGTCGTTGCTCGTGCCGCCGTCGCCGTTCGGATCGCCGGCTAAACGTGTAGCTGGTCGAGCCGTTGCGTCCTGGACTCCCAGAAGACCGACACCGTCGTGACGCCGAAGTTCGAGGTACTCGAACGTGTAGGAGCCGGCGACGAAGAAGCGGTGACCCGGCGAGTCGACGGAGTAGCCGAGCCCGGGATTGTTCGGGTCGCCCGCGTGCTGGTTGTTGTTCCACGACCCGAACGCGATGGAACCGGGATCGACCGTGTTCCTGGCCTCGCCGTAGCTGTAGGCGCCCTTCAGGAAGCCGCCCCTGAAGTTCTTCGCCAGCGTGCCGGCGAAGTTCCACGAACGGCCGATGTCCTGGTTCTTGAGGACGACGGCGTTGGAGACGTTGCTGTGTTGATCCGGTTGGACGTCCAGCGCGGGCGCGCTGTCGGCCCCGGTGAACGCCGACTGCACGGCCGGGAGGTTGGCGTTGATGTAGTACACGCCGTTGACGTCGCGGTTGTAGATGTACTCCGCGGTGCCGATCAGGCCGAACGGCAGGCGCTGGTCGACGGCGATGTTGGTGCGCCACAACTGCGGGAACTTGAAGTCCGGGTCGGTCAGCGCGAGCTCGTACGACGACGCCGGCTCGCCCGTCACCGTCGACGGCTTGTAGGCATCCGGACTCGGGGTTGAACGGCCGCACGATCGTGTTGTCGAACTGCTGGAAGCCCGTCAGCACGCCCGTGTTGCCGATCTGGTTGGAGATCCACACGTAGGCCGGCCGCCCGGTGAACACGCCCGTGCCGCCGCGGACCTGCGTGTTGCGCTGCTCGTCCACGCCCAGTTGAAGCCGGCGCGCGGCGACCACAGCAGTCTCGCGTCGGGCAGCTTGCCGGTCTGGTACTGCACGCCCTGTCCGGCCTCGTCGCGGAACGTCAGCGCATCGGCCGCACTGTTCGTGTAGGCCGTGTCGCCGAAGCTCGGGACGTCGACGCGGATGCCCGCGGTGATCTTCAGGTTGTCCTTCGACCGCCCACTCGTCCTGCGCGTACGCGCCGGCGTAGGTCACCTCCAGCGGCTGGATCGGCTTGTCTGTCCGGGGATGTTGCTCCAGCGCACCTGGAAGCGGCGCAGGTTGACCGGCGAGGTCGTGCGGTTCGGGTTGGCGAGGTAGTCGTTGGCGTCCGTGTAGAAGTCGGCGAGCGAGTTGTACACGTAGGCGCTCTGCGAGCCGGGGAAGAACACGTTCTCCGACTCGTAGCGCTCGAAGGTGCCCCCGAACGTCATCGTGTGCTTGTTGCCGAACTTCGTGAAGCTGTTCTGGACCTGGAAGGTGTTGTAGCGCAGCTCGTTGTTGGGCGTGAAGGGTTCGTACCCGAACGACGTGTAGGTCGTACCGGCATCCAGGATGTCGACCATCGGGAACAGCGTGCCATCACCTCTGACCGCGGCTCTCGTCCTGCTTGGTGTACCCGACGATCAACGAGTTGGCCATGCTGTTGCCGAACGTGGCATTCCATTCGCCGATGACCGGATGGATGTTCTCCAGGATCTGGTAGTTGGTGTTCTGGAAGTTCAGGGCCTGCGTGCTCGTGCGACGATTGCCGAACCCGAGCGACGACGAGTTGGACGCGAGCACGTCGGTCACCGAGTCGAGGTGGGTGTACCGGAAGGTGATCTTGTTGCTGGTGTTGAGGTTGTAGTCGCCCTTGACCAGATAGCGCCGTGCCGGCGTCTCGTGGTCGTACCCCTGGTACCCGCCCGTCTGGTAACCGAAGTTGTTCGCCAGGAAGGAACTCAGGTTGTCGAGGTCGCGACGCGAGGACGCGCGTCACGCCGCCGACGGCCGCTTCCCCGCCAGTGTTGGCGCGGAACGTGGTGCCCGGCTCGGTCAGGGCCTCGTCCTCGACGTTGAAGAAGAAGAACGCCTTGTTCTTCCAGATGGGGCCCGATACCCAGCCGCCGGTGTTGGCGAACTCGAAGGTGCCGACGTTGACCACGTTGTTGCCCGGCCTGCGTGCCGACCATGCTGTCGTCGCGGAACTGGCGATAGATGGAACCGTGGAACGTGTTGCCGCCGCTGCGCGTGACGGTGTTGACCCCGGCGCCGACGAAGTTGCCCTGGCGCACGTCGAACGGCGCGACGTTGACCTGGATCTGCTCGACGGCCTGGGGCGAGATCGGCGCCACGCCGGTCCTGTCGCCGGGAGCGTTGCCGAGGCCGAACGAGTTGTTGAAGTAGGAGCCGTCGACGGTGATGTTGTTCAGGCGGCTGTCCTGGCCGACAAACGACGAACCACTGGCCTGCGGCGTGAGCCGCGTGAAGTTCTCGAGGCGGTTGCTGACGTTTGGCAGCGTCTGGATCATGTCGCGCGACACGGTGGTCGCGGCGCCCGTCCGCTGAGTGCTGAACACCGGATCGGTGGCAGCGGTCACCGTGACCGACTCCTGGACGGCGATGTTCTTGACGCTGACGTTGACGTCGGTCGTCACGCCGAGGTTCACCTCGACGTTCTCGTTCGTGTACGGCTCGAAGGCGTTGCCGGTCGCGACGTAGGTGACCGTCAGGACGTAGGGCCCGCCGACGCGCATGTTCGGGATGAAGTACCGCCCGTCCTGCCGCGTCGTCGCCTCGTAGTTGGTGCCGGACGGCAGGTGGATCGCGATCACGCTCGCGCCCGCCACCGGCGAACCTGTCACGTCGGTCACCGTGCCGGCCAGCGACCCGGTCGTGACGCCCTGCGCGGCTGCCGTGCGCACCGGACCGACGATTGCCAGCGTCGTCGCCAGGGCCAACAGCGCCACTCCCCGCCACGCCCCGCCTGCAAGGCGCGGGTGTGACACTCGCATTTCATGCAGTCGCTGAAACGCTCTCACCATGAATCTCTCCTGCGAAACTTCGGAAGGAAAACCCGTCCCCTGGATGCGGGCCGGACCCTGCACACCGCCCGAAGAACCGGGCGGGAACTAGACCGCTGCATAGCCTACCAGCGATCTGTTTCACCTGCGTAAACAGATGGGGTGGTGAGGGGGCCGGGCCTGGAGAGCCGGCCCTCCCGCCAGAAACGACAACGGGGGCGAGCGCGTGGCGCCCGCCCCCGTCCGTGGGACCGCGAACAGGCCGGGCCTACTCGGATTTCTTGGCGTCCTTGGCGGCCTTGGCCTTCGCCTCGGCGGCGTCGGCCTCGCCTTGCAGGCGATTGCGCGTCTCGATGGCCTTGTCACGCAGGGCGTTGGCCTCCTTGAGGAGGGCCTGCTGGCGCGCCGGGCTCTTCTCGATGAGGGCCTGCTGGCGGAGCAGCAGGTTCTTCATGACCATCGCGTCCACGTAGTCGCCCTTGATGCCGATGGCCTTGTCGGACGCCTCGAGCCCGCGCTTGATGTAGTCGGCCTTGACGGCCGCACCAATCGTGTAGTCCTTCCGGACCTTCTCCTCGAAGTAGCCCGCCACGGTGTGGTACGCCTCCGGGTTGTTCGGCTCGATCTGGATGCGGTTCTGGAAGGCCTCCATCGTCTTCTCGAAGTTGCCCTGCCTGTTGTAGAAGCCGGCCAACTGGAGCTGGACGTCCACGGCGCCAGGTGCGACCTCGGCCGCGCGTGCCAGCATCTGCTCGGCTTCCTCGACCCGGCCGGCGTCCTCGTACAGCTTGGCCAGGCCGAAGTAGTTGTTCACGTCCTTCGGGTCCATCTCGACGATCTGCTTACCGACGGCCTCGGCCTTCTCAGGCGCGTTCAGCTTCTCCGGGCCGTACAGGCCGACCAGGTACTCGAGGCACCGCTTCTTGAAGATGGCACCTTGTCCTTCGCGCGACGCAGGGTCGATCGTCTCGAAGGCCATTCTGTAGTACTTCTCGGCCTCTGGCAGGTGTGCGTCGTTCTCGGGCTGCCCCTTGCGCGTGAACTTGAACGCGTTGTCGTGGGAGTTGGCCAGGTAGAAATACGCGTAGGGACGGTACTCGAACTCGTGCTGGACGGACTCCTCCAGCTCCGTGATGGCCGTCCTGTAGTTTTGCTGCTGGTAGGCCGCAATGCCGTCCTTGAACGACATTTGCGCGCGTACCCTTCCGCAGCCGGTGAGCGACAGGCTCAGGCTGACAACGGCTACGAGCCGAACGATGGTCAACCGCGTCGACATTGCATCTACTCCTTGGCCCCCCGCTCACGGCGGGCGTTCGCGGACCCGGGACCCCGATCAGCCCTGTGCACGAAGCATGAGGACGGGAATCGGCCGCGAAAACCCGGCCAGGGTCGATTCCAGGCGGAAAAATCATGGCGAGTATAAAGACCGCCTCAACAACGGTCAAGGCGGCCCGTGGGCTATGATCCGTCCTCAGCGACATTCATAGCAAACACTTTTAGACACCGCCCCTCATGATTCGGTTCGAGGACCTGGTCGACAAGGTCCGCAGCTACAGCCCTGATGCCGATCTGGAGTTGCTGCGCCGGGCCTACGTGTTCTCCGCAAGGGAGCACAAGGGGCAGGTCCGCCATTCGGGCGAACCCTACCTCGTCCACCCCCTCGAGGTCGCCAACCTGCTCGTCGACATGCGACTGGACGCCGTCGCGGTGGCCGCCGGCCTGCTCCACGACGTTGTCGAGGACACCCTCACCTCCATCGATCGTGTCCAGGAACTCTTCGGCCCCGAGGTCGCCCATGTCGTCGAGGGCGTGACCAAGCTGTCCACGATTCCCTTCTCGTCCAAGGAGGCCCAGCAGGCGGAGAACTTCCGCCGGATGTTCCTGGCGATGGTCGACGACGTCAGGGTCATCCTGGTCAAGCTGGCCGACCGCCTGCACAACATGCGCACGCTCGGGCACGTGCCCGACGAGAAGCGCGAGCGGATCGCGCGCGAGACCCTGGACATCTACGCCCCGATCGCCAATCGACTGGGGATGAGCAAGGTCAAGAACGAACTCGAGGAGTTGGCGTTCAAGGCTCTCGAGCCGCGGGCCTACGAGGATCTGCGAGACAAGGTCGAGCGGCGTCGGCGGGCGACGCAGGGGCTCATCGACGAACTGAAGCAGACCGTCGCGGCCAAGCTGGCCGAGGCCCAGGTGCCTGTGGTCTCCATCGACGGGCGCATCAAGCGCCTCTACAGCATCTACCTCAAGCTGCATCGCCAGCGCATCGATCTCGACCAGGTCTACGACCTCGTCGCGCTGCGGGTCGTCACCACGAGCGTGAAGGACTGCTACGCGGTGCTCGGCATCGTCCACCAGACGTGGCAGCCCGTCCCGGAACGCATCAAGGACTTCATCGCGATGCCCCGGCCCAACGGCTACCAGTCGCTCCACACGTCGGTCATCAGCGACCGCGGGCTGCCCTTCGAGATCCAGATCCGCACCGAGGAGATGCACAGGGTCGCCGAGGAGGGCATCGCGGCGCACTGGAAGTACAAGGAGGGCCGGGTCGGCGCCCAACGCGACGAGCAGTACTTCAAGTGGATGCGCCAGTTGCTCGAATGGCAGCAGGACGTGCGCGATCCGCACGAGTTCATCTCGAGCCTCAAGATCGAGCTGTACCCCGAGGAGATCTACTGCTTCACGCCCGGCGGCGAGCTGAAGGAACTGCCGCGCGAGGCGACCATCGTCGACTTCGCCTACGCCGTGCACACCGACGTCGGCCATCAGTGCGTCGGCGGCCGTGTCAACGGCAAGATGGCGCCCCTCCGCCATTCGCTCAAGAACGGCGACATCGTCGAGATCCTCACCCAGAGCGGCCACAAGCCGAGCCGCGACTGGCTCTCCTTCGTCAAGACCTCGCGCGCCCGCAACAAGATCCGCCACTTCATCCAGCTCGAGGAGAAGACGCGATCGGTCGAACTCGGCCGGAAGCTGTTCGAGAAGGAAGCGCGCCGCTTCGACGTCAATCCCAAGTCGATTCCGCAGGACGCGTGGCAGCGGGTGGCCTCGGAGTCGGGCATGCAGAAGGTGGACGACCTGCTGGCGGCCGTGGGCTGGGGCAAGCTGACCGCCCGCCTCCTGATCGGTAAGCTCGTGCCAACGGAGGACCTCCAGGAGAAGGCACCCGACGCCGGGCTGTTCGCCACCGTCCGCAAGGTGCTCCGACCCCGCTCCGGCGAGGACAAGATCCGCGTCAGGGGCGCGGACGACCTGCTGGTGTTCCGGGCCAAGTGCTGCAACCCGATCAAGGGGGAAAAGATCGTCGGCTACATCACGCGCGGCAAGGGCGTATCGGTGCACTCGGCCTCGTGCCGCAACGTCACCAATTTGATGTACGACCCCGAGCGCCGGATCGACGTCGAGTGGGACACGGGCGACGATCCCAGCGCGCCCTACACGGTGCGCCTGAGCATCCAGGTGGAGGACCGGCGCGGCATGCTGGCCGCCATCAGCAGTCAGGTATCGGCGATCAACACGAACATCCGGACGATGGAGGCGACGACGGCGCAGGAGCAGGGCTTCATCGAGATGACGGTGGAGATCCAGGACGTGAAGCACCTGGACAAGGTCATCCGAGCCGTCAAGGGACTGCCGGGCGTGCTCAACGTCGAGCGCCACGCGGGCGGCAGCACGCAGGAGCGGGCCTCCTGAAATTTCAGAATTTCAGAATTTCACGAATTGCGGTAGCTGGAGCGGGGCCTGGGGCGGGCCCGGTGCCCAGCTACGGAAGGAATGCCACGACCTCGATCTCCACGCGTACGTCGCGGGGGAGGCGTGAGACCTGTACCGTCGAGCGGGCGGGCGCCGGCGACTCGAACGCTGTCGCGTAGATGTCGTTCATGGCCGCGAAGTCGGTCAGATCCGTCAGGAACACCGTCGTCTTGACCACGGCGTCCATCGAAACGCCAGCCGCTGCGAGCACGCCGCTGATGTTGTCGAGTACGCGCCGCGTCTGCGCGCGGACGTCGCCGGTCACCACCTCGCCCGTGGCGGGATCGAGGGGAATCTGGCCCGAGAGGAACAGGAACTGACCGGCCCTGATGGCCTGAGAGTAGGGGCCGATGGCCTGCGGGGCGTCTGGCGAAGACACCGACGCACGCATGGCCATGTCAGGCCGCCTTGACGATCTTGTTCGAGCGGATGCAGCGCGTGCAGACCTTCATGCGCTTGGCCGCGCCGTTGACCAGCGCGCGCACCGTCTGCAGGTTCGGGTTGAACCGGCGCGACGACACGTTATGCGCGTGGCTGATGTTGTTGCCGAACGTGGGACCCTTACCGCAGACTTCGCACCTGTTTGCCATGACTGGATACTGGCGCGCGGCCTCGGCCTGGCTGGGCAGGGAAACCTCGGAGGAGGCTCCGCCGGGCGCGCGAACCACCGACTATACCACAGCCGACCGTCGATCGCCGGCCGGCGACCTGAACGCGACGGCTACCATTCTGAGGGTCGCCGCGCGGGGACGGCGCCGTGCACCCTCAGGGAATGATGATCCGTGGGCCGTCCGCGCCGTCCTGGTCGGATCCGGCCAGGGGGGACAGCAACGCGTCGGCACCGGCGCCGATGGCCTGCCCGGTGACCGCGTCGGCGATGGCTGGTCTCAATGCGCGATCGAGGAAGGCAAAGAACGCCGCGGGGCTGTCCCCGTGGCTCCGCCTGAATCGTCCGACTGTCGCTTCCAATCGGCGCATCGCGGCAGCGGTGGAGGCGTCGAGGCGCTGAACGCCTGCCTGGGCGGCTTCGGCCAGCGGCTCGGACATCGCCCGTGCCAACCGGGCCGCGACGAGCGATTCGGGCTGATGCTCGTAGAGGACACCGCGCCGGGCCGTTTCGGCGGTCGCGCCAAGCGCACCGGCCGCCGCTTGAAGGTCGGCGTCCAGAGGCGCCGGCACGGCCTCACCGCGGTACCGCAGCGCAGCAGGAAGGCAGGCCATCAGGACCTGATACTCCTCGTCGCTCAGGTCGCCGACCAACTGGAGCGTGATCTCTTCATCCTGGGCCTGTTGACGTTGCTGCGCGGCATGCGGGTGGGTCCGCGCGGCTCGCAGCCACCCGCAGTCGGCCGGACACCGAATCTCGCCCTGTCGCTTGGTGCCGCAGCAGGTCGCGCAGATGACCTGGCCGATTGCCGGGCACTGCCGCCGAGCCTTGCCACCGCCGCACAGGGGACATGCCGCCATGCCGCGAGGCTCCCACACCGACGGTTGATCGTCAATCACGACCCTGAAGTGTCTGTCCGGGATGACGCCGGACCGCGCGTGAATCAGTGAGCCTAGCAAGCTTGACTGGAACGCACCTTGCTGCAGAATGGCGGCACAGAGAGGCAGAGAGCACGGAACGGCATCCGCCCAGGCGGATGTCAGGCGTTGGCCATCCGAACGCACCGAGGAGGTTCCGGTCATGACCGTCATCACCCGCGCGTCGCTCGAGGAGTATTTCAGGGAACAGGTGGAGGGCGCGCTCGCGCAGCGGCAGGTGCCGTCCAGCGACGACACGGCGCACTACGTGGTCCAACTCCTGGCCTCGGCGGTTCGGCACGACACGGCCGGCCGCGGGGCCACGCTGCTCGACGCGCGTCCGCTGGCTCTCCGCCTTGCCGCCGCCATGGACGAGCGGTGCCCGTCACCGTGCCGCGCTCTCAGGGACGTCGCCGACGCCGCCCTGCTCCTCGGGGGATATTTCGCCCGCCGCGCCTCGTCGCGCGGCGTGCCGCCCGCGTACTACCACCGTCTCGGTGGGTTCGCGTACGGCACGCTGGGCCAGGAACCGCAGGCTCTGGCGCCGATCTTCAAGGACCTGGCCAGACGCTTCGGCCAGTACGCGGACGCGCTCGGCGAAGTGGGGCAGCGTGCCGAGATGCGGACCCCGGCTGGGTTGATGCGTGCCCTCGAGGTGTGGCAGGAGTCGCGCGACGCGGTCACAGGACGACTCCTCGCCGAGCGGGGGGTCGTCGTGACGCGACACGATACACCCCTGCAGTGAATCCCTGCTGGCTCGCCGACGAGGAACAGGCGAACCACGGCTCCGGGCCGAAGAACCGTCCGCCGCGCGACGGCGTCTAATCCAGCGTACTGCCGACACGCGCTGCGGCGGTCTCATCCGGTGCGCGAGCGGCAAGTCGCTTCGAATGAGTACCTTGCGGCTCGGCGAGGCCCGGAGGGCGTCGCGTACTTTCCCCTCCTCCCGCCCGGTCAACAACCCCCGAGGGCTCTGGTCTGCCGCACATGCCGTGCAGCGGCCACGCAGTCGTCGGTTCCCGGCACCAGGGGAACAGACGGGACACGTGGCACGAGGTGTGCTTGCCCAAGTCGGTACATGAGACGAATGCCGAAAGGAGTGTGGACAAGGCCATGAAGCCGACCAAGAAGTCCACCCATACAGTCAATACAGACCGTCACGCCGAACTTCGCCGCATCCTCGAAGACCGTCGTCGCGCGCTCACGGCGGAACTCCGCCGTCAGATACTCGACGTGCGTGCCATTGGCCCCGCCGATCAGTCGCAGGGCGTTGTCGATGCTGAGGAAGCGTCCGTGTCCGACATCCAGGAAGACATCGAGATTGCGCTCCTGCAGATGAAGTCGGAAACGCTGAACCGCGTCAACGAGGCCATCACTCGTCTCGAGGCCGGCACATACGGCTTCTGCTACGAGTGCGGCGACGAGATCTCGGAAGCCCGGCTGCGAGCCCTGCCCTTCGCGCTCCGCTGCAAGGACTGCGAGGAGGAACGCGAGAAGCTCGAAGCGCGCGAGAAGTTCTTCGCACGCCGCGGGGTATCTTCCGCCGTCCTCGACCTGGCGAGCTGATCCAACTCAGGCGAACTACACGAGCCGCTGCGGACCTCCGCAGCGGCTCGACTCGTTTCTAGCCCAGCAATTGAAGTGCGGCGACGGTCTTCATGTCCGTGATCTCGCCCTTCGCCACCGCGTCGCGCAGTTCAGCCAGCGTGAACGTCCGCGGTTCCAGGTGCTCGTCCTCGTCCTGCTCGGCCGTGTGGGCCGGCGTGTGCAATCCCGTCAGCCTGTAGAAGTGCATGACTTCGGTCGTGTAGCCAGGTGAAGGGTACAGCGACGCCATCCGCTCGGCCGACGAGGCCAACTGGCCGATCTCCTCGTGACACTCCCGCAGCGCCGCCGTGTCGGCGTCCTCGCCGGGGTCCAGGCTGCCGGCCGGCAATTCCCACACGTGCTGCCCGATCGCGTGGCGATACTGCCGCACCAGGATCACGGACGAGGGATCGGGCATCGGAATCAGCACGACCGATCCCCTGTGGCGCACGATGTCCAGCGTGGCCTCCACGCCGTGTGGCATCCGGACCCTGTCACGGGTGACGGTGAACACGCGGCCTGTGTACTCGAGTGTCGATGACTGGTCGGCCATGCGGGTCGTGTGCCTCGGCTCCTATGGATTCTGGAGCGTCTTGTACCCGAACCGCGCGACGGCGGCGTCGAGTTGCTCGAGCACGCGGGTCAGGTCGTCTGGCAGGGGCGCCTCGAACTCCATGCGTCGCCCGTCGATCGGGTGCGTGAAGACGAGGCGCTCGGCGTGCAGGAACGGCCGCGTGAGCGCCGACAGCGCCTTCAGGTGCGGCGCGATCCGCCGCGGAATGCCCCCATAGGTCGCGTCGCCGCACACGGGGTGGCCAATCGAACTCAGGTGGACACGGATCTGGTGGGTCCGCCCCGTGTGGATGGCCACGCGGATGAGCGACACGCCCGGCAGGTGCAGCGCCCACGTGACCCTGGTCACGGCCGACCGCGCGCGCCGCGCCCGGGTCGTCATCTTCTGCCGCACATGGGGATCGCGCCCGATGGGCGACTCGATGCGTCGCCCGTGGTGCACCAGGCCCCAGACCAGCGCGACGTATTCCTTCTCGATCTCGCGATCGTGGAACTGCCGCGCGAGTTCGGCGTGCGCCGCATCGCTCTTGGCCACGACCATCACGCCCGACGTTCCCTTGTCGAGTCGATGCACGATGCCTGGGCGCATCGTCCCGCCGACCCCACTGAGATCGCTCACGTGGTGGAGCAAGGCGTTGACCAGCGTGCCCGTCGCGTGGCCGGCCGCCGGGTGCACGACCATGCCCGCCGGCTTGTCGACGACGATGAGGTGTTCGTCCTCGAAGAGGATCGACAGGGGGATGTCCTCGGCCTGGGCCTCGGCCGCTGCAGGCGCCGGCAGCACCACCGACAGCCGCGTGCCTTCCGGCAGGGACTCGCTCGCCCTCGTCAGCACGCGCCCGTGCGGGAGGTCCGGCGAGGCGTCTGGCTCCGCGAGGATCCGCACGCAGCCGCCCTTGATCAGCCGCTGCACCTGCGACCGTGAGAGGGTCGGAATCAGCGCGGCGAGCGCCTGGTCCGCGCGGTGTCCGGCCTCTTCCTCGCCGACCTCGATGGAGACGACCTCGCCCGCCTCCTCGTCGTCGTGCCCGCCCGCCGTCTCGACGATGTCGTCTTCATCCATGTCTGTCATGTGCAGCTTACGCGCGAGCCGGACGAGCGCGTCCGGAGGGGGGCGCTGGCGTCGGGACGGCGTCCCGGCGCTGACGCGAGAGCCAGTAGAGCATGGCGATGCTGAGCGGCACGATGAGCAGCGAGATGAACTGCGAGGTCGAGATGCCGGCCATGACCATCCCGCGCGGGTCGCCCCGGAAGAACTCGATGGCGAACCGCGACAGACCGTAGACGAGCATGTAGCCCCAGAACGTCCGGCCCGGGAACGGGCGACCCTTGTGCTCGAACGCCAGCAGCAGGCCGAGGATGATGGCCTCCGCGCCCGCCTCGTACAACTGCGTCGGGTGCAGCGGCACGCCGAGCGGCGTGCCCACGTTCTCCTGCGCGAGGGGATTGGTGAACGTCACGGCCCACGGCACCGTGGTCTCGTGGCCGTAGCAGCAGCCCGCGAGGAAGCAGCCGAGACGCCCGACGACGTGACCGAACGCGATGCCGGGCGCGACGACGTCGGCGATGCGCCAGGTCGGGAGGCGGTGACGCCGCACGTACCAGAGGCCGACGAGGATGGCCAGGATCAGCCCACCGTAGAAGACCCCGCCCGATCGGGCGAGCGACACCAGGTCCGCAGGCTCCCGCAGGAAGTGCTCGGCGTCCACGATCACGAGCAGCAGCTTCGCCCCGAGCAGGGCGCTGACGATGATGTAGATGCCGAGATCCATCACCCGCGCGGGGTCCAGGCCGCGCTGCCGTGCTCGGACGAGCGCGAACTGCAGACCGCCCAGGTACGCCGCCGCCAGCAGGACGCCGTAGGAGTAGACGGTGAGCGGCCCGAGGTCAAACAGCTTCGGGAACATGGCGCCTCGAGAAGAGCGTGTCGGCGGCGAAGAGGATCGCGCCGATGGTGATCGCCGCGTCGGCGACGTTGAAGGCCCAGAAATGCCAGGCCCCCAGGTAGAAGTCCACGAAGTCCACGACGTATCCCAGCGTCACGCGGTCGATCAGGTTGCCGACGGCGCCGGCGACGATGAGCGCGAAGCCGTAGCGGGCCGGCCAGGCGTCGCCAGCGAACCGGCGCGCGTACCAGAGGATGCCGACGAGCGCGACGAGCGCCAGGCCGGCGACGACGAGCGGCTTGTAGGCGAACTCGCTGGCGTTGAGCATGCCGAACGCCGCCCCCGTGTTGCGCACGTAGGTCAGGTTCAGCAGGCCAGGCACGATGGGTACGGTGTCGTGCAGTGGGATGTGGCGCAGGACGAGCGCCTTTGTCACCTGATCGGCCACCACGAGCAGGGCGGTCAGCCAGACTTCGGTGCTGCGCCAGGCCGCGCGGGCTTCCCGCGTCGAAGGCGCGTCCTGCGCGCCCGTCGCCGTCACGCGTGCACCGCCGTCACCCTCATGCCGGCACGACTCCGGCGAGCCCGACCGCCTCGACGCATCGACCGCACAGCCCTTCCGTCTCGGCAACCGTGCTCGTGGCGGGTACGTATCGCCAGCAGCGCTGGCACTTCTCGCCCTCGACCCTCGAGACCGTCACGACCAGCGTGTCGGGTGCCTGTGACGCGTCGGGCTCGACGACCGTCGCCGAGCTCACGATGAAGAACGCGGCCAACTCCTCTTCCGAGAGGCCGGCGAGCGCCTCGGCGTACCGGCCGGTGCCGGCCAGCGTGATGGCCGCCTCGAGCGACGTGCCGATGATCTTCGCCTGACGTTGCTCCTCGAGCCGCGCGTTCACGGCGTCGCGCAGTTCGAGGCGCGCTGCATACCGGGCGACGAGGTCGTCGTCACGCCACGCGTCCAGCTGCCCGGGAAACAGCGCGATGTGGACCGATGCCTCGCGAGCGCCCGGCAGCACCCGCCACAACTCGTCGGCGGTCACGGGCAGGAGCGGTGCCAGCAGGCGTGCCAGGCCGTCGGCGATGAGGTACATGGCCGTCTGCGCCGAACGGCGCGGGCGGGACGCCGCGCCGAAGGTGTACAGCCGATCCTTGGAGACGTCGAAGTAGAACGCACTCAGGTCCACGACCGTGAGCCTGTTCAGCTCGTGGAAGATGGTCTGGAAGTCGAACCTGTCGTAGGCATCGCGCATCCTCGTGGCCGCCTGGGCGTAGCAGGCCAGCGCGTATCGATCGACTTCGAGCAGGTGGTCCGGCGCCACAAGATCGGTCGCCGGGTCGAAGTCGTACATGTTCGCCGCGAGATACCGCACCGTGTTGCGGATCTTCCTGTAGGCCTCCACGGTACGCGCCAGGATCTGCGAGCCGAGGCGCACTTCTTCCGTGTAGTCGACCATCGCGACCCACAGGCGCAGGACTTCAGCGCCGCTCTTCGCGATCACGTCCTGCGGCACGACGTTGTTGCCCTGCGACTTGGACATCTTGCGGCCGTGCTCGTCGACGACGAACCCGTGCGTGATGACCGACTTGTACGGCGCCTCGCCGCGCGTGGCCAGCGCGATGAGCAGGGAGCTGTGGAACCAGCCGCGATACTGGTCGCTGCCCTCCAGGTACATGTCCGCAGGCCAGCGCAGTTCCGGCCGCACGGCCAGGACGGCTTCGTGGCTCGTGCCCGAATCGAACCAGACATCCAGGATGTCGTGGTCGCGCTCGAACGAGGAGCCCCCGCAGTGCGGGCACGTCAGCCCCTCGGGCAGGAAGTCCTCGATGGGTCCCTCGTACCAGGCATCGGCACCGTGCGTGAGGAACACCTCCGCCGCGCGCGACGCCAGCGCCGGGGTCAGGACCGACTCGCGGCAGGCCGTGCAGGACATCGCCGGGATCGGCACGCCCCACGTCCGCTGGCGCGAGATGCACCAGTCAGGGCGGTTGGCGAGCATGTTGTGGATGCGCTCCTCGCCCCAGGCGGGCAGCCACTCGACCTTCGTGACGGCGTCCAGCGACTTCTGGCGGAAGCCGTCGTGATCCATGGCGATGAACCACTGCGCCGTCGCGCGGAAGACGATTGGCTTGTGGCAGCGCCAGCAATGGGGATAGCTGTGCTCGTGGGCCTCCGAGGACCACAGCGCGCCCTGATCCCGCAGGGCGTCGACGACCTTCGGGTTGGCGTCCCACACCTTCAGGCCCGCGAACAGCTCGACATCGTCCAGGAACTCGCCCGTCGGGCCGATCGGCGCGTACGTGTCCAGGCCGTACCGCTGGCCCGTGCCGAAGTCGTCGACGCCATGGCCCGGCGCCGTGTGCACCACGCCGGTGCCCTGCTCCAGCGTCACGTAGTCGGCGAGCACGCCGAGCGACTCCCTGTCGTAGAGCGGGTGGCGGAAGCGGATGCGGTCGAAGACCTCACCCTTCATGCGGGCCACGGGCTCACCAGGTGTGCGGCCGGCCCTGGCAAACGTCGCCCCGGCCAGCACCTCGGCGACGATGACGAGGCGGCCGTCGACGTCGTAGGCGGCGTAATCGAACCCCGGCTGGAAGGCCAGCGCCAGATTCGCCGGGATCGTCCACGGGGTCGTCGTCCAGATGAGGGCCGACACGGGGCGGCCGGCCAGGCCGGGGACGCGTGCGGCCAGGGCGTCGGCGTCCCGCGGGTCCAGCCCGAACTCCACGTAGATCGACGGCGACGTGTGCGTCGCGTATTCGACCTCGGCCTCAGCCAGGGCCGTCCTGTCGGTGATGCACCAGTAGACGGGCTTCTTGCCCCTGTAGACGAGGCCTTCCTCGACGCATCGCCCGAGCGCCCGCACGATGGCGGCCTGGTAATCGGGGGCCATCGTCAGGTACGGCCGGCTCCAGTCGCCGAACACCGCGAGGCGCTTGAAGTCCGCGCGCTGCTGGTCGACGTGGCGCTCCGCGTACGCGCGGCAGGCCCTGCGAAGGTCGGCCGTGCTCATGTCGCGCCTGCGCGCGCCGAGCTCCTTGTCCACCTGGCGCTCGATCGGCAGGCCGTGGCAGTCCCACCCGGGCACGTACGGCGCGTCGAAGCCCGCCATCGACTTCGACTTGACGATGAAGTCCTTGAGGATCTTGTTGAGCGCGTGCCCGATGTGGATCTGGCCGTTGGCGTAGGGCGGTCCGTCGTGGAGCACGTACTTCGGCCGTCCGGCGCGCGCCGCCGCAATCTGCCCGTACAGGTCCATCGCCTCCCAGCGGGCAATCGCCGCGGGCTCGGCGACCTGCAGGTTTGCCTTCATCGGGAAGTCGGTGCGGGGCAGGTTGACGGAGTTCTTCCAGTCGGCCATGAACCTTCGATTGTATCTGTTTGGCAGGGCCGGCTGCCTGGCGCACCGAAGCCGTCAGGCGAAGGTGGGTCCCAGCCGGCCATCTCCTCTCCGCGGCTGCGGACATGGACCGCTCGGAGAGCGGTCCCTCCCTGATGGAGGTGAGCCCCCGGTACCCGTGACCCGTCCCCCGCAACCGGTGACCCGTCCCCCGGAACCCGTGACCCGTCCCCCGCAACCCGTGACCCGTCCCCCGCAACCCGTGACCCGTTCCCCGCAACCCGGGTACTCTGGGCGACATGTCTAGCTGCCTCTTCTGCCGCATCGCGTCGGCCGAGATTCCGGCCAAGGTGGTCTACCAGGACGCCGACCTGGTGGCCTTCGAGGACATCAACCCGCAGGCGCCGCTGCACTGCCTCGTCATTCCCCGGCGGCACATCGCGACGCTCAACGACCTGACGCCCGAGGATGCGGCGGTGGTGGGCCTGATGCAGTACCGCGCCGCCCAGATTGCCAGGGAACGTGGGTACGCCGACGCCGGGTTTCGCACGGTGATGAACTGCAACGCGGATGCGGGACAGACGGTGTTCCACGTCCACCTGCACCTGCTTGCGGGCCGTCGGCTTGGGCTGGCCGCCCGGGTGAGGTCGCCTGGCGTCGAAGTCGCCGGATTCATGCGAGTCCCCCGCCATGGGTCACGTGTCCGGCCACCCGCGCGGGACAAGTCCCGCGCCTACGTAAGGACTGCGGCACGCGCCCCGAGCGGACGACGTACAACGCCAAGACCGCGGTGGCGTCGCACGACATGCCGGAGGCCGACGTGAACGCGATCTACCCGCGTCCGTCGCTCGACCTGATGTACCGGCAGAGCCTGACGTTCGTCGATCCCACGCCGGAACTCGGGCAGACGTTTCCGGGGTTCGACGTGCGGGTGCCGACGTTCGACCTGACGTGAGTCGGCGCGGGCCACGCTGCCGCGGACGCGCGGGCAATTCGAGATCAGGGCGATGGCTCAGGGCAGGCCTTCGCGCTTGTGTCCTTACCGGCTCTTCTATAATCTGCCGCAGGCCCTGAAGATCACATACCGCCGCGCGCCACCAGGCGTGCCGTGTCCAATTGCGTGCGCGTGCCGGGTGGAGACATCGAATGAAACTGGTCCTCTGGCTGGTTGCCGTCGTCGCCGTCCTGTCCGTCACGGGAGTCGCCCAGACTCCGCCGGCCCCGTCGTCGGTCGAGGGACCGTTCACCGAGGCGCAGGCCACGCACGGCAAGGAGGTCTACGCGCGAACCTGCGCCGCTTGCCACGGCGCGGAATTGCAGGGCGGGGCGTCTATCCCGCTCGTCGGCAGCAGCTTCCAGGCGCGCTGGCGGTTCCCTGCGCTGACCGTCGACGACCTGTTCTACATCGTGCGCAAGACCATGCCGCCGCAGGCGGCGGGCACGGTGCCTGTCGACGATCTCGCGGCCGCGGTCGCCTATCTCCTTCAGGCCAACGGCTACCGTCCCGGGCCGACGCCGCTGGCCGTCGGCGCGGCGGTCCTGAAGCAGCCCCTCGCGTGGGCCGGCAAGTACGCGAGTCCCACGGGTGAAGCGGCAGTTGCGGGCCCCGACGTCCTGCCAGGCGATGCCGGTGCCCGGCCCGGCACGAAGGGGCCCGATCAGGCCGCGCTCGACGGCGCCACGCGGTCGACGGACTGGCTCGTGCACACGCACGATTACGCCGGCACGCGCTACTCACCGCTCTCGCAGATCGACACGAGCAACGCCGCGCGTCTCGCGCCGGCCTGCATGCTGCAAGTGGGGGAGGCGGACAGCTTCCAGACCGGGCCGATCGTGCACGCCGGCACGATGTATCTGGCGACCGCGCGGAGCACGATCGCCATCGATGCGGCCACCTGCCGCGTGAAGTGGCGTCATTCCTGGACGTTGCGTGGTGACGCTGTCTGGAACCGCAGTCGAGGCGTAGCCATCAAGGACGGCCGCGTGGTGCGCGGGACGCCGGACGGCTATCTCGTGGCGCTCAGCTCCGAGACCGGCGCGATGCTGTGGGCGCGCCGCGTCGCCGATGCCTCCGCGGGCGAGACGTTCTCCATGGCGCCGGTGATCTACGACGACCTGATCCTGATCGGGCCGGCGGGGAGCGAGAACAACATCAAGGGCTGGGTGGGTGCCTTCCGTCTGGCGGATGGCTCGCCGGTCTGGCGGTTCAACACCGTGCCGCGACCCGGCGAGCCCGGGTACGACACGTGGCAGAACCCGAACAACATTCCCATGGGCGGCGGGGCGGTCTGGACGTCGTTCTCGCTCGACACCGTGACGGGAGACCTGCACGTCGCCGTCACCAACCCTGCGCCGGACCTGCCGGCGCACCTGCGCCCGGGCTCGAACCTCTACACGAATTCGATCCTCGTGCTCGACGTGCGCACCGGCAAGCACCGGTGGCACCGTTCGCTCGTGCCGGCCGATTCCCACGACTGGGACCTGTCGCACGTGATGCCGCTGTTCACCGCCAACATCGATGGCCGGGCGCGGCGCCTGGTCGCCACGGTCGGCAAGGACGGCATCCTGCGCACGCTCGACCGAGAGACGCACGACATCGTCTACGCGACTCCCGTCACGACCATCGAGAACGCCGACGTGCCCGTCACGACCACGCCCACGCGCGCCTGCCCCGGCGTGCTCGGCGGCGTCGAATGGAATGGCCCCTCGCACAGCGCGGTGACCAACATGCTGTACGTGCCGGCAGTGGACTGGTGCACGACATTCACGGCCGATCCGGAGCCGCGCTACATCCCCGGCAAGAACTACCTGGGTGGCACGGCTGCCCGTGACCCCGCGGAGAAGTCGCAGGGATGGCTCACGGCGCTGGACGCGACGACGGGCGCCGTGCGTTGGAAGTACCGGTCGCCCCGCCCGATGGTCGCGGCGGTGACCTCCACCGCCGGCGGCCTCGTGCTGACGGGCGAGTTGACCGGCGACTTCCTCGCCCTCGACGGGCGAAACGGCGAGGTGCTCTACCGCTTCAATACGGGCGGCTCGATGGGCGGGGGCATCGTCACGTACGAGGCTGGCGGACAACAGTACATCGCGGTCGCCTCGGGGACGCCGTCGGCGTTCTGGGTGGACAGGAACGGCGGCGCGCCGACGATCGTCGTGTTCGCCCTGCCGCGAGCGACCGCACGGGAGTGAGCGCTCGGCAGGCCCGACGATCAGTCCGGTGACTACGCGTTGGCGCGTCGGGCGACCAACGTCCTGGCGATGCCCTGGAGGTCTTCGAGGGAATCGATGACCTCCAGGCCGGCGGCGCGAGCCGCTTCCTCGACGGGTTCCTGCATGCCGTAGCCGTACTCCATCGCCAGCCACCCGCCCGGTGCGAGGCGTCGCGCCGCCTGCCCGAGGAACCGGCGGGGAAGGTCCATGCCGTCCTGGCCGCCGAACAGCGCCACGTGCGGCTCATGGTCGCGCACGTCGGGAGACATGCCGGGCTGGTCCCGCCGGGCGACGTACGGCGGGTTCGACACGATCACGTCGAACAGCCCCATCGTCGGTTCGAGCAGGTCGCCGATCAGGAACGTCACGCGGTCGGCCACGCCAAGGGCCTGCGCGTTCCGTCTGGCCACGTTGATGGCGGCGGCAGAGATGTCGGACGCTTCCACATGCCACGCCGGACGCTCGGCGGCCAGCGTCAGCGCGAGCGCGCCGCAGCCGGTGCCCACGTCGACGAGGCGCACGAACCGGTCCGCGGGCACGTGTGCCAGCACGTAGTCGACGATCAGCTCGGTCTCGGGCCGCGGGATGAGCACGTCCGGGTTGACCTGGAAGTCGCGCCCATAGAACTCCCGCGACCCGACGATATAGGCCACGGGCTCACGCGTGGCGCGGCGGTTGATGAGCGCGTCGAAGGCGGTCAGGAACTCGGGCGAGGCCGGTTCGTCGGCGCGCGTGATCCAGGTGGCGCGATCCCACTGCAGGATGTGGCGGGCCAGCACCTCGGGATCGAGGTGCGAGTGACGCTGATCCAGGCCGGCGGCCAGCAGTCGTTGTCGAGCGGCCGCGACGGCGTGCCGCACGGTCAGGCGTCCACCGCTTCGGTGCGGCTGGCGTCCTTGAGCAGCTCGGACCGGTAGAACGTCGTCACCTGGTCGATGAGCTCGGAGAGGTCGCCATCCATGGCCGCCGACAGCTGATGCGTGGTGAAGTTCACGCGGTGGTCGGTGATGCGGCTCTGCGGGAAGTTGTACGTACGGATCTTCTCGGAACGTTCACCCGTGCCAACCTGGCTCTTGCGGTCCTTCGCAATCGCGTCCTGCTGCTTGCGCATCTCCATCTCGTACAGGCGCGAGCGCAAGACCTTCATGGCCTTCGCGCGGTTCTTGATCTGCGACTTCTCGTCCTGCTGTGACACGACGGTGCCCGTGGGGATGTGCGTGATGCGCACGGCCGAGTAGGTCGTGTTGACGCTCTGGCCGCCCGGTCCGCTCGAGCAGAAGGTGTCGATACGCAGGTCCTTGTCGTTGATCTGGACGTCCACCTCCTCGGCTTCGGGCAGGACCGCGACGGTGGCCGTCGACGTGTGGATGCGGCCGCTGGCCTCGGTGGCCGGCACGCGCTGCACGCGATGCACGCCGCTCTCGTACTTGAGATGGCTGTAGACCTGCTTGCCCTCGATCGTCGCGATGCCTTCCTTCATGCCGCCCGCATCGGCGTCGCTCGTGGACATGACCTCGAACTTCCACCCCTGGCGCTCGGCGTAGCGCGCGTACATGCGGAACAGCTCGGCGGCAAACAGCGCGGCTTCCTCGCCACCCGTTCCGGCGCGCACCTCGAGCACGACGTTCCGGGCGTCGAGGGGATCCTTCGGGATCAGAAGAAACTTCACGTGCTCGAGCAACTGCACGTGCCGGGGTTCGAGGTCGGCCAGTTCCTCCCTGGCCAGAGCCGCCATGTCGGCATCGCCGCCGGAGACCAGCTCGCGCGCCTGCGCCAGCTGTTCCTCGAGCGACTTGAGCGACCGGTAGGCGTCCACCAGCTCCTGCAGGTCCGACAGGGTCTTGGTGTGCGTCCGGTACGCCTGCGCGTCGGCCTGCACCGCCGGGTCGGCGATGAGCCCCATCAGGTAGTTGTATTGCGCCTCGACGGACGCGAGCTTGTCCAACATAAGAAAGGACCTACGGTTCGATGTCCCTACCCGCCCGATACGGGCGGCAGGAACGCCACCTCATCCCCCTCGTGCACGGGCGTCGTCATGCGCGCGTACTGCGCGTTGACGGCGCACGAGAGGCTGCCGGCGTACGGCGCCAGGTCCGGCCACTCCGCCGTCAGCGCCTGCCAGACGCCAGCGACTGTCGCCGGGTCGGGCAACGGGCGGCGCAACTCCTCGGTGCCGGCGATTTCCCGGAGGCGCGCGAACAGGCGCACGGTCACGGGCATGCCCGCCCCCAGGCCTCCTGCAGCGCGGCCGGGTCCTCCGGGTCCACGCTGGCGCCCTCCACCCACGACGCCCCGCCGACCACGTGCTCCCGCTTCCACACGGGCGCGATCTGCTTCACCCGCTCGATGGCGAACCGCGACGCCGCGTAGGCCTCGGCGCGGTGGGCCGAGGCCGAGGCAATCACGATGGATGTCTCGCCCACCCCGAGCGTGCCGACCCGATGGTGCAGGCACAGGACCACGCCAGGCAGCCTGTCGGCGGCTTCTCGCTCGATGCGCTCGAAGGCGGCGACGGCCAGCGGCGCATAGGCCTCGTACGTCAAGGCCTGCACCGTCTGCCCCTGATGACGCCCCCGCACGACTCCGACGAACAGCACGACAGCTCCCGGCCCCTCCCTGTCGTCGTGGCCGGCCTGTTCGGCGTGCCGTGCCTGCGCCAGCGCGAGCAGTCCAGCCGGATCGAGCGGGTCGTCGGAAATCGCGAACGGCAGCAACATCTCAGTATACGACTCGGCCCGCTTCGCGAGGCTCGCTGTCGGGAAGCGGGAAGCGGGAAGCGGGAGTCGGGAGGCGGGAGTCGGGAGTCGGGAGTCGGGAGTCGACGACGGACGGCCGGGACGGCTCATGGACGGCCGGGACGGCCATCCCTACCTAATCGAGGGGAAGGGCCAGCGCACCATGGGTTAGGTAGGGCCGGCTCTCCGAGCCGGCCATCTCCTCTCCGACCGATTCCCCGCCTCGAGTCAGAGACGTTCGGCATTCGGCGTTCGGCGTTCGACGTTCCAGAAGTGGTCCACCGGGCCCGCGCCGTGCCCGAGGCCGGGGGCATGGCGAATCGCGCCGTCCAGGTAGGTCCGGGCCGCGCGGAACGCGTCAGCGACGTCGAGACCGGTCGCCAGTCCAGCGGCCATCGCGGCGGCGAACGTGCACCCCGTCCCGTGGGTGTGGCGCGTCGCGTGACGGGGTCCCCTGGACTCCACGAACTGACGGCCGTCGTAGAGCAGGTCCACCACGTCGGGTGTTTCGAGGTGCCCGCCCTTGACGACGACGACGGCGGCGCCGAGTTCGTGCAGGCGCCGCGCAGCCTCACGGGCATCGGCCTCGGTGCGCACCTCGTGTCGCGTCAGCGCCTCGGCTTCCGGTGCGTTGGGCGTCACCACGGCAGCCAGGGGGAGCAGCATCCGCACCATGACGTCGATCGCGTCGTCGCTCAGGAGGCGATGCCGGCTCTTGGACAGCATGACGGGATCCACGACCACGCGTCCGGTCCCTCGACCGGCCAGAACCCCGGCCACCGCCTCCACGATCGCGGCCGTGCCGAGCATGCCCGTCTTCAGTGCGTCTACCGGGAAGTCCTCGAGCACCGCCTCGATCTGCGCCACGATCAGGCCCACGGGCATCATCTCGACGCCCCTGACACCGAGCGTGTTCTGGGCCGTGACGGCGGTGATCGCGCTCGTCCCGAAGACCCCGAGGGCGGCAAACGTCTTGAGGTCGGCCTGGATGCCGGCCCCACCTCCGGAGTCGCTACCGGCGATTGTCAGCGCAATGGCCATGGCTGGTTGACGGATGGCACCATCGGTTGGACGAACGGACGGGCGGGGTCGCTCGTACTGAGAGTCGTTGGCCGGTTCGCCGGCCACGACACCCGGGCCGCAGGTACGCCGGTCCCTGGAGGACGCATGTTGACACGAACACTGGGCTCCGTGGCCATCGCCCTCGCGGCGGCTGTCGCGGTGCCCCATACGCCTGCGCTGGCGCAGGGTTCCCCGGCGGGGTACCAGGTCCCCGTCACGTACTACACGCTGCCCAACGGGCTCAAGGTCGTCCTGTCGCGCGACACCACGGCGCCGACGGTCGTCGTGGCCGTGTACTACCGGATTGGCTTCCGGGTCGAGCCGAAGGACCGCACGGGGTTCGCCCACCTGTTCGAGCACATGATGTTCCAGGGGTCGGCCAACCTCGGCAAGATGGAGTTCATCCGCCTCGTGCAGCGCAACGGCGGCGTGCTCAACGGATCGACCCGGTTCGATTTCACCAACTACTTCGAGGTGCTCCCCGCGCATACGCTGGAAACGGCCCTGTGGGCCGAGGCCGACAGGATGCGCGGTCTCGACATCACGCAGGAGAACCTGACGAACCAGCAGGGCGTCGTGACCAACGAGGTCAAGGTCAACGTCCTGAACCAGCCGTACGGCGGGTTCCCGTGGCTGGATCTGCCGCAGTACGCCAATACCAACTGGTACAACGCTCACAATTTCTACGGCGACCTCGACGATCTCCAGGCGGCCACGCTGGCCGACGTCCAGGACTTCTTCCGCACCTACTACACGCCGGCCAACGCCGTACTCGTTGTCGTCGGCGACTTCGACGAGGCCAGGGCGAAGGGCATGGTGGAGAAGTACTTCGCGGGCATCACCGGCCCGAAGCCCACGGCGCAGCCCGACCTGACCGAGCCGCGGCAGGTCGAGCAGAAGCGGTTCACGAAGAAGGACGCCCTGGCGACCAAGCCGGCGCTGGCGTTCGGCTACCACATGCCGGCCCGCAACACGCCGGAGTACTACGCGATGGGTCTACTCGACCAGATCCTCCTGCAGGGCCAGGACAGCGTGCTCCACCAGGAACTCGTGAAGAAGAAGGCGTATGCCGGTGACGTGAGCGGCGGCATCAACATGCTCGGCAACATGTTCAACTACGCGGGCCCGATGCTCTGGATCGGCTCCCTCGTGCACGAGCCGGCCAACACCGCCGACGAGATCCTGGCGACGATGGATGCCGCCATCAGCAGGCTGCAGGAGACGCCGGTGGACCAGGCCACACTCGACCGAGCCCTCATCAAGCTCCGCTCCGCGTTCTACGACGAACTCGGTCAACTGAATGGCGTGGGCACGGCCGACCTGCTCGCGTCGTTCGCGCTCTTCGACGACGACCCGGCTCGAATCAACGACGTGGAGACCGGGTTCCGCGCGGTCACGCCTGCGCTCCTCCAGCGGACCGCGCGGGAGTACCTGCGCCCGACCAATCGCACAGTGCTCGTCGTGGAGCCGGGCCAGACCGCCCCGGCGGGACAGGAGTAGACCGATGCGTGTGAGTCGCACTCTCGTCCTCGCCTCGGCCGCGATTCTCGTGGTGTCCGCGGCCGCCGCCCAGACCCCGGCACGGCAGACGCCGCCCGCCGGCGATCCTCCCCGGCCGTTCACGCTGCCGCCGGCCGAGACCTTCACGCTGCCCAACGGCCTCGGCGTCACGCTGGTGCCATACGGGACGATACCGAAGGTGACGGTCCAGCTCACTGTCGATGCGGCGAACGCCGACGAGGGGCCGCGGCAGATCTGGCTGGCCGATCTGATGGGCGCGATGCTGAAGGAGGGCACCACGTCGCGATCGGCGGACGTGGTGGCCGAAAGTCTCGCGCAGATGGGCGGCAGCCTGGCTGTTGTCGTCCGCGCCGACACGTCGTCCATCGGCACCGACGTGCTCTCGGAGCACGCCGCTGCGGCCGTCGGCATCATTGCGGACGTGGCTCGCCGACCGGCGTTCCCGGAGTCCGAGTTGGCGCGCCTCCAGGCCGACCTCGCGCGGCAACTGTCGCTGGCCCGATCCCGGCCGTCCGGGATGGCGGAGGAACGGTTCAACAAGGTGCTGTACGGCGACCATGCGTACGGGCGGGTCTTCCCGACGCCCGAGATGATCGCGGCGTACACGGTGGCCGACGTGCGGGCCTTCCACGCCGCCACGTTCGGCGCAGGCCGGTCTCACCTGTACGTGGTCGGCCGCTTCGACGCCCCGGCGGTGCGCCGCGCCGTGCGCGATCAGTTCGAGGGATGGGCGCGCGGGGTTGCACCGGCGCGACGCCCGCCCGCCATGTCGTCCACGCGCGGCCTGCACGTCGTGGACAGGCCGAAGGCGCCGCAGTCGACCGTGTACATCGGGCTGCCCGTCGTGGCCCCGAGCCATCCCGACTACATCGCGCTGCGGGTGACCAACGCGCTGCTCGGCGGGTCGTTCGCCTCCCGCATCACGGCCAACATCCGCGAGCAGAAGGGGTACACCTATTCGCCCAACAGCAGTCTCGTCGCGCATCCTGGTGCGGCGCACTGGGTGCAGGTGGCCGACGTGACCACCGACGTCACGGGTGCCTCGATGAAGGAGATCTTCTTCGAGGTGGATCGGCTGCGGAAGGACGCGCCGCCCGAAGAGGAGCTCGCGGGGATCCGCAACTACATGGCGGGACTGTTCGTGCTGCAGAACTCGTCGCGCGGCGGCATCATCACGCAGCTCGAGTTCACGCGTCAGCACGGCCTCGGCCAGGACTACCTCCGGACGCTGGTGCCGAAGATGCAGGCCGTGACACCGGCGGACGTCCGCCGCATCGCCGGGACCTACCTGGACCCGTCGAAGATGACGATGGTCGTCGTGGGCGACACGTCAGCGATCTCCGAGCAGGTGGCGCAGTACGGGAAGTGACGCCGCGGGCGCCTTGGCGCCGTACCCGAGCTCGGCGCCGCCCGTGACGAGGTGGTCGACGCCTGTCGTGTACGTGGCTTCCGCGGCCAGGTACACGCACAGGCGCCCGACCTCGTCGGCGGTGCCGAGACGTGCGAGCCACTGCGCGGCCGCGCCCTCCTGGCGCGCCGCGCCGGGATCGTCGGCCGCATCGGCGAAGGACTGCCAGAGCGGGGTGTCGATGTTGCCGGGCGAGACGCTGTTGACGCGGACGCCGTGCGCGGCCTCGTCGATCGCGAGCGCCTTGGTCAGCGCCACGATCGCGCCCTTGGTGGCGACGTAGTCCACGGCGTGCGCCTGGCCGATGGATCCCACGAGGCTGGCCATGTTGATGATGCTGCCCCCTGTCCGGCGCAGGTGGGGCAGGGCGATCCGGCACGCGAGGAACTGGCTGACGAGGTTCAGTTCGATCAGCGCGCGGAACTCCGCGGGCGTGATGTCGTCGATGGCCCGGTGGGCCATGTGCGTGCCCGCGTTGTTGACCAGGCAGTCGAGCCGCCCGTGTCGATCGGCGGCGCCATCGATGACGGCGCGGACCTCGTGCTCGACCCGCACGTCGGCGTAAGCGAACACGCACCCGTTGCCGACCTCGGCGGCGAGGTCCTCGCCAGCCGCGCGTTCGTTGGAGACCGCGACGACCCGCGCGCCCTCGCGCACGAACGCCCGCACGATGCCCTCACCGATGCCGCGGGTCCCACCCGTGACGACGACGACCCGATCCGCGTAGCGCACGGGCCGGGATCTTATCCTTCCCCGCGCGAGATGGCGCGTTGCCGGCGTGACCGGTCCGAGTGGCGCCGCCGCGCGGGTCAGGGCGCCGGCGTGAAGACCAGCAGGTACTGGTAAGGGAGGAAGTCCTCCTGGCGGAGGAGTCGGAATCCCGCGGCCTGCGCCGCACGGATCACCTGTGCCGCGGCCATGCGCTCGTCTGGCGCCGGCCCGGGGCCGCCGCCGTCGGTGCGGTACTCGACGATCCCGAGGCGTCCTCCCGGCTTCAGGGCGGCGCGCACGTTGGTGAGCAGCGATCGAGTGTCGACGACCTCGTGGAAGGTGTCCACCATCAACGCGGCGTCGAGCCGGGCAGGCGGGAGCGCCGGATGGTCCGCGGCCCCGAGCACCGTGGACACGTTGAGCAACTTCTCGCGGTCTACCCGTCGCTGGATGGCCTCGATCATCTGCGGCTGGATGTCCTCGGCGTAGACCACCCCGTTGGGGCCCACCCGTTTGGCGAGACGGACGGTGAACCAGCCGCCCCCGGCGCCGAGGTCAGCCACGACCGACCCATCGCCGATGCCGAGTGCGTCCATGATCTGGTCCGGACGCTGCCAGGCCTCCCGGTCCGGCCCCTCAAGCATCCCGAGATCCTGCGGCTGGAACAGCCGGCCGTGTCCGCGCTGTTCGGCGGCGGGTGCGGGAGGCGCCGGGCGTGCCTGCCGGGGCAGTTGCGGAGGGACGGGACGTGGCTGTGCGGGCACCGCAGGCGTGCGCGGCGCTGCCACGGACCCCGTCCGGGGGCTGGGGTCGGCCTCCCGCGGCCGCGGTTGCTGGGCGTGCAGGGGCAGGCTGGCCAGCAGGAGCGCGGCCAACGTCGCGGGAACCAGGTGCCTGCCGGCGGACGTCGCTGCCATCGGAGTGGTGCTTCCAGAGGTCAGGGCTGCACCTCGACGACGAGGGGCGAATCCAGCCGCGTCGAGATGGCCGTGCCCGACGCCAGGCGCACTTCGTCGCCCGTCGTCGACAGGACGACGCCCGTCGCGCCGGCCCCGCCCACGGCCGCGCCGATTCCCGCGCCCTTGCGCCCGCCGATGATGCCGCCGACGATCGCGCCGGCGCCGGCGCCGATGCCGATCTTGCCGGCATCCTTCGCCTTGGTGCCGCTGGCCACCCTCCGGAGCGGCTCCGCGGTGATGTCGTAGGTCCTCGATCCGATGGTGATGGTCCGGAAGCGGACCGTGAGCGCCGCGCGTCCCTTGACCTTGCCGCTCGGCTCGGCGTACGTGACCACGCCCGTCACGCGCGAGCCCGCGGGGATGACCGTCTCTCCTGCCACGGCGACGTCGGCGGCGACCCGGGCCGACACCCGATCCTCCACGGCGCTCGTGTCGGAGGCCACGTCGGTCAACAGCGTCAGGCGCAGGGGCGTGTCAGCCGGCACCGTGACCGTTCGCACCCGAACGGGTTCCGGGGCTGGCGGCGGTGCTTCTGCGGCTGGCGTTGCAGGCAGGGGAGTCGCCTCGGGGCCCGAGGGCGATGGCGATCCGGTCGTCCCTGACGACACCGGGCCTCGCCCCGTCGCTGCCGCGGGCGCGCGTCGAGGGCTGGGCGGTGCCGCTGGTGGCGCGGCGGCCGGCTCGGGAGCCGGTGCCGATGCGGGCGCGTCGGTCGGCGGTGCCTCGGTCTGCGGGGCAGGCGCCACAGGCGCCTCGGTGCCCGTCGGGGCGGCCGCGTCGGGGCGAGCCGCGTCGGCCGCCGCCGGCGACTCCTGCTTCGTGTTGCAGGCGGCGCCCAACAGCAGCGCAGGCAGCGCCAGGTAGATGAGTGCGAGCTTCATGATTCCACTCCAACCGCCAGCCACCGTACCCCGGCTCACCTGCGCACGACCAGCAGGCGCAGTTCCGTCATGTCCTCGATGGCGTAGCGAGGGCCCTCACGGCCAAGGCCTGAGTCCTTCACCCCGCCGTACGGCATGTGATCGATACGGTAGGTCGGGACGTCGTTGACGAGCAGGCCGCCGACCTCCAGCCTGTCGAAGGCCGTCAGCGCCGGCTCGAGCTCCGAGGTGAACAACCCGGCCTGCAGCCCGAACGCCGAGTCGTTCACGGCGTCGAGCGCCTCGTCGAGACTGGCCACGCGTTCGGCCACGACCACGGGCGCGAATGCTTCCTCCGCGCAGACCTTCGCGTCTCGCGGAACACCAGTAAGGACGGTGGGCGCGTAGACCTGGCCGGAACGACGCTCGCCGCCGCAGAGGACCGAGGCGCCCCGGGACACCGCCTCACGGACCCACGTGTCGATCCGGTCCACGTCCCCGGCGCTGATGAGCGGGCCCACGGTGGTCCGCTCGTCCACGGGATCGCCGACGATCAGAGCTTCCACGCGCGGCAGGAATGCCGCCAGCCACGGCTCCCAGGCGTCCGTGTGCACGTACACGCGCTGGACTGAGATGCAGCTCTGGCCGGCGAACCCGAAACCACCCGCGGCGATGCGCTCGGCCGCGACCTCGACGTCGGCGCTCCGGTCCACGATCACGGCTGCGTTCCCTCCCAGTTCCAGCACGACCTTCTTCTTGCCGGCCCTGGCCTTCATGGCCCACCCGACTTCCGCGGACCCCGTGAAGGTCAGCAGCCGGTAGCGGTCGTCGCGCACCAGCAGGTCCCCGGTCTCGCGGGTCATGGGGAGCACGCTGAGGGCCCCGGGCGGCAGCCCGGCGTCGTGCATGAGGTCAGCCAGCGCCAGCGCCGACAGCGGTGTGCGGCTGGCGGGTTTGAGCACCACCGGGTTGCCGGCCGCCAGGGCCGGCGCCAGCTTGTGTGCCACCAGGTTGAGCGGGAAGTTGAACGGCGAGATGGCCGCGACGGGCCCGATCGGCACGCGCCGGGTGAGCGCGAAGCGTCCCTCGCCGTGCGGGGCGAGGTCCATGGGTACGACCTCACCGGCGCCAGGCAGCCGCCGGGCTTCCTCTGCCGCCACGTCGAACGTCATGGCGGCGCGGTCCACTTCGGTACGCGCATCGCGGATCGGCTTGCCCGCTTCGGCGACGAGGCGCCTCGCGAACGACTCCTTCTCGGTGCGCAGGGCGCCCGCGACGGCCCGCAGGATGCGCGCCCGCTCGTGGAGCGGGAGCGCCGCCACCACCGGCGCGGCCGCGACGCAGGCCCGGGCCGCTTCCTCGTACTCGGCAGGACCGGCTGCCGCGACGCGCGCCACGAGCGACGCGTCGAAGGGAGAGCGGACGTCGACGCTCGTCTCGGTCTGCCGAGCGGTGCCAGCCAGGAACAGGGGGCGCTGTTGGTCGGTCATGTCGGTGTGACGCCGTGCCGGGCGACAGGGTCTGACGCGGCTGTCGGTTGCCGCGGCCTCGGGCCGGTCGCTATACTGCCATGAGGTGCCTTCGCCCTTCGGGCTTTGGCGACCCCGCGGCCAGAAGGAGCCATCATCACCATGATCAATGTCACGTCCATCGCGGCCGAGAAGATCAACGAGTTGCTCGCCGAGGAAGGCAAGCCGGCCGCTGGCCTGCGTGTGTTCGTCCAGGGCGGCGGCTGCTCCGGATTCCAGTACGGGCTGATGATCGAGGACGCCCAACCGACGGCCGAGGTCGACAGGGTCGTCGAGTGCAACGGCGTGCGCCTCTTCGTGGACCCGATCAGCGTGCGGTACCTCAAGGGAGCCGAGGTGGACTTCGTCGACAACCTGTCGGGCGGCGGATTCACCATCAAGAACCCGAACGCCAAGTCGACCTGCGGGTGCGGCTCGTCGTTCTCGGTCTGACCCGCGCAGCCCCAGTGGGCGTCGGCGTCGACGGCCCGTCGCGGTGTCGAGCCCTCGTCCTTTCAGCGTGAGGTAGGTCACCTGGCGTCCACCATGTCAGAGAAGTCCACGGCCGCCTACATCGAAAGCCTGCGCCCCGCCGGCAGCAAGCGATCCAGCAAGCGCGACCGGATCGTCGACGTCTTCCTGCGCCAGGATGGCCATCTCACAGCCGACGACCTCGTCGATCTGATCCGCAAGGAGGACCAGCGGATCAGCCGCGCCACCGTCTACAGGACGCTGGCGTGGATGGAAGCCGCGGGCATGGCGCGGAAGGTGGACTTCGGCGAGGGCCGATTCCGGTTCGAGCACAGTTACAGGCATCCGCGGCATTTCCATCTCATCTGCAAGTCCTGCAACCAGTCGATGGAGTTCCTCAGCTCCGACATCGAGCAGATGATCGAGGAGGTGGCCGAGGCTCGCGCGTTTACCGTCACGCAGGCGGTGGTCCAGCTGTACGGCACCTGCGAGGCCTGCAGGACAGGCCGTCCGGCGGCGCGACCCCTGGCGTCGACCGAGTCCCTGTTCGCCCGCGATGCGCTGCGGATCGCGATCGCCACGGAACGCTCGGGCCGCGAGTTCTACGAGCGCGCGGCGGCGATCACCCGGGACGCGCGTGCGCGGTCCATCTTCGAGCAGCTCTCCACCGACGAGGACGACCATCTCGAGCGGCTCGAGACACGCTACAGGCAGTTGATCGAGGGTGAGCCCGACCTCGAGGATCAGCCACAGTTCCTGTTCTTCCGCGGGGCGTCCAGCGGGCTGTTCTCGGCCGGTGTGGAGGCGTTGCGCAACGTCACGAGTGACAAGGACGCCCTGATGCTGGGGATCAAGTGCGAGCGCGGCTCCCACAGGTTCTTCAAGCGCTACGGCGAGAAGTTCGAGGACTCGGAAGGCAAGCGCATCTTCCTGGAGTTTGCCGACGAGGAACGCGAGCACCTCGAGCTCCTGATCCGCGAGTACCGGATCCTCACGCGCAAGGACACGGGCACGCACGGGGATGGGGACGGAGCCGGCGCGTGACCCCGGACGAGCCGGTGGTGCGATGCACGGGCGTCGTGAAGGACTACAGGGGCCTGCGGCCGCTCCGCCTGCTGGATCTCGAGATTCCGACAGGGGCGCGCATCGTCCTCAGCGGCATCGACGTCATCGGGGCCGAAGTCGTCACCAACCTGATCAACGGCGCCACGCTGCCCGACAGCGGTGAGGTCCGGGTGTTCGGCCGCGCCACGCACGACATCACCGACGGCGACGAGTGGCTGACGTCTCTGGACCGGTTCGGTATCGTCACCGCACGGGCCGTGCTGCTCGAGGGCATGACCGTGCGGCAGAACGTCGCGCTGCCGCTCACGATCGAGATCGACCCGGTGCCCGACGACCTCGTTCCCCGCGTCGACGCCCTCGCGCGGGAGGCTGGCATCGACGCGGCGTGGCTCGACAGGCAGGCGCACGAGGCGCCCGTCACCATCCGGATGCGTATCCACCTCGCGCGATCGATCGCGCTGTCGCCGGCCCTGCTGCTCCTCGAACACCCGACGGCGGCGCTGGAGGCAGGGGACCGCCCTGCGCTCGCCGATGACGTGCGTCGCGTGGCCGAGGCGCGGGGAATGACGCTGCTGGCGTGCAGCCAGGACCGGGAGTTCGCCCGCCGCGTCGCGACGCGCCACCTGCAACTGCATCCCGGCACGGGTGCGCTCACGCCGCTGGCGCTCGCATGACGGCACACCGGCCGGGCTCGGATCGCCGGCCCTGACCTTCCCACTCCCGACTCCCCGACTCCCGACTCCCGACTCCCGGTTCCCGACTCCCGACTCCCGAGAATGCCCACGCTCCTGCTGTTCGACATCGACGGCACCCTCATCACCACCGGAGGGGCTGGCTATCGCGCCATCAAGCGCGCCCTCGAGGTGACGCTGGGCATTGAACGCGCGCTGGACGGCATCCCCGTGGCCGGCCGCACCGACAGCATCATCCTGCGCGAGGGCGTCCGTGCGGCCGTGGACCGGGAGCTGACCACCGAGCTTCGCGACCAGATCCGGGAGACCTACAAGGGGCTACTGCAAGAAGAACTGGAGCTGGCCGGGGGCGGACCGGGCGTGCTCCCGGGCGTCCACGCGCTGCTCGATCGTCTGGCGGGCGACCCGTCGTACCACGTCGCCCTGCTGACGGGGAATTTCTCGCAGACCGCCGCCATCAAGCTCGGCTACTACGATCTCTGGCGCCACTTCGCATGGGGGGCGTTCGGGGAGGATGCCGTCGACAGGAACGACCTGCTGCCCGTGGCCCTGGCGCGGTACCGCGACCGCACAGGCCACGACATCGACCCCTCCGACGTGGTGATCATCGGCGACACGCCCAACGACGTGGCGGTGGCGCGCATGGGCCGGGTTCGCGCCGTCTGCGTGACGACGGGGCAGTTCGACCGCGCGTCGCTGCTCGACGCGGGGGCCGACGTCGTCTTTCACGACCTCAGCGACGTCGATGAAGTGCTCCGGGTGTTTGGGGGCGGGACAGGGCAGGCCTGAGCACGGCCAGCCGTCCGGCGCGGATCATGGAAGCCAATGGGGCCCGGTGGCCCTCCCGGTCTTCAAAACCGGTGGTGTCCCGCCATGCGGGACGGCTGGGTTCGACTCCCAGGGGCTTCCGCCACGTGTCTGCGGGCGCCATCACGAGAAAGGGCCGGCACCCGGATGGATGTCGGCCCCTCGTTGGCTGGCGTCCGCGCAAGGCGCGGCCACCTTACGCGTCGAGCAGTCTCACGTCTCCCGCGCGCGGGCCCTTGCCGGAATCCTCGGCAGTGAACTCGACGCGCTGGCCCTCGCGAAGCAGCTCGAACACGGCGCCGCGAACGGCGCTCCGATGGAAGAAATGTTCAACGCCCGCTTCATCCCGAATGAAGCCGAAGCCCTTGTCGATGAGCAGGCGAGCAATGGTTCCCGACGGCATACCGTAACCTCCGATGTCCCCCTGGGCGCGAAGCGCCACAGGAGACCCCGCCCGGCCGAACGCGGCGCGTGCGAGGGTGGCTGGCCGGAAGGACTGGCGCGTCCCGTACGCGCTCCAAGCGATTCCCCCGGCGTGTCCGAAGCAGCAGATACTGGCAGCCAGCGGCGTGGTGACGCCACTGGACTACACGGTGACCCGCCAGCGGCCGGCCGCCTCACGACTGCCTCGACGATATGGTTTGGACGCAAATAGCGCAAGCACAGTTCCACGTCATGCCAGGAATCGTGCTCGCCGGAGGCCGTTCCTCGAGGATGGGCTGGCCCAAGGCTCTGCTGCCCTGGCCTGCGACAGGCCGGCCCCTCGTGCTACATGTGACCGACACATTACGCGAGGCCGGCGTGGCCCCCCTGGCCGTTGTCACGGGCGTCCATCACGATCGGATCGCCCCTGTTCTGGCCGCCGGCGACGTGACGGTCCTGCCCAATCCCCGCCACGAGGAGGGGCAACTGTCCTCCCTGCTGCACGGCCTGCGCTGGGCCTTTGCGCGGGCCGGCGCCGACTGGGCCCTCGTCACCCTCGTCGACGTCCCTGCCGTGCGAACCTCGACTGTACGGACTCTGATCGCCGCCACGGGGCATGCGGACGCCCTCGCGGTACGCCCGTGCATCGAGGGTCGTCACGGACATCCCGTGATCTGGCACCGGGATGTCCTGCCACTGCTCGAGTCGGCCGATCCCGCGCAGGGCGCCCGGGTCGTCATGCGCGCGCTTGCGGCGGACGGGGCCGTGCACGACGTGGACGTGGAGGATCCCGGGGTGCTTCGTGACATCGACACGCCGGACGACTACGAACGGCTCGGCAGGGAGTCGTGACGGTCTGCACCCGTTCACGGGTCGGTGGCGGCGCCTCCGAGGTTGCGCGTCGCCAGCACTTCCCGGGCAGGCGCGCGATTGCCATCGCAGCTGATACGGCGGGGCGCATCCAGCAGTCGCATATCGAACCCGAGGGCCTCGTACAGGTCGAGGATGCGCGAAGTGGCCTGGTTGGCGAGGACGACAGGGCCTGGGTGAGCAGCCAGGAACTCGGCCGTGCGCACCTGGTCGACCCAGCCGAAGCCACGGGCCGAGTACTGCCGGAACTCGACGTCGTAAGGCGGGTCGGCGTAGACGAAGTCGTCCGGCTCGAGGGGCAGCGCGTCGAACTCCACGCAGGTGAAGGTCCACGGCGCGAGCACGGACCGATAGCCGCCCAGGTCCGTGAGGTACCGAATCGACCTGTACCGGCCGAACGGCACGTTGAACCTGTTGCGCCGATTGAAGCGGCACAGCCCGTTGTACCCGGTTCTGTTGAGGAAGTAGAACAGGGCTGCCGCCTCCGCCGAGTCACCGAGGCCGTCCTCCAGCAGCGCGTTGAAGCGGGCCCTGTGCGCGTAGAACAGGTCGCTGTCGTTCGCGAGAGGGATGTCGATGCGCAGGCCGCGCTGCAGCCAGCGGTAGAAGTTGATCAGGTGGGGGTTCAGGTCGTTGAGCCAGGCCCGTTCCGGCCGCAGACCCAGCGGGACGGCCAGCCCGCCACAAAACGGCTCCACGAGCCGCCGGTGCCGATGCGCTGCCCAGATCGTTTGCAGCAGGGGCACCTGCCACCGCTTGCCTCCCGCCCACTTGAGCGGCGGCAGCGCCGGCTCGATGCCGGCGTGCCCGGGCGCGTCACTCGTTGCGGTCGTCGGCACTGTGCGCGCATTCTACCCCCCGGATTCGTAGACCATTCAGATCACGGACCCGGCCGCCGATGACCCTCCCCGACCTTACCCAGCTCACGCTGCTGGCCTTCGAGTCGGCTCGCACAGGCGACGCCGGGACACTCCGGCGCGCGCTGGCCGCCGGGGTTCCCGCCAACGCGCGGACCACGGGTGGCGATTCGCTGCTGACCATCGCCCGCGCTCACGGGCAGGCCGGGGTCGTGCAGGTGCTGCTGGCGCACGGCGCGGCTGATTTGCATTACCTTGAAGGGATGACCGAACCCGAAAACTTCGCCGAAGAGGACTTCGCGGCGCTGTTCGAAGCCTCGACGCGCGCCTCGCGCCTCACGAAGGGACAGACCGTCGAGGGCACTGTCGTGAGCATCGGCGACGAAGTGGCTCTCGTCGACGTCGGCTCCAAGAGCGAAGCGGTGGTGGACGTGTCCGAGCTGAAGGGCGAGGACGGCCAGCTCGAGGTGGCCGTCGGCGACCGCTTCCAGGCCGTCGTCGTCGACACCGCCGGTGGACTCACGCTTTCGCGCCGGCTCGCGCGCCGGGCCGCCACCGAGAAGGAACTCGAAGGGGCTTTCCACGCCCGCCTGCCCGTGGAGGGCACGGTCCAGGCCGTGATCAAGGGCGGCTATGACGTCCGCGTCGCGCGGGCTCGTGCGTTCTGCCCGTTCTCGCAGATGGACCTCACCCGAACGCCCGACCCCGAGGCGCATGTCGGACGCACCTTCACGTTCCACATCACCGAGTACCGCGACAACGGCCGCAGCATCGTCGTGTCGCGTCGAGCCCTGCTCGAGCAGGAGCAGCAGGAGAAGGCCGACGAGGTCCGCAAGGCCGTCGTACCCGGGGCCGTGCTCACGGGCCGGGTCGTCTCGGTGCCGTCGTTCGGCGCCTTCGTCGAATCTCGGCGGCGGCGTGCAGGGCCTCGTACACGTCTCCGAACTCGGGTGGTCGCGCGTGAGCGACCCGTCGCAGGTCGTCCAGGTCGGCGACGAGGTCACCGTGAAGGTCCTGCGCGTGGACGAGGCCACGAACAAAATCGCGCTCGGGTTGAAGCAGCTCGCCGAGGATCCGTGGACGAAGGCGGCCGAGACGTACGCCGTAGGTCAGGTTCACAGTGGCACCGTCACCCGGCTTGCCGAGTTCGGCGCCTTCGTCGAGCTCGAACCGGGAATCGAGGGCCTGGCGCACGCGTCGACGTTCCCCGCCGGGCAGCGGGATGCCTGGCGGCGACTGGTGAAGGCCGGTCAGGCCGGCACCTTCCAGATCGTCACCGTGGACCCGGTCGCCCGTCGCATTGGCCTCTCGCCAGTGCCGGAGGGCACGACGACGGCAGGCCTCGCCGCCGAGCAGGCAGAGGAGGCGGAAGCGGTCGCGAGGGCCACCGAGGCGCCCGCCGGCGGTCTGGGTTCCCTCGCCGACAAGCTTCGCGACGCGCTCGGGCGCCGGTGATTGCGCTCGTCCGGCCGCCCGCGGGACGAGCGACCCATGGCGCCGGCGCCACCAGCCCGGCACGAATCCGACGTTCGTAGCCGCGCGAGATCCGGGATGCGTAGCCGCGGGAGACCCGGGATTCGTAGCCGCGGGAGATCCGGGATCCGTAGACGCGGGACTGTCCCGCGGGCGGGGCGGCGCCGGACGAGCCTGGCGCCAACGAGATTCATGAGAGTCCGCGCCTACGAACGTTGGCGGTGGGTCAGCGTGGCGTGTCCGCGACACGCCAGGGCGCGAGGTCGTCCCACACCTGACGCAGGATTCTGGCATCGACCGTGGCGATTTCCTTCTTGCCCGGTTTCTTCTCGGACGTCACTTCGATGCTGACAGTGCCGCAGTGCGGTCCGATGGCGTCCGGCGTCAGCACGAGCAGTCCCTCACGCACGGCATCGGTCTCGGACGTGCGTCGTTCGATGACGAAGGGGTCGATCGGGACCACGTCCGCGGTGCCGCAGCGGATGCGCACGCCGGCGACGCCGGGCGCGAACTGCGTGATGGGCGGCAGTGCGATGCCCTGCGTCATGGCCACGCCACGGGCCACCTTCAACCAGAGGCGCTCCACCTGCTTCGGCGTCACGCGCACCAGCAGCACCGGCAGTCGTCCGGCCACGTAGTCCGTCCACTGGCCGAAGTCCATCGACCCTTCGAGACCGGCGAACGCCGACACGGGGGTGACCAGGCCGATGTCGAACGTCGCGGACGAGGTAGCGTAGGGTGCCAGGCTACCCGCGCGGCGTTTCGCCGTCTCGCGCAGCAGAATCGTCGGCCACCGGCGTTCCAGGTTCCACGGGCAATGGCGTGGCGGGCGGCGGCATCGCGCCTGTCGTCGCCGTGAGAGCCGTCGGCAGAACGTCGCACAGTGCCTCGACGCGCACCACCTGCGTCTCGGCCTCGGCCGCACTCGAGGCGGCCGCCACTGTCGTCAGGCCGACGACGGTCCCATCGGTTCCAAACGCCGGTCCGCCCACGCTCGCGACGGGCACATCGAGCTCCACGGTCAGGGCGCCCTGTTGCGTGCGCCGCACCGTGCCCTTCGAGGGATACGACTGCCCGCGCATGGGTTGGCCCACGGCAACGATCGTCTGCCCCCGTGCAACGCCCTGAGTCCCGGCCCCGCCGCAGCCGAGCGGTAGCGAGGCGCGCGCATCAAGGACCGAGGGATGGATCCACACGAGCGCCACGTCGCGGTCCGCGTCGGCAGCGACCACGCGCCCGGCGACCTTCAGCGTGGGGGTGACCTGCACCTCGACCTGCGGTCCGGTGCCGACGACCCGCTGCGACGTCGCGATCAGGCCGTCGCCCACGACGAAGCCGGAGCCATGCCTGGTAGGAGTCCAGACCTGGACCAGGCTGTCCTGCCACTGGAGGAGCAGCCCCCATGCGTCGTGTTCCCTGGGGGCATCCGGCTCCGTCGGCGAGGCCTCGGCCGTGACGATCTCGGCGTTGGCCGTCGTGAGTTCGAGTTCCGTGTCGCGACCGGCCACGATGTCCACCACCTGGCGCCATTCGAACGCCTTCCCACCGGCGACGAGCGCGGCTTCGGACTCGACTGTGTAGTTGGCGGGCGGCAGCGTCAGTTTCGCTGTGCCGTCCGGGCCGGTCACGACCCGCCAGGGCGGCCGGCTGGCCGGGTTGTCGCTGACGAGCAGGGCGTGGCGTCGTATCGGCGTCGCCTGGCCCGCCTCGTCGGCCAGCGTCACCCGGACGAGCAGGACGCCCGTCGTCTGCGCACGGAGGGGCGCGCCCGGACCTGCCGCCGTCACGCCGAGGGCCATGAGTACGCCGAGGACGGTCTGGATGCATTGCCTCGCCCCCATGCTCCGAGTCTACAGTGGGCTGTTCGGCTGCGGCCTCGTGTGTCGTTATGCATTGTGGACACCTCCACGATGCGTTCCCTGGTTCTTGCCTGTCTTGTCCTCGTGTGGACGGACCCGGGTGCGGCCCAGACCGCAGGCCCCTCCGCGGGGCCGGCGCCCGCGACCCTTCCCGCTTCAGGCGCGCTCGATTCCCCCTCTGCCCCTTCCCTGGAGCAGCAGGAACGTTTCCTCCGCGACGCACCCATCGTCGCCGTGCGAGGCGAGCGCAAGGGCACGACGGGCACGCGTCGGGCCTCGCTCGCGGACGGCGCCATCCGGCACGACGCCAGCATCCAGACCGTCGACGTCTCGAAGGTCCAGTTCCAGTCGGCCAAGGGCACGGAAATCGGCTTCAGGGACTACTGGGGCTACAACGTCGCGGCCTACAGGCTGGGACTGCTCGTAGGTCTCGACATGATCCCGCCGTCGGTGGCCAGGCGGTTCCGCACCGAGGACGCGGCCTTCACGTGGTGGGTCGACGACGTCATCCTCGACGAAGCGGCACGAGTGGCAGAAAAGCGCACGCCGCCCGACCCGGCGACATGGACGGCCCAGATGCACGCGATGCGCGTGTTCGACGAGTTGATTGCCAACACCGACAGGAACCAGGGCAACCTGCTCATCGACAAGCACTGGCGCGTGTGGCTCATCGACCACACGCGCGCCTTCCGGACCACGCACTCACTCCGGGAGCCGCGCCAGATCATCAGGTGTGAGCGGCCATTCTTCGACGGCATGAAGGCGTTGACGCTCCCGCGCCTGGCCGAGGAACTCGGTCGGTATCTGACGCAGACCCAGCTGGCGGCGCTGCTGGCCAGGCGCGACCTGCTGGTGCAGCGTCTGGAGTCACTCGGCCCTGCTGCCATCCACGAACCGGCCCCGCGCTGATGTGCCGCTGTCTCCGAAGTGGTCAGGCCGGCGCGTCCGCAGGCAAGGCGTTGACGGCATCACCAATCGGTCCCCGGTCACAAGGGAGAAGACCATGTTCCGTCCACCTGCGTTCGTCCTGGCCGTCGTCCTGGCTGTCGCCGCCCCGCGCGTCATGGCCCAGCCCGAGTTGCCCGCACCAGGCGTCGTCGACACGGCGGCACGCCCCGCGCCGACGCGCGTCGAGCAGGAACAGTTCCTGCGCGACGCGAAGGTCACCAGGGTGCGCGGTGTGGGGAAGGGCATCACCGGCACGCAGCGGGCGACGCTGAGTACCGGCTCGATGTCGCACGACACCAGCATCCAGTCCATCGACGAATCGGCGGCCCGCTTCGAGTCGGCCCAGCGCGTCGAGTTCAACTTCCGCGACTACTGGGGCTACAACGTCGCGGCCTACCGGCTCGGCGTGATGCTCGGCCTGGACATGATCCCGCCCTCGGTCGAGCGGAATTTCCGCGGCAAGAAGGCGTCGTTCACGTGGTGGGTGGACGATGTGGTGATGGACGAAGGGGAGCGCACGAAGCGCAAGCGCGAGCCGCCGGACGCGGTGTACTGGAACACGCAGATGTACATCATGCGCGTGTTCGACGAACTCATCGCCAACACCGACCGCAACGCCGGCAACATGCTGATCGACACGCACTGGAAGTTGTGGCTCATCGATCACTCGCGCGCGTTCCGGACGACCCGCCAGCTCGCGGCACCCGTCAAGCTGATCCACTGCGAACGCACGGTGCTGACGAAGCTGAAGGGGCTGACGGCATCGGCGCTGCGGGCCGAACTGGGCGAGTACCTGACGGTCTTCGAAATCGAGGCGCTGCTGGAACGACGGGACCGCATCGTGGAGCGCATCGAGGCACTGGGTCCGGCCGCCCAGTACGACTTCCGTCGTCCGGGCTCCTGAGGCCCAGACGGCCTACTGCTGCGCGACGGGTGGAGCGGTCGCAGGCGGCCACGTCGCGCCCTGGGTCATCCATGCGCGCAACCTCGACTCGGCGGGCTCGAGCGCGAGGGCCTTCTCCAGGTACGCGGAGAGATCGGCCGACGAGGGCAAGGGGATCGGCGTGCCGCGATGCCGCACCGTGACGGTGTCTCCCGCGATCTCGAGTGACGAGGGCGGACCGCCGTACGCGGCCGCGAGTCCCACGTCGTTGAGAATGACCTTGCCGCCGAACCGGGGAAGCACGACGCCCGGCGTCACCGTGTGTCCCACGACGATGCGCGCGGCCTTGTGGTGGGCGAGCACGGCGTCGACGTGTGCCGCCAGGTCGGCCTCGGGCGCGAGCGCCAGACCTCGGTACCACAGGGGGCCATCCTCGTCGGTGAGCAGCGGCTCGGCTGTCGGCGTCGCTGGAGCGAGCGCCGCACGCACGCGCGCGTTGACCTCGCTGATCGCGATCGTCGCGTACGTAGGACTGATGCCGCCGTGCACGAACAGCGTGTCGCCGACCTTCACGATCGCGTCGTGCTGTCGCAGCCAGCGGCCGTACTTGCCTCGCGGGGCGAACGCCAGCATCAGCTCGACGAAGCCGCGTGGTCGCGCATCCATCCAGGCGCTCCGGTACGCCGGGTCGTTCTTGCGTGCCGGGTCGGCGCTGGCCTCGTAGACCTGTTCGCGGAGCGCATCGGCGTCAGGGGACGCGTACGAGGCGTACTCCTCCGGCGACACGTACCGGAGGTCGCCGAGCATGTTCATCACCTCGTGATTGCCGAGCAGCGCATGCACCTGCCCGCCGGCCTTGCGCGCCTGCTTCTCGAGGTCCATCAGCAGGTCCATGACCTTGCGCGACTGCGGCCCGCGGTCGGGCACGTCGCCTGTCTGGACCAGCACCGTCGTGCCGCCCTTCCACTTGCGCTTCGTGTCGATGACGCCGGCGTCCTGGAGCACCGACACGAACGTCTCGTAGTCGCCATGGACGTCAGCCACCGCCACGATCCGCGGAACGGTCGGGGCGGCGGCGAGCGCCAGGGAGGCCGCCAGCAGGACTGTGAAGGTTCTCCACACGACGGTCATCGTCTTCGCAGGGTGCGTCTGCCTCGCGCGCCGTGTCAAGCAGGGGAGCCGGCACAGGAATCCTCGAGCCCTCGGAGACGAGTGCAACAGGAGACGGTCCGGACGCCGGGTGTCACGGCGCGGGGCTGAACGTCGGCAGCGCGCGGGTCCGCGCGATGGACGCCCACCACGCCCCGACGTCCTCGTCCGGCGTCGCCGGCCGGTACGCCTCGAGGCCCCAGAGGCCCACGCGCAGCGCCTCGCCGACGGTCGCCGCACGGATGCGGCGTGCACGAGGAGGGACCTGGTCTGGCGCGAAGGCCATCGGCCGCCAGGCCTCGCCCGTGCTGTCGGCCACGATCACGAAGGCGACCGGGCGGGGATCGCCGAATGCCCCCACCAACTCGTCGAGGTACCACTCGCTGGTCGGCAAGCCATCCGGCGTCCGGATCGAGTTGAACCGGTGAGCGCCGACGCTGGCATCGTCGCTGGCAATCTCGTCGATCGAGAGCGCGAAGAATTCGCTGATCGGCTGCCAGCCCAGCACCCCGAGGCCCTCGAGCGGCTTGTTCACCGCCTTCGCGACCGCCGTGTCGAGCGCCGCGAGCGTGGCCGTCGGACCGCCGGCGATGGGCACGGCCTGTCCGAGCTGCCGGCCGGCTGCCTCGATGACCGGTCGCCAGAGCGGGTCATCGGGCTCCAGGACGTGCGCGAGCCGCGCCAACTGCATGAGGGTGTCCTCAGATGCAGGGCGCCTGGCCACGACGGTGATGGCGGCGCGACGTACCCACCCGCTGCCGGGCAGGTTGATTCGCGTCTCCTTGCGGAGCAGCAGCGAGGCCATCGGACCGACACCACCGACCATGTAGGTCGCTGCGGCAAACCCGAGGCACGCCAGCACTACGAGCCACGTCAATCGGACGACGATCCTCCGCAGCCAGGGACGGCGAAGAAAGGCGAGCGCGCGTCCGGAGCCCCTTGGTGCGTCGGATGACGCGGCGCCGCGCTTCAGCACGTCTGCGTTGGCGGGGGCCTGCCACCGGGCTGTCGGAATCTTCGGGCGTCGCGGCATGGGTGAGCCGCATCATACCCACGGCACCGGCGGCTCGCATCGACCGTCCGGCGTTTCGAGCGACAATCGCGCCGATGGTGCCTCCCGGGACAATCGGCCTGCTGATCGCCGCGCTCGGCGGCGCGGCCATAGGCGTGGAGCGCGAGTGGTCCGGGCACGCGCGCGGGCCGCAGGCGCACTTCGGGGGCGTCAGGACGTTCACCATGCTCGGCCTGATGGCGGGCCTGGCCGGGTGGCTGTGGACGTCAGGGGTGACGTGGCTCGCCGTCGTGCTCGCCGCTGGAGCCGTCGGCCTCGTCGTCGCGGGCTACGTCCAGGCGAGCCGCAGCGACATCGACGGGACCACCGAGGTGGCGGCGCTCGTCGTGCTCGGCGCCGGGATTCTGGCCGGCCTCGGTCACATCCAGATCGCAAGCGCCATCATCGCGATCGAGATCCTGCTGCTCGTGGAGAAGTCGCGTCTGCACGGCTGGGTGGCCCGCATTGCCGACGAGGACCTGCGCGCGGCGGCGCGCTTTGCCGTGATGGCCCTGGTGGTGCTGCCGCTGCTGCCGGCGGGGCCGTTCGGGCCGCTCGGCGGCGTCCGTCCGCGCGCGCTGTGGGCGCTGGTGCTGTTCTTCTCGGGGCTCAGCTTCCTCGGCCACGTCCTGCGCCGTGCCGTCGGGCCCGGCCAGGGCTACCTGCTCGGCGGACTCGCTGGCGGCCTGATCTCGTCCACCAACGTCACGTGGACGTTTGCGCGGCTCAGCCGCACCGACACGACGCTGGCCCGGCCGCTGGCGCTCGGCGCCGTGGCGGCCAACGCCGTGCTGTATCCGCGCGTGCTCGCCGCGACGGCGGTGCTGCACGCGCCGCTGGTGCCGGTGCTCGCGTGGTACCTGCTCGCTCCGGCGCTCGTCGGCGTGCTGGCCGCGGCGGCGGGAGCGGTCGTCGCTCGCCGTATCGGCGCCGATGCCCGGTCGGTCGTGCGCGACAACCCTCTGCAACTCGGCGCCGCCCTGCAGATGGCCGTGCTGTTCCAGGGCGTGCTGTGGCTGGTGCACCTGGCGCGCGTGACCCGCGGTGCCGCGGGGGTCTACGCCAGCGCGGCCATCCTCGGACTCACCGACGTGGACGCGCTGACGATGTCGATGGCCCGCGACGTGGCGCCGGCAATCTCGCTCGAGACAGCGGCCAGGGCCATCGCGATTGGCGTCCTGGCCAACACGCTCCTCAAGACGGGGATCGCCGCCGCGTTCGGCGGAGGGGGATTCCGTGCCGTGGCCGCCGGCACCCTCGCCCTGATGGCCCTCGCGTCCGCGGTGTCCATCGTCGTGCTGCGCTGACGGGTCAGTCCCGCACGGCGTGCCGGTGCACCTCGGAGGCGCCCATCCGCTTACACAGGAGAGGCGCCGGCACGCGCATGATGGGTTGTCGTCCCCCGACCTGCGCATAAGATGGTCGCCCTCAGATGATCGGCAAGACGGTCGGACCCTATCGCATCCAGGACAAGCTCGGCGCAGGCGGCATGGGCGAGGTCTACAAGGCCGTCGACCCGCGGCTCGGCCGCCACGTCGCCATCAAGGTCCTGCCCGCCGGATTTGCCGCCGATCCCGAACGGCTCTCGCGCTTCGAACTGGAAGCGCGCGCCGCGGCCGCGCTCAACCATCCCCACATCGCGTCGGTGTTCGACGTCGGCACCGACGGTGAGACGCGCTACATCGTCCAGGAGTATCTGGAAGGCGCGACGTTGCGGACGCTGCTCACCGAGCGCCGCGACCGGCCGTTCGCCGAGTGGCTCCCGATTGCCGCCGACGTCGCCAGCGCGCTGGCGGTGGCGCATCAGGCGGGGATCATCCATCGCGACATCAAGCCGGAAAACATCATCGTGTCGGCCGACGGCCACGCCAAGGTGCTCGACTTCGGCCTGGCGAAGCTCACCCAGGCGGGCGGCGCGGGCGTCTCCGACGCCAATTCGCCGACCCAGCTGGGGACGATGGCGGACCAACGGGGGACGATGGCGGGCGTGGTGATGGGGACCGTCGGCTATCTGTCGCCCGAGCAGGCCGCCGGCCGGCCGGTGGATCGGCGCACGGACATCTTCGCGCTCGGTTGCATCCTCTACGAGATGGCCACCGGTGAGCGTCCGTTCGCCGGACGCAGCGCGGCCGAGATGATCGCGCACGTGCTGCACGACGAGCCGCGGCCGCTCGCGGACGTCCGGCCGAACGCGCCCGCCGAACTCCAGCGCATCGTCCAGAAGTGTCTCGTCAAGGAGCCCTCGCGCCGGTACCAGCACGCGGACGACCTGGCGCTGGATCTTCGCGACCTCCAGACGAAGCCGGCGGCAGGGCCTGGACCTGTCGTGGTGGCACCGCGCGCCCGCGGCGTCGGCAGATGGCTGTGGCCGACCGCCGCTCTCGTCGTGGCGGGCGTCGGTGCGTGGGGATGGCTGCGGCCGGCGCCGACCGCGCCACTTCAGCCCCCCTCGCGCCTCGCCTTGCTCGTCCCGAACTACGGGGGCACGAGCACAGCGCTTCGGCGCGAGATCGCGATCACGCCGGACGGCAGCACGGTCGTGTTTTCTGCCGCCGTCGAGGGCCAGTCCCGCACGATGCGCGTGCGGATCGATGAACAGACGCCATCGCCCCTGCCAGGGGTGATTCCGTACACCGTCGATTACGTGATGTCGCCCGACGGCCGCGAGTTCATTGGCACGGCGAGCCGGCAGATGTTCCGGTACTCGGTCACGGGCGGCAATTCCAGGCCCCTGCCTCCCGACGTGCCCGCGACGCCCTGGGTGGCCTGGGCTGAGGACGGTTCGCTCTGGCTTGGCGCGCGCTTTGCCGACGCGGGCCTCGTGCGGGTGGGTGCCGACGGCGCGGTTTCCAAGCCCTTCGGCGACCAGCACGGCAACCTTGGTCCGGTGCAGGTCCTGCCCGGCGACCGGACCGCGCTCGTGATCCGGGCACCCGCCGGTACGGTGTCCGGCCCGGCGATGCTGCTGGATCTGCAGACGGGCGCGACGTCGATGCTCCACGATCGTGACATCGTCGACGCAAGGCATGCGCAGGGCCACCTCGTCTACGTGCTGGCCGATGGGACCATCGAAGCCGTGGCGTTCGATCCGGGCAAGGGGCGCATAGACGACGAGCCGGTCCGGATTGCGAGCGGTGTCGCGTTGACCGGCACCGGCACCGCCCAGTTCGCCGTCGCCCAGAACGGCACCGTGGCGTACGTGCCCGAAGAGTCCCGCTCCCTGGTGCTCGTCGCCCGCGACGGCAGCATCCGCCCGGCGACGCCAGAGGGGCGCAACTTCCATTCGCCGCTGTTCTCCCCTGATGGCCGGCGGATCGCCGTGGACTTCAACACGGCCGACGGCCGCGACGTCTGGGTGCTCAACCTGGCCGACGGGTTGCTCAGCCGCGCCACGTTCGAGCGCGACGGACACGATCCCACCTGGACGCCAGACGGCACCGGCCTGACGTACACGTCCCTGAAGGCCGGGATCCTGACGCTGTTCCTGACCAGGCCCGGCGTGTCGACCACGCCTGAGCGCCTCGGCGGCTGGACGGGACTCGGCTCCGGCGCCCAGTGGCTCTCCGATGGCTCGGCGCTCGTCGCGGTTGGCAACTCGCTGTCGGGCGACTCGGGGCGCGATGTGGCCTGGATCCGCAACCGCGGCAAGGGTCCGCTCGAGCCCCTTGTCGCGTCCCGCTTCGAGGAGCAGTTCCCGACCGTCTCGCCAGGCACCCGCTGGCTCGCGTACGTCTCGAACCAGTCGGGCCGGGATGAGGTGTACGTCCGCTCGCTCGAGGGCGGGGGCGACCATGTGCAGATATCGCTGGCTGGCGGCACGGAGCCGGCGTGGAGCCGCGACGGCCGCGAGCTCTTCTACCGGACGACCGGCGACGGCCCGGACTCGCAACTCATCGCGGCAAGCGTCGGCGCCGCGTCGGCGTTCGCCGTCCTGTCCAGACGAGCGCTCTTCTCCGTCGCGGACATGGTGCCGTCGACTCCGCACCGGAACTACGACGTTTCGCCGGACGGCACGACGTTCGTGATGGTCCGCTTCAACCCCGCGACGCGCATCATGCTGATTCAGAACCTGCCGGCGCTCGTCAGCCAGCTCCGCGGCAAGCGTTGAGTTGCAGCCGATGTTGCACCCGGGAACGCGCCTGACGGTCCTCGACGGCGGCCTCGCGACCGAGCTCGAGGCGCGCGGCTTCGACCTCGCCGATGCCCTCTGGTCGGCCCGGCTCCTCGCCGACGCTCCGGACGCCATCGAGGCCGTCCACCTCGACTACTTCGAGGCTGGCGCCGACATCGTCATCACTGCCAGCTACCAGGCGAGTAGCGACGGCTTCGCCGCACACGGGTACTCGCACGAGGACACCGATGTCCTCCTGCAGCGGTCAGTGGCATTGGCACGCTCGGCGCGCGACCGATTCCACGCCCGTCACCCGGAGTCCGGCCGCACGCTGCGCGTCGCCGCCTCCATCGGGCCGTATGGCGCCACCCTCCACGACGGATCGGAGTATCGCGGTGACTACGGGCTGGACGAAGACGCGCTCGCCGCGTTTCACCGTCCGCGCCTGGCCACGCTCCTCGGCGCCGCACCGGACCTGCTCGCCTGCGAGACGATCCCCTCCCTGCTCGAGGCGCGGGCCATCGTCCGCGTGCTGCACGAGCACCCGTCCGCCCAGGCATGGGTCACCTTCACCTGTCGCGACGGCGCGCACACGTCCGCCGGTGACGCGATCGCGGACTGCGCGCGGTTCCTCGACGCCGAGCCACAGGTGGTGGCAATCGGGATCAACTGCGTGGATCCGGCCCTCGTGACCTCTCTCGTGCGCGCCATCTCCCTGGCCACCGCCAAGCCAATCATCGTGTACCCGAACTCCGGCGAGGTGTGGAACGCTCGTGCCCACTGTTGGGAGGGCACAGCCACCCGCTTCACCACGTTCGTGGACCAGTGGATCGACGGCGGAGCGTCGTGGCTCGGCGGGTGCTGCCGCACCACACCAGCGGATATCCGCAGGGTCCGCGAGATCGTCGACGCGCGGCCGGGCCGGACCTCCGATCCAGCTCTGGCGTAGCGGCCTCGTGCACCAGGACGAGGACTTCAACAACCAGTCGCTGTTCTCGTGCATGGACTACCAGAATCCCCCGTGACGTGGGCTGTCGGCCACGGCACCGACGACGGGCACGACCACTGAGGCGCTGCGCGTCCGCGCTGTAAACTGGCCGGCCATGGGCACGTGGCCGGCCGTTTCGTTTACCTCCCGCCCCTGTCATTCGATCGCCACGGCAGCCGTGGCCGCCTCTGCGCTGCTGGCGGTCGCCGCCAGCCCGCGCGCCCAATCGACCTCCTGGATCGTCACGGGCGCGCAGATCGCAGACGGCAACGGCGGTGCGCTCCGAAACCGATCGGTTCGCATCAGTGGCGACACCATTGTCGCCGTCGGTGACGTCACTCCCGCCGCCGGCGACATCCGAATCGACGGCACGGGCCTCGTCCTCGCGCCGGGCTTCATCGACGTCCACAACCATTCCACGGACGGCATCGCAAAGGACCCCGAAGCCGCAAGTCAGCTCGCGCAGGGGATCACGACGATCGTCGTCGGGCCGGACGGCAGTTCGCCCTGGCCGATTGCCGACTACCTCGCCGCGCGCCGCGCGTCGCCGGCGACGATCAACATCGCGACGATGGTCGGGCACGCGACCGTGCGGCAGCAGGTGATGGGCGACGACTATCGCCGCGAGGCCACGCCTGCCGAGGTCGAGCAGATGTCGGCGCTCGTCGATCGCGGCATGACCGAAGGGGCGCTGGGCCTGTCGTCGGGCCTCGAATACGTCGTCGGCAGCTACGCGAGTACCGGCGAGGTCGTGGCGCTGGCGAGTGCGGCGGCGCGGCACGGCGGCATCTACGTTGCGCACATCCGCGACGAGGCCGACCGCACGCTCGACGCCGTGCGCGAGACCATCGAGATCGGCGAGCGGGCGCGGCTCCCCGTCCAGATCACGCACATCAAGCTGGGGACCATCGGCGTGTGGGGCAAGGCGCCCGAGGTGGTGGCGATCATCCGGACGGCGCGCCGGCGGGGCGTCGACGTCACCGCCGATGCCTACCCCTACCTGGCCTGGCAGTCGAATCTCAAGGTGCTCGTCCCCAACAAGCAGTACACGGACCCGGCCAGCGTGAAGGAGGCGCTGGACGACGTGGGAGGCGGAAAGAACATTCAGTTCACGCGCCTGGAACGGTACCCGCAGTATGTGGGCAAGCGCCTCAGCGAGGCGGCGCAGTCGGAGGGCATCAGCGAGGTCGATTTCTTCATCCGCATCGCCGGTGACGAGGTCGGCATCATCGGCCACACGATATCGGAGCCGGACCTGCAGGTGTTCTACAGGCAGCCCTGGGTGATGGTGGCCAGCGACGGCGGCGTCGACAACAACCACCCACGTGGGGCGGGCACCTTCCCGCGCGTCCTGGGGCGCCTCGTCAGGGAGCAGCAGTGGCTGTCGCTGCCGGCGGCAATCCGCCGGATGACGTCGCTGCCGGCGGCGCGGCTCGGCCTGACCGACCGCGGCCGGATCGCGCACGGCATGAAGGCCGACCTCGTGCTGTTCGATCCCGCGACGATCATCGACCGCGCGACGTTCGAGTCCCCTCGTGCGCTCGCGGAGGGCGTGCGGATGGTCTGGGTCAACGGCGAACCCGTGTGGCGCGACGGCCGCGCCACCGCCGCGCGGCCAGGCCGCGTGCTGGTACGGTGAAGGCCGGGCTCCCTGACGGCTTCGGCGCGCCGTGCCGAGCCCCGGCCATGCCAGCAGAGATACCATCGTTCCCCGACCCCGACCCCGACCCCGACCCCGACCCCGACCCCGACCCCGACCCCGACCCCGACTCCGACTCCGACTCCGACTCCGACTCCCGACTCCCGACTCCCGATACCCGATACCCGATACCCGATACCCGATACCCGATACCCGATACCCGATACCCGATGACCCGTGACCCGTGACCCGTGACCCGATACCCGTGACCCGCTTCCGTTTCCCGTTACCCGTAAGGAGCACTCAGTGATCGTCCCGAGAACGTCCCGCGCCGAGATCATGTCCAGGCTGCACGCCAAGGTGGCGAAGCGGCTGCCCATCCACATCGCGAGCGCCGGCAGCGGTCTGGTGGCCAAGCTGCTCGAGGCCGCGGGCGTGGATTGCATCAACACCTTTTCGGGCGCGCGCCTCCGGGCCAACGGCATGGGCACGATGTCGATGCTCTGGCCGATCCTCGACTCGAACAGGCAGACGCTCGACTACACGCGCGAGGACATCATGCCGGCGATCAAGGGCGATGCCTTCGTCTGCGCCTGCCTGAACGCCAACGACCCACTGAAGGACATGCGCATGGTGCTCGACGACTGCCTGCGGATGGGTGTCGTGTCGGTGTCCAACATCGGGCCGTCGATCAGGTACGTGGACAAGGGCAGCGAGATTCGCAAGGTGCTCACGAGCGCGGGCATCACGCTGCAGAACGAGATCGATCTCCTGAAGCTCGGGCGCGAGATGGACATGGTGACGATCGGCCTGGCGTTCGACGAGGAGGACAGCCTCCGGCTCGTCGAGGAGGCGCAGCCCGACATCTTCTGCTTCCACGCCGGCACCACCAAGGGTGGCCTGCGGGGCTACGACTCGGGCGAGACGATCGAGGAGACCGCGCGTCGCACCGAAGAGGCCAACCAGAAGCTGCGCGCGATCAAGAAGGACATCATCCTGGTCGCGCACGGGGCCGCCATGGAGACGCCCGAGGACGCGCAGTACATGCTCGATCACACGTCGTGTGACGGCTTCTGGACCGGATCGTCCACCGAGCGCCTGCCGATCGAGCGCGCCGTGTCGGCCGCCGCGAAGGAATTCCAGGCCCTGCGTTTCCCCGACAACCGGTGAACACGAGACAAGCAGGCCTGAACGCCTGCCGCCTGGCACGCCGAAGCCGGGAGGCGACGGTGCAGGGCGGCCACCGCATGGAGCCACGCGCATGAAGAAGGTCATCGCCGTCCTCGCGACGCTCGACACGAAGGGCCAGGAAGCCGAGTTCCTGCGCGAACAACTCGAGGCGCTCGGCAGTCGCGCGCTGCTTGTCGACATCGGTGTGATGAACGCGCCGACCACGAAGGCAGACGTGTCGCGCGCGCAGGTGGCGCGGGCCGGCGGCACGTCGCTGGCGGCCTTGCAGGCTGGCAAGTCGCGCGAGGCGTCGCAGCCCGTGATGTCGGCCGGAGCCACGAAGCTCCTCATCAAGCGCATCGCGGCGGGAGAGGTCCACGCGGTGATCGGGCTCGGTGGCCTGCAGGGCACCTCGGCCTGTACCGCCGTGATGCGGGCCCTGCCCTACGGCGTGCCGAAGGTCATGGTCTCCACCGTGGCGTCGGGCGACACCTCGTCGTACGTCGGCATCACCGACATCACGATGATGTTCTCGGTGGGCGACATCATCGGCCTCAACCAGTTCATGCGAAAGGTGCTGGCCAACGCCGCCGGCGCGGCGCACGGCATGGCGCAGGTGAAGGTCGCGCTGAAGGCGCGCGCGAAGGGCGCGAAGCCGCTGATCGGCATCACGAACCTCGGCGTGCTCACCAGGGGCACTCTGCATGCGCTCGAGCTCTTCAGGCAGCGTGGCTACGAAGCCATCGTCTTCCACGCGGTCGGCACCGGCGGTCGCGCGATGGAGCTGATGATGAAGCAGGGCATCATCGGCGCCGTCTTCGACTACGCGATGGGCGAGATCAGCGACGAGGTGTTCCACGGCCTGCGTGCCGGCGGCAAGGAACGGTTGACCGTGGCCGGTACGCTCGGCCTGCCGCAGGTGCTGTGCCCCGGCGGGTCGGAACACCTCGGCATCCTGGTGTCCACGCCCCACCAGTTGCCCGATCGCTGGAAGGACCACGCGCACGTCTGGCACAACGAGGTCGTGCTCGCGCCGCGCCTCAATGTCAAGGAACTGAGGATGGTGGCGCGCGAGGTCGGCAAGCGGCTCCAGTCCACGCGTGGCAACGCCGTGCTGATGATCCCCAGACTCGGCACCGGCAGCTACGCGATGCCGGGCGGGCCGATGAACGATCCGAAGAGTGACAGGGCGTACTTCGCGGCCCTGAAGGCGGCCGTGCCGTCGACCATCGAGATCGTCGAGCGCGACCTCCATGCCGAGGACCCCGCGTTCGTGGCCGAAGCGGTCGACCGCCTGATTGGACTCATCGAGGGTGGCACAGGCAAGGGCGCCACTCGGCCTGGCGCGCCGAAGTCGACTGCCAAAGGCGTGAGGCGCCCGAAATCGGGCAGGCGCCCGTGAGTAGGCTGGGCACCCTGCCGTTCGAGATGCGCAACGCGCAGGGCGAGCGGATCGATCACGCCTTCCACGCAGGTTGGGGCGCCTCTCTGCCTGGCGCGCCGAAGTCGACTGACGAAGGCGGGAGGTCCCTCCCTGACGCGGTCGTCGTGATCGGTCACGGTGTGACGTCGCACTGGGACCGGCCCTGGCAGACCGAGTTGAGCGAGGCGCTCGGTGCCGTCGGGCTCGCCTCCGCTGCTGATCTCGTTTGCGGGGAACGGCGCGTCCGAGGGCCGCTTCGAGGACGTGACGCCCACGAAGGAAGCCGCTGACCTCGGCAGCGTGCTCGACGCGCTGGAGGCCCGGGGCGTGCAGCACGTCGCGTACGTCGGCCACAGCATGGGTGGTGCGGTGGGCGTGCTGCGGGCGTCGGCGGATCCGCGCATCGAGGCGCTCGTGTCGCTGGCCGGCATGTTCCACGTGCACGCCTTCATGCAGCGCACGTTCGGCCACCTCGTGCCCGGCGAAGGGCTGATGCTCGACAAGCCCGGATGCGTGTGGAGTCGCACCCTGGCCGACGATGCCGAGCGACTCGGTTCGCTCACGGCACAGGCCGCCGCCGTGCGGGTGCCGTGGCTGCTCGTCCACGGCGACGCCGACGAGCTCGTGCCGCTGCAGGACTCGCTCGACGCGCGGGCCGCCGCCGGCGGACGGCCCGACCTCGTCGTGCTGCCCGGCGTCGATCATCGCTTCACCGATGCCATTCAGGCGATGTGCGCGGCGGTCGTGCCCTGGCTCGAGGCGCGCATCCGCCAGGCGTAGCTCGTGCTTCTCCCGCGAAGGGCAAAGGGGAAGGAAAGAGGAGACAGGGATAAGGGCACTGAAAAGGCGGAAGGCGGAGGGGAGGCGGGAAGGCGGAAGCGCAGGAGTTTCCTTCTTCCTTCTCGCCTTCACCCTTGGCCCCTACCTTTTCCCTGTCTCCTTTCCCCTTACCCCTTTGACGAGCGGGGGCCGGCTCTCTCGCACCCCTCGGCCTACAATCCACCAATGAACACCCAGGTGTCGCATCCACTGGCGGCTCTTCTCGTCGCGACGGCGGTGACGGCCGCCTGCCAAGCCAACCAGCCGGCGCGCACACCATCGGATCAAGCAGCTTCAGCAACGGCACAGGCAGGCACCTTCGACGTGGTCATCGCCAACGGACGTGTGGTGGATGGCACGGGCGCGCCCTGGTTCCGCGCCGACGTCGGCATCACGGGCGACCGGATCACCGCCATCGGCAACCTGACGGCGGCTCAGCGCGGCGACGCGCATCGACGCGACCGGCCATGTGGTGGCGCCCGGCTTCATCGACCTGCTCGGCCAGTCCGAGTTCAACGTGCTCGTGGACTCGCGCGCCGCCAGCAAGATCACGCAGGGCATCACGACCGAGATCACCGGCGAGGGCGTCTCGATCGCGCCCGTGAACGACCGGATGATGGCCGACCGCAAGGCCAGCTACGACGCACTTCAGGGTCGCGCAGGACTTCCGCACGCTCGCCGAGTACTTCGCCCGGCTCGCGACCAGTCGACGCCGGCGATCAACGTCGGCACCTTCGTCGGCTCGGGCGGCGTGCGCGACTACGTCGTCGGCAAGGAGGATCGTGCCGCCACCGCCGAGGAGATCGACGAGGATGAAGACGCTCGTGGCCGACGCGATGGAGGATGGCGCCCTCGGCCTGAGTTCGTCGCTGCAGTACATCCCCAATCGGTTCGCCTCGACGGACGAACTCGTCGAGCTGGCGAAGGTCGCGGCCGCGCACGGCGGCATCTACATCACCCACCAGCGCTCGGAGGGCAACAAGGTCTTCGAGTCGCTCGACGAGGTGTTGGCGATCGCCGAGCGCGCGGACATCCCGGCCGAGATCTGGCACCTCAAGACCGCCTACAAGGCCAACTGGGGAAAGATGACCGAGGTGCTGCGCCGCATCGAGGCGGCGCGCGCCAGCGGCCTGCGCGTATCGGCCAACATCTATCCCTACGACCGCGCGTCCAACGGCCTCGACGCCTGCCTGCCGGTGTGGGTGCGCGAGGGCGGCACCGAGGCCATGCTGAAGCGCCTGCGAGGATCCCGCGACGCGAGCGCGCGTGAAGCGGGACATGGACGACCCGAACGCGCCGTGCGAGAACCAGTGGTACGGCTCCGGCGGCGCGGCCGGCGTCATGCTGAGCTCCGTGCTCGATCCCGCGCTGCGCAAGTACGAAGGGATGACCTTCGACGAGATCGGCAAGGCGATGGGCAAGGACCCGCGCGACGCCGCCATCGATCTGGTGATCGCCGACAAGGCGGAGTCGTCGTGCATCATCTCGATCATGCACGAGAGCGACGTGCGTCGAGGCGATGCGCACGCCGTGGGTGTCCTTCGACACCGACTCCGGCGCCCGCGCCGAGGACGGACCGCTCTCGGAGTCCAAGTCGCATCCGCGGGCGTGGGGCACGTTCACGCGCATTCTGGGCAAGTACGTGCGCGAGGACGGCGTGCTAACGCTCGAGGAGGCGGTGCGCAAGATGACGTCTCAGGCCGCGATTCGCGTCGGCATCACGGATCGCGGCCTGATCCGGCCGGGCATGATGGCCGACCTCGTCGTGTTCGACCCGGCCACGGTCGCGGACGTGGCCACGTTCGAGCAGCCCAACCGCTACTCGGTCGGCGTCCGCTACGTGCTCGTCAACGGCGCGGCCGTCGTCTCCGACGGAGTGATCACGGACGAGCGACCCGGGCGCCCGCTGCGCGGTCCTGGATACCGCGGCAAGGGGAAGGAAAGAGGAGAAAGGGATAAGGGCACTGAAAAGGAGGAAGCCTGAAGGGAGGAGGCAACTTCTGCTCCTCTGACCGCCCTCGCCGATTTCGGGTTCCCTGTCGATCAACTGCAACCCGGCGACGTGATTCAGCCCAATCGCATCCTTCAGATGGGCGTCGAGCCGGGCCCGACATTCCTCCATCCCGGAGAGGCTTGCGCGGCTGAGGTTCTGGGCGTACAGTCCAGCTGTTCTACACAACTGAAGGCAGGGCATGCCCATCCCGGGTAACGCCCTGCGCAGAGGACCGGGGGGGAGCCATGAAGAGGATCCTGTCTGGACTGACGGTGGCGCTGTGTGTCTGCGCAACCGAGGGAAGCGCGCTGGCGCAGGCAGCGCCGACCGAGTATCACGCCGTGATCACGTACATCATGACCGCGCCAGGCATGGGGGATGCCTATCGCGATCAGCTCGTGAACGTGTCGGCGAAATTCTACGAGGAAATGCTCAAGGAGCAGCCGACGCTGGTGCACTGGAGCAGCGCCAGCGTGATGTATCCGGGCCTCGAGAACAACTCCTTCAACTACGTGTCGGCGGCGGTCTACGCTGGCCCTCCTCCCGAGCCCTCCGTGCCGTCGGACGCGATCTTCCAGAAGGTCAGCGGCCTGTCGCGTGTCGACTACCAGAAGAAGCTCACCGGCATGCGCACGGTGGTCGCGACAGAGCTCGTGCGGTCGGTCAGCCGGATGTCGCCGTCGCCAGGAACGCTGAAGGTGGGTGACTTCCGCGTGTCGAGCCAGCTCCGGATCAAGCCCGGCATGGGCTCGGAGTTCGTCGATCTGATCCAGACGAAGATGCAGCCGATGATGCAGCTGCGCCAGGGCGCCGGCGAGCTCAAGAGCTGGAGCGTTTGGACGCGCCAGTTCCCCTCCGGCGCGGGCTCGACCTACGACGCGCTCGTCGTCAGCTACTACAAGGACCTCGCGAGCGCGGTGAAGGGGCTCGATGCCTCGAAGACAGCGGACGTGTTCGCCAGGGCGCACCCGGGCAAGAGCTACTCGGGCTACGTGAACGACGTGCGCGACTACGCCGAGGTGCAGAATCGGGCCCTGCACCGCGTCGTGGCTCTCGTCGAGCGGCCCGCCGCGCCGGCGACGCGATGAGGCGCTGACGTGAGGGGGTGGAGAGCCTCGGCCGGGCGGCGCTCCACCCCGGCGTTGGCTGTGCGCATGGCTTCACGACGCACGAGCGTCCTCGCCCTGCTCCTCTACACGACGTTCATCGTGTACCAGTCGCTGGCCCACGGCGGCGCATGGGGCTGCACGGGGCCCATCCTCGAATGGGGTGCGCGCCTGTCGCGCTCGGATACGCTCGCCAACGTCGTGGCATACGTGCCACTGGGCCTGCTGTTCGTGCTGGCGACCACGAGGCCGTCGGGCTCCCGCCGGCACTGGTCCCCTTTCCCGGGCGCGCTGGTCGCGACCCTCGGCGGCATTCTGGCGATCGCGCTGCTCTCGCTGGGCATGGAACTGGTCCAGGCGTGCCAGGCCAAGCGCGTGTCGTCGGCCTACGACCTCATCGCGAACGCGACCGGCGGCGCACTCGGGGTATTGGCCGGCCTGGCCCTTCGCTCGTTCACCGCCGGCACGGGCGCTCGCGCGTCGTCTCACGTCGCGACGTCCACGCGGCGCCTGCGGCTGTTGACGGTCGCCGTGGCGGCGGTGTGGGTGGTGTCGCAGGCGACGCCATGGGTCTTCGCCGTGGACCTGGGCACGATTCGCCGCCACCTCTCGTTCCTTCGTCACTGGTCCGATGTTCCACCCCTCGATGCCTGGCGGTTCGCGAGGCACGTGGGCGCGTGGGTGGCCATCGGTTGCGCCGTCCGGCTCGTGTGGCCGACGACGCGAACGGCGCTGACGGGGTTCGGCGTCGCCGCCGGCGTGTCACTCGTGCTGCAGGTGTTGCTGGACGTGAAGGCGCCACTCTCGCTCGAGGAGTTGGCCGGCATGGTAACGGCTGCGGCGTCCGTCCTGGTGGCGCTGGCGCTGCTCCCTGCGGAGCCGTATCGGCGACCGTGGGCTGCCGGCATGTTGCTGGCGGCTATGGTGACCGTGGCCGCGTACGAACTGCGCCCGGAGCCTGGTGCGGCCCAGCAGGCGTTCAGTTGGTGGCCACAGGTGGGACTCGGCGGGCTGCGCGGCGCCGTGGACTACGCCTTACTCTTCGGCTGGTTCGGCCTCGTCGCCGTTGTGGCTGCGCACTGGGCCCATGCCGACGGACACGGACATGCGCGCAGGGCGTGGTCCGTGGCCGCGGTCCTGCTCACGCTCGCGTTCGAGGTGATGCAGACCAGGATTCCTGGCCGCGGCCCAGACCTCTCTGCACCGTTGTTCACGTTGCTCGGCGTGCTGGTGTCGACGGCTGCGCTCGGCGATGCGCGCGAGGTGCCACGTCCGGGTGGTCCAGCAGGGTCGCCAGCACGTCATGGCGCTCGATGAGGCGGAGGTCGCCGAGGCCCGCATCGAGGGCCTGCGCCAACGCCGCGGCGGCCTCGTCCAGGCGTCCGGCCTCGGCGAGGTAGCTCGCCCGTTCGAGATGCAGGGTGCCATCCGAAGCTCCCCACACCGGACCGAAGTCCAGGTCGTTGGTCGGGCCGGGGGCCCACTGCCGACCCACGGCGGCGAACAAGCGGTCCGCATCTCGCCGCATGTGCAGCCGGACGAGCGTCCGGGCCCGTCCGAGCCTCGCGAGCGCGAGGATGCGGCCCGCCCCGAGCCGTCGCGGTTGCGCGGCGACAAGGCGTTCCGCCTCCTCGACGTCGTCGATCGACCCACCGAGATCACCCCGGTCGCGCCTGAGTTCGCCACGGAGGCAGTGGAGGTGGCCGGCGGTCACAGCCGCGTAGACGTGCGTACTCGCCTCGACATGCGCCAGACCCTGGTCAAACAGGATCGCCGCAGCGTCCTTGTCACCCATCAGGTAGGCGGCACGTCCGCGCATCCCCTGCGCGCCGACAAAGCGCGGCCCGTCCACGTTGGCCGAGGCCTCGATCTCGGCGGCGCGGGCCAGCACGCGATCGGCCTCCTCGTACGCGCCTCGCCGGATCAGCAGGTCGGACAGGATCAGGTAACCCGACACATACCGGGGCGACACGCTGATCGTGATCCGCTGGAGGCGTTCGGCCTCACCGGCGTCGGCCTCGTCGTAGCTGGCGTGGAATCGCAGCCAGTGCGCGACGGCGTAGAAGTACGTCGCCATCGGATTCTGGGGATCGAGTTCGTGCGCCCTCCGGCCGGCGGTGGTCGCCTCGTCGAGTCGCCCGGCCCGCGCGAGGGCGTATGCCAGCCACACGTGCGCGTCGGCCAGATCAGGGTCGAGCTGCCGCGCCGCCTCGAGGTGTTCGATGGCATCGGCCAACTGCGCCGGATCGGTCGTGCGGATGTAGCGCAGCGCCTGCACCTGGCCCATGCCCGCGCGAGCCATGGCGTACGCGGGGTCCAGCGTCATGGCCCTCCGGAACTGCACGACGGCGCGTTCGAGACCAGACTCCGACATGTCGAACGCGTCGAGGCGCCCGCGCACGCAGCATTCGAGCGCCCCGCGGTCACGCGCTGGTGCCGGGACGATGCATGTGCTTTCCAGTGCGGGCGGCTTACCTCGCAGATGGGCCGAGAGCCCACCCACCACTCGATCCTGCAGCGCGAAGACATCGGCAATCGTGCCGTCCACCTTGACCGACTGGATCACCGCTTCGGCGCGCGCATCGACCAGGTGCGCCGTAATCCGAACCGACGGCCCGATCGCCTGGAACGCCCCCTTCACCGTCCAACGCACGGCGAGGTCCCGAGCGAGGCGGGCGTCCGGATCGGCCTGGGCCTCCGACCCGAGCGCGGCAACCACGGTGCGCACCCGGCTCCGATCGACGACGGCGACGCCGGGGAGGCGCTTCAGGTCGGCGGTCAGCGCTTCGGCGATCCCCGCGCACAGCCATGCGTGCGACGGGTCGGACGTGAGGTTGTCGAAGTCGAGCACCGCCAGCCGATCGTGAGCGGCCAACCGTTCGGCTGGCATCGCGCCTGCGCCAATGTGCAGCAGAGCGAGCGCATCGCGCACCGCGCCGGCATGCGCGAAGCGCGCCGACGGTGTCTTCTCGAGGCATCGCGCCACCAGATCCGACAGGCCCTGCCCCAGGTCCGGCCGAAGGGCGGCCACTGGGGCAGGCGTGTCACGCAGGATGGCAGCGATGACCTCCATGGGCGTCGAGCCCGCGAAGGGGCGACGACCGGTGGCCATCTCGTGGACCACGATGCCGAGCGAGAAGACGTCGGATGCCGCGGTGGCCGGCTGGCCCACGGCCTGCTCGGGCGACATGTACGGCACGGTGCCGACGAGCGAGCCCACGACGGTGCCGACGTCGGTGCCGTCCTGATGGCCATCGAACGTGCCGAACTGGCCGGGGCCAGGCGCGTCGCGACGAGCCAGGCCGAAGTCGAGCAGCTTGACGCGACCGGAGCGCGTCACCATCACGTTGGCGGGCTTCAGATCGCGGTGGACGATGCCCTGTTCGTGGGCGGCGCCGAGCGCGGCCGCCATGGCGGTGGCCACATCGAGCAATTCGCCCTCGGCAAGACCTTCCGCGCCGATTCTCGACTGGAGTGTCGTGCCCTCGACGTACTCCATGCACAGCCACAGCAGGCCGTCCTGCTCGCCGACCGCATGGATGGTGATGATGTTGGGATGGTTGAGGGCGGCGACGGCCCGCGCTTCACGGTGGAAGCGCGCGACGACGGCGGGGTCGTGGTCCGTGCCGTCGATCAACAGCTTGATGGCGACATCGCGATCGAGGCGCGTGTCGCGCGCGAGATACACCTCGCCCATGCCTCCCGCGCCGAGGCGCTCGACGAGCCTGTAGTCCCCGAGTGTCTGTCCGACGGCTGCAGCGATGCCGTCATGGTACCCGCAGCCTCCCTGTAAGCCGCTGACGCGCCGCGGCCGGCGCCGCTGCAACCGGGATGGGGTCGCCCCCGCCAGGCCGTTGCCCTTCGCGAAAGTGACGCGACCGGCTCCAACCGCACGACAGTAGCACTATTGTGCTACATTGCGACAATGACCAAGGAAGTCACGCTGCGCCAGGCCGGCGGCTCGGTCAGCGCCACCCTGCCCAAGGACATGGCCGACCGGCTGCGGCTCGAGGCCGGTGACCGGATCCTGGCCGTGGAAACGGACCGCGGGATCCTGCTGACGCCCTATGACCCAGAGGCGGCGCGGGCCCTGAGGGTGGCCGCAGAGGCGGCCAAGAAATACCGGCATGCACTCCGGGAACTGGCCACGTAGCCGTGGTCAAGCCGCAGCGCGAACCGCGCTGGCTCGAACGGTTCGTGCGTCGACGCCATCCACGGCGATCAGCTCCGCGAACACGGGGGGCTTCCCGGTGTTCGCGATGAGAACGTACTCGAGTCGGCGCTGGCCCGGCCGCAACAGAAGTGGCATTACGCCGAGGCCACGGACGTGCCGGAGTTGGCCGCCGCATATGCCTTCGGTCTCGTTCGCAACCATCCGTACCGGGACGGCAACAAGCGCATCGGCTTCCTTGCGATGGTGACGTTCCTGGGAGTCAACGGGTATGCCTTCGATGCGACAGATGCCGATGTCGTGACCCGGTTCGTTGCGCTGGCTGCCGGTGATGTGTCGGAGGGCCAATTGGCGGCCTGGGTCCGAGAGTGCTCGCGGAAGCCACGGCGGTGAGTTCGACGCGCCGCGACTGCAGGCGCGTGCCGGTGCCGCCGGCGGCGAAAGTCGAGCGGCCCGGGACCTCCGGACGTCCGGAGGCGTCAAAGAAGCCCGGCGGATCCACTGTCGGACGCCAGACCCGAGGACATCGTCATGCGAAGCATTCTGACTGCCCTGATCGTCGCCATTGCGACCGTCGCAGGGGCCGAGTCGCCGGCCGACGGCACGTGGAAGTTCACCATGAGCAGCCCCATGGGCGCGGTGGACGCAACCGTCGACCTGAAGGCCGACGGGGAGACGCTCACCGGGAAGTTCGACCTCGGCGGCGGTCGCGTGTGGGCCGTCAAGGACGGCACGATCAAGGGCAACGACATCGCGTTCACCCTCGAGCGTGACCGACCCTCCGGCGGGTCGATGACCTACGACATGAAGGGCACCGTCAAGGGTGACGCCATCACGGGCACGGCCACTGCGATGGGCAGCACCGTCGACTGGTCGATGGCACGTCAGAAGTAGATCGCGCCGATTCCCTACCGCGTGTAGACGGTCTTTCCTTCCTTGATCGTCTCCATCACGGTGATGGTGTTGATGGTCATCGGGTCGACGGTGATCGGGTTCCTGTCGAGCACCACGAAGTCGGCCAGTTTGCCCACCGTGATGGAGCCCTTGCGTCTCCTGCTCGCCGAACTGCTCGGCACCCCAGATGGTGACCATCTTCATCGCCTCGTAGGGGGAGACGCGCTCGTCGGGGCCGATGATCGCCCCCGAGCGCGAGGTGCGGTTGACGGTGGCCCAGACGACCTGCATCAGGTTGGGAAGCGCCACCGGCGCGTCGGTGTGGCTGGTGGCGTGGAGGCCGGTGTTCAGGATCGACCGCATGGGAGAGATCCGGGCGCCGATGTCCTGCCCGACGATCTTCGTGTACCAATCGCCCCAGTAGAAGGTGTGCATGGGAAACATCGACGGAAAGATGCCGAGGGCCTTCAACTCCTGCACCTGATCAGGGCGAATGAACTGGCCATGGATCAGCGTGGCCTGCCCAGGCTTGACTCCGTGCCTGGCCACCACCGGCTTCAGTGCCGCGAACATCTGGTCGATGGCGGCATCGCCGTTGGCGTGCACCTTGACGGGCCAGCCCTTGGTGTAGGCCTCGTCGAGATAGGCCTCGACCTGCTTCGTGTCGGGGATGGCGGGATAGCCCTTGTAGCCGGGCTTCTGGCCGTCGGGCGGGAGCAGATACGGGACGGTGCGCCAGGCCGTGCGGCCCTGGGGCGATCCGTCGAGCGTGACCTTGAGACCAGCAAGGCGGTAGTGGTTGGTGTAGGTGGTGGCGAAGCCGCCGTCCAGCGCTGACCGGCCCGAGTAGTCCATCCAGCCGGTGAAGTCGATGTCGACCAGGCCACGTGCCGCGGCGTTCACCATGTCCTGGTGCATGGCACCGAACATGCGGCCCTCGGTCGCGGTGGTATAGCCGTAACTCTTGGCCATCTGCAGCCCGCGCTTGAGGAACTCGTCCTTGATCGCGGGGTCCTTGGGGGTCAGCCCCTCGAGCATGGGCGGAATGGCAGCCAGTTCTTCCAGAACGCCATTCGGCGTCTTGCCGTCGGACTCGCGACGGATGACCCCGCCCTCGGGATTCGGCGTGCTCGCGTCGTAGCCGATGAGCTTCAGCCCGGCCGTGTTGACGGCGGCGAAGTGTCCCGAGATGTGCCCCGCCATCACCGGCCGCGTGGTCGAGACCTTGTCGAGGTCCTGACGGGTCGGATGGCGGCCGAGCAAGGCGTCGTCATAGCCGACGCCGAACACCCAGTTCGACAGCTTCGCGTCGGGACTGTCGCGAAAAGCAATCAGCCTGGCGACGACGTCGTCGATGGTGTTGACCCCGCCATCGGGCGGGGCGAGCAGGTTGGCGCCGACCGCCTGTGTGCCGAACTGCTGGGCGTGGGCGTGGCCGTCGATGAACCCCGGCATCAGCGTCCTGCCGGCGAGGTCCTTCATCACGGTGCCTGCTCCCCGCCGCGTGAGCGCGTCCGCCTTGTTGCCGACGAAGACGATGCGGCCGTCGTCCACGACGACGGCCTCGGCGGTGGTCGGCTGATCGCCCTCCATCGTGACGATGTCGCCTCCGGAGTAGATGATGTCGGCCCCCTCGGCCGGTGCCGGCCCGGACTGGGGTGCCCCACCGCCGCACGCTGTCGCCACGGCCACTGCGGTCGCCACGAACAGGGCGGTCCTCCACCTCACGACTGCACCCGTGTTTCTCATCGTGCCTCAGACGCTGAAACCCTGTGTTCGGATCCGTGGGGCAGACCGAGTCGTTCCTGACGGAAGAACGACCTCCCGACGCCGCCGTTGTCGGCGTTCATACGTACCCTGCCCTTCTTCCTTCCTTCCTTCCTGCCTTCCTGCGTTCCTGTGTTCCGGTCGTCCCGAAGCTTCCGCCCCCGACCCCTTGCCACTCGCCGTCGCGCGCCGTGATAGAAGGTCTCAATGAATCGAACGGCCGCGGTCGCAGCCCTCGTCATCGCATGCCTGTGTGGATTTGCTGCCGCCGGGCGGGCACAATCCGACGCCAAGGCCGTCGAAGACGAGGCGCTGCGGCACTTCCAGGCCATCCTGCGGCTCGACACCCAGAATCCCCCGGGCAACGAGGCCCGCGTCGTCGAGTACCTGAAGGGCGTGCTCGAACAGGCGGGAATCGAGACCAAGACGTTCGCGCGGGATCCGAACCGCCCGAATCTGGTGGCGCGCCTGAAGGGCAACGGCACGAAGCGGCCCCTGCTCATCATGGGCCACACCGACGTCGTCACCGTGGATGCGGCCAAGTGGACGCATCCGCCGTTCTCGGCCACGCGCGATGGCGGATACGTCTACGGGCGCGGCACGCTGGACGACAAGCCCAGCGTCGCGGCCGGCCTGATGACGATGCTGCGGTTGAAGCGGATGGGCGTCGCGCTCGACCGTGACGTCATCTTCCTCGCCGAAGCCAGCGAGGAGGGCAACGGTCCCTGGGGCATCAACCACATGGTGGCCGAGCACTGGCCGGAGATCGACGCCGAGTACTGCATCGCGGAGGGCGGCGGCGTGGTGCGAGAGGGCGGGCGGATTCGTTTTGCCGGCGTCGCCGCGACCGAGAAGATCCCGCACACCATCAGGATGGTCGCGCGCGGCGTCGCGGGACATGGGTCCGTTCCGCTCCAGAGCAACGCCATCGTCCACCTGTCACAGGCCATCGCGAAGATCGGCGCCTGGCGTACGCCGATGCGCCTGAACGAGACGACGCGCGCGTACTTCGAGGGGCTGGCACGCATCTCCCCGCCGGACGAGGCCGCGCGTCACCGCGCCGTCGTCGAAGGGCGTGACCTCGAGGCCGTGCAGGATCACTTCGCGGCCAAGGTGCCAGAGCTCTACTCGCTGCTGCGCACATCAATCTCGCCCAACATCGTCAAGGGTGGGTACCTGCGCAACGTCATCCCGTCGGAGGCCGAGGCCACACTCGACATCCGCGCGCTGCCCGACGAGGACATGCCCGCCTTCCTCGACCGCCTGCGCGCGCTCATCGACGACCCGGCCATCGAGCTCTTGCCCGGGTCCACTGGCAATGGACGGCCAGCGGCCCCGCCGTCACGGCTGGGAACCGAGGCCTTCAAGGTCATCGAGGCGGCGCATCGTCGCGTGTACGGCGTCGCGACGCTGCCCACCATGCTCACAGCCGCAACCGACATGGCGCAGATGCGCGCGCGTGGCGTGCAGTGCTACGGCATCGGCCCGATGACCGACAGGGAAGACGGGCCCCTGGGGTACGGTCGGCACAGCGACCAGGAGCGCATCCTCGAGGAGGCCTTCCAGAAATACGTCCGCGTGCACTTGGAGATCGCGCAAGACCTCGCCGTCGGGCCCCGTCCCTCAACGGTCACGCCAGCGGCCGCGCCGGCGCAGGCGCCAATCGTCTCCCGTGGCGCCGACGGCCTGCTGTCGGCGTCCGCGCCCCTGGCCGGCACCGTCATCCGCTACACGCTCGACGGTTCGGAGCCCAGCCACGACGCGGGCGCGTGGCTCGCGCCAGTCGACGTGCCGCCCGGCTACGTGCTGAAGGCGCGCGCCTTCAAGCCCGGCGGCTCGCCCGTCGGCCAGAGCGTCACGATCGACACGCCGCTGCCCGCGGGCATGGTCCGCACGGTGTCCACGCTGGTGCCGGTCACCCAGAATCGTGACTGGCGGACGTACGACTGGGTGGACCGGCACGTCGCTGCCACCGCGCTGATGCGCGAGCGACGTCCGGAGATCGTCATGATCGGCGATTCCATCACGCACTTCTGGGGCGGCGAACCCGACGACGGCCGTCGCACCGGCGTCGTCGCGTGGGATCGTCTGTTTGCCGGCCGCCGTGTCGTCAACCTGGGCTACGGATGGGACCGCACCGAGAACGTGCTGTGGCGACTGACCCACGGCGAGTTCGAAGGCGTCTCTCCCGAGGTCGTGGTGGTGATGATCGGTACCAACAACGTCGGGCGCAACACGCCCGACGAGATCGCCGCGGGTATCGAGGCGATCTGCGCCCTGATCCACGACCGGTCGCCGTCGACGCGCATCCTGCTGCTGGGCATCTTCCCGCGCGGCGAGCGGCCCAATCCCGCGCGCGAGGCGGTCACCGAGATCAACAGGCGCCTCGCGGCGCTCGATGGGCGAGAGGGCGTCCGAGGCGACGGCGGACGGATCACCTATCTCGACATCGGCGCCGTGTTCGTCTCTGCCGACGGCACGATCGCCAGGGACGTCATGGGCGACTTCCTGCACCCGACAGCGAAGGGCTACGAGTTGTGGGCGGCCGCCATGACGCCGACGCTGGAGCGGCTGCTCGCACCGGCGCCGGCTGTTGCGGGCCGGGACCACGCATCGCGCGCAGCCCTCATGGCTTCGGTCGTGGGGTCGTGGCCACGCTCGGCGGCAGGATCGGGATCGTCACCTCGGGTTGCTTGCCCGTCAGGCTGCCCATGAACGCCGTGAGCCTGTCGATCTCCTGATCGGAGAGCGTGCTGCCCAGTTGCGCGTCACCCATCACGGCGACGGCCTCTCGGAGATCCCATACCGTTCCGGTGTGGAAGTAGGGCGCCGTCAGCGCGATGTTGCGTAACGTCGGCACCTTGAAGCTGTACTGGTCGCCCTCGGCTTTCGTGACCGTGTAGCGACCCTTGTCGCCCGGGGGCAGCAGCTTGGCACCCGGCGAGGCGAAGACGCCGAACTTGGCGTACATGCCGCCGCCGATGTTGATGCCGTTGTGGCACCGGATGCAGCCCTTGTCGACGAAGACCGACAGGCCTTCCTTCTGTTCGGCCGACAGCGCCGCCGCGTCGCCTTTCAGGTAGCGATCGAAGGGCGCATCGGGCGTCAGGAGGCCAGCCTCGAACACGGCGATGGCCTTCTGCGCGTTGGCCAGCGTCACGGGATCGGCGTCGCCGGGGAACGCCCTCGCGAACGCCTCGCGATAACCGGGGATACCTCGCAGCTGCTCGGGCACGTGCACTTCGGGCGACGCCATCTCGACGGGATTGACCATCGGCCCGCCGGCTTGCGCTTCGAGGTCGGCCGCGCGCCCGTCCCAGAACTGCGCGGTGTTGAAGACCGCGTTGAGGACCGTGGGCGCGTTGCGATCGCCGCGCTGCCAACGATGGCCGATCGAGGTCTCCTCGTTGTCGGTGCCGCCGAGCCCGAGGTTGTGGCAGGAACTGCAGCTGATGGCATGGCTCGCGGCGAGCCGTGGGTCGAAGTACAGCATCTTGCCGAGCGCGACCTTTTCGGGTGTCGCCGCGTTGCCAGGAAGGTCGGGTGCGGCGTCAGGGATGACCTTGAACAACTCGCGGGCGGTGGCCATCAGCGGTTCGGCAGGCGTCGCGGCCGTGGTCGCGGTCGCCGTTGCTGCCGGCGGCTGGCCGGCGGCCGCGCCCGTGTCGTCGCCGGGGGCCCTCCGCTCACAGGCGGCAAGGGCGAGGCTGGTCACGACAAGGGCGGTGATGGCAAGGCACTTCATGGCGGGTACTCCTTGAAGGCGTCGTGTCGATGCGTCACGGCATGCCTTCAATTATGCGCCTGTCCTCGCCGCGTGGCGTCCCTGAACCACCCGCACATCGCGGCGATCCGTGAAGTCGAGGAATCGGGCCGCAAATGGGCTCGAGGCTGCACTCGGACTGGACTCTACGCGTGACGTGCGGTGGCGAGCGCGCCACGTCGGCCCTGGCGGCGCCGCTATCGAAGCCTGGTCCCGAGGTTGTTCGACCCGGCGGCCCATGTGACGCCGCCCGCGTCGCTGTACATCGCGCGCTCGACGACGATCTGCACGGGGTTGGAGCCGAGGCTCTCGACCACGGCGCCGAAGCGGCGGCTCGACGCGGCCGGCACCTCGCTGCCGACCGACACGTTGGTTCTCGAGTTGGCCCTGACGGGGATGGTGAGGACGCTGCTGGCGCCGCCATCCTCGTAGACGATCGTCACCTGCACCGTGCCGTCGGCGTTCGACGTGTTCGCGATCAGCAGGTAGGTCGCGACTGCGCTGGCGCCACCCACCTCGCCGTCGGCCACGGCCCACTTCGTACCCGACAGCAGGGCGCCGGCGGAGTCGTGGCCTTCCACCCACTGCGACGAGTCGCCTGGCCACCACATCGCGCGTTCGGCCACGAACGCAACGCCGTTGGCCGACGTGAAGGTCGCCGAGACGGCGGTGTTTGCCAGTGGCAGGCCTGGCCGTCCAGGGAACGTCTCCAGGTCGGCCCACACGTTGAACCGGCTCTGCGGCGCGACCGTGTACTGCTTCGTGAGCACGGTGCCGTCGGGCAGCAGGTAGCGACCGTCGATCACGGCGGGCGTGGCAGACGGGTTCGCGATCAGGTAGAAGAGGTCGAAGAAGGCTCCGGTGTTGCCTTCGGCGAAGAACCACTGTGTCGCCGGCCCCGGAACCGCCGCAGCCTCATGGCCCGCGGAGAACTGCTGCCCCGGCGTGTCGCGGTACATCGCGCGCTCGACGATCACGGGCAGCGACGACTCGAACACCGCGGAGACCTCGGCCTGCGCAAGACGTGGGTCCTCGAGGTTCACCCAGATGTTCTGCCTCGTGCGCGCCGGCACCGTGTACGTTCTCGTGACCGCCTGCGCCGGTGGCGGCAGCAGGTACGTGACCTCCACATCGGCAGCGGCGGCGTTCGGGTTCTGAACCAGGTAGAAGAGCTGGAAGCCGCCCAGCGTCGCGCCTTCAGCCAGATACCACGACGTTCGGGGCTCGGCCACGCTCGTCTCCGCGTGACTCCCGTAGCCACTCGCGTCCCAGCGCATCGTCCGATCCGCGATGACCGGCTGGTCCGAGGAGACGACGGTCGAGAACGCCGTCTCCTCGAGCCCGGGAATCGTCTTCGGGTCGATGGTGGCCCGACGGAAGCCGTCCAGCTGTACGTCGCGGACCACGTCGATGCCACCGGGCGTCTGGAACGTGAGGCGCACGTTCGCGGTAGCTCCGCTCGCATTGAGCAGTGCCAGCCTCGTGTCGAAGAACTCGCTCGTCGCGCCCTCGGCGAAGTACCTGGTGAAGGAGCCGGAGGTTGCGACGAACGTGCCGGGCGTCGTGCCGCAGGTCGCCGTGGTGACCGGTGCGTCGGCGGGCGCGAAGACGAAGCCGACTCGACTGGGCGTAACGGTGAACGCCTGGCCCAGGGGGACGTCGCTGAACGTGTATCGCCCGTTCACATCGGTGACAGTCGTCGCCGCAACGGGGCCGGCAAGCGTGACCGTCACACCGGCAAGCGCGCCATCGAGTCGATCGCGCACGAGGCCGGAGATGGCCGGCGTACAGGTTGCCGTGAAATCGGCCGACGCGTCCTCGGTCAGATCGGTGAAGGACGTCGATGCCGGCGTGAACGCATACCCCGTTGCCGACGGCGTCACGGTGAAGCTCCCGCCCGCCGGCAGGTTCGCGAGGACATATGCTCCGTCCGCCTCCGTCGTTGTCGAGGAGAACGCGCTGCCCGCGAGCATGAGCGTGACGCCGGGCAGTCCGGCGCCTCCGGTATCCCGCACCGTGCCCGTGATCGAGGGCTTCTCGGGAGCGGCCACCACGGTCGTTGTCTGAACGGCCACGTCGTTCGAGGCGACGGGGTCGACCTGGGCCGCCGACACTGTCGCGGTCACGGTGGCCACGCGAGGGGACCCATAGGTCACGGCCATCGTCCTGGTGACCGCTGCGCCGGCGGTGAGCGTGCCGAGATCGAAGGTGACGACCCCGCCGACAGGCGCGACGCCCCCTTCCGCCGTGACTGAGGAGGCGCCGTCCGGGACGGGCACCGTCAACCTCACGCCGTCGGCGGCCGCCGGCCCGAGGTCGATCACGGTGAACGTATAGACGACCTGCTGCCCGACGATCGCCGGATCGGGCCCGCCTTCGGCCGCCACGGACAGGTCGGCGAGATCGGGGAGCGGCGCGAAGATGTTGGTGCCGGATGTCGGCGGCGTCACGAGCAGATTGGTCGCGTCGCTGAAGAACGCCGCGCGTCCGGAGGCCAGCAGCGTCGACGGTCCGCTGGCCGCGTCGGCTGTCGAGGGCGGGCCGATGGGCACGACGCTCCGGATGGTGACGAGGCCGGACGACCTGTCGCGCACGAACACGTCGTCGGCGCCGTTGGTGTCGGAGACCACCGCCGGATGCACGTAGTTGGTGGCCGCAGAGCGCCACGCCACGAACCGCCCGTCGGCGCTGACGCCCTCGAGCGCCGCGCCCTGGTTGCCCGCGGCCTGCACCTCGGAGTCGCGCGTGAGCCACTCGGCCTGACCGTTCCGGCTGGTGCCCGACATCGCCATGGCGAACACGTCGGCGAACGGCCCGCTGTCGGTGAAGCCATCGACGAGATCGGTCGCGAGGCTCTCGAACGCCACGAGCGAACCTCCGCGGCTGATGACAGGACTCGTCGAGTCGCCGTTGCCGCCGAGGCCGGCTGGCGTGATGCTGACCAGAGTCGTCGGCGCCGCCGGGACCCGAAGGTCGCGGACGTACACGTTCGTGCGGCCGTTGGTCTGTTCGCCCGTCAGCTCGCCTTGCGTGGCCGCCGCTGCGAACGCGGCGAACGCACCATCGGCGGTGATCGAGAAGCTGACCTTCGCCGGAGAGGTGTCGACGTCGACGCTGACGCCGGCCAGGAAGATCGACTCGCCCGTCCTCGCCGACACGAGCGCGATGTCGTCGGTGTTCCATCGATAGACGTACAGATTGCGGGCGCTGGTCCCGTTGGGCACCAGTTGCGCGTATGCGGCGGCGAACAGCAGGCTCGTGCCGTCTGCGCTGAACACGCCAGGGAACTCGCTGGTCGTGGTCTCGACGCCGTTCGGCGAGCCCCGCTTCGGATCGGTCGACTGACGGCTGACCAGGCGCGTGGTGCCGGACTGCAGGTCGCGGACGTAGAGATCCAGCAGCGCCCCGTTGTCGTCGATGAAGTTCGGCACGATCTCCCCGAAGGGGCCGGAGCCTGCGCTCGAGAACGCCACGTAGCGCCCGTTCTCGCTCATCACCATTTCGCGCACCCCGGCGGCCGTGAACGGCTGCACCGCGACGTCCACGAGGGCCAGGGCGCCCGCCTGTCTGTCGTACACCCAGCCGGACGGGCTGCCGGCAGCATAGGTCCACGTGCCGCTCAGGAGGTTGGTGGCCGTGCTCCTGAAGGCGACGTAGCGGCCGTCCGACGAGATCTGCACGTCCGGCACGCAGGCTCCGTCGCTCGTCAGGCCAGGGTCGGTCGCCGACAGCGTGAGGATCCATGTCGTGCCGCCCACGATGTCGCGAACGTACACGTTGCTCGTGCCGGTGGCGCCGGAGGGGACGGTCTTCCCCGGCACGAGGTCGGCTGGCGGGGCCCCGGAGCAGAAGGCGACGTAGCGACCGTTGCCGGAGATCGCGACGCGCGCGGCCCGCTCGGCGGTGGCCGAGTCGGGCGTCAGGGCTTCGACAGTGACGAGCCTGAGCACCTGCCCACCGGCGCGGAGAGGCGTCAGCAACGAGGCCAGCGTGGCGAGAACCAGCAGGCCGTACAGCGTCCGACGAGGCATGTCGAGAGCCACGGACTCTACGGTACGCCAAACCGGGCGACCGTCCGCCCGACGCCATGCCGACAGGCGCCTCCTTGCCGAGACTCAGGTGGGCCCGCTCGTCGCCTCACCGCGACGAGGGCGTCGCAACGGGCGCCGTCGCGGTGGGCACGGGGTCGGGGTTCACGCCGCCGTCGGCGATGAACTTCGCGATGCGCCGCTCGAGCACGGGCAGCGGCACGGAGCCGAGCGCGAGGATGGCGTCGTGAAAGTGCCGCTGGTCGAACTTCGGACCGAGTGCCGCTTCCGCCTCGCGCCGGTGCCGCCGAATCTGCAGTTCGCCGAGCTTGTAGGCGAGCGCCTGCCCCGGCCACGCGATGTAGCGTTCGACCTCCGTCGTGATCTCGTGCTCCGACAGCGCCGCGTTCGAGCGGAGGTAGTCCATCGCCTGTTCGCGCGTCCAGCCGAACTGGTGCAGGCCCGTGTCGATCACGAGGCGGCAGGCGCGCCACATCTCGTAGGTGAGCCGGCCGAAGTCCTCGTACGGCGTCTCGTAGATGCCCATCACGGTGCCGAGCCACTCTGTGTAGAGGCCCCAGCCCTCGCCGAAACTCGAGAACGACGTGCCGCGGCGGAACGGCGGTCGCGTCGGTCCTTCGAGCGCGAGCGCGGCCTGGAAGCTGTGCCCCGGCGTGCACTCGTGCAGGGTCAGGGCCGCGAGCGTGTAGAGCGGCCGCGCGGGAAGGTTGTAGGTGTTCATCAGGCACGCATCGAGCCCACCGCGTCCGCCCGTGTAAATCGGCGCCAGCGCTTCGGGCACGGGACGGATGCCGTGCCGGCGCCGGGGGAGGACGCCGATGGTCTCGTCGAGCTTCCAGTCGGCCTTCTTCGCCACGTACGCCGAGTACGCCAGGAGTTCCCGAGGCGTCCGCGCGTAGAACCGGGGATCGGTGCGCAGGAACCCGAAGAACTCCTCCATCGTGCCCGCGAAGTTCGCCTGCTGCTTGGTCGCCTCCATCTCGGCGCGAATGCGGGCGACCTCCTTCAGCCCGATCGCGTGAATCTCCTTCGCCGTGAGTGGCAGTGTCGTGAACTTCTCGATCATCGCCTGGTAGTACGCCTCGCCGTCGGGCAGCGCGCTCGCGCCGACGGAGGTGCGTGCGCCCGGCAGGTACTCGTCGCGCATGAACGCCAGGAGCCGCGCGTACGCGGGGGCCACCACCTCGCGGATGACCGTCGCCGCCTCGGCGCGCAGCGCGGCCTGGTCGGCCGCTGGCAGGCTCGCGGGCATCTGGGTGAAGGGGCCGTACAGCGGGTTGGAGTCGTCGCCCTTCACGTAGGGCTCGATCGTCGCGTCGCGTCCGATGACCGACACGCGCGGCACGGTGAACCCGCGCGCCAGGCCCGCCCGCATGTTGGCCACCTGCTCGTCGAAGTACCGCGGCACGTCGCGCAGGCGGCCCAAGTAGGCGCGATACGCAGTGGCCGTCGCGAACCCCTGTCGCGGTGTCAGCGACGTCCAGAAGAACGTGTCGCTGTTGAAGGGCGCTTCGTAGAGGCGGAACCTGACGTCGTTGGCGAGCGCGCGAATCGAGGCGCGGAAGACCTCGGCGTTCTCGCGTTCGTCTGGCGTGAGCTGCTCGAACGGGATGGCATCCAGCGCCGCGAGGGCGTTCGTCCACCTCGCGAGCCGCGCCTGCTGCGAGGCGGCGTCGACGCGAGGGAGGTGATCGCTCGCGCCTGACTCGCCGGGCTGGTCGCCCCGCCTGCCGAACTCCCGCTGCCGCCACGTCCACTCCTCGGTGTAGAGCGCACGGAGCCGCTCGTCCGCGGACGCGGCAGGAGTCTGGCTCGCCAGCGTCTCGTACGCGGCCGCGTAGCGACGACCGAGTTCGCGCAGCGACGGCGAGTCGAAGTGCACCTTGTCGCCGCCGTGCGTCAGGCCGTCGCTCGAGACGAAGGCCGTGCGGCGGACCTTGCCCGGCAGTGCGCGATGCGCCGCATCGACGGTACGGCGTGCGTCGTCCCAGGGCGCATCGGGGAACTGCCCGAGCTGGCCGACGATGAAGGGCAGGTCCGGCGCACCGAGTTCGGCGCGGAACCGCGCGATCAGGTCGTGCAGCTTCGCTTCGTAGCCCGGCGCGAGCTGGGGCGTCGAGTCCGATTCCCCCTGGTGCCAGAGGATGGCCGCGAGCCTGCCCGCCTGCATCGCGATCCGGGCACGGGCGATCGCGTCGTCCCACGGATGGCTCCTGGTCTGGTCGTGATAGCCCCCGGGCCGCCACGTGTCGATCGGCGACCCTCCGGCGGCCACCGGAATCAGGCCGACGGTCACGGCCGGGTGCACGTCCCGCACCCGCCCGGCGAAGGCGCGCCCGAGGCCGACGCCAGCGACGGGCTTGTCGAAGTGCATCGGATCGACGGCGGGCACCCAGGCACCCTGCCGATCCAGCATGAGCACCCCTGGCGACGGCAGCCAATCCGACGGCTCCACCTTGCCTCGTCCAGCCATGTTCGACTGGCCGGCGAGCAGGAACAGGTGGAACGCCTCCCTCGACGGCAGGGGAGGCGTCTGCGACTGCCCCGTCCCCACGGCCGACAACGCCAGTGCCGCGACGACGATTGTCGCTGCGAATCTCATGACCGCACCCCGCTGCTGCTCATGGCCCGCCATCATGGCGCAGGCGAGCGCGGCCGTCCATGCACGGCCATCTCTCGCGCCTGCGCGGGAACACGATAGACTCCGGGCATGAGACGACTGGCAGGACTGGTGGCGGTCGCCGCGCTGTCGATGACGGCGACGGCACAGGAGCCCGGCTTCGTGTCGCTCTTCGACGGCACCTCGCTGAAGGGCTGGGTCAACATCAACTGCGCGCCCGACACGTTCGGCGTCCGCGACGGGGTGATCGCCGTCACCGGCGTGCCGATCTGCGAGATCCGTACCGAGCGCATGTACGAGAACTTCGTACTGGAACTCGAGTACATGCACCAGAAGCCCATGGGCAACGCGGGCGTCTTCGTCTGGGCCGACGCGCTGCCGGCGCGCGGCCAGCCGTTCCTGCGTGCCATCGAGGTGCAGGTGCTCGACGGACGCAACTCCGAGACCTACACGAGCCACGGCGACGTCTTCGCGATTCACGGTGCGGTGCTGACGCCGGACCGTCCGCATCCCACGGGCGCCATGCGAAGCCTGCCGAGCGAGCGCCGGGCGAAGGGGCCGGGCGAGTGGAACCACTACCGCATCACGGCGAACGCGGGCGTCATCAAGCTGGCCGTCAACGGCAAGGAAGTGTCGGGGGGCTACGACATCTCTCCGCGCAAGGGCTACATCGCCCTCGAGTCCGAGGGCGCGCCGACGTTGTTCCGCAACATCCGCATCCGCGAGCTGCCGAGCGCCGGCAGCCTGCCGGCCTCCCAGGTGGCCAACACCTACGAAGGCCACAAGGCCCTCTACGACGGCAAGAGCTTCACAGGCTGGCAGCCGCCCTCGGACCAGGCCGGTCGATGGCGTACGAACGACTGGACCATCGCCTACGAGGCCGCCAACGTCGCGCCGGGCAAGCCGCTCGTCTCGGCCGACACATACGGCGATGTCGAGGTGATCGCCGACTGGCGCTGGGTGGACGAGGCGGAGCCCGCGGCGTCGCAGTCGCCGGCGCCCATCTCGGCCCTCATGCTTCCTGGCGTGCGTGCCGTGGTGATGCCCCAGGCCGGCGGCGCGACCGAAGGGCCGGGCAAATGGAATCGGGTCGTGCAGCGCATCGTCGGCAACCGCCTCACGACGTCGGTCAACGGGACGGTCGTGGCCGAGGGCGTGGCCCAGGAGGGACTTCCCGCGAGGGGGCGGATCGCGCTGGTACCCGTCGGCCTGAAGGTCGAGTTCGCCAACGTGCTCGTACGGCCGCTGCCGTGAGCCGACAGGCATCCGACTCGACGCCGGCGACTCTCGACCTGCCGGAGTGAGGCACGGTGTCCGAGGTCGACCCCCACCGGCCGATCATGGTGGCGGAGGTCCTCCGCCACCTGCGTCCGACGCCCGGGCAGGTCGTCGTCGATGCCACGCTGGGCGGCGGCGGCCACGCGCGTGCCGTCCTCGAACGTCTGCAGCCCGGAGGACGGCTGATCGGTCTCGACGTCGATCCGATCGAACTGCGGCGGACCGAGGCGAGGCTGCGCGACGCGGGCTTCGGCTCCGACACGTTCGTGGCGCTTCACCACGACTTCCGTGATCTGCGCTCGGTGCTGGCCTCGATCGGCTGCCCCCGCGTCGATGGCATCCTGCTCGACCTCGGCGTATCGGCCATGCAGCACGACACGCCGTCGCGGGGCTTCAGCTACAAGTACCCTGGCCCACTGGACCTCCGGATGGACCCGACACGGGGCGAACCTGCCTCGCGACGACTGGCGGCGCTCGACGAGACGCAGTTGGCCGCCGTCCTCGCCGCGCACGCCGACGAACCGCAGGCCGGCCTCATCGCGCGGCTCGTCGTCGCGGCGCAGCCCACGACCACGCAGGCGCTCGAACGCGCCGTGCGCCTCGGGGTGTCGGCGGCACTGCCTGCCCTGACGAAGGGCGAGGTGAAGATGTCCGTGCGGCGGACGTTCCAGGCCTTGCGGATCCTCGTCAACGACGAACTCGGCGCGCTCGACACGGTGCTGGCGGCCGTGCCATCCTGCCTCTCCGCCGCCGGCCGCGTCGTCGTGCTGACGTTCCATTCCGGCGAGGACCGGCGCGTGAAGAAGGCGTTTCAGGCAGGGCAGCGCGCGGGCGAGTACGCCGGCATCGCGCGCTCGGTTGTGCGATCGGCGAAGGCGGAGACCTTCGCGAACCGGAGGGCGGCGTCTGCCAAGCTCCGCTGGGCCGTCCGTGCCTGATGACCTGATCGTGACGTGCGCACTGCCGCCGAAGGGTGTCGTCGGTCTGAGGAGCGTGCTCGACAGGCCGAGGAGCATCGCGGCCATCGTCACGGCGCACCGGCGCGGTCTGGCCGATACTCGTACACCTGCACCAGGTGCGGCGAAGACCGACCGTTCTCGCGGCCGAGCGACCTGTAGACGACGCGGTAGTCGTCGAGCGCCTCGAGCGGCACGCACGTGACATGGCGCTCCCGGCTCACGATGCGGATGTCGTCACGGCCCGAGGCGCCGACGAACTCGCGTGCCTCCTCGTACGTCGGAAACGTCCACTCGGCGGTGAGCACCTTGACACCCCTGGCGTCGCCAGCGCCGTGTTGGAAGGCGACGACGGAGACGGGACCGGGTGGTGCCGCGGCTCGTCCTTCGTAGAGGTAGAGGCGCATGGCCACGGTCCGGTAGTACTCCGGGTAGCAGTACGTTTCGCGTGGCCCGAGGCGCCCCGTTTCCTGCTCTCGCTTCGCGAAGAACCCGCAGTAGTCGTCGGGGTCGCCACCACTGGCGACGACCATGCCGCTGAAGAACCCGCCCTGTCGATCGGCACTGGACGACTGGAGCTGCCAGTTCACGACCACGTAGCCTGCCCCCGCCCGGTCCATCGCGCGGCGCGCCGCTTCACCCGACGAGGCCAGGAGCACGTCGCCCGCGCGATCCAGGCCGGTCTGCCGCGGATTGCTCACGGGCACCCGTCGCGCGACGCGCGTGATCCAGTACCCGTAGTCCCACCACGCCAGCACGCCGTACGCCGAATGTGAGGCCGCGATGGCATCCGGACGCAGGTACGCATCGGGCGACGCGAAGGGCTCGGGCGTGTTCGATCGCATCCACGACAGGGCGTCGTGCCAGTCCGGATGGAGGGCGGCCGCGGGCAGCCGCAGGGCACGGAGCTGCGGCACGCCCGGCAGCGCGATCGCCGCGGCCATGACACCCACGGCCATCGCGCGCAGCGGAGCCGAGGCGGCCCTCGCGGCGCGCACGAGGAGGACATCGCACGCCAGGCCACCCAGCAGCGCGACATTCACCCCGAGGTAGTACGCGAATCGAACCTGGCCGAAGGTCGCGGCGGTGATCACGATCGTCCAGAAGGCGAACACGAGGTGGGCCGGGGAACGCGCGCCGCTGCGCATCCCTCCTGCCCAGAGCCCGAGTCCGGCCATGGCCAGCAGCAGCGACGAGGTGAACTCGCGCCACAGCGGAATCGGGTAGCGCAGCTTGGACACCAGCAAGGGCTGGGCCTCCGACACGAAGCCCGACCGCCTGAACGGGGAGACGCGTGAGGCGTCGGACAGCAGGCTGGCGGCGTGGTCGCCAAGCACCGCGTACGCCAGGATCGCCGCGCCGATCGCCGTTGCGCCGATGAGTCCGAGCCACCGTGCGCGTCCCCACGCCAGGCCGACTGCCATGCGCTGTCCACCGTGGAGGGCCCACGTCGCAGCCGTCCCGCCGACGAGCGCCGCGAACTGGTACGCGAAGTAGGGGCGGGTGCGGGCCCATGGCGCCACCATGGCCGCGGCGACAATCAGCACGGGTCCGACGACGCGCGTGACGTCCGCGCTGTCGTCGCCCCGCACGGCATCGACGACGATGTGCGTCACCCCGGCGGCGACCAGAATCACGACGAACAGCACCCCCCCGCCCCAGGTGAGCAGATACGCACCGAGCGCCACGCCTCCGGCGATGGCCCACCGCCTGGCGCGGTGGCCCTGCCGACGGAGGGCGATCACGGCGCACATCATGGCCGTGGTGCTCAGCAGGGTTTCGGCGCAGTGGTGGTCGGTGAACCCGAGCAGGGCGCGCTCCAGCATCTGCCCGGGCATGACGACAGCCATGAACGCGGCCCACAGGCCGGCCCGTCTCGACCAGAGTTCCCGCCCGAGGACGAAGACCGGCACGACGGTGAGCGCCCCGAGTACCGGCGGCACGAAGGCGCCGACGATGTCGACAAGGCGTGGCGACGGAGAGCCGCCGCCGAGCACGAGCGCGAGACCTGCCACGATCCAGTCGAAGACCGGGCCCGCGTTGACCGGTTCGCCGCCCGGATGCACGAGGTACGGGTCGTGCCACAGCCTCCATGGGAACTGCGTGACGAGCGCGTCGACAAGCCGCATGTGATACCAGGCGTCGGTCTCGAGGAACGCCACGTACGACTCGACGAAGACCGACGGCCACGTGAGGAACACGCGGAGCCCGAACGCGCCCAGCACCAGGAGCGCCACTGCGATGCCGGTCGCGCGCGACGCTACCGTCTGGCGCAGCGACGCCGCCCACGCGGTCACGGCACCTCCATCGTCAGCAGGGCGACGGCGGAGAAGAGGCAGGCGAGCGCATAGAGCAGCAGCACTGTCATCCGCGGCGGGAGCCCGGCGCGGCCCAGGCGGTGGTGCAGGTGGTCGCGATCGGGCGTGATCAGGTGCCGCAGTGCACGGGTGCGGCTGGCGATCCCGGGGCTCGCCTCACGCTGCCCCGTCACGAGGCGCCGCGCAATCGTCGTCACCGTCTCGAGGATCGGCAACGCGAAGATCAACAGTGGCACGCCGGCGGCGAGGGTCGTCGCGCCCTTCTGCTGTCCTGTGATCGCCGTCACAGCCAGCAGGAAGCCGGCCAGCAGGCTGCCCGCGTCGCCCAGGAACACGCGCGCCGGGTGGATGTTGTAGGCGAGGAACCCCGTCGTGGCCCCGACGAGCGCGACGAGCATCCGCGCGCCACCCTCCTGGCCGCGGACGATCAGCACGGCGGCGCAGGTGGCGCCGGCAATCGCGACGAGCCCACCGGCGAGCCCGTCGAGGCCGTCCACGAGGTTGAACGCGTTGGTGATGCCGACGATCCACGCGAGGGTGAGCAGCGGACCCAGCCAGCCGAGGTCGTAGGTCACCCCGAGGACTGTCACGCGCGCGATCGAGATGCCCGCGCCGACCACGATCGCACCGGCAACCACCTCCACGGCGAGCTTGACGGACGGTGAGCGCGGGTCGATGTCGTCCCACAGGCCGGCGGCGAAGACGAGCAGACCACCCGCGATCATCGGCAGCACATCGGCCAGGTGCACGCCGGGGCCGATCCCGCGGACGGCGTCGGCCACGATGGACGCGCCCAGCGCCACCGCGAGCCCGAGCGCGACGGCGACGCCGCCCAAGCGCGGCACGGCAGACGTGTGGGTCTTCCGGCCACCGGGCTGGTCGAGGATGTTCACCCGCACCGCGGTCCGCATGAGGAGCGGCGTCAGGAGTGCCGCGGTGGCCAGCGCGGCCACGAACACCAGCGCGTAGATCACCAGCGCCCCTCCATCAGGCGCTCGCAGTCGGCTACGACGGCCGTCGCCGCATCGGGGCGCGCCGCGGCGCGGGCCGCATCCGACATCGCCTGCCAGCGCGCCGGCGACGCGAGCAACGCCGCGACGTCCTCGGCGACACGACCGTTGTCCCATGCCGACTCACGCGTCATGAGGGCCGCGCCGCGGGCCGCGTGCCGCGCGGCGTTGGCCGACTGGTGGTCCTCGGCGGCGTCACCGAGTGGCACCAGCAGCGCGGGCAGACCGGCGAGGCCGAGCTCCGCGATGGTCCCGGCCCCGGCCCGTCCGATGACGAAGTGCGCCCACGCGTAAGCGGACGCCATGTCGTCGATGAAGTCCACCACCGTGGCGTCCAGCCCGTGCTGCGCGTACGCGCGGGCCAGGTCCCCGAGGTCGAGGCCACCGGCCTGGTGCCGCACCCTGAGTGGAACACCCCGGGCCTGGACCTGTGCCAGCATCGCCGGCACCTCGTCACCGAGGAACCGCTCGCCCCTGGACGCGCCCGTCACCAGGACGTGGACGGCCGTGCCTGGGCGCAGTGCCTCTCGCGGTGCGTCGAGCGCGCTGGCGATGGCCGCCGCCACGGGTGTCCCTGTCACGAGGGCGCTGGCAGGAGCGAGCAGGTGCGCGACCTCCTCGGTGCTCACGTATGCGCGATCGACCCAGCGACGCAGCCAGCGATTGGCCAGCCCCGGCACTGCGTTCGGCTCGACGATCGCCGTTGCGAGCCCGAGGCTGCGCGCCGCCACGAGCACGGGCCCCGACGCGTAGCCGCCGGTGCCGATGACGAGCCGGGAACCGTCTTCCCTGAGTCGCCTGCGAATCGTCGCGACGGCGCGCGCCGCGCGGAACAGCGCGACGACGCGAGAGGGGAGCCCGGCCCTGGCCAGCGCAGATGCCGAGACGTCGATCAGCGGTCGACCGGCCGCCAGCGCCAGGCGCGCGGCGGGGCCGCCAGGCGCGGCGTAGAGTCGAACGCGCACGTCGCCGACCATCGCCTCGTACGCGTCGGCGATGGCGAGGGCCGGCATGACGTGTCCGGCCGTGTCTCCGACAGCGAACGCGATGCAGCGGGTCATTATCTGGAAAATCGCGTGGTAGCCTACCACGCCGCCGCCGGCACGCCTGCCGGCCGGGCGGCACTCGATTGGCCGACATGGCACAGCAGCGAAGGGCCGTCGTCCTGGTGCTCGGCGACCTCGGTCGCAGCCCCCGCATGGCGAATCACGCCACCTCGCTCGCGGCGAACGGCTGGGCTGTCGATCTCGTCGGGTACTCGGGCGCGTCGCTGCCCGCGGCGCTTCGAGACGACCCGCGTGTCCGCGTCCACGCGGTCGCGGCCGCCGACGCGTGGCCGCGATCGTCCCCCTCCCCGCGGGGCGCGAGGTACGTGTGGCATGCGGGACGACGCGCGCTGGGCCTTGCCGTCCGACTGGCCCGACTGCTCCTCTTCGGACTCGACAGGCCGGATGTCGTGTTCGTGCAGAACCCTCCCGGCATCCCCACGCTCCCGCTCGCATGGCTCGCGGCTCGTGCGCGCGGCGCGGCGCTGCTGATCGACTGGCACAACCTCACGTCAGCGATGCTCGCGCTCAGGCTCGGACGGCGGCATGCCCTGGTGCGACTCGCCGCCCTCGTCGAGCGCACCTGCGGCCGACATGCGGACCACAACCTGTTCGTGTCGCAGGCCATGGCGTCACACCTGCGCGACGAGTGGGGCGTTGGCGGCACCGTGTTCCGCGATCGTCCTCCCGCCACGTTTCGTGCGATCGACGGCCCCGCGCGGGCCGCCGCGCGCGCCGAACTGCTCGCGACCGCTGGGGCAGGCGACGACGGCTGGCTGATAGTGATGAGCCCCACGAGCTGGACGGCCGACGAGGACTTCGACCTGCTCCTCGATGCCGTCCGCCACATCGAGGCGCGTGACGTACAGTCTGCGCCCGATCGCCGCCGCATCCTCGTGCTGGCCACCGGCCGCGGGGACCTCCGCGGGCGATTCGAGCATGCCGCGCAGCAGTTGTCGTCGCGACGCGTCCGACTCGCGACGGCCTGGTTCGAGGCGGACCGATACCCTGCGATGGTGGCTGCGGCCGACGTCGGCCTCTGCCTTCACCGGTCCTCGTCTGGTCTCGATCTGCCGATGAAGGTGATGGACTTTTTCGGATCGGGCGTTCCCGTGTGCGCGCTCGATTACGGATCGTGCCTGGCCGAGGCGGTACGCGATGGCGTCGACAGCGTGACCTTCGCCGACGCGGCAGGGCTGGCCGGTCGTCTCGAACGCCTGGCTGGCGATGCGGCGCATCTCGAATCGCTGCGGACTGGCGCCGTGCGCGCCGGCGCCCCTCGCTGGGACGAGGCCTGGGCGCGAAGCGTGCTCCCGATCCTGAGCCGCGGCTGACGTGTCGCCCGGTCGGCCGCAATGCACCGGCATGCACAGCCGTCCGCATGTACGCGTCGGGCCTCGATGTCGCCGCGTACTTCTCCCCAACCACGCCGGGAATTTCCGCGCCTGTCGCCATCGACCCGTCGCCCCGATGTTGGCGGCCGCGGCATCCATGCCGTCGGGCGTGGCACGCCATGTGCTGACGACGTGAGGGTCCGGGAAAGCCGTCTCACGCCGCACGCGGCGTGGAGGAGGGACGATGAGCAGGCCGCCGACGATCTGGCAACACGCCGAGATGCTCGGGCACTCGCGGCGCGACTTCGTCAAGTTCTGCGCATGGGTGGCTGCCTGCGCCGGACTCGAGTCTTCCAGCGTGGGCCAGGTCGTGCACGCGCTCGAGACCAAACCCCGGCTGCCCGTCGTGTGGTTCCACTTCCAGGAATGCACCTGCTGCAGCGAGTCGTTCCTCCGCTCTTCGCACCCCATCGTCTCCGACGTCATCCTCGACAGGATCTCCCTCGACTACACGGAGACGCTGCAGGCCGCGGCCGGTCACCAGGCACACGCCGCGCTCCAGGAGACGATGACGAAGCACCGCGGCGAGTACCTCATGCTCGTCGAAGGCTCGATTCCGACCGGCGACGATGGGATCTACTGCTGCATCGGCGGGCGCACGGCGCTCGATATCTGCAGGGAGGCGGCCGCGGGCGCCAAGGCCATCGTGGCGTGGGGCAGTTGCGCGTCCAACGGGTGCATCCAGGCCGCCAAACCCAACCCGACGACCGCTACACCCATCCACGAACTCATCACTGGCACCCCCATCATCAAGGTGCCGGGGTGTCCGCCCATCGGCGAGGTGATGGCCGCGACAGTCGTGCACCTGCTGGCGTTCGGCACCATCCCGAGACTCGATCGCGTCGGTCGCCCGATGGCGTTCTACTCACGCCGCGTCCACGACACCTGCTACCGCCGTCCGAACTACGACGCGGGGCTCTTCGTGGAGTCATGGGATGACGAGAACGCACGCAAGGGGTACTGCCTCTACAAGATGGGCTGCCGCGGTCCGTTGACTTACAACGCCTGCGCGGTGACGCAGTGGAATGGCGGCACCAGCTTCCCGATCAGATCCGGCCACGGCTGCATCGGGTGCAGCGAGGCGAACTTCTGGGACAACGGGCCGTTCTACAGCCGGCTGACCAACCTGCCCGGCTTCGGCATCGAGTCGACGGCCGACACGCGTCGGGGTGGCCGCTGGCGCCGTCGCTGCCGCCGGCATCGCGGCCCACGCGGTGCTCACGGGCATCCGCAAGGGGCAGGTGATCGCCGCGCAGGAGAAGGAAGCCAGGGTGGAACTCGCCGCGCTCGACGACGAAGAAGCGAAGGCCGGCGACGATTCCCGTTCGACGGACGCGCAGGAGCGCTGACCCATGGCCACTCGCATCGTCATCGACCCGGTCACGCGGATCGAGGGCCACCTGCGCATCGAGGTGGAGGTCGAGGGACGGAAAGGTGGTGGATGCCTACAGCTCGGGCACCATGGTCCGCGGGTTCGAGATGATCCTGAAGGGCCGCGATCCACGCGACGCGTGGGCGTTCACCGAGCGGACCTGCGGCGTCTGCACGACCGTCCACGCGCTGGCCTCGGTGCGCGCGGTGGAAGACGCTATCGGCATCGCCGTACCGCCGAACGCCGAGTTGATCCGCAACCTGATGTTCTGCACGCAGTACCTGCAGGACCACGTCGTGCACTTCTACCACCTGCACGCGCTCGACTGGGTCGACGTGGTGAGCGCGCTCTCCGCCGATCCGCGCCGAGACGTCGGAACTGGCGCAGACCGTCTCGGACTGGCCGAAGTAGTCGCCGGGCTATTTCGCCGACCTGCAGAAGCGGCTCAAGATCTTCGTCGACAGCGGGCAGCTCGGGATCTTCGCGAACGGCTACTGGGGCCATCCGGCCTACAAGCTGCCGCCCGAGGCGAACCTGCATGGGCGTGGCGCACTATCTCGAGGCGCTCGAGTGGCAGAAGGAGATCGTCAAGATCCACACGATCTTCGGCGGCAAGAACCCGCATCCGAACTATCTCGTCGGGCGGCGTGCCGTGCTCGCTCAACATCGACGAGGCCAACGCGATCAACACCGAGCGCCTGCTCGCTCGTCGGCGCTACTCGATCAGGACGCGAGCGAGTTCGTCGAGCAGGTGTACATTCCAGACCTGATGGCCATCGCCCGCTTCTACAAGGACTGGGGCGGCATCGGCGGCGGCCTCAAGCAACTACCTGGCGTACGGCGACCTGCCGATGAACGGCTACGGCGACACGGACAGTCTTTCAAGTTCCCGCGCGGGGTGATCCTGGACCGCAATCTCACCAAGGTGTTGCCCGTCGACGGCAAGGACCCGATGCAGGTGCAGGAGTACGTCACGCACTCCTGGTACGAGTACGCGGCTGGCAACGACAAGGCGGACTGCACCCGTGGGACGGCGAGACCACCATGCAGCTACACGGGTCCCCAGCCACCGTACGAGCACCTCGAGGTCGAGAGCAGAAGTACTCCTGGCTGAAGACGCCGCGCTGGAAGGGGCAGCCGATGGAGGTCGGGCCGCTGGCCCGGCTCCTCGTGGCGTACGCGTCGGGAGCGACAGAGATCAAGGATGTCGTGGACGCCACGCCTCGGACGCTCGACGTGCCCGTCACCGCGCTCTTCTCGACGCTCGGGCGCACGGCGGCACGCGGACTCGAGACGAGGCTCGTCGCCGGCTGGGCGAAGGAGTTCTACGGACAACTGATCGCCAACGTCGAGCGCGGCGAGACCCGCACGGCCGACACGACGCGATGGGAGCCGTCGACGTGGCCGGCCGAGGCCAGGGGCGTCGGCCTCACTGAGGCGCCCCGGGGCGCGCTGGCCCACTGGATCGTCATCCGCGACGCGAAGATCGACAACTACCAACTCGTCGTGCCAAGCACGTGGAACGCGTCGCCGCGCGACGCCGCCGGGCAGTCGTCGGCGTACGAGTCGTCCCTCGTCGGCACACCGGTGGCCGACCCCGAGCAACCCGTCGAGGTCCTGCGCACCATCCACTCCTTCGACCCCTGCCTGGCCTGTGCCGTGCACCTGCACGACGAGCACGGGTCGCACCTACACCGCGTGGACACGTTCTGAACGGGTGACCCATGCCTCACGGCGAGAACTTCCGGCGTGTCTACCTCTGGGAGTGGCCAGTCCGGTTCTACCACTGGACGACGGCCGGGTGCGTGGTCGTGCTCGCCGCCACCGGGTGGCTGATCGGCGACCCGCCCGCCCTCCTCTCGGCGGCCGATGCCTCGGGCAGCTACTGGTTCGGCACCGTACGGTTCCTGCACTTCACCGCGGCCTGGGTGTTCACGTGGGCGCTGGTCATCCGCCTCTACTGGATGCTGGCCGGGAACCGGTTCGCACGCTGGTCGGCGTTCGTTCCCGTCGGGCGGTTCCGCCAGTACCTGCGCGACGTCTGGCAGGTGATCCGCGTGGACGTGCTGCAACTGCAGAAGCAGCCCCTCGACACGCTCGGCCACAACGCCATGGCTGCCACGTCCTACCTCGCCATCTTCCTTGTGAGCCTGTTCCAGGTGGCCACCGGGTTCGCGCTCTACGCGCCGATGAGCGACGCCTGGCTGCCACGGCTGTTCACGTGGATCACACCGCTCATGGGTGGCGACGCCGGGCTTCGCCTCGGGCACCACGTGGCCATGTGGGTGATGCTGCTGTTCGCGCTCGTGCACGTCTACCTCGTGATCTTCCACGATGTTGTCGAGTCGCGCGGCGAACTGTCGTCCATGGTCGGCGGGTCGCGCTTCGTGCACGAGCCGCACAGGGACGCGTGATGCCCGGAGGGCTGGTGCTGGGGATTGGCAACCTCCTGATGGGCGACGAGGGCGTTGGCGTGCATGCGGTCCAGCGGCTCGCGGAGGAGTCGTGGCCGCCTGACGTGACGCTGCTCGACGGCGGCACCGGGGGCTTCCACCTGCTCGAGTGCTTGCAGTCGCACGTCCCGATCGTCATGATCGACGCCACGGTGGACGGGCAGCCCGCCGGCACCGTGACGATGTTGCGCCCCCGTCATGCGGCCGACTTCCCACGTGCCCTGACGGCGCACGACGTCGGCTTGCGCGACCTGGTCGAGGCCGCTCAGCTCACCGGGACGCTCCCGGCCATCGAGTTGATCACCGTATCGATCGCCGGGATCAGACCGATGGATCTCACGCTGTCGCCGGAGGTCGCCGCGGCGCTGCCCCGCGTGAGCGCAGCCGTCAGACGGGCACTGGCTGCTCGTGGCGTTGCCGTGGACGCCCCGGCCGATTGAGGAGAGTCACCGCATGTGTCTGGCCGTTCCAGGGCGCCTTCTGAGCATCGACGGGGATGATCCCCTGCTGCGGGCCGGACGCGTGGACTTCTCCGGCATCGTCAAGCAGGTGAACCTGGCCTACGTGCCTGACGCCGTCGTCGGCGACTACGTGCTGGTGCACGTCGGCTTCGCCATCTCGACGGTCGACGAGGCCGAGGCCGAGCGCGTGCTCGGCTACCTCTCGGCCATGGGCGACCTGGCAGACCTCGAGGACGAGCCGGGCGGCTGATGGGCAGCCGCCCGACCCCCGTAAGGCGCTAGAATCGGCCACAACCCCTGGAGAACTCATCATGAACTGGATCGTCACGCTCGTGATCGGCGGCATCATCGGCTGGCTCGCCAGCCTCGTCATGAAGACCGACGCGCAGATGGGCCTCATCGGCAACGTCATCGTCGGCATCGTCGGTTCGGTGCTCGGCTTCTGGCTGGCCGGGTTGCTGGGCCTGTTCGCCGGCAGCGCGCTCGGCGGCTACATCATCGCCGTCATAGGCGCGGCCGTCCTGATCGGCATCCTCAAGGCGCTCGGCATTCTGGTGTAGACAGCCACGCCGGCAGCGGCACAGGCCAACGGCAGACGGAACGGACTCCGCGTGCGGCGCGCGCTGTGGTAGCGTGCGCTGCCATGTCGAGTCGCCTCACGTGGCCAGCCGTCCTGTGCCTCGCCCTGGCCGTCCTCCCGGCGTCCGCGCAGCCGACGCTGCTGCCCCCGGCCGTCCGCGCTGCGGCCGATGCCATCTCCGCCGACACGCTGATGCGTGATCTGGAGTATTTCGCATCGGACGCCCTTGCGGGCCGCGACACCGGGTCGCCTGGCTTCGACGCGGCCGCCAGGTACATCGAGCAGCGCCTGAAGGCTGCCGGCCTTGCCCCCGCGGGTGACGCGGGGACGTTCCGGCAGCACTATCTCCTCGAGGAACTTCGCGCAGACGCGAGCCGCGCGGCCCTCATCATGGGGTCCAGGCGTTTCGCGTTCGGTGACGCGTTCGTGCTGCGGTCGCTGGCGCATCCCGTCGACGCCACCGCGCCGGTCGTGTACGTCGGCCACGGCTGGCACGCGCCGGCCCGCGGCCTCGACCCATATCGGCGCGTGGACGTCCGCGGCAAGTTCGTCCTCGCGCACGGCCCTCGCGCGATGCCGAAGGACGGCGCGATCCAGATGGTCGGCCGGGTCGCTGTCGGGGCCTCGTCGGTCCTCGCCGAGGCGAAGGCGCGCGGTGCCCTCGGCGTGATCTTCCTGACGCCATCCGATCCGAAGGCCGAGTGGGCCGCGATGCGCGGAGCCAACCTCGTGAGGCGGGAGATCTCGCCGCGCGTGCCGTCTGCCTACGCCGCACCGCCCATCACGTCCGTCCTGCTCGCCGAAGCTGCGGCTGCGGCGCTGCTCGAGGACGAGGAGGTCGACGCGGCAACGCTCATCGCACGCGGTGAGGCCGGCGACTTCCCGCCCTCGTTCCAGTTGCGACGACGCGTGACGCTGCAGGTGCCGCTCGCGTCGAGAGCCGAGGAGCGTCCATACAACCTGGTCGCACTGCTCGAGGGAAGCGACCCCGTGCTGAAGCACGAGTACGTGACGGTGGCGTCGCATCTCGACGGCGCGGTGGGCACGCGCGAAGTCGCTGGCGATCGCTTGTACAACTCGGCGGACGACAACGCGTCGGGCAGCGCCGGAACGTTGTCCATCGCCGAGCACATGGCGCGGGGGCCGCGGCCGAAGCGGTCGATGATCTTCATCTGGGACAGCGGCGAGGAGCGCGGCCTGTGGGGTACGCGCCGGTTCGTGCACCAGCCGCCCGTCGCGATCGACAGGATCGTGGCGCACGTCAACGTGGACATGATTGGCGCCACGCGGGCCCCCGCCACACCCGATGCGGCGTCGGCCGACGCGGCCGGCCCGAACGAGGTGTTCCTGATCGGGCCTGGTGTGCTGAGCCCGACCGTCGACGCGCTGCTGGTGAGGGTCAACGCCGAGTACCTGGGCATGACGCTCAGTCGCCGCGACGACAGGCCCGAGAGCGAGTTCTTCTATCCGCGCACGGACGCGAGCCCGTACCTGGAGCGCGGCATCCTGACGATCAACTTCAACACAGGCACGCACCCGCGCTACCACCAGCCGTCCGACGAGGCCCGTTACCTGGACCGCGCGAAGGTGCACGCCGTGACGCGCACGGTGTACGCGAGCCTCTGGGCCCTTGCCAGCACCGACACGCGCCCGCGCATCGAGCGCCCGCTGCCGCCGAGCGTGCTCAGGCACTGATGGCCGACCGACATCGACTCGAGGCCGACGCCTGTCGACGCGAGGCGTTCCCGTCCTCCTGAAGAGCGCCTTCGGGACGACATCCTGGAGGACGTCGCCACCGCCGACACGACGCTGTAGGATGGCCGCATGTGGATGCGTGCGGCGTCGCTCGCGCTCGCCGTCGAGTTGTGCGTGTCGGCCGCTCCCTCGCAGACGCTTCAGGCCGGGCAGGTGCTGGAAGTGGTGCCGACGCGGGCCAATCCGACGCAGAGCTACGCGTTGTACCTGCCGTCCTCCTATTCGGCCGACCGCGCGTGGCCGGCGCTCATCGGGTTCCACCCCGGCGCGCGCGGTCTGGCCATCGTCGAAACCTACCGGGAGGCCGCCGAGCGCTTCGGCTTCGTCGTCGCTGGATCCAACAACTCTCGGAACGGCCCGTGGGACGACTCGTGGCGTGCGGCGAGCGCGATGTTCCAGGATCTCGGGCAGCGGGTCAGCGTCGACGCCCGCCGCCTGTACCTCACCGGCCACTCCGGCGGCTCGCGCCTCGCGTTGCAGATCGCGCTGTCCAATCCGCAGATCGCCGGGGTCATCGCTTCGAGCGCGGGCTATCCCGATTCCCGCCCGCGGGCGTCCGTGTCGTTCCCGATCTTCGGCACCGCGGGCTCCGAGGATTTCAACTACATCGAGATGCGTCTGCTCGGGCGCGCGTTGAAGAGCCCGCACCGCATCGCCGTCTTCGAGGGCGGACACACCCTGCCGCCGCATGACGTCGCGATGGAGGCACTGGCATGGCTCGAGTTGCGGGCCACGGCCGTGGGAACGCGGGCAAGAGACGAGGCGTTTGTCGGCCAGTTGTGGGCGGCACGCGAGCAGGCCGTTGTTGCGGCGGGGGAGACGGCCGCCGCCGTACACCTGCTGCGCGCGATGGCGGACGACTTCCGCGCGCTGCGGGACGTGAAGGCCGTCGAGGCGCGTGCAGCGCAGCTCGCGAAGGGGCGGGACGTCGCGCGCGCGCTGGACGCCGAGCGTGATGCCGACGACAGGGAAGCCCAGGCACTGGACCGGTTCGCGCGGTACCACGAGGGCCTGTCCGACGCCGCGCGGCGAGCCCGGAGCCTGCGCGACATGGAGCGCCTGCTGTCCGAACTGAGCGCCCAGGCCACAGCGGCGGAGGCGACGCCGCAGCGCGCCAGCGCGCGACGCGTGCTCCGCGCCGTCACGGTCGGCGCGATCGAGGGCCGCCAGGACCCGCAAGTCACCGATCTGCTGCGGCGACACCGACTCCCGGCTGGCCTGCGGTGAATACGGCCGGGATTCATCCGTGTCCGGTGATGCCGCGGCGCGCATGTCGACTGGCGCGCGCCTGATCGCCGTCGGGTTGAGCCGCGGTCAGAACTTCCAGCCGAGCGAGAGGCTGATGCCGAGGTCGTTGCGTGCGCGACCGTCCGGCGGCGTCGAATCGTAGCTGTCGTACCCGTTGATGCTGAAGTAGAAGTCCTTGAGGAACTCGACGCGGAACGCGCTCTGCACTTCGACGCGGGCCCGCGCGTCGCCCGAGACGTTGTAGAAGGAGACGGCCGATGTCGCGAGGTCGAGCTTGTCGTCCTTCGCGCTGAACCAGTCCCAGTCGGCCCCGAGCGCCAGTTCCGGTGAGTTCTGCGTCGGCACGCCCGAGAAGTTCTCGCGGGTGTACACCAAGCCCGTAAAGACCCGCACGTCGCTGGTGTTGGACTGCACGACAATGCGTCCGCCTCCGCCGCCCACAACGGTGCGCGCGTTGAGCGACAGCTCCTGGTTGGTCTGCACCTGACCGAGCGCGAGCGTGAACCACCGGCGACCCAGCAGACGCAGTCCCGACAACGTCAGGTTGTTGCGCGACAGCCGCTCGGCATCCTGGCGTCGGGTCATCTGCGACGCGAGCTGCGCGCGGACCAGGTACTGCCTGCCGCGGTACGCGCTCTCGGAGTTCAGCGTCCAGCGCGTCTCGAGGTCGGCCTTGGCGAAGCTGAAGCCCAGGTCCACGTTTCCGTCGATCCGATGCCAGAAGGTCGCCTCGATCGGCACGATGCGGACGACGTCGTCCATGGACAGCTCCGTGCCGGCCGTGCCAGCTGGCGCGACACGAATCCGCCGAGGCGCGACGTCCTCGAGCGCGCCATAATACCGGTCGCCCGTGCTCGTCTCGACTTCGAACGTCCGGGTACTCGCCATGCGCTCGACCTGGTTCCAGTACACGCTCACGGTATCGAGCGCATTGGTGCCGATCGACAGCCGTCCACGCTTGAGGCTCTTGATCTCGCACGTCAGCCGATCGCCGTTGCTCAGGACGACGTGGTCCACCTTCGGGGCGGCGCCCGCCGGGCCGCCCGCAGCCAGCACGAGGCTGGCGGTCACCGCCATCGCCAGCAACGCCCGCCCGATCGCGGACAGCCTCCTGGTGGGGTATCCGCTCACCGAGCCAGCCATACCCACTGCCACACAACGCCCACGGCGTCGAAATCGGTGCCCGTGCGGACCGAGACGCCGCTGCTGTACGAAATCTTCACGGACTGGCGCCTCCCTGCTGGAAGCGACAGCGTGACACCGAGCCGCGAGTTGTTGACCGATCCCGTCGGGGAGTCGTCGTCCACCCTCGCGGCCCCGCCGGAATACCAGGTGCCGTTTGCCGCCAGCCACAGCCGTGGCTTGAAGGTGTAGCTGGCGTGGCCCTGGAGCGAGGTCAGCGGATCCTGTGTCCGCAGACGTCCGCTCGTGTAGAAGTCGGGGTTCCTCGTGAACAGCCAGACGCCCGCATAGGCATCGAAGTCCCAGCGCCCGCGCGGTATCGACACGCCGACCTCGGGCTTGAACGCCCACCGGTTCGTGCCCAGGTTGATCAGCCGCGTGCCGCGGTACTCGCCGATCGGGGCCTGCACGGCGAGGCTGGCGCCGACGATCGTCCGCCGCGGCGTTTTGGCGAACTCGGCCGGCTTCATCGCGCGATTGCCACGCAGGTTGACCGACACCTTGAAACGCGCATCCGCCAGTCCCGTGCGCTCGACCGACTGGATGGTCGGGTCGTCGCCGACCCGCCCCGTCACCTTTGCCCGGCTGACGGGCAGGGCGGCCGACACGAGCGCCAGCTTGCCGAAGAAGTCGAACGTCCTCCCTGCCCCCAGCACGAGCGCCCCGACCCTGGCGTCGACGTCCCGGAAAGGCAGCGTCGGATCGAACACCACGCTGCCAGTCGACCGCCCGATTCCCGCGACGAGGAAGTTCAGGCCGACAGGGCTCGCGGAGTACGCCTTGGGCTCCAGTTCCTGCGCCGTCACGCGGCCACCGGCGCACAGGGACGCCAGCAGCACGGCGGCCGTCATGCGCGTCAACCCGAGCAGATCATTCACGCGTGCTCCTTCCTCGTTCGGTCGGTCCCATCGTGCGCCATCGCGAGCGGCACGCTTGCCGTGTGCGTCGGCCGGAGACCGGAGTGGCGGTTACAATCCGCTCCGTCGCCGGCTATCTTATCGATCCGGAACGCCACGCGGCCCCATACCGATCCCGCCTGCCCCCGTCGAGGGGGACTGGACGGACGGGGGCACGCGCCACGAAACAGCGGGAGGTCGTGCAAGCCAGATGTCGTCCGCCGAAGGGACACCAGCACCCGAGCAACAGGCAGAGCCCGTGCGCTCGACGCCGCCGCGCGACGACGTCACTGGCGACGCCACCCACGTGGCGCCCCGACCAGCGGTGTCGCACATCGGCTGGCGTCCGATCGTGCCGCTCGTCGTCCTCCTCTCGATGGCGACCCTGCAAATCGTGCTCGTCGCCACACGAGGGCTGACGCCATGGAAGGGCGGCGGCTTCGGCATGTTCTCGACGCTCGACGACGCGCCGCATCGCTCCATGAGGATCGTCGTGGAGGCACCAGGACGGTCGGAGGAAGTGGCGATCCCGCTGTCGATCGAGGACGAGGCCGTCAAGGCGTTGACCCTGCCGACCGATCATCGCCTGCGGCGACTCGCGCAGGCGGTGGCGGATCGCGAACGGCGGTACGGTCGCGAGGCGACGACGGTCCGCATCACGGTCTGGAAGCACGACGTCGATCCCGTGTCGCTCGGCTTCACGCCGGTTGTCTTGCGCGAGTTCTCCCACGATGTCGACCCGTAACTGGTTCAGGCCGGCGCACGCGCCGGGCCTGCAACTGCCCCTCACGCTCACGGCCGTGGTGTTGCTGCTCCGGCCGATGGGACCGTGGTACGTGCAGGCGCCGCTGCTCGCCCTCGGGGTGCTGGGGGTCGTCGTTCGCCGCACGACACGGATGCCCGGCCTCTGGGCGCTGGCCGCCGTCGCCATGGCGGTGCGGCTCGTCGTGGACTGGCCGCTTCCCGACAACCACATCTACCTGCTCGCGTGCTGGTGCCTGGCGATGGCCCTGGCGCTGGGCGGCCCTGCTCCAGCCGTCGATCTCTCCGTCGCCGCCCGCCTCCTTCTGGCGGGCGCCATGACCTGCGCGGTCCTCTGGAAGGCGTTACTCTCACCCGATTACCTCGATGGCCGGTTCTTTCGCGTCACGCTCATCGAGGATCCACGCTTCGAATCGGTGACGTTGCTGGTCGGTGCGATGAGCGACGCCACCCTGCAGTCCAACCGCGCCGTGCTGCAGCCTCTGCCGGAAGGGGCCGTCCTCGCCGACCCGCCGGTCCTCGTCGAGCCGGTCGGCGTGCGGCTGCTCGCGCGGGTCCTCACATGGGGCGGGGTCGTGCTCGAGGCGGCCATCGCTCTCGTCATGTGGATTCCGGCCGCGGCGATGAGGCGCGCCCAGCACGCGTTGCTCCTGGCCTTCTGCGTCCTCACCTATGCGATCGCACCGGTCGCCGGTTTCGGCTGGCTGCTGCTCATCATGGGGCTCTGCCTGTGCGGGCCACGGCAATCGAGGCTGCGCTTCGCCTACACTGCGGTGTTCTTCGTCGTGCTGTTCGTGACGGAGGTGCCGTGGGCGTCGCTGCTGCTCGACGCCGTGCGCGCCGGCACGGCGTCTCTGCGTGGGTTGTGAGCGCTACGGGAGCCGGATCGGCTTGAGCGGGAACGTCGCCATGATGTTCCAGGCCGCGCCCTCGGTGGTGGTCCTGGCGCCGAGTTCCCACTGGTAACGCACGGTCACGAAGCCGTAGACGGTCTTCTTCGCGGCGATGGCCATGGTGAACTCCGGTCCGAGTCCCCACACCCGGTTCTTTCCCCGAATCAGGGCCGACGGCAGGAGCGAATCGAAGCGATCCTCGGTCAGCTTGAACGTGCCGTAGTAGGCCATACCCGCCGTGATGCCGCCGCCGAGAAAGTCCGCGCCCAGACCGCCTTCCAGGTTGAGGATGTTGCCGACCCTGGTGTTGCTGTCCTTCTTCTCCGACTGGAAATCCAGCGTCGCCGTCGTCGCCGCGTGCAGCGAACGCTGCTCGTTGAGGTAGACGGTCGTGCCCACGAGGATCTCCTGGGCCCACATGCCCAGGCCCGTGTTGTTCGAGGCGCCGTCCTCGTACCGCCCCGTCGGCAGGTACAGCCCGTACGCCGCAGTCACGTCGGCGCGCGGCGTGTGCCAGCCCAGGTTGATCGGCTGGACGTACATGTCGGTGATCCCCGCACCAGGATTCGAGTCGAAGTCGTCAATGCCCTGGATGCGGTTGTTCGCCCACGGCAGCGCCACGAGGAATCCGTAGTTGGCGCCGAGCACCTTGCGCGACGTCACCACGTTGAGCGCCACACCGAACACGGCGGCATCGAGGTTCCCCTTGAGGATCTCGTTGCCATCGCGGCCTTTCACGGCATCGGCCGTGTAGAACCAGAGCGGAATCGCGACGTAGGCCCCCGGCGGAGCCTGGGAACCGGACTTGAGGCCTGCATCGCCCTTGACGTTCTGGCCGTTCAACTGCGCCAGGGCGACGCTGCCGCTGACGAGCATTGCGACGAGCGTCAGCACCAGGAGGCGCGCGCGTTCATGTGACATCGACATGTCTGGAATCCTTGCAATCGTGTAGTTGGCGCCGACCACGCCAACTCATGCCGTCTTCTCGCGCTCCGCGGGCTCGGCGGCCTCTTCGGCATTCTCGAGGTCGTGCTCGAGAAAGTAGTTGAGAAACGTCCTGATGACCGCGATCGCGCCGAGCTTGCCCACCTCTTCCCACGACGGCGAGAAGACGCTGCCGATGATGTCGGCCGCCAGTTCGAACTCGAGGCCCAGCAGCAGCCACATGCCGAAGCGATGCCAGATCGCCTTGCGCCGGCCGTGACTGGTCGACGGCGTGAGGACGACCCCGAGCAGCTTCACGAAGGCTTCGGCCGCGCCGTAGGCGACCACCAGCACCGCCACCGCCTCCACCAGCAGGCCCGCCGTGCCAGCTGCACGCATGAAGAGTTCTTCCACCTCGAGCCTCCCTGAATATGCCGTGACGTTTGTGTCGACGCAGGCGCCGACGCCGATGCAACAGCGAACAGAACCGCATGCGTCCTGCGCGCGCATACGCCTGCCGGGGCACGGCACGGGCCGCGCCAGCGCCATGACCACACCGATTGTAGTGATCGTCCCCGGCGACCACAGTCTGTCCCTTGGTAGTACCGGAGGCGTCCCTCGAAGGCCGGGCCTGGGGCCGCCTCCCCCGTGCGTGAGGTCAGCGAGCGGCGGAACCGCCGCTCCTCACCTCGACGCCACCGCCGACGCGGCCCGCGGCGCCTGCCACTTGATGTAGGCCAGCGACAGCAGGCCCGTCACCACCAGATACAGGACGATGGCGCCGCCGAATCGCTCCTGCGGGAAATTGGCCGACGCCACGGCAAACGCCAGGGCCGGGTGCCGTGCCGCGGTCGCCAGCGCGAGCACGCCGGCATGACCAGGTTCCGGGCCACCCAGCAGGTGCCCCACGCCGAGGCCGACGACAACGAACACCGCGATGGCCACGAGCGTGCCGTCGCCGACGGCACGCCACGCGGCCGGCAGCGCCACGACGAGCACGGGCAGGATCGCCAGGGGCAGCAACACGGCTGCCAGCGTTCCCACGGGGCCGGCAAGCCGCTCCGCGACGGTCGGGGCCAGTGTCCTCAACAGCACGCCGGCGACGAGCGGGCCGACCATCGTCGTCAAGGCGATTCCCGCCACCGTCCGCGCCGGTATGCCCAGCGGCACGCCGAAGATGCGCTCCAGCAGCTCGACCGTCAGCGGAATCGTGACGATGGCGAGCACGCCGAGGACCGCCATCAGTCCCAGCCCATACGCCTGGAGTCCGCCTGCCTTGGTCTCCTTCTTCGGCAGCAGGGGAGGCACGGGTGAAATCGCCAGGGCAATCAGGGCGATCGCGACGGCGCGCGGGAACGAGAACGCGCGTGCCATGACGACAGCGAGCGCCGGCATGATGACCAGCATCGCCAGCAGTGATCGGGCGAGCAGGCCCGGGCGACGCCAGACGTACAGGAGGTCGTTGACCGTGCTCTTCAGGCCGAACCCGAACACAGTGGCGATGATGCTGACTTGCAGCGCCAGCATGACGATCTGCTTCATGTCCATTGACGGATGCCTTTCGCGCCGACGTTGCTCGGCCCTTGGATCAGCTCGGACCGATCAGTCCCGCTTTTCTCAGTTCCCTGGCCGCGGCGTCTGCCACCTCGTGCACGAAGCCCTCGACGTTGGCGGGATTGGTCGTCTGGCTCTGTCCACCCCACACGAGCGTGTTCTGCGCGAGGGAGTAGACCAGCGTCTCGACCTGGACGATGGTGTCGGTGCGGATCGCGGTGGCGCCCCACGGCGATCCCCATCCGTAGCCGTAGTACCCGCCCCAGAAGCCCCCGTACATCGGGCCCGCGTACATCGTCGGGGTCGCTGTGACGCGCTGTTGACTGCCGATCGGTCGCATGACCACGACGGCCGAGAATCCCTGCTTCTCGAGCGCCGCCCTGGTCGCGGCCTCGTTCGCCGCGTCGGGGGAGACCATGTACAGCGGAATACCCCGCGCCCCCTGCGCCGTGATCGCACGAGCCAGGGCATCCTCGGCGGCTCGGCGGGTCGCCTCCTGGCGGCTCATCACCAGCGCCGCGACCTTCGTCCCTGCCGCGCGCATCGACTGGGCATCGGGGTTCCGCCACGTCGACGTGAATCCTGTGCTCGCACAGGCGCTGACGGATATCGCGACACAGCCGATCATCGCCGTGAGTAAGGATCGACGCATGCGTGCTCCTGTTGTCCCGTCCCGAACGTCGCCCGGGCGCGACCGCTAGCATAGCGGCCGGGGCCGATCGTGTCGACACGTCGCGCCGTCGGATGGCGGGCGGCTGCCGACCGTCGGTGCCAGCGGGCGACCCGTCGAACGCACGGGGCTATAGTGCTGCCTCATGCGCCTGATCGTCCTGCTCCCGCTCGCCGCCGCCCTGACGTTCCAGCCGGCCCCCACGGAGATTCGACTCATCGTCAAGGGCGACGACATGGGCGCCGGCCATGGTATCAACATCGCCACGATCGACGCGTTCACGCGCGGGGTACTGACGACGACGAACGTGATCGTGCCTGGCCCCTGGTTCCCCGAGGCCGTGCGGATGCTCAACGCCAATCCCGGTCTCGACGTCGGCGTCCATCTTGCGATGACGAGCGAGTGGGACAACGTGAAGTGGCGCCCGCTGACGCACGCGCCGTCCCTCGTCGATCGCGATGGCTACTTCTTCCCAATCGTGTCGCCGCGCCAGGGCTTCGCGGCTGGCACGAGCCTCCGCGAGAGCCAGTGGAAACTCGACGAGATGGAGCGAGAACTGCGGGCGCAACTCGACATGGCGAAACGTCACCTGCCGCAGGTCACCTACACGTGGAATCACATGGGGTTCACGTCGGTCTCGCCAGAGGCCGCATCGCTCGTGGCGCGCCTCAGCCGCGAGTACGGCCTCATCGTGCCGAGCGACCTCGGCCTGCAGAGCATCGGTCGCGTCTACGAGAGCCGTGATTCCGGCGCGGTCAAGGCCGAGAAACTGGCGCGGAGGCTGGAGTCGCTCACGCCGGGGCTGTGGCTGCACATCGATCACGCCGCCACCGACGATCCGGAGATCCAGGCCTTCGGGCACGTGGGCTACGAGTGGGTGGCTGCCGATCGCAGCGCCAACCTGGCGGCATGGACGAGCCCGGTCGTGCGAGACGCGATCACGAGGAAGGGCATCAAGCTGGTCGGCTATCGCGATCTCAGATAGTCGGGTCCAGGCCACGAGGCCAGTGTCACGCCGCGCTAGACTCAGGGCGGTCAGCCGCTCTTCACCGCGACCATGACAGCGAATCCTGAAACCCCTACGGACGCCGCGCCCGTTCACGACCCCTCGGCGCGTTCGGGCGTCGACCGGTGGGCGCCCGGGCTCGCCGCCTTCCGGGCGTACCGCCGCGAGTGGCTGCGAGACGACGTCGTGGCAGGCGTGTCGGTGGCAGCCGTTGCCCTGCCCGTGGCGATTGCCTACGCGCAGATTGCCGGCTTTCCGCCCCAGTACGGCATCTACGCGGCCATCTTCCCGCCTCTGGCATACGCGGTGTTCGGCACGTCGCGGCACGTCGTGATCAACCCCGACTCCGCCACCTGCGCCATCATCGCGTCCACGCTGGCGCCGCTTGCGGCAGCCGGCTCGGATGCGTACCTCGACGCCTCGATTGCGCTGGCCGGGCTGGTGGGAGTCCTGGCTGTCGTCGGTGGCCTGCTGCGACTGGGGGTGGTGGCCAATTTCCTCGCACGCCCCATCCTCACCGGCTACATGAACGGCGTCGCCGCGAGCATCCTCGTGGGCCAGCTCGGGCCGTTCCTGGGACTGCAGGTGCGGACCTCCGGCTTCTTCCGGCAGGTGTTCGAACTCGGCGGACGCCTGCTCGACGCGCACGCGCCGACCCTGGCGGTTGGCGTGTCCCTGTTCCTCCTGCTTCGCGTCCTCAAGCGAGTGGCGCCGTCCCTTCCAGGCCCCCTTTTCGCGGCCGTCGCCGGTGCCGCGGCTGTGGTGACGCTTGGCCTCGACACATCAGGCGTGACGCTCGTGGGCGCGATCCCGTCGGGGTTCTCCCCGCCACGCTGGCCGCACGTCCCGCCCGATCAGTTCCCGCAGCTGCTCGCAGGCGCGTGCAGCATCGTTCTCGTGAGCTACTGCAGCATGATGCCGGCGGTGCGCGGCTATGCCACGCGTTACGGGTATCCGGTCGACGCCAACAAGGAGTTCATCGCCCTCGGCGCGGCCAACATCGTCTCCGGACTCGGACAGGGATTCGTCGTCAGCGGGGCCGACTCGCGCACAGCCGTGGCCAGTGCGGCGGGCGGCAAGACGCAGCTGACGGGCATCGTCGCCGGCCTGGCCATGGCGGCGGTGCTGTTGTTCCTCACGGGGCCACTCGCGCTGCTGCCGAGAGCAGCCCTCGCGGCCATCGTCATCTCGGCCGTGCTCGGCATGTTCGACGCGCGGGCGGTCCGGCACTACTTCCGCGTCGCGCCTGTCGAGGGCTGGGTATCGGTGCTCACGACAGCCGGCGTCGTCGTCCTGGGGCTGCTGCCCGGTATCCTGATCGCGCTCGGATTCGCGTTCCTCCGACTGCTCATGCTGGCGTCGTACCCGCACACCGCCGTCCTCGGTGTCGTCGACACGGCCGGCGGCCGCCACGTCGCGACAGGCCCGGAGACCGCACGCGTTCCGGGGCTCGTCATGTTCCGATTCGATGGCGCGCTGCTCTTCTTCAACGCCGACTGGTTCAAGGCACAGGTGTTGGAGGCCGTCGCGGCGGAATACACTCCTGCCGAGTGGGTGCTCATAGACGCCGAGTCGATGCCGCTCGTGGACTTCACAGGCGCCGAGACGATTCGCGAACTCCATGCGGAGCTGTCGCAGCGGGGCATCGTGCTCGCGATCGCCAGGGCCGGCGAGCTGTTCCGCCAGAGCCTGACGAGGAAGGGCCTCGTGGATGTCATCGGCCCGGCCCGCGTCTTTCCGTCGATGCGCGCCGGCATCGAGGCGTTCGAACGCCGTCCCCGGCCCTGATCGAGAAGGTTCTCCGTATGCAGCAACTGGTCTCCACGACGAAAGCCGAGTTGAAGTCGAGCCCGCGCCGGCTCTGCCAGGTCCTGATGGCGGGCCTGGTCATGGCCATCCCGACGGCGACCGCCGCCCAGGGACTGGCGGCGACCGCGGGTCCGGCCCGCCCCCTCCTGTTCGTGCAGGAGCCAGCGGAGCACGAGGAAGAAGAGGAGCACGAGCACGAGGGGCCCGTGGAGGGAGAGTTCGTCGCCTCGACCATCTTCCAGGGCGCAACCCTCGCCGTCCGCCTGCGGGAACCGCTGGCGCTCGAGATGCACTACTTCGGCGTTGAAGAGAACGACATCGGGATGGTTGGCCTGGCCTGGACCTTCCGGTGGCGCGAGTTGCGCGTGTCACCCGGGCTGGCCTGGGCGTTCGGGGCCGAGAATCGCCCGGCCCCGGTCATCACCGCGCGGTGGACGTTCGAATCCGAGCGATGGCTCACGCAGGGACTGTTCGTCCAGTCGCTCCGCGCGTACGTCCCCGGCCCCGGCAGTCCGCACGAGGGCAGTCCGCACGAGGGCGAGGAGCATGGGGGAGAAGAGGCCGCCATCCGGCACGCGAGCATCCTGGACGGCATCCACGTGAGCGCGCGGATCGGCAGGGCCGAGATCGGCCCGCTCGTCGAGAACATCCGGTACCGGGAAGAGCACGAGTGGAAGGGCGGCGTGCGCGTGGCGTGGCGCGTGGGGCACCACCTCAAGCTGATTGGCCAGGTGCTCGGTCCGGGCACCGAGGTCCGCGGTGGCCTCGCGTGGGAACCGTAGCCGCCCGTTACCGGCCGTAGACGACGTTCCAGTCGCTGCGCATGTCGACGACGACCCACCCGCGCGTGCCGGCGACCTCGAGTGCCGTCGTCAGTTTGCCGCTCCCGGGCGGGTTGGCGTCGTAGGCATACTCGCGGTCCGCGTCCGTGTGGTGCACGAGGAGGCCGAAGCTGGGACGGGGATTCCCCATCGTCGTGTACTCGAGCATCGCCTGATCGCCGTCGCTGTTTCCTACGGCCATGATGGGGCGGCGCCCGATGAACTGGTGGATGCCGACAGGTTTCCCCTCGCGATCGTCGACGAACAAATAGTCGAGAGTCTTGACCAGGGTCGGCGTGCCGTCGCGCATCTCGAACCGGGTCCTGGCGCTGGAACCCACGACCTGCTCGGGCGGGATGCCGTAGACGCGCTCGGTCCAGACGCGCATGAAGTCGGCGCCGCCCCCCGAGACGATGAAGGTCTTGAAGCCGTTTGCGCGCAGGTACGCGAGCAACTCGTGCATCGGCTGATAGGTCAACTCGTCATAACGCCGCCCGAAGCGTGGGTGGCGCGCCGTGTCGAGCCAGGCCCTCACGCGAGTCGAGAACTCGTCGTTCGTCATCCCGGCGTGCGTCAGCGCCATCAGGTGCATCAGCCCATCATGATGCGTGCCTGCCAGCAGCGCGGCCGTGTCGCCACGGAGGCCCGCCTGCACCATGCTGTCGCCAGCCAGGTCCGGCTCGGACGGGCTTCTCCGCCGAATCTCGTCGAGCACGAAGGCCACCTGGAACGGGATCGGCGCTTCGGACCAGAGCGTTCCGTCGTTGTCGAAGACCGCGATCCGCTCCGGCGGCGGGACGAAATCGGGTCCGCCCTCTCGCGTGACGCGATCGACGAAGGACAGGATCGATGTCTTTGCCGCCACCTGGTTCCAGGACGGCAGCGGGTCGACAGCGGCAATGGGCGTCGTCGCCCCGTCGTCCGCGCACGCCGCCAGACTGCCGGCACCGCAGCACGTCAACAGGATTGCCGGGATCATCGATATTCGTCCGGCCATGATCTCTCCGCGCGTCAGTAGCGCAGCACCACGCTCATCAACCCGAACACCCCGAGCAGGCCGATGAGCAACGCCACGACAGCGGCGAGGGAATACGGCATCGGACCGTACTCCTTCCGCAGCAGCGCCATGTTGCGCCGATGTTCGACGGTGGCAAGCAGCAGCGCCGTGAGCCCGATGCCGATCATCAGGAGGGCGAACCCGCGTGGCCCGACGAGGCCCTCGCGGGGTGCCGCGCTCGCCTCACGCATGTACTGGAAGAACTTGTAGATGGTGAAGCCGAACGAGATCAGCGAGGTGGCCGTGCGCACCCAGGCCATCAGCGTTCGCTCGTAGGCCAATCGCGTGCGGTCGACGGCCAGCCGGCTGTTCAGCGGAAGTTCGGATTCGCTCATGTGCCCTCACATCGGTGACGGACGCGTCATCGCGGCCCGTCACCGTCGGTCGATATCGGCGCCTCAGTGGCCCTTGCTGCTCGTGGACTCCTGCAGCGTTGCGAGCACCGCGTCGAGGTTGAACGACGCCGGCTTCTGACGCGGTGGGAACTGCCTGAACGCCTCGATCTGCTGCGCCACAAGCGCCTGCATCTGGTAGACGATGTAGGTGTGCGAGAGCACGAAGTCCCAGTAGGTGTTGGAATTCTCGTCCGCACGCTCGAACGGATCGCGCCTCAGGTTGAAGATCTTCGGCGCACGAAGGTGCACGAACGGCTCGAACCAGCACTGCAACTGCTTGGCCCGCTGCTCCATCAGGACCACCTTCCAGTCGTCCATCCGGAGCGCCATGATGTCGCCATCGTCGCTGATGTAGAAGAAGCTCCGCCGTGGCGACACGCTGGTCTCTCCCGTCAGGTACGGCAGCATGTTGAAACCGTCGATGTGGACCTTGAAGGTCTTGGCGCCTGCCGTGTGCCCCTTCAGCAGCTTGTCCTTGACGTCGGACTCACCGGCCGCGGCCAGCAGGGTCGGCAGCCAGTCCTGGTGCGACGACGATGCCGTTGATCACCGTGCCAGGCGTGAACCGCGCCGGCCACCGGACGAACGCCGGCACGCGCCAGCCACCCTCCCAGTTGGTGTTCTTCTCCGACCGGAACGGCGTGATGCCGGCATCGGGCCACGTGTTGTAGTGCGGACCGTTGTCGGTCGAGTACATGACGATGGTGTTCTCGGCGATGCCGAGTTCGTCCAGCTTGTCGAGCATCTGACCGATCAACTCGTCGTGGGCCACCATCACGTCGTTGTACGGGCCCTGGCCGTTGCTCTTGCCCTCGTTCTCCTTCGAGCAGTGCGTCCGGAAGTGCATGCCCGTGGTGTTGTACCAGACGAAGAAGGGCTTGCCGCCCTTGTGGGCCTCGTCGATGAAACGCAGCGCGTGCCCGGTGACCTCTGCGTCGATGGTCTCCATGCGCTTCTTCGTCAGCGGGCCCGTGTCCTCGACCTTCTGCCCGCCCTTGCCGTCCGACCAGCAGTGCAGGACGCCACGCGGGCCGAAGTTCTTCTTGAACTCCGGGTCCTTCGGGTAATCCGGGTCCTCGGGTTCCTCCTCCGCGTTCAGGTGGTACAGGTTGCCGAAGAACTCGTCGAACCCGTGCATCGTCGGCAGGAACTCGTCCTTGTCACCCAGGTGGTTCTTGCCAAACTGGCCCGTCGTGTAGCCGAGCGGCTTGAGGAGCTCGGCGATGGTCGGATCCTCGTCGGGCATGCCGACGTCGGCCCCTGGCATGCCGACCTTCGTGAGCCCCGTGCGGATCGGGTTCTGGCCCGTGATGAAGGCCGCACGTCCGGCGGTGCAGCTCTGTTGGCCGTAGTAGTCGGTGAAGGCGACGCCTTCGTTCGCGATACGGTCGATGTTGGGCGTCCTGTAGCCCATCTGACCCCGGCTGTTGTAGCTGATGTTCCACCAGCCGATGTCGTCACCCCACAGAATCAGGATATTGGGCTTGCTCTCCGACATGGATCACCTCCTCATGACTTGATGGCGCAGGCGCTGCCGACGCCGAGTTCTATCACAACGTTCCTCGGGCAGGCGACCTAGGTGCGGTTCGATTCAGCGCCCCATCCGGAGCGCCAGCGTTGTTGCCTGTTCCACAGCGTTGAGTTCGTCGTGCTGGCTGACGTCGCTGTCGACCGGCAGCAGCGGCGGTTGCGCCAGGAACCGCGGCCGTGTCCCGCCGTGCGGCTGAGCCGCATGCACCAGGAAGGGATGGCACAGGTACACGGTGCCGGCCTCGCCCGTGGCCGTGACGACAGGGCGATGGGCGCTGCCGGCAAACCCATCGGCGGCAAGCTGCGCCAGCGTCAGCCCCTCCTCGCCTGCGGGCGCCAGTTGCCGGGCGATGTCGGCGTGCGACCCGACCCGGATGCGCGTCGGGGCGTCCGGCTCACTCACGTCGGAGAACAGGAACAGCATCAGCAGGGCCCGACCCTTCGAGCGGACGTTGACGCGCCACTGCATGAAGTCCGGCGTGTCCAGTCCGAAACTGGGGTCCACGTGCCATCCCGTATCGCCTGGGTCGACGGGGGATGGGAACCGCACGGGAAACGTCCCGACGGCGGCAGGCCGGCGCCAGCGTCCCGGGCCGACCAACTGGTCGAACGCCGCGTGGAGCACGGCGGTGTTGGCGGCGTCGATGAACGGGCGCGCCGTGAACCCGCCGAGTCGGATGACGGGCCGTGTCCATGTCCCGGGATTGTCGGGGTCGCATCCAGTCGCGCTCCACAGGATGGCCCGCGCCTGGTCCGCCAGCTCTCGCGGGAATGCCCCATCGAGGCGCACGAACCCGTCGGTGATGAACTGCTCGATCTGCGCGGGCTCGAGTCCGCCCGCCTGCCGTGTCCGTGCGTCCATGGGTGCCCTCCTCGATGCGAACGCCCCTCCCGACTCCAGGTCCGGGAATGGGCAACAGGTGTCGTGGCGGCATGCCACGACGACGGCCGCACCGCGTCGGCTCGGCGAACGTTCAGGCGAGCGTGTTGACGTACTTGGCGAATTCCGTGGTTCCGTGCAGCGCAGCCATCTCGGTGTTGAAGGTCGGCGTGCCCAGCGCCCGCTTGATGTTCGCCTTGGACGGATTGAACATCGCCCACGCTCCCTTGAAGCCGGGGACCGGTTCATCGGGCATGTAGAGGAAGCAGGTCCGCTTGTCCTGGGTGACGAGCAGCTTCCTGTTGGTGCCGACCATGTACTGCTTCAGGTCCTTCTGCTTGATCGACTGGTCCTTGACCGGATAGACCACGCCGAGGCACGGGTCGTAGTACTTGCCGCACCTGAGGTAGTAGTGCTCGTTGAAGATGCAGCCGTTCCCGTAGTCCCTGCCGCCATCGAGCTTGCGCAGGTTGCCGACCACCTTCGGGTCGAAGCACGAGTACTCCCGCCCGGTCCACAGGTAGCCGGTCACCCGGACGTACTCGATGTCGGCTTCCGGGATGCCCAGGCCGTTGATGAACACGAGCTTCAGGGCGGTTGCGATGCCGCCGCATGGCGCTGAGGTGGCCTCGCCGTTCAGCAGTGCCTGTCCGCCCGTGCTGCCGCTTGCGGTGTAGCTCCAGTTCGTCTTCGCGTAGTGGAGGAGGTTGGTGAACGTTCCGTCGAGAAGCCGCTCGCGGGCGGCGCCTTCCCTGCGAAGGCCCGCGATGTCGACAGGCCCTGCAAGTATCGTGTCAAGGATGGCCATGCGTTCCCATGCTCCTCGCGGTCCATCGAGGCCCCGCGCTCTGATCGGTGTGGGTGAGAGTCAGCCCATCCTACTGCAGCCGCCCCGCCGAGGCGGAGTCCCTGACGTGCACGGACGACCGCCGGGCCCGGTGGCCCCTCGACAAACGATCCACGCAGGTGGTCCTGGCGCGGAGCCGACGTCTGGTCGGTGCCATCCACGTCGCTTCATGTTGCGCGGCGCGTCCTCATCACGCAGGCTGTTGGGAATCGTGCGGCGACGCGACACGTCGTCTCCGTCGTCCACTGCAACGAGAGGGCCCCGCTCATGACCCGCGAGGTACTGACCCAGTTCGTCGCCGACGCGACGATGACCGTTCGGCATCTCGCCGTCGAACCTGCAACCTACCTGCAGCTTGGCATCGTGGCTGCGGCCTACATCCTCGCCCGGTTTCTTGCCGACCGACTCAGACGGCTGTTTCCCGTACTGACCAGCCCGCCAGCCGGCAGTGGCGCGCATCCCTTGTCGAGGGCAGCGGGGCACTTGAACCGCCTCATCGTGCCGCTGCTGGCGATCGCGCTGCTCCGGATCGCCGTCGATGTCAGCGCCGGTGTCCTCGGCCGCAGCTGGCTGGTGCAGATCGCGCTGTCGGTCACGGTCGTGCTGCTGTTCTACTCGTGGGTCCGGGAATCGGTGAAGAGTCGTGTCGTGGCCACGGCACTGCTGTGGCTGGTCGTTCCCCTGCTCGCCCTGCAGCTTGTCGGCCTGCTCGGCCGGCTGATCGCCATTCTGGAGTCGATCGCGCTGAATGTCGGCAACATCCACGTGTCGCTCTACGGTGCGATACGCGTGGTCCTCTTCGGGTCGCTCCTGTTCTGGCTGGGGCGCATGTCCAACAACACCGGCCAGGACCTCATCCGTCGCCAGCAGCAGCTGGACCTGCGTACCCGCGAGGTCGCCGCGAAGCTCCTCCAGGTCTCGGTCGTCGCCGGTTGTCCTGCTGTTGCAGCTGCAGGTGATGGGCGTCAATCTGACCGCACTGGCGGTCTTCGGCGGCGCGGTCGGTGTCGGCCTGGGATTCGGCCTGCAGGCCATCGCGTCGAACTTCATCTCCGGAATCATCATCCTCCTGGATCGTTCCGTGTCGGTCGACGACTACATCCAGCTCGAGGACGGCCGTACCGGGATCGTCCGCGAGTTGAACATGCGCTCGACGACGCTCGAGACCTTCGACGGCAAGGACGTGATGGTGCCCAACGAGAAGTTCATCGTCACGAGCTTCACCAACTGGACGCACAAGAACAGGAAACAGCGCTATCGCGTCGATTTCTCGGTCGCCTACCATTCCAACGTCCGGGAGCTGGTCGAGATCATCAAGCGCGTGGTGGCCAGTCATCCCCAGGTGATCAGCGGAGACGACGTGCCGTTCGAAGAGCGGCCAGACTGCGAAATCGACAGCTTCGGTGACTCCGGCATCAACATGTTCGTCGAGTTCTGGATGGAAGGCATCGACGATGGCAGGAACCGCGTCGGCGGGGATCTCCTCCTGATGATCCTGGAGGCGCTGCAGGAGCACGGCTTCGAGATTCCCTTTCCCCAGCGTGAGGTGCGCGTGCTCAACGACCCACCGACGGCCAGGCTGCCGCGCGATCGCTCGTGAACCGGGCGACTCGTGCCCGGGATGGCAGGGGGCGATCGCGAACGTCGGGCCGCCACCATTCGCCGACGCGCGCTTCCGCGCCTGATCAGTAATATGTATTTGAAACCATGTTACTTTCGATCCATAATCGCCCATGGCCTGGGACGTCGACTTCCATAGCCAGTTTGTTCCCGAGTTCGAGGCGCTCCACGCGGAGGTGCATGAACAACATCGATCGACTTCGGAAGGGACTGAGCCCGGAGCGCAAACGGAAGATTGCCGCGCGAGCGGCGACGATCATCGCGGAGGAGCGCACCCTGCAGGAGCTTCGCCGAGCCCACAAGCTGACGCAGCAGAAGATGGCCGAGGTGCTCGGCATCGGCCAGGACAGCGTCTCCCGGCTCGAGCAGCGCAGCGACCTGCTCATCTCGACACTACGAGGCTACGTGGAGGCCATGGGCGGTAAGTTGTCGCTCGTCGCGGAGTTCCCGGATCAGGAACCGGTGATCCTCAGCGGGCTCGCCTCGTTGGAGTAGTCCCGAGGACGAACCGCATCTAGCGGCGGCTGACGCTCGCCTTGGCACGCCCGGACTGCCTCGCCTTTGCGTTCCCGCGCCCACGAGCCAGCGCGGGCGGGAGCTGGTCGTCGAGCCAGAACGTCATGTCACGCCGCAACGATGGGATGGGCCAGGCGACGGCTGGCGAGCCGGAGGCAGGCAGTGACGTCCTCGAGCTCGAGGTCGGGCAACTCCTCGATGACCTGGGCGGCACTCAAGCCTGAGGCCAGCAGATCGAGCACGTCGGTGACCCGAATACGCAAGCCACGAACGCAGGGGCGTCCGCCGCACTGGGCAGGGTCGACGGTGATGCGATCAGCAACCGTGGTCATCTCTGTGCCCTCAGGTTACCACCGGCGAGTCTCTTGCTCGACGGTCACCGAAGTTGGATGTCGGTGTGTGCTCGCGACAACTACTGCTGCCGTTCGAACCGAACAGGCCCCTCGATGATTGCCGGCATGGCGACCACCGTGAATGGCCTCATGCCGGTTGAGGACGCGGTGGCATCCGCCCGCCATACCACTACGGTCCGATCTCCCTCTTCGTTCACTGACACCACGACGGGCTTGCTGCCAGATCCGTCGGAGGTTCCTTCGACAACGGCGAACAGGGTTGCCCGGCTGAAGTCGATGTCCGGTGCAGCCTGGCGCGTCGGCAAGTGACTCCAGAACTCGCGCCACTGAGTTTCGTCGCGGATGACGAAGGTGCCAGGTGCTGGATGTCGAGAAGTTGGCGGTCCGACCACCGCACGCAGATCCCTGAATCTCACAGCGGAACAAAGAGCACGCGTCCGTCCCACTCGCGGTCCACGCTGCATTCCGCGACAAGTGCAAGATCCTCGATAGCGGCACCCACCGGTGCGCGGGAGGCAACAGCGATGACACCGGGCATCGGATCACCGTCGGTGACACGCATGAGGGCCAAGCCGACTAACGTGGTCACGTCGTGCGTCAGTTAGGACTCTTTGCTCCCCAGCGGCCCATGCCAGCACAGTGGGATCGTCGGCTCCGGACAAACCGACATCCTGAATGCGGACAAGATCGAGGTCGGTGAAGCGCCGGCGAAGGCCGCGGACGACGTCGGCATTGAAGTTCTCGTCCGCAGCCAGTCGGAGCATCGAGTCGAACGCCTAGCGTCGCCGCGCGAGCAGGCGTTCGCGGACTCCGGTCGAGGGGAATCGTCGCTCGACCTCCTCGCGCACACGCCCTGCCGCCGCTTCGCGCTCGAGGCGATACGCATCCACGTCGGGCTTGTGTCGAAGGTAGTACGTGATAACGGAGTACACGTCGACCAGCGGGATCGTGGGGTACTGCTGCGCGATCTCCTCGGCGGTAGCGCCGGTCTCGAACGCGTCGACGACAGTCTCGAGCGCGACCCGCGTTCCAGCCACGCGCACCACGCCCTGGGCGTCGGTGTGGATGGGCACGCGTTCGACGACGTTAACCGCGTTCATTAGCTGGTCCTGAATCCGAATTATACGCTCGCCTCCAGGCGCCACATCGCGCTGCCGAGGACGTTTCGAGCGACCGTCGGGTCCGAGCACGGCAGGCGTTGGTCGTCCCATCTGATCGGCCCAGTGGGCTGGCGCCCCGGACAGCGGGACGCAATCGCCTTACGCCCGGGTGGTCGGCTGGGGGCTGACCCAGTAGGTCAGCGGGGCCGATAGCTCCGCGGGTCTATTGGCCCCACGGCGACGCATCGGTCCGCGCCCTCACGACTACGGCTCGCACCTGGCGACCGCCACAGCGTCGGCCTGCAAGGGCCCATGACGCAACGGGTTGCGCACGTGGCCCCGGAACCGGAGGCGGCGCTCTGTGCCGCCAATCTCGAGACGCACATCCACGACACAGAGGAGAGGTCGGGGCGTGAACGACCCCCTCAAAGAGTGCGGGACCCGGTCCCGCACCCCGCCCCGACGGGGTCGTTCACGCCCCGCTGCAGGTGCAGCTGCCTGACCCACTGGCGGCGCTTTCAGACGGGAAGAGAGCGACTCGTTCACGGGCCCGCTGTAAGGTTCCGCCGCGAACGCGAGTTCAGGTAAGCAGAGACCAATACCGCGCTGCATGCTCGAACCCGGGCGGAGCAGCGTCGTCGCGCACCGCCTCACCGGCGCTGCATTCGCGGAGCGTGCCGCTCGGCGCCGTCCACCCGGCGGTCATCTCCTCCGAGACCGTCTGGTCTCACCTCTGGTCGACCTGAGTGGTCGCCCCCGCCCGCGCCACGACGGCCCGCGCGGTCCCGCCGCACGCGCCCCAGAGGCGCCCGCACAGACCAGTTCGACGAGCAGGACCATCACGCGCTCGATGGTCGGCCCGCTCTCGTGCCCGTCAAGGCGCCTCGCTGGCGCTCGGCCCGCGCCGGCGGCGCGGCTTCGACCTTGACGGGACACTCGAACGAGCCGGAGACCGGCAACTGCGTGATGGTCCGAGACAGGTCCCGCGCCCGTGCATGGCGCGGGTCGTGTCAGGACAGGACGCCGCCATGGACGACATGGTCGAACCGCAGGACGCGCGAGACGTGCTGCCGATTCCGCGTTGTCGCCAACTGCTCGGCGACGAAGCCATCGACCTGACCGACACCGAGATCGAGGAGATGCGCCGCCACGCGCACGTGCTCGCCCACGCACTGTGGAGGTGTTCCTGCAACATCGAGCCCAGGCCGAGTGAACCGATGCGTTCGACCACAAACGTGTTGAAGCCGCTCGGCGACGGGACTACGCTGCCGGCCATGGCCGGCGCCGTCATCACATCCGCGTCAGCACGAAGGAGCAGACGGAGAACCTGAGTCTGCCGACCCAGCTCCGGGCCTGTGAAGAGTACTGCCGCCGCGAAGGCCTCGACGTTCTCGAGCGCTTCAAGGAAGAGGGCGAGAGCGCGAAGACGGCAGACCGCACCGAACTGCAGCGACTGCTCGCGTTCTGCCGCACGAACAAGGGCCGCGTGCACTTCGTGGTCGTGTTCAACCTGACGCGGTTCGCGCGCGACAAGTACGACCACTTCGCGTTGCGCTCGCTCCTGAAGTCGCTGGGCATCTCGCTGCGCTCGGCCACCGAGCCGATCGACGACACGTCCACCGGCAAGTTGATGGAAGGCGTGCTCGCGGCGTTCGCGCAGTTCGACAACGACGTGCGCTCGGACCGCACGCGGGCCGGCATGAAGGCCGCGCTCGAACTCGGACGCTGGGTGTTCCTGGCGCCGATCGGCTACATCAACGCGCCGCGCGTCGCTGGGCAAGAGCCTGATGCCCGACCCGGAACGCGCGCCGCTCGTGCGACGGGCCTTCGAGGAGTACGCCACCGGACGGTTCACGAAGCAGCAGTTGCTGCAGCAGGTGACGGCCTGGGGACTGCGCAACCGGCGCGGCCAGCCTCTCAGCTCGCAGGCGATCGGGATGCTGCTGCGCAATCAGCTCTACGCCGGCGTCGTCGACGTGCGCCGAGTACGGGGTGCGCGGCCGGCGCGGCGACTTCGAGCCGCTGGTCAGCGAGGACACCTTCTACCGCGTTCAGGCCGTGCTGTCGGGCCGCACGCCGAGCCTGGCGCCGCAGCTACGGAGCCAGGATCGCTCGAAGCACTCACCGGAAGTGTCGCTGTGCGAAGGCGCAGCCGGATCCGGACTTCAGATATTTCTCGAACGCCACCGCGCGAGGCTCATCGCCGAACTGCACGACGATATCGAGCATCCACGGCTTGTACCGGGCGGTGTGCGGTACGCGCCCCGCATTGTGGGCATCGAGCCGTCGCTCGACGTCGGATGTGAGGCCCGTGTAGTAACGGGTCGGCTCTGATTCGGTCTTCAGGACGTAGACGATGGTCTGGGGCCGTGGCATGTCTGCGACGTGACGCAAGGCGTCTGCCGACCGAAAAGGCTGGGAACCAGACTGAAACCACTCGCGGGGCGTGCGATCGAGGAAAGAAACTGCGCCGCCGTTGTCAGGCCGACGGGGCAGATTCTGCAAGCCACGACCTGGTCAGCCCCATGGCTACGGCGACTGTCAACCGTGGGCATTGAACGAGGACCCCCGTCGCGCCTGTGGCGCTGTGGTGGGCATCCTTCGCCTACATCTTGTGGTGGGGGGTGGCCTGCCATCCGAAGCTCATGCTCGGACGTCTCGGGCCCACCGTCGCGCCTGTGGCGCTATGGTGGGCATCCTTCGCCTACATCTTGTGGTGGGGGGTGGCCTGCCATCCGAAGCTCATGCTCGGACGTGTCGGGCCCACCGTCGCGCCTGTGGCGCTATGGTGGGCATCCTTCGCCTACACGGGGTGGGGAGGGGGCCTGCCATCCGAAGCTCATGCTCGGACGTGTCGGGCCCACCGTCGCGCCTGTGGCGCATGGTGGGCATCCTTCGCCTACATCTTGTGGTGGGGGGGGCCTGCCATCCGAAGCTCATGCTCGGACGTCGTTGGGCCCACCGTCGCGCCTGTGGCGCTATGGTGGGCATCCTTCGCCTGCACGGGGTGGGGAGGGGGCCTGCCATCCGAAGCTCATGCTCGGACGTGTGGGCCCACCGTCGCGCCTGTGGCGCTATGGTGGGCATCCTTCGCCTGAATCATGAGCGAAGGATGGTGGACCTGACCGGGATCGAACCGGTGACCTCCTGAATGCCATTCAGGCGCGCTCCCAGCTGCGCTACAGGCCCCACGTACAGACGGGGAAGTATATCCCACACCGGTCGCGAAAGCCAGCACTCGGGAGGTACCGGAAAACGCCGCGGGTGCCGTGGACGGAGTGCGAGGACGGACGACGCCGCTCCGGCTGATCCCGGTCCCGGGTGCACGAAGCGACACACCCCGTACTCGTTCGGTACACTTTCCAGTCGCGGCGCCCTCGTCGCATCGCCCGGCGCGCCACGGCGCGCATGGGCGCGACGGTGGTGGCCCGCGCCTTGCAGGGAATTGGCGAGGTTCTGGAGGCGCCGATACGCGGCACCGCAGTTGGAGCGTGCCGTGGGGCGGCTCCCGAGGGAGAGAGCATGCAGAGGACGCGAGTAGTGAGGGGCGGGGTCGTCGCGGCCGTCCTGGCCATGATGGCGACATCCGTCGCGGGGCAGACCACCACCGAGCGCGTGAGCGTGACGGGAGGAGGCGCACAGGCCATCGGCGGGCGATATTCTCCCCGGCCCTCGACGAACGCCGACGGGTCCGTCGTCGTGTTCGAAAGCCCGCTGGCGACCCTCGTGCCGGGCGACACCAACGCAATCTCGGACATCTTCATCGCCGCGGGCGGCACGATCACCCGTGTGGTCGGCGTCGGCGGCGCCGAGACCACCTGCGCCTCACAACGCGCGTCGGTGTCGGGCAGCGGCCAGTTCGTCGTGTTCGATTCCTGCGCCAGCAACCTCGTGGCTGGCGACACCAACTCGGCGAGCGACGTCTTCCTGCTCGACCGCAACTCGGGCGTTGTCAGCCGCGTGTCGGTCTCGTCCGGCGGCGCCCAGGCTGTGGGCGGACCGAGCTTCTCGAGCGCCATCAGCCCCAACGGCCAGTTCGTCGCGTTCCTCAGCTCCGCCGTGAACCTCGGCGGAGGCACGCCGGGCCTCACCTATGTCTTCATCCGCGACCTGGTGGCCGGGCAGACGCACCTCGTCTCTCGTGCCACCAACGGCACGGCCGTCGCGGCCTCCGATGTGCGGCCCAGCGTGGCCGACGACGGCACGGTGGCCTTCGTCACGGCGACTAATGTCCCCGGTACGAACGACTCCAACAACGCACCCGACGTCTTCCTCCGCATCGGGGCGACGGGCGGCGCGCCGACGACGATCCGCGTGAGCGTCTCGTCCACGGGCGCCCAGTTGAGTTCCGGCGGCACGCGGCCGTCAATCAGCGCCGACGGCCAGCTCGTGTCGTTCGACACCGCATCCGCGGCAGCGCCCGGCGACACCAACAGCATCTCGGACGTCTACGTGCGAGACATCGCCGCCGCGACGACGGTCCTGATGTCGCGCACGCCCTCGGGCACGGCCGGCAACGGCTTCAGCAACGAAGCCTCCATCAGTCCTGACGGCGGCACCCTGGCGTTCACGTCGCAGGCCACCGACATCGACGGCGTGATCGACGCCCTCTTCGACGTGTTCCGCGTGACCCTCTCGCGCGCGTCCACGCCTGTCGCCGTGACGGCCGTGACGCGGCTCAGCGTGAGCACGGGTGTGGCCACGGGCAGCTCGGGCGCAGCCGATGCCGCCAACGGGGGGCGTGTGGCGTTCTCGTCGGACGAACCGCTGCTCGTCGCGGGCGATGGCAACGGCGATACCGACGTCTTCGTGAGCGATGGCGCGACGATCGCCCGTATCACCGTGACGAGCCCCGGTCTGTTCGAGTCGTACTCCGGCCGCAGCCTGCGTCCGGCCCCGAGCTACGACGGCACCATCGTGGCGTTCCTGTCCTCGGCCACGAACCTCGTGTCGGGCGACACCAACGGCCGCACCGACGTCTTCCTGCACAACCGGGTCACGGGCTCGACCGACCGCCTGCCGATTCCCGTCGGGCACGAGATCTTCGATGCCGACTGGGTGACGATCAGCCACGACGGCCGCTACATCGCCTACAACCGCGGCGGGGCATTCCTTCACGATCGCTACAACGGCACGACAACCGCCGTGAGCGCGGCGTCGCCCGGCGGCACGGCCGTCCCCGCATCCCAGCCGAGGATCAGCCCCAGCGGGCGGTACGTCGTGTACGTCACGGCAGCCGCGTTCGACGCGGCCGACACCAACGGCGTGGCCGACGTGTACCGCTTCGACCGGATCACGGGGACGAACGTGCTCGCCAGCCGCGGACCGACGGCGGGCAATGCAGCCTCGACCGGGCCCAGCATCTCCGGTGACGGCACGCTCGTGGCGTTCATGTCGGCGGCGTCCAACCTCGTTGGCAACGACACGAACAACAGGATCGACATCTTCGTGCGGAACATGGTCGCTGGTACCACGATCAGGCTGAGCACGAACCTCGACGGCCAGCCGTCCACGGTCGACGCGCGCGATGCCTTCATCAGCGCGGATGGCATGTACGTGGCGTACCTGCTCTCGAGCACGGTGCTGACGACCGAGGCCTCGGCCGCGTCGGACGTCTACGTGGCGCGTGCCGATGGCTCGGGGATTCGTGGGCCGCTCAGCGGTCCTGTCGAGAACACGGGTACGACGCAGGGTTCCTACGATCCGACGTTGAGCCTGTTCGGCCGCTTCCTCACGTTCCGCTCGTACGTCCCCGACCTCGTCGTCGGCGACACCAACAGTGCCGCTGACGTGTTCGGCCGCCAGATCCTCGCCGCACCGGGCGTTGCGACGTTCGGCACGGCCGTCCGCCTCAGCGTGAGTGGGGCCGGCAGCGAGGCGAGCGGGGGCACGGGGCTCGACACGGAGAACCCCGAAATCGGGGCCACCGGTCGCAGCGCCGTCTTCCAGTCGGGATTCACCAACCTCGTGACGGGCGACACCAACTCGATGGTCGACGCCTTCACCCGCGCCGGCATTTTCGGCAACGGCGAGTGCGACTACTTCGAGGCGACGATTCCAGGCTACGCGGCATGGGCGGCGCAGTTCGGCCTCGATCCGTGCAGCAACGCGGGATCACCCTACGCCGACCCCGATGGAGACGGCTGGACCAACGACGAGGAGCGCAACGGCGCCGGCGACGGCAATCCGGTGCTCGGCACGTTCACGCGCTACTTCGCCGAGGGCGCCACGAAGACGGCTGGCCTGAACTTCGACACGCGCATCGCCATCGCGAACCCGAACGACGCGGTCGTCACGGGTGAGATTTCGTACCAGCTGCCGTCGGGCGAGGCGGTGCCGGTGACGCCGTTCACGCTGCAGCCCTACGAGCGCACGACGGTGCTGCTCGACGATCAGCCTGGCGTCGGCGAGGGCGGTCCCGCGGCCTCGTACGAGTTCTCGACGACGGTGAAGGCCACGGCTCCCGTCGGCGTCGACCGCACGATGACGTGGGACAAGAGCACGTACGCGGGCCACGCCGAGACGGGCGTCGTGAGCGCCTCGCGGAAGTGGTACTTCGCGGAAGGCGCCACGATCGGCGGGTTCAATCTGTTCTACCTGCTGCAGAACCCGTCGCCGGCCCCCGCGACCGTCGAGGCCCGCTTCCTGCTCGGGACGGGTGCGGTGCACTCGAAGTCGTACGTGCTCCCGGCCAACAGCCGTACCAACATCTGGGCCAACGTCGAGAACATCAACGGCAGCACGCCGCTGGCCTCGGCCGAACTGTCTGCGGAGTTCACCGTCACGGCGGGTGACGCCATCATCGCGGAACGGGCGATGTACAGGGGCGCGAGCCCGCTGTTCAAGGCGGGCCACGAGAGCGCTGGCGTGACCGAGCCGGCCACCGAGTGGTTCCTGGCCGAAGGCAACGCCGGCGAGTTCTTCGACCACTTCGTGCTGATCGGCAACACCACGCCCAGCGCGGCCATCGTGCAGGCCGACTTCATCGTGGGCAGCACCGGCGCCGTCTACTCGAAGACGTACACGGTGATCCCCAACTCGCGCTTCAACATCTGGGTGGACGAGGAGGAGGTCACGCCAGGCAACCGGCCGTTCCGCACGGGCAACACGGACGTGTCCGTCCGCATCCGGTCGATCAACGGCGTGCCGCTCATCGTCGAGCGCGCCATGTGGTGGCCGGGCAGCTCGAACACGTGGTACGAGGCGCACAACTCGCCCGGCTCGACGCGGACGTCGGGCCGCTGGGTCGTCGCGGAGGGTGAGAACGGCGGCGCAATCGGGTGGAACACCTACGTCCTGGTGGCCAACACAGGCTCGACGGGCGGCACCATTCGCGCCCGGCTGCTGCTGCCCAACGGACAGACAGGCGTCATCACGGGCATGCCCGTGGGGCCGCAGTCGCGCACGACCTACTTCCTGGGCGACCTGCTGTCGGCCGCGGGGCTGCCGACCGATTCGCAGGCGGGCGTCCTGATCGAGTCGGAGACCGGGACGCTGCCGCTCGTCGTCGAGCGGGCGATGTACCGCAACGTGAACGGCATCACGTTCCAGGTCGGCACCAACGCGCTGGGTACGCCGCTGCCGTGACCGGGTCGGGCACGGCATCCACGGACGGCACGCTGCGGACGCGTGCCGCTGCCGCGCCCGTCTGGCGGTACGCCTTCGGAGGACTGGTGGCTGCGGCGGGAGCCGCGGCTGCCAACCTCGCGTGGCGCGACGCCTATCCGTCGGTGACCGGCTTCGTCGTGCCGCCGGTCATCGACCCCACCTCCGTCGTGACGGCCTCGTCGCTCTCGGTGCTGCTGGCGGCGGGAATCTACCTGCTGCTGTCGCGGGGGCTCGGCATCGCCACCCCGCTCTACATCCTGGGAAGCCTGCTGACGGCCGCCGCGTCGTGCGTCGCCACGTTGACGCCAGTGATGCCCGATGGGTCGCCGACACCGCCTGGATTCACCCAGCTCACGATGCCGATGCACATCATCGCCGGCGTCATGGCCGCGTTCGTGGTCCCGCTGGTGGTGCTGGTGGGCGTCAGGAAGTAGTTCAGTACTCGTCGAACATCCGCTGGAGGTCCGCGGCGTCGGTCGTCTTCGTGAGACCGAGCATCAGGAGGATGCGGGCCTTGACGGCCGAGAGGTCGCCGGCGGCGATGCGCTGCGCCCCGCGCGCCGGCTGCGTGCCGGCCGGCACTGGTCCTGCCGCCGGCCCGCGATCGGGCGCGATCCGTCCGCTCCCCGTCCGCGTGGTCGAGACCACGGCGACGCCCTTCGATCGCGCATACGCCAGACCGTCGCCCTGCGTCCCGGAGATCGCCCCGGCACCGGCTGTCGCCAGCACCAGTCCGCGCGCCCCGAGGTCGACGGCGGCCTTCAGCAGGTCGCCAGGGGCGCCCTGGTAGACGAGGAACACGTCCACCCGCGGGAGTTCCGTGATGCTGCTCACGTCGAACTCCGAGCGGGCCGTGTGTCGACCCTCTGCCGTCCGTCGGAACACGACCCGATCGGTGTCCACGACGCCAAGCGCGCCGAATCCCCGCGAGGCGAAGGTCTGCAGCCGGAGCGCGTCGGTCTTCGTCACGTCGCGCGCGCCGTTGATTTCGTCATTGAGCACCACGAGCACGCCCCGGCCCGCGGCGTGGGCGTCGGCGGCGACGCGCACGGACGCCAGCAGGTTGGCCTGCCCCTCGTAGCCGACCTGGCTCGGGTTGCGCATCGAATCCCGTGACGACGACGGGTCTGGGGTCGCGCACCGTGAGGTGCAGGAAGTAGGCGAGTTCCTCGAGCGTGTCGGTGCCGCTCGTGACGACGATGCCCGACAGGTCTGGCTCGTCGCGCATGAGCGCATTGAGCCGCCGTGCGAGCCCGAGCCACTGGTCGAGCGTCATCTGCGAACTGCCCACGTTGGCGAACTGCTCGGCCTGCACCGTGGCGACCTCGGCGAGGCCAGGCACCGAGGCGACGAGTTCGTCGCCCGTCAGGCGTCCGCCGCGCCTGTTGCTGATGGTGCCTCCCGTGGCGACGAGCCGGACGCGCGGCAGGGCACGGGCCGGCGCGGCATCGGTAGGGCCGGTTGTCCCAACCCGGCCGAGCACTGGCTGGGCCGAGGTCGAAGCCGGCAGGGCCTGGGCGCCTGCACCGGGGGGCGTCGACGCGGCCCCCGCCAGGCACAGGACCAGGGCAATCGCCGTCTCACGCATGCGTCGTGCTTGGGCGCGAGAGGCGCGACAGCCATTCCGTCAGACGCGTGGCGGCGGCATCCGCCGTGTCGTCGTAGAACGGCATGCACGCCGTGGGCGCCCCCTGCGCCGTCACGACGTGCGCGCGCCACCGCTGGCGCTGCACCTGGGACAACTCGATGTGATAGAGCCGACCGTTGATCTGTTGCTCGATTCTGTGCACGCGCGGGCCCACGATGGCTGTGTGTTCTGTCGGGAGTGTCGGCTTCGGTGAATCCGGAGCGACGGTCATTGTAGAGAACTGCCAGATCTGCGCAAGCGAAGAGGGCCGCGAAACGTCATGCACATGGCGGGGCAGCCTCGACAAGGACCGTGAACGCAGCGACTTGCAGGGAGGCGTTCCTTTCGGTGCACAAGATATCCACGGCTGGTCCGCAGGTTTTCCACAGCCCCTCGGGAACGGCGAAATCGAGGGGCGTCGCGGGGGCGAAAGGCTGCCGCCCTGACATGGCGATCGCTGCGACGTCCGGCGGCCGCCTGCTCGACAGGGACGGCAGAAGCGGCGAAGATCCGAAGACTGTGCGGTCCTGGAGTCGAAGAGTGGCGGCCGGCGCCCTCGTGCTGGTTCTGAGCGCGCCGGGCGCGTCACGTGGCGTGCTGGAGGCACACGGCCATCAGGCACGCGTGGGCGAGGTGCCGGCCTCCGTGTCCGCCTCGTCGTGGTTCAGGGTCTTCCTCGCGGACGGGTCCATCATCAGCACGGTGGGGGAGTTCACCCGCGTCGACGACGTCGTGATCCTGCAGGTGCCTGTAGGCGCCCCGGGCGCGATCGGGCAGGTGGAGACGCGGACCGTCACGATCGCGGCCGGTGAGGTGGACTGGGCGCGCACGGACGCCTACCGCGAGACGCTGCGTCGCGCGGCGTTCGAGCGGTCGGGAGGCGAGCGCGCGTACGCCGCCTTCACCGAGGAGGTCGCGGCGACGCTGCGTGACGTGGCGCTGCTGCCGGACCCGCTCGAACGGATTCGTCGGCTCGAGACCGCCCGAGCGGAGTTGGCACGGTGGCCGTCCGCGCACCACGGGTATCGCGCCGACGAGGTGGCGCAGACGCTGTCGGTCGTGGACGACCTGCTCAACGGGATGCGCGCCGCCGCCGGACAGCAGGCCTTCTCGCTCGAACTCACGGCAGGCCCGGTGACGCCCGCCCCGCGTGCCGCCGAGGCGGCGCTGCCGCCGCCGTCGCTGCAGGACGTGATCGCCCAGGCGCTGGGCATCGCGCCGCGGCTGACCGACGCCGCCGAGCGCCTGGCGATGCTGCGGGCGGCCGAGTCGATGCTCACGTCCGCACCCGATCTCGATCGTCGGTGGTCGCGGACGACGCGCGGGCAGGTCCGGCGTCAGATCGCGCAGGAGACGCGCGTCACGAGCAGGTATGCCCGCCTGCGTGACTGGATGCTCGAGCGCACGACGCGCCTGCTGGCCGCGGCCGACGTGCGGGGACTGATGCGCGTCCGCGAGGAAGTCGTCTCGCGCGATGCCCGCCTCGGGCGCCAGCGGCCCGCGGAGGTCGCCTCGCTCCTGGCGACGCTCGACATGAGGCTCGATGCGGCCCGGCGTCAGCGCCTGCTGCTCGAACGGTGGCTCCAGCGGCGCCCTGCGCTGGAGACGTTCGCGTCTGCCGTGACGCCGCATCTGGCCCCCGGCGCGGCCCTGCCGCGCGCGCTCGAGGACATCAAGGCCCTGAGCGGGCCTGAACCCGGGTTGCTTGCGCGGGCAGAGGAGCACCTCGCGAGCGCACGCGCCGATGCGCGCCTCCGCGACGTTCCCGAGGACGCCCGAGCGGCCGGCCAGATCTGGACGTCGGCCCTGCAACTGGCGGCGCGCGCGATCCAGGGACGACGCTCGGCCATCCGCAGCGGCGACCTGCAGCAGGCGTGGGAGGCGTCGGCGGCAGCCGCCGGCGCGCTGCTGCTGCTGCAGCAACTGCGTACCGACGTCCCCGCCCTGCTTCGTCCCCCTTCACTTCCGGCGGCGTCGGGCCCCTGACCATGGCCCCCGCGATCCGCCTGATCCAGGCCGAGGATCTCGACGCCTGGCAGCGGGTGCTCCTCGCGTTGTGCCTCCCCTCAGCCACGGCGTCCCCCAGCGGGGGCGACGCACTCGACGTCCCCGCCGTCGTGGTGCCCAGCCGCGCCGCGGCCGAGCAATGGCGACGCACGATCGAGCAGCGCATCCTTGTGGAGGAGTGGGTCGCGCCGCTGTCGCTCCAGCAGGCCCTCGGGCACCCGGTGGACCCGGGTGCGGCCGGTGCGCTCGCCATGCCGCGCCTGCTGACCCGTGACGAGTTGTACGAGGGCTTTCACCGGCGCGCGCGCCTCGCGGCGCCGCGTCTCTCGCCCCTGGTCCGTGAAGTCGTCATGGGCGCGAGCGCGCGAGAGGCCGCGCGCGTCCATCAGCCGCCGTTCCTCATCCGCCCGGGGCTCGTCGCGGAGATGCTGCGGTTCCACGACCACATCGGGACGCCTCGCCCACGATCCGGTCGGCTGGTGTGGCGAGGCGGCCGAACGGCTGGCGGACGAAGCGGGTACCGATCGCGGCGCCGAGCGCCTGCTGCGCCAGACCGTCTTTCTCCAGGAGGCCTTCCGCCTGTTCGATGCGCGCGTGGAGGCGCTCGATGGGCTCGACGATCGAGGCCTGCGCGCCGCGCTGCCGCGTTGCGCCCGTCCCTGGGGAGACCGACACGTCGTCATCAGCGTGGCCGATCACCACGCCGACCCGAACGGGTTGTGGCCCGTGGACCTGCAGCTGATCGCCGATGCCCCCGGCGTCGAGCGCATCGACGTCGTCGCGACCCGTCGGGTGGCAGAGAGCCTGTTCCCGAGGTTGCGCCGCGTCTGGACGACGGCCACCGACGTCCTGGTGCCGCGGCAGCGACCGGGCGAAACGCGGCTCGAGACCACGTCTGACAATCGCCCGTGGATCGCCTGCCGCGACAGGGACGACGAGGTGCTGGCCTTCGCACGGCGCCTCAAGGTGCTGCAGCCGACCGACGCCTCGACGATCGCGCTCGTCTACAGGCGTCCGCTGCCCTACATCTACGCGGCCCAGTTCGTGCTCGACGCGGCCGGGATTCCGTACCAGGCGTCTGGGACCCTCCCGCTCGCCGCCGAGCCGTGGGCTGCCTCGCTCGACCTGCTCATGGACGCGGTGCTCTCGGGCTTCACGCGGACGGCGCTCGTCACGCTGCTGCGCTCGCCGCACGTGCTCGTGCGGCACACGGACGGCCGTCCCGTCGTGGCGTCGGACGTGGCCGCCTTCGACAGGTGGCTGGCTCGTCACCGCTACCTGGGCACGCTCGACCACCTCGAACAATTGCGTCTGGCCGCCTCCGATCAGGTCGGCGGCGATCGCGTCGCCCGGAGTGTCGCGGGTGCCGTGGGCGCGTGGCTCGGCGGACTGACGGTGCTGCAGGCCTCCGCGCCCGGCCGCGATCACGTGCGCGCGCTGCGTGCCGCCTGGCGTGCCTGTGAGCGCCTGCCCCACGAGGACGATCCGGAGGCGAGCCGCACACGCCGCACGCGTGCCGCGCTGGACCACCTGCTCGACCAGCTCGAGGACGCGCTCGACCGACACGACACCACTCCTGTGAAGGCGCGTGACACCTGCACGCTGATCCGCCGCTGGATCGAGGAACGGACGTTCGCGCTCCCGCGTGCCGACGAGGGCGTTCATCTCCTCGACGCCGATGCCGCGCCGTACGGCCTCTTCGACCACGTGCGCATCGTGGGACTGCTGGAGGGCGAGTGGCCCGAGCCGTCCGCGCGCGAGATCTTCTATCCGGCCTTCATGCTCGAACGTCTCGACTGGGCGGAAGAGCGCACGCGGACGGGCACGCTGCGGGCCCGCTTCGCCGATCTGCTCGCGCTACCGTCCGTGTCGGTCGGCGTCTCCGTCCCCGAGCTGGACCAGGACGCAGTGGTTCGACCCTCCTCGCTGCTGGACGAGCTGCTGGCGTTCGGTGCCGACAGGCGCACGGCCGTGCCGGCCGACGAACGCGCGCTGCCTGTGACGCGGGAGGACGCCCTGCTCGCGACGCCGGCCGTGCCCTTGGCCCCCGTGTTCGACGCCGCGGCGCAGGACTGGGCGGCGTGGCGACTGTCGCGCCCCGCGCGCACCGATGCGGGACGCACGACTGCGCTGCCGGGCCGAGCCTACGGGGTCACGGGTGTCGAGACGTACCTGCAGTGCCCGTTCCGCTACTTCGCCAGCCGTGTGCTGGGCCTCGAGGAGGAGGCCGAGGACGAGCCCGGCCTGCCGGCGCGCGACGCCGGGTTGCTCCTCCACGACGTGCTGCACGACTGCTTCCTCGAATGGCAGCGCCTCGGCCGCGGCGCCATCGGGCCGGACCAGCTCCCGGAGGCGCGCGAGGTCTTCGGCGCCGTCGCCGATCGGGCGCTCCGGGCCCTGCCGCCGGCCGATCGCGCCGTGGAGCGCGTCCGGCTGTTCGGATCGGCGATCGCCACGGGTGTGATCGAGAAGATGCTGCGTGTGGAGGTGGAGTCGTTCGGCGACGTGGCGCGCCGCGCGCTGGAGCATCCCATCGACAGGACGGTGACGCTGCCGGCCGCCGACGGGACGCGCGCCGTGCACGTCCGCGGCCGCGTGGATCGCGTGGACTGGACGACGGACGGCACCGTCCGCATCGTCGACTACAAGACCGGCCGGCGTCCATCCCAGGCCCTGCAGCCCGGCGTCTACGCGCACGCCGTCGTCCAGGAGGAACGGGAGCGTGGTCGTGAGGTGGGCATCGCGCCGAGCGGATTCGTCGCGTTCCGCGAGGACGTGCCGTGGATCCAGGCCGTCAGCGGGCCGCCCGATGCCGACGACCAGGCGCGGGCGTTCGTCGAGGCCGTCGACGCCATCGAGTCCGGCGCGTTCCCCGTGAGGCCGCACAACCCGTTCCGCTGCCAGTTCTGCCACTACCCGAGCGTGTGCCGCAAGGACGACATCGACGATGCCTGAGGCCGTCGATCTTCCCGTCGACCAGCTCGCGCGCACCTACGCGACGGACCCGCGGCACCACGTCGTGCTCGAGGCCTCGGCCGGCACGGGCAAGACGCGCGTGCTCGTCGATCGCTACCTCGCGCTGCTGGCGGCCGGCGTGGACCCCCGGCACGTGCTGGCCATCACGTTCACGCGCAAGGCCGCGGCCGAGATGCGTGAGCGAATCGTGACGGAACTGCGCGCGCGCCATCCCGGCGTGTGGCAGGCCCTTCGCGACAGGGCCGACGACATCGCCGTCTCGACCATCGACGCCTTCTGCTTCTCGCTGCTGCGCGAGTTCCCGCTCGAGGCCGGACTCGACCCCGGGTTCACGCTGGCCGACGAGACGGAGGTCGCGCGGCTCGTGGAGATGGCCCTCGACCGCACGTTGCGCGACTGCCGCGCGCGCGCCCCGTACGACGAGGGCATCCGCCTCGTGCTCGCCCAGATGACGCTGCCCCGGCTGGGCGAGGGGCTGCGCGCGCTGCTCCAGCGCCGGTTCGTCGCGCCGGCCGCGCTGCGCCGGTACCTGGGACGGCAGGTGCGCGCCATCCGATCCGAAGCCCAGGCTGCGGCCAGAGCGCGGCAGGATCTGCGTGACGCGCTCGCTTCAATCCCGGGCGGACTGCCAGCCTGGATGTCGACGGCGCCGGCAGGGGTGCCGCTCTGGTCGCTCTGTCGGCTCGATCTCGATCGCCTCGTGGGCGACGTGCCGATGACGCCCGCGGAGGTGCGTGCCGCGCTCGACGGGCTCTCGCGCTGGGTCCTGACGCGCGAGGGCACGCCCCGGCGCAGGCCCGTCGCGGCACGGGCCGGGTTCCCCTCGCCTGCAGCATGGGACGCGCACCGCGCCGGGTTGCCCGCCGTGGCCGACGCCGTCGTGCGGGCCCGCCGCGGATTCGAGGCATCGCTCAACGTGCTCCTCGCGCGCGGCATCCGTCGCGTGTTCCGGCTGGCGCATCGTCGCTACCTGCAGACGCTGGTTCTGCACGACGCCCTGGACTTCTCGGAGGTGCTCGCCCGGGCGGTGCTGCTGCTGGCACGGATGGACGAGTTCTCGCGCAGCCGCTTCCGGCTCGAGGCGCGCTACCAGCACGTGCTCGTCGACGAGTTCCAGGACACGAGCCGCCTGCAGTGGGATCTGGTGGCATCGCTCGTGCGCGCCTGGGGCGAGGGCGAGGGCCTGGGCCACGAGGGCCCGCTTCCCCCGTCGCTGTTCCTCGTGGGCGACAGGAAGCAGTCGATCTACCGCTTCCGCGATGCCGAGGTGGGGTTGCTCGACGAGGCCGTCGGGTTCGTGCAGGCGCTCGCGGGCCAGGGCCCCGTGCGGCAGGCCATTTCCCAGAGCTTTCGATCGCATCCGGACCTGCTGGCCTTCGCCAACGATCTCGCGGCCGGGATGGTGCAGTCGGGCGTACCACCGGCGGTGGCCTTCCGATACGGACCCGACGACAGGTTCCCGCTGCCACCGGGGCACGTCACGGGCCGGGAGCCCGAGCCCCGACTGGGCCTCGTCGTCGGCGAGGACGTCGTGGCCTGCGCGGCGGGCGTCGCGACCGAGGTCGCGCGGCTGCTCGAAGAGGGCCTCGTCACCGACAGGGGCAGCGACGCGCCTCGCCGCGTGCGGCCCGGCGACGTCGCGGTGCTCTTCCGGTCGCGCGAGAGCCATCGCGAGTTCGAACGCGCGCTGTCGGCGCGCGAGATTCCCGGCTACGTGTACAAGGGCCTGGGCTTCTACGACGCCGACGAGATCAAGGACCTGGTGGCGCTCGTGCGCGTGCTCGCGGCGCCGGAGTCGGACCTCCGGGCCGCCGCGCTGCTGCGCTCGGGGTTCGTGGGCGTTTCCGACGACACGCTGCGCCGGTTGGCGCCCGACCTGTCCGCACGCCTGGCGACGGCAGGCGACGGCGAGGACGGGCTGCCTGCCGACGATGTGGAGGCCCTGACGCGGCTCCGTGCCGCGTGGCCGACGTGGCTGGCGCTCGTGGATCGCCGGCCCCCGGCCGACGTCCTCGACCACGTCATCGAGGCGTCGGCCTACGCGGCCACCCTCCGCGGGCACCGGCAGCAGCAGGCGCGCGAGAACGTCAAGAAGTTCCGCGGCCTGGTCCGCCGCATCCAGAATCGCGGATACGCCACCATGGCCCGCATCGCCGGGCACATCGATCGCCTGTCGGCCGGGGACGAATCCAACGCCGCCGTGGACGCGGCCGACGCCGTGAACCTCATGACGGTGCACGCGTCGAAGGGGCTGGAGTTCCCGATCGTCTTCCTCGTGAACCTCACGCGAGGCACTGGAGGCGTGCCGCCGCCGCTGCGCGTGGTGGCGGGTGACAGCGGCGACGAGCCCATCGTGGGCGTGGCGCGCTACGAGCCGGGCGCGACGCAGGCCGAGCAGGTCCGCGAGCGGGAGGAAAGCAAGCGGCTGATGTACGTGGCCGTGACGCGCGCCCGCGAGCGGCTCTACCTGAGCGCCGCGTTGCCGGGTCAGGCACGCGTCGTCGCGGGCCCCGGCAGTCTCGCCAGCGTGTGCCCGCCGTCACTGCTCGAGGCGATTGGCGCGTCGCGCGCCGGACCGGAGCCGGTGTCATGGCAGGGGGCCGATCACGTGCATGCGCTCCGCGTGTGCGCGGCGGTTCCACTGGCTGGAGCCGGCCGTCCCGTCGCAGCCACCGTCCCTGTCAGCGCCGTCGTGCCCGTGTCGCTGCAGCCGCTCGCGACGCAGCCGCGCATGCCGCGCGTCCGGGTGACGGAACTCGCGGCTGGAGGGAGGGCCGGAGGCGGCGCGCCGACGGCGCGCCCGGCCGTGGATGTCGAGCTCGTCACGGGACGCGCCGTGCACCGGTTGCTCGCCCGCGCCGAGGCGGGGGCCGACGACGCGTCGCTGCGTGCGTCAGTCGTGTCGGACCTCGATCCGGACGAGCGGCATGCAATCGAGGATGTCGACGCGTTTGCCGGCGACGTCGTGGCGATGGTTCGTGACGTGTGGCAGGACCCGTCGTTGCGGCAGGTGCTCGGATCACCGGCGGCGCGATTCGAGGTGCCGATCGTGTTCCGGCACGGGCAGGGCAGCGAGACACGCCTGGTTCGCGGGACGATCGACTGCCTCGTGCCACGCGCCGACGACCTGCTCGTTCTCGAGTTCAAGACCGGCCGCCCGCAGCCGGCGCACCGTCGTCAGCTCGCGCTGTACGTCGACGCGGTCCAGGCGATGCGCCCGCAGACGCCAGTCACGGGCCGGCTCGTGTACGCCACACGTCCCTCCGGACCCGCGGGCGAGCTCGCGGGTCCCGACCCCGGCCGACCGGACGCGAGCCAGGGCCCCGGAACCATGACCGACCGCTCGTCGCCGCCGCAGCCGATGAGGGCAGGCCGGCTCCCCTTCGACGACTGAGCGCGCCTGCACGTGATGGCGCCTGCACGCCCTGGCCGCGCGCACCGGGTCGACGTCACTTGTCGTCGATCCAGGCCTGCAGTTCTGGTGAGAGGTCCTCGATCACGCCGTCGACTTCCTCGAAGTAGTCGCAGTCGGGGCACCGCCACTCGAGCACGTGGCGCATGGACGTCTGCGTCGTGCCGGCGATCCGGTTGATCTGTTCGACCGGCTCGAGGCGCATCGTGTCGCCGCACATCGGGCAATCCTGAGTTACGGACACATGGGTCTCCGCTCGGGGAATCGGCGCGGCGGCTCTCACCTTGACAATGCCGGGAGGCGCTCCCCACACTACGCAGGCGACGACTGCGATCGCCCCATGCACGACTACTACCGCATCGCCGAGATCTCGGGCCGATCCCGTCACGCCCGATCCCGCGCCGTTCCGGCGTGGGCAGTGGTGGCACGGGCCTTGCCGTTGCCGGCGCTGCGTCAGCCGTCGGCCGCGCTCCACCTCGTGCGTGCGCTCGAACCCGAGCGTCCCGTCGAGCGCCTCCTGCGCGACGAGGTCGCGCTGGACTTTCCCTCGGCACGCCAGGCACTCGACCACGCGCGGCGGGATTTCGTCGACGCCGACGCGTCCATCGTCCACGTCGACGTCGACGTGACGCTCGCGCCCAGCGAAGCGCGGCGTAGCGCCCGGGTGCCCCTCGCGCTGCACCTGCCCGTGGTCTGTGATCCGTGCGGCGGCCGCGCCGAGGTGTGGGGCGAGTCCTGCAGCGCCTGCGGGGGAACCGGCACGGCGGCGGCCACGCGCTACGTCGTCGTGCGCGTCCCGGCCAATACCGTCGGCGGCACGACGCTGCGCTACCGCCTGGCGTTGCCCTACGGGCCGCTGGTGCGCCTGCGCGTGCGGCTCACCGTCCGTTGACCCGGATCCTCCTGCACATCCAGTTGCTCGGCCGTCTGTACGTCGTGGCCGGGTGGCTCGCGTCGCTGGCCGCGACCTCGCTCGCGCTGCTCGGCGTAGGCGCGGTCAGCCTCACGGGACGCTCCCCGGAGGTCGCGGCGAGCCTGGCGGCCGCGATCTTCTTCGGCGGAGCAGCGGTGGCGCTGATCTGGGGCGGCGTCCTCATCGGCGTGGGCTGGGCGCTGCCGCGGCACCGTCCGTGGGCGCGGCCGGCCGCCCTCGTGATCGCCCTGATCAACGTCTTCGTGATTCCCTTCGGCACGGCTCTTTCGGCGTACGCGTTCTGGGTGCTGCTGCAGGAGGCTGGCAAGCGCACGTTCGAGCGCGGCACGCTCGAGCAAACAGGGGTATGATGCCCTTGTCCTTTGAGCTCGCCTCGGCCTGGTCTCCGCCTCGTGGCGAGGCCACGGAACGAGGTGCCCTGTTCGGCCCCCTCTCCTCGCACGTTGAAGGGGGAAAGGAGCGCAGCACGCATGAACACGGTTGCCGAGAAGTCGTCCACGGGGCTTGACGCCAACGTCGCCGCCGCCCTCACCTATATTCCGGTCATCGCGATCGTCTTCCTCGTGATCGAGAAGGGCAGCCGGCTCGTCAAGTTCCACGCGGTCCAGTCCCTCGGGTTGCTGGTCGCCTGGATGATCGCCTGGTTCGCCCTCGGTATCATCGGCATGGTTCCCGTCCTGGGCTGGGCCACGTTGCTGCTCTGGCCGCTGGTGGCCATCGGCATGTTCGTGGTGTGGCTGATCGCGCTGCTCAAGGCGTTCAAGGGCGAGTGGTGGAAGCTCCCCGTCATCGGGGACATCGCCGAGCAGCAGAGCGCCAGTCTCTAGTGCTGGCAGCCGTGTGACCGGGGACCCCCTGCGGGCGACCCCTGCCGATCACGCGAATTGGGGCGCGCCCGGGGCCTTCCGGACGCGCCCCGCGTCTTTCAGGAGGGAGGCGGCGCCGGCCACCATGCCCTCGTCCCCACCGACGGCCCGGGGCAGATCAGCCGAAGCCGGTAGAATCGAAAGGTGACCGTGCCCACGCCAGCCCAGGTGCTCGACGCCCTCCGCGTCGTTCAGGACCCCGACTTGCGCCGCGACATCGTGGCGCTGGACTTCGTCAAGCGCGTCGTCGTTGCCGACGACGGCCGCGTGTCCTTCGCCATCGAACTCACGACGCCGGCCTGCCCGGTCAAGGACCTGCTCAAGGAGCAGGCGCACCAGGCCGTGGCCGCGCTCCCCGGCGTCACGTCGGTGGAGATCGAGATGACGTCGAGCGTGCGCAGCAGCGGCGCCGTGGGCGGTCAGCGACAGGCGTTGCCAGGCGTGAAGAACATCATCGCGGTCGGCGCGGGCAAGGGCGGGGTCGGCAAGACCACGATGGCCGTGAACCTTGCGCTGGCGCTGGCAGGACGCGGCAGCCGTGTCGGCCTGCTCGACGCCGACATCTACGGTCCGAACGTCCCGATCATGCTCGGGGTGCAGGCTCCCCTGGAGACCGATGGCCAGAAGATCGTGCCGATCGAACGGCATGGCCTCTGGACCGTGTCGATGGGGTTCCTGACAGGCGACTCCGATCCGGTCATCTGGCGTGGCCCCATGCTGCACGGCGTGCTGCGCCAGTTCCTGCAGGACGTGGCGTGGCCGCCGCTCGATTACCTGATCGTGGACATGCCGCCGGGTACCGGAGACGTGGCCCTCAGCCTCAGCCAGCACACGGCCGTCACCGGTGCCGTCGTGGTGACGACGCCTCAGACGGTCTCGGTGGCCGACTCGCGTCGGGCCATCCAGATGTACCGGAAGCTGTCGATCCCGGTGCTCGGCGTGGTCGAGAACATGAGCTACTTTCCCTGCCCCTCGTGCGGGCAGGAGACCGACCTGTTCGGACGGGGCGGTGGCAAGCGCCTCGCCGAGGACCTCGAGGTGCCGTTCCTCGGATCCGTACCGGTGGCCGAGCCCGTGCGCAGCGGCGGCGACATCGGCATGCCCATCGTGTTGAGCGCACCGGACCACCCAGTAGCGCGGGCCATCATGGCCGTGGCCGAGCAGGTCGCCGCGCAGGTGTCCATCCAGGCGTTCCGCACCATTCCGCTGACGCCCGTGTCCTAGTGAATCCCGAGCTCGCCGGGCGTGGAACCAGCCCGCTCGCTCGGTCGAATGGAGTGAGAGACGACATGACGAGAATCCCTGTGCCTGGCCTGTTGATCGCGGCGCTGAGCCTGATGCCGGCGGCCGCGTCTGCCACGACCAGCCTCCCGGCGTCGACCAGATCTGCCGTCGTATCGGCCGACTTCGTGGCCGAGGTGGTCGGCCCGTACCTGGCGATCCAGACGGCGCTTGTCAACGACGACCTGTCGCCCGTGGGCGAGGCGGCCACGACGCTCCGGCGCGGCGCCAGCGCTCTCGGCGCCGACGGCGAGGCGATCGCCGAGGCGGCGTCGAAGGCCGCGGCGGCCACGACCCTCGAGGCGGCGCGCGCTGCCTTCGGCGACCTGAGCGTCGCGATCATCGCGTACGCCGACAAGACGAAGCAGTCCGTCGACGGCGCGATCGTGGCCTTCTGCCCGATGGCCAACAAGTCGTGGGTGCAGGCCGACGGGGCCATCGCCAATCCCTACTACGGCAAGGCCATGGCCACCTGCGGCAGCAGCACGCGCAAGCTCTCGGCCACCCAGTGATGCAGATCCCCTTCACGCGCCGCACGCTGGCCAACGGCCTCGACGTGATCGTCCACGAGGATCGCGAACTGCCCGATCGTGGCCGTGAACGTCTGGTACCACGTCGGATCCAAGAACGAGCGCCGGGGGCGCACGGGGTTCGCGCACCTGTTCGAGCACCTGATGTTCGAGGGATCGGCGCACCACGACCACGGGTACTTCGCGCCGCTCCAGCAGGCCGGCGCGTCGCTGAACGGATCGACGAGCGCCGACCGCACGAACTACTGGGAGGTGGTGCCCAGCGAGCGCGCTCGACCTGGCCCTCTGGCTCGAGTCCGACCGGATGGGGTACCTGCTGCCCGCGCTCACACAGGCGCAAGTTCGACAACCAGCGCGAGGTCGTGCTGAACGAGCGGCGGCAGAACTACGAGAATCGCCCGTACGGCCTTGCCGGCATCGCCGTCGCGGAAGCCCTGTACGAGAACGACCACCCGTACAGCTGGCCCACCATCGGCTACCCGGAGGACCTCCGCGATGCGTCGCTCGACGACGTGCACGCGTTCTTCCGGGCCTACTACCACCCGCGCAACGCGTCGCTGGTGCTTGCCGGCGACATCGCCGCTGACGCCGCGTTCGCGCTCGCCGAGCGGTATTTCGGCGACATTCCGGCCGGACCGGACGTACCCGCGCTGCCCTCGGGCGTGCCCGTGCTCGAGACCCACGTGCGCCTCGTGCTCGAGGACCGCGTCGAGTTGCCGCGCCTGTACCTGGCCTGGCACTCCCCGGCGCTCTTCGACGACGGCGACGCGGAACTCGACCTGCTCGGCGATGTGTTGGGCGACGGCAAGACCAGCCGTCTCTACCGCGCGCTCGTCGTCGACCAGCAGATCGCCACCGACGTGACGGCCGGGCAGTACTCGCGCGAGCTGTGCGGCATGTTCCAGGTGGTGGCCACCGCCGCCCCGGGCGTGTCGCTCGATCGCCTGGCCGACGCGGTTCACGCCTGCCTGGACGAGGCGCGTGACACGCTGGTCGGGGACGCCGAACTGCGTCGCAGTCAGGTGCAGGCCGAGGCGCATTTCGTCTATCGCCTGCAGACGATCGGCGGGTTCTCCGGCAAGTCCGACCAGCTCAACGCGTACAACACCTACCGCGACGATCCGGGGTTCGTCGGCGCCGATTTCGCGCGGTACGGCCGTGCCACGGCCGACGACCTGCGTGCTGCCGCGGCCCGCTGGCTGTCACAGCCGTTCGTGGCGCTCGGCGTCGTGCCCCGGGGCCAGACGTCGCTCGGGCTGACCGACGCGGTTCCGGCGGAGGTGGCATGAGCGTCGACAGGCGGTCTCTGCCCATTCCTGACCCGCCTCCGGGCATCCGCTTCCCCGATCTCACACGAAGCGAGCTCGGAACGGGCCTGCAACTGGTGACCGTCGAGCGGCGCGCCCTCCCGATCGTGTGCCTGCTCTGGCTCTGGCACGCGGGGACGGCGGCCGATCGCGACGACGCGCCAGGCCTGGCCGCGCTCACAGCCGACCTGCTCGACGAGGGCACCGCGTCGCTGACGATGGCCGGACTGCACGAGGCCCTGGCCGGCATCGGCGGCCAACTCGACACCGACATCGGGCACGATGCGACGGTGCTCTCGATGCTCGCGTTGTCGAGTCACAGGGAGCGCGCCGTCGAGTTGTTCGTGGACATGGCAGAGCGTCCCAGACTCGACGCCGTGGACGTGGCGCGCGTCACGAGCCTGCGGCTCAATCGTCTGCGGCAACTGCGGCACTCGGCCTCGGCACTCGCCGACCTGCTGTTCATGCGTCGCCTCTACGGCACGCATCCCTATGGCCGGCCAGGGGTCGGCACCGAGGCATCGCTCCAGCGCCTCACCGTCGACGACGTCCGCGCCTGCCACGGACGCCTCGCCAGCACGGCAGCCACGATTGTCGTCGTCGGCGACATCTCCCACGACGAGGCCGTGCGGCTCATCGGGCGCCATCTGTCGAGCCAGTCGCGGGTGGTCCACGAGGATCCCCCCGTGCCAGCCGCCACGGCCGGCAGCCGCCTGACGTTCGTCCCGCGGGAGGGAGCGGCGCAGTCGGAACTGCGCATCGGCCGCCTGGCGCTGCCGCGTCGCACGCCCGAGTACCACGCCGCGGTGGTCACCAACATCCTGCTCGGCGGCGCGTTCGTCAGCCGGATCAACATGAAGCTGCGCGAGGAGAAGGGCGTGACGTACGGAGCGCGTTCCTCCTTCCAGTTCCTCAGGATGGCGGGACCGTTCTCCGTGCAGGCGAGCCTGCAGTCCGACGCCACCGCCGAGTCGGTTCGCGACGTGCTGGCGGAACTGGACGCGCTCGGGTCGGATCGGCCCGTCACCGTGGAGGAACTCGCCAACGCGCGCGACGCCCTGACGCGCGGCTACGCGCGCGGGTTCGAGACCGGCGATCAGGTGGCGCGCGCGGCGGCCCAGTTGGCGCTGTACGGCCTTCCCGAGGACACGTTCGACGTCTTTTCCGAGCGTGTGTCCGCGGTCACGCGTGACGACGTCACGGCGACCGCGCAACGGTGGCTCCGGGCAGAGGCGATGCAGGCCGTTGTGGTGGGTGACCCGGCCTCCGCGCTGGCGGGACTGGACGACGTCGGCATGGGCACGCCCGAGCTCAAGCCGGCCGACGACGTGCTGGCCTGGATCTGACAGCTCGCTGCCGTTCTGTTCTGCGCCGTCCGGTTGTACGATCCCTGCGGAGTGAACCCCGCACGGCCGGGGTCCGTCTCACCCCTTCGTCGTGGAAGGACTGCCCCGATGAGTCTCGTGAGGACCACGCTCAGCCTCGCGGGCGTCGTGCTGGCGATTGCGACGACGCTCGCGGTCGCTACGCTGTGGCTGCTGCTCACCGAGCCGGTGACGGTGGCCGATGCCGTGGCCAAGGGCGACGTGTCGCCGCTGATGTCGGCGCTGGCCGGCGTGCTGGCGAACGCCGTCCGGGGCCTCCTCGACTACCTCTGAGCCGGTCAGGCGCCCCTGCCCGACGACTCGCGCCTACAGCGCTCCCACGAGGAACCGCGTCAGCCAATACCCGTCCAGGTACTTGAACGGCGACTTGCCCGTCGTGTAATGACCGCACGGCAGGACCGCCAGTTGGTGCGGGATCCCCCTGTCGCGGAACTCCTGGACGAACGCCTTCGAGAGCCGCAGCGGGAAGGTGAGGTCGTACTGCGCGTAGACGAGCAGCGTGCGCACGTGCCGGACGCGCTCGAGGTACGGCTGTGGGCTGATCGGGGCCCAGATCCGCCTCAGCGTCTCCAGTTCGACATGGCCGTCGAGCCCCTCGCGGACGTGACGCGTCGACAGCCCTTCCCACACGACGTCGGCGAAGAACGGCGAGATGTGATTGAGCGCGGCCGCCCTGATCCGGGGCTCGTGCGCCGCTGTGAGCATCGAGAGGCAGGACCCGAGGCTGGTGCCGCAGATCCCGATCGACGTGTACCCCTGAGCGTGCAGCCAGCCCACGGCCCGCCGCGCGTCGAGCACCGCCTGTCGACACACCTGCATGGTGCGTCCCACGTTGCTGCTGACGATGTAGTCGGCGCGCTGGAGTTCCGGGGGCATCCGCCAGTCGTGGTAGGGCTTGCTCAGGCGGAGCGCCGTGAGGCCCGCCCTGTTGAAGAGCCTGCACAGCCCGACGTGGCCATCGGCGTCCGAGTTCCACTGCGGCAAGACGACGACGGCGCGCCCGCGATCCTGCTTGGCCCTGTAGAGGCGGGCGTGGACGACGTTGTTCTCGTCGTGCGGCGTGACGATCTGGCTCGGGAACCGCAGGTGCCCGCGCTGATCGAGTTCGTAGTCCGGCGTATCGGTGCTGGCAAAGAAGGTGTCGCTGTGCGCGACGGCCCAGTCGGCGTAGGCCTGCAGCGTCTCGCCCGGGCTGGACGTGGGACCGTCCGTATCGGGCGCGCCGGGCGCGTGGGGGAGGTCGTGGAGCCACTCGAGGCCCCAGTCGAACTCCCGGACGCGCCTGTCGTCGCCGCTGTTGTGGAGGGCTTCCTCCCAGCGATGGAAAGCCCATCGGAGCATGAGCACCAGCGTAGCAGAGCCCAACGACCCCCTGTCACACGAGGGCGCGCGGCCTGACCATGGCCATCACCGCGCGTCGACGACAGCCTCGACGGCCATGGCGGCAGCGACGAGCGAGGCCGGGTCGCGTCCTATGAGCTGCAGGCTCACAGGCCACCCGTCGGGCGTGGTGCCCACCGGCAGCACGATCGCGGGGTGACGCGAGAGGTTGAACGGCTGGGTGAGTCTCAGCATCGCCGCCCGCGTGAGTTCCTGGCCATCGTCCCACGTGACGTGCGTCTGGCCGATCAGCGGCGGCGTGATGGCGAGGCCGGGCAACGCCAGGACGTCCACGCGTCCCAGCAGCCTCGACACGTCGGCCTCGATCGCGGCTCGCACCTGAAGGGCGCGCGCGTACTCCTCGTCCGAGGGGCGCGCGGCCGTCTCCAGCCGGCCCCGGACGGCGGGTGTGTACTGCGCGGCGTGTGCCCCGAGCCGTGGCGCGTGGAAGGCCAGCGCCTCGCGGATCACGATGCTGACGTACGCGGTCACGACGAGTGGCGCCGTCTCCAGCGGCAGATCCCCGACCGTCGCGCCAAGGCTCGCGAGTTCGGACACCACATCGGCCACCCGGGTGCCGATGTCGTGCGACACCGCGCGCCACCCGAACTCGCGCAGCACGCCCACGCGGAGCCGGCCGATGGCCGACGGTCCGGGACATGGCGCCAGGGGGCCCGGCTTCAGGGCCTGCAAGGCGTACCAGGCGTCCTCGACGCACGTCGCCAGCGGCCCAACGCAGTCGAGCGTGGGGCTGAGCGGCACCACGCCCTCGAGGGAAATCTCGCCCCACGCCGGCTTCAGGCCCACGAGGCCGCAGGCTGCCGAGGGAATGCGGATGGACCCGCCCGTGTCCGACCCGATCGCGACGTGGCTCATGCCTGTGGCCACCGAGACGGCCGCTCCGCCACTCGATCCGCCGGCGACGCGCGAGGCGTCGAGGGGATGTCGGACAGGGCCGAACCCGGAGTCCTCGCTCGTCGTGCCCATCGCGAACTCGTGCATGTTCGTCTTGCCCACGAACACGGCGCCGTGCGCGCGCAGGTGGGCCACGGCGGGCGCGTCCGCGGCGGCCACGGTCGTCATCGAACGCGATCCTGCCGTGGTCACCCGGCCTTCCTGATCGAGCAGGTCCTTCAGCGACACGGGGATGCCGTGCAGCAGGCCCCTGTCGTGGCCGTGCCGGATCTCGTCGTCGGCGGTGTCGGCTGCGCGCCGTGCCGCCTCGTCGTCCACCAGGATGAAGGCGTTGGTGGCTGGCTGGCGTTCGTCGATGCGGGCGAGGCATCGCTCGACGAGGTCGCGTGACCGTACGCGGCCCTCGCGCAGGTCGCGCGCCGTGTAGCTGACGGGCATGACGTCAGGCCTCCTCGCCGGGCACGCGCTCGGCGGCGATGTCGTCGAGCGTGGCGACCGCGCGGCGCAGGTGAGGGATGACGATCGATCCCCCCACGACGAGGCCGATGTGCATGGCCTCGCGCAGTTGGTCGTCGGAGAGTCCCTCCTCCTTGCAGCGGATCAGGTGATACGTCACGCAGTCGTCACACCGGAGCACGAGCGACGCCACGAGGCCGAGCAGTTCCTTCGTCGGGACGTCGAGAGCGCCGGCATCGTACGCACGCGTGTCGAGCGCGAAGAACCGCTTCGTCTCGAGGGGCCCCACGTCCATGATGCGGCTGTTCATGCGCTCGCGGAATTCCCTGAAACGGGTCAAGGCATCGGACATGCGACAGGAATACAGGAAAACCGCGGCCATGAGAACAGGGGCGGGCTTGGTGGCGTAGACTCGCCGGCGAGGTAGGCGCCGTTTCCATGAGACAGACCCGCATCATCGCCACGCTCGGCCCGTCGAGTGCCACGCCCACCGGCGTCCCGGCGCTCGTGGCCGCAGGTGTCGACGTCTTCCGCCTGAACTTCTCGCACGGCACCCACGAGCAACACGCGGCCGCCCTCCACATGGTGCGGGAAGCCGCGGCCAGGGCGTCGCGTCAGGTGGCCGTCCTCCAGGACCTCAGCGGACCCAAGATCCGCACCGGGCGGCTCGTCGGTGGCCGGCCCATCACGCTGACCCCCGGCGAGCGCCTGCGGATCACCACGGGCGACGAGGAGGGGCGCGCCGGACAGGTCTACACGACATTTGCGGGTCTCGCCACCGCGGTCGGTCCCGGCATGCGGCTGTTGCTCGACGACGGGGCGCTCGAACTGCGCGTCGAGGGCACCGACGGCACGACGGTCGACACGACGGTCGTCGTCGGCGGGCTGCTCGCGCAGCACAAGGGCATCAACGCGCCCGACGTCGAACTGCCGGCGTCGGCCCTCACGGACAAGGACATCGTCGACCTGCGCTTCGGCGCGTCCCTCGGTGTCGACATGGTGGCGCTGAGCTTCGTGCAGACGGTGGACGATCTGCACAGGACCAGGGCGGCCCTGGAGGAGGCCGGCGCGGGCGACACGTCGCTCATCGCCAAGATCGAGCGGCCGCAGGCCGTCGCCAATCTCGAGTCCCTGCTCGGGGCCTGCGACGGGGTCATGGTGGCGCGGGGCGACCTCGGCAACGAGGTGCCGCTGCACAGCGTGCCGCGGGCGCAGAAGGTGATCACCCAACTGGCCCAGCAGGCGGGCATTCCCGTCATCGTCGCCACGCAGGTCCTCGAGTCCATGCGGACCAACCCCCGCCCGACGCGTGCGGAGGTGAGCGATGCCGCCAACGCTGTCGACGACGCCGTGGACGCGGTGATGCTGTCGGGCGAGACGGCGAGCGGGCAGTACCCCGTCGAGGCCGTGCGCATGCTCGACGCCGTGATCCGCGACGCCGAGAGTCTCCCGGTGAAGCCGCGCGCCGCGTTCAACGCGGGCGTGCTCGGCGTTCCCCACAACCGCGCCCTCTGCGAGGCGGCCGTCACCCTGGCGCACGCCGGCGGGACCGTCGCCCTCGTCGCCGTGACGCGGCGGGGCAGGACCGCGCGCGTGCTCTCGGCCCTGCGTCCCGAACTGCCGGTCCACGCCGTGACGTCGGACGAGCGCGTGGCGCGGCGGCTGATGCTCCATCGCGGCGTGGAGCCGATCGTCGTGGACCGCGCCGTCCTCGACGACCTCGGCGGTGTCGCCGTCGAGCATCACCTGCTGCAGCGGGGCGTGCTGCGTGCGGGCGAGTCGATCGTCTTCGTCAGCATCAACGCCGACCTCACGCGGCCCGACGCCAATTTCCTCCGTATTCGCCGAGTCGGCTGACGATGAGGGAAAGGGAACAGCTTCCGCTTTTCGCCTTCGGCCTTTGACGTCCCTATGACTTTCCCCTTTCCCCTTTCCCTTTGTCTTCGAGCGCTCTCTTCAGGCGAGCCAGCCCCTCTGTCCAGCGGGCGCCCATGACGCGGTAGTAGCGTCGCCAGCGCGGGCTGTCGTCGCAGCCGCTCTGGTGTACCCGCACGCGCGTGGAGCCGCCCATCGGCTCGCACGTCACGTGCAAGGCCATGGGGCCAATCGGGTCGCCATCGGGGGGCATCCAGTACACGTCGGCGAGGAAGAACTCGCGGCCGGGGCGAACGTCGATGACCACGCCGTACAGCGCGCCACCCGGCGGTCCGAGCACGTCGTCGGTCACGTCGTCTCGCGTCCACTCGACCGCGTAGATGCCGAGCGGGCGCGGTGTCGTCACCGAGCCCGACGTGCCCCACCACAGCCGCAGCGCCTCTGGCGAGAAGAACGCGGCGAGCACGGCTTCGGGTGGAGCCGCCATCTCGATCACGCAGTCGAACTGCTCGGGATCGGCCGACGAGCCGCCGCTCATGGCCGGAGTATGACACGCGGCCACTCTTGCCAGATCCGGGGCTCGCGGCTACTCTGGTGGCCGTCGGTTCGCGCCGGCACGAGCCCATGACGCGCCTGAGCACCACCATTACCGTGACCACTCGAAAGCGGGACATCATGCCCGCGCGCGGGTGGCTCGTGTACGCGTCCTGAGCAGAACAGCTCGACTCACACAGCGTACGTGCACCATGAGACCCGCCGCGCGACCCGCGCAGGCGGGTTTTGTCGTTAGGTCGGGCGAAGAGAGGTTCCGATGTCGTCTCGAGTGGAAGTGGGCGTCCTGGGCGCCACCGGCATGGTGGGCCAGCAATTCGTGCGGCTCCTGGCCGGGCACCCGTGGTTCGATGCCACGTGGCTCGCGGGCAGCGAGCGATCCGAAGGACGCGCTATGGCGACGCGGCGAGCTGGAGGCTGGCCACGCCCATGCCGGATGCGTCGGCGGGTCGCGTCGTGCAGGCGCCCGTGCCCGGCGCCGGGCCGAAGCTCGTGTTCTCGGCGCTGGACGCCAACGTCGCCGGCGAGCTCGAGCGGGCGTTCGCCGAGGCCGGGCACATCGTCGTCAGCAACGCGCGCAATCACCGGATGGACCCGCGCGTGCCGCTGCTGGTGCCGGAGGTGAACGCCGGATCACCTGGCCGCTGCTCGCGCGCGCAGCGCTCCGCGCGGCTGGAAGGGCGGCATCGTCACCAACCCGAACTGCTCGACGATGGTCCTGGCGATGGCCCTCGCGCCGCTGCGCGCGTTCGGCCTCGCGCCGTGCATGGTCGACACGCATGCAGGCGGTGTCGGGCGCGGGCTATCCCGGCGTGCCGTCGCTCGACATCCTCGGCAACGTCATCCCGTTCATCGGTGGCGAGGAGGAGAAGATCGAGACCGAGACGCGGAAGATCCTCGGCGCGCTCGCCGGCGAGCCACGTCGATCCGCACCCTGTGCGTCGTGAGCGCACACACGACGCGCGTGCCGGTGATCGACGGGCACACCGAGACGGTCTCGGTGGCTCTCGACCGACGCCCTGGCCGGCGGCCGACTGCGGGCGGCCATCGCGGCGTTCACGGGCGCGCCGCAGCGACTCGGGCTGCCCTCCGCGCCCGCCCGGCCGCTCGTCTACCTCGATGCGGCAGAATCGCCCGCAGCCGCGGCTCGACGTCGAGCGCGGACAACGGCATGGCCGTCTTCGGTCGGACGCCTGCGGCCGTGCCCGGTGCTCGACTACAAGTTCGTCGCGCTGGGCCACAACACCGTGCGCGGCGCGGCCGGCGCGGCGCTGCTGAACGCCGAGCTGCATGCAGGCCGAGGGCCTGCTGCTGAGGTGACGCCATGATCGTGATGAAGTTCGGCGGCACGTCGGTGAAGGATCCCGACGCCATCGCGGCGCCGTCGCACGCATCGTCGCGCGCGAGCGGGACGGCGAACGACGTGCCGGTCGTCGTGGTGTCGGCCATGTCGGGTATCACGGACCAACTGCTCGACGCGGTCGCCGCCGTCGAGCGGGGCGCCGCGCGACGTGGCGCTCGCACGAAGGCGGCGATCATGCGGGATCGCCACCGCTCGGCCGTCGACGCGCTGCTCTCGGCTGGCGACGATCGCGAACTGGTCATCGACGCCCTCGAACGTCAGTGGCGGGAGACGGCGTCGCTGCTGCACGCGATGGCCGTGCTGCGCGAGGTGTCGCCGCGGTCGCGGGATGCCGTTGTCGCGATGGGCGAACTGGCCAGCTCGCGGCTCGTGGCGGCGGCGCTCGACCGAACTCGGGACGCCGGCGCGGTTCGTGGACGCGCGGGGCGTGCTCGTCACCAGCGCGGACCATGGCCAGGCACTGCCGGACCGAGGCGTCCACGGCCGCCCGGTTGCACGAGCACGTCCTGCCCGTCATCCGCGAAGGTCTCGTCCCCGTGCTCGGCGGCTTCATCGGCGCGACGGCCGACGGCGTGACGACGACGCTCGGCCGCGGCGGATCGGACTACTCCGCGTCGCTGTTCGGCGCCGGCCTGCGACGCCGACGGAGATCCAGATCTGGACCGACGTGGACGGCATGCTGACCGCCGACCCGCGCGTCGTGGAGGGGGCGCGGCCGCTGCGGCCGCTCTCGTTCGCCGAAGCCTCGGAGCTGGCCTACTTCGGCGCGAAGGTGCTGCACCCGAGCACGATCGCGCCGGCCGTGACCGACGGCATCCCCGTGCAGATCCTCAACTCGCACCGGCCCGACGTCGCCGGCACCACCATCACGGCGTCCCCGCCGCTGCCAGAGGCGCCGCTGACGGGACTGGCGTGCAAACGCGACATCACCGTCATCGACATCCGCTCCTCGCAGATGCTCGCCGCGTACGGGTTCATGCGACGGGTCTTCGAGGTCTTCGAGCGCTACCGCACGTCGGTGGACGTGATCACGACCTCGGAGGTGAGCGTCTCGATCACCATCGAGGACCGCCGCGCGCTCGACGACATCGTTCGCGAGCTCTCCACGTTCGCCGAAGTCGGCGCCGAATCCGAGATGGCGCTGCTGTGCGCCGTGGGTGAGCGCCTCCGCCTCGAGCCGGGGCTGGCTGCGCGCGTGCTCGGCGCGCTCGACGAGTTCCCGTTGCGCATGGTGTCGCAGGCCGGCGCACGGCGGAACCTGACCGTGGTGCTCCCCCAGGCGCAGCTGCAGGCGGCCATGGTGCGCGTCCACGAGCGTTTCTGCCTCCAGCCCGAACCCGTGCCGGAGGTCGTGGCATGATGCGCGCGACGCTGTTCGGGCACGGCCGCATGGGCCGCCTCGTCGGGGTGCACGCCGCCGGACACGGCGTCGAGATCGTCGGCGTCCTCACCAGTGGCAGCACGCAGGAGGAATGGGACGCCGTGGCGCAGGCCGGGGCCGACGTGGTGATCGACTTCGCGACGGGCGACGCCCTGCAGGCCAACCTCGAGCGGTTGTGTGGCCTCGCGCCCGCGCTCGTGCTCGGCAGCACGGGGTGGGCCGCCTTCGAGCCCGAGGCGCGTGCCATCGCCGCCCGCCATGGCGCCGGCGTGGTGGCCGCGTCCAACTTCTCCGTCGGCGCCTACCTGCTCGACGCGGCCGTACGGGCCGTGAGCCTGTCGATCCAGGGCCTCGACGACTACGAGCCGTTCCTGCACGAGGCGCATCACTCGCAGAAGCGCGACGCGCCGTCGGGCACGGCCCTGCTGCTGCTCGACTCGATGCGGCAGGCAGGGCTCACCCGGCGCGTGGACGTCTCCTCGACGAGAGCCGGACACATTCCCGGCACGCACACCGTCGGCGTCGACGGTCCCGCCGAGACCGTCACCCTGACGCACACGGTGCGCGACCGCGCGACGTTCGCGCACGGCGCGCTGCGCGCCGCCCGCTGGGTCCAGGGCCGGCAGGGGTGGTTCTCGATGCGCGACGTGCTGGCGGCACCCGATACCCGATACCCGATACCCGGAATATGCTTGACGCCATGACCTCACGACGACCCTTCACCGGCTGTGGCACCGCGCTCGTCACGCCCTTCACGCCGCACGGGCGCATCGACGAAGACGGAGTCCGCCGGCTGGCACGGCGTCAGGTCGAGGCCGGCATGCATTTTCTCGTACCCGTCGGTACCACGGGAGAGGCGCCGACGCTCTCATCGGCCGAGAAGCGGCGCGTCGTCGAACTGGTCGTGGACGAGGTCAAGGGCGTCGTGCCCGTGCTCGCGGGCGCCGGCGGTTACGACACCGCCGACGTGATCGAGTCCGCGCATGCGGCGGCCGATGCGGGGGCCAACGGCATCCTGTCGGTGTCGCCCTACTACAACAAGCCGACGCAGGAGGGCATCTACGCCCACTACGCGTCGATCGCGGCCAATACGAACCTGCCGATCGTGCTCTACAACGTGCCGGGACGCACCGGCAGCAACATCGAGCCGGCCACGACCGAGCGGCTGGCGCAGCTGCCACAGATCGTGGGCATCAAGGAAGCATCGGGCAACGTGTTCCAGATCGCCGACGTGCGCCGCCGCGTGCCCGCGGAGTTCCTGGTGCTGTCGGGCGACGACACGCTGACGCTCCCGGTCATGGCGCTGGGCGGGGAGGGCGTCATCTCCGTCGCCGGCAACGAGGTCCCCGCCGACATGGTCCGGATGGTCGAGGCCTGCGAGCGTGGCGACTTCGCGGCCGCGCGGATCGTCCACGAGCGGCTGTTGCCGCTGCTGCAGGCCAACTTCGTGGAATCCAACCCCGGCCCCGTGAAGGCGGTGATGGCGCTGGCCGGCCTCCTCGAGCCCGTCTACAGGCTGCCCCTCGTCGCCCCGACGAGCCAGACCCTCCAGACGCTGCGGCGGATTGCCGTGGAACTGGGCCTGCTTGCGGAGGCCGCATCGGCATGAGCTACCGACATCCTTCGCCAGGACGTCGAGCGGCTGTGGGCTGCCGGCGCCGACGCGTCCAGGGACGAAGGCCGCGACGTGTTCGCGCGGCTCCGCGCCGCGCTGTCGGCCGGTCTGGTGCGGGCGGCTTCTCCGGATCCGGCGGCACCGACAGGATGGGCGGTCAACTCCTGGGTGAAGCAGGGCATCCTGCTCGGCTTCCGCTTCGGCGATCTGGCCGACGTGTCGATGGACCACGGTCGGTGGCCGTTCTTCGACAAGGACACGCTGCCCATGCGCCGGTTCGACACGACCAGCGGCGTGCGTCTCGTGCCCGGCGGATCGTCCGTGCGCGATGGGGCATACCTCGCCCCGGGCGTGATCGCGATGCCGCCGATGTACGTCAACATCGGCGCGTACGTCGGCGAGGGATCGATGATCGACTCGCACGCACTCGTGGGATCGTGCGCGCAGGTCGGCGCCCGGGTGCACGTGAGCGCCGCCGCGCAGATCGGCGGCGTGATCGAGCCCGTGGGCGCGTTGCCCGTGATCATCGAGGACGAAGTGCTCGTCGGTGGCAACACGGGCATCTACGAGGGCGCGGTGGTCAAGGCCCGGGCCGTGATCGGCGCCGGCACGATCCTCACGGGCTCGACGCCCGTCTACGACCTGCCCCACGGGCGCATCATCCGCCCGGAAGACGGCCAGCCGCTCGTGATCCCCGAGGGCGCCGTCGTGGTGCCTGGTGCGAGGGCCGTCACTGATGGTCCCGGCGTCGAGTGGAAGCTCTCGCTGGCCACGCCCGTCATCGTGAAGTACCGCGACAGCCGCACCGACACGCGCACCGAGCTCGAGCGATGGATCCGCTAGGTCTCGTCGAGTTCACGCGGCGCCTCGTTGACGTCGACAGCACCACGGGCCAGGAAGCCGCCGTGTGCGCGATCGTCGCCGGCGAACTCGAGCGGCGCGGGTACGCCGTGATCCGCCAGCCCGTCACCGATGGCCGCGTGAACCTGTTGGCGACCGTGGGCGCGCCGGAGGTGGTGTTCTCGACGCACATGGACTGCGTGCCGCCGTTCACGCCGAGCCGCGTCGAGGGGGATCGCATCCACGGACGCGGCAGCTGCGACGCCAAGGGCATCCTTGCCAGCCAGCTGGCGGCCGTCGAGGCCCTGCGCGTCGAGGGGGAGACACGGGTGGGACTCCTGTTCCTCGTAGGCGAGGAGCGCGGCAGCGACGGCGCGATGATTGCCGACGGGCTCTCCACCGGCGTCACGCGATACCTGGTCAACGGCGAGCCGACCGAGGGCAGGCTGGCCCTGGGACACCGCGGCGTCGTGCGGGTGAAGCTGCACGCCACGGGTCGAGCGGCGCACTCGGGTTACCCGCACCTCGGCGAGTCGGCCATCGAGAAGCTGCTCGACGCGCTGCAGCAGATCCGCGGCATGTCGCTGCCCGTGGATCCCGTGCTCGGACCGACACAGGTCAACATCGGCTCGATTGCCGGCGGGCTGGCGCCCAACGTGATCCCCCCCTCGGCGACAGCCGACCTGCTCTTCCGCATCGTCACGCCGTACGAGGACGTGATGGCGGCGCTGCACCCGCTCCGTCCGCTGGTGGACGTCGAGTACGTCTACCACGTGCCCGCGCTGCACATGTCGACGATCGACGGGTTCGAGCACGAGGTGGTGGGCTACACGACCGACGCGCCGCTGCTCAACGCGTGGGGCACGCGCCTGATGTACGGACCCGGCTCGATTCACGTGGCCCATACGGACCACGAGTCCGTGGCGATTGCCGACCTTCACCGCGCCGTGCAGGACTACCAGCGCATCGCACGGACGTTGCTGACATAGGTAGGGACGCCTCGCCGAGGCGTCCGACCTCGACGAATCGGAATACTTCGATCTCCACGTGGATAACTCACGCGACGACGACGATCGGGGATCGGGTACCGGGCAACGGGTACCGGAACTGGCGTGTCCCGACTGCGGCGAGACGCTGGCGCACGTGACCACCGAGGTCTCCTCCGGCGCCTTCCGCACGCAGGCGGCCTCGATGCCGCAGATCCCGATTCACTACTACGACTGCCCGGCGTGCCGCACCTGCTGGAAGTTCGGCACGCGCCTGCTGCCCGATCCCGTGCGGCAGATCGCCCGCGATACCGCTACCTGAGTTCCTTGACGCGGATGTTGCGGAACTCGATGTAGTCGTTGTGGCCGAGGAAGCCGATGTGTCCGCTGGTGCGCAGCAGGCCCGGGTGCTTCTTGAGCACCTCCGGGTCGGTCACGGTCGAGAGATCGGCGTCGAGGATCGTCTGGCCGTTCAGGACCACGGTGATCTGGCGGCCATTGACGGTCACTTCCTGCGCGTTCCACTCGCCGGCGGGCTTCATGGCGCCGCGTTTGGCCGGCATCACGTCGTACACGCTGCCGTGATACTGCGTGTCCTTCAGCTTGCCCCACTTGCCCGCGAGGGCCGCGGCCTCGTCGATGATCTGGAGCTCGATGCCCTGGTAGGCGGCATCGCCTTCGCGCGGGGCGCGGATGCCGAGCCCGTTGTTGGAGCCCTCGGCCGGCATCTTGAACTCGAAGCGCAGCACGAAGTTGCTGTACTCCTTGTCGGTCAGCAGGTTGCCGCCGCCACCCTTGGCGCAGTAGATCATGCCGTCCTTGACGCCGTACCCGTCACCGCGCGGCCGCACCACCTGCCAGCCGTTCAGGGTCTTGCCATCGAAGAGGGCGGTGAAGCCGGCCTCGGCCTGTTGCGCAACGAGCGCGGGCGCGAGGGCGAGGGAGAGGACGACAGCGGACGACAGGGCAATCAGGCGACGCATGGGGGACTCCTTGGAACGGACGTGACGGACGCCTCGGCGAGGCGTCCCTACCAACCGAGCGTGAAGGGAGGGGCGCCTCTCCGAGGCGCCCGCCTCCCTAATACAAGAGAGACGACGTGCGCATCACGTCGAACGAACTCGCATCCAGCCGGCACGTCACGCTGACCTCCTGCTGGCTTGCGCCGGCGTCGACCGCACGGCGCAGGCCGTCGGATCCGGCCAGGATGTCGATCGGCATCTTCTCGTACTCGTATTCATAAGGCGGCGGCCGCCACGGCAACTGCCGTCCCGGCAGGGCATCACGGAAGGCACACAACAGCGCGACCGCGGCGTCCACCGACCGGAAGCGCTCGCGATCGGTCACGTGGAGCTGACACCCTCCGCAGGTGACGCCGGCGTGCTTCTGGAACGTCGGCTCGAAGTACGCCGGGCGGAAATGCACGCCGGGCAACCCGAGCGCGTTGAGACCCGCCGCAAACCCCTCGGCATCGGTCACACCCGGGTGGCCCACAAGCTCGAACGGCCGCGTCGTTCCGCGTCCCTCCGACATCAGGGTGCCTTCGAACAGCACCATACCCGGGTACACGATTGCCGTGTCGAGCGTGGGCATGTTTGGAGATGGCATCACCCACGGCAGGCCCGACTGGTCCCACCACTGATCGCGCGTCCAGCCCTCCATCGGCACGGTCTCGAGTCGCGCGCCGATCCCGAACTGCTCGTTGAACAGGCGCGCCAGCTCCGCGATCGTCAGGCCGTGGCGCAGCGCGATGGGAAACAGCCCGACGAAGGACTCGTAGCCCGGCGCCAGCATCGGGCCCTCGACGGTCCGACCGCCGATGGGGTTCGGCCTGTCGCACACGATCACCGGGATGCCCTTGCGTGCCGCGGCCTTCAGGCAGTACGCCATCGTGTAGACGAAGGTGTACACGCGCGTGCCCACGTCCTGCAGGTCGACCACCAGGACGTCCAGGCCCTCGAGCATCGCGTCGGTGGGCTCGCGGGTCTCACTGTAGAGCGAGTAGACCGGCACGCGCCGCGCCGCGTCCTCCGCGTGCGGCGTCTCGATCATGTTGTCCTGCAGCGTCGAGTGGAACCCGTGCTGCGGCCCGAAGATGGCCGCGAGCGTCACGCCCTCGGCCGCCGCCACCTGCTCGACGGCGTGCGTGAACCTGCCGTCGACCGACGAGGGATTGGCCACGAGGCCCACGCGGGCGCCCTTCAGGCGTCCGGAGGCGAGGAGACGGGTCAGACCGAGCGTGACGGACATGCGCTAGATTCTACCCTTCGACTCGTACGTGAGTTCGGGTTCAGGGCTCACCCTCCTACTTCAGCCCGGTGGCGACCGCGTTGATGCCGGCGGCCCCTACGCACGGCTCCCGCGTTGCCCAGTCGGCATGTCAAGCCACAGCAGACGCGCCCCTTCGCCCTACTTCGTAGCAGGCTGGAACGTGACTGGCAGCGATGACTTCACGAAGGGGCGGACGTCGCCGTACGTGGTGCGGAGGTCCAGCGGCGCTTCGCCCTGGGGACGCGAGAGGAAGTACTCGACGAGCGGGTGGTCGTCGGTCGTGACGGGGCCATCGCCGACGAGCCGCCGGACGTCCTCGGGGGCCGCCACGAACTGCCTCAGCAGCTTGTCCTCCGCATCGAGGTTGTACCCCTCGAGCACCTTGCGGATGACCGGATCAGCGAGCTTGCGCCGGTAGGCGTCGAGGTCCACCGTGAGTGGCCGCTTCATCCCAATCATCAGGCTGCCGTTTCGGCCATCTTACTCAACCCGACGCCGGGCCGACGATGGCGCGGGATCGTGGACCGGGAGGTCGACGACAGTGGCGGGTCGGCGACTGCCGACAACTGATCGATGGCGCCTCGCCCCCAGCGAGGCACGAATCCGAGGATTCGTGCCCCGGAAGAATCCGAGATTGGTAGCCGCGGGACTTGTCCCGCGGGCAGCGGGCAGCGGGCAGGGTGCTTGTCCCGCGGGCAGGGTGCCGGACAAGTCCGGCACCTACAGGGAGCGGGCAGGGCGCTGGACGAGTCCGGCAGCGACACAGTGCTGGTGTTACAGCTACACAGTGCTGGTGTTACAGCGACACAGTGCTGGTGTTACACCGTGATGGTGCCGTCGAGGTAGAAGGCGACGTGGCCCGTCAGCCGCACGCGATGGCCGTCGAGCACGCACCTGAGGGCCCCGCCCCGCCGCGACACCTGGCGTGCCTCGAGCGTCGTGCGGCCGAGTCGCTCGGCCCAGTACGGCACCAGGGTGCTGTGCGCCGATCCCGTGACCGGATCCTCGGCCACACCCGCCGCGGGGGCGAAGAAGCGCGACACGAAGTCCGTGCCCGGCGAGAGGGCCGGGTCGGCCGGCGCCGTCGCGATGAGCCCGAACACGCCCAGGGCCTTGACCTTCGCCATGTCGGGCGCCAGCGCGCGCACCTCGGCCTCGGTGGCGTAGACGGCCATGCAGTCGCGGGCGAGCCACAGTTCGTTGGGTTCGCCCCCGAGGGCCACGGCGACCTGGCGATCGCGCGGCAGCGGCCGGGGCGGGCGCGCGGGCAGATCCAGCGTGTACCCGTCGCCATCCCGCGTGACGATGAGTGCGCCACTGCGCGTGTCGAAGGTCACCGTCGAGCCTGACTGACCGAGTTTCTCGAACAGCACCGCGGCAGAGGCGAGCGTCGCGTGCCCGCAGAGATCGACTTCGACCTCCGGCGTGAACCAGCGCAGGTGATACTGCGCCGGACCGGTCTCGACGAAGAACGCCGTTTCGGCCAGGTTGTTCTCCGCCGCGATGGCCTGCATCGTCGCGTCGGGCAGCCAGGCGTCGAGCGGACACACCGCCGCCGGGTTGCCCCGGAACACCTCGGACGCGAACGCGTCGACCTGGTAGATCGGCAGCCGGATCAAATGATCACCCGCCAGCCTCTCGGATCGGGATCGAGGCCGTACTGCAGGCGGGTGATGGCGTCGTAGAGCCGCTGCGCGATCGGGCCGGGCTGGCCGCCGTTGATCACGAGGTCACCCTCCTCGTTCGCCAGCGTGCCGACGACGGAGACCACCGCGGCGGTGCCCACGCCGAAGACCTCCTGGAGCGTGCCCTTCGCGTGGGCCTCGCGGACCTCGGTGATCGACACGAGCCGTTCCTCGACGGGCAGCCCCCAGTCGCGCGCGATCGTCAGCACCGTGTCGCGGGTGATGCCTGGCAGGATGCTGCCACCGAGCGGCGGCGTCACGAGCGTGCCGTCGATGACGAGGCACAGGTTCATCGTGCCGACCTCCTCGACGTACTCGTGCTGGATCGCATCGAGCCACAGCACCTGGTCGCAGCCCCGCTCCCGCGCCTCCTCGGCGACCTGGAGGCTGGCGACGTAGTTGGCCGCGGCCTTCGCCGCGCCGATGCCGCCCTTCACCGCGCGCACCCGCTCGCGCTCGACCCAGATGCGCACGGGCTTCAGGCCGCCCGCGTAGTACGCGCCGACCGGACCGGTGATCACGAAGAAGGTGTAGGTCCTCGAGGCGCGCACGCCCAGGAACGGCTCCGTCGCGATGATGGTCGGACGGATGTAGAGCGCGGTGCCCGGCGCCGACGGCACCCAGTCGGCGTCTGTCGTCACGAGCTGCGCGATGCCCTGCACGAACAGTTGCTCGTCGATGGCCGGGATGGACAGCCGCGCGGCGCCCGTGGCCATGCGGTGCGCGTTCCTGTCGGGACGGAACAGCGCGATGCGCCCGTCGGCCAGCCTGTAGGCCTTGAGGCCCTCGAACATCGCCTGCCCGTAGTGCAGCACGGCGGCGGCGGGCTCGAGGGCGAGCGCGCCATACGGCACGATGCGGGCGTCGTGCCAGCCCATCCCGTCGGTGTAGTCGACCACGAGCATGTGGTCGGCGAAGTGCTTGCCGAACCCCAGCGCGTCCTCGGCCGGGCGGGGACGGGGAGTCGAGGTCCGGGTGACAGGGATCACTGGCGCTGACGCACTGACGGACATGGAATGGGCCTCCTCCCGCACCGCGCCCGTGGCTGAACGCCGGACGACGACGGCGGGACGTGGGAATTGTACGACTCCCGCGTTGGGCCGAGATGGACCGGCACCGGTCGTCAGCTCAGGCGTGGGGCGTCCTGGCAGTGCGGGTGCGGCCGACCGAGTCATCCCAGGCGCCCCCCGGGCATATGCCGAGGGCCTGCAGTCGCGCCGGCACCGGGGCCGTCACGTCGAGCAACTCGCCCGTCATGGGGTGGGGCATCGTCAGCCGCCAGGCGTGCAGGGCCTGACCCTGCAGCGCCTCCACTTGCGCGCGCGTCACTGGAGACAGCTTCGCCTCGGCCTTCGCGCTGCGATAGACGGGGTCGCCTGCGATTGGCCAGCCGGCCGCAAGCACGTGTGCCCGGATCTGGTGGAGACGTCCGGTGCCGAGCATGCACTCGATCAGCGCGAGGCCCTCAGGCATCGGCCAGAGCGACCGCAGGCGCTGCACCCACGTCACGCACGGCCACCCATCCTCGACCACGCCGACCCGAGGGGGCCTGTCGGACACCCGGCCGAGCGGATAGGTGAGTGTGGCCTCTTCGGGGGGCTTGCCCAGCACCACGGCCAGGTACGTCTTGGCGGCGTGCTCGGTGGCGAGGAGCCGCGCGGCACGGGCGTGGACGGCCCTGGACTTGGCCACGAGCAGCACGCCCGACGTGTCGCGGTCGAGCCTGTGCACGAGCCCCGGACGCGTCGTCGCGTCCTCCCATGCGCGCGCCTGGTGCAGGAGCGCGTTGAACAGCGTGCCCGACTGCAGGCGTCCGGTGGGGTGGCTGACCATCCCGGCGGGCTTGTCGACAACGACGAGCCACTCGTCTTCGTAGAGGATGGGGACCGGCAGCGCTTCGGGCGCGTGGATCCTGCGGACACGCGGTGTGGGCAGCGTCACGACGACCTCGTCGCCCTGTCGCAGGGACGAGGAGGCGCGCCGGCCTTCCTGGCCGTTCACCGAGATCAGCCCGGCATCGAGCCAGCGCTGCACACGCGTCCGCGACACGCCGGGCTCATCGGCGAGGTGACGAAGCACGGCCTGATCCAATCGCAGGCGTTCGTCGCCCCGATCGGCCACGAACTGCCGCTCGGGCACCGACTCGGCACTGCCCGGTCCGCTGCGGCGGGTCACTGGCGCCTCCTCATCATGGCCATCCCTCCATTGTCACCCGACTCGTGGCGCCGGCAGATCGGCGACGCGTCATACAGGCGGCGGGGTGCACGTCCGGGATGTGATGCTGGTCCTCGACACGACGCTCCGCGTCCTCGACGCGCCGCCGGGCCGGTAGGGGCCTACCCGACGAGCGTGTCCCAGCCGGGCCGGTACTCGGCCCGCCGGATCAGGGCATTGGCCTCGTTCGAGTTCGTGAAACGCGCCTGACTCGCGTCCCACAGGAGACGCTTGTACGGGACACGCAGCGCGATGCCGGCCAGCGCCACCGCTTCGGCCAGCGCGCCCACGGCCTCGAAGCTGCCCCTGGATTTCGTCCCCTGCTTCACCGCCGTGATCCACTCGTCGTCGGGACTGGTGGCGTCGAAGGTGGGCGCGGCCACCGAGCCGGCGAAGGCCTGGTGCCGCCGCTTCGGGATCAGGCGCGGGCTGTTGGCCCTGAAGTCGCACAGGATCGTGCCCGCGTCGCCGACGATCAGCATGCCCTCGTCGGCGAAGTCCTCGCCGTCCTCCAGCAACGCCTCCGGCGTGGGCGGCTGCATGCCGCCGTCGTACCAGTACGTGTCGACGGCCGGGCGCGTCGGCGTGGCAGGATGGCGCCAGCGCACGGTGCTCGCCTTCGGAAAGGCCACCTGCGAGACGCGCCCGCCGCGGCTCACGCGTGCGCCGGTGACCCAGGCGTCGTTGGCCGGCCGGGCCTCGACCCACTCGGGCACGCCGAGGTCGAGGATGCGATAGGGCTGCCACAGGCTGTAGTGGCCCATGTCGCCGAGGCAGCCGGTCCCGTAGGCATACCAGCCCCTGTACACGGAGAACGTGTAAGCGGGGTGATACGGACGGTCAGGCTCCGGGCCCTGCCACAGCGTCCAGTTGAAGCCGTCGGGGACGGGCGGCCCGGACGCGTGGTACTCCTGCATGCCCTGGGGCCAGAACGGCCTATTGGTCCAGTTGTGCACTTCCCGCACCGTGCCGATGGCGCCTGCCGTGATCCAGGCGGCCAGCGTGTGCCGATCCGGCCGGTTGCTGTAGGCCAGCAGGTGCGACGGCGCACGACTCTCCCGGGCCGCCGCCAGCGTGCGGTGCACCTCGTGCAGCGTGGCCGCGACGGGCTTGTGCGAGATCGCCGCCTTGCCCTTCTTCAGCGCCGCGATGTTGATGGGGCCGTGCTGGTGGTCGGGCGTGATGTTGACGATGCCCTGGATGTCGGTCTCTCGCTCGAGCATCTCGCGGAAGTCCTCGTACTCACGGATGCCCGAGGCCGGGCGCCCCTGCTTCCGGTACCAGGTCTCCATCACCGAGCGGGCCACCTCGCGGCCGGCGCGCGTCGCCCGGTCGCCCTCGCCCCACGTCGGCGCCTCGAGGAACCGCCGCACCGTCGCGCGGGTGCCGAGCGGGCTCCAGTCCACGTAGTCGTCGCTGTTCCTGTTGGGATCGACGACAGCCACGAACTGCAGGTCGGGCCGCCGCACCATGTTCGTGTTGACCTGGCGCAGCGCCTGCGTCCCGCAGCCCACCTGCGCGAGCACGACCATGTCGCTCGGCGGAATGTGGCCGCGCCCGCCCAGGACGCGACGGGGCACGATCGTGAAGGCGGACGCCGCTGTCAGGCGGCCCAGAAACTCCCGACGCTTGAGGTTCGTCATGGCCCGTACTCCGAGGTCAGCAGGTGATGTGGGCTGGAGTATGCCAGATGTGCGGTCGTGGGCGCGCGGCGGTCCGGGCTCGTTCCTCCCGCACGGGACCGGCCGCGGGATCGAGTGATTTTTCCGGGGACAACTGGAATTTCCCTCAGCGGCAGTGGCGGCAACTCGGTGGACACACAGCGAGGCGCGCCGGTCGCGTGGTTCGCGCCTTGCAGTCACATGGGACGGCCGGCCTCGAAGCATTCCAGCCGGCCCGCCAAGGAGGGCCGTGTGTCGACAGGACCGGGAAGTGGAACTGCCATGCTCGTCGCGTGCCTCGGGCTGGCGACGATGGGCGGGTTCACGGCGTCGATGGCGCAGTCGGCCGAGCCTGACGGTGCGACGCTCTATCGCACCTACTGCGCCAGTTGTCACGGCGTGTCGGGGCGAGGCAACGGCCCCATGGTGCCCTACCTGCGCACGCCTCCATCCGACCTCACCCACCTCTCCGTGCGGCACGGCGGCACCTTCGACGACGACCAGGTGGCCCGCTCGATCGATGGACGCGACCGGATCGGCGCGCATGGTTCGTCGGACATGCCCGTGTGGGGCGACGCCTTCTCGTCGTCGCTCTCGCAGGGAGGGGAACTGGCCCTCCGCGCGCGTGTCCGTGCGCTCGTCCAGTACCTGGCGTCGCTGCAGCAGCGGCCGGCGCCCTGAGACGGAGACGACATGGGCCTCTACCTCTACCGCCTGATGGGCGCGGCGATGCTCGACGCCGGGATGTACGAAGGCGTCGAGGCCGACAGCCGTGCGGGTATCCAGGCCGGCCTGACCGTGCTCCTTGCCAGTGTCGGTGCGGGCATCGGCGCGGGCGGCTGGTACGGCGTCCACCCGGTCACGCTCGTGGTCGTGAGCGCGCTGGCCTTCGTGGCGTGGGTGGCCTGGGCCGTGCTGATCTTCCACATCGGCACCCGCGTCCTGCCCGAGCCCCAGACCCGCGTCACGCTCGGCGAGCTCCTTCGCACGACGGGCTTCGCGGCCGCGCCGGGCATGCTGCAGGCGTTCGCGCTGTTCCCCGGCACGAGCGCGCCCGTGTTGGGCGTGACCTGGCTCTGGATGCTGGCGACGATGGTGGTGGCCGTGCAGCACGCGCTCGACTACACGAGCGTGTGGCGCGCCCTGGCCGTCTGCCTCGTCGCCGTCTCGCTGGCGCTGGCACTGGCAGCAGTGCTCGGCATCTTCTGGGGGCCGACGTTGTCATGACGCCGATGGCCGCACACGTCCCCGGCGACCGCGGGTCGTCGTAACGCGATGGACCGCGGGGCCGCACGCGCCCTGATCTGCGCGGTGCTGTGCGCCTGGGTGTCGATCGCGTCCCTCGGTGCCAGCGACACCCGCGCCAGGACGCCGGCCGAGATCGAACGCCGCCTGGCCGACATCGCGCTGCGGCTGACGTCCATCGAACAGGAGGAAGCCATCATCGCGGCCTGGCAGGCCACGCTCCCGGCGCTCATCGAGTCAGCTGCCGCTGACGCATCGATTCTGGCCGCGATCGAGATTCGACGGCAGGAGCACGCGGCCAGGCTGGGTGTCCTCGCCAGGGAGCGAGCCGAACTCGAGCAGGAGCGGGCGATGCTCGCCGCGATGCCCACGCGGAGCACCAGCGGCCCGCTCCAGCCGGCCGACCCCCAGGGCATGACGCCGTTCGACCTGACGGGCCAGGTCACGGCGGGGCAGTCGTTCAATCCGGCCATCTCCGTCATTCCCGACGTCGCCTACTACACCGACACTCGCGGCGGCGCGGCTGGCGACGTGCTGGCTGGCGCGGCAGCGCTCGCCCACACGAGTCATGCCGAGGGCGAATCGGACGCGCACGGACACTCGTCGCTCGAGCGCGGCTTCAACCTGCGGGAGGTCGAACTGGCCTTCTCCGGTGCCGTCGATCCCTACTTCGATGTCTGGGCCACTTTCTCCATCGGCCCCGACGGCCTCGACACGGAAGAGGCATACGTGCAGACCCGGAAGTTCCTGCCCGGAGTGCAGGTGCGCGTCGGCCGCTTCTTCAGCGGCGTCGGCTACGTCAACAGGCAGCATCCCCATCAGTGGGATTTCGTGGACCAGGCCCTCGTCTACGACGCCCTCCTCGGTGGCAACATCGGCGAGGTGGGCGTGCAGGCGACGTGGCTGCCCCCACTGCCCGTCTACGCGCAGTTCGGCGTCGAAGCCCTCCAGGGCGAGAACACGGGGGTCGCCCGTCAGGCAGGGGAGGCGTACCGCGACGTCCTCGCGCCGACAGCGGGCCCGAGGCTGTTCACGGCGTTCGTGAAGGTGGCGCCAGACGTCGGCTACTCCAACGCCGTGCAGGGCGGTGTCTCGTTCGGGCGCAGTCGAGGCCATCAGGAGGTGCTTGCCGGATCCGAAGGGGAACTCCTCGAGGCATTGGAGGGAACGGCCTGGTTCGCGGGAACCGACTGGATCTGGCGGCACGATTCGCCTCGTCCGTTCGGGCGCGGCGACGTCACGGTGCAGGGCGAGTACCTCCATCGCCGCAAGACGCTGTCGGCCGTCGACCTCGGCGAGGCCGTGCGGACCGGCGCCCGTGTGGACTCGTCGCAGGACGGTCTGTACGCCCAGGTGACGTACGGATTCGCGCAGCGCTGGACCGTGGGGGGGCGCGTCGACGTGCTGGCGGCAATTGACAGCACCCCCGCCGGGTTGGCCGATCACGCCTTCGATGGGTCGCAGCGGTACTCGGCCGCCGTGACGTTCAACCCGACGGAGTTCTCGCGACTCCGCGTGCAGTACGCGGGCGGTGTCGCCCATCAGGATGGGCGGCAGACCACGCAGCAGGTGTTCGTCCAATTCCAGATGAGCCTCGGCGCACACGGCGCCCACAGGTTCTGAGCGAGCGAAGGCACGTCCATGGTGAAGACGATCGTCGTGATGGCCGTCATCCTGACCGCTGCCAGCCAGGCAGCCGCCGACGTCCGCGTCGTGGCCACCACGTCCAGCATGGCCATGCTGGTCCGGGAGGTCGGTGGCACCGCTGTCGCCATCACGACGCTGGCGCCGCCCGATCGCGATCCGCACTACCTGCTGGCGAGGCCCAGCATGATGGTGGCGCTGCGGCGCGCCGACCTGCTCGTGGCCGTCGGTGGCGACCTCGAGGTCGGCTGGCTGCCTGCCGCGATCCAGGGCGCGGCCAATCCGCGGATCCTGCCTGGCCAGGCCGGCTACTTCGAGGGAGCGGCGCAGATCGCGCTCATCGAAACGGGCCAGGTGGCCGATCGGGCACGTGGCGACGTGCATCCGATGGGCAATCCCCACTTCCACATGGACCCGGTCCGCATGGCCACCGTCGCCCAGGCGCTTGCCACGCGCCTCGGTTCACTCGACCCCTCGAACAAGGCGCTGTTCCTGAGCCGTGCCGCCGCGTTCGCTGCCGCCGTCGAGTCGCGGGCGACGGCCTGGCGGACGCAGGCGTCCGGGGCGCCGGGCGTGGTCTTCTTCCACAGGGACGGCAACTACCTCGCGGCGTTCCTCGGCGTGCCGGTGCTCGGCTACATCGAGCCGCTTCCCGGCATTCCGCCCACGGCGTCCCACCTGCGCGACCTCGTGAAGGGGCTCGCTGGCACGCGGGGTGTCGTCATCTACAACACCTTCCACCCACGCGACGGCCCGGAGTTCGTGGGGCGCCAACTGGGGTGGACGACCGTGGAACTGCCGCTCGAGGTTGCGCTCGACTCGACGGCCACGGCCTACTTCGCGCTGATCGACAGGTGGGTCCGAGCGATTGCCGGCGGTGCGCCCTGACCGATCCCTCGCCTCTCCTCGTCGTGGACAGGCTCGTGGCTGGCTACACCCAGCCGCTCGTGGGCCCCGTCTCGCTCTCCGTGAGTCGTGGTGACGTCGTGGGTCTGGCCGGCGCGAACGGATCGGGAAAGACGACGGTGATCAACGCGGTCATCGGCGCGGCCCGCATCTTCGGCGGCGAGTTCCGGTGCGACCGCGCGGCGGGCGTGTCGGTGCTGCGCCAGTTCCCCGTGCGGCTGTCGGAGATGCCGCTGACGGGCACGGAGTTCCTGCGGATGACGGGCGCCTCGGCGCACGACGTGCCCCGGCTGCTGCGTCCGCTCGTCGATCTCCGCGTCGATCGACTGAGCGGCGGACAGTACCAGTTGCTGCTCGTGTGGGCGTGCCTCGGTTCGCGGGCCAGCCTGATCATGCTCGACGAGCCGACGAACAACATGGACCCCGACGCTGTCGAGGCCGTCCGGCACCTGCTGGTGGAGGCACGGGCGAACGGGAAGGGCGTGCTCCTCGTGAGCCACGAACCCGGGTTGCTCGAACACGTGTGCACGCACGTCGTGGCGGTGCGCCCATGACATTCGGCGCACTGCTGGACCCGCTGTTCTTCCTGCCGTTCGTGAACGGCCTGCTCCTGGCCATCGCGCTGCCTGTCGTCGGGGCGTACTCGCGCCTGCGGGGCGAGTGGCTGGCGTCGCTGGCGATCGGACAGGCCGCGGCGGCAGGCATCGCCATCGGGACGACTGTCGGTCTCCCCGTGGCGGCCAGCGCCCTGCTGGCGGCGCTGCTCACCGCTCCGGTCAAGACGAGGCTCGGCCGGCACGACGGCGACGACACCTACGCGTGGCTGCTGCTGGCGGCGTGGAGCCTGGCGATCCTGGTCGCCGCCAACACGACCCACGGCCACGACCTGGCGCAGGCGCTCCTGCAGGGCCAGATCTACTTCACCGGGGGACCGCAGTTCCTGGCGATCGGGGCCGCCGTCGTGGCGCTGTCGGCGCTGCTGCCGTGGATGTCGACGCGGCTGCTGCGTGGCCGCTTCTTCCCGGAGCACTTCGCGGCCAACGGCGTGATCCACCCGCCGCACGACTTCATCTTCGACGTACTGGTGGCGATCACCGTGGCCCTCGCCGCTGCGGTCGTGGGCGTGATGGGCGCGTTCGCCCTCGCGTTCGTGCCGGCGTGGGTCGCGTTCAGATTCGTGGGGGGCTGGCGCCGGACCGTGGCGGTATCGGCCGGCCTCGGCGTGCTCGCGCACGTCGTGTCGTTCGTGATAGCCATTGTGCTCGACCAGCCGTTCGGGCCGGTGCTCGTGGCGACTCTGCTGGCGATGTCCGTCCTTCGGGTCGCCGGGAAGGTGTAGGCGCACGTGTCCATGACGTGGAGGCTCGCCACGATCGCAGGCATCGCGGTGTACGTGCACGCGACGTTCCTGTTGCTGCTCGCCTTCGTCGGCTGGCAGCACTGGCGGCTCGGCCAGAGCGTCGCCGCCGTCGTGGGCGGCGTCGTGTTCGCGCTCGCCCTTTTCGGGTGCGTCGTGTTGCACGAGTTCGGCCACGCGCTCACGGCCCGGCGGTTCGGCATCCGGACGAAGGACATCACGCTGCTCCCGATCGGCGGCGTGGCCCGGCTCGAGCGCATGCCCGAGGACCCGATGCAGGAGCTGTGGGTCGCGCTGGCAGGCCCTGCCGTCAACGTGGCGATTGCTGCCCTGCTGTACCTCTGGCTGCGGGGCATGTCCGCGCTCGCTCCCCTCGACCAGGTCGACGTCGTCCGGGGGCCGCTGCTCGAGCGGCTCATGGTCGTCAACGTCTTCCTCGCGGCGTTCAACATGCTGCCGGCGTTCCCGATGGACGGCGGCCGCGTGGTACGGGCGCTGCTGGCCACGCGCATGGAGTACGCCCGGGCCACGCAGATCGCGGCCGGGCTCGGGCTGAGCATGGCGCTGCTCTTCGCCATGCTGGGCCTGCTGGCGGGCAACCCCATCCTGATCTTCATCGCGCTCTTCGTCTGGGTCGGCGCGACGCAGGAGGCCAGTGCCGTGCAGATCCGGGCGGCACTCGGCGGCATTCCCGTGAGCCGCGCGATGATCACGGAGTTCCACAGCCTGGGCCCGGACGATCCGCTGAGTGTGGCCGTCGACCACCTGTTGAGGGGCACGCAGCAGGACTTCCCCGTGATGGTCGATGACCAGGTCGTCGGCGTGCTCACGATGCGCGACCTGCAGGCGGCGCTGAGCGAACACGGACCGTCGGTGGCCGTCGGGTCGGTGATGCGTCGAGACGTACCCGCCATCGACGCGTTCGACACGCTGGAGTCGGCGTTCCAGGCACTTCAGGCCGGCGGCGCCCGCATGGGCGCCGTGACACGGAGCGGCCGCGTCGTCGGCCTGCTCACGCCCGACAACGTCGGGGAGTTCGTCATGGTGCAGTCGTCGCTCGACGTCCACCACAGGCGGCACCCGAGTCGATGAGGCGCCGGACCGGCGACGGCACCGGCGTCACACGAGGTGCGACATGTCAGCATTCTCCGACGAGTCCGTTCGACCGCTTCCCGAGCCGCTGGGGCGCCTCCGCGCGCTGGCTCTCGACATGCACTGGGCGTGGAACCACGCCGGCGATGCCGTGTGGCGACGCCTGGACGAGGCGCTGTGGGAGCGCACGCAGAACCCGTGGCTCCTGCTCCAGCACGTGGCGCGTGAGCGGCTCGAGCGGCTGGCCGACGACCCGGACTTCCTGCGCGATCTGGCGGCGCTCGAGCAGTCCCGGGAGCGCTATCGCGCCACCCCGCCCTGGCGCCCTGGCACCGCGACCGATCTGCCGGGCGTGGCGTACTTCAGCATGGAGTTCGGCCTGCACGAGGCCCTGCCGCTCTATGCCGGCGGCCTCGGCATCCTGGCCGGCGACTACCTGAAGACCGCCAGCGACCTCGACGTCCCATCGGTGGGGGTCGGCATCCTGTGGCAGCAGGGCTACTTCCGCCAGGTGCTCGACGCCGCCGGACGCCAGACCGAACTCTATCCGTTCAACGAGCCGTCCAGCCTCCCGGTGCAGCCTGCCCGTACGCCGGAGGGCGAGCCGCTGCGCCTGCCGCTGGCGTTCCCCGGTCGCACGCTCCTGCTGCGGGCCTGGCGCGTCGACGTCGGCCGATCCGCCCTGTATCTCCTCGACAGCAACGACCCGTTCAACGAACCTGCCGATCGCGGCATCACGAGCGCGCTCTACGGCGGCAACTCGGGCGTGCGCCTGCTCCAGGAGATCATCCTCGGCGTGGGCGGGTGGCGTCTCATCGACGCGCTCGGGATCGACATCGAGATCTGCCACCTGAACGAAGGTCATGCCGCGCTCGCTGTCGTCGAGCGGGCGCGCCGCTTCATGGCGCGGCACGCCGTCGGGTTCAGGGAGGCGCTCTGGGCCACCCGTCCAGGCAACGTCTTCACGACGCATACGGCCGTGCCGGCGGGGTTCGACACCTACAGCACGGACGAACTCCACATGCACAGGCTCTACTTCGACGAGTACGTCAGGGACCTCGGCGTGCCGTGGTCGGAGATGATGGGCCTCGGGCGGCAGGATCCGGGCAATTCCGACGAGCCGTTCAACATGGCGTGGCTGGCCCTCCGCGGGAGCGGGTGGGTCAACGGCGTCAGCCGGCTGCACGGCGCCGTGAGCCGGCGCCTGTGCGCGAACGTCTTCCCGCGCTGGCCCGAGCCGGAGGTGCCCGTCACGCACGTCACCAACGGTGTCCACGTGCCGAGCTGGGATTCACCCTGGACCGACGCGCTCTGGACGCGTGCCGCCGGCAAGCAGCGCTGGCGCGGCGACGTGTCGGCCCTGGCCGCGAACATCCTCGAACTGTCGGACGAGGATCTCTGGGCGCTCCGGGCACGCGAACGTGAGGATCTCGTCCGCTACGCGCGCGAGCGGCTCCTGCGCAAGCTGGCCCGCCACGGGCCCGCCGACGAGGCGACGCGCACGTCCGGCGGCGTCCTGGACCCGGCGGCCCTGACGCTGGGGTTCGCGCGCCGGTTCGCGACGTACAAGCGGCCCAACCTGCTGCTTGCCGATCCCCAGCGTCTGCTTCGTCTGCTGACCGACGGCCGACGTCCGGTCCAGCTGATCGTGGCAGGCAAGGCGCACCCGCGCGACGAGGAAGGCAAGGCCCTCATTGCGCGATGGGCGGAGTTCGCGGCGCGCCCGGAGGCGAGGGCCCACGTCGTGTTTCTCGACGACTACGACATGCGCCTGGCGACCGAACTGGTGCAGGGGGTCGACGTCTGGATCAACACGCCGCGACGGCCCTGGGAGGCCAGCGGCACGAGCGGCATGAAGGTGCTCGTCAACGGCGGGCTCAACCTCTCCACGCTCGACGGGTGGTGGGCCGAGGCATACGACCCCGCGTGCGGCTGGGCCCTCGGCGACGGTGAGGCCTCCGACGACGCCGCGGAGGCGGAGCGGTTGTACGCGGTGCTCGAACAGCAGGTGGTGCCGGAGTTCTACGAACGGGACGCCAGCGGGTACCCGCGCCGGTGGCTCGCGCGCATGCGGGCGAGCATGGCGTCGCTCGCGCCGAGGTTCAGCAGCGTGCGCATGCTGCAGGAATACGTCGAGCAGGCCTACCTGCCAGGAGCCGCGGCCCTCCGCCAGCGCGCGTCCCTCGACAACGGACTCGCCCGCGAACTCGTCGCCTGGGAGCGGCATCTCCGGCAGCACTGGCACGGGATCCGGTTCGGCCAATCCGAGACAGGCGTGAGCGAAGGTGTGACGACGGTCGCGGTGCCCGTCGATCTCGGCGAGATCAGGCCCGCCGCCGTGAGGGTCGAACTCTACGCCGAGGCGAGAGGCGAACAGCCGGCGCTCGTGCTGCCGATGGCGCCTGCCACCCAGCTGCCGACGTCACCGAACGCCTTCGTCTACCAGGCCGCGCTCGACGGCTCGCGCGAGGCGTCCGCGTTCACGGCCCGCGTCGTGCCGTGGCATCCGGATGCGCGAGTGCCGCTGGAACTGCCCCTCATCGCCTGGCAGCGCTGAACGGCACGGCACGGCGCACCGTTCGACGCCGACGCGTGCGGCGGTGTCTCCGGTCACGGCGTCAGCGCGTGCGGACGATGCGGGCGAGGCGCGCCAGACCGCGCGCACTCGGCGCGCCAGCGAACGTCGTGATGAACGGCCGGGCCGTGGCCATGCCGCGCGACGTCGGTTCGTAGCCCGGCGTGTCGAGCAGGGGATTGAGCCATGTGACGCCGGCCGACCGCCGGTGCAGCTCGCGCATCGCCTCACGCAGCACGAGAGGCTCGCCGACGTCGAGTCCGTCGCTGACGACAATGACGAGCGTGTCGGGCCCAACGAGCCGCTCGCCGTACTGCTGCAGGAAGGTGCGCAGGCTCGCGCCGATGTTCGTGCCCCCGCCCCACGCGTCGTGCGTCAGCCGCACGTCCACCGACCCACCGGCCGCGGCCTTGCGCACCTCGCGCGTCACGCGCCGCAGCGACGTCGAGAACGTGAAAGCGTGGACCCTGCTCGTGACGCTGGCGATCGCCACGACGAGATCGAGTGCCGCGAGGTCGGTGGGCCCCATCGATCGGCTGCCGTCGATCAGCACGACGAAACGGGGCGCACGTCGTCGCCGGGTCAGCCGTCGGATGACGAGGGCTTCTCCACCCAACTGGAGGCTCGCCCGCCACGTCCGGCGCATGTCGATGCGTCGGCCCGTGGGGCCGGGCCGCCACCGCCGCGACAGGCCGAGCCGGAGGCGATGGACGAACGCGCGCGCGGCGGCACGCCACTCGGCAGACACAGGCCGGATCCGCACGAGTCCATGCCCTCCGGCCTCGAGCGGACTGTAGCGGGATCCAGCGACACGTGCCGCGTCGTCCGCGGCGTCGGCAGCGTCCTCGTCGAGGTCCAGGGCCGTGCCGCCGGATTCACCGTGCGTATCCAGCGCCGGCGCGTCGTCGTCGACCCCGTCAGCTGGGCGGCGTGCCCCCGACGGGGTTCCCCTGCCTGGCCTTCCGCCCCTGGATCCCAGGGCGGGAAGGCCCGTCTGGGCGATGCCTTCGGGGCCCGGATAGAAGAACGCGTCGAAGGCCGGATCGAAGGCGTCGGCCGTCCGCCGATCGCTGGCCAGGATCGCCCGCAGGGCATGCCGGACCTCGCGCTCGTCCGACGTCTCGACCAACGCCAAGGCACGCGCGGCATCGCGCAGTTCTCCCGGTCCGATCCGGAAGCCGTGCTCGCGCCGCAACTCGCCGCAGAATGCGGCGAGATTGGCCGGGAGGTCGCCGAACGGGTACATCAGCTCCGCCGTGTGACCGTGCCGATGCCGAAGTCGGTGCCGAGGCTGTAGCCGCCGGGCTGGAGCGTGCCAGGCACGTCGGAGAGGTAGGGAGCAATCGCCTCCCGATGCTCACCGAGCACCGTCCGGTCCTCGTGGACCTTGAGCACGCAGCCCAGGGTCTGCTCCAGCGTGCGCGTGTCCAGGTGATCGCGGTGCAGGCTCATGAGTGCCAGCGCCCAGTCCAGGCTCTCCGCGACGCCAGGCGCTTTTTGCAGCGGCAGGTCGCGGAGCACCTGCATCACGTGGGCGATGCTGTCGGCCAGGTGTGCCGACAGTCCGGGCACGCGCGCGCGCAGGATCTCGATCTCGCGTTCGAGCGTGGGGTAGGGCAGCCACAGGAACAGGCACCGGCGCCGAAGCGCGTCGGACAACTCGCGCGACCTGTTGCTCGTGAGGATGACGTGCGGGCGATGCCGCGCGCGGATCGTGCCGAGTTCGGGGATGGTGACCTGCCATTCGGCCAGCACCTCGAGCAGGTAGGCCTCGAAGGCCTCGTCGGCCCTGTCGACCTCGTCGATGAGCAGCACCGGCGATCGGTCCTGCGTGAGCGCCTCGAGCAGCGGCCGCTTGAGGAGGTACGGCTCGGAGAAGATCTCGGCCTCGCGCTGTTCGACGGTGGCGGCGCTGGACTCGCTCAACCGCGCATGGAGCATCTGCCGCGGGTAATTCCACTCGTACAGGGCCGACATGGCGTCGAGCCCCTCGTAGCACTGCAGGCGGATCAGCCGCGTGTCGAGCGCGTCGGCCAGCACCTTGGCGCTCTCGGTCTTGCCGACGCCGGCCGGGCCTTCGACGAGCAGCGGCTTCTGCAGCGCGAGCATGATCTGCAGCGCCGTCGCGAAGGCCTCGTCGGTCACGAAGCCGCGCTCGCGAAAGCGCGAGCGGATCTCGTCGGCGCCGATCATGGGGCCGTCGCGAGGTACCGCTGCGGGTCCTTGACGAACCGCGCCCGGCACCCGCCGCAGCAGAAGTAGTACATCGTGCCGTCCACCTCCGCGGTGTGGGCCGCTCCGGCCATCCGGACTTCCATCTGGCAGACAGGGTCGATGGCGACGCCGGCATCGGCTGCTGGCTCATTGGCACCCGCACCGTGCGACGCGGCCAGCCCCAGGCTCTCATCGGCGGCCGGGCTCGCCGCGTGGGCCTGCACGATCTCCGCGAGGATCGACAGCGCCACTTCCTCGGCCGATCGTCCGCCCAGGTCGAGCCCGGCCGGGTTGCGCAGCCGTTCGACGCCTGGCACGTGGCTCTCAATCAGCCAGTCGCGAATCGTGGCGCCGCGCTTGCGTGACGCGACGAGTCCGACGTAGGCAACGGGGCTTCGCAGCAGGGTCTCCACAGCGGGCTCGTCGTAGTGACCCTGCGAGGCCACGACGGCGGCACACTCCCCGCCGTGCTCGAGGGCCTCGTCGACGACGCGGCCCAGCGCGTCGAGGGCTTCCACGCTCGCGCCCGCGGCCTCGGCCTCGCGCGTGGCATCACGCCGTTCGCCCTCCGCGACGACGCGCACGACGTCGTACCGCATGGCGCGCGCCAGCCGCGTGACTGCGTCGGCGACAGGCGTCGCGCCAGCGACGACGAGTCTGCGCGGACGAATGACGGGCTCGATGTAGACGTCCACGGCACCCTCCGAGGCGCAGGTCATGGGCACGACGACACGATCGGCGCTCGACTCGTGCGCCTCCGCGGCATCAGGACGGATGCACACGAGGCGCGGCGTGCGCGTGGCCAGCGCCTGGAGCGCCTGCGTGCGGACGATCTCGCGTGAGCAGGCGCCCCCGACGAAGCCGTCCATGCGGCCGTCGGCGAAGACGAGGGCGTGGTCGCCCAGGTGTGCCGACACAGGTGCACGCCGCGCGACGACCATGGCCACGGCGAAGGGCTGTCCCTCGCGGGTCAAGGCCGCGACACGTTCGAAGAAGGGGGTCATGTCCGCGCTCCTTCCCGCAGCCGCTCCGCCAGCGTGGCGGCGCGGTCCTTCAGCGACGGCCCGATGCCCGCGAGCTGGCGCTGGAACTCGCGCGCGACGAGGCGCGCGGGCCGGACGTCGCGACCGCCCGGGTTGTCGAACAACCCGTCGAGCAGGTCGAACGTCTGCTCGTCGCGCCAGGCCGCTTCCCTCGCCAGCCTTTCGAGATAGGCCCACTGGAACCGTTCGTCCGGCAGTCGACCCTCGACGAACTCGGTGACGAGATGCCTCCAGGGGTCGAGCGACACGACAGCCGGGTTGACCACGCGTGCGCCGACGACTGGCGGCAGGTGCTCCTGCACGAGGGCGTCCAGCGCCTCGGGCTGGAGGTGCCGCTCCTCGAGGTGTGCCACCGGCCGCCCGTCGTGGACGACGATGAGTTGCGGGCTCTTGTGGACGACGCCCGTGCGCTCGCTGATGTGATCGCTCGCGGCGCGTCCGACCGGCAGCTGGACGAGGCCCACGGCCACGTCCACGCGGGGCTCGAAGGCCTTCTGCACGGCCACCCACGCGTCCACGGTCCTGTCGGATGTGCCCGCCTTGAACAACGCACACCACTCCACGGTCTCGAGCAGCCGATCGACGTCGGCGGGCTGCCCGAGCGGGTAGAACCGCTCGGGCAGGGTGAGGCGCGGCGGCGCGGCCTCTCCTGTCATCCGGCCTGGCCCGTCAGGCGTTCGCGCACGTTGGCGAACGTCTTGGCGATGAGCTTCTGGGCCTGCGCGTCGAGCACGCGCCCGCCCACGGCCGCGACGGGCCCGCGGGCTACGGCGTGCCCGCTCCACGCGAGCTTCGTCGTGGTGGCGTCCTGCTCGACGAGATCGGCGCCGGCCGTCAGGTCCAGCGCGCTGCCGAACCCGCCGCCCGTGATCTTCATGTCCATCCTGTCGCCCGACGCGGCCGGCTGCAGTTCGAACTTGAACTTGAACTTGCCGCGCACAGGCCCGACGCCGACCTGCGCGACGGCGTCGAAGTGCGTGGGGTCGTGCACGGTGACGCCCACGACGTCGGGCAGGCAGCCCGCGACCTTCTCCGGATCGTTGATGAACGCCCAGACGGTCGCCTTGTCGACGGGGATGATTTCTTCGCCCGTGTATTGCAGGTTCATGACTGACCTCGCTTGGCTTCGGCGTCACGGATGGCCCGCCAGACCTTGTCGCGCGAGATGGGCATGTCGATGTGCCTGACGCCCAGCGGCGACAAGGCGTCGATGACGGCGTTGACGAACGCCGCGGGGCTCCCCACGTTGGGGCTCTCGCCCACGCCCTTGGCGCCGATCGGGTGATGCGGACTCGGGGTCACCGTGTGCGCCGTCTCCCAGTGCGGACTCTCGAGCGAGGTCGGCACCAGGTAGTCGGTGAAGTTGGTGTTCAGGTTGTTGCCGTCCTTGTCGTACTGGATCTCCTGCATGAAGGCAATCGCGAAGCCCTCGGTGAGGCCTCCGTGCACCTGCCCCTCGACGATCATCGGGTTGATGATCGTGCCGCAGTCGTCCACCGCGAGGAACCGCCGGACCTTCGTCTCGCCCGTCTCGCGATCCACGTCCACGACGGCGATGTACGCGCCGTTGGGGAACGTCATGTTCGGCGGATCGTAGTACTGCGTCGCCTCGAGTCCGGGCTCGTTGGGGCCCATGTTGGTGTAGGCCGCGAAGGCCACCTCCTTCATGGTGACGCTCCGGGACGGCACGCCCTTGACCTGGAAGCGGTAGTCCTTCCACTCGACGTCCGCCTCGCCCACCTCGAGCAGGTGGGCGGCGATCTTGCGTCCACGCTCGCGCACGCGCCGTGCCGCCATCGCGAGGGCGGCGCCCGCCGTGGGCGTGCTGCGGCTGGCGTACGTGCCCAGCCCGTACGGCGCCGTGTCGGTGTCGCCCTCCTCGACCAGGATGTTCTGCGGGTCGAGCCCGAGTTCCTCGGCGACGATCTGCGCCCAGGTCGTTTCGTGGCCCTGTCCCTGTGACTTCGAGCCCGTCCGGACGATGCCGGAGCCTGTCGGGTGGATCCGGATCTCGGCGCTGTCGAACATCTTGATGCCCAGGATGTCGAAGTGCTTCGACGGCCCGGCGCCCACGACCTCGGTGAACGTCGAGATCCCGATGCCCATCAGCTCGCCCTTCGCGCGCTTCTCGGCCTGCTCCTGCAGCAGCGCCTGGTAGCCGATCCGCTCCAGCGCGACGTCGAGGGTCTTGTGGTAGTCACCACTGTCGTAGGTGAACCCGAGCGCCGACGAGAAGGGGAACTGGTCGGCCTTCACGAAGTTCTTCCGGCGCAACTCGACCGGGTCCATGCCGAGTTCGTCGGCCAGGATGTCCATGCCGCGCTCGATGGCGAAGCTGGCCTCCGTCACCCGGAACGAGCACCTGTACGCGACGCCGCCGGGGGCCTTGTTCGTGAAGTAGGCGTCCACCTCGGCGTACGCCCTGGGCACGACGTAGCTGCCCGTGACGATGCCGAACATGCCGGCCGGGTACTTCGTCGGATCGGCGGCCGCGTCGAAGGCGCCGTGGTCCGCCGTCGTGGAGACCTTGAGCGCCGTCAGCGTGCCATCGGCCCGTGCGCCGATGTCGACGTCCATGTGGTAGTCACGCGCGAACCCGGTGCTGGTCAGGTTCTCCGTACGCGACTCGATCCACTTCACCGGTCGGCCGATCTTCAGCGCGCCGACGATGGCGCAGACGTACCCGGGGTACACGGGCACCTTGTTGCCGAAGCCGCCGCCGATGTCCGGCGAGATCACGCGGATCTTGTCCTCGGGGATGCCTGTCACGATCGACACCGCCGTGCGGTAGACGTGCGGCGCCTGCGACGTGACGTGCAGGTGCAGCCGGCCCATGGTGTCGAACAGCGCGACGCACCCGCAGGGCTCCAGTGGCGCCGGGTGGCAGCGCGGGAACCACATGCGCTGGCTGATCCGCTTCTCGCTCGCCGCGAGCGCGTCGTCGGTGCCCTCGCGGTCGCCGACCTCCCAGTGGTAGATGTGGTTGGTCTTCTCCTCGCGGTCCGGGCGCAGCAGCACCTCATCGGCCTTGGCCGTGAAGGGATCGGCCACCACCGGCAGCGGGTTGTACTCGACCTGCACCATCTCCGCGCCGTCGGCCGCGCCCGCGCGCGTCTCGGCGAAGACCGCCGCGACTTCCTGGTACTGGAACAGCACCTTGCCGATGGCCAGGACCATCTGCTTGTCCTTGCCGTGGAACGTCGGCAGCCACCCGAGCCCGGCGGCTTCGAGGTCCTTGCCCGTGATGACGGCCTTGACGCCCGGCACCGCCATGGCCTCGGAGATGTCGATGTCGACGATCTCGGCGTGTGGATACGGGCTGCGCACGAGCGCCATGTACAGCATGCCCGGGAACGTCAGGTCGTCGACGTAGTTCCCCTTGCCCTGGATGAAGCGCGGGTCCTCCTTGCGCTTCATCGGCACGCCCAGCGAGCCGCTCACTGTCGTGTCGGTGCTCATGATGCGCCTCCCGCGGTCGTGCCGGCCTGGGAGCCGGCCTGGAGTGTCTCGGCGGCCTGCCGCACCGCCTTGACGATGTTGTTGTACCCGGTGCAGCGGCACAGGTTGCCCGCCAGTTCCTCGCGAATCTCCGCCTCGCTCGGATCGGGCTTGTGCTGCAGCAGCACGTAGGACGCCATCAGCATGCCCGGCGTGCAGTACCCGCACTGCAGGCCGTGCTGATCCCAGAACGCCTGCTGCAGCGGGTGCAGCGTTCCGCCCTGTGCGAGCCCCTCCACGGTCAGGATCTCGTGGCCATCGGCCTGGACGGCGAACATCGTGCACGACTTGACCGCGCGGTGGCCGTCCATCACCACCACACAGCACCCGCAGCTCGAGGTGTCGCATCCGACGTGCGTGCCCGTCAGTCCGCACTCCTCGCGCAGGAAGTACGCCAGCAGCGTGCGTGGCTCCACGTCCCTGTCGTACTGGACGCCGTTCACCTTCATGCTGACCTTCATGACTGCACCCCCAGACGCGCCAGCGCGTGTCGCAGCCCGCGGCTCACGAGCACGCCGGCGAGGTTCTTCTTGTAGTCGATGCTCCCGCGCAGATCGGCCTGCGGATCGCTGCGAGCCGCGGCGGCCGCGGCGGCGGCGCGAACGAGGTCGGCGCTCGGCACCTGGCCAGCCAGCAGCGCCTCGGCCTCCGTCACGCGAACGGCACACGGCCCGGCCGACGACAGCGCGATCCCGGCCTGCGCGATTGTCCCGTCGGCGTTGAGCGTCACCTGCACGGCGGCAGCGGCCGTCGCGTAGTCGCCGACCTTGCGCTCCACCTTCTGGTAGGACCCGGCGGTGCGGTCCGCGGGCGTGGGGAACCGGACGGCCAGCGCCATCTCGCCCTCGGCGACGGCCGTCGTGAAGCTGTCCACGAGGAAGTCGTCGATGGGGACGGTCCGCTCGCCGGCCGCACCCCGCACGACCATCTCGGCGCGGGCCGCGAGCGCCACGGCGGGCCAGTCGCCAGACGGGTCGTTGTGGCACAGGCTGCCGACGACGGTCCCCATCTGCCTGACGACGGGATCGGCGACCACCCGCGAGACCTCCTGGAGCAGGCTCCAGCGGGTCTCGCCGATCCACGCGGCACGCTCCACGTCGCTGTCGCGCGCGATGGCGCCCATCTCGAGGCCACCGGCTTCGTGCCGGATGTAGTTCAACGCCTCGAGCGCATTGATGTCGACGAGCACGGCGGGTCGCGCGAGCCGGAACCGCATGGCCGGAATCAGGCTCTGACCGCCGGCCAGCACTCGCGCATCGGCACCCAGTTGCTGCAATCGGGCGAATGCGTCGTCGGCCGAACTTGCGCGTACGTAATCGAAGGCTGCAGGTTGCACGGCGCCCTCCTTTGGCGGGAATCTCAATCCTACATCGGACCACGGCCTGGATGGAGTCCCTACGCATGCAGATGTGCGGATACGTATGAGACGCGCGCGCAGACACGTGTAGACTGCGCGGATGGTGAGCGCCGTGGTGCTGGCGGCCGGAGCGTCCACGCGCATGGGCCTCCCCAAACTGCTCCTCACGCTGGGGTCCGAACCCATTGTCCGTCGCACGGTGCGGCAGGTGTGCGGCAGCGGGTTCGACGAGGTCCTCGTCGTGTCGGGCGACCAACACGAAGGGATCGTGAAGGCGCTCGAGGGCCTGCCGGTACGGCATGCCGTGAACCCGGACTTCGCCACGGGCATGGGCAGCTCGTTCCGCACGGGTGTCGAGCACCTGGGCGACGCCGAGGCCGCGATGTTCGTCCTGGCGGATCAGCCGTTCGTGACGGCCGCCGAATACCGCGCGATTCTGGACGTCTGGCAGCGCAACGCGCCCGTGATCGTGGGATCACGGTTCGGCGAGGTGACGGCGCCCCCGCACCTGTTCGCGCGCACGCTCTTCCCGGAGCTGGCCGGACTCGTCCACGGCGCCCGGCCCATCCTCCAGCGGCACGCGGACCGGATGCACGTGATGCACTTCGCGCCCGACCTGCTGATGGACATCGACACGCCGGACGACTACGAGCGCGCCGTCGCCCGCGCGGCCTCGGAGCGGTGAAGGCTGCCCGTGTGGCCGCTCAGGAAGCCGCCCGTGAACCCGCGGCGCACGGCGAGCATCTCGGCCAGGATGGACAGCGCGACTTCTTCCGGATTTTCGGCACCGAGCGACAGGCCAACCGGGCTGTGTATGCGTGCGAGCGCGTCGGCTGACGGCGAGATGCCGTCACGCCGCATCTCGTCGAGCAGCCGATCGAATCGCGCCCGCGGGCCCAGCACGCCGACGTAGGCGGGCGCCGCCGTCAGGCAGGCGCCGAGCGCCTGGCGGTCGCGCACCGTGTGGTGGTTCATCACCACGGCAAAGGTGCGCGGTCCGATCTCGACGGCGCCGTCGAGTCGATCGAATGAGGTCTCGACGAGGCGAGCGCCCGGGAAGATCGCGGGCTGCAGGACGGCCGCCCGCGGGTCGACGACGGTGACGGCGTAGCCCTGCGCCCAGGCCATGCGGGCCAGCGGGACGGCATCCTGCCCGGCGCCGAAGATGACCAGCTCTGGCGGCGGCCACTGCACCTCGAAGAACACCTCCGCGGGCCCGATCCGTTCGGTGACCGACCCGGCGTCCGACGCGGCGAGAAGGCCGCGCGCCCGCGCATCGGCGAGCCGCTCGACGGTGGGGTCGGAGAGCTGTCCGACGGCGTCCCCCGATGCCGGCACGAGGCGGCCTCCCGTGACGCCCGAGAGCGGCGTCACGCGGACGGCGCCCTCACCGCGCGCGAGGACGTCAAGCCACGCCGTCGTGACGGGGTCGTCGTCGATCCGCTCGATGCGGATGTCCACGGCGCCGCCGCACCCGATGTTCAGGCTCCAGATCGCATCGTCTGCCAGGTCGTAGGTGACGATGGCGGGCTCGCCCGTGGCGATCACGCGCGCAGCAGCCTCGGCGACGGCGGGCTCGAGGCAGCCCCCCGACAGTGAGCATTCGTAGGTGCCGTCGGGCCTGACGAACATGCGGGCGCCCTCGCGGCGGTAGGCGCTGCCATGGACGCGCACCACCGTGGCCGTGGCCGCCTGCCCGCCCGCCGCACGCACCTCGGCGAGGGCGGCGAGGAAGCGCTCGGCCTCACGCGGGTCCATGGACCGACTGTATCAGGGCTCGGCCCCGGGCGGGATCGCCGCGCGCAGGATCGCCGCGACGAACCTGAACGAGTCCTCGACGTGGGTCTCCCAGTACGGCCAGTCGTGGCCCCCGGGGAACTCCTCGTACGCATGCGGGATGCCGCGCGCCAGCAGGGCCGCGTGCAGCGCGCGGTTCGCCGCGAGGAGGGGGTCGTCGCTGCCGCAGTCGAAGCGGACTGGCGGGAGGTCGGGGCCGGCCGCGGCGATCGCGTCCAGCACGGACGGCATGTCGGGCCCGGCAGTGAGCGTGTCGACGTCCTCCTCGATGAAGTCGGCCATCTGCGACACCTGCGTGATCGACGAGTGCCCGGAGATGCCGTGGAACCGCCGGGCATGCGTCGCCCCGAGCCTGAGGGCCCCGAAGCCGCCCATCGACAGCCCCGCGATGAAGAGCGGAGCGTCGGTGCGCAGCGTCGGCATCGCCGCACGCGCGGCCGCGGGCACCTCCTCGACGATCCAGCGCTCGAAGTCCACGCCGTCGGCATGACGAGCGAAGGCGGTGCCGTCGCCGCGCAGGCCGTCACTCGGCATGGCCAGCGCCACGGGCGGCAGTGCGCCCGCCTCGATCAGCCGCCGGGCCGTGCGATGGGCGCCGCCGCGCAGCGCCCAGCACCAGTGACTGCCGTACACCCCGTGCAGCAGCACGACCAGGCCGGCGGGCTCGGCAGCCTCCGGCGCCCAGACCGTGATGTCGCCCCGCCCGCGCAGGGACGGGCTCTTCACGGTGATCCAGCGCAGCCCGTCCACCTCGAACCGCGGGTCGGAGATCTCGATCGTCCTGAACATCGTCAGTCGAAGAGGATGACGCCCTTGGCGTTGCGCCCCGAGAGCATGTCGTCGAGCGCGGCCCCGAGCTGATCGAGGCCATAGGTACGGGTCACCAGTTCGTCCAGGTGGAGATCCCGCTTCAGGTAGTGGTCGAAGATGCGAGGGAAGTCGCGCGCCGGCTGGCATCCGCCGTACAGGGGCGTGACGTATCGCTTGTTCCACATGAACCACGGCATGGGCACGGTCACCGGATCGTTGATACCGCTCACCTGCAGCGCGAGGCCGCCATCGCGGACGAGCAGCAGCGGCACGAACGCCAGCGCCGGCACGCTGGTGGCCTCGAACGCGACGTCGGCGCCACGGCCGTCGGTGAGTACGCGGACGGCGGCCGCCACGTCGCGTAGTTCGGGGTCGTCCTGCCGGGCCGCGATCGCGTGCGTTGCTCCGAACTGCCTCGCGCGATCGAGCGCCGCGGGACTTGTGTCGATGGCGATGATGCGTGAGGCTCCTGCGAGCCGCGCGCCCTGGACGATGTTGAGGCCGACGCCCCCGCATCCGAGCACCGCCACGCTCTCGCCCGGGCTGATGCGGGCCACGTTCAGGGCCGAGCCCACGCCCGTCATCACGCCGCACCCGGTGATGGCCGCGACAGGGAAGGGCACGCCGTCAGGGACGCCCGTCACCGCTTCCTTGCGAACCAGCGTGAATTCCGACAGCGTGCCGACGTTGAACGACCTGTCGATGGGCCGTCCACGCCAGCGCGTGCCCTCCGCGTGCGCGTGGCCACGCGAAGCCTCCATCACGTGGGCGGGCCGGCTCGTTTCGCAGAGCACCGTGTCGCCGCGGCGGCATTGGAAGCACTCGCCGCACGGAATGCACCAGTTGAGCACGACCCGATCGCCGGCCGCGACGTGCGTGACGCCAGGGCCGACCTCGCGCACGACGCCAGCGCCCTCGTGGCCCATCACGAGCGGGCGTTTCCACGAGAGCGACGCGTGGTCCGTGTGGCAGATACCGGCGGCCCTGATCGCGACGAGCACCTCGTCGCGATCGGGCGGGCCGACCTCGATGTCGTCGACGACGAACGCGCCGTCGCCGTCGGCGATCGCCGCGCGGGAGCGCATCAGGCGGGCAGCCATGGCGTGGGCGGGCCTCAGGTGGCCAGCGGCGGGCCCTTGGGCACGACGATGCGGGTGCGCTGCGGCTGGGCGGCGTGCGTCCTGGCGACGAACGTGGCCGTGAGGTACTCGCCCATGTGGATCGACCCGGTGATCGCGCCATCGGCGATCCGGCCGGAGAAGATGAACGTGACGGCGCTGCCGGGGCGGCGTTCGACGCTGCGCAGCGTCACGGCGTCGCCCTCGATCGTGCCCGCCACGTCGCGCGTCGAGAACTCCCCCTGGTGCGTGCCGCTCAGCCAGTTGCCGTCCTGCTCGAGGACCAGCACGTGCCGTCCTGTGCTGCTCGGGAACGCGATGTCCACGTCCCACCGGCCGCCGATTGTCGTCGCTGGCGGCGGCACCGCCGTGGATCGCGGCTCGCGCGTCGCGGACAGGACGGCGTGGATGCGGTCCGCGACGACGGCCGCGTCGCCCGGTTGCATCATCCAGGCGGTGACCGAAATCGACGTCATCTCCGGCGTGGCCCGTCCGCCGCGTCCACCGGCGCCGATCGCGATGCGCGGCGTGGTGCTCGCCAGGTGCTCGGCCACGTCCTCGCCCGTGATGTGCAGGGCCGACGGATTCCACGCGATGCTCAGCGCGGGGCTCCGGTTCGACAGGCCGTTGGGCAACTGCACGGATGTCTGCACGCCAGGCACGGCGGCGACACGCGTCGCGATCGTGTCGAGCCATGAGAGCCATGTCTTCCAGTCCGCGTCGTGGTCGCGCGTCACCCACGCCTCCACGGCGGCCAGCATCCCGAGCGTCTCCTCGCGGCCGACCTTGTTGTCGCGGCCGGGGCCATGGTGCGGGGAACTGGCCTGCCAGGCCGACAGGAGCAGGTCCTTGCGGCCGAGCAGCAGCCCGGCGCACTGCGGCCCGCACAGCGCCTTGCCGCCGCTGTAGGCGACGACCGTCGCCCCCTGCTGGAGGTGCACGTTGGGGGTCGTCAGCACCTCGGCCGCGGCGTCGACGAGGATGGGCACGTTGCGCGGCCCCGCGATGCGCGCCACCTGCTCGAGCGACAGCGGCCCCGAGGAGGCCCCCTCGCCGGACGTCAGGTAGATCATGGCCGTGCGCGGGCCCAGCGCCCGCTCGAGTTCCTCCGCGCTGTCGACAGTGATCATCGTCACGCCGATGTTCCGGATGGCCGCGTCGTAGACGTTGCGGGAGTACCGCGGACTCACGACCTCCGTCCTGTCGAACCCGTGCAGATCCGGAATGCGGACCAGCCGCTCGGGGTTGCCGCCGGTGACGCACGCGGCCGTCACGTGCTTGAGCCCCGCCGCGCAGCCGGCGGACACCATGCCCCACTCCGCACCGGTCAGCTCGGCCAGCCGCTTTCCCACGGCCATGGCCAACTCGTCGATCTGCACGAACCGCTGGGCCGCGGCGTCCATCGCCGCCCGCACCTCCGGCCGCTCGACCGACCCGCCGATGATCGTGAACGTGCCGCGGCAGTTGATGATGGGCTCGACGCCGATCGACTTGTAGATGTCGGGCCCAGGCGTCAGCGGGCCTGCCGGCGCGGCTGTGGCGGCGTGCGCGCCGCCCGCGAGGGCGGGGAGCGCGAGCGCATGCCCCATGCGCAGCAGGTCGCGGCGTGTGACGCCGTCATCGAGGGAGTCGGTCATGGTGCGCGCCTCACGGCAATCAGGGAAATCTGCTCCAGCCCGGGGTACGTGTCACCACGGACCGTCGTGCGATCCACGGGGGCTCGCTGCGCGATCGTAGTCCGGGCCGGGGGCGCTGTGGGGAAGTACTGTGCGTAGATCCGGTCCAGGCGCGCCAGGTCGCGCATGTCGTCGAGGTAGACGTGCGTGGCGACGACGTCCGACAGCGACAGTCCTGCCTCCTCGAGCCCGTCCAGCAGGTTGCGCATCGTCTGCCTCACCTGGGCCTCGATGGTCTCGACCCATATGCCCTGCAACCCGGCGGGGCCTCTCGCAGGTCCGGGCGTGAATGGCCCCTTGGCCGAACAGTAGTACGTGTCGTCGGCCATCACGCAGGGGCTGGCCGTGGCACTGGGCCGCATGTTGGCCGGCCTGTAGGCGCGCCGCCGCGACAGGTCGGCAATCGCCACGCCCGTGAACGCCATCGACGCGCCGCCCGGGAGGCTTGCCACGGAAATCGTGGCGCGCGCCGGCGTGTTGCCGAACTCGAAGTGCCTCGCGTAGATGTCGTTCATCCGCCGCGACGCCGTGTCGGTCATGTAGGGATTCACGAACACGACGTGGCGGAAGTCGAGGCCGGCGGCCACGAGCACCTGGCGCATGCCGTCGAGCGCGACCTGCGCCTGCGCGTCCGGGTCGGCGGGAACGCGCCCCGCGGCGTCGTCCGTTCCGAGCGATCCGGAGAGGAACAATCGTGAGCCGGCCATGATGCCCGGTGACCACGGCCGTCCCTGCGACGCCCCCGGCGGGACGATCGGCGTCCTCGTGGCGAGATCGCGGTACGCCACGGCGTTGATCTGCACGGCGCCGCCGCCCGGCAGCCCATGGACGCCGACGACGGCGCGTGCGGGCGGCGACTGCGGGAACGCTTCGCGCCAGACGCGGTCGAGCGTCTCGTGGTCGGCCATGTCGGTCAGGTACACGTGGCAGTAGGCGACGTGGGCGAGGGTCAGCCCGGCCGCCTCGACAACGCCCTGCAGACCACGCAGCGCCTGCCGGACCTGGCCCTCCACGCTGTCGGGAAGTCGGCCCGCGGCGTCCCGACCGTCCTGGCCTGACACATAGAGGAAGTCGCCGGCCAGCACGCCGGGGCTATGGGGGCCGTCGGCCGTGACCCCGGGAGGTGTGATCGCCCTGACCTCCGCCACCAGGTTCCGGGGGAGCGCCTGCTCCAACGCGCCGATCGAGCCCATGGCTCGGGTCGCGCGCGTCGGCTCCCCGTACCCACCGAGGAGGGCGGCAGCTACAGCCACAGACGACAGCGCACGCATCATGTCGGCTCCGCGGGCTGTGGCGCGCTCAGTGGGTGCGCAGGTAGGCGATCACGTCGGCGACGTCCTGCGCCGACATGCCCAGTTCCGCCGCGCCAATCATGAGCGACCGGTTCAGGCGCTCGCGCTGCTTCACACGGTCCGCGGGCACGACCTGCGTCGTGCCCCCCATGCTGCGGATCATCAGGGGGTCCCCCTCCTTGATGAGCAGTCCCTGGATGGTGAGGCCGTCCTTCGTCCGGAGTGTCGTGCCGGCGTAGCCGTGCGCGATGCCCGCGTCCGGGTCGACGATGGCCGCGGCGATGACCTGCGGGGACTTGCCCCGCGTCCATCCGTCGAGCGCCGGTCCCACGTCGGCGCCCACGCCGTCGAGCGCGTGGCACGCCAGGCAGCGCGTGAAGGCCTCCTTCCCGCGAGCGGCATCGCCGGCGCGCGACGTGACGTCCCCGACGGGAATCGCCGGCGCGGCCGGATTGCGGGGTGGTACTTCCGCGCTGTGCAGCGTCACGGCGTCGGCGTCGTAGATCCGCCGCTGCTTCAGCGTGGTCTGGAGGTCGTGGTCGGCCCAGTCGTTGGACATCCGGCTGAGGACCCACCATCGGGCGGCCTCCTGCAGCGGGCCTTCCGCCGCCGCGATGCCGATCATCTCGGCGGATGCGGCGCGCGTGTCGATGAACGCCAGGGCGTCCATCGCGCGGCGGCGCTGCGTGACGTCGAGACGCACGGAGGATGCGCGCCTCGCGAGGGCATCGACGGCCGTCGGGGGATGCAGACGCCACGCGATCCAGGCGAACGCCTCGGTCCATGCGACGGGATCGCCGGCGCCGATCGTCCTGCGCAGCCGGTCGTAGAGCGCGGCTTCCTTGCCCGTCGCGCCGGTGCCGAGCGCCTCGAGGTAGCTGCGGTCCGCGCCGTCGAAGCGCCGCGCCACGTCCACGAGGATGGGCAGGGCGGTTGACGCCGGGCGGTCGCGCATCGACAACGCGACTTCGCGCCGCACACCGGGGTCGTTGTCCCGCGCAAGCGTCGCGGCCACGCCAGCCACGTCGAGGCCGGCGCGCCGCATGGCGCGGTACGCCGCGATCCGCATCGAGGAATCAGGCTGCGCGTCGGGGAGGCCGGCACGTCGCTGCCCTTCTGGCCCGAGCTGGTAGAGCAGGTACACGGCGCGGCCCCGGATGTACGGGTTCGGGTCGTCGAGCAGCGCCGCGACGGGCGCGACGGCAGACGCGCCGCGCGCCTTCAACCCCTCGAAGCCGATGGCCCGGACGTTGACGGCGGGAGACTTCAGCGCGGTGACCAACCCCTCGACGGTGGATGGATCGAACCGGGGAGGACTCGGCACGAATCCCCTTGGTGCGATCCGGTAGATCGCGCCCGACGTCGCATCGTCCAGGTCCTCGTGGAAGCCGACGATGGGGTCGATCCAGTCGCTCACGTACAGCGCGCCGTCGGCGCCCACGACCACGTCCGACGGACGGAACAGCGTGGAGATCTCCGCGGTCGCGGACTTCGGGCCGCCGCTGAAGTCGGTGCCCGCCCACTGCGCTTCGCTGCTGGAGGCCATGAGGTCGCGCCGGCCGTCGAGCCTGAACCCTGCGCCATCGCGCGTCGGCTGGTACGCGAAGATCGCGTTGCGTCCGGGTTCGGCCGCGAGCAGCGTGCCCATCCAGTCGTCCCCGAGCGCGCCGTTCTCGTAGAAGGCGACGCCGGTCGGCGATCCGCCGCCGTAGACGTCGCCGGCTGGGGCGATGCCGGGATCGTCCTGTCGCCACTCGGCGACCGGCACGCTCTGCCCGGGCCGCCTGTCGGCCTGCCACGTGCGCTGGCCGTCGTTGGACGAGAAGCCGAAGTTGGCGTACTCCATCACCCAGCTCACGCGGCAGGCGGGCGGATCGTCGTTGTCGCTCTGGAACACGTCGCCGAGCGAGGTGATCGCCTGCTCGTAGCTGTTGCGGTAGTTGTGGCCGATGATCTCGACGCCGGTGCCGTCGGCATTCATGCGCGCCGTGAACCCGCCGACGTAGACGTGGCCGTCGTCGCTCTTCGTGCCGGCGTAGCGCGACGCCTCGTGCGGGAACCGGAACGGCCCGATCGGCTCGGGCCTGTAGCTGCTGAACGACGTGAACGTGCGGCCCGATCGGTCGGTGAAGCGGGCGCCCATGTTGCCGGAGTTGAACACCCACTTGCCGTCGGGGCCGACGGTCACCGAGTGCAGCGAGTGATCGTGGTTGACGCCCTGGAAGCCCGTGAGCAGCACCTCGCGCGTGTCGACGGCCGGGTCGAAGCGCAGGTTCCTGTCGACGTCCGTGTAGACGATCAGGTCTGGTGGCTGCGAGACGACGACGCGGTTGTCGATGACGGCCACGCCGAGCGGGGCGACCAGCGCCGGTTCCTGGACGAACGTGTGCGACGCGTCCGCGCGGCCATCGCCGTCGGTGTCCTGCAGCACGACGATGCGATCGCCCTCCGGCCGCCGTGCGTGGTGTTTCCGGTAGCGGACGCCCTCGGCCACCCAGATCCGGCCGTCCCTGTCGACATCGATGTTCGTCGGGTTGCGCACGAGGTCAGCGCCGGCCCAGAGCGTGACCTCGAGGCCATCCGGCACGCGGAAGAGTGCGAGCGGGATCTCGGTCACGCGGTCGAGGCGGGGCAGCGGCGACGCGGGCTGTGGCTGCTGGCCGGACGGCTGCGGCACGGCGGTCAGGCCAAGCAGGATGGCCAGCCCCAACCGTCCCGCTCCACGCCTGATTCGTGCACGCATGCCTTGTGGTCTCCCAGAATGTCGCTGCCGGCCTCTCGTGAATCTCGCAGGCGCCGGACTTGCCTTGCGCGCCGTAGCCCCAGGCGAAGGCGGGTCCGGCGCGCTGGCCGCGGGACAAGTCCCGCGGCTACGGGATACCGCCGGTGGTGCCCGCGGGGACAAGTCCCGCGGCTACGGGATACCGCCGGTGGTGCCCGCGGGGACCCGTCCCGCGGCTACGGGATACCGCCGGTGGTGCCCGCGGGACGCGTCCCGCGGCTACGTGCTGGCTACGCGGTCTTGCGTTTCGCGATCAGGTCTCGCGTGAACGCGAGGTTCTTCCGCAGGTCGTCTTCCAGGGCCTTGGTCGGGCTGCTCGTCTCGAGCACGGCCCACCGCGCGAACCCGATGTCGGCCAACGCGTCGATGATGCCCGGGAAGTCGATCGTGCCCTGGCCCATGAAGTGCGGGTTGTCCTTGAGGTGCACCTCGCAGATCCGATCGCGCCCGAGCCAGCGGAGCTCCTCGATGACTGTGTGGCCGTTCACCGTCGAGTTGCCCACGTCGTAGTAGGTGAGCACCGCCGACGACTTGGCGCGCTCCATGATGCGCACGTTGTCTCGCGCGGAGATGGTGTCCTCGAGCCCAAGGACGACTCCGGCCTTCTGTGCGTCTGGCGCCAGTTCGCGCAGGACGTCGCCGACGCGGTCCATCTCCGCTGTGGTCTTCAGCGCGCCGTCGCCGAAGAACGGCAGCAGCATGACCTCGAGGCCGAGCGCGCGGGTGAGCGCGATGCCCTCGGATACGCGCTGCGGACCGAGCGGATCGGACTTGAGGTAGTTGGTGTGGAGGATGTTCAGGCACGTCGAGGTCGCAGGCAGGCCGTGCTGCCTGGACTCTGCCAGGTACCGCTGCACCACTTCCTGCGTGATGGGCGCGCGGTCGGCGCCGCGCCCGCTGGCCAGGCTGACCTGGACGCCGTCGAAACCGAGGCGTTTTGCCAGGGCGAACGACCCCGGGTTCGCCTCCTGGCGCAGGTTCCAGTCTGTGACGCCCACCCTGAACGCGGGCGCCTGGCGCAGCGTGCCAGCGCGAGAGACGCTGGCCAGTCCGGCCGACGCGAAACAGGCCGCGCCGGCGGCAAGGAACGATCGACGGCTCGTGGGCATCGCAGGCTCCTCATCTCTTCCAGTGCGCGGCGTCAGCGCGTCTGGAACGGACGCGGGTCACGCACGCACGCGCTCATTCGTGTCTACGGTGCCGTATCGAGGCGATCGACGCCGATCTCGATGACGGCAAATGTCGCCCAGACGAGGGCGAAGGTCATGACCAGATCGCTCGGCCAGTGCGCGCCCATGCGCACGCGGGCCCACGCGCCGAGCAGCACGGCCACCCACGCGACGATCGCGACGGCGAGGCCGGCACTGCGCTGCCTCGAGCGCCACGCGTAGATCGCCACAGGCAGCCACGCGCTGAACCACGTGGTGGCGAACGTGGACGGGAAGGAGAACCCCGAGGAGGGGCGGACCACATCCACGAACTCCGCAGTCGGACGTGGGCGTTCGACGACGTGCTTCAGCGGTTCGCCTGCGTACCACCAGAGGGCGATGAGCAGGGCGGCCGTGACGAACCCGCGGAGCCGCCCCCGCCACGTGGCGAGCGCCAACCCCAGTGCGAGCACGCCGTACACCATGGGCCGGCCGGCCAGCGACGTGATCCACGACGCAGGGCCGGCGGGAATCCCGAGTCCCTGGATGGCCCGCGCCACCTGCGGATCACCAGGGAGCCGCGGCGTCAGCATCGCCAGGGGCAGCACGAGGGCAATCAGGATGAGGGGCAGCAGCCAGCGCTGCCGGGACGTGGTCTTCGGCACGGGCACATCTTAATGCCATCACCGTCCGGGCCACTTCCACACCGGCTGTTCCTGCCACGGGATGTTGGCGACGACGGTCTCGCCGTGCTGGCGTTCCAGCGCCACGAGGTGACAGGACGGCTCCGACGCCAGCGCGTCGATGAGGCGCGGCGCATGCGACACCACGATGACCTGAGACGAGGCAGACGCCGTGGTGATGAGCCGGGCCAGCGCCGGCAGCAGGTCGGGGTGCAGGCTGGTTTCCGGCTCGTTGAGCACCAGCAGTTCCGGCGGGCGCGGCGTGAGCAGCGCCGCAGTCAGGAGCAGGTAGCGCAGCGTGCCGTCCGACAGTTCCGCCGCGCGCAACGGGCGGAGGAGTCCGGGCTGTCGCCACGTCACCTCGAAGACACCCTCCGCCACTGCGACGGCCACGCGCGCACCTGGAAACGCGTCGTCGATGGCCGCGTGCAGCGCCTCCCGGTCGCCGATCTCCTCGATGGTCTGCAGGGCCGCGGCGAGATTCCCGCCATCGTCGCCGAGGACCGGCGTGTGCGTGCCGAGGTGCGGCCGCCGCGCGGGCGCATCCCGATCGGTACGGAGGTGGTCGTAGAACCGCCAGGCCCGCATCTGCTCGCGCAGCATCAGCGTCTCGGGCGCACGCTGCGGATCGGCGTAGTGCGTGAGCATCGTGTCGAAGCTCGCGAGGTCCTGGAGAACCACGTCGAACTCGCCGTCGGCGTTGCGGCCCTGCACGAGGCCGCCGCGCCTGTCGACGAGGACGGCCGCCTGCCTGTAGGTGGGACCGGTCCAGATGACCTCCCGCTTGATCTCCGGGTCGCGCGCGAAGGCCGACAACGAGGGCGTGGGCAGGCCGAGGTCGATCGCGTAGGAAAAGGTGTCGCCAGCGAATCCGAGCCGCAGGCTGACGACACGCTTGCGCGTCGTGCCCTCGAGCGTCAGTTCGCCGGATCTGACGCGGCGGGACGGCTGTTCGGGTCCGGCCCAGAGTGTGGACTGGAGCCCGCCCTCGTGGGCCAGCGACGGAATCATCTGGCCCTGTGCGGCGCCCGCGAGCAAACGGAGGGCCCTGTAGATGTTCGACTTGCCGCTGCCGTTGGGCCCGGTGACGAGCGTCAGGGGGTGGAGACCCACGACGAACTCGCGCAGGGAGCGGTAGTCGCCGACGGCCAGCGTCTGGAGCACGTCAAGAGAATTGCACATGACGACAAGGGGCGCCTCTCCCCTCTCGACTGCGCACGAGGCAAGCGAGGCGCCCGCAGCGGGCAGCTCGGAGATCTGCCTCTACCTCGATCTACACTCCCGGAATGCTGCTCGCGCTGCTGTTGACGATGCAGGCGGCCGCCCCGCCGCCCATGGACCTTGCCCAGGCCGAGAAGCTCGCGGCGCTCGCGCTTGCGTGCGTGCACCAGGAATACCCGAACAAGATCGCGCACACGATGGCGTCCGACGCCGACGCGAAGGCGCCTCGCGACCTCACACCGGTCTTCTACGGGTGCTTCGACTGGCACTCGTCGGTACACGGGCACTGGTTGCTGGCGCGGGTGGCCCGGCTGTATCCCGGAACGCCGCTGGCCTCGAGGGCCGAGGCTGCCCTTGCGAAGAACTTCACGGCCGCCCGCGTGGCTGGCGAACTGGCCTACCTGCAGGCGCCGGGCCGGCAGGAGTTCGAGCGCCCGTACGGGCTCGCGTGGCTGCTGCAACTGACGATGGAACTGCGGGAGTGGAACAGTCCGCAGGCGCGCGAGTGGGCGGCGCTCATCGAGCCGCTCGAGGCGGAGGCGGTGCGACGCCTCTCGGACTGGCTGCCGAAGCTCACGAGGCCGATCCGCACGGGCGAGCACTCCCAGACGGCCTTCGCGTTCGGCCTCGCGCTCGACTGGGCTCGCGTGGCGAAGCACGCCGCGTTCGAGCGGTTGCTCGTCGAGCGATCCCGCGCGTTCTATCTGGGCGATCGCGCCTGCCCGCTCTCGTACGAGCCGTCGGGGCAGGACTTCGTGTCGCCGTGCCTGGCCGAGGCCGACCTCATGCGTCGCGTGCTGCCGCCCGCCGACTTCGCGACGTGGCTCGGGAGGTTCCTGCCGGACATCCCCACCGGCACGGCAGCCGACGCCTCATGGCTCGAGCCGGGCGTGGTGCTCGACCCGACCGATGGCAAGCTCGCGCACCTCGACGGCCTCAACCTGAGTCGCGCCTGGATGCTCGAGGGCATCATCTCCGGCCTGCCGGCCCGCGACGTCCGGTTGCCCGCGCTGCAGGCCGCGGCCGCACGGCATCGCGACGTCGGACTGGCCGCCGTCACGGGTGCGCACTACGCCGGCGGCCACTGGCTCGGCACCTTCGCGGTCTACCTCACGTCGCGCCGAGGGATCTCGCAGAAGTAGGGCGGCGTGTCCCACGCCGCCGCTGCGGGATGGCGGCGCGGTCGGCCACCTTCGCGCCATGCGCTTCGGTGCCCAAGGACACCGCGCCCTACCTCAGTATCGCCAGCTCTTGACGTCCGCTCCTTGCGGTGCCGTCTTCTCCATCCGCGCGACGGCTTTCGGGATGAACATCTGGTGGTAGCGCAGCCGTGACGCGTAGTTGGGGCGTGTCGGGTCGCCGTTCCAGCAGTGCTCGGCGCGGTCGCCATACGTCACCTCACCGCCGAACGGGGGATTGGTCGTGGCGCGCAGGAAGTCCTCTGCGAGATACACCGCGTTGTTCAGGTAGTAGTTGTCCATGTCACCGACGTAGAGGTTGACCTTCCCGGCGAGCTTCTGGCCGAGGCCCTTCTCCCAGTCGCGCTTCATGATGTGGACGAGGTCGTAGTTGTCGCGCCAGTACGCGGCGACGTCCTTGTCGATGACGCCGGTCACCTTGTCCCAGATGCGCTTCGGATAGCCGTCCGGGCCGACGGGCGAGTACGTCGCCTCCCACACGTCCCACTGCTGTCCCGATCGCGTCTTCGTGCCGAGGGCGAGCTCTCGCAGGTTCATCTCCTCGAGCGTCGCGCTCATGTGCCCGAGCCAGTTCCGATGGCCTGGCCGTGGCGTCTTCTTGAACGGGCTGTCCAGGTGATATGCGTTGCGATCCTCGTACAGGTTCACCACGGTGTAGGCGCGGAAGTCGATGGGATCGGGGCACGCGGCGTACGCGCCGTTGAAGGCGTCCGGGTAGAACACCTGCGCCGCGAGCGCCTCCCAGCCGCCGGTCGAGCCGCCGTACATGAAGCGGGCCCATCCCTGCCCGAGGCCCCGGTACTTCTTCTCTATGTAAGGAATCAGTTCCTCGACGATGGCGTCACCCCAGGGGCCGGCGTTGGCCGAGTTGACGGCGTACGAGTCGTCGTAGAACGGCGTGGGATGCTGGATCTGGATGACGAGCACGCGCGGAAAACCCGGGCCCGTCCACTCCTTGTAGAAGTCGTAGGCCGCCTGCTGCTGGTAACGGTTGTAGCCGCTCATGTTGAAGCGCGCGCTGAAGTCGGGCGTCAGGTTCGGGTCCGGCGGCTCCTCGCGGAACCCGCCGAACGTGTACGGGAAGTGCCCGTGGTCGATCATCAGCGGGTAGCGCGCCTCGGGGTGGGTGTCGAATCCCTCGGGCACGAGCACGTGCGCGCCGAGGTACATGTCGCGCCCCCAGAACCGCGAGAGCTTCTCGCTGCGGATTCGCTCGTGCCGGATGTACTTCGTCGTCGGTGGGGCGGCGATCGGCGGGATCACCTTGTCCAGCGTGATGTCGATCGCGGCGTCGCGGCCGATCGTCACCTGGACGGGTGTGCTGTAGAGGTTGCCAGGCGCGAGGTTCCACTGCTGACCCTCACCGCGGTCCATCGGCAACTTGACGACGTGGCCGTCGGCGCGCCGGAACGTCTCGTAGCGGTGCAGCAGGGCCTGCGCCGTGTAGGTGCCAGCTGGAACGTCGCGCAGGCTGCGGATCGGGTAACCGAACGCTGCCGCGTCGACAAGCGCAGGCGTCCCCGGCGCGAGACCGTCGACGTCGATCCCGAAGACGAGTTGTGTCTCGGGACCGTCGGCGATCTGGAAGCGCGGCTCGGCCTTCGGGTCGGTCGAGAGCATCACCAGGAGCCGCCCGTCGAGGCGTTGCGACTCGAGCGAGGCCGGCAACGACACGCGAACCCGGATACCAGCGGATTGCGCGGCGTCTGGTGCCACGCGCATGGCCAGGCCGGCAACGGCGAGCGCGGCGCACAGACCAGCGCTCAGGCGGACGACTCGGGCGACGGATTCGATCACGGCTGCACCTCTGCCGGCGGAGTGTAACCCGTCCGCCAGGTCCCGTTGCCGCGCACGCACCACCGGGGTATAGTCCTGCCGTTGCTGGCTGGTTCCCGTTGACGCGACGAGCCCCTACTTGCGGCTCGTCATTCGCCGGTCCGCGAAGTGCAGGTGCCGGCGAGCACACAGGAGAGGTGTGCAATGAACCAGGACACCCAGCCCGTCGCACTCGGCCTTGCCACGGTCATCTACCAGGTGCCCGATATCGATCGCGCCAGGGCGTGGTACACGGCCGCGTTCGGCAAGGCCCCGTACTTCGACGAGCCCTTCTACGTCGGCTTCGAGATCGGCGGGTACGAACTCGGCCTGCTGCCCGACCTGAGTGAGGGACAGCCTGGACCTGGCGGCAGCGTCGCCTACTGGCGCGTCGCGCGCATCGCTGTCGCGCTCGAGCACTTCATCGGCGCCGGTGCCGCGCTCGTGTCGCCGGCCACCGACGTGGGCGGGGGCATCCAGGTGGCCAGGGTGGCCGACCCGTTCGGCAACGTCATCGGCCTCATCGAGAACCCGCATTTCAGCGTGAAGTAGGGCGTGTTCCCCCCTTCGACTTCGCTCAGGGCAAGCGAACCCGCCGTGCGATGGGCGGGGACTCCTCGGTCCGGGTGACGGTTCGGCGCTCGTGACGTGGCGCTCACGGTGCTGCCCGCGGCGCTGATCACGCGGCTCCTGCACGTGAATTCCGCGGCCAAGACGTAGCCCTCCGTCCTGCCATAATGGCAAGCATGCTGGCCCGACCACATCTCTCGATCGCCGGTCGGTCAAGGAGTCGTATGACGAGGCCGGATCCGACACTGCTGGTCGATGTGGTCGCCCCCAAGGTGCTCGACGCGCTGAAGCTGGCATCCGAGGCGCTGACGCTCGCTCACGTGCGGCACGTCGTCGTTGGTGGTCTCGCTGTCGGCGCCAATGGGTACCCGCGAGCCACGAGGGACGTGGACTTCCTGGTTGGGGCCGAAGCCTTTCACCACCACGCGAGCGGGCTGGTGACAATGCGCCCGGAGATCCCGTTCCAGGTCAATGGCGTCGCGGTGGACCTGCTGTCGCCGGAGCCGCATGAGCCCTTCCTCGAAGCGACACTCGCGGCACCGCCCGGAACGATGATGGAAGCGGCACCGCTCGTGTACCTGAAGCTCAAGTCACCACGGCGCAAGGACCACGTCGACGTGATCGAGATGATCAAGGGCGGCATCGAGACGACGCCCTGCCGGGAATATCTGGTGGCGCACGCTCCGGCATTCGTAAAGGCCTTCGACGAATGCGTGAGCAGAGCCGAGGCCGAAGAGGATTCGTGAGAGTCCTCACCACGAAGACATTTCCACTGGAATCGCGAGTGACGCGAATCTGGAGAGAAACGATGGTCGGCGTGGGCTCCGCCACTCGCCGCGTGCTACCTCAGGCGCCGACCTTGGCAATGACGTCGCCGGGGCTGACACGGCCAGCCGTGACGACCCTGGCATAGATGCCGCGCAGGTTCAGGTCGCGGCCCTCCGGGGAGTTGACCCACTTCATCGCGTCCACGCCGAAGCGTTCGATGAACTTGCCACAGCCCGTGTGCGGCTGAGCGGTCACCTCGAGCACGGCGTCGCCGACCTGGAGGCGCGTGCCCGGTGGCACGTGCGCGTAGGTCAGGTCGAGGTCGACGAAGAGCTGGTCGCCAGCCAGCGGCCAGCGCGCCTCGTCCGGGCTGATGGCTCCGATGGCCCGGACGCTCATCAGCGTGATCTGCGTGTCCGGGTGCGGCCCGGCGTCTGCCGTGCGCGGCGAGACGCGCGCCCGCCAGTTGTCGCCGACCAGCCCCTCGGCCTCGTCCAGCACGCCCTGCTCGAGCGTCTCGCGCGTCTCGGTCGTCGGGCGCCGCACGACCAGGTGCACGCGGCCGCGTTCGCGCGGTGCGTCGCGGACGTTCTGCAATGACGCCCGGAGTTCATCCAGGCTGAGGTGGCGTGGAGCGGCGGCTGGCGCTGTGTTCATCTGCCCTGAGTACCACAAACGCCGCGTCCGCGCGCACGCCTGTGACGACAATCGCCCGCTGATCGCGTGCCCCACGCCGCCGACATCCGCGGCACGCGAAAACGTCAGATGGACGCGATCCGAACGCGCAGGAGTGCATGCACCGCGAATCGTCGATTCCGGACTCGACATCGGGAACGCCGCGCGTTCGCGGTCCGTCTCCATGACACGTGTCCCGCGGCGCTGGCATGCGCCGGCCGGCATGGAGGTCCTGCAATGTCACGGTATCGCTCGGCGCTTCCCCAGATGTCCGACCGTCTCTTCCTCGCCGACGGCGGGCTGGAGACCTATCTGATCTTCGAGCAGGGCCTGGACCTGCCCGACTTCGCCTCGTTCCATCTGCTCCGCGCGCCCGGCGGGGAGGACGTCGTGCGCGACTACTTCAGGCCGTATGCGGACCTGGCGAGGCGCTTCGGTACGGGACTCATCCTCGACACGCTCACCTGGCGCGCCAGCGCCGACTGGGGCCAGCGGCATGGCCTGCAGGCCGCCGACATGGCGCGACTCAACGTCCGCTCTGTCGAACTGCTCGAGGGACTGCGTGAGGAGTTCGCGCCGGTCCCCACCGTGATCGACGGCTGCCTCGGGCCCCGCGGCGACGGCTACCTGCCGGACGCGATGATGTCGGTGCGTGCGGCCGAGGCCTATCACCAGCCGCAGGTGGACGCCCTCGCGGCCAGCAGCGCCGACATGCTGTCGGCGATGACGATCAACTACGTCGAGGAGGCCATCGGCATCGCTCATGCCGCGCGTCGCGCCGGCATGCCCCTGGCCATCTCCTTCACGGTCGAGACCGACGGGCGCCTCCCGACCGGTCAGCCGCTTGGGTCGGCGATTCGCATCGTGGACGGCGCAACCAGCGAATACCCGGCGTACTACATGGTCAACTGCGCACACCCGACGCACTTCGCGCACCTGCTCGACCCGCGCGAGCCCTGGGTGCAGCGGATTCGCGGCATCCGCGCCAACGCGTCGTGCCGGAGTCATGCGGAACTGAACGAGGCGACCGACCTCGACATCGGTGACCCGTCCGCGCTGGGCGCCTCCTACGCGGAACTCCGCCAGCGTCTCCCGCAACTGACCGTGCTCGGGGGCTGCTGCGGCACCGACCATCGGCACGTCGAGCAGATCGCGTCTGCCTGCACCCGGGAGGTGGCGGCGTCACACAGGTAGGGCCGCGTGTCCCACGCGGCCGCAATCCATAGCGGCGCGGTCGGAGACCGCGCCCTACCTTGTTACGATGGACGCGAACTGCCATGCGATTCGCGCCCACCCGTCCACCTCGCCCTCGTCGCCACCCTGCTCGCCGTCCCGTCGTCGTCGTCCCTCCTGCCCGCCGCGCCCCTGCGGGCACAGGCGCCTGCCCAGGCAGCCGGCCTCGATCCGTTCGGCGGACTGCACTGGCGGCACATCGGTCCGCACCGCGGAGGCCGGGTCACGGCCGTCGCAGGGCATCGTCGCCAGCCCGGCACCTTCTACATGGGCTCGACGGGTGGTGGCGTCTGGAAGTCCACCGACTACGGGCAGTCGTGGGCCAACGTGTCGGACGGTTTCTTCGAGACGGCCTCCATCGGCGCGATCGAGGTCTCTGAGTCCCACCCCGACGTCGTGTATGCCGGCACGGGCAGTGCCGCCATCCGCAGCAACGTGATCAAGGGCCTCGGGGTCTACAAGTCCACCGACGCTGGCAAGACCTGGGCGCACGTCGGCCTGCGCGACGTCGGCGCCATCGGCGCCGTGCGCGTGCACCCGACCAATCCCGACCTGGTGTACGTCGCCGCTGTCGGCCCCGTCTTCGTCGACGGCCCGCAGCGGGGCGTCTTCCGGTCGCGCGACGGCGGGGCCACGTGGGAGAAGGTGCTCTTCATCAACGAGCGCACCGGCGTGTTCTCGCTCGTGTTCGATCCGTCCGACCCGGACCGCATGTACGCGGCCGCGTGGCGCGGCCAGCGCAAGCCCTGGACCATCATCAGCGGCGGCCCCGCGAGTGAGAACGGCATCTACACGTCCTCCGACGCCGGCACCACGTGGACGCGCACGTCCGAGGGCCTGCCGACCGATCTCCTCGGCAAGATCGATATCGACGTGTCGCGTGCCAACCCGCGCCGGCTCTACGCCATCGTCGAGGCCGTGGGCGACAAGGCAGGGCTCTACAGGAGTGACGATGCCGGGGCCACGTGGAGCCAGGTGAACACCCAGTCGTCGCTCGTCGCGCGGCCCTTCTACTACACCTACGTCGACGCGGACCCGAAGAACCCGGATGTCGTGTGGGTGAACAACCTGGCACTGTGGAAGTCCACGGACGGCGGGACGTCCTTCACGAGCGTGCCGACGCCCCATGGCGACAACCACGGCATGTGGATCAATCCAGACGATCCGGACCTGATGATCCAGTCCAACGACGGCGGCGTGAACGTCTCGCGCGACGGCGGACGCACGTGGACGACGCAGTTCAACCAGCCGACGGCCGAGCTCTATCAGGTCGAGGTGGACGAGCAGTTCCCGTACCGCGTGTACGGCGCCCAGCAGGACAACACGACGGTCATCGTGCCGAGCAACGCGCCCGCCTCGTCCTCGCCCGACGACACGCTGCAGTACTGGACGCAGGGCGCCGGCTGCGAGACCGGTCCCGTCAAGCCGAAGCCCGGCGATCCGCGGATCGTGTACGGCGTGTGCAAGGGCGAGTTCAGCCGCCTGAACCTCGCGACGGGGCAGGAGCAGCACTACTGGGTGTACCCGCAGAACCGCTACGGACACGCGTCGCGCGACATCCGCTACCGCTTCCAGCGCACGTCGCCGTTCGAGATCTCGCCGCACGACCCGAACGTCATCTACCACACGTCGCACGTCGTACACCGCACGCGCGACGAGGGACGGACGTGGGAGGTGATCAGCCCGGACCTGACGGCCAACCTGCCGGAAGGGCAGGGCATCTCCGGCGAGCCGATCACCCGCGACATCACCGGCGAGGAAGTGTACGCGACGATTTACGCGTTCGAGGAGTCGCCGATCGAGAAGGGCGTGCTGTGGTCGGGCGCCAACGACGGGCCGGTACACGTGTCGCGCGACGACGGCAAGACGTGGAACGACGTCACGCCGAAGGACCTGCCGCCCGGCGGTCGCGTCCAGCAGATCGATCCGTCGCCTCACCGCAAGGGGTCGGCCTACATCGCGTACTACCGCTACCTGCTGGGTGACTGGGCGCCGTACGTCTATCGCACGGACGATTACGGCAGGACGTGGACGCGCCTGACCGATGGCCGCAACGGCATTCCCGCGGAGACGCCCGTGCGTGTCGTGCGCGAGGACCCCGATCGCGCCGGCCTGCTCTACGCCGGCACGGAGTTCGGGATGTACCTGTCGTGGGACAACGGCGTGCAGTGGCATCGCTGGCAACTCGACCTGCCCGTGACGCCGATCACGGACATGCGCGTGCATCGGAAGGACCTCGTCGTGTCCACCATGGGCCGCGGGTTCCAGGTGCTGGACGACCTGTCGCGGCTGCACCAGTGGACGGGCACCACGGCGACGCCCCTGCTGTTCGCCCCGCGCGAGGCCACGCGGGCGCGGCTCGCCACGAAGTGCGGGAACATCGAAGGCCCCCGACTACCCGGGATCCCTCGCGTACCTGGACTACGTGCTGCCGACCGAGGCGCAGTCGGTCGCGATCGCCGTGCTCGACGCGTCGGGCGCGGCGATCCGGACCTTCGAGAGCAGCGCGGCGAGGAGCGCAGAGCCCGCTCCGGCCCAGGGCATGCGCGCGCCAGGCCGGCGCCGGCCCGCGACGCCGGTGCCGGGACGCACGCGCGGCGCACACAGGTTCGCGTGGGACATGCGCCTGCCGGGATTGCCGTCAGCTGCCAATCCGGAGGGCGGCGCCGCCGGCCCGTTCATCGTGCCTGGCACCTACTCCGTGCGACTGACGGTCGACGGCGTGGTGGCCGGCACGCAATCGTTGCGGGTCCGGCTGGATCCGCGCGTCACGGCCGACGGCGTCTCGCAGGCGGATCTCGAGGCGCAGTTCGCGCTGCTGTCCGACATCAGGGACACGGCCAGCCGGGCGCTGGCGCTCAGTCGACGGTTGGGAAGATCTCGCGAGCGGGGGCGGGGTGCGGTCGGCGGACGCTGCCGCATTGCGCGCGAAGCTCGTCACCGCGGGTGGCAACTACCCGCAGCCGATGCTCATCGATCAGTTGTCCAACGTCTGGCGCATGGCCAACCAGGCCGACCAGCGACCGGGCCGCGACGCGTTCGTCCGCCTCGACGACCTGCGCGGGGAACTCGCGGCGCTGGAGAAGCAGACCGACGCATTGCGATAGGATTGCCCGCCATGCCCCTATCCGTCGGAGATCGCCTGCCTGACGCCACCTTCCGCACGCTCGGTCCCGAGGGTGTGACCGAACTGAAGACTGCAGATGTCTTCGCGGGAAAGAAGGTCGTGCTGTTTGCCGTCCCCGCTGCGTTCTCGCCCACGTGCAGCCAGGTGCACCTGCCCGGTTACGTGGCGCACCACGACGCCATCAAGGCCAGCGGCGTGGACACGATCGCCTGCGTCTCGGCCAACGACGTGTGGGTGCTCGACGCCTGGGCCGAACACGCGGGAGCGAAGGGCAAGGTCCTGATGCTGTCGGACGGCAACCTCGACTTCACCCGCGCCATCGACATGGAACTCGACGCGCGCGTCGTCGGCGAGGGCTTCCGCAGCCAGCGCTACGCGGCCATCGTGGACGACGGCGTCGTGGTCGACGTCAAGGTGGACGAGAAGCCCTGGCTGGCCGAGGCATCGTCGGCCCAGTCGATCTGCGGGTTGTAAGGTAGGGCGCGGTCTCCGACCGCGCCGCTATGAATCACACAGGTAGGGCGCGGTGTCCTTGGGCACCGAAGCGCATGGCGCGAAGGTGGCCGACCGCGCTACCTCTTCTTCTTCCTTTTCGATGCCGGCAGCGGATCCGTATCGTCGATGCGATCGGCGAGGCGCGCCACTGCCATGGCGTAGGCGTTGGCGCAGTTGTAGCTGAGGATCACCTCGTAGTTCGGGTACACGAGGAAGGCGCCCGAGTCCGTGCGCAGCAGCGAGGCGGCGATGTCGGCTTTTGGCAGGGCGGTGCCGGCTGTCGTACGCACCCCCAGTGCCTGCCAGTCCGCCAGCGGCTTCGGTTCGGAGAGTTCCCTCACCGCGCGGCACCCGGTGGCCCGCGATGGCGCGCTCGCAGCGAGTGCCGTGGCGTCTTTGGGCAGCGCGACGGGGCGTCCCCACGTCTGGCCGGGTATCCAGCCGTTGGTCGCGAGGTAGTTCCCGATCGACGCGAAGACATCGGGCTGCGACGACCAGATGTCGCGGCGGCCGTCCCCATCGAAATCGACGGCGTAGGTCAGGTAACTCGAGGGCATGAACTGCGGCTGTCCCATGGCGCCGGCCCATGACCCCTTCAGCCGCGGCAGGTCGATGTGGCCGGCGTCCAGGATGGCCAGCGCGTCGAACAACTGACGACGGAAGAGCCCACTTCGGCGGGGGTCCCAGGCCAGCGTCGCGAGTGTGGGCATCAGCGGGCGCACGCCGCTGAATCGCCCGAAGTTCGACTCCAGTCCCCAGACGGCGACGAGCACCTGCGGCGGCACCTTGTAGTGCGCGACGACCTTGTCGAGCACGGCTGCATGCCTCGTGCGCATCTGGCGCCCGGTGCGGATCGTCGGCACGCCGACGCGCCGCGCGATGTACTGGCTCAGGGTCTCCTTGAACTCGGCCTGCGTCCTGTCGCGCTGCAGGATCTGCTCGACGGGGCTGATGTCGCGCAGGGCCGTCTCGATGGTTGCCGGCGAGATGCCGCGGCCGAGTGCCTCTTCCCGCACGCCCTGCAGCCACTCGGGGAAGGGCACGGGGTTGGCGGCCGTGGCGCTGGCTGGGGTCGTTGCGGGTCCCGCACCAGGCATCTGGGCCATCACCTGCGGCGGGCTGAGGAGCAGCAGCGAACCGAGGACCAGGCTGCGCGCGACATTCGGCATCCCGTCCATGATGCCTGATGTGGTCGTGGATACGTAGGCGCGGGACTTGTCCCGCGGGCAGGGCGCCGGCCCCGCCTTTGCCTGCGGCCACGGCGCGCCGGACAAGTCCGGCGCCTACGAATCGGAAGGCCACGCGCGCTGGACAAGTCCGGCGCCTACGAATCGGAAGGCCACGCGCGCCGGACAAGTCCGGCGCCTACGAATCGGAAGACCACGCGCGCCGGACAAGTCCGGCGCCTACGTATCAGAGGATGAGTCCGGCGGCGACGAATCAGAGGATCGGTTGCGAATCGGGTGAGTGGTTACGAATCGGGTGAGTCCAGCAGCGCGATGAGGCTCGAGGTGTCCCAGCGGCCGCCGCCGCGGGCCTGCACCTGTGCGTAGAACTGGTCGACGAGCGCGGCCACCGGCAGCCGCGATCCGTTGCGGCGTGCCTCGTCCAGCACGATCGCGAGGTCCTTGCGCATCCAGTCCACGGCGAACCCGAAGTCGAACGTCCCCTCGACCATCGTCTGCCAGCGGTGCTCCATCTGCCAGGACTGCGCGGCGCCCTTCGAGATCACCGAGATGACAGCAGGCACGTCGAGGTCGGCGTGCTGCGCGAAGTGGAGTGCCTCGGCCAGTCCCTGCACCAGGCCCGCGATGCAGAGTTGGTTGCACATCTTGCAGAGCTGACCCGCGCCGCTGTCGCCAATCCGCGCGACCATCTTCCCGTAGGTCTTCAGGACCGGCTCCACCCGCAGGTACGGCGCCTCGTCGCCGCCGCACATCACGCTCAACTGCCCCTTCTGCGCGCCAGCCTGGCCGCCGGAAACCGGCGCGTCGATGAAGTGCAGCCCGCGCGCCTTCGCCTCCGCGTGCAGCTCGCGCGCGACGGCAGCCGAGGCCGTCGTGTGGTCGACGAAGATCGCGCCCGCCTCCATCCCGTGGAATGCGCCATCGGGACCGATCGTCACCTCACGCACATCGTCGTCGGCCCCCACGCAGGCGCACACGAGGTCAGCGCCGGCGGCCGCCTCACGCGGTGTGTCGGCAGCGGCGCCGCCGTACTCGGCGACCCAGGCATCTGCCCGACTTCGGGTCCTGTTGAAGACGCGGACCTCGTGGCCCGCCCGCTGCAGGTGTCCTGCCATGGGCCCGCCCATGACGCCGAGACCGATGAACGCGATTCGCATCGGGCGATCGTATCAAGACCGCGATCGGGGAACGGGGAACGGGGAGCGGGGAACGGGGAACGGGGAGCGGGGAACGGGGAGCGGGGAGCGGGGAACGGGGAGCGGGGAACGGGGAGCGGGGAACGGGGAGCGGGGAACGGGGAGCGGGGAACGGGGAGCGGGGAACGGGGACCGGGGAGCGGGGAGCGGGGAGCGGGGAACGGCGGTGACCGGGACGGACGGTGGAACGCCGAACGCCCAGGGCCCAAGGCCCCCCGTCGTACAATCGGCCCGAATGCCTCCTCGATCACCGGTCGCCGCGCTGCTCGCGCTGTGGGCCCTGGTGGCGGTGTGGCCCGCGACCGCGCGGGCACAGTCCACGACAACGGCGCCGGTGATGCCGAAGCGGCTGCGCATCGCGCTGGTCCCGCTCGATGACAGGCCCGTCTGCCTGCAGTACCCGCAGATGATGGCGCCCATCGCGCACGCCGAGGTGGTCGCGCCCCCCGCCGGACTCCTGGGGCGATTCACGACGCCCGGCGACGCCGCGGCCGTCGCCGGCTGGCTGCGTGCGCAGGACTGGGACGGGTTCGACGCGTTGATCGTGTCGACCGACATGCTCGCGTACGGCGGCCTCGTCGCCTCGCGCGTGCATGCCGTGGACGCCGCGACGGCCCTCGGCCGGTTGACCGTCCTCGAGGACATCCGCCGCGCCCACCCGTCGCTGCCCGTGTACGGCTTCAGCGTGATCATGCGCCTGGCGCCGACGGCCGACGGGGCCAACGAGGCCTGGCGCGAGGGGCTCGCGCGCTACGCCGAACTCGCGCCAGCGCCCGCCTCCGACGCCGAGACGCAGGAACTCGCCGCCCTCACCCGACAGGTGCCCGAGGCCGCACGGCAGGACTACGTCCGCGCCCGCGACAGGAACCGGCGCGTGAATCTCGCGGCCGTGGATCTCGGCCGCGCGAAAGGTGATCGACCACCTGGTCGTCGCGCAGGACGATGCGAGGCCCAGAGGGATGCACCTGGCCGACCGCGAGGCCGTGACCCAGGCCGTGCAAAGGCACGGCCTGGAGGCGCGCGTCGGCATCCAGCCTGGCGCCGACGAGGTGGCGATGCTCCTGCTGTCGAGGGCCGTGCTCGTCGCGAGGGGGCTCGCGCCTGCCGTGCGCGTCACCTACTCGAGCGAGGCGGCGCGGACGATGGTGGCCCCATTCGAGGATCGGCGGCTGCACGAGACGGCGAGCTTCCAGGCGATCGCCGCCGGTGCATCGGAGATCGTCGGCGGGGCGCGCCACGACCTCGAGCTCTTCGTCTTCGCCTCCCGCCACGAATCGGGAGCGGCAACGACCTTCGCGCGCACGGTCGCCGACAGCGTTCGACGGGGAACGTCCGCCATCGTGGCCGACGTCGATCCGAAGGGCGACGTCCAGGGCGCCTCGCCGGTCTTCACCGAAGCCCTCCTCGCGGCGGGTGTGTTCCCCAGGCTGTACGGCTATGCGTCGTGGAACACCGCCGGCAACACGATTGGCACCGCGTGGGCTCACGGCCTGCTCGCATGGGCCGGCGCGCGGCTCGCCGCAAGGTGCAGCAGCCCAGCCTTCACGGCGATGGCCGACGCGCAGGTCACGTTCCTGCTGCACCGACTCCTCAACGACTACGCCTACCAGGGCGTGCTGCGTCCTGTCGTGAATGCGGAACTGCGGGAGGCCGGACACTCCCCGTTCCGACTGGACGCGCACGCGGCGACCGTCGCGACCCGTCTCGAATCGTCGCTCGCGCCGAAACTGGCAGACTACGGGCGCCTGTTCGGCCCCGCGTGGATGCTGCCCGCTCCGCAACCCACGGACGTCGCGGTGCAGGTAGGCCTGCCGGGCGATCTCCGCGTACGCCTGCCGTGGGATCGCACGTTCGAGACGGCCATCACGTTCGACGTACCCGTACACGCCATCAGCGGCCCGGCTCGACGCCTGCCATCCTGCGTCCCTCAGTCGCGATGACCGCCGCCGCGCTGCTCGTCGTGCTCGCGGTGTTCGCGACCCTCATGTTCCTGCGCCGTCTGCCCGCGCTGCTGGCGCTGCCGGCCATGGCCGCTGTCGTCGCGATGGTGGTGGGTGAGCCGGCCGAACGGTGGCTGTCCACGGTGATGGCCGACGGCGCCGTGCGGCTCGCGCCTGCCTACGTCGCCGTCTGCGCGGGCGCGATGCTCGGTCGCGTGATGATGTCGACAGGTATCGCCGAGGACGTCATCCGGCGCGCGGCCGAGTTCGGCGGCGACCGTCCGATGGTGGTGGCCGGCGCCCTCATGGCCGTCACGGCGGTGCTGTTCACCTCCCTGACAGGCCTCGGCGCGATCATCATGGTCGGCTCGCTCGTGCTCCCGATCATGATGAGTCTCGGCGTGCCCCGTCGGCTCACGGCCATTCTCTTCCTGCTGGCCTTCGCGACGGGCTTCATCTTCAACATCGCACTGTGGCGCCTGTACCGCGAGTTGCTGCAGTTGGCGCCCGGCGCACCGCTGCCGGGCGAGATCGTCCGGTTCGCCACGGCGCTGGCCGTCATCATGGCTGTCGTGGTGGCCGGGTACGCGGTCCTGGCCGCGCGGCGGGCCCCCGAGCTCCGCCTGTGGGCCGCGCCCCGGGAACCGGGCCGAAAGCCAGGCGTGCCGTGGCCGGCGTGGCTGACGCCCTTCGTGCCCCTCGTCCTCTACGTGGCCTTCGACTGGCGCGAGGTGCCCGCCTTTCTGGCCGGCGCCATCTACGGCATCCTCCTGACCCGCCCGCGCGCGATCGTGCAGACGCTCGTGTCGTCGATGATTCGCGGGGTCGAGGACGCGGCACCCGCTGCCATCCTGCTCGTCGGCATCGGCATGCTGCTCAATGCCCTCACGTTGCCAGCCGTACGGACCGCGCTGGAGCCGGTCGTGGCCAACCTCCCCGTGCGGTCTCCGGCGAGCTACGTGCTCTTCTTCACGATACTGTCGCCCCTCGCGCTGTATCGCGGACCGCTGAATGCGTTCGGCGTCGGCGCGGGCATCTTCAGCCTCATGCTCGCGTCGGGCGTGCTGCCCGCGTTCGGGCTCCTCGCGGCCATCATGTCGATCGTGCAGGTGCAGAACGTGTGCGATCCCACCAACACCCACAACGTGTGGGTGGCGACCTACACGGGTGTGCGCGTCGAGGACATCTCCCTGGCGACACTGCCCGCGATGATGCTGGTCTGCCTGGGCGGGCTGTTGATCGGCGCCTGGATGTTCCTGTGACGACGCCCCGCGACACGGCCGGGTCGGGATCCGCCTCCGCACAGCCTCGGCACGCCGATCGCGCGCCCCTCCCATCCGCAGCCCTGCGGCGATTGCGTATCGGGATCGACGTCGGCGGGACGTTCACCGACGTGGTGGCCGTGGACGCCGACACCTTCACGCTCGTCGCGCAACTCAAGGTGCCCACCACGCACAGCGCGACAGAGGGCGTCGCGCGGGGCATCATCGATGGCCTCGGGCAGATGCTCGATCGGCTGCGCGCCGGCCCGGACGACGTCACGTTCATCGCGCATTCGACGACACAGGCCACCAACGCGCTGCTGGAGGGAGACGTCGCACGCGTCGGCGTCGTCGGCGCCGGGAGGCGCGGCGAGCGGTGGAAGGCCCGACTGGACACCCGCGTGCCGCCGGTCCCGCTGGCGCCGGGCAAGGCCCTCGTGGCGGCGCACGAGTTCGCGCGGATTGAGGATCCCGCCCAGGCCGGTCCTGTCGTCGCGCGGGCCGTCGATGCCCTGCGAGCCGCCGGGGTGGACGTGATCGTCGCGAGCGAGGCGTTTGCCGTGGACGACCCGTCGGTCGAGTCGGCCATCGTCGAGGCCGCCCGCGCGCGCGGCCTCTGGGCGACGTCCGGCCACGAGGTGTCCTCGCTCTACGGGCTGCGGACGCGCACGCGGACGGCGGTGCTCAACGGCGCGATCCTGCCGAAGATGGTCGGTACGGCCATGATGACCGCGCGGTCGGTGGAGGAGGCGGGCATCAGGGCGCCCCTGATGATCATGCGCTCCGACGGCGGCGTCATGACCGTCGACGAGGTCGCCCGGCGTCCCATCCAGACGATGCTGTCTGGGCCGGCGGCGGGGATTGCCGGCGCGCTGATGCACGAGCAGGTGTCCGACGGCATCTTCATCGAGGTCGGCGGCACCAGCGCGGACATCTCGGTGATTCGCGATGGGCAGCCGCAGATGCGCCCGGCCAGGGTGGGCGGTCACCGGACGTTCCTCAACACGCTCGACGTGCGCACGCTGGCGATCGCCGGCGGCAGCATGGTTCGCGTGCACGGCACTGCCGTGGTGGACGTCGGACCGCGGTCCGCGCACATCGCCGGTGTCGGCTACGCGTGCTTCGCCCCGGCGGGCGCCTTCGAGGGTTCCGTGGAGGTCACCTTCGTCCAGCCGATGCCGGGCGATCCGTCGGACTACGTCGTCCTCGTCACCCCGGCGGGACGATTCGCGCTGACGCCCACCTGCGCCGCCAACGCCGCGGGCGTGGTGCCCGACACGGCGTTCGCGAAGGCCGATCGCGAGACCGCCCGCAGGGGCTTTGCGCGGCTGGGGACGATGGTGGGGAGAGACGGCGACGCGCTGGCGGCGGCCGTGCTCGACATGGCGTGCGCCAAGGTCGTGACGCAGGTCCGGGCGCTGGTCGAGGAGTACCGGCTGCAGCCGTCGAGCGTGGACCTGATCGGCGGTGGCGGTGGGGCAGCGTCGCTCGTGCCGCATGCCGGCGCCCTGATGGGCGTGCCGTGGCGTCTTGCACGGCAGGCCGAGGTCATCTCGCCTGTCGGCGTCGCCCTGGCCATGGTGCGCGACACGATCGAGCGGAACATCGTGGATCCCACCCCGGCCGACGTGCTGCGCGTGCGCCAGGAGGCTGTCGAGGCTGCGGTGCGCAGCGGGGCGCTGGCCGAGACCGTGGAAGTGCACGTGGAGGTCGACGCCCGCCGCAACCTGGTGCGGGCGGTGGCCGCGGGGACCGCGGAGCTGCGTCGCGGCGGGGCGTCCGATCGCGTGACCGACGAGGATGGCCGTCGGTCCGTGGCCGCGCGCTCGATGCAGCGCGATCCCGCGGACGTGGCCCTGGTCGCCACCACCGGTCAGCTGGACGTCTTCACGTGCCTGCCTCGCGGGGGCGCCTGGTGGCAGCCCTGGCGCCGCGAGCCGTCGATGGCGCGCGTCGTCGACAGGAGCGGCGTCGTACGCCTGCAACGGCGTGACGCCGTGGTCCGCACCTGCCTGGCGGGCGAACTCGACGCCGAGTTGCGGGCGCTCCTCGCGGCGCTCGTCGATTTCGGTGACGCCGGCCGATCGATTCCCGACGTCTACGTGCTGGTCGGATCGCGCCTGGTCAACCTGTCCGGCCTGGCCGACGAGGGACAGGTGCTGAGCCTGGCCGGCGTCGAGGTCCGCACCCACGCCCCGGATCAGCCCGCGGTCCTCATCGCCACGTCCCGACATACGTAGTCCCGACATACGTAGGCGTCGGACTTGTCCGACGCACATCTCGCAATAGTCCCGACATGCGTAGGCGTCGGACTTGTCCGACGCACATCTCGTACGCACCGGACTCGTCCGACGCCGCCCACGGGACAAGTCCCGCGGCTACGAACCTCGGATGCCTGCCTGGCTGGTGGCGCCGGCGCCATGGACCACTTGTCCGACGCACATCTCGCAGTAGTCCCGACATGCGTAGGCGTCGGACTTGTCCGACGCACATCGTCCGGGGAGCAGTCCTGCATTACGCTGAAGACGCACATCTCGTACGCGCCGGACTCGTCCGGCACCGCCCGCGGGACAAGTCCCGCGGCTACGAACCTCGGATGCCCGCCTGGCTGGTGGCGCCGGCGCCATGGACCACCTGTCCGACGCACATCTCGCAGTAGTCCCGACATGCGTAGGCGTCGGACTTGTCCGACGCACATCGTCCGGGGAGCAGTCCTGCATTACGCTGAAGACGCACATCTCGTACGCGCCGGACTCGTCCGGCACCGCCCGCGGGACAAGTCCCGCGGCTACGAACCTCGGATGCCCGCCTGGCTGGTGGCGCCGGCGCCATGGACCACCTGTCCGACGCACATCTCGCAGTAGTCCCGACATGCGTAGGCGTCGGACTTGTCCGACGCACATCGTCCGCGGAGCAGTCCTGCATTACGCTGAAGCCATCCTGCATTACGCTGAGCCATCCTGCATTACAGTGAGCCATCCTGCATTCCGCTGAGCCGTCCTGCATTCCGCTGAACCATCCTTCATTGCCGTGAGCCGTCCTTCAGTGTCCGAATTCGACATCCTCGTCGTGGGAGGCGGCAACGCCGGGTGCACGGCCGCAATCGCGGCGGCTCGGCTCGGCGCGCGCGTCTGTCTCGTCGAGCGCTACGGTTTCCTCGGCGGCACGGCCACGGCGGCCATGGTGGCGCCGTGGATGACCTATCACGCGGGAACGGCCGGCGAGGCGGGCCGCGTGACCGGCGCCATCGCGCAGGAGTACGTCGACAGGCTCGTGTCGATGGACGGGTCACCAGGGCATCTGCCGGACGCCTCCGACTACGTGCCGACCATCACGCCGTTCGACCCGGAGATCCACAAGTGGCTGCTGATGGCGATGTGCGAGGAGGCCGGCGTACGCCTGCTCCTGCACGCCACCTTCCTGGCGTCGATCGTGGACGGCTCGCGTATTGCCGGCGTGTGGGTGCAGACGGTGTCGGGCCCTCGCGAGCTTCGGGCGACGCGCGTCATCGACTGCACGGCAGACGCGCTCGTCTCGCACGCCGCCGGCGTCCCCTGCGAGCAGGGCAACGCAGCGGGCCTGGTCCAGCCGATGACGATGATGTTCAGGTTGAGCCACGTCGACCTCGACGCCACGGCGGAGTGGCTGCGAGCCCATCCCGACCAGATCCGGACCAGCCTGCGCCCTGACCAGTTCTCGGCCGACACGCTGACGGCGATTGCCGGATTGTGGGACGTCTGGAAGGCCGCGCGCGACGCCGGTGAGGTGGACATCCCGCGCGAGGTCGTGAGCCTGTTCCGGGGCGTGCATCGCGACGAGGTCACCGTGAACATGACGCGCGTGACGGGGCTCGACCCGCTCGACCCCGACGACCTGACGCGCGCCGAGATCGAGACCCGCCGACAGACGATGACGCTGCTGCGATTCTTCCGGTCGCGCGTGCCTGGCTTCGAGCGGTGCCGGCTCGCGGCCACTCCCGCACAGGTCGGCGTCCGCGAGAGCCGTCGCATCGTCGGTGAGTATCAACTTACGAAAGACGACCTCCTGCAGGCGCGCGCGTTCCCCGACGCGGTGGCGCGCAGCGGGTACCCGATCGACATCCACAACCCCGCCGGCGAGGGCACGACGACGGTGCGGTTGCCCCCGGGGCGGACCTACGAAATCCCCTACAGGTGCCTGGTGCCGCTGCGGGTCGATGCCCTGCTCGTGGCGGGCCGCTGCATCTCGGTGACGCACGAGGCCCTTGCGTCGACCCGCCTCACGCCGACGATCATGACGCTTGGGCAGGCCGCCGCGACGGCGGCCGTCCTGAGCCTGGGTGCCGGAGTCGAGGCGAGGCACGTGGACACGGACGCGTTGCGCGCGTCCCTCGTGGCGCAGGGCGTGGACCTGCGCCGACAGGAGTCGAGCCGCCCGTGAGCGACGTCGTCATCAGGCAGGAGCGCTGGGCGCCGGTGTCGGCCGGAGAGTACGACCGTCGCGCGCGCACGGTCTCGGTGAACCTCACCGTCGTCGAGGAGGTACAGGCCCGGTTCGGGCACGATCCCGCGATCGTCATCGCCGCCATCGTCGAGCACGAGCGCGTGCACGTCCTCTCGCAGCCCGATGCCCTGCCGCACGAGGAGGAGAACCGCGCTCGCGACGCTGCGACCGCCGCCGCGGGACCCGACGTCGTGGCGCACATCGACCAGGTGCTCGCGGAGTCGTGGACGTGACCGCCTCCCGGGGCCCGCGTCGGGCCGGGTTGGGACAACCGGCCCTACCGAGTCGCGACTCCCGACTCCCCGACTCCCGACTCCCGACTCCCGAGCCTGTACATGGGCATCGATGGCGGCCAGACGGGCACGCAGGCGATGCTCGCAGACGCGACCGGACGCGTGATCGGGCGGGGAGCGGCGGGGCCGTCGAACCACGTCGAGATGCCGGGTGGGCGCCAACGGCTGTACCGCGCCGTGAGCGACAGCGCGAATGCCGCGCTGCGAGAGGCAGGGCTCGCCGACGTGTCTGCCGTCGACCTCACCGCCGTGTACTGCGCGATGACGGGCGAGGCGGACTTCAAGACCGAGATCATCACGCCCATCTTCAGGGCCGGCGTGGTGCAGGTGGAGCACGACGCCCCCGCGGCCCTGGCTGGCGCCACGCTGGGGGCCCCGGGGATCATCGTGGTCGCGGGCACCGGGTCGGTGGTGTTCGGCGAGAATGCCGCTGGCGAGACGTCACGGGCGGGCGGGTGGGGCTACGTGTTCGGCGACGAGGGCAGCGGCTTCGGCCTGGCCCGCGATGGCGTGCGCGCGGCACTGGACGCGCTCGATGGCGTGGGGCCGGAGACCGCACTGGTGCGCGTCCTGACGGCCAGGTTCGACGTGCAGGATCTCCGCCTGTTGCCCATGGTGATGTACAACGGCCACCTGACCAGGGACGGCGTCGCCTCGGCAGCCCGCGACGTGCTGGAGACGTGGCGCGAGGGCGACCCCGTCGCCACGCGCGTCGTCGAGAACGGGATCGAGGCGCTGGCGCGCCGCGTGCACTCCGTCGCACGGCGGCTGCGGCTCGACGAGCCCCTGGTCTGCCTGTCGGGCGGCGTCTTTCGATCGCCGGCGTATGCCGACGCGTTCGCCGCGGCCGTCCGTGCCGCGTGCCCGGCGGCCCGTGTCGAGCGTGCTCGCCTGACCCCAGCGGCCGGTGCGGTCCTGCTGGCGTTCCGGAGCGCCGGCACGACAGTCACCGACGCCATGCGCGCACGTCTCGTCGAGACCGCGAGCGAGGAGCACCCGTGACCCACGCCCGGCAGTCGATCGATGCGCTGCGCGGATGCCTGATCGTGTCCTGTCAGGCGCCCGCTGATTCGCCGCTCCACGATGCGTACGTGATCGCCCGGTTCGCGCTCGCGGCGGAGCGACAGGGCGCCGGCGCCGTGCGAATCGACTCACCTGCGCACATCGCCGCGGCGCGCGCGCTCGTGACCGTGCCGATCATCGGGATCCACAAGCAGGTCTTCGACGGATCGGAGGTATACATCACCCCGACGTGCGCGTCCGCGGCCGGTGTGGTCGAGGCCGGCGCAGACATCGTCGCTGTCGACGCGACGGGACGGTCTCGGCCGCACGGCGAGCGGCTGCTGGACATCATCGGCGTCATCCACGCGCATGGCCGCCTGGTGATGGCCGACGTCGCGACGGCCGCGCAGGGGTTCGCGGCTGCCGAACTCGGCGCGGATCTGGTCGCGACCACCCTGTCCGGATACACGGGAGGGGCCGTCCCCGCGGGGCCCGACCTCGCGCTGGTCGAACGCCTGGCGAAGGACTCGCCCGTGCCCGTCGTCGCCGAGGGGCGTCTGTCCACGCGGGACGACGTACGGCGGGCGTTCGAGGTGGGCGCGCACGCGGTGGTCGTCGGTGGCGCGATCACGGGGATCGATGCGCTGGTTCGTCGTTTCGTCGACGCCACGCCGTCGGGCACCGCTGGGAAGCGTGATGGGTAGGGACGGGGAGTGTCGAACGCCGGACGCCGAGCGCAGAACGCAGAACGCTGAACGCACAGTGGCCGTCAGGGCCGGACTGCTCTTCGTCCTGCTCGCGTTCGCGGGTTGCTCGTCCTCGCCGCCGTCCTCGCCGCCGCCAACCCAGGCGCCGCCGGCTGCCAGCGTGCCGGATGCCACGACCAGCACGCCGCAGCGGGCAGGCGAAGCCGGGGACACGGCTGCCGGACGCTGGGACGTCGACCTGCGCCGCGACGAGCGGCGTGGCGGGCACACGATCGAGCGGCATGTCGGCCGTAGCGACGACCAGTTGCGCGCACGGCTGCGGCGCGAGTCGATTGCCGCGGCGTCGACCTACGCCGACATCGAGAGTGCCGAACGCGTGGTGGCGACGGCCCTGGCCGAGAACGCCCGCCGCATCCAGAGCTGGATCGACAGGCGGTCGCCGAAAACCAACCTGGCGATCCGGTATCGCGCCCGCGATGGCCTGCCAACGGGACGACTGATGAAGCGTGGACGCGACGCGTCGATGCCTGTCACCGGTGCGGTCGTCGTGCTTCGCTGGCGCGGCGGGGACTGGTACGTGCTGACCACGTACCCGGAGGATGCACGATGAATCACGGAGGACCGCTGGCGTGGCCGCGACTCGGGTCGCTGTGCGATGGGTACCTGCACCAGGATCTCGTGGCCGAGCACGGCGATGCGGCGGGGGCCGTCCGCGCGTGGCTGGCCGACGCGGGGCGCGACGCCGCGATCGAGCTGTCGTCGGAGTGGCGCACCTTCCTCAACGTCACGCGTGGCATGGCGGCCTCGGCGCGTGCGCGTGCGCTGCGCGACGCCGCTGGCGGCGCGTGGGCGCCCGCAGACGACCTGGAGTTCCAGGCCGTCTCGACCCTTCTGTTGAACGCGTGGCGGGCCAGGTAGGGCGCGGTGTCCCACCGCGCCGTGACGGCCGGGTGGGACACCCGGCCCTACCTCCCCGAGCGTCCCTCACGGCGTCTTGCGGGGCGAGATGAGCGCCTTCGGGAACGGCTGGGCCGGCGAACCGGCCGGGTTGCGCAGGCGCATCTGGCCGCCGCGGAGGGGATAGAGCGGAATCGTGAGGCCGTCGGTCTTCTCGAGGGTCTCGAACAGCTGCGTGCGCATCGCCGCCACGTTCTTCGCGTAGGCGGGGTCGTCGATCAGGTTGCGCGACTCCTGCGGGTCGGCCTGCAGATCGAAGAACATGTCCGAGTCCCACACGCCGTGCGTGAAGACGTACTTGAACCGCTCGCCGCGGAGCGCGAACTGCGTCGGGGTCTGCGGGAAGCTCCACTCCCAGTAGTACTCGTAGAGCAGCGTGTCGCGCCACGGCGCGCTCGCGTCGCGCAGCACCGGCAGCATGCTCATGCCCTGCATGTGGGCCGGCGCCCTCGCGCCCGCGAGGTCCAGCACCGTCGGGGCGATGTCGATGTTGGCGACCACGCGGTCGATCTGCTGCCCGGGTGTCACGAGGCCGGGGGCGTACACGAGCATCGGCACGCGCATCGACCAGTCGAACGCCGTGCGCTTGTCGATGAGCCCGTGCTCGCCGAACGCGAACCCGTTGTCGCCCATGTAGATGATCATCGTCGAGTCGAGCAGGTTCTCCTTCTTCAGCCACTCGACCACGCGGCCCACGCTGTCGTCGACGGCGCGCAGCGTCTCCATGTAGCGGCGGTAGTACTCCGCCACGTCCAGCGTCGAGTGGTACGGATACTCCACGCCGTGCCAGCTGTTACGCTGATTGCGGACCCAGGTCGGAAAGCGCCCCGCTTCGGCGGCGGCGGGCGACATCGTCGACGGTGTCGGCACCGGGACGTTCGCGAGCGACCCCTTGTGGCGCTCGGCCGGCGCGAAGTCGGCGTGCACGCCCTTGTGGGAGAGGTACAGGAAGAACGGCGCGGAACGCGAGGTCTTCCCGAGCCAGTCGATCGCGTAGTCGGTCAGCTCGTCGGTGATGTAGCCCTTCTGGGGCACGCGTTGCCCGTCGACGTTCAGCATCGTGACGCCCGCGCGTGGCAGGTACTGCCCCTGGCCCCGGAAGCTGACCCAGTGGTCGAAGCCGGGCTGAGGCCCGTCCGAGGCGTCGCCGATGTGCCACTTGCCGATGAGCGCGGTCTGGTATCCCGCCTGCTTCAGCAACTGCCCCACGTTGGGCAGCCCCGGCGGAATGGGGGTGAAGTTGTCCACCACGCCGTGCGTGTGGGCGTAGGTGCCCGTGAGAATGGACGCCCGAGACGGCGAGCACAGGGCCGTGGTCACGAACGCGTTGCGCATGTGCGCCCCGCCCTTCGCGAGCGCGTCCATGTTGGGCGTGCGCGCGAGCGGATGCCCCATCACGCCGAGCGCGTCGAAACGATGGTCGTCGGTGAGGATGAAGACCACGTTGCGCGGACGGGCTGTCTGCGCCCAGGCGGCTGGCACGCACGCCGCCAGGAGCAGCACCAGGCACACCAAGAGACGAACGCCGATCGTCGAACGCCGATCGGCGAAGGCAGACCGCCCCACGTGACACGCCGAATGCCCTGCCACCAGGGCCCAGGGCCCATCTGCGCCGGGGCTACGGCGGGCAAGCCGAGTAGCGAAGGCCGTCAGCACCCGGTTCATGCCGGTCCCACCTTCGTGGCTTTCAGGCCGAGGCCGAGGGTCTGCTTGCAGTAGGCGAGGCTGCGCTCGAGCTCTCGCCGCTGCTCAACCGGATCGTTCGGCTTCGTCGTCGTCTGGGTCATCGGAGCCTTTCGGCGCATGACGCGCAGGAACTTCGCCAGGCTCTGGCCCTCGAGTCGAGGCCAGGCAGACCAGAAGGCGTCCTCGAGGAACGGCAGGTCACGGCCTACGCCGGAGATCGTCTCGATGTGGATGGGGACGCCCGGACACAGCTCGGCAAAGCGCGGCACGAAGCGCACGAAGTCCACCTGCCCATCGCCCATCGCCGTCCACTTGACGCGGCAGCCCGTGGGGATCTCGGTGACGAGGCCATCCCGCAGGCTCGTGGTCACGATGTAGGGAGCGAGCGTCTCGAGCGCGTCGAGTGGATTCTCGAGCGTCCACAGCGAGTTGCCGGAGTCGAAGTTGACGCCCACGAAGTCGCGCCCGGCCATCTCGACGAGCGACGCGAGTTCGTCGGACCGCATGTCGCCCGCGTGGTTCTCGACAGCGATCTTCACGCCGGCGTCGAGTGCCTGCGATCGTCCGCTCTTCAGCACGCCGACGAGGCTGTCGATGTGACGGCCGATGCCGTCGGGCGTGAGGCGATCCTCCCACGTGCCGAGCACCACGCGAATCACCGGCGACCCTACCGCATGTGCCGTCCGGATGGCCTTCGTGAGCTGCTCCTCGGCCGTGCCGTTGGCCGCCCGGAACGCCTTGCTCGTCGGACACACGCTCCACGTGCCGACGTGGATGGAGAGGTTGCGCGCGGCCGCCTCGTCGCGCAGCTTGCGCAGGGCGGGCTCCTCGAGCGACTCGAACGCGTCGAGGTCGCTGATGAACACGGAATCGGCGCCGACAGTCGTCGCGTACTCGAGCAGGCGCATGGCCTTCCAGTTGCTCGCACGCACGGCGAAGTTGTCGAAACCGAGCGCCACGGGCCGCGGCAGGACGACAGGAGCCGACTTGCCCGTCCCGGCCTGACCGTGGAGCGCCGTGGCGGCGAGGGCCACGACCGAGGACGACAGGAAGGCACGACGGGATGATGCAGGGCGCACGCAGTAGCTCCTCGAGAGATCCGGAGGCCGTAGTGTCCACGGGGACGGGCGAAATGCCAAGTCTCCCGCGCGAATCCACGACCGCTCCGTCATCCTGACACGTATCGGGAGGGGAGCGGCGTTCGGCGTTCTGCGCCACGGCGTGGCCGGTCGGCGCCCTATCGTGCGACGTACCCTTCGCGCGCGACGACGGTGCCGGTGCGGTTGCGGAGTTTCACCTCGAGCTTGTGCCACCCGGGCGCGCCGCCCGAGGGCGTGTACGTCAGGAGGTAACGCTCGCGGTATTGCGCGAGGATGCCGCGGAAGGTCTCGGGAAGATGGCCGTTCCGGCTCACGCGGAGGAACTCGCCCCCTGTCGCCTCGGCCGCGGACTGGAGCAGCCGCAGGCCGTCGCCGAGCGTCGGACCCATCCAGGTCTGGCGCGTGAACGACTCGGCAAATGGCGACGCGGTCATCGCCGTCGGCAGGCCGGCGCCAACCGGGAACACGACGACGTTGGTGCGGCGGAGCACGTCCAGCGCCCGCGCCGCAGACGTCCAGCTGGTCGTGTCCTTGCCGTCGGTGAACAGCACGAACACCGAGGGCCGCTGGTCGGCGGCCGCCAGCGCGCTGCCGAAGACGATCGCGTCGTGCAGCGGGGTGGCTCCCATGGCCGCGAACCGGGCGAGTGCCGCTTCGACGTCGACCCCGGGTGGGCGCGCGCGCATCAGCAGGCGGAGCCTGTCGGCGAAGGTGAACAGCGAGACGCGGTCGGAGGGCGTGAGCGCGCCGACGAGCGCGCGGACCGCCTCGCGCAGCTGGTCGAGGGTCTTGCCGTCCACGCTGCCACTCAGGTCGAGGCCGATGATCACGTGCGCGCTGTCCGTCGTCCCCAGCGACTCCACGACCTGCTCGACGCCGTTGTCCCTGACGATGAAGTCGCTCGCGGCGAGGCCGCCGATCGGCTTGCGGTTCTGGTGCGCGAACGCGTCCACCGTCACGACGTCCACGCTCGCGCGGAACAGGGGCACGGCGTCCTGCGCACGGGGCGCCGCGTCGAGCAGGAGCACCGTGGCCGCCGCAGCGAGCCACGCGCGAACGCCGAACGCAGAACGCAGGACGCCGAAGCCGCGCGGCTCGTCCAGGGCCGAAGGCCCGCCTGCGCCCAGGCGACGGCGGGCAGCCGCAGGGTCCACGGCCGTCATTTGACCACCGCCGCGGACAGGCGCGCGAGGATGCGATCGCTCTCGATCAGGTACCCCGCGATGTACTGACTCCATGCATCGGGCGGCTGGTTCGGGGCCAGCGCCGCGGGCATGCCGAACTGCCGCGTGAGTTCGTAGGCCCCGCGCGCATTGCCGCGCCGCAACGAGGCCTGGATCATCGCGATGAGCGCCGACGACCGCACGGCCGGCACGCTCGACGCGCGGGCGTACGCGCCGGAGGCGCGCTCCAGATCCTTGCGGGCCTCGTGGAGTTCCCCCAGGAACAGGTAGGCGAGTCCGCACATGGCGTCTCGGCACGTCGCGGCGAGCAGCGGTGTCAGCAGGCGTTCGGCCTCGTCCGGGCGACTGCGCTCCAGCGCGATGCGCGCGAGCCGGAGCGTGGCCTCCCGATCGTCAGGTGTGGCCTCGAGCGCGCGCCGATAGGCCTTGCCGGCCTCGTCCATCGTCACCAGCATGGGAGGCACCCGCGGCGGCTGCGGGAGCCGCCGCATCGCCATCGCCACCGTGCCGCCAGGCGGTTCGTCCGCGAGCCGCGCACGCGTCTCCAGCGCCACGCCGCGCAGCAGCGCCACCGCCGCCACCGCATCGGGGTCGTCGTCGGGCACCCGCGTGGCGTCGATCTCCCGCCGGATGTCGGGGAAGCGTCCGGCCGCGATCATGTACTGGATCACGCCCAGCCGCCACCACGTCCGGAACGGCTTCACCTGCTCCGCATGCGCGCCGTCATCGAAGGCTCCCAGTCGGCGCCAGGCTTCGCGCGACGCGTCCTCGAGCGCCGCCTCGAGCGCCCCGTCCATTCCGCGGTCCGTCACCGTGACCAGGACGTCGAGCGGCAGCAGCGCCGACGCCTGGAGACGGCGGACCACCAGCCGGCGGGCGTCGGCATCTCCGGACGGTACCCGCCACCTGTCGAAGGCCTGCGCGGACGCCCGGGTCAGTTCGGCCGCAGGCATGCCAAGCACCGCAGCCGAGGCGCCCGCCTTGTCGCCGTCGAGATACCGGTCGACCGCCCCCTCCCAGGCCGATCCAGCCACGCGCCGCTCCTGAGCCGACGCAGGGACGACGCCAGCGAGCAGCGCAGCGATCGCGGCCAGTGGCCACCACCGGGCCCGTCGGGTGCCGGCATGCTTCCCCGAGCAGCCGCTGGGCCCAGACGCCCGTTTCTGGCCGTCTTGTCTCCCCTCAGCGAGCGCGGTAGCATGAGCGATTGTCATAGGGGCCATCAGCAAACGTCATGATCACAGCCGACCAGACCAAGCGAAACCAGATCCTCGACGACGTCACGCAACTCGCCGCCGCCGCCGCGCCCGAGGACGATCGCGACCTGATTCGCACGTTCGCGGGCGTCGTGCTGGCCGAAACGCCCGACAGTGTCCTGTTCCGCCTGCCGGCGCTTGCGATGGCGGCTCGTCTCGGAGAGTACTTCAGGTTCATCGCGCACACGATGCCGCCGGAGGTTCAGCTCTACCGAGGACTGCCGGGTCTGCACGTGGCGGTTCGCAACGCCGACGAAACAGAGGACCGGGCCATGGCGGCCCACGACGGCGGGCCACTACGAGGTGACGATCGTCGAGACCCACACGCCCGACGCGCCGTTCATCTTCGAGAGCCTGAAGCAACTTCTTCAAGAAGCGAGGGCCTCCGCGTGCTTCTCGGCGATCCACCCGCATCTTCACGGTGCGGCGCCAGTGGGAGCGCATCGTCTCGACGTGGGGCCGACGCGAGGAAGGGTCGCAGGAGCTGCTCTGCCAGTTCCGGATCGAGCGGGTCGACCGCACGGAGCGCATGCGCCGCATCGAGCACCAGATCTGCAGCGCTGCTCAAGAGCGTGTTCCTGGCCGTCGAGGACTTCGCGGCGATGAAGCGCCGCGATCGACGCCGCCGGGGCGCGCGTGCGGTCGCGCGACGGCAACGTCGAGGGTCGAGGCGTCGCGGCGCTCCTCGACTGGCTGCTGCGACGACAACTACGTCCTGCTCGGCGTCATGCGGTACGTGCCCGGTCCAACGGCGACATGCGATCCCGAGGACGCCAGCGCGCTCGGGGCGTTCCGCGACCCCTCGCTGCTCGAGACCGTGTTCCCCGGGCTCATGGAGGACGATCACGCGCAACCTCGCGCCTGCCACCGAGGACGTCGCGCATCATCGACATCGACTACTGCGTCAACGCCAGTGCCATCCACCACCTCGAGCCCGATCGACGACATCGTGGTGCGCGAGTGGAGCGCCGGACGGGCACGGCTCGCGGCCATGACGCTCGCTCGGGCGGTTCGCCAAGGGAGCCTTCACGGCGAAGGCCGCCGACATCCCGCTGCTGCGCGAGAAGCTCGACCTGGCTGCTCGACGGGCTCGGCGCGCACGGAACTCCCACGTCTACCGCGAAGGCCGCGCCATCTTCAACCACTTCCCGAAGCGGGAGCTGTTCTACGCCGGCGCGAGGAGCTAAGGCCATCATCGACCAGATGGTGAACCTGTCGGCGACGACGAGATCGCGGTCGCCGTGCGGCCGGGCACCGGCTACGCGGCGGTCACGGTCGCGTTCTCGGACCTGCGCTACTCGCCACGGCCGAGCACGATCTGCGCACGCGCTGCAGCGAGGCGTTCGGCCCGATCCGTTCACCGCGTGGGCCGACCTCGGCACCACGGCGGTCTCATCTTCTACTTCGACGCCGCTGACACTCGAGCAGCCCTCTCGACCTCGAGACGGTCCGCGCGATCACCCAGCGGAGCGTCACGACCTGGGAGGACCGGGTCGCCAGCGAACTCGAGCAGGCCTTCGGCACGATCGAGGGCCGACGGCTGTTCAACACGCTACGTGCGTTCGGAGAGCCGCAGCGGCCTGTACCGCGAGTCGACGTCACCGGGCGAGGTGCCCGACGACCTGCGGCGACTCGAGCCGCTCGAGGGTCGGCTGCGAGCTGGACGTCCTGCCGGAATCGGCCGAGCAGGTCACGCTCAAGCTCTTCTCGCCCCGACACCGCTCAGCCTGACCGGCACGCTTGCGCACGCTGGCCAACCTCGGCCTGCACCGTCGCGGAGGAGCTGTCATCTCCCGCTGATGCTGCCCGACGGCCAGCGGCGTCTGCCTCGAGCGGCTTCGCGTCCAGGCCGAGTCCCGCGTCATCGCCGCCATCGTCGGCGCGCCCGACCGGCTGCCGACGCGCTGCGCGCGCTCGACGAGGAGCGCGCCACCGACGACTCGCTCAACGGCCTGGTGTCGACCGAGGGCTCACGTGGCGCGAGGTGGAGGTGCTGCGCACCCTCCGCAACCACCTGCTGCAGATCCGTCCGAACTACAACGCCGAGACGGTCACCGGCGTGCTGCTGCGCAACAGCGCGGTGGCGGCCGCCCTGTTCCGCGCTCTTCGACGCGCGCTTCGATCCCGGCCTCGACGGCGATCGCGACACGGCCGTCGACCAGGCCGACCGCGCCGTGCGTCGCGGCGCTGCAGCGGTCGGCAGCCTGTTCGACGACGAGATCCTGCGCGGCATGGAGAACCTGATTGCTGGCCGCGGTCCGGACCAACTTCTACCAGCGGCCCGAGCGGCCGGTGATCTCGATCAAGGTCGAGTGCGCGAAGGTCGAGGGCATGGTGTCGCCGCGGCCGATGTTCGAGATCTACGTGCACTCGCCGCACGCTCGAGGGCATCCACCTGCGCGGCGGTCAGGTCGCCCGCGGCGGCATCCGCTGGAGCGACCGCCACGACGACTTCCGCACCGAGGTCCTGGGCCTGATGAAGACCCAGATGGTCAAGAACTCGATCATCGTGCCCGTCGGCTCGAAGGGCGGCTTCGTGCTGAAGGGCGACGGTGCCGCCGCGGCCCGCGCTCGACGCCGTACCTGGTCGACCGCTACCGCCAGTTCATCTCCGGCCTGCTCGACGTGACCGACAACATCGTCGGACGGCAAGGTCGTCCACCCGCCGGACGTCGTCCGCCACGACGGCCACGACCCGTACCTCGTCGTGGCGGCCGACAAGGGCACGGCGCACCTCTCGGACACGGCCAACCGCGTGTCGGCCCAGTACGGCTTCTGGCTCGGCGACGCCTTCGCGTCGGGCGGCAGCAACGGCTACGACCACAAGAAGTGAGGGCATCACCGCGCGCGGCGCCTGGGAGTGCGTCAAGCACCACTTCCGCAATCTCGGCGTCGACGTCCAGACGGAGCCGTTCACGATGGCCGGCATCGGCGACATGTCGGGCGACGTCTTCGGCAACGGCGTGCTGCGCAGCCGCGCGACGCGGCTGGTGGCGGCCTTCAACCACCTGCACATCTTCCTCGACCCCGATCCCGACCTGGAGCGAGCTTCGCCGAGCGCGAGCGGCTGTTCGCGCTGCCGCGCTCGTCGTGGCGCGACTACGACACCTCGATGCATCAGCGCGGGCGGCGGCATCTTCGACCGCATCGGCCAAGGCCATCCGCCGTGTCGCCGAGGTCAAGGCGCTGCTCGACCTCGACGCCGACGAGGTGCCAGCGGCGAGGAGGTGATCCGGCGCCATCCTCACGCGCGACGCGTGGACCTGCTCTACAACGGCGGCATCGGCACCTACGTCAAGGCCACGCAGCGAGGAGCGACGCCGACGTCGGCGACCGCGCCAACGACCGCGTGCGCGTCGACGCGGCGCGAGCTGCGGGCCCGGGTCGTCGGCGAGGGCGGCAACCTCGGCTTCACGCAGAAGGCGCGCATCGAGTACTGGGACGCGCGGCGGCCTCCTCAACACCGACGCGGTCGACAACTCGGGCGGCGTCGACATGTCCGACCACGAGGTCAACATCAAGATCCTGCTCGACCTCCTCGTGCGCGAGACAGGTGATCGCCAGCAGCGGACGAGCGCAACCGTCCTGCTGACGGAGATGACCGACGAGGTCTCGGAGCTGGTGCTCGCCGACAACCGGCACCAGGCGCTGGCCCTCACCCTCGACGGCGTGCGCAGCGCGGCCGCCTACGACGCCTTCGTGGAGGTCATCGAGCACATGGTGGCGACGCGGGTCGTCAACCGCGACGACGAGGACGTCCCGACGCGCGACGCGCTCCTCTCGAGCGCGCTGCGCCCACGTGGCCTGCCGCGCCCGCTGCTCGCGGTGCTCCTCGGCCACGCGAAGATGCACGCCTACGACGTGACGCTGGCCTCGTCGGCCCCCGACAGCGACGCGGGCGTGTCGTTGCTGGCCCGCTACTTCCCCGACCTCATGCGCGAGCGCTACGCCGACGCCTTCACCCGGCACCCGCTGAAGCGGGAAATCATCGCCACGGTCGCCATCAACCACGTGATCAACCACGCCGGCATCGCGTTCCTGCCGGTGATGGCGCAACGGACCGGCGCGGACTACGGCGCGATCGTGCAGGCGTACATCGAGGCAGACGACGCGCTCGACGCCGAGCGGCGCAGGCTGGATTTCGTGTCGGCGAGAGGCGACGTCGTGGAGGAGCGGCGGCAGTTGCTGGCCATCGAGCAGGAGGTCGCCGAGGCCGTCGCCAGCCGTCTCGCCGGCCAATCGCGACAGGGCTGACGCCCGGCCGTCAGGGCAGTTCGACGATGGTGATGTGGCGGTAGGCGACCTGCGCCTTGCCGCCGCCATGAATCTGCAGGGCGATGAGTCCTGACAGCGGAATGGCAGGGTCGGCTTCGGTGTAGTCCACCGTCTGCCGGCCATTGAGCGTGAGCCGGATGCGCCGCCCCTCGGCGCGAATCTCGTAGTCGTTCCAGTCGCCGGCCTTCACGAGCGCGGCCATCTGCGTCTGGTCTGGACCGACGAGCACGCGGTTGCGCCGCGACTCGTCATAGAGGCTGCCCCAGAACTTCTCTCCGATGTCGGCCTGGTAGCCCGTCATCTCGTGGGCCGGGTCGCGCAGGCGCTCACTGCGGAACTGCACGCCGGCGTTGACGAAGCCGGTGCCGGTCAGCTTGAACTGCAGGCGCAGGACGAAGTCGCCGTAGCGCTGCGTGGTGGCGAGGAAGTCGTTCTTCGGGACGGTCTCGGAGAGCGACCCGCCGACGATCGCGCCGTCCTCGACGCGCCACATCTTCGCCGTGTCGCCTTCCCATCCCGCGAGCGTGCGCCCGTCGAAGAGCGGCACGGCGCGCCCGTGCTGCGAGCCGCCAGCCACGATGGCCGCCAGCAGCCACAGGGTGCATCCCAGAAGGACCGTGCGCATGGGCCGCATCAGGGTCGGCGAGAGGCCGATCAGAAACGGATGCGCGCGCCGACCATCACCGGCACCGACCAGCGCGAACTCTCGCTGTTGATGTCGCGCAGGCCTTCTTCCACGAGCCAGTCGACGTCGGACAGGCCGCCCATGTAACGCAGCGCGATCTCGCCCATCACTTCGAACGGGCCTACGCCGATGAGCACGCCGCCCGTGCCCGAGAAGCTCAGGGCCCAGGACTTCTCGAAGAACTTGCCGTCCTGCGCCACGTACCCAGGGAGCTCGCTCGGCGGTACGTTCACGAACACGCCCCGGATGTCGCCGAACCTGTTGAGTCCGGCGGTGTAGCCCACGAACGGCGTGAAGCGCACCCTGGAGAAGTAGAATCGCTGGCCGGCCTCGATGCCCCAGTAGGAGTAGTCGCCGAACCGCACCGACACGGGCGTGCCGCCGACGGTGCCGACTTCCACGGTCTCCGCAGAACTGCGCGAGAGCACGCCGTTGATGACGAGTTCACTGCGCGGGCTCAGTCGGTAGCCGATGCCGGCCTTGAACAGCCCCATCCGCCCGTACACCTCGTCGTAGGTGGTCTCGTCGAGGTCGATCGGCAGGCCCGTCGTCGTGCGGCCCGTGGAGGCCGCGATCATCTTGCCGCTGAACTGGTTGTCGAGGCCGACCAGTACCGACACCGTCAGCCTGTGGCGCAGCGAGTCCTGGACGACCGGCGGCGCCATGGGGGCGACTGGCGGCATCACAGCGACCGGCGCCGGCGCGACGGGCGCACCGCCCGCCACGATGGTCATGTCCTCGTACCAGCTCACGTCCACGAGGTCGCCAATCGCGAGCTCGTTCAGGCGCTGGACGTTGGCCGGGTCGGACACGCGCCGCGTGAACGTGCGGCCGCTGAAGCCCTCGAACGTGATTGTGCTCGCGGCGAGATCGATGCCGCGAACCGTCACCGTGGCCGTGCGCATGCGCGTGGCCGCGTCCACCCGGTCCACTGCCCGCTCACCCGCGGGCTTCCTCCGGACGCCAATCGTGTCCGTGTAGACCACCGTGATTCGCTGCCCGACGCCAATCGCGTCCACCTGCGCCTGCAGTACGCCCGGTGGAACCTCCCACGTCGCCGTGAAGCCGTCGTCACCACGGGTGGTGATGAGGCGCGCCTGGGGATCGATGGCGATCACGGTACCGACGTAGGTGATTGGTGCCGTCCGGCCAAGCGGCGCGCCTGGCGGATCCTGCGCGGCTGCCATCCCACTGGCCGCGAGCACGACGGCCAGCAGCAACCCGATACGCATCGATCTCAGCACGCTGTTCTCTCTCCGGTGTGTCACGTGACCCCGAGTGTCGGGAGGCGGGGATTCCCCGTTTCCGGGGGCCGCCTCCCGGCGACCGGGATCAGAACACGACGACCCTGAAGCCGCCGCCCACGGGCTGGTAGTACGTGCTGCCGCACTGCCGATAGGCGACGCCGCCTCGCATGTACGTCGTGCATCCGCTCGGGAGTACCGTCACCATGGCGCCGACAGGCGCGCCGACGACCTGGTACTGCACGGACCCGCCGTACACCACCCGCGAGTAGTAGACGCCGCCGTCGTAGTAGTAGTTGCTGCCACCCACGACAATCGTCGTCGCCGCGGCCGGCGGCCGGGCGAGCATCGTGCCGACGGCGATACCGGTGGCCACGCCCGCGGCCACTTTCCAGCCCTCGTGGCTCTCGTAGCGTTCGCCTGTGGCATAGACGCGCCCGTAGCGCCCGACGCCTACGGCGCCTTCCTCACCGACAACGACGGCTCCACGGCGACCAACGGCGACGCCGCGCTCCTCGCCCACGACGACAGCCCCGCCGCGTCGGCGGTTGTTGTTCACGTTCACGTTGACGTTGGTGTTGCGGTTGACGTTGACGTTGTTGCGGTTGACGTTGCGGTTGACGTTGGTGTTGCGGTTGACGTTCCGGTTGGTGTTCCGGTTCACGTTGGTGCTGCGGTTGGCCACCTGGCGCGACTGCCGGGCCGACCCGCCGCGGTTGCGCTGCGCACTGACAGGGGCGGCGACCAGCAACGCGATCGCCACGGCGGCGACCAACTCCCATGCGGACTTGAAACGCATCATGTTCGGCACTCCTCTGTTACTTGCTCGGGGGCGCCGCGGGCGCCGGTGCGGGTGTGGGGGCCGCCGTGGTGTCGGCGGCATCTTCGGCGCTCTCGTCCTCGGTCGGCTCGGCCGTGGGCGCGCGCGCCAGGTACAGCCGCTCGTACGCCGGGTCCACCTTGGCCGTGAAGACGTCATCGGCCAGGGTCGGCGTCAGGTTCCATCCCGTGAACGTCGTCGTGGACGTCGGACTCCCCGGCTCCTGCTTGTACGTGAACTTGATCCGGCAGGGAAGCGCCTGAGGCGTGTCGGCCAGCCAGATCTCCCAGTCGGTCTGCGTGGCCTGGAACGACAGGTGATGGCAGGATGCGCCCTCGACGGTCTCGAGGCCGACCCAGCCCCCTGTCGACTCGCTCGAGTCGAACGCCTCGTACGGGTTCGAGTAGAACAGGTCGGCCGCGCCCAGGAAGATCGCGTACTCGGTCGCCATGAAGTCCAGCGCCTCGTCGAGGGTCGCCGGCATCGGACCGCGCGCCCACGCCTTGTCCTTGTGCAGGGCCAGCGTGATCCGCTTGCCGTCGTACCACGCCTCGAACCCGCGCTCCTCGCCCGTCAGCTTGAAGTACGCACCATCAGGCCGGCGAACGGCGATGTGGCGGGAGGCGGGCTCCGCCTTCACCTCGCCGTCACGCCGCACGCGGTCGCTCACCTCGGTGGTGTCCACCTCGATGGCCTTCGCCGCGGCGAGCGACGCGCTCATGGTCTTGAGCAGCTCCTCGGCCTTCGCGCGCCGGGCCTCCGGCGTGGCGGGCTCACGGCTGCAACCCGCGAGCGTGCTGGCTGCGACCAATAGCGCGGCCGCGATAGTCTTCGACATCGTCATATCCCTCACTGGCAAACTCCTGATGCGCGTTCTTCCTCTCGACCATCCCGTACGCGAGGGCGCAGACAGCGCGTAGAGACGCCCCCGACGGCTCAGCCCATCGCTGCGCCGCTGGGCGCCGGCCGGGTCTCGGGACGAGCCACGGCCCCGCCGTGGCAGTGCTTGAACTTGCGCCCGCTGCCGCAGGTGCACGGGGCGTAGCGGTCACGCCTGGCGTCTTCCGCGCGCACCCAGTCCATCACCTCGGAGGCGTAGCGGTTGGCGCGGAGCAGGCGCGCCATCTGGTCCATCGCCGGCCGGGTGTGGTTGAAGAACAGCTCGAAGCTCTCACACAGATAGCTGTGGCCGGGCTCGCCATCCCGCGACAGCATGAACCGCTCTTTCGGGCATCCCCCGTTGCAGAGCGCCCTGACCGGGCAGGAGCGGCACTGTGCCGTCAGCGCGTCGCGCTTGTCGAGTCCGAACGTCCGCTGCTGCGGCGATGCCACGAGGTGCAGCATGTGCGTCTCGTTGATGTTGCCCAGCTTGTAGCCCGGCTCGACGAAGTGGTCGCACGCGTAGAGATTGCCGTTGTGCTCGAGCGCCGGGCCGAAGCCGCACGTGGGCGCGTGGATGCAGAGCGTGTACTCGCCGAAGTAGGCGTGCAGCGTGACGTCGAACAACTGGACGTACGTGCGTCCCACGTCGTGGCGCACCCACTCCTCGAAGATGTCGACGAGGAACTGCCCGTACTGCCGCCCACCCACGGTGCGCTCGGTGACGAGGGAACCGGTCTGCGTGTAGAGCAGGCGCGGCTGGCCCGGGCGTTCGCTCCAGCCCTGGTTGGCGACGTCGATCGTCTCCGCGGCGGCCCGCTCGACGATCGGGATGAACTGCATCCAGGTCGCACCGAGCTGGTCGCGGAAGAACTGGTACACCTCGCGGCCGCGGTGCTGGTTGGCGGCGTTCACCGTGCACAGGATGTTGAACTCCACGCCGTGCTTCTTCAGGAACGACAACCCGCGCATGACCTCCGCGAACGTGCCCTTGCCCCCGCGGTTGACGCGGTACGTATCGTGGATGTCCTGCGGCCCGTCGACGCTGAGGCCCACGAGGAACTCGTGCGACTTCAGGAAGGCGCACCAGTCGTCGTCGAGCAACACGCCGTTGGTCTGGAACGTGTTCAGCACGCGCTGGCCTGGCTTGCGGTACTGCTCGACGAACTCCATGGCGCGCCGGAAGAACGGCAGACCCATCAGCGTCGGTTCACCGCCCTGCCACGCCACGGTGACCTCAGGCGATCGATGGGCCTCCAGGAGCTGGCGGATGTAGTTCTCGAGCGTGACCTCGGACATCCGCTGCCTGTCGTTCGGGTACAGCGCCTCCTTGGACAGGAAGAAACAGTACGTGCAGTCGAGATTGCACGTGGACCCGCTGGGCTTGGCGAGCAGGTGAAACTGCGGCGGTGCAGTGCGGGCCAGCTCGGGATCGAGGGCCGGGCCGGTTCGAGGGGGCATCGACTCCGATGCCATCGGCGACACGTCTGGCTCGTCCATCATGATCCTTCCGAGTGTAGCAGCGGCCGGGCGGCGCCGGGCCCTGCCTGCAGGCTCACCTTGGGCTAGGTCTCCTGCTTCTTCGGCGCCTCCGCGCCCTGCCCCGACTCGGTTGCAGGGGTGGGCGGCGCGCCAAGGTTGACCCCAGCCTTCTTCGCAGCCGCCTGCAGCGCCTCGGCGCCCTTCGGCGTCACCTGCGTCTGCCACGCGTAGACCGATCGCAGGCGCGGCAGCTTGCCGAGTGGCACGAGTCCCGCGTCGGTGATCGACGTGCCGTAGACGTTCACCGACTCGAGTCGTGCCAGGCCCTCGAGCGCCTGCATCGTGCGGTCGGTGATGGCCGTGCGGTCGAGCGACAGTTTCCAGAGGTTGACGAGCCTGGGCAGCAGGAGCGTCAGGCCGGCGTCGGTCACCTGCGTGCCGCCGAGGTCGAGCCACGCGATCTGCGGCGCCAGCGGCTCGAGGGCTGCCAGCGCCTTGTCGTCCAGCGCGCGCGCCGCGGCCGGCGCCTGCACCATCAGCAGCGACGACTCGGCGCGCAGGGGCTCCACCCGCAACCCCAGCGCCGTGGCGGCCTCGATCGCCGCCGGATCGCCGGGCTGGACCCGCACCGAGAGAATCGACGGCGCGCTGAAGTCGACAGGGCCGAGGCGATCGGCGATCGCCGGTTCGAGGTCGGCGCTCACCTGGGCATCGGCGAGCATCTGGTCGAACGACGCGCCCTGGTCGATCGACCAGCGGAGGACGGCCACCTCGGCGTGCGACGGCGAGGGATGGCCCCGGGGCGGCATGACCTTCTTGTCGGAGGCCGGCAGGAAGAGGCGCCGCACGAGCAGGCTCGCGGCCGCGTCGCCCGGCACGATCACGGCCCCCGACTCGCCGCCCGTGCGGATGGCGTCGGGTGAATCGAGGCGCAGCTTGCCCGACTGCCGGGACGGCCCATGGCACGAGACGCAGCGCGCGTCGAGCGTCGGCGCCACGAGCGTGCTGAACACGGGGGTCGCGCTCAGGTCGACGGGCCCGCGCGTGGTGTTCACGCCGGCGCCGGCGCGCCACGGCAGCCGCGGCAGATGCTCGGTCAGGTAGGTGTCGCCGTGCGTCAGCGTGCCGCCGAGATGGCCCGTACCCGTCATCAGCACGAGCGCCGCCACGAGCGCGACGGCGTAGGTCGTCCGAGGGCCGCGTCCCTCCGCGCTGCCGCGCCACCAGGCGGCCACGCTGGCAAGGAGGACGGCCAGCCCGAGCAGCAGGCCCCATTGCTGGTGGCGGCCGACGAGCGCCGCGTCGTACTCACCCGACTGCGACAGCAGGGTGCCGGTGACGATGGCGCCGACGGTGGTGAGCGCGCTCAGCCCGAGCAGCGCGGGCATCAGGCGCGCGATGCCCACCGACCGGAAGCGGTCGAGCCGCGACAGCACCTCCACGACGCCCGTGAGCAGCAGGAAGCCGATCGGCAGGTGCACGATCAGCGGATGGAAGCGCCCGACGAACGTCTGCATGTCGGCGCTGCGCAGCACGCCGGCGGCGAGGGCGCCCGCGAGCAGGGCGCCGGCGACGAAGACGACGACGCGCCCGCGTGTCAATCGCGTGAGCACGCGCTTACGCCAGCAGCGCCTTGACGACGTGGCCGTGCACGTCGGTCAGGCGGTAGCGGCGGCCCTGGTACTTGAACGTCAGCCGCTCGTGGTCGATGCCGAGCAGGTGCAGCAGCGTGGCCTGGAGGTCGTGGACGTGCACGGGGTCTCGCACGACGTTGTAGCCGAACTCGTCGGTCTCGCCGTAGGTGAGGCCGGGCTTCACGCCGCCGCCGGCCATCCAGATGGTGAAGCAGCGCGGATGGTGGTCGCGGCCGTAGTTCTCCTTCGGTGAGCTTGCCCTGCGAGTAGACGGTGCGGCCGAACTCGCCGCCCCAGATGACCAGCGTGTCGTCGAGCAGGCCGCGCTGCTCGAGATCCATGACCAGCGCCGCCGACGGCTGGTCGGTCGTCGCGGCACTGTCCGGATGTCCTTCGGCAGGTTGCCGTGCTGGTCCCAGCCCTGGTGGTAGAGCTGGATGAACCGCACGCCGCGCTCGGCCAGGCGCCGGGCGAGCAGGCAGTTGGCGGCGAACGTGCCGGGCGTCTGCACGTCGGCGCCGTAGAGCTCGAAGCACGCTTCCGGCTCGTCGGCGAGAGTCGGTCACCTCCGGCACCGATCGTCTGCATGCGGTAGGCCATCTCGTACTGCGCGATGCGGGCGTTCGATCTCGGGGTCGAGCACCGCTCGGCGTGCGGTTCGTTCGTTCGAGCGCGCGCGAGCGGTCGAGCATGCGGCGCCGCGTCTCGGCGCTGACGCCGTCGGGGTCGTCGAGGTAGAGCACCGGGTCCTTGCCGGCGCCGGAACTGCACGCCCTGGTGCTGCGACGGCAGGAAGCCGCTGCCCCACAGCCGGGCGTAGAGCGGCTGGTCCGCCCTGTCGCCCGCGCGACAGCAGCACGATGAACGCCGGCAGGTTCTCGTTCTCGGAGCCGAGGCCGTAGCGACAGCCACGAGCCCGATGCGACGGGCGGCCCGGCGATGCTGCGAGCCGGTCTGGAAGAAGGTGATCGCCGGGTCGTGGTTGATCGCCTCGGTGTGCATCGACTTCACGAAGCACAGCTCGTCGGCGATCGCGGCCGTGTGCGGCAGCAGCTCGCTGACCCACGCGCCGCTCTGCCCGTGCTGGCGAACGTGAAGTGCGACCCGGCCAGCGGGAACTGCTTCTGGTGCGCCGTCATGCCGGTGAGCCGCTGGCCCTTGCGCACCGACTCGGGCAGGTCCTGGCCGTTCATCGTCGCGCAGCAGCGGCTTGTAGTCGAACAGGTCCAGCTGCGACGGGCCGCCGTCTGGAACAGGTAGATGACGCGCTTGGCGCGCGGCACGATGTGCGTCGCCGGCAGGATCGGCCCGCTCTGCGGCGCGCCGGGCACAGGACCAGCCGGCGCCTGGGCCGGTCCGCCGAGCAGGCGGGCGGGGTCGAGCAACGCCCCGAGGGCGACGGACCCGACGCCGAGGCTCGCCGCCGACAGGAAATGGCGCCGCGTCGCGTTGAACTTCAGGTCCTCGAGGGCTCTCATCGCTTGGTCACCGCTTCGTCCGTGTTCAGGATCGTACTCGCGACAACGGTCCAGGCCGCCACGTCCACAGGGTCGAGTCCGCGCGCCGGCGGCTTCTCGCCGGCTCTGGAGAGGGCCCTGGCCGCGGGCACATCGGCGGCGAAGGTGGCCCGCTCCTGCTCGTAGAGCGTGCGCACGGCGGCCAGTTCACCTGGCCGCGGCGTGCGACTGGTCAGCAGGCGGAAGGCCGTCGCGATGCGCGCGTCGGGCGTGTCGCCGCCCTCGGTGAGCAGCCGCTCGGCCAGCACCCGCGCGGCCTCGACGTACTGGACGTCGTTGAGCAGCACGAGCGCCTGCAGCGGCGTGCTCGTGCGCTGCCGCTTCACCGTGCACAGCAGCCGCTCGGACGCGTCGAAGCTGATGGCCGCCGGCGGGGGCGTGCTGCGCTTCCAGACCGTGTAGAGGCTGCGGCGGTAGAGCGCGTCCCCCGTGCCCTGCGTGTACGTGGTGGCGTTGCGCGTCGCAAGCTCCTCCCACAGCCCGGCGGGCTGGTAGGGGTACACGCTCTCACCGCCGATCGTCCGGACGAGCAGCCCGCTCGCCGCCAGCACGTTGTCGCGGATCTGTTCTGCCGAGAACCTGTAGGCCGGCCCGCGCGCGAGCTTCGCGTTGGCGGGGTCGATCTCGCGCGCCTGCGCCGTCGCCGCCGACGACTGCCGGTACGTCTGCGACAGCACGATCTGGCGCAGCAGCCCCTTCAGGTCCCAGCCGCTGTCCCTGAAGGTCACCGCGAGGTAGTCGAGCAGCTCGGGATGGGTCGGGAGCGTGCCCTGGTTGCCGAAGTCCTCCGGCGTGGCCACGAGGCCCGTCCCGAACAACAGGGTCCAGTAGCGGTTCACCAGCACCCGCGCCGTCAGCGGGTTGGACGGTGACACCAGCCAGCGCGCCAGTCCAAGGCGGTTCCGCGGCAGGTCGTTGCCGAAGGCCGGCAGCATCGACGGCGTGTCGGCTTCCACCCTGTCCGTGGGCGCGTCGTAGGCGCCGCGCGCCAGCAGGTACGTCGGCCGCGCGCGCTCCGGCGGCAGGTCGCGCATCACCATCACCTGGGGCAGGTGCGTGATGATGGCGTTCTCGCGTCCACGCAGCACCCGCAGCTGCCCGCGCTCCTTCTCGCCGAGCCGCGCCACGCGGTGGACCCAGTGTTCCTGCAGGGCCGCCGTGGCCTGTGCCGACAACGCACCGCCCCGGGCATCCTGCGCCAGCTGGCCCAGCGGGTTGGTGACCCCGGCCAGCGTCGCCACCTCGATGGCCGTCAACTGCGAGGGGTAGACGCGGAACTCGTCCACCGACACGTCCGACAGGTTCTCGTCACCGCGCCGGCCGAGGCGGATCGCCGAGATGCCACCCCAGTCGCCCTTCGGCTCGCTGATGATGCTGCGCGCGAGGTTGTCGGTCATCACCCGCGTCGAGGCGGGTACGCCGTTCAGGAAGAGGCGCAGCCCCGCCGCCCGGCTCGACCCGTCGTACGTGACGGCGACGTGGTACCAGGAGCCCACCGCCAGCGGCGCGCGCGTTTCGATCTCGATGGAGTTGTCCGGGGCCACGTGGTGCAGCCCCGTCGTGAGGCTGCCATCCGGCCGCAGGATCAGCTCGTATCCCCTGTGGCCGTTCATCACGGCCCCCGATCGGGTCACCACGGGACCGCCGACCCCGTCCGTGTCCCGCCGCATCCAGATCGCGAACGAGAACGGCTCGTTGCGTTCGAAGAACCCGAACTGCTCGTCGCGCCCGCCGAGGTCGATCTGGCTGTCGCCGACGAGGCGGACGGCGTTGCCGACCGTGCCCGGCACGATCTCCGGCACGCGGGCCGTCTTCTTCTTGCGCTCCTCCTCGCTGCCGACCGTGCCCATGCGCCGGGGCGTGGCGCGATTGGCGAACGTGTAGTTCCGCATCGCGTCGAGCGGCAGGTCCACGATCGGGCGGGGCAGGGTGACGGCTGGCGGGTCCGGGGTGGCCTGCACACGCGCGAGCCAGGCCTCGAACGCCGGTCCCGTGGCCAGCCGGTCCACGCGTGTCGCCTCTTCGAGCGGACCCATCGCCGCGCGAAGCGCCGCCAGCTGCTCGTCGGCCTCCGGCGTCGACACGGTCACCGTCGGGCTCGGCATCCCGGAGTAGGGAATCTGCCCCGTTTCATTGACGTTGTTGAAGAACGCGAAGAGCTTGAAATAGTCCTTCTGCAGCACCGGGTCGTACTTGTGGTCGTGACAGCGCGCGCACTGCAGCGTGAGCCCGAGGAACGCCGCGCCGAACGTGTTGACGCGGTCGGCGACGTACTCGACCCGGTACTCCTCCGAGACGATGCCGCCTTCCTGGCTCTGCATGTGGTGACGGTTGAACGCCGTGGCCAGCCGCTGCTCGAACGTCGCGTCCGGCAACAGGTCGCCGGCCAGCTGCCACGTGACGAACTCGTCGATCGGCATGTTGCGGCTGAACGCCGCGATCACCCAGTCGCGCCACGGCGACATCGGGCGCATCCCGTCGTCCTGGTAGCCGTGCGAGTCGGCGTAGCGGGCCACGTCGAGCCAGTCGGTCGCCATGCGCTCGCCGAAGGCCGGCGAGGCCAGCACACGATCCACCACCCTCTCGAACGCGCCGGGCGAGGTGTCGGCGACGAAGGCGTCGATCTCGGCCACCGTTGGCGGCAGGCCCGTCAGGTCCATCGTCACGCGACGAATCAGCGTCTCGCGCGAGGCCTCCTCCGACGGCGCCAGGCCCGTGCCGCGCAGGCCGGCGCGGACGAAGCCGTCGATGGGGTTGCTGAACTGCCCGAGGTCGGGTCCCGTCGGCACCGGTGGCTTCTTCGGCGCCACGAACGCCCAGTGCGGCGTCCACTCGGCACCCTGTTCGATCCACCGCACGAGGGTGGCCTTCTCGATCTCCGTCAGGGAGAGATGCGACTCGGGTATCGGCATCACGACGGCGGGATCGGCGCTGAGAATCCGCCGGACCAGCTCGCTGCGGCCGGTGTCGCCCGGCGCCACGGCGCGACGCCCGTTGGCAAGCGTCGCAAACGCGCCCTCCTTCGTGTGGAGGCTCAGGCCACCCTTGCGCGCCCTGTCGTCGGGGCCGTGGCAGGTGAAGCACTTGTCGGACAGGATGGGTCGGACGTGGAAATTGAAGTCCACCCGGTCGGGCACCCCGGCCACCCGCGGCGCCGCGGGGCGGCAGGCGGCCGTACAGACGAGTGCGACGACGATCGCAACGCCCGCCAGCACGCATCGCGCGGCGCGGGACTGACCCGCGACGGCGGGACGGGGCTCACTGGCCATGTCGGGACACCACACCTTGATTGGGTCCAGCCTAAGCGATGCGGCGACAGGGCGCAATCGGCTCCGGGCGGCGGCCCGGCCCGGCGTGCGACGTCACGGCGCGTGGACCTTCCCTGGCAGGTCGACCGGCAGCGTGAACGAGAAGAGGGCGCCGCTGCCGCCCCGGTTGCGTGCCTGGAGTCTCCCGCCGTGCGCCTCGACGATGGACCGGCTGATGGCGAGTCCCATGCCCATCCCGTCGGCCTTTGTCGACGCGAACGCATCGAAGAGTCGACTGGCGATGGCCGGCTCTATCCCGTGTCCCTGGTCCATGACGGAGACTCGGACGCGCGTGCTGGTCGCGGCGGTCCGCACGACGAGATGGCGCTGGTCCTCGGGCAGCGCGCGCATGGCATCGACGGCGTTGACGACGAGGTTGATCACGACCTGACCCAGCAGGAGCCTGTCGCCGGAGACGGACGGCAGGGCATCGGCCAGTTGCAGCGTGGCCTGCGTGCTGGCGGCCCGGAGCGTGGAGTCGACCAGCGTCATCACCTCGCGAACCACGTCACTCATGTCGAGCGGGGCCGTGACCGACTGGCCGCGCCCGAGCAGTTGCCTGAACCGGCGGACGACCTCTGACGCGCGATGCGCCTGCTCGGCGACGTCGGTCACGCACTCGACGAGAAGGGCCTGGTCGAGCGTGGGGGCGTCGAGCAGCATGCGGGCCGCCTCGGCATGCGCGCTGATCGCCATCAGCGGCTGTCCGAGTTCGTGTGCCAGCGACGCGGTCAACTGCCCCGCCGTGGACACCCGCCCGACGTGCGCGAGGGCCATGAGATGGCGGTGTGCCTCGGCCTCGGCTCGCTTGCGTTCCTGCATCTCGGTGGTCAGCGCGCTGTTGCGCGCCTCGAGCGCGCGGACGCGCCGACGAACGAGCGCGACAAGCGCGGCCGCCACGCCGAGCGTCGAGAGCACACGCACGACCCATGTCTGCCACCAGTGAGGGAGGACTCGCACGGTCAGGGCATCGACAGGGTCGCCCCAGACCGCGCTGGCGTGCCGCGCCGAGAGACGGAAGGTATAGCGACCCGGCGAGAGTTGCGAGTAGATCGCGCGCCGCTCGCTGCCGGCGTCGAGCCACCCCGGATCGAGCCCGACGAGTTGGTAACGCACGCGGACGTCTCCTGGCGTGCTGATCGCGGGCGCCGTGAAGCGGATCTCGACGGGGCCACCCCCGGGCGGCACCGTGTACGCCGTGCCCTCGCCCGAGTCCGCCGTCGCGCCCCGCACGGCCTCGATGACGGGTGAGAGCGACGACAAGCGCTGCCAGGCATCACGCTCGACGAGGGCGAGGCCGCGCACGGTCGCGAACGCGAGCCGCCCGTCGGCGAGTCGTGCGACCGCGGGGTGACCGCCATTGCCCTCGGGTACGCCCTCCATCGACCCGAACACCGAGGCGTCGACCGACGCCGTGGTCCCGGCGGCCACGGCCTCGAGATCCTGCCGACGCATCACGGCGATTCCTCGATTGCCCAGCAGCCACGTGCGGCCGTCGTCATCGTCCAGGAGGCCCGAGATGGCGTTGTCGAACAGCCCCTGCGCCGTGGTGATCGACGTGATGGTGCGGCCGCGGAGCAGGGCGATGCCGGCGCCGTACGTCCCGATCCAGAGCTCGCCGTTGGACGCCGCGTGCAGGACGCGCAGGGGGGCCGGGGGGATGCCGTCGCCTGTCGTGAGTGACGTAGTCGTGGAGTCGTCGAGGCGCGACAAGCGGCCCACCTGGCCAACCCACACGGCACCGTCGGGCGATTGCGCCAGCGACCAGATCTTGTCCGGCGGTCCGCCGGTCCGGGCGATGGGACACGCCAGGCGCTCGCCGCCATCGATGCGGCAGAGCACGCCCGCTGTCGAGCCGATCCAGACGCGGCCCTCCCGGTCTTCGAGCAGCGGACCGATCTCCGTCACAGGTAACCCGTCGGCTTGCGACCAGGTGCGCGTCCGTCCGTCGGGCGACACGCGCGTGAGCGCCCCGCCGGCCTGGCCGATCCACAGCGCGCCGCGGGTGTCGCGCATCAACCCCCGCACGCACGGACTGAGCAGGCCCAACTCCGGTGGCTGATGGGTGACCGGCACGCGCGGCGCCGCCGACACGTGCGTCAATCCCGCACACGCGCCCCCGACCCAGAAGCCCCCGTCCCCGTCGCCGACCACATGGTGCACCCGGCTGTCGGCCAGGCCCTGCTCGACGCCGATCAGATCGATTGCACGGCGAGTGATGACAGCGAACCCGACATCGGTCGTACCCGCCACGATGGCGCCCGTGCGCGTGACGAGCATCCGCGCGACCGTGCCCTCGTCGATCGCCCCGGCAGGCACGACGAGGCGCGGTGCGGCCCCACGCTGCATGGCGTCATCCCCGAGGGCGAACACCCCGCTGTCCGTCCCGATCCACAACGCCCCGTCGGCCGCGGCAGCCAGGGCGAACACGTTGGCGTCGAAGCCCGTCACACGTTGGGCATCCCACGAGCCGTTCCGGCGTTCGAACCGGAACAGGCCAGCCGTGCCCCCGGCCCACATCCGCCCCGCGCGATCGCGGGCGAGAGCTGTCACGCGAGAGGAACTCGGCAGGTCCTGCGTGCCGGTGGCGATCGTCCGGTCGCCCTCGGCCCGGAACACGCCGCCGTCGGCGCCCACCCACACGGCGCCGGCGTCGTCCATCGCCAGCGCGTGCAACACGGTGTACCGGGGCGGAATCGTGAGTGTCCGCCAGGACCCGCTGGCGAAGCGCTCGAAGTTCCGCCCGCCTGCGAGCCACAGAGACCCGTCGCCGGCCTCCAGCAGGGCGTTGGGCGCGTCGTTGCCGGGGCGCGCCGGGAGTACGGCCAGCTCCTTGCGTCCGTCCGTTCGGACGACGGGCGCCCCCGGCGAGGCCAGCCAGACCCCACCGTCGCGCGCAGCGGTCATGGCCCGGATCCTGTTGGACGCGAGTGTCGGCAGCACGCGGCCGTCTGTCACGGTGAACCGCGTGCCGTCGAAGCGCGCCAGCCCGCCGAACGTCGCAAGCCAGAGGTAGCCGTCTGGCGTTTGGGCGACGCCGAAGACGCTGCCCTGCGGCAGTCCATCCTGAACGGTCCAGTGCCGCAGTTGCCAGGGTGGCCGTACGCCACTCCGCACCGTGGGGGCAGGCCCGACCGAGGGCTGCGCCCACGCCGATGGGCCTGAGCCGACAAGCGGCCACAACGCGGCCAGGGCGACCGCCCACGAGCGATAACGACCGCGCCACACGCGACGCTGGGGTCGGGACGATGGCGAGGGAAGAGGGCGCGTCGAAGGCGCGCACTGTTGCGCGGGCATGGGCTCGGTGCTGATGGTGACCGCAACATTCTCTCCCAACGGACGCCGATTCGGTGTCCGGCGCCTGTCCCAAGGAACAGTGAGGCCGTCACACCGGTTCCGTATCATGAGCCTCATGACAAGACGCATCGGACGCGCACTCGCCGGCCTGTGCCTCACCACGGCAATCGGGTGCTCCGGCGGAACCACGTCGCCGCCCGCCAGTGGCGGTGCCGCCCAGGGCGCCGTGGCCGACGCCATCTACAGCGGTGGCGACATCGTCACCGTGAACGACGCGCAGCCCACCGCAGAGGCAGTGGCTGTCAGGGACGGCCGGATCGTCGCCGTCGGCGCGCGTGCCGACATCGAGCGGGCGCACAAGGGCGCCTCGACCAGGATGGTGGACCTGGCCGGCCGCACGCTCGTGCCGGGACTGATCGACGGGCACGCGCACGTCGGCGGGCTCGGCGCGCAGGCCATCGGCGCGAACCTGCTCGCCCCGCCGGATGGCACGGTCAACACGATCGACGACCTCGTCGTCAGGCTCCAGGAGTTCGGCAAGGGGCCCGACGTCGCGCGTACCGGCTGGATCTTCGGCATGGGCTACGACGACGCCCTGCTCGGCCGCCACCCGACGCGTGACGACCTCGACAAGGTCTCCACCGACGTCCCGGTCGTCGCCGTGCACATCTCCGGGCACTTCAGCGCGATGAACAGCGCCGGCCTGAAGAAGGTCGGCTACACGGCGGCCACCAGCGATCCGGACGGCGGTGTGATTCGGCGTCGCGCGGGGTCGAGGGAACCCAATGGCGTGCTCGAGGAGCTGGCGAGCATCCCGGCGATGATCGCCGCCATCAACCCCTCGACGCCGGCAGACAAGGACTACTTCCTGACCAAGGGGCTCGATCTCGCCAAGAGCTTCGGGTACACGACCGTCAACGAGGGCCGTGCCTTTGCCTTCCAGCACGCCGACTTCGCGTCCGCGGCCGAGCGGGGCCTGTTCGACATCGACGTCCAGGCGTACGTGGATTACGTCGATCGCGCCAAGGTGCTGCCGTCGTCGTTCAGCAAGACGTACCGGAACCACTACCGCGTGGCCGGCATGAAGATCACGCTCGATGGATCGCCGCAGGGTCGCACGGGCTGGCGCACCGTGCCGTATCTGCTCCCGCCAGATGGACAGAAGCCTGGTTACAAGGGATATCCCGCGATCGCGGAGTACGAGGCTGATCGAGGGACTGTTCGAGGAGACCACCAAGGGCTCGATCGAGGTCGGCAAGCTCGCGGATCTCGTGATCCTCGACAAGAACCCCATCACCGTCGACCCCATGACCATCAACACCATCAAGGTCATGGAGACGATCAAGGAAGGCAAGACGGTCTACGTGCGTCCGTGACCTGCGCGGGCTGAGCACGCAGATCACGCCGACCTGAGCCCCACCCGGTTCCAGTTAGCCCAAGGGATAGCGAGAGTCTCCCGCCGTCCCGTTAGCATCTACAGTGAGCGTGAACCCGATCGCCTCGAGGCCTCGTCATGGAGCGCAGTCCATGGGTCGCGCGGCGTCGGCGGCTTGGCGTCTGGCCGGCCAATCCCACTCCGACGGAGGTGCAGAGCGTGCGCGTGAACGTAGGAACCATCGGGGCCGTCGCGGTGTTGGCGGCCGGAGTCTTCGTCGCGGCGCAGGGCTTCGAGCCCGCCCCGACGCTGAAGGCCAGCGACCTGCTGCCTGCGTCCCTCTTCGCGGGGCCCAAGCACACGGTCGGTGAGACCGTCAACGCCGACGGCTTCCTCACCGCCTTCACTGTGACGTCGGACTTCGGCACATGGGAGGCGATCGACAGGGAAATGGTCGAACTGCGAATCGCGGAGGTGTACGCGCTCGATCGACTGGCGTCGTTCAGCACGAGCGAGGTGTTCGCGGCGGCGGCGGCCCGGGCGGCCGAGGAGAAGGTCAAGGCCGTGGCCAACGTCGTGGCCGATCCCGTCGGGACGGCCAAGGCCCTGCCCGGTGGGCTCGCGCGATTCGCCAAGGGTGTCGGCCGCTCGGTGAAGGGCACCACCGACAGGGTGATGGCGGCCCGTGCCGACAGGGGACCCGACACGCGAACGACAGAGGAGAAGGCCAAGGACGCCGCCGCGGCGGCCGGGCGAGGGGCGGAGAACTTCCTCATCTCCGGCAAGCGGCGGGAGTGGGCCGCCAAGCTCGGCGCCGATCCGTACACCACCAACCCGTTACTCTCCGACAGGCTCGACGACGTCGCGTGGGCGGCCTATGCGGGCGGCTTCGCGATGGACATCGCCGTTCCATCGGTGCCGGGGCTCGGCCTGGTCGAGACAGCGGACCGGCTCGTGTACCAGTTGCCGCCGGCCGAGTTGCAGAAGCAGAACGCCGACAGACTCACAGCCGCGGGTGTCGGCGACGCCGCGCGCCAGGCGCTGTTCGTGAACCCCAACTTCACGCCCACGCTGCAGACGGAACTGGCGCTGGCGGTGGCGTCGCTGGGGGCCGCCACGGGCACGAACGAGGTCGTCGCCCTCGCCGCGGAGGCCGAGACCGAGGGTGACGCCCGCTACATCCGGCGGTGCGTGCAACTCCTGGCGGCCGGTGCCAAGGAAGTCGGGGGCTGGAAGGCCCTGACGACGAGTGGCAACGAGATCGAGGCCGTGGCGGCCGATGGCCGCCTGGTGCTGCCCTGGGCCGTGGATTACATGACGTGGAACGCGGGCGCCGTGCCCGACTCCACGCCGCCCGTTGCGGCGGCCACCAGCCGCCAGGTCTGGATCACCGGCACAGCCACCGCCCGTGCGAAGGCTGGCCTGCAGGATGCCGGATTCGCCGTCGTCGAGATGCGCCGATTGCGGTGATCGTGCGGGCACGCGCCCGGCTGGCGGCAAATGGCCCACGCCTCGGCCGCGGAAGGCACGAGGCCTGGACCCTCTCCGGTCAGTCGGGGTTCACCGTACGCCTGTCGTCGTCGAGTGGATGCTGCCACTGCAACCGGGGGAAGCGCGCGAAATCCCGATCGGCCGTGACCAACACGCACTGGTGCTCGATTGCGAGCGCGGCCAGGTAGCCTCGAGCAGGTGGGCCCCGTCTCTTGTGCCAGCTCACGTCCGCCAGATCGGCACGCCGCTGGGGGCTCTGTGGCGATCGACCACGGCACGGTCGCGTGCGTGCGGTGGGCGGCGATGGCGCTGGGGTTCGAGGGGGGACCAGACACCCGACCTGTCCAATGGCACAGTTGCAGCCGGGGCGCCCCCTCTCTAGATTGGACGTGTCGCCGCGTATCCGCCGACAGTGTCGGCACCGCGCCTCGTTCAGGTGTGAATGCTGCGCGCCCGGCACCGGCCGCGCCGTCATCGAGGGCCGGACGCAGCGCTCGCGCTCGCCCCTGGACGTTGGTGCATCGAATGGATGCCCGACTCCGCATCGTCGTTCCCCAGTTCCCAGGAGTTTCCTGCCGTGAAGATTGTCACCACCCTCGTCTCTGCATTCGTCCTCGCCGGCCTCGCGCTGCCGGCATCGGCCGAGCGGCTCAACGACAAGCAGGCCAAGGCCACCATCGAGAACATCGACCGCGGCTTCGACAAGTGGAAGGACTCGCTCGAGCGCCGCAACCTGAACGAGGCCGTCATCAAGAACGCGGCGGGCACCGTCGACGTCCGTCGCTTCCTCGACGATTTCGAGAAGGAAATCCACGCCGTCAAGGACCGCATGAAGTCCGACTACTCGGCCGACGCCGAGGTCACGTCGCTGTTGCGGCGCGCCAGCGACGTCGAGCGGCGCGCGAACGCGGGCGGCAACACGCCGGTGCCGGAGTGGCAGGCGATGTCCCGCGACTTCTCGACCCTCGCGGCGGCCTACGGCACGGCGTTCCCCCTGCCCGACGCCAACAGCACAGCCGCGCGGTTGACCGACGGCGAAGTCGTCAGGCGTCTTCAGGACATCGAGCAGCAGTCCAAGCGCGTGACGAGCGAGGCCGACAAGGCCCTGAAGCAGGCCAAGGCCCCCGATGCCGACCGCGCTGCCGTCAAGCAGGCGACGACGGCCGTCGGCGCGTCGGCCAAGCAGGCCCGCTCGATGGTGAAGGCCGGCACCGCGAGCGAGGCGCAGATCACGGCGCTGCTCGACGCGACATCGCGGGCGCAGGGGCTCGTGGGCAGCCTGCCGATGTCGCCCCAGGGCGGCACGGCCTGGTCGGCGATCGACCAGAACACCAAGCTGATCGCGCGGGCCTTCGGCCTGGGCCGGTAAGCGGACGCCGCTGGTTGTGGAGGTCTGATGCGGACTCGGTGGCGCCTGGAGGCATGCGGAGGGTCGCGGTGCCCCGGGCGCTGCCGGCCGCTGTCGTGGCCGTCAGGCCATCTCGATGGCCCGCACCTCACCCTGAGGCGCCAGCCGCTCGACGACCAGGTGGATCTGGTCGGGCGCCGCCACATCGAGGCACTGGTCGCGGCCACCGATCGATGAGAGATGCCTGACCCATGCGGCCCTGATCACCGCACAGGGCGATGCCCGCTACCCCCGACGATGTAGGAGGCGTCCGACGTGGCAGGGTATCGCGCTCGATCCCCGTCGGCGACCGCATGCTGGCGGCCATTCTTGCAATACACTCTGGGCACCGCCATGCCCATCAATCGACGCGCATTCCTCTCAGCAACGGCCACGGCGGCCGTGGCCACGACCCTGTCACCAGCGGCGTCGCGCGCCGCACCCATCAGGCGTGCCGGCAAGAGCCAGCTGCGGGTCGGCCTCGCCGCCTACTCGATGCGGAAGTACCTGCAGGCCAAGCCCGGCACCCCGCGCGCCATGGACCTGCTCGGCTTCATCGACTGGTCGGCGACGCTCGGCGTCGACGCCGTCGAGCTGACCTCGTACTTCTTCCCCGAGACGTTCGACCGCGCCTACCTGAACGAAGTGAAGCGCCGGTGTCACATCAACGGCCTCGACATCTCGGGCGGCGCCATCCGCAACAACTTCACCCTGCCGGACGAGGACCCCGAGCTGCAGAAGTGGCTCCTGCACACCGACACGTGGCTCGGGCACTACGCCGTCCTGGGCGCCCCGGTCGTGCGCGTGTTCAGCGGCGTGCCACCCAAGGGCATGTCCGAGGAGCAGGGCATCGCCAACGGCATCAAGAACCTGAAGAAGGCGCTGGTCTACGCCGAGAAGCACGGCGTGATCCTCGGGCTCGAGAACCACGACTACCTGATGAAGATCGACAGGATGCTGCCGGCGCTGAAGGAGATCGACTCGCCGTGGTTCGGCGTCAACCTCGACTCCGGCAACGTCGACGACACCGACGTCTACACGCAGCTGCAGAAGATCGTCCCCTACGCCGTCAACGTGCAGCTCAAGGTCGACACCGGCCCCGTCAAGCAGAAGGTGCCGACCGACGTGCCGCGCTTCGTCAAGATGCTCAGGGACGCCAACTACCGCGGCTACGTCGTGCTCGAGTACGAGAGCGAGCCCGATCCGTACGACGCCATTCCCCAGCACCTCGCCGCCCTCCGCGACGCCATCGGAAAGGCCTGATTCAATGGATTTTGTCACCGCGCTGTTCGTGTTCATGCTCGCGACGTTCATCGGCATGGACGTCATCAGGCGCGTCTCGCGCCTGCTGCACACACCGCTGATGTCGCTGACCAACGCGATCTCCGCCATCGCCATCGTCGGTCGCCATCATCCTGGCCGGCCACCCAGCACGACCGGACCAGCACCATCCTCGGCGCCATCGCCGTCTTCGCCTCCATGACCAACATCGTCAGCGGCTTCCTCATCACCGACCGCATGCTGAAGATGTTCAAGAAGAAGGAGCCGCGCCAAGTGAGTCCCCAGACCGATCGATCTCGTCTACCTCGTCTCGGCGGCGCTCTTCATCTTCTCGCTGAAGTGGATGAGCGATCCGAAGACCGCGCCGCAACGGCGTCTTCGCCGGCGTCGCGGCCATGGTCGCTCGCGGTCGTGGGCACGCTGCTGCGCCCCGAGCATCGTCAGCTACAGCTGGATCTTCATCGCCATCGTGCTCGGCACGATCGTCGGCGTGCCGCTGTCGTGGGTGCCGCTGACCGCCGTGCCGCAGCGGACCGCGCTGTCGCACGCGTTCGGCGGCCTGGCCGCCGGCCTGGTCGGCATCGGCAAGTACTACCTCTGGCTGCGACGACGGCGAGCCTCACCGCGTTCCGCACGCGTCGCCATCGTGGTCGAGGTCTCCTCGGCTTCCTGACCTGTCACCGGCAGCCTGATGGCCGCCGGCAAGCTGCAGGAAGTGAGTGGATCCCGACCGCGGCCGGTGACCTACCCCGGCCAGAACTTCGTCAACTTCGCGCCTGCTCGGCGCCGCCGTGCTGATCGGCATCGCACTCGTCGTCGAACCCGACGCTGACTCGTTCCTCTTCCCGATCATGATCGTGCTGGCGCTCGCCTTCGGCGTGCTGCTCATCATGCCCGATCGGCGGCGCCGACATGCCGACGGTGATCTCGCTCCTGAACTCCTACGCCGGCCTCGCCGCCGTGGCGATGGGCTTCGTGCTCGACAACAAGCTGCTCATCATCGCCGGCGCGCTCGACGGATCGCTCGGGCCTGATCCTGTCGATCATCATGTGCCGGGCGATGAACCGCTCGTTCACCAACGTGCTGTTCGGCGCCTTCGGCCAGGTGCAGCGGCCGGCGCGGCGCCGGCGAGAGCAGCAGGTCGCCAAGTCGGCGACCACCGAGGACGCCGCCCAGATCCTCGAGCACGCCGAGCCGCGTCGTGATCGTGCCCGGCTACGGCATGGCCGTCGCCCAGGCGCAGCACCGCGTGCGCGAGCTCTACGACGCAGCTGACGAAGAGGGGCATCGACGTGCAGTTCGCCGATCCACCCGGTGGCCGGCCGCATGCCCGGCCACATGAACGTGCTGCTGGCCGAGGCCGACATTCCCTACGACAAGCTCGTCGAGATGGACGACATCAACCCGGAGATGCGCGCAGACCGACGTGGTGCTCGTCATCGGGGCCAACGACGTCGTGAACCCGGCGGCGCGCCACGACAAGACGCAGCCCGATCTTCGGCATGCCGATCATCGACGCCGACAAGGCCACGCACCGTGCCTGGCCATCAAGCGCTCGATGAACCCGGGCTTCGCCGGCATCGAGAACGAGCTCGTACTTCGCCGCCCGACACGCTACATGCTGTTCGGCGACGCCAAGGCGGTCGTGGGCGACCTCGCCAAGGAACTGAGCGGCGAGGGGGGGATGCACTAGGAACGCCGAACGCCGAACCCCGAACGTTGAACGCGCCCCCCATCTCTGGCCCGCATGAACTCCACAGACATGTCCCGTCGTGAGGTGATTGCCATGTCGATCGGTGCGCCGCTGGCTGCTGCCGGCGCGCCGGCGATTGCGCAGACGCCCGGTCCCCGCGTGGTCGTGGTCGGTGCCGGCGCCTTCGGGGGCTGGACCGCCCTGATGCTGCGGCGCGCCGGCGCGCAGGTGACGCTCGTCGACGCCTGGGGACCGGGGCACGCGCGGTCGAGTTCGAGCGGCGAGACGCGCATCATCCGCGGCACCTACGGCGATCGCGCCATCTACACGAGGATGGCGGCGCGGGCGATGCAGTTGTGGAAGGAGTACGACGCCCGCGCAGGCGGGGGCCGTGCGCCGACCGCGCCGTTTTTCCACCGGAACGGCGCGATCTGGATCTTCAGCGGCGACGAGTCGTTCGGCCGGGCGTCACTGGAGCCGATGCGGGCCGCGGGCCTGCCGGTCGAGTGGCTCGAGCCCGCGCAGGCGAAGGCGCGCTGGTCCCACATCTCCTTCGAGGGCGTGACCCGGGTGCTGTGGGAGCCCGAGGCGGGGTACGCGCTCGCCCGCCGCGCCTGCGAGCACGTGGTCGAGACACTGGTGGCCGAAGGCGGGCGCTATGTCCTCGGGCAGGTCACGCCCTTCGACTCCGCTCAGGGCAAGCCCCTGGGCGCAGCCGACGGAGGGCCCCTTCGCGCCATCACGCTCACCGACGGCGCGACGCTCGAGGCCGACCGCTTCGTGTTCGCATGCGGGCCGTGGCTCGGCACGCTCTTCCCCGATGTCGTCGGCCCCCGCATCCGTCCGTCGCGCCAGGAGTCCTTCTACTTCGGTACGCCGCCAGGCGATGCGCGCTGGCTCCCGCCGCAGATGCCCGTGTGGCTCGACTATCGCTCGCATCTCTACTACGGCATTCCCGGCAACGCCAACCGCGGGTTCAAGGTCGCCGACGACTCGCCCGGCGCGACGTTCGACCCCACCAACGGCGATCGCGCGCACACCCCGGAGATGCTCGCCGAGGCGCGAGCGTTCCTGCGCCTGCGCTTCCCGGCCATCGCCGACGCGCCGCTGCTCGGCTCGGAAGTGTGCCAGTACGAGCTGACTTCCGACTCGCACTTTCTGATCGACCGTCATCCCGGCGCGCCCAACGCCTGGCTGGTGGGTGGCGGATCCGGCCACGGGTTCAAGATGGGCCCCGCGCTCGGCGAGTACGTCTCGCGACTGGTCCTCGAGCAGAGCCAGCCCGACGCCGCGTTCAGGCTGGCCCTGCGCTGAACCGTCGGCCGTCGGCATTGGGCCGTCGGCCTTCGCCCTGCTGAAGCGCGCCCCGCGTGGCGAGGCCCAGCCCGGTCCGGAGTTGCCAGCCTCGTCGACGCCTGAGTTCGGACCTGGTGTCGCGCCTGCTGAAACTGTGCGACCCTGCTTGGGCATGCGCAGGGTCGTCGTGGTGCTGCTCGCCCTCGCGTGCGCCCTGGCGCGCGGCGCCGCTCAGCCGGCGCCCACCGTCCTGATCCGGCACGCGTCCGTTGTCGACGTCGCGGAGGGACGCATCCTGCATGACCACGCCGTTGTCGTGCGCGGCGATCGCATCGCGCGCGTCGGCCCTGACGCCGACGTGATGGCTGACGCGTCCGCCGCCGGCAGCCGCGTCGTCGACGCTCGCGGCCGGTTCCTGATGCCCGGCCTGTGGGACATGCACGTCCATGCGCTCTGGGATCCCATCGTCACGACGACGGTGCTGCCGCTGCTCGTCGCGCACGGCGTCACGGGCGTGCGCGACATGGGCGGCTCGCTGGACGTGCTGCGGTCGGTGCGCGCCGGCATCGCCGCAGGCACGCTGCGTGCGCCCCGCCTGGTTGCCGCCGGGTCGGTTCTCGATGGTCCGAAGCCCGTCGACCCATCCATCTCCATCGCCGTCAGCAGCGCCGACGAGGCCGTCGCCGCCGTCGCGCGCCTGGCCGACGCGCGTGTCGACTTCCTGAAGGTCTACACGCTGCTGCCCGCGCCGGCGTTCAGGGCCGTCATGGCGGACGCGGCTCGACGCGGCCTCCGCGTCTCGGGGCACGTGCCGGCAGACATCTCCCCGATGGAGGCCGCGGAGGCGGGCATGCAGAGCATCGAACACATGCGCGCCGAACTGGGGGGCTTCTGCACGCGGGCCACTGAGGCGGCCTGCGCGCCGGCGATCGCCGCCTTTCGCGCCAACGGCACGTGGCAGGTGCCGACCCTCGCCGTTCGCCGCGCGCGCGCCTACCTCGACGATCCGGCTCGCGCGTCGGACCCGCGCCTGTCTGACGAGCCGCGCCAACTTCGTGAGGCATGGCTCGCCGCGCGGAATCGTCGCCTCGCGCAGCGGGATGCCGCGGCCTTCCGCGCCATGCGTGACCAGTTCGCCGACGAGCGCTGGCTGGCAGGGCACCTCCACAGGAGTGGGATCCCTCTCCTGGCCGGGTCGGACGCCGGCGCGGACTTCAGCTTCCACGGCTCGGGCCTGCACGACGAACTCGCCGAACTGGTCGAGGCTGGCCTGACGCCGCTCCAGGCCCTGCGAGCCGCCACATCGGACGCCGCGCGTTTCCTGGACCGCGCGGGACGCACGGGTCAGGTGGTCGCCGGTGCCGACGCCGACCTCGTGCTGATCGATGGCGACCCGCTTGGCGACGTCGCGGCCGTCCGTCGCGTTCAGGGTGTGATGTCGCGAGGCGCGTGGCTCGACCGCGCGGAACTCGACCGCATGCGTGCCGCCGCGCGCGCGGCGGCGCAGTAGCCGCACCATCGTCCGCGCTCGAGCCGTGCCGGTGATGGTGAAATTTCGAATTCTGAAATTCTGAAATTGTGAAATCGTATGAGCGCCATGCTCACACGCGCGGAGTTCATCGGCCTCGTGTCTGCGGCGCTGATCGGCGCGACCGCGGGCGCGCGCGCACAGAAGGGGAGCCGGATGGTCACCAAACCCATTCCCTCGACAGGCGTGCAGGTGCCCGTCATCGGCGTCGGCACGTGGCGCGGGTTCGACGTCGGCGGCGACGCGGCCGCACGCGCGCAGTTGACGGGTGTCCTGCAGGCACTGTTCGAGGCCGGGGGGAACGTGATCGACAGCTCCCCGATGTACGGCTCGTCGGAAGAAGTCGCAGGTGACCTGCTCGCGGCGCTCGGCGCCCACGACAGGGCGTTTGTCGCCACCAAGGTCTGGACGGAGGGACGGCAGCAGGGGATCGCGCAGATGGAGGCCTCGATGCGCAAGCTGAAGGACACGCGCATCGAGCTGATGCAGATCCACAACCTCGTCGACTGGCGCACGCATCTGGACACCCTGCGCGCGTGGAAGCGGGACGGGCGCATCCAGCACCTGGGCATCACCCACTACAGGGACGACGCGCACGATCAACTCGAGGCCGTGATTCGCGCCGAGGCGATCGACGCGGTGCAACTGAACTACTCGATCGACAACCGCGCGGCCGAGCAGCGGCTTCTCCCGCTCGCCGCCGATCGCGGCGTGGCGGTGCTCGTCAACGTCCCGTTCGGGGGCGGCGGGCTCCTGAAGCGGCTGCTGGGCAGACCCCTGCCGTCGCTGGCTGCCGAGATCGGCTGCCGGTCGTGGGCCCAGTTCCTGCTCAAGTACGTCGTCTCGCATCCGGCGGTGACCTGCGCGATTCCCGGCACGAGTCGTCCGGAACACATGCGCGAGAACGCCGAGGCGGGGCACGGCATGCTGCCCGATGCCGACATGCGCCGACGCATGGTGGCGGCCCTCGCGTAGCTGCCCGGAGCGACCCAGCGACACATGGACGTCCCCGATCCGCCGCCGAGCACGCCGACCGAATCCGTCGCGCGACACGCCTCCGAGGGAGCCTTCCTCGCCGTTGCCGAAGCCGCACGCGTCGCCATCGTCACGACCGATGCGCAGGGGCGGTTCACGTATGCCAACGCCGCCGCCGAACGGATGCTCGGTCGTACGCGCGACCAGTTGCGCGGCGTGAGCAGCACCCAGTACGTCGCGCCACCGGATCGCAAGCGGTTCATCGGCGGGCTCGACAAGTTCCTCGCCGGGCAGGGCCGCATCGCCGCAGGCGCGCCCGTCGCCTTCGTCGGTCGGCGCCACGGCGGCGAGGAGTTTCCCGCGGAGATCACGCTGTCGTGGTTCGACGGCGTCGATGGCCGCTACGTGACCGGTGTCGTGGTGGACCTCTCCGAGCGCGTCCTCGCCGAGGCCGCGGCGCGGGCCGCAGAGGAACGCTGGAAGGTCGCTGTCGAGAGCACCGACGATGGCGTATGGGACTGGGACGTCGAGGCGGGCACGCTGCACGGATCCCGTCGGCTGTTCGAGATGCTGGGGTTCGATGGCGAGATGCTCTCGATCCCGGGGCAACTGTGGAAGGACCTCGTCCACCCCGACGACGTCGGGCGCTTCACCGCCGACCTCCAGTCCCACCTGGCCGGCACGAGCCCGCGCTACGTGTCGGAGTACCGCGCGCGCCATCAGGACGGCGCGTATCGATGGCTGCTCGCACGTGGACGGATCATCGCGCGCCGCGCCGACGGCACGCCCACCCGGCTTGTCGGCACCGCCTCCGACAACACGGAGCGTCGCCAGGCCGAGGAGACCCTGCGCATCGCACGCGAACACGCCGAACGCGCGGCCCGCAGCAAGAGCGACTTCCTCGCGGTGATGAGCCACGAACTGCGGACGCCGCTCAACGGCGTGCTCGGCATGGCCAACCTCCTGGCCGGCACTTCGCTGACCGACGAGCAGCGCGAGTACCTGGACATGATCGCGCGTTCGGGCAACGCGCTCCTGCGGTTGATCGACGACATCCTCGACTTCTCGAAGATCGAGGCCGGCCGCGTCGTCATCGAGCAGGTCGCCTGCGACATCGGCGAACTGGTGCGCGACGTCGCGACGCTCCTCGGCGCGCCCGCGCAAGCCAAGGGGTTGCACGTCACGACGTCGGTTGCGCCCGGCACGCCGACGCGGGTCGTGACCGATCCGGGCCGCGTGCGGCAGGTGCTGTTGAACCTGGTCGGCAATGCGATCAAGTTCACCGAGAAAGGCGAGGTCCACGTGGCCGTTGCGTGCGAGGCGACGACCGGGACGCGGGTGACCCTGCGCGTGACCGTTGCCGACACGGGCATCGGGATTCCGGTGGAGACGCAGCGGCTGCTGTTCGAGCGGTTCATGCAGGCCGACGCGACGACGACGCGACGGTTCGGCGGGACCGGGCTCGGCCTGGCGATTTCCAAGGGACTGGTCGAGCGGCTGGGCGGACGCATCGGCGTGGCGAGTACCGTGGGGCAGGGGTCGCAGTTCTGGTTCACCCTGGCCACCGTGCTGGCCCCGACCCTCCCGGTGGCCTCGCGACCGGCGCCGGATGACCCCGACGACAGCGCCGAAAGCCCGGACGTCGTCGCCCCGTACGCCTCGCTCGTGCCGGGACGGCGCGTGCTCGTCGCCGAGGACAACGTCGTCAACCAGCGGGTCGCCGTCCGCATGCTCGAGAAGCTCGGCTACATCGCCGACGTCGCCGTCGACGGACATGAGGCCATCCGGATGGCGCGGACCGGTGGGTACGTCGCCATCCTCATGGACTGCCACATGCCCGGCGTGGACGGCTACGCGGCGACACGGGCGATCGGCCAGGCGCTTCCAGCCGACTGCCGGCCGCCGATCCTGGCGATGACGGCAGCCGCCAATGCCGACGACAGGGATCGATGCCTCGCGGCGGGTATGGACGACTACCTGCGCAAGCCCGTGCAGATGTCGGAGCTGCGTGCGATGCTGGACCACTGGGCGCTCAAGCACACCCCGACCGGCGGCATCGCCGGCGCGTAGAAGACGTACTGTCAACCATTGTCGACACGCCGCGTAATACGGGGGCATGACGACGACTTGCTTCCGGGCCCTCGCGCAGGTGAGGCCCCTTGCGACCCGCGCCCTCTTCGGTGTCCTGTGCTTCGCCGCGGCTCCCGCGCCCGTGTGCGCCCAGCGCGCCGCGGCGGCGCCTGCCCAGATGGGCACTCCGGGCGGGGCGGCACCCGCCACCGTGGCTGCGCCTCTGGCGCCGGCGTCCGACCAGCGCGCCGACGAGACCCGCAACCAACTGAACGAACTGCTGCAGGACCACCCTCCCGCAGTCCGTGAGGTCCTCCAGCGCGAGCCGGCCCTGCTGGGCAATGCCGACTACATGGCGCCCTATCCGCGCCTGGCGGCGTTTGTCGCCGCGCACCCGGAAATCGCGCGTACTCCCGCCTACTTCCTGGGCGAGCCACACCGCAGCGAGCGTGACGACTCCGGCACGTGGATGTGGCGGGAACTGATGACGTCGATCTCCGTGGGTGTGGTGATGCTGGGCGTCGCGCTCGGCTTCGGCTGGCTCGTACGGACGGCGCTCGACCATCGCCGCTGGCAGCGCGTGTCGCGCGTGCAGGTCGAAACACACAGCAAGCTGCTCGACCGCATGACGTCGAGCGAGGACCTGCGCGCCTACATGGCCACGCCCGCCGGACGCCAGTTCCTGGAGTCGGCGCCCATTGCGCTCGATGGCAAGTCGGCGCCCCTGGCGGCCCCTGTCGGGCGCATCCTCTGGTCCATGCAGGTCGGCGTCGTCGGCCTGTTCCTGGGCATCGCGCTGCAGGTCGTGAGCCGCGGGGTGATCGACGACGCGGCGCAGCCCCTCCGCGTACTGGGCGTGCTGCTCGCGGCGATTGGCGCCGGGTTCCTCATCTCCTCGGGCCTGTCGTTCGCGATTTCGCGCCGGCTCGGTCTCCTCCGGCCGGCCGACCGTGCGACCATCGACACCGCGCCGCAGGTGTGACATGACCGAGTCCCGCGCCGAGTCCCTCGCCCTCGCCCCCTCCGTCAGCGACGAGACGTTCGTGCTGCGCGAGGCCGAGTTCCGCCTGCTGTACGACAGGACGTCGCGCGCGCTGTGGGTGTATCTGTACCGGCTGACGCGCGACAGCCACGTGGCCGACGACCTGCTGCAGGAGACCTACTACCGCTTCCTGCGCACGCCGGGCGAGTACGAGAGCGAGCGGCACGAGCGCAACGTGCTCTACCGGATTTCGACGAATCTCGTGCGCGACAGCCGCCGACGGTTCCGACCGGTCACGGTGTCTCTGGATCAGCCAGCCGGCGTCTCCCTGACGGGCGCGCCGGACCCGGTGCACGCCACGGCCGAACGGACGGACCTGCGGCGGGCCATGGCGCAGCTCAAGGATCGCGATCAGCAACTCCTGTGGCTGGCGTACGCGGAGGGGTCCTCTCACGACGAGATCGCCGCGTCTCTGGGGCTGCGCGTGACCAGCGTGAAGACGCTGCTGTTCCGCGCGCGGCGGCGCCTGGCGGCGTTGCTGTCGCGCGTGCCGTCGGGTGGAGGCGCGCGATGAGCCCGCGTGGATGCGGGTGCGAAGACATGGTCCTGGCCGCGGCGCTGGACGCGCCACGCACGCCGGCGTCAGACGACGTGACGTCGCACCTCGACGCGTGCGAGTCGTGTCGGGAGTTGTTCACCGTCGCGGCGGCGCTTCGCTGCGACGGCGCAGAGGCCCTGGCGGCCGCGCGCGTGCCGTCGGCCGGCCAGGCGTGGTGGCGGGCCGAACTGCGGTCCCGGCAGGAGGCCGCCGTGGTCGCGTCGCGTCCCATCACTGTCGCCACGGGCCTGGCTGTCGCCAGTCTCATCGGCGTGCTGGCCTCGCTGACGGGCGTACTCGCGTGGTGGTGGCAGGACGCGCTGGCGCTGCCAGCCGCGGTGCTGGCCGTGGCGAGCAGCGTCACGGCCGTCTCGTGGGCGGTGCCAACGGGCGTGCGTCTTGCCGTGTGGCTGGTCGCGGGCGTCCTGCTGGTCGCGACGCCGCTGGTGCTGTACCTCGCCGTGCGCGAGGAGTGACCACCTCACGGGGGCGCCTACCCGATCGGCGTGCGCGTGAAGCGCCGTCGGACCAATTCGGCCTCTTCCGTCAGGATGCGGAAGGTGATGCGGCTCTCGAACACGAGGGCGAGCGACCCCGACATGATCGCCGCCACGCCGACAACGCAGGCGGCGATGGTCAGCCGAAGCACCCAATCCCGGGCCACGTCGTGAGCCGGCGTCACGAGCGCCGCGCCAATCAGCGCCAGCATGGTGCCGAACGCGAAGCTGCCCACCGCCACGTAGAACGCCGTCAGCGCGTGCACGATGACGCGCACGCGCTGTTCGGCACGCCTCATCTGGTCGAGTTCGACCAGCGCGAGTTCACGCTCCGACGTCGCCAGGTGTTCGAGTTGCGAGGCGAGCGTGCGCACGCGATCGACGGCCCGCGCGAGCCTGTTGCTCGTGCCGAGCAGCAGCAGGCTCGACGCGTTGGTCAGCAGGGCAGGGGCCGCGATGAAGGTGAGGGCGGCAAAGGGATTCTGGCCGCCGATCAATGCCGACGTGGGATCCATCAGGTCTGCCTCCCGGTCAGATCGGTCTCGACAATCCGCACGTCACCCGGTCGGCCCTCGATGGCGATCGCGCCGAACACACGGTCGTCCGGCGTCCGGATGTCGCGCACGTAGAGCGGCGACACGTGGCGCTCGACGTCCACGCGACGCCACCCGTCCGAATCGGGCGGCCCATCCACGCGCACGGTCAGGCCGCCAGGCAGGCCGGCGCCCGTGGCCTTCAGCACCGCCTCCTTGCGCGTCCACCACTCGTGGAACAGCGTGCGCTGCTCGTCAGGGGCGCACAGCCCGAGCCGCGCGGATTCCTCCGGCGAGAAGAACCGTTCGGCGATGGCGAGCAGGTCGCGGCGCGGCTCGACGCGCTCGACGTCGATGCCGATGGGACCGCGATCGCACACGGCCACCGCTGCCAGGCCGCCTCCGTGCGAGACGCTCACGTGGAGCGGCTGCGGCCGGCCGTCCCGAAAGGTCAGCATCGGCTTTCCGGACGGGAGCGTGGCCCACCCGAATGCCTCGAGGCCGTCCGTCCCGGCTCTCGGCGCCGACCCGAGCGCGGCTCGGCGCGCGGCGAGCAGGCGCACGCCGACGTGCGCCGCGAGGAACAGCGGGCGCCCGGCCTGGTTCAGCGAGCGCAGGCGCGCCAGTTCGCCCTGGTCGAGCACGCGAGGCACCCATGCCGGCTCGTCGGGCAGGCCGCGGATGAACGCGACCTCGATCACGGGCGGCACAGGCACGCCGACAGGGTACTATCGTCAGACCGCCGCCACGTTCCACGTGTCCCGATCCGAGAGAGCCCTGGCACTGCGACCCGGGGCATGCGAGGCGCGATGTCCACTCCACGTCTGCCCTGGGACGATGACGTCCCGGAGGTTCAGCACCCATTGGCCGGCGCGGTTGGCACGGCCATCCACGGCTCCGCCCGCGTGCGGCTCGAGGCCGTCAGGCGCCACGTGCTCGCGCACCTGTCGACCGGCATCCGCGTGCTCGCGGCCACCCACGAGCAGGCGCACGACGTGGTGCGGCATGCGCTCACCGGCGTCCCCGCGTCGCTGGGCGTGGAGCGTGCCGGGTGGGTCGGCTTCAGCGTCCGCCTCGCGACTCCCGCGCTGATCGCGCGCGGGCTCACGCCTGTCTCGGGCCTCGGCTTCGAAGCCCTGGCGGCCCGCGTCGTCGCGCGGGCACGCACGGAGCGTGTGCTGGCGTACTTCGGCGACGCGATACGCCATCCGGGGTTCGTGCCGGCCCTCGCGCGGACCATGGCCGACGTCCGGCAGGCCGGGCTCCGTGCCGGTGCCCTGGACGACGGGACGGACAAGGGGAGGGACCTGGCGTGGCTGCTCGGCGCGGCCGAGCAGGCCATGACCGACCTGCGCCACGCCGACAGGGCTGACGTGCTGGCGCTTGCGGCCGCCGCCGTCGAGGACGGCGCGGGCGTTGACGCGTCTCTGCCCATCGTGCTCGTGGACCCCCCGCTCGGCAGCCGCCGCGACGTCACGCTGGCCGCGGCGCTCCTCGGTCGCAGTCGCAGCCCCCTCGTCACGGCGCCCGACGGCGACCCCTGGGTTCGCCGGCTCCTCGACCAGCTCCCGACTCGCGTCGAGGTCGGAGACCCGGCCGACCATGAGCCGACGCCGCTGGCGTTGCGGCGCGTGCAGACAGGCCTGTTCGAGCCGTCGGGAACCACGCTCGACGCCGAGCCTGGAGACGCGTCGCTCACCTGCCTGTCGGCGCCAGGTGAGGGCCGGGAGTGCGTCGAAGTCGCGCGCGTCGTCCTCGCCCACGCCGAGCGCGGCACGCCGTTCGATCGGATGGCCGTCGTGATGCGGTCGCCGGACCTGTACGCGAGCCACCTGGAAGCCGCCCTGAACCGCGCCGGGATTCCGGCGTACTTCGGGCGAGGCACGCGGCGTCCCGACCCGGCAGGCCGCGCCCTGCTCGCGTTGCTGGCGTGCGCCGTGGAGGAGTTCTCGGCGCGGCGGTTCGCGGAGTATCTCTCCCTCGGCCAGGTGCCGCAGGGCAGTGCCGTGTCGCCCGAATCCCCACAGTCGACGGTGGCACACGTCGATGTGACGGTCGCCACCCGCCAGATCCTGCCGGTCGACGCCGACCGGACACCGCGGGGCGCGCCGCTGCCAGACGAGGCCGAGGCACTCGGCTTGCGCGTGTCGGATGAGGCCGGCGACGCGGCTGCCGGCCTGGCGTCCGGGGCTGGCTCCGGCGACGCTGCCGGTGCCGCGCAGGCCGACGGCGAGGCCACGCGACGATGGTCACCGTGGCGATGGGAGGCGATCCTCAACGACGCGCAGGTCCTCGGCGGAGCCGACCGCTGGGAGCGCCGCCTGCGCGGCCATCGCGAGCAGCTCGCCGTGCGTGCGGAGGCCGCCTTCAAGGACGACCCGAGCTCGCCCCGGCACGAAGCCATCACCCGCCAGGTCACGTGGACCGACGAACTGCTCGCGTTCTCCGCGGACGTCGTCGGCGAGATGGCCGCGTGGCCCGAGTCCGACGACTGGGGACGCTGGCTCGCGCGCCTGCGGGCGCTCGCGCCTCGTGTGCTGGCGCGGCCCGCCCGCGTGCTCGCCACGCTTGCCGAACTGCAACCGCTCGCGGGCGTGGCCGACGTGCGGCTGGCCGAGGTGCGCGACGTGCTGCGCGATTGGCTCTCGCAGCTCGCGGTGCCGCCGCCTGCCCATCGCTACGGATGTCTGTTCGTCGGCACGCCGGACCAGGTGCGCGGGCGGAGCTTCGACGTCGTCTGCGTGCTGGGGCTGTCCGAGCGCGTGTTCCCGCAGCGGAGTCGCCAGGATCCGCTGTTGCTCGATGCTGAACGCCTGCGGCTGTCGCACGACCTGGGCACCGACGACGATCGGGGAGCGACCGAGCGCCTGCACCTGCGGCTGGCGGCCGGGGCCGCGACGCGGGCGCTCGAGGCATCGTACGCGTCGATGGAGACGGCTCAGGCACGGCCGCGCGTGCCGTCCTTCTACGCCATCGACCTCCAGCGTGCCGTCACGGGTCGGGTCCCCGGCTACGAGTCGCTGATGCGCGACGCGCAGCAGCGCAGCGGGGCGAGGCTCGCCTGGCCGGCCCCCCAGGATCCCGCCAGCGCCATCGACGCCGCCGAGCACGACCTCAGCATGCTGCAGCGCTACCTGCGTGGGCCCGACACGGACCTGGCGGGTCGCGCCCGTTACCTGTTCGACCTCGACCCTGCGCTGAGGCGGTCCCTGCTCGCCCGGCACCAGCGCCTGTCGCGCGCGTGGACGGTCAACGACGGCCTCGTCACCCCACCCGAGACGCTCGCAGGCCACAGGCTCAGCGCCCGTCCCTACTCGGCGTCCGCGCTGCAGCGGTTCGCCTCGTGCCCGTTCCAGTTCTACCTCTCGACAATCCTTCGCCTCGAGCCGCGTGAGGAGGCGGCGCCGCTGGCCACGCTCGACCCGCTGACGCGCGGATCGATGGTGCACGAGATGCTCGCGGCGATCATGCGGGCGTTCATCGAGAAAGGGTGGGCGCCGCTCACGGAGGGGCTCGTGGCCGAGGCGCAGGAGGTGGCCGACCAACTCGTGACCCAGGTGGCCGACGAGTACGAGGACCGCCTGCGCCCGCCGATCCTGCGCGTGTGGCAGGACGCCGTCGCCGCGATGCGCCGCGACGTGCACGAGTGGGTGCGGCGGCTGCCAGCCGACGGACGGCAGTGGACGCCTGCCCGGGTCGAAATCGGCGTGGGCTTCTCCGGAGGGTTCGGACGCGACGAGGCCAGCCGCCGCGAGGACGTCGTGCTGCCAGACGGCACGCGCCTGCACGGTGTGGTCGACCTGCTCGAGCGCGGCGACCAAGGGCAGTGGCGGATCACCGACTACAAGACGGGCCGCCATCGCCTGGGCGCCCGCGTCGTCGTCAACGGCGGGCGCACGCTGCAGCCGATCCTCTACGCGATGGCCGTCGAGGCGGCCTTCGACGGGAGCGTCACCGCGTCGCGCCTGTACTACTGCACGGAGGAGGGCGGCTACGAGGAGCACCCGTGGGCCATCACCGGCGCCACGGGCGAGGCCACGCGGACGGCAGGCCTCGAGGTGCTCGCCATCATCGACCACGCCATCCAGGATGGCCGCTTCCCGGCGGCGCCGGCAGAGGACGCGTGCACATGGTGCGACTTCGCGGCCGTGTGCGGACCGTCGGCGCAATCGCTGCCCAGACGCAAGGACACCAGGGCGCTGGCGGAACTCTCACAGCTGCGGAGGATGAAATGACCCTCGCGGGCCTCGTCGACGAGCGCGATCGGCGGCGCATCCGCGAGGACCTCGACGCCACACTCGTCGTCGAGGCCGCCGCGGGCACGGGCAAGACCACCGAGCTGATCGCGCGGATGGTGAACACGCTCGCGGAAGGGCGTGCGCGCATCCGCGAGATGGCGGCGGTCACGTTCACCGAGAAGGCCGCTGGCGAGCTCAAGCTCCGCCTGCGGGAGGAGATCGAGCACGCGCGCGAACAGCGCGCCGGCGAGGCCCGCGATCGCCTCGAGGATGCCCTCGCGCACCTCGAGGACGCGCACGTCAGCACCATCCACGGCTTCTGCGCGGAGCTCCTGCGCGAACGTCCGGTCGAGGCGGGCGTCGACCCCCGGTTCGAGGTGCTGCTCGAACCCGTGGCCGCCCACCTGCGCGACGGCGCCGTCGACCAGTGGCTGCGCGAGACGCTCGAAGCCCCTCCGGAGGGAGTGCGTCGTGTCCTGCGTCGCGCGTATCGCGACGATGAGGGCGACGCCGGCCCGCGAGCGGCGCTGCGATCGGCCGTCGGCGCGCTCGACGAATGGCGCGACTTCGGCGCGCCGTGGCGGCGCGATCCCATCGACCGCCACGTCCTCCTGTCGTCGGCGCTCCAGGCCTCCACGACTTCGCCACGCTGAGCGCGACAGGGTCGCCGGCCGACAACCTCTACATCGACACGGCGCCCATTCGGCGGTTCAGCCACCGGCATGCCACGGCCCTCGCGGAGGGGGAGGTCAGTGAGGAGGCGCTCGACTCGATCGAGGCGCTGCTCGGCCCGCTCGTGCGTGACAAGGCGTTCACGCGATCCCGCACCGGATACGGCAGCACGTACGCCACGGGTGTGCCGCGCGAGACGGTGAAGGCGGCGCACGCCGAGCTTCGGGCGCGGCTCCAGTCGACAACGGCGGCGCTCGAGGCCGATCTCGCGGCCTGCCTCCAGCGCGAGCTGCAGCCGTGCCTGTCGCGCTACGCCGCGGCCAAGAAGGCGCGCGGCGCGCTCGACTTCATGGACCTCCTCATCAAGGCGCGTGATCTCCTGCGCGACCAGGCCCACGTCCGCGTCGCCCTCCAGGGCCGCTACAGGCGGATCTTCGTCGACGAGTTCCAGGACACCGACCCCATCCAGGCCGAGATCCTCATGCTCCTGGCCGCCGACGATCCAGCCGAGGCGGACTGGCTGCGCGCCAGGCCGCAGGCCGGCAAGCTCTTCGTCGTCGGCGATCCGAAGCAGTCCATCTACCGCTTCCGCCGCGCGGACGTCGACACGTACTGGCAGGTCAAGGAGCGCCTCCTCGACGCCGGCGCCCTCGCCTGCCAACTGCGGACCAGCTTCCGCAGCGTGCCCGCCCTCCAGCGCGCGATCAACCACGTCTTCGCGCCCGTCATGGACGGCGACCGCGAGGCATCGCAGGCCGAGTACGTCCCCCTCGAGCCCGTCCGTCGCGACCACGCGACGCAGCCCGCGCTCGTCGCGCTCCCCGTGCCGAGACCCTACAAGTCCAGGTACGTGAGCCACGAGGCGATCGAGGCGTCGCTGCCGGAGGCCGTCGGCGCGTTCGTCGAGTGGCTCGTGCGCGAGAGCGGGTGGACGGTCTCCGAGCGCACGCCGGGAGGCCGCGAAGAGCGCGTGCCCATCCAGGCGCGGCACGTCGCGATCCTCTTCCGGCGCTTCACGAGCTTGGGGCCGCGACGTCACGCGTCCCTACGCCGAGGCGCTCGAGGCGCGACAGGTGCCGCACCTGCTGGTCGGCGGACGGAGCTTCCACGATCGCGAGGAGGTCGATGCCCTGCGCGCCGCGCTGTGCGCGATCGAGTGGCCAGACGACGAGCTGTCGGTGTACGCGACCCTGCGCGGCGGCTTCTTCGCGTTCCCGGACCATCAGCTGCTGGCATACAGGCAGGCCCACGCCGGGCGACTGGACCCGATTGCCGCGGCGCGCACCGGCGCGGACGCCGTGCGCGAGGGCGAGCCGACCGAACAGGAGGCCATCGAGGACGCGCTGCGGCTGCTGCAGTCGCTCCACCGTCAGCGCAACCGCGTGCCGGTGCAGGACACCGTGCAGGCCCTGCTGCGGGCCACGCGCGCGCACGCCGGCCTGGCGCTGCGACCGGGTGGCGAGCAGGCGCTCGCCAACGTGCTCCACGTCGTCGAACTCGCGCGTCAGTACGAGGCGTCGGAGGGCGCCTCGTTCCGGGGCTTCGTGCAGCAGTTCGTCGACGAGACCCACACGGAGGCCGCCGAGAGCCCGATCCTCGAGGAAGGCACCGACGGCGTGCGCATGATGACGGTGCACAGGGCCAAGGGCCTCGAGTTCCCGGTGGTGATCCTGGCCGACATCACGTGCAGGCTCTCGTCGGATCGCCCGTCACGGGCGCTCGTGGCGGAGCGGAACCTGTGCGTGCAGACGATCGCGGGGTGCACGCCCGTGGAACTGGCCGAGGAGCGCGACAGGGAGATCGCGCGCGACAGGGCCGAGGGCCATCGCCTCGCCTACGTCGCGGCCACCCGCGCCCGCGACCTTCTCGTGGTGCCCGCGGTCGGCGACGAGCCCTATCCTGGTGCGCGGCACGGCGAGAAGTGGCTGGGTGTCATGAACCAGGCGCTCTATCCCGACAGGCCGTGGCCCCTCCCGGAGCCGGCGATCGGGTGCCCCGGGTTCGGACGGGACTCGGTGCTGGATCGTCCTGACGCGGAAGCGGCCGCCTACGCGACTCCCGTGCGCCCGGGCCGGTACGTGCTCGGGCCTGCCTCGGCGCCGTTCGACGTCACATGGTGGGACCCGTTCACGCTGCACCTCGACGCGGAACTGTCGTTCGGCGAGCGCCAGAAGGCGCTCATCGACAAGGCCGCGCCAGAGGACCGCGTGCGCGAGGGGCACCAGGCCGTGGATCGATGGGCTCAGTTGCACGCCGACAGGCTCGCTCGCGGCGCAGCGCCATCGTTGCAGGTGCAGCGCGTGACCGACGCGGCGCGCGGGATGGACCTGCCGGCCGCCGACGTCGCGGTGCTGCACGTGGCGTCGGCCACGCCCCGGCGCGGCGGACGCGCGTTCGGCGCGCTGTTCCACGAGGTGCTGGCCGTGGTGGGCCTCGAGGCCACGATCGACGAGATCACGGCCGCCGTGGACTTCAAGGCCCGCGTCCTCGCCGTCGGCGACCTCGATCTGCCCTCGGTGGCGGCCGCCGTGCATGAGACCCTGCAGCACCCGCTGGTGCGGGCCGCCGCGGCCGCCGATCGCGCGGGACGATGCCGCCGCGAGGCGCCCGTCACGCTGCGCCTGGAGGACGGGACGTCGATCGAGGGACACCTCGACATGGCCTTCGAGGATGCGGATGGCTGGACGGTGATCGACTTCAAGACGGACGTGGACATGGACGCCAGCCTCGACACCTACAGGCGACAGGTCGCCCTCTACGCCCGCGCGCTCACGGCCGCGACGGGACGCCCCGCCAGGGCCGTCCTGCTGAGGCTCTGATCGCGCGACCTCCCTCACGCGGTCCTAGCGGGGAGCCCCCGTCCTTCGCAGCACGCGGGCGATCACTTCCACGACCTGGTCTGGCGTGAACGGCTTGGGCAGGACTGCTGACGCGCCGAGGGCCTGGGCGACCTCGAGGAAGTCGCCGTCGAACGCCCCCGACATCGCCACGACCGGAATGTCCGGACGTTCGTGGCGCATCCGGCGGATCGTCTCCAGCCCTTCCTGGTCGGGCATCACGAGGTCGGTGAGCAGCAGGTCCACGCGATCGTGCTGGCACAGGCGCAGCGCCTCGAGTCCGTCCTGCGCCTGCAGGACCTCGTACCCGGCCCCCGACAAGATGGCCGTCAGCAGCAGTCGCAGCCCGGGTTCGTCGTCGGCCACGACCACGCGGCCCTGCACGGACAGGGTGGGCGCCGGATCGGCGGGCAGGGCGCCATGGCCGGCCACGGGCGTCGCGAGGGCCTCCCGCACGCGCGACAGCAGGTCGGCGGGCGTGAAGGGCTTCGCGATGAAGTGTGGCGCCGGCTCGGGCACGCCCGTCCGAACGCCGGTCTGCGAGTCGGTCGCAGGTGCGTACCCGCTCATGAACAGCACCCGCAACGCGGGAATCCGCTGCTGGAGTTCCATCGCGACGTCGCGGCCGCTCCTGCGCGGCATGACCACGTCGGTCAGCAGCAGATTCGATCGTCCCGCTCCGCGCCTCGGCGATCGCGATGGCGTCGTCGCCGTCATCGGCGACGAGGACCTGGTAGCCGTACGCGCGCAGGACGTCGGCCGCCAGCCGCTGCACCGCATCGTGGTCCTCCACGATCAGCACCGTCTCCTGTCCGGTCAGGCTGGACACGTCGGCTGACGGGGTCTCCGGGGCGTCGGCGGCCGGCGCGTCGGCCAGCGGCAGGTACACGGTGAAGGTGGAGCCCCCGCCCCTGCGCGTGTCGACCTCGATCGTGCCGCCCGTTTGCGTGACGATGCCGTACGCGACGGGCAGGCCGAGTCCGGTGCCGCGTTCCTTGGCCTTGGTGGTGAAGAACGGCTCGAAGATGCGGCTCCGGGTCGGTTCGTCCATGCCGACGCCGGTATCGGTCACCGCGATGCTGACGTAGGCCCCCGGTCTCAGGCCGCACCGATCCGCCATCCCGGCATCGACGAGGGCCTCGCGCTCCGCGATCGCCAGCGTGCCGCCGTCAGGCATCGCGTCGGACGCATTGATGGCGAGGTTGATGAGGACCTGCTCCATCTGACCCGGATCCGCCATCACGGCGGGGAGGCCAGGGGCCAGCGTCACGCGGACCTCGATGTCCTCGCGCAGGAGGCGCCCGAGCATGGGGCGAAGGCCCGCGATCACGCGGCCCACATCGAGCGGGCGCGGCTGCAGCACCTGCTGCCGGCTGAACGCGAGGAGCTGCTGCGTGAGCGCTGCGGCACGCTCGCCGGCCTGCAGGATGTGACCGGTGTCCACGCGCAGCGGATCGGCCGGGTGCAGCCGCGACATCACCAGCTGCCGTAGCCGTTGATCACGGTCAGGAGGTTGTTGAAGTCGTGCGCGACGCCACCGGCGAGCTGCCCGATCGCGTCCATCTTCTGCGCCTGCGCGAGCTGCTGCGCGAGCGACGTCTCGGCCGTGACGTCGTGCACCAGCACGAGCCGGGCAGGCCGCCCGGCGACGGTTGTCGGAATGGAGGTGATCCGGGCGACGGTCGCGGTGCCGTCCTTGCGCACGTGGCGCCACGGGCCGCTCCGGGCGGAGGCCTGGGGCTGCGCGCCCGCCACGGCCCGAATGTGATCGCGCTCCTCGGGCGGCCGGATCGCGAGCACCGTCGTCGACAGGAACTCCTCGCGGGTGTAGCCGTACATGGCTTCGGCCGCGGCGTTCACGTCGAGAAACGCGAACGTCTCGCAGTCGTATACCCACATCGGCTGCGGGTTGTGGTGGAACAGCGCGCGGTACAGCGGATCGCCCGCCTCGGGCAGCGTGTGCACCGACGTGTCAGCGGCGCGCGCCGCGCAGCTCCTCGTCGATGATGGCGGTGAACGCCTCGATGGGCTGCGCGCCGCGAATCTCGCGGCCGTTGACGAAGAACCCGGGGCGTGCTGTTGAGCCCGAGTGCCTCGCCCTGCGCGACGTCGCGCTGGATGGCGGTGCCGGCCTCGGGGGTGGACAGGCATGCCGTGAACGCCGCGGTATCGAGGCCTGCCGCGGAGGCGTAGCGCGTGAGCGTCGCGTCGGCGGCGTCGGTCGTGCCGTCGGCGTAGACGGCATCATGGAACGCCCAGAACTTGTCCTGCTTCGCCGCGCACCAGGCCGCCTCCGACACGCGGCGTGCCTGCGGGTGGAGGCCGTCGAGCGGCAGGTGCTTGTACACGAGCCGCACCTGTCCCTTGTACTTGTCGAGCAGGGCGGTCAGCGTGGGCTGCACGCGCCGGCAGAAGGGGCAGTGGAAGTCGGAGTACTCGATGATGGTCACGGGCGCCGTGGGCGTGCCGCGCACGGGCGCGCCCTCGATGTCCACCTCCGCGCGGTACGGCGCCGGCGCCTCGAGGAGCATCTCGACCTTCGCCGCGGCGCGGAGTCCTTCCACGAGCGTGCTGCGGCGGGCGTCGGCCTGCTGCTCGGTCAGGAACTCCCGGATCTGGGGGCGCAGCTGCGTGACGTCGCCGCGGATACGCGCGCGGTTGGCCTCGACGAACGCATCGATCTCGGCTTCGGTCACCGGGGTGATCTTCGCGGTCACCTCGGCCTGCTCGAGCGCCTCCACCGACTGGCCGCGCCGTGCGGCCTCCGCTTCGAGGAGTCGACGAGCCACCAGGCCGTCGACCTGCTGCCGGCGCAACTGGTAGATCTGCTCCTCCAGCCGCGAGATCTCGAGACCCACGGTCTTGCGCACGTCGTCCTCGGTGATTGGCACGCCGTTGACGGTGGCCAGCACCGATCCGGACGCTCCCGTCGGCGGGCCCGACGCCGGCTGCGCCTGCGAGGAGGGTGTGGCGCTGCAGCCAGCGACGAGGAGCACGGCCATCAACACGGAACTCGAACGCATCCCGACTCTTCCTGCCGGCGGGCCCTCAGGGCCGTACCCGGCGCAATTCGTAGCCGCGCGCTTCCAGCAGCTGCGGCAGGTTTTCGGTACCCACGAGGTGGAGAGCCCCCACGGCCACGAACACCGTCTCGTCCGGCGTGTCCCGGCGCAGGGCCTCGATCCGGTCGGCCATGCGATGGTTGCGCTTGACGAGCACCTCGGCCTGGAATTTCCGCGCGAGTTCCGGGTCGCCGGTGCCCTGGGAGAGCGCTCCTGCGAGCTTCTCGCCGTCGCCCGCGAGGTACCACTCGACCAGCGTGGCCCCGGTGACGGCCTGTCCGGGCTCCTCGAGGTCGCTCAGGGCCTCGTCCAGCAGCGCGGCCTGTTCCTCCACACTGAAGGCGTCGAAGGCACCAGCCTGCTCGGCGACGGTCTCGAGCCCGCCCACCCGCTTGCCGGCCGCGATGGCATCGGCATACAGCTGCGCGTCGAGCGAGACGCGTCCTGCCAGCAGTGCCGGCAGGTACTCCAGCGTCGCGAGCTGCGCCACGGCGGCCCAGGGCTTGAGCCTGTCGAGCATGCTCGCCACGAGCGGGGCCACCTCGGGTGCCGTCGGCGCGAGCGCGGCGCGCACGCGCTGTTCCAGGCGCGCGAATCGCGCCTCCCCGACGATCGCCCGCAGCCGCTGTCCCTCAGGCAGGAGCAGCAGCGCCGCCAGTTCCGCCTGCCGGCCCGCGTCCAGCGGGATTTCGGTGACCACGCGGTCCGACGCGTCGAAGGCGCGCCGCACGGGCGAGGGCAGCGCGAGCACCCGCGGGTCCGGGACGTGAATCGTTCCAAACAGCGCGATTCGCTGCGTGCCGCGGTGGCCTTCCCAGAGCAGGGGCGTGACGGAGGTGGATTGCGCCGTCGGCTCGGCCGAGCCGACCAGGGCTGCCAGGACGGCTGCCAGCACGCTTCCCGCCGCCCGTCGTGTTCCCATCCGTCTGGTCATCGTGACACAGGTTCGGCCGGCGCGCGCGCCACGCGCGCGGCCGCGGCCCGACCGCCGACGGTGCCGCTGGCCCACGCCCACTGGAAGTTGAAGCCGCCGATCCGGCCGTCGACGTCGACGATCTCGCCGCACACGAAGACGCCGGGACAATCGCGCGCCTCGAGACCGGCCGTCAGGGCGGCGAGGGGGACGCCCCCGGCCGTCACCTCGGCCACCTCGAACCCCCGGGTACCGGCCACCGGGACGCGCCACGCCGTCGCCACGCCGACCAGGCGCCGGCGGTGGTCGGCGACCGAGGGTGGCGCCGGGTTGGTCGGGGTCCACGCCCGCCAGCACACAGAGGGCGTCGGCCAGTCGGTCGGGGAGGGGCGGCGCCAGGGCGCGGCGCAGGGGACGACGACCCAGTTGCTGCAGTCGACTGTCGAGCGCGTCGGGGACCTCGTCGGGGAGCCAGTTCACCAGCAACCCGGTGCCGGCGTCGTCGAACAGGGCGGCCTGCCAGTGCCGGCTCGCATCGAGCACGGCGGGTCCCGACAGCCCCTGGTGTGTGCACAGCAGCGCCCCCGAGACGACGCGCAGGTGACGTCCCGATCCGCTGACGACAGTCAGCCGGACGTCGGTGGCCAGACCCGACAGGCTCCTGACCAGGTGGCCCTCGGGCAGGAGGAGGGGCACCAGCGCGGGGAAGATGCGCGGGGTCAGCGGCAGGCCGAGGGAACACGCGAGCGCATGGCCGGACCCATCGGAGCCGGTCTTCGGCACGCTGCGGCCCCCGGTCGCCAGGATGACCGCCCCGAATCGCCTGTCGTCGCCCGCCACCTCGTACCCGGCGGGCCCGTGGTCGTGGATGGCTGTCACCCGGAAGGGGTGGCACAGCGTCACCCCCGCACGGCGTGCGGCGTGGAGGAGCGCCTCGAGCACGTCGCGGGCGCGGTTGGAGCGGGGGAACAGCTTGCCCGTGGGTTCCTGCACGAGGGGCACACCCTCGGCCGCGAAGAAGGCGCGGGTTGCCTCCACGTCGAAAGCCCTGAGCACGCGACGGATCGCGGCTGGCGTGGATCCGCAGAAATCCCGCTCGCTCACCGCGTGGTGGGTGACGTTGCAGCGCCCCCGCCCGCGATCAGGATTTGGCGCCGAGGCGTGGCGCGCCGTCGAAGGCCACGACCCCGGCGCCGGGTGACTGGCGGGCCGCGGCAATGGCCGCCATCAGCCCCGCAGCCCCCGATCCGATCACGGCGATGCCGTCATTTTTCATCCTTAACGATCTTTTAGCTGCCACTTAACCACCGGAGAGCCCGTGGGATCGTCCAATGGATTCGAGCCCAAGGGAAGGGGCGAGGGCGGCCACCCGGGTAAATGGCCGAACAGGCCGAAAAGGGCCAAGGGGAAGTGGGCACTCATATGCAGCAGCAGATGATCAGGACCGCGACGATGGTCGCGTTGGCGAGCGTGGTGGCGAGCGGGATGGCGATGGCGCAGGCGCCTGCCGGCCAGGCCGCGCCGGCCGTGGCCGCCAAGGGCGACCCTGCCAAGGCCCAGGACGTGCTGGCCGCGGTGGCCAAGGCCATGGGGGGCGACAAGGTCTCGAAGATGACGTCGTTCACGGCGAAGGCGAGTATCGCCGCGTGTTCGGCGAGCGCGAAATGACGGGTGGGCTCGAGCTCTACGGCCTGTTGCCCGACGCGTTTCAGGTGACCACCGACATCCAGCTGCCCAACGGCATGGCCGGCCCGCGGATCGCGCAGACGGTCAAGGGCACCGAGGCCTTCCGCGACGCCACGGGCGGTGGCGGGGGCGGGTTCATGATGCGGTTTGGCGGCCCGGGCGGTCGCGGAGGCGGGCCTGGCGCCCCGGGTGCGACCGGGGCAGGTGGTCCTGGCGGGCCCGGCGGGGCGAACCGACAGGATCCGGCCATCGGCATCAGGGCCGAGCTCTACAGGACGCTGCTCGGCATCCTCCCGACCTCCCCCGTGCTTTCGACCCTCTCGTTCGCCTACGTGGCGGAGGCCGAAGCGCCCAACGGCGTGGCCGACGTCATCGACATCACCGGGCCCGACAACTTCCGCGCGCGGCTCTTCGTGGACCAGGCCGAGCATCGGCCGCTGATGCTGAGCTACATGATGCGCCAGCCGCGCATGGTGCAGCGCACGCCGCCGCCGCAGTTCAAGAACGACGAGGAGCGCCGCGCCTACTTCGAGGAGATGCGCAAGAAGATGGAGGCCGAGCCCCCGCCGCCCCTCGTCGAGGCCAACGTGTTCTACAGCGACTACAAGAAGGTCGATGGCGTCCTGCTCCCGCACAAGAAGATCACCCGTCAGGTCGAGGGCAAGGTGCAGGAGGAGTGGACCATCGAGAAGTACAAGCTCAACGTGGCCCTCAAGGCCGAGCAGTTCCAGAAGAAGGCGAGTAACTGAGATGACCTGGCTTCGTACGTTCCTGGCAGCGGTACTGCTCGTCGCCGGCGTGGCTTCCGGCGCGCAGGCGCAGCAGCGGCCCGGTCGTTGACGATCACCGTCTACGACACGACGGGCGCGGCGATTGCCGCCGCCAACGTCAACCTCACGAAGCCCGACGGCACCGTGGACCAGCAGCTGGCCGATGAGCGGGGCGTCATCACGTTCCAGGGGCTGATGCCCGGCAAGTACGCGGCCGTGGCCGAGTTCCCCGGGTTCGAGCCCAACGCCGCCGCGGAGTTGCAGGTGCGGGCAGGCCGTAACTCGAAGCACGACATCACGCTCGAGATCGCCGGGTTCATCGAACAGGTGGACGTCGAGCAGGACACGGCCGACCGCGCCGTGACCGAATCGTTCTCCACGGCGCTCAGCGCGTCGCAGATCGAGGCGCTGGCCGACGACCCGGACGAGATGCAGCAGCAGCTCGAGCAGCTCGCCGGGCCCGGCGCGCGTATCCGCGTCAACGGGTTCGAGGGCGGGCAGCTGCCGCCCAAGTCGCAGATCCGCGAGATCCGCTTCCGGTTCGACCCCTACGCGGCCGAGAACCACGATGCCGGCTTCCCGCGCGTCGACATCGTCACGCGGCCCGGCAACGGCCCGATCCGCAACAACATGACGTTCGGCTTCCGCGACAACTCGCTCGACGCCCGCAACGCGTTCTCGCCGGTCAGGGGCGAGGGGCAGACCTACCGGTACGGCTCGTCGGAATCGATGGCCCGATCGTCAAGGGCCGCACCGGCTTCTCGCTCAACGTCCGCAGCAACAACGAGTACGACGTGCAGACGATCGTCGCGAGCACGCCCACGGGGAGCTTCAACAGCCTGGTGAACCAGCCGTCCGACAGGCTCAACATCGACTTCAACGTCGAGCACGTGCTCACCAAGACGCACACGCTCCGGTTCTCCTTCGACCGCGACACCAACAGCGCGGAGAACCTCGGCATCGGCAACTTCGACCTCGAGTCGCGCGCCTACAGCCGCGAGGGCTTCACGAACATGGTGCGCGTGTCCGACATCGGCACGTTCGCCAAGAAGTACCTCAACGAAGTCCGCGTCCAGTACTCGTGGCAGGAGAGCGAGTCCCTCTCGGTGAGCAACGACCCGACGGTCCGCGTCCAGGACGCCTTCACCGACGGTGGCGCGCAAATCCAGGGCGGTCGGCGCTTCTGGCAGATCCGCGCCGTGGACAACCTCGACATCCCCGTCGGCAAGAAGCACAGCGTGCGCACCGGCATGGAGATCGAGACCGGCAACTACATCGGCGACGAACTGCGCAATTTCGCGGGCACCTTCACGTTCCCGTCACTGAACGCCTACGAGAACGCCCGTCCGAACAACTACACGATTCGCGCCGGCGACCCGTACGTCGAGTACCGCAACACCGAGATCGGGATGTTCGTGCAGGACGACTACCGGTTCCGGAAGAACCTGCTGCTGTCGTTCGGCGCGCGTTACGAAGCGCAGTCGCTCATCGACGACAAGATGAACCTGGCGCCCCGTGCGGGCATGACGTGGTCGCCGTTCAAGAGCAACAAGACCACGGTGCGCGCCGGCGCCGGCATCTTCTACGACTGGTACGAGACCAGCCTGTACGAGAACGCCCTGCGCCAGGACGGCACGCGGCAGTACGACACGATCATCCGCAACCCCGGGTACCCGAACCCGTACGACGGCGGCCTCGTCGTGGTGATTCCGCCCAGCATCGTGCAGGTCGGCGACGACCTGAACATGCCGACGGTCCGCCGCTACTCGGTGGGCGTCGAGCAGCAGCTCCTGAGCTGGCTGCGGCTGCGCGCGAACTACTTCAACCAGTACGGCTGGAACCAGTTCCGCGCCCGCAACATCAACGCGCCGGTGCTCGGCGTGCGGCCCGACCCGACTGTCGGCAACGTCACCTACCTCGAGACGACGGCGTCGGCCGAGAGCCAGGGCCTGGACCTGAACTTCAACTTCAACTACCAGCCGCGTCGCCTCTTCGGCGTCTTCGGCTACACGCTCGGCGAGCGCCGGAACTACAGCGACTCCGCGCTCAACCTGCCCGTCGACAGCAACGACCTCGAGGCCGAGTGGGGCCCGGCGTCCGACGACGTGCGGCACCGGTTCTTCAGCTTCCTCAGCGCCGACATCGGCTGGGGGCTCCGGCTTGGCCTGAACGTCCGCGCGCAGTCGGGCCGGCCGTACAACATCACCTCGGGCTTCGACACGAACCTGGACGGCGTCGTGAACGAGCGCCCCCTGGGCCTGAGCCGCAACGCGGGGCGGTTGCCCTGGCAGAGCAACACCGACATCCGTCTGAGCTGGAGCCGCGGCTTCGGTCCGCAGCGCGGGCCCACGGGGCCCGGAGGCCGAGGCGGTGGTGTGGTGATCGGCGGCCCCGGTGGTGGCGGCCGCGGTGGTGGCGGCTTTGGTCCGACAAACGGCGGCGACAGGGCGATGCGCCTCGAACTCTACCTGCAGACGTTCAACGTCTTCAACCAGGTGAACTACATCAACTACGGCTCGGTCATCACGTCGCCCGAGTTCGGCCAGCCGACCGCCGCCATGGCTGCGCGGCGTCTCGAGATGGGGATGCGGGTCGGCTTCTGAGCAAGTCGCCCCATCCAGCGGTCTCTCGGCGGGTCCCTTCCCCTTCCCCGACCCGTCGGAGTGCAAACGAGCGGGTTCGGCGCGCGCCGGATCCGCTCGTTGTTCGTTCAGGAGACCGGAGCGACGGTAGGGCCGGCTCTCCGCTCGTCTCCGCCATCTGAACCGGCCATCCACTTCCCGTCGGGGGAGAATTTCGGGCTACCGCCGATGGTCGCGCGCATCGTCGTCAGGCATTCGACGTTCTGTCCATCCGCATCCGCCACATGGACCTCCGGGGGCCCGGGAGCGTTTCGCCGCTCCGGATGTACCCACCGTCCTGAGCGTGGGTGGCGCCTCCGCCGACACGTACAGAATCCGGTTGCCGTCCGGCATCCAGCAGTCGTCTCTGGCCTGATCCGCATCCAGGACCCTTCGTGCTTTCCCTCCCAACGGCGAGACGACGAAGAGACCGAGGCCGTCGGTGCGAAACGCCACCCACTTGCCATCCGGCGACCAGCGGGGAAACGCATGCGGGCCGGCAGTGTCGGTCAGGCGAATGCGCGCGCCCGTCTCGATGGCGAGCACGTTCAGGAGCGCGTCGCTACTGCCGATGGGGCTTCGGCCACAGACCCCACCCGAGCGTGAGGCCCATCGCCACGACGCCAAGGGCTGCGGCGAGCCGCAGCGCTCGTGGGCGGCGGCCCGCCGGGACGGCAAACGCGGCTGTTATCCACGAACGGCGCGGTCGGAGACCGCGCCCTACCGCGGACTCTTCGCGAACGCCTGGTCTGATAGGGTGGCGATGAAGTCCACCCCGGCGTCGCGCGCGGCCTTCCAGCGGATGGTGGCGGCAGCCAGGCTCCCGAAGTTGTAGCCCGCCGACCAGCCCCAATCCTCCGCGGCCGTATGGCCGTTCAGCGTGTAAAGCGGATCCAGAGGCCCAGCGCGTGGGCCCGTCTCGCGAGCGCGTCCAACCGGGTGCGGTCCTCGCCCGTCCACTCGCCTGCCTCGCGTTGCCCACCGGCCTCGACCACGAGCCACGGGAAGTTGACCCACCGGCGGTAGTTGGTCGCGCCAGCGGGCATCAGCGTTTCTCGGCGGCAGCGTCGACAGGCCCAGGGCGCGCTGTTCGCTCGTGAGGCCCGGCGTGGCGGGCGCCTCGCGTAGGCACCGAAGAGCCAGATGGGTTCGCCCTCGTCCAGTTTGTCGTGGAACGACTTCTGCTGCTCCGCGTGG